>NZ_JBIOOS010000001.1:817500-2230000 GCF_051712325.1 Enterococcus sp. DIV1315a
AGACCCCTGAGAGATGATCAGGTAGATAGGTTGGAAGTGGAAGGCTAGTGATAGTTGGAGCGGACCAATACTAATCGGTCGAGGACTTAACCAAAGAATGGATAAGTAAAAGCAACTTGGTTATTTTGATTCAAACTTCAATCCAGTTTTGAGTGAATGAAGATTCAACTCAATAAGAAACAACACCCAGTGTGGTGGCGATAGCGAGAAGGATACACCTGTTCCCATGCCGAACACAGAAGTTAAGCTTCTTAGCGCCGATTGTAGTGAAGGGTTTCCCTTTGTGAGAGTAGGACGTCGCCACGCGATTATTCCGGCATAGCTCAGTTGGTAGTAGCGCATGACTGTTAATCATGATGTCGTAGGTTCGAGTCCTACTGCCGGAGTTTAACATATGAAATATCACGAGTATGTGCTTCTTTCAGCTATGGAGAGTTGTCCGAGAGGCCGAAGGAGCATGATTGGAAATCATGTAGGCGGTAAACACTGTCTCAAGGGTTCGAATCCCTTACTCTCCGTTTCATATTTACAAACTGGCCCGTTGGTCAAGCGGTTAAGACACCGCCCTTTCACGGCGGTAACACGGGTTCGAGTCCCGTACGGGTCATTTATTTTAATAGTAACATTCCTTTTTGGAGGTTTAGCTCAGCTGGGAGAGCACCTGCCTTACAAGCAGGGGGTCAGCGGTTCGATCCCGTTAACCTCCATTACTCGGTTGGTTCCGTGGTGTAGGGGTTAACATGCCTGCCTGTCACGCAGGAGATCGCGGGTTCAAATCCCGTCGGAACCGCCATTTAATGTTGTTACTTGAAAATTATTTGAACAAGCTTTTGTTTTAGGCGTGGTAGCTCAGTTGGTAGAGCAACGGATTGAAGCTCCGTGTGTCGGCAGTTCGACTCTGTCTCACGCCATTTATGGAGGAATAGCGAAGTGGCTAAACGCGACGGACTGTAAATCCGTTCCTTAGGGTTCAGTGGTTCGAATCCACTTTCCTCCATTTTAGGGGCATAGTTTAAAGGTAGAACAACGGTCTCCAAAACCGTTGGTGTGGGTTCAATTCCTGCTGCCCCTGCCATTTAATTATTTAATAGATACACTTTTTAAAATTACGGCGATCGTGGTGAAGTGGTTAACACACCAGATTGTGGCTCTGGCATTCGTGGGTTCGATTCCCATCGGTCGCCCTTTGTAATTTTATTGGGGTATAGCCAAGCGGTAAGGCAACGGACTTTGACTCCGTCATGCGTTGGTTCGAATCCAGCTACCCCAGTTTTTTTGTAACAAAAATGGAATATGGCGGTATAGCCAAGTGGTAAGGCAGAGGTCTGCAAAACCTTCATCACCGGTTCAAATCCGGTTACCGCCTTCCAAAATATCTTGCCGGCGTGGCGGAATTGGCAGACGCGCTGGACTCAAAATCCAGTTCCTTCACGGGAGTGCCGGTTCGACCCCGGCCGCCGGTATACTAAAGACTGTTAAATCATTGATTTAACAGTCTTTTTTGTTTATTATTTTCTCGAATACATAAAAAAACCATCTCAAAAAAATGAGATGGAAAGTTAAGTGAGAGAGTGATAAGTATAGTGCGAATAAATACAAGGATTACAGAAGAATGTGGGGGTTCTGCATCATCGTCATTAAATGTTCCTGCAGTAGGAATATGAATTTCTGTCATATTATATTCAATAACTTGAACTGTGATGATTGCAACAGTTCCAATGATTGCTAACATAGTAGTCATACTTTCACTCCTCTCTTAATTTTAAATAAAAGTACTTAACTGATTGACTAGAGACTAAAAAGATACATCAACATGAACGTTGAGCTTTAGCACTATACAACGTAAAGATCACTCTTAGCTATTTTGAGAAAAGCCTTTTCCTCGACCAGTCTTGTTCTACTCATTGGTGTCTCTCGACATTTCTGAGCAATAGCCTATGTTTGTATAGGAGCCTCACCTAACTTATTACAAAGAAATAATAGTCTTTTAAGTAACTCTTTGTCAAGACATAAGCAGAAGTCAAAACAGTTCTATTTACAAATGAATGCGACGAACCATTTCTTCTGTTATTTGTTCTACAATATCAATGGTTGTTTTTGGCGAACGTTGATTTCTGGGGATATCGATTGAGTAAATTTTGGCAATACGACCAGGATTTGCATCCATTAATACAACCCGATCAGAAAGTTGAACTGCTTGTTGGACATCATGCGTGATCATCACAATTGATTTAGTCGCAATTTGATTGTTTAGCCAAATTTCTAATAAATCGTTAGATAATTGGCTGGCTGTAATGATATCTAAAGCTGAAAAAGGTTCGTCTAAGAGCAATAAGCTAGGTTCGATGGCTAAAGCACGAGCAAAGCCTACACGCTGTTTCATTCCACCAGATAACTCTCTGGGATAAGCTTTTTCAAAACCAGTTAAACCAATCATTTCAATGAGATTACTGACTCTTTTGTTTATTTGTTCACGGGAAATTTCTTTACGGTTTTCTAAGCCAAAGCTGATATTTTTTTCAACTGTCAACCAAGGAAAAAGGGCAAAATGTTGAAAAACCATGCCGATATTGGCATCAGGCTCATTAATGATTTTATCTTCAAAAGTAATTTCACCTCTAGTTGTACGAAGAAGTCCAGCGATACTTCTGAGCAACGTTGATTTTCCTGTTCCTGATTGTCCGATAATACTTAAAAATTCATTCGTTTTAACTGTTAAATCAATATTTTCAAGGACTTTTAAATGTTCTGAATGTCCTTCAATTTCAAATTCTTTATATACTGATTTTATGCTTAATAATTCTTTATTTTCCATCGTCTTATTAGATAGGTCAAGGTAAATCACCTATCGTTCTCCTCTCTAGTTTATCTTAAAAATTTAGTCGAGTTGAGTCGTCCAGCTATTAATAGTGAAATTTTTGTTTTGCTGCTCGATATAAAGGTTGCCAAACAAAGGCGATACATAAACCAACAACGAAACACATCGCTAAGGTTCCTAAGGCAGATTTATCTTTTACGCCATCGTTTGCCGCAATATATTGTCCTAGGCCAGTAACATCTATTGATTTTTTGCCCCATTGAATGCTTTCTGCTGCGATATCAGCGTTCCAAGCAGCACCAGCAGCGTTAATAATTGCTGTAATGAGGTAAGGTAAAATAGAAGGGATCAAAAATTTTGTCCACCATTGCCATTTAGATAATTTAAAAAGTTTGGTCACGTCACGAATATCATCAGGGATGGCTAAGTAGCCAGCAATTACATTAAAGAAAAAATACCATTGGCAACCAACCATGATGAGTGGTAAAATCCACCATTCTAATTTGTTGAAGCCCATACTAATAATCAACACAATGAATGGAGTATAAACATTTGACGGAATGGAGCCTAAAATTTGTCCAATCGGTTGAACGATACTTAAGCGCCGATTATCATTCGCAACCCAGATTGCTAAGGGAGTAAAGATAATGCCAGCAACGACCATAGCCAAGGTAACCCGTAGTGTAGTATAAAGGGTTAATCTAGGAATCATGCTGAAATCTTGATGGGGCAAGAAATGATAGAGCTTAATAGAACAATAAACCCCAATAATGGTTAAGCTGACATACCATAATGTTTTGAAGAAATGGCGTAATTTTGCTAGTAATCGATAGAGATAGTCTAGCTTGAAAAAGTACCAAACTTTTGGTAAATCGTAAATCCAAAAATGACTGAATTTCACAAAAGCTTTTGAAAAGTATTTCGTTAAAGTTGCTTTTTTTAATAAATGATAAATGATGGATTTAGGTGGCGTCGTACTTTCGACATCTGTTTCATATT
This sequence comes from Enterococcus sp. DIV1315a, assembly GCF_051712325.1. Taxonomy (NCBI): domain Bacteria; kingdom Bacillati; phylum Bacillota; class Bacilli; order Lactobacillales; family Enterococcaceae; genus Enterococcus; species Enterococcus sp. DIV1315a. Next base: position 821,318 of record NZ_JBIOOS010000001.1, read on the forward strand.
TAAAATAATAAGTGGCTCGAACTAAAGGTTGAAAAACTAAAAAGTTTAAAATCACCACATTGATTAATAAGGCAAAAACAGCCCATAAACAGGATTTAAAGTCGGCTCGATTTAATGCTACTTGGATATAAGAACCAATTCCTGGTAAATAAAGGTTGGTTTCTTTAGGAAAGGCAACAGAAGCTTGCTCGCTGGCCACCAAGGCAAACCAAGCCGCAGTTTGAGAAATAATAACGTTCCAAAGTAAGCCAGGAATTGAGTAAACAAATTCAAGCCGCCAAAATTTTTCCCAAGCATTGTACTTGAACTGATCGGTCACATTGACTAGATCTGAAGGAATAACTTCCATTATTTGATAAAGAGTCAACATGATGTTCCAAGCTTGACCTGTGAAGATGGCAAAAATAGCAACCGCTTCTGCGCCCATCACATTTCCTGGAAATAAACCAAGTAACCAAGCAGTTGTAAAGGTCAAAAAACCTAGCAATGGAACAGATTCAAGGAAATTAACTAATGGTAAAATGACTCTTCGTGCCGTTTTATATTTTACGGCTAAAATACCAAAAACAAAGGAAAACAGGAAGGACCAAGCCATCCCCACAATCATTCGAAACATGGTTCGAATTGAAAAGTAAAAAAGATTTGATGGAGATAAGAAATCATCTGTTTTACTTGGTGTTGCGAGGAATTCTTCTGAGGGAAGGGTGTGGAGAGGGCGATTCATTTTTAGCCAAGAGAAGACGATGATAAAAATGAAAATGCCTAAAATGATGAGCAAGGTAAGATTCCCGATACTTTTAGCAAGTAGGGTATTTTTCTTAGATGATGCAGTGACAGCTTTCAATTTAAAAACCTCCAATTAATCATATTAAAGAGGTCGCCGAATAAAAGAAGATTATAGGGTAATCACAATAATTGAGCTTTGGCTTTCTGAGACGTAAGAAAAAAATTCTAGTTATCTTAGGAAAGCCTTAATTCGACAATCCCTGCTTTACTCGTTACTGTCTCTCGACATTTCCGAGCGATAACCTGTGTTCTTCAGAGTAACCTCACCTAATATGATTCTATTTGATTTACATGCTTATCATACTCGTGACTAAAAATAAAACAATTTCTAGCTGGTTATACCTGAATTACTGTTTGTTGTTATTCTATTCAATGATTCTTAAAAAGATTGCCCACATTCTGTTTTTTTAGGGAGAAATTATCAGATGAGTATGTTATATAACCCGAGGTTAATAGCGTAGGATGTTGTATTTTTAGTTTGTCTCGTTTACTGTTAAAGATGTAAGTAGTAACTATACGTGAATGGCTAAAAAAATTAAAAGTAATCTAGCACCTAAATTAAACAACAAAGAAATTTGTTCAGAAGAAAGGAAATTATGATGATTATTTGGTTAAACGGTGCGTTTGGAGCCGGAAAAACGACCATTGCACATGAGTTACAACAAAAACTTCCCAACGCAATCATTTATGATCCAGAAATTATTGGTAGTGCATTGATGGAGTTAGTTCCCGAAGAAATGAAAGAAAATGATTTTCAAGATTATCAGGAATGGCGTTGCTGGAATGCTCATTTATTAAAACGAATGTCCAAAGAGTCTGGACGGCCGATTATTGTTCCAATGACCCTTTATAAAAAAGAATATGAAGAAGAGCTGATTGGTTATTTGAGAAGAGCAGGCATTAACGTTTGTCATTTTTTGTTAGCGGTCGAGAAAGAAGAAATTTTACAAAGATTATTGAAAAGAAATGATGGAACTTTTGAATGGGGGAAGAATAAGTTGCCCGAAGTACTTGAAGGTTTTCGTCAGATTCAGTTTACCGAGATTTTTAGAAATCATTCAGCTGACACGACAGAAATTGTAGCAACCATTCTTAATAGAGTAACCGAATAAAAACAAAATAAGGGACCTAAGCCGAAATGACTTAGGTCCTTTATTTTCTACTTCTTAAGATAATCAACTACCAGCTACCCTAATTTCTTCAAACTTTAAGATCGCACATTTACGACAACCTATTTTTACACTGTCAAAATTTTCTTTCAAGTCTTGCATTTTGTTATTTTTAGCAGTATATTTTAGGTGTACCTAAAATATATTAGAGGTTAACCTTCTAACAGGAAGGGCCTTTTAAAATTATTGCAAAACGAAAGAAGGAATTGAATTGAAAAATTCAGAAGAACATGAACCAAAGCAAAGACATCATTTGATTGAATATGCAAATGGTCCTTCGCTTGAAGAAATTAATGGCACCATCGACGTGCCTAAAAATATGAGTTTTTGGAAAACGTTATTTGCTTACTCAGGTCCAGGAGCATTGGTAGCAGTGGGGTATATGGATCCAGGAAACTGGTCTACTTCAATTACTGGGGGACAAAATTTTCAATATTTATTGATGTCGATTATTTTAATTTCCAGTTTGATTGCAATGTTGCTCCAATATATGGCTGCTAAATTAGGCATTGTTTCACAGATGGATTTAGCACAAGCGATTCGTGCTAGAACTAGTAAGACGTTAGGTATTGTATTATGGATTTTAACAGAGTTAGCAATTATGGCTACAGATATCGCTGAAGTTATCGGGGGCGCAATTGCCTTATATTTATTATTTCATATTCCTTTAGGTCTGGCTGTCTTTATTACGGTATTTGATGTTTTACTTTTGTTGTTATTGACAAAAATTGGTTTTAGAAAAATTGAAGCTATTGTTGTTGCTTTAATTGTTGTTATTTTTGTGATTTTTGCTTATCAAGTGGCATTGTCAAATCCAGTATGGGGAGATGTAATTAAAGGGCTGGTTCCTAGCGCAGAAGCTTTTTCTACATCGCATGCGGTGAATGGGCAAACGCCACTGACAGGTGCATTGGGGATTATTGGTGCAACAGTGATGCCTCATAATTTGTATTTACATTCTTCTGTTGTGCAAAGTCGTAAAATTGATCGTAAAGATAAAACCGATATTCAACGCGCTTTACGCTTTTCAACTTGGGATTCTAATATTCAATTAACGATGGCATTTTTTGTTAACTCTTTGTTATTGATTATGGGTGTGGCCGTTTTTAAATCCGGCAGTGTCAAAGATCCTTCATTCTTTGGTTTGTTTGATGCTTTATCAAATCCAGCGGTTATGAGTAATTCTATTTTAGCGCATATTGCAGGTTCTGGAATTTTATCAATTTTATTTGCGGTAGCCTTATTGGCATCAGGACAAAATTCAACAATTACAGGAACCTTAACTGGTCAAATTATTATGGAAGGGTTTATTCATATGCGCGTACCAATTTGGTTACGTCGGATGGTCACACGTTTGTTATCTGTTATTCCTGTCTTAATCTGTGTTTTAATGACCAGCGGGAAAAGTACAGTGGAAGAGCATATCGCGATTAATAATTTAATGAACAATTCACAAGTTTTTCTAGCATTTGCTTTGCCATTTTCGATGTTGCCTTTACTGATGTTTACAGATAGCCGTGTTGAAATGGGTGAACATTTTAAAAACTCGTGGTTAATTAAATTATTAGGCTGGGTTTCTGTCATTGGCTTAATTTACCTCAATATGAAAGGCTTACCTGATCAAATTGAAGGATTCTTCGGTGATAATCCGACAGCGAGTCAAATTACGTTAGCCGATAATATTGCTTATGTCATCATAGCACTCGTCATCCTCTTGTTAGTTTGGACGGTTGTGGAATTATATAACGGCGATAAACGATATGCACAGCAGCTTGCAGCTATGGAGCAACAAGTAGAGGAGGTTAAATAATGAAATTTTCAAAAATTATGGTTGGTGTTGAAGAGTCGCCAGATGCGTTAAAAGCATTTCATTATGCTATCCAAAAAGCAAAAGAAGAACAAGCTGAATTGGTTATTGTTTCGATTTTAGAAGAGAAAGAGATTAATGTTTACCAATCGTTAGATAAAAATTATTGGCAAGAACAGTTGGCGAAATTAGAGAAACAAACGGAAAAATATCAACAAGAAGCGTTAGCGAATGGCATCGATAAAGTAAGTGTAATTGTCAATGAAGGGAACCCAGGAGAATTAATTATTAATAAGCTTATTCCTTTGAATAAACCAGATTTGTTAATTATTGGCTCCAAGTCAACTAGCAAATTAAAAAGCTTTTTTGGTAGCCAAGCAGCTTATATGGCTCGATATGCCCCAATTTCTGTAATGATTATTCGCTAACAAAATTGAAACAGTTAAAAAAGCCGCCACGATTTACTATTCGTGGTGGCTTTTTTATAGTAATTTTTGTTTGTATAAATAAACAGCCAAACTTAGTTGTAGCGAACTATCAGGAAATTCTAAAGTTAAGTGAAGAATCTCTTCTATTTTTTTTAAGCGGTAAATAATTGTATTACGATGTACATACATATTTGTGGCAGTCAACGAAATATTTTTATTCGATTGAAAGTAGGTATTGATGGTTTCTAGTAGGGAACTTTCATGTTTTTGATCTTCTTTTTCTAATGGTTCAATCAATCGTTGATATATTTTTTGTTTGGCTTGTTTAGTCAGGGTTTCGATCATTAAACGATAAAAAAAGAGGTCGTCATAATTCAAAATAGTTCGTTGTTGTAATTCTTGACTTGCTTGTGCTAAGTGGAATGTTTCTTGTGCTAATTTATAAGAATCACACAGATTGGTGATTTTTTTGACAGTTGGCCCAATCGCTAATTTAAATGATAATTTTGGATTCAGTTTCATTAGTTGCTCTAGTAAATTCTTGGCAAGATGAGTGGTTTGTGCAAGGTAGGTGGCTTCCTCTTGTGCTGGATTTTCTAGTAATAAAATAAAGCCAGTTTGTGTAGGAAAGGCAGTAATTTTTTGTCGATATCCTTCTAAAATATGATTCAATTGATGGCCAATGCTATTCATTTGAATAGTCGGATTAAACAGTTGTTCCAATTGTTCAATGGCTACAAGCAAGAGACTAAATGTATCTTTTTCATTTAATTGCAGATAATTACTAAATTCTTGCCAAGCTTGAGGATTGGTATTTTTTTCTTGGATAAGGTCTTGAAACAGCGCCCCGATCTTTTGCCTCGTTGTTAAATTTTCCGAAGATTCTAATTGAAGTTGTGGTAAAAGGTAGTGAGCACAGACCTCCACAGATAATAAATCAATCGTCTGTAATTTTTTGGTAGTTTGCCAAATCACTAAGTAAGATAAGCTGAGATTTTTCTTTTTGATGGGTAAAATTCGCAAAGATAACTGATGGTTCGCTAAGGAAAATTCAACAGTCAATGGTTCTTTATAAAATAATAGGAGCTCATTGTTCTGGGCTTTTAAAGCTGTCTCAAACTGTTTTTTGAGAGTCGCGTTATTTAAAATACTGGTGATTCTTGTTGGCGCATCAGGTAAATCAAAATGATTCATAATCTGAAAACGCTCGTCTAAAAGCATTACAGGCGCTTGAATCGCGGCACTTAATACTTCCAGTAATTGGGTACTTTTTCCGCCAGCTTTGATAATTGTATAAAATTTATTATGCATATGAACAGAATGTTGGCTAATCGTTTCGTCAGGTTGATTGACTCGGCGATTGACCAATGAAATAATTTGAGAAAAGTTGTAATTATAAGGGATTGAGAGAATTGGTAATCCGACGTCATTCGCTAATTGGATCATCTCTTGTGGAACTTCATTGAAATAACGTTGGACTTTAAAGCCTAGAGCAGCGCAGTTCATATTTGCTAGTTCTTGAATAAGACGTTTTTGCAAGCAAGGCTGATCTTTGAAAATATAGCCGGTAGTTAATAAAATTTCTCCTGGCGTTAACCAGTCAAAAGCATCAGGATTTTCTAAAATATTTGCTTGTAGAATTGGCGCATCTAAATTGGTCTCGTGCGTCAATAAGGTTAAACCAGGTAGTTCTTCTGCATGGAGTAGATCATTGACCGTCATCATTAGCAAGGCCTCCTTTTGTATGAATTATCTAAAAATTAAGTGTATTTATTGTAAGATGTTACAAAACTATTTTAGGGAAAATAAGGTATCCTTATACTAATAGAAAAAAGTTCCAAGTCATCACGTGATTGGTAGTCACAAATGACCAAATAAGAACAATCAGCGCTTACAACCTATAGAAACGCATCGTTTAAAGATATAGCAATAGTATACTTAATTTTTAATGCTTTTACTATTGTTTCAGCTACTTTAAATTTCTCAAGTATTTCTATAATCTGTAAGTTTTTTGAGACTCTTATCAGATATGCTTCTTTTTCTATATTTTATCAGAAAATTCTGGTAACTTTGAAGGTTATAGTTTGTAAAATGGAGGGATCGGTATGAAGAAATTAAAAATGTTAGGATGCGTCGGTTTGCTTTTAGCTTTAACGGCTTGTCAGGCGGGAACGGGAAACTCGGCTGATAGTAACAAAGCAGCGGAACAAAAAATTGCAATTAGTTCTGAAGCGGCTATTTCGACAATGGAACCACACACAGCGGGGGATACGACCTCGACTTTAGTCATGAATCAAGTTTATGAAGGACTCTATGTTTTAGGTAAAGAAGATGAATTAGAGTTGGGGGTCGCTGCCGAAGAACCAGCGATTTCTGAAGATGAAACCGTTTATACATTTAAGATTAGAGAAGATGCCAAATGGTCGAACGATGATCCAGTGACAGCAAATGACTTTGTTTATGCATGGCAACAAGTTGCTTCCCCTAAATCAGGGTCGATTCATCAAGCGTTATTTTTTGATGTCATTAAAAATGCTAAGGAAATTGCTTTAGAAGGCGCAGATGTGAATACTCTTGGGGTTAAGGCGCTAGATGATAAAACGTTAGAAATAACTTTAGAACGGCCCACCCCTTATTTGAAATCATTACTTTCGTTTCCTGTTTTGTTTCCACAAAATGAAAAATATATCAAAGAACAAGGGGATAAATATGCCACTGATGCAGAACATTTGATTTATAATGGTCCTTTTAAATTGAAAGAATGGGATAATGCCTCTTCCGATGACTGGACCTACGAAAAAAATGATACGTATTGGGATGCTGAAAAAGTTAAATTAACAGAAGCGAAAGTTTCAGTAATTAAGAGCCCAACGACAGCGGTGAATTTGTTTGACTCGAATGAATTGGATGTAGTGAATAAGCTAAGTGGTGAATTTATTCCTGGTTATGTTGATAATCCAGCCTTTCTTTCAATTCCTCAATTCGTCACATACTTTTTAAAAATGAACAGTGTTCGTGATGGAAAAGAAAATCCGGCTTTAGCGAACAACAATATTCGTAAAGCGTTGGCACAAGCTTTTGATAAAGAAAGTTTTGTAAAAGAAGTCTTGCAAGATCAATCCACGGCTACAGATCAAGTAATTCCGCCGGGGCAAACGATTGCGCCAGATGGAACAGATTTCACAAAACTAGCTGCTAAGAAAAATAGCTACTTAACCTACGATACAGCGAAAGCAAAAGAATTCTGGGAAAAAGGGAAAAAAGAAATTGGGCTGGATAAAATCAAATTAGAATTTTTAACAGATGATACAGACAGCGCCAAAAAAGCTGCTGAGTTTTTCCAATTTCAATTGGAAGAAAATCTAGATGGATTAGAAGTGAATGTTACTCAAGTTCCTTTTACTATTCGTGTTGATCGTGATCAAACGAGAGACTATGATTTAGAATTATCTGGTTGGGGAACCGATTATCGTGATCCATTAACAGTTATGCGCATCTTTACTTCGGATAGTACCTTGGGCGGCGTAACGTTCAAGAGTGATACGTATGATCAATTAATCCAAGAGACTAGAACAACACATGCGGCTGATCAAGAGGCTCGTTTAAATGACTTTGCTCAAGCACAAGATATTTTGGTGAATCAGGAAACGGTTTTAGCACCAATCTACAATAGAAGCATTTCTGTATTAGCTAATCAAAAAATCAAGGATCTGTATTGGCATTCATTTGGACCTACGTACAGTTTAAAATGGGCTTATGTTAACTAATTGAATGAAGGTAGGAAGGGGTTTGTCATGCTTTTAAAAAACTGTAAATTAGAAACAGGATTTTCTACTGTGAATCAGCGAATTGTTGCGACAGAAACAGCTAGCTATGATATTCGAATTGAAAACGAGGTCTGTACTGCGGTCGCACCGCAGTTAAGGCCTTTAGAGAACGAAACAGTTATCGATGTGAATCAGCAACTCGTTTTACCTGCTCTAAGAGAAATGCATATTCATATTGATAAAACGTATTTTGGGGGACCTTGGAAGGCCTGTCGTCCACTAACGAAAGGAATTTTAACACGTATTGAAGAAGAAACTTGGCTGTTGCCTGAACAATTACCAACTAGTTTAGAACGTGCTTGCCAAGTTATTGAGCAGTATATTCAACAAGGCCATTATCATATTCGCAGTCATTGTAATGTAGATCCATCTATTGGAACGAAACATATTGAAATCACTAAAGAAGCATTTAGTCGATATGAACAATACATTACTCATGAAATTGTGGCTTTTCCTCAACACGGATTACTCCGCTCACAAGTCGAACCTTTGATGCGCGAAGCCTTACGCATGGGGGCAACTCATGTCGGCGGCGTTGATCCAGCCCTTGTGGATCGTCATGTGAATCATTCAATCGCAAAAATATTTGAATTAGCTACCACATTTAATAAAAAAATTGATGTTCATTTACACGCCCGTGATACTTTGGGACTTTATGAATTTAATAAATTTGTTGATTATACAGAACAAGCAAAGATGTTTGGCAAAGTCACTTTAAGTCATGCTTTAGCCTTAGGGAGCTTAGAAGAAGCAGCAATTAGAGACATTGCGCAAAAATTCATCGAAACAGGTATTGATTTGACTTCGACTGTACCAATTGGAATGCCCACCATGCCGATTCCAACCTTGGTTGAACAAGGTGTTAAGATCTCCGTGGCTCATGACAGTTTGACGGATCATTGGTCGCCTTTTGGCAGTGGCAATACAATAGAAAAATTAAATACAGCCGCTCAAAGATTTAAAATTAGCGATGAGTATCGCTTGAATCGTTTATGGGGCTTAGCGAGTAATTTTGTAACGCCTCTTGATCCTAACGGGCAGCGAGTTTGGCCTAACGTCGGCGATTCTGCAGATTTCCTACTATTTAATGCTGAGAGCACTGCTCACGTGATTGCACGCCAACAGCCAATCCAACAACTGATACTAAAAGGACAACTGGTTGAAGCCGTTCAAAAGGGGGAAAGAGAATGACAACATCCATTGTTTATTTGAATAATGTTCGTTTAGAAACTGGTTTTGCTAAAGACCACCACGAATTAACGTATACTAAAACCTCACGCTATACTTTAGCGATTCAAGAAGGCAAAATCCAAGCGATTATTCCGCAAAATCAAGTCACTGAAAAGCAACAAGGCACTGATTTAAACGGACAACTGGCTATTCCCGCTTTTCAAGAGAGCCATAATCACTTAGATAAAACCTACCTTTCATTAGGCTGGCGCGCTAGCCAACCTGTTAAGAATTTAAAAGAGCGTTTAGCAGACGAAGCCAGTGAACTTAAATTGTTAGCTCCGTCAACAGAACAACGAGCGACGGCCATGATTGAAAAATTGATTGGGTATGGAGCCTCTTATATTCGGACACATGTCAACATTGATCCTTATGTAGAACTAGAAAACTTTTGGGGCGTCAAAAGAGCCTTAGAAAAATATGCGCATGTGATTGATTATGATATTGTTGTCTTTCCACAGCATGGATTATTAAAAAATCCCCAAACGGTTTTACTCATGAGAGAAGCTCTAAAAAATGGTGGAACAATGGTCGGCGGTTTAGATCCTGCAGGCATTGATTATGCAATTGAAGAATCTTTAGAAACTATTTTCGATCTGGCAGAAGAATTTCAAGTAGGAATCGATATCCACTTGCATGATACGGGGGAAGTTGGCGTTTATACAATTGATAAATTTTTAGACATTTTGGAAGAACGAAAATTTACTCAGCGAACCGCTATCAGTCACGCCTTTGCGCTGCTAGATGTACGACCAGCAGAAAAAGAAAAACTATACCAACGCTTGGCAACGCATCAAACGGCGATTATGTCTACAATTCCCTATGATCCTCGTTATTTATTGCCACCAATTGATGTGTTACGCCAAGCTGGTGTATCGGTTCATTTAGGTAGTGATGGCTTTTTTGACTCTTGGAGTTCTAATGTTTCAGGTGATTTATTTGAAAAATTACGTAATTTTTGTGAAATGACAGGAAAGATTACAGAAGAGCAACTTACTCAAGCTTACGTCCATGGCTGCGGCAAAGAAGCACCTTTTTCATTTGAAGAAGAACGCCTTTGGTTTACAGAAGGCGACGAAGCAAACTTTATTTTTACAGAAGCAGCTTCTACAGCAGAAGTGATTGCTAGAAAACCACAGAAACGCCAGATTATGTTGAAAGGACAATGGGTTTAACTTGCTTTAAAATTAGGTAGAAATAGAATGCTAAAAAGCCAAACAGAGGAAACAAGGTTCAGCTCTGAGCAACGCATAGTGTCAGTCTAGCGGTTACTCGTCACAGTTTAATCCTTATAAAGTGCTTCTGCTCACAACGTGGATCAGCGTTTCAAGTTTGTTTGACTCACTTTAACATAGCACTTTTGCGTATCTTCCTTTATAATAAGACAAAATGAAGGAGATGAACCAAGCATGACTGAACAAACGAGAGAAAACAAAAAAGCAGCCTACGAATTGTGCTTACAACAATTGAGCGGTTTGTTAGAAATAGAAACGGATGCTATTGCAAATTTAGCAAACTCGTCTGCGTTACTTGCACAAACATTACCAGATACCGTTTTTGCTGGGTATTATTTATATAAAAATGAAGAATTAGTTTTGGGTCCTTTTCAAGGGAAAGTCTCTTGTACCAGAATTAAAATGGGCAAAGGTGTCTGTGGTGAGTCCGCGGAAAAACAAGCTACATTGATTGTTGATAACGTGAAGACACACGCCAATTATATTTCTTGTGACTCAGCTGCGATGTCTGAAATCGTTGTACCGATGGTAAAAAATCATCAATTGGTCGGTGTTTTAGATATTGATAGTGGTGTAACAAATAGCTATGATGCGGTTGACCAACTGTATTTGGAAAAATTTGTTACCTTGTTACTAGAAAAATCAGATTTTTAAGCAGACTATTTTTGCTTTCTGACAAATCATGAGAAAATAAAGTATAAAATTTGATCATGAAAGAAGGTGAGTCATTTGTTAGAGCTGTATATAAATTTTAAAGGTGAAGCAAAAGAAGCAATTGCGTTCTATGAAGATGTTTTTGATACAAAATGTCAAAATTTAATGACTTTTGGCGAAGCACCTGAAGATCCTGAGCATCCTATAAACGACGAGATGAAGGATTTAGTGATGAACGCAAGTATCATTATTGAAGGAACCTATGTAATGATTTCAGATGTTCCTGATATGTTTGGTTTTGAAGTTACGGAAGGAAATAACCTTTCGCTCGTGGTTAGCACAGATGATGATGAAAAAATTGATCGCTTATTTAAACGATTATCTGAAGGTGGCACTGTTACAATGCCATTATCTGAAACTTTTTGGTCCAAAAAGTATGGTTCCCTAAAAGATCAGTTTGGCATCCATTGGATGTTTAATTATTATGAAGAAGATTAAAATAAAAAATCCCCAATCCGTTATTTTCATTGGATTGGGGATTTTTTATTCATGAAAGAATTGCTTCTTAGCGATTTGATACTGCCGTTGCTTTTCTGTCCAAAATTGCTGATCGTTTTCATCAATTTTGCGAATGACTTTTGCTGGATTACCCCCAACAATCGTGTTGGCAGGAACGTCTTTTGTAACCACAGCACCAGCAGCGACAATAGCATTTTTTCCAATTGTAACGCCAGGTAAAATGGTGGCACTTCCGCCAATCCACACGTTATCTTCAACAATAATTGGCGTCCCGAATTCTAATTCTGCAGTTCGAATCGTTGGATCAATTGGATGGCCGGCAGTATAAAAACTAGCACGAGGGCCAACCATGACATTATCACCGAAGATGATTTTGTTTACATCTAAAAAAATGCAATCCATATTTGCATAAAAATTTTCTCCTACCTCAATATGGCGACCGTAATCTACATAGAGGGGTGGGGTGATATATAACTCATTGCCAGTTTTTCCTAATAATTCTTTTTCTAGGGCCACAATTTCTTTCACATTATCGATAGGAAGTTGATTGATTTTTTGAGCTAACACCTTGCCTTTTGTTGATTTATTTTCGGGTAAAATGGTGGGGGCGTAATATAATTCACCTTTTAACATTTGCATATAATCAAAGTCATTTTGTTTCATGTAAGCGCTCCTTTAGGCTTTTTCTCTATTGTATCAAATTAATACAATAAGTCGAGGAATATGTAAAATAAAAAAGGACAGATAGCAAAATAGCCTTGCTTATCTATCCTTTACCTAAGGTTATCCAATTTTTTTAACTCTCCCGCCAATTTTATCTGCTAATTTTTGTGCTTCTTTTTCAGAGTGGTAAACTAAACAACCTGATTTATCTCGCGTACGTTTACCATCTGCAGTTAAATAGCCATGAAAAAATTTGATTGCATACATAGACATCACCACCTTTCTAATTGAAAATAGTGTAAATGGAGCGATTAAAAATGTCAAATAATAGAAGTGCTCTTAACCATTCTTATCTTTTTTAGTTCGAAGATAAGCTTGGTTAAGAGCATAATTTCACTTAATAAATTAGTTTGAAACGGGTCGTTGAGTGAAATTCCTGTTCAGGTGAGAGGGTGATAGAACCGAACAACGGAAATCTTTCAGCACCAGGACAGACTTGGGTTTCAAATGTGAGCGCTCCGTGATTGACTAATTTTTGCCCTTGAATATCGGGACCGTCATCAGCAAAATTTGCTGAAAAAATAACAACTGAAGGTTGATCAGTGAACATTTCTAAGGTGATATCTTTAGTAGGACTTTTTAAGATAACATCTGGGTTAATTAAATCATGATTGGTTAAGATGAAAGGGTGATCGAAGCCGTTCATCTTTTGGATTTGTTCATCGTTACTTGAAAAAATCTCAGCTAATTTTTTAGGTTTTTGTAAATCAAAAGCTGTCTGGTCGACGGAAGCTAATTCTCCAAGCGGTAAAACTCTTTCATCAAGCGGGACATACTTTTGGGCATTTATTTGTAACTCATGCGCATCAATGGGGATTGCGGGATTTCCAGTTAAATTAAAGTAGACATGATTGGTTGGATTAAAAAGTGTTTGTTCATCTGTAGTTGCCTGATACTCAATTTGCCATTCATTTTCTTCAGTCAATGTATACGTGACTGAAACAGTGAGATTTCCAGGAAAACCATTTTCACCAGCAGGACTCTCTAGCCAAAATTTCACAGAAGGATTCACTTGTGCCTCTTGGATTTCGCTGTGCCATTTTTTACTTTCAAACCCAGGTGTGCCGCCGTGAAGTGTTGTTTGAGTAGGAGTATTAATCATCGTTTGATACGTTTTACCCGCTAGTTTAAAGGAGCCATCGGCAATTCGACCAGCTGTTCGACCAATTGTTGCACCAAAATATAAGTCTTTAGACAAATATTCATCTGCTGAGGGAAAGCCTAGCACGAGTGATCGGGATTCATTTTTTGTAAGAGGAACGTCGAGCGCAACAATTCGCGCACCAAAATCTGTTGCTTTTAAAGTCACACCATTTTTATTCGTCAGTGTGTAAAGAAACATTCCTTGTCCAAATGATTCAGTTGAAATAGTCAAAATAATCAATCCTTCCTTCAAGTAAATATTTAGTAAATTTAACTTTGTTGTTTAGATTATTTAAATAGTCGAAAAGAAACACTAAGAAAATAAATCTTTATTTAATTGTATTGTACACGTTTTCAATCAAAATGACAATTAAGAAAATGTTAAGTAAATATTTGCAAAAGTTTAGTAAATATTATACAATTTGTTTACTAGTGAAAGGAGCGATTAGTGATGGAAGAACTGTTAATGAATCGATTTGTAGAAATATTTGGTGAGAAAGGGACAGCCTGTTATTTTGCCCCTGGAAGAATTAATTTGATTGGTGAACATACAGATTACAATGGCGGTCATGTTTTCCCAGCGGCTATTACTTTAGGGACATTTGGTGTGGCAAGAAAAAGAGACGACCAAAAAATTCGGATGTTTTCTGATAATTTTAAAGAGGTTGGTCTCATCGAATTTACATTAGAAGATTTAGCCTATTCAGATTCAGATGATTGGGCAAATTATCCTAAAGGTGTTTTAAATTACTTGATTGAAAGCGGACACAATATTGATTCTGGCTTAGATGTGCTCTTCTACGGTACGATTCCTAATGGTGCTGGCTTGTCTTCTTCTGCTTCTATTGAACTTTTAATGGGGACGATCTGTAATGATTTATATGCTTTACACTGTCCAATGCTTGAATTGGTGCAAATCGGTAAAAAAGTGGAGAATGAATTTATTGGCGTTAATTCAGGAATTATGGACCAATTTGCCGTAGGGATGGGAGAAAAAGATCAAGCTATTCTACTAGATACCAATAATATGCACTATGAAATGGTTCCCGCCAAACTAGGTGAGTATACGATTGTTATTATGAATACTAACAAACGTCGTGAATTAGCAGATTCAAAATATAATGAACGCCGTGCAGAATGCGAAGAAGCCGTTCGTTTGCTTCAAAAAGAGTTATCTATTGAATTTTTAGGTGAATTAGACAGCGAGACATTTGACCAATATCAAGCATTGATTGGAGATCCAACGTTGATTAAACGAGCGCGTCATGCCGTCACAGAAAATGAACGAACTTTATTGGCAAAACAAGCGCTAACTGAAGGGGATTTGGAAGAATTTGGCTTATTATTAAATGCCTCACATCGTTCGTTAAAAGAAGATTACGAAGTAACTGGCATTGAGTTAGATACCTTAGTGGCTTGTGCGCAAGAACAACCAGGCGTTTTGGGCGCACGGATGACTGGTGCAGGGTTTGGCGGTTGTAGTATTGCTTTGGTACCAAAGCAAAATATAGATGCATTTATTGAAGCTGTTGGCCAGAGTTATCAAGATAAAATTGGCTATGCTGCTGATTTTTATCCTGCATCAATTGATGACGGTGCCAGAAAGTTATTTTAGAAAGGAAGGCTTTAAATGTCTATTTTAGTATTAGGCGGCGCAGGCTACATTGGCTCACATGCCGTCGATCAATTAATTTCAAAAGGATATGCCATTGTTGTTGTTGATAATTTATTAACGGGACATCGTTCAGCAGTTCATGAACAAGCGACTTTCTATGAAGGCGATATTCGTGATAAAACTTTTTTACGTAGTGTCTTTGAAAAGGAATCAATTGAAGGGGTGTTGCACTTTGCGGCCAATTCTTTAGTAGGAGAATCCGTGGAGCAACCCTTAATGTATTTCAATAACAATGTTCACGGCACTCAAATTGCCTTGGAAGTCATGCAAGAATTTGGAGTGAAACATATTGTTTTTTCTTCCACAGCGGCCACTTATGGCGAACCAAAAGCAATGCCTATTACAGAAGAAACCCCAACGAATCCTAAAAACCCGTATGGGGAAAGTAAATTAATGATGGAAAAAATCATGAAATGGTGCGACAACGCTTATGGAATGAAATATGTTGCTTTGCGTTATTTTAATGTTGCAGGAGCAAAAAAAGATGCCTCAATTGGTGAGGATCACACGCCAGAAACGCATATTGTGCCAATTATTTTACAAGTGGCATTGGGCCAACGAGCAGAGCTAAGTATTTTTGGGGATGATTATGATACACCAGATGGCACGTGCATTCGAGATTATGTTTACATTGAAGACTTGATTGCAGCACATATTTTGGCTTTAGAATACTTGAAAAATGGCGGCGAAAGTGACGTCTTTAACCTTGGTAGCAACAACGGCTATTCTGTTAAAGAAATGTTAGATGCTGCTCGCGAAGTGACAGGTCAAGAAATTCCTGCAACAATCGCGCCACGCCGAGCAGGGGATCCTAGTACGTTAATTGCTTCTAGTGAAAAAGCCAAACGAGTTTTAGGCTGGCAACCAGAAGTAACTGAGGTCAAGGATATTATCGCCACCGCTTGGCAATGGCATGTGAAACATCCTCAAGGCTATAATGAATAGGAGAACATCAGATGATGAAAGAAAGTAGTAAATGGATTGCTGCATTTGTAGAGATAATCATAGAAAATGGCGATTGGACGGAAACAGACCGCTATTATTTGACGAATCGGATTGCCAAACTAGTTGGCTGTGATTTTTTTGAACAACCAGAAGCGGTTGCTTGTGAGCAAGAACCGTTGCGTGTGGTGGAACATCTTTTAAACATTGCACAAGCCAATCACCAAATCGATGACTCAATTACGGAAGCAGAACAACTAGAAGCGGAGTTAATGGATTTTATTACGCCGACCCCAACCATCATTAATCAGAAGTTTATGGATTATTATCAAGAGTCTCCACGAAAAGCAACGGATTATTTTTATCAGTTATGTAAAACGAATAACTACATTAAAACGAAAGCAATCGCCAAAAATATTATTTTCCCAATGGACTCACCCTATGGTAAACTAGAAATTACCATTAACTTATCGAAGCCAGAAAAGGATGCTCGAAAAATTTTGGCTGAAAAGAAAATGAGTCAAAAAAAATATCCAGCGTGTATGTTATGTATGGAGAATGAAGGCTATTATGGCCGTGTAAATTATCCAGCACGGACAAACCATCGGATTATCCGACTAAATTTAGAGGACGAAGCTTGGGGCTTTCAATATTCGCCATATGCTTACTATAATGAGCATGCGATTTTCTTGGACCAACAACATCGAGAAATGAAAATCGAGAAAAAAACGTTCCAGCGACTCCTTAAAATTACGGAGTTATTCCCTGAATATTTTGTGGGCTCTAATGCAGATTTGCCAATTGTTGGTGGTTCTATTTTATCTCATGATCATTACCAAGCAGGACGTCATACATTTCCAATGGATTTAGCACCAATGGAAAAAAGATTTTCTTTGAAAAAATATCCTGAGATAACTGCTGGTATTTTAAAATGGCCGATGTCTGTGATTCGTCTTCAAAGTGATCGTCAAGAGGAACTAGTTGAGGCGGCCGAATTAATTTTGACCAAATGGCGCAATTATTCTGATGAACGTGTCTCAGTTCGGGCCTATTCAGAAGATGGCACACCGCATCATACGATTACGCCAATTGCCCGACGCAAAGGGTCATTATTTGAATTGGATTTAGTTTTACGAGATAATAATGTTTCGGAGGAATTTCCAGATGGCATTTTTCATCCACATCCAGAAGTACAACATATTAAGCAAGAAAATATTGGCTTAATTGAAGTAATGGGACTAGCTATTTTGCCACCAAGGCTGGCACAAGAATTAAGAGAAGTCGAAAAGTATTTATTAAAGCAACCCAATCAAATTGCTGAAAGTCATCGAGCTTGGGCGGATGAACTCAGTCAGCAAACCATCACTGAAGCCAATGTCAAAGAAGTGATCCAACAAGGAATTGGGACAATTTTTGTTCAAATTTTAACAGATGCCGGCGTCTTTAAACGTGACGAAGAAGGTCGTCGTGCTTTTGAACGATTTATTCAATGTATAGAAAATGATTAGTTTGAGGTGAGGAACATCGTAACCATTAAAGATATAGCAGAGCAAGTCGGTGTTTCTTCAGCGACAGTTTCGAGAGTTTTGAACTATGATGAAACATTATCAGTTAGTGATGAAACGAAGAAGAAAATATTTGAAACAGCAGAAACGTTAAATTATAAAAAGCGAGCCAGAAAAAAACAAGCAGGAAAAAAGAAAATTCGGTTTGTCCAATGGTTCAGCGATCCAGAAGAACTGGATGATATTTACTATTTATCGATTCGTTTAGGTGTTGAAAAGCGGGCAGAGGAATTGGGTTTTCTTTTAGTCAAAGAATCTCTGACAAACCTGTCTCAAAAAAGATTTGATGGGACAATTGCCCTAGGAAAATTTGATGAAAAGCAAGTGGCGGCCTTAGCCGCCTTAGGCGCACCTCTTCTATTTGTAGACTTTGATGCAATGGCTTTTGGCCAAAACTCCATTGTTGTTGATTTTGCTGGAAGTGTTAAAACAATTGTGCAAGAATTTTTGGCGCAAGGGCATCAGAAAATTGGTATGCTTTCTGGGCAAGAATATACGAAAGAGTCCCACGTGGCATTGGTTGATCCACGTTTTGTCGCTTTTAAAGAAACCTTAAAAGATCTGGACCTTTATCATCAAGAATGGGTTGTCGAAGCAGCTTTTTCTGTTGAAGAAGGCTATCAAGCGATGAAAGACTTTATTGAAAAAGCGGACACTCGTCCAACCGCTTTTTTCGCTGCAAGTGATACGTTGGCAATTGGCGCGATGCGGGCGTTACAAGAAGCAGCCATTCGTGTGCCAGAAGATATTTCTATCATTGGTTTTAATGATATTAGTGTCGCAAAATATGTTTCACCAACATTAACAACAGTTAAAGTTCATACTGAATGGATGGGTGAGCTAGCCGTTGAGACAATGAAAGAGTTATGCTTGAATACCCCACCAGTTCCTAGAAAAATTATTGTCGGAACGGAATTCATTCAGCGAGATTCAACGAAACATTCATCAAAATAACAGCAAAACTTGGAGAGTTTTTTCCAAGTTTTTTGCTCTTTTCTGCTGGTTTTCAACAATCAAGAAAATGGAGGGAAACAGATGCAACCGAAATTAATTATTTTACGTGGTAATTCTGGTAGTGGTAAAACAACGATAGCTAAAGCGCTTCATCAGTGTCTTAAAGAACAATCGTTATTGATTTCTCAAGATGTGGTGCGCAGAGAAATGCTTCGTGTTAAAGATGAAACAGGTAATCTAAGTATTGCTTTGTTAAAACAGTTGGTAGCTTTTGGGTATCAAGAATGCCAGTATGTGATTGTTGAAGGGATTTTTCAAAAAGCTATTTATCATTCCTTTTTTCAGGAAATAATCCATCTCTTTGAAGGAAACGTTCAGGTTTATTATTTTGATATTTCTTTTGAAGAAACGCTGAAAAGACATAGCCAGAGAAACAAGAATCAAGAATTTGGTGTCGTGGAAATGAAACGTTGGTGGCTACCAGAAGATTATTTAGAGCTTCCGGGAGAAAAGCGGTTATCTGAACAACTGTCTGAAAAGCAGATTATCAGGCAAATTTTAGCAGATATTCAGTAGTGAGTGCTGCGCTTTTTAGAGAAATGGATGTTGTGGTATGATAAAAAAGAAGGAGTGGTTTCAATGGATTACCAAGAACGATTAAAAAATTTACCACCTGAAGTCATGACAGCTTTTTCAGAATCATTTATTTTTTTAATCAGTAACGATAAAGTTCAACATTTTCCTGCACGAGACTTAACGCAAGCTGAAATGATTCAACGAGTGAAAGAGAAATTAGGTGAAACGGTGACGTGGTCCTTATGGCAAGGGTTCGTTATTGCTGTTAATTCAGAAGAAACATGTGTTGCTGTTTTGCCCAAATATCATCAACTCGATGGTTTTTGAAAATGAATAAGGGAGCGAAGAATTATTCGCTTCGTTGTATAAAATGAAAACGTTTTTTTTGGAGGAAATGCTGATGTCTGAGCTAGTGGTTATTAGAGAAATGCAAGAGAAAGATATCTTAGCGCTGGATACTCAATTTGTCCAACAAGGTTGGCCAAGTCGCCAAGAGATTTTAATGAACTATTTAGAAGAACAATTAGTCAAGCAACGAACGGTTTTTGTAGCGGAGAAAAAGGCAACGCTGTTAGGTTATGTGACGTTACTGCCATTAGCTAAGGAAGGACCTTTTAAAAATTTATATCCTGAAATAGCTGATTTCAATGTATTCTTACCATTTCAAAAACAAGGAGTGGGGCGGTTATTATTAAATCGTGCAGAAAATGTTGCCAAAAGTTATGCAGATACTGTTTCTTTGGGAGTAGGCCTGCATCCTGGTTATGGTGCAGCGCAAAGATTATATATCAAACAGGGATATGTGCCAGATGGTTCAGGAGTCTGGTTTCAAAATAAGCAGCTGAAACCAAACGATCGGTGTGTTAATGATGATGCGTTAGTTCTTTATTTATCGAAAAAACTATAGAGTAGCCAAAGTAATACTCTATAAATATCATTTAGGAGGGTGTTACCCTTGATTAGAAAAATGAAGCCAACAGATGCAGCGGCGTTAACTATCATTAATAAAGAACAATTGGGCTATGAAGTTCCCATTGACGTGACCTGTAAACAGATTGAGAAATTACTACTAGCCAGTGACAGAGAGTTTTTATATGTTTATGAAGAAACGAAGACAGGGAAGATTTTAGGCTATGTGCATGCGCAACTGTATGAAACAATTTATTCCCAAACGTTATTGAACGTTCTGGGGTTAGCAGTGGCAAAAGAAGCAGAAGGCCGTGGAATTGGCAAACAATTAATGACGAAACTAGAAACGGAAGCTAAAAAGTGTAACTTGTCTGCGATTCGCTTAAATTCAGGGGAACAGCGTACAGCAGCACATCAATTTTATGAACACATTGGCTATGTTTCTGATAAAAAACAAAAGCGATTCATTAAATACTTGGATACTTAAGTTATGTCTTTAAAAAATAACAATTTCCTTTAAAAAAATAAGTAAAAACTAGTGAAATTTTCAGCGAATTAGTGTAAAATGTATCTCAATGACTCAACGAGTGTTTCAGCCGAAACACTGTCAAAGAAAGTACATACAAAGAAACAGAAATAGCCATTTTTGATGGCTGTTTTTTTATGGAGGAGGCAAATTATGACGAAAAAAAATAGTATGATGTACTTAGCAATTTCTAACTTATTTCTTGTTTTTCTAGGCGTAGGCCTAGTCATTCCCGTAATTCCCCAATTAAAAGAAGAAATGCATTTTTCTGGTACCACAATGGGAATGATGATTTCTATTTTTGCGATTGCCCAATTAATCACATCGCCAATCGCAGGTGTCCTTTCGGATAAAATTGGTCGGAAAAAAATGATTGCGACGGGCATGTTGGTGTTTTCAATTTCTGAGTTATTATTTGGTTTAGCCCAAGCGAAAAGCGGTTTTTATATTTCTCGTGGTTTAGGTGGGATTGCCGCCGCTTTATTAATGCCGTCAGTGACAGCTTTTGTGGCAGATATGACCACGATTTCTGAACGTCCGAAAGCGATGGGACTTGTGTCAGCTGCAATTAGTGGTGGTTTTATTATCGGACCAGGAGTTGGTGGTTTTATTGCTTATTTAGGTATTCGCGCTCCATTTTTTGCGGCCGCATTTTTAGCGTTTATTGGTTTTATTTTGACATTAACTGTTTTGAAGGAGCCAGAGAAACGAATTTTAGCCGCTGTTGAAGCGAAAAAAGGTTCATTTATGGATATTTTAAGAAATCCAATGTTTACCTCATTATTTGTGATTATCTTAATTTCCTCTTTTGGCCTGCAAGCGTTCGAATCTATTTATAGTATTATGGCGACTATTAATTTTGGCTTTACCACAAGTGAAATAGCAATCGTGATTACGGTTAGTGGTATTTTAGCGTTGATTTGTCAGTTGTTTTTCTTTGATGCAATCGTCCAAAAAATAGGTGAAATGGGTTTAATCCAATTAACCTTTTTTGCAAGTGCCATTTTTATTGCCGTGATTGCCTTTACAAAAAATAATTTAGTTGTTGTATTTTCAACGTTTATTGTCTTTTTAGCGTTTGACTTGTTTAGACCAGCAGTAACTACTTATTTATCCAAACATGCTGGAGATCAACAAGGAACCATCAACGGACTAAATTCGACATTTACAAGTTTTGGTAATATTTTAGGACCAATGGCAGCAGGAGCTTTATTTGATATCAATCACTTTTTCCCTTATTATGTTTCAGCAGTAATTCTGTTAGGAACGGGCTTTTTATCGTTATTTTTAAATCGAAATAAGATGTAAAAAGTGATAATAGGGTGTTACGGCGTCAAAAAGTTAGATGAATATTCTAACTTTTGATGCCGTTATTTATTTTTTTATAGGCAGAATATGCTATAAAAAAAGTATGATATAGATATGTTATTAGTAGTTTTGATAGCGGTTTCTGGAATTGTGTGTTATGCTTTTCCTGATTACTTTGATGTTAGAGCGACGCACACACAAACTTGGAAAGGCTAATCTTAGTAATTTAATAGAAAGTAGGTCTGGTTATGAATCTCCTTAAATATATTAGTAGCTTTATTTGGATGCTGTGCTCTTTGGGGATTATATATGCTATTCTTCGAATGATAACTAGTGTGAGCAAGACGGATTTTTCAGGAAATGGAACAAAAATCTATCTTATTTTGATAGTACTGTACACACTAGGAACGATAGGATTAGGGATGCTAGTTTCTAAAAAATGGTTCTATTTTTTGATTATTTTTATTTCTCTATGTGTATTATCACCTATAATATTGATTTTGATATTAAACTACACCAATCTATTAAAATAATCATGTTTTAGATAGTATTTATTCAAGTTTATCCTCTATGTATTAATCTGAATACACTGTTATTTTATTGGAGAGTTCTTTTTCAAATATATGTAAATAGTCTAACAATAGGGTTCTGTTTGTTGTTGGACTATTTTTTTGATCACCAACCGTTCTTGAAAAAAACAAAAAAATAAACAGTGTTCGCTTGATTAATCGAACGTTTGTTCGTATAATGATTTTGCAAGTGAGGTGATGTTTGTGAAATTTGATTATGAAAAAGAACCTAGTCGCGATATTCTTTGTATTGATTGCAAAAGTTTTTACGCTAGTGTAGAATGCGCAGAACGTGGGTTAGATCCGTTGAAAACGATGTTGGTAGTGATGAGTAATGCCGAAAATGCGGGGGGATTAGTTTTATCAGCATCGCCAATGGCAAAAAAAGTTTTAAGTGTTTCAAATGTTACGCGTAAAAATCAAGTGCCCGCTCATCCTGATTTATATGTGGTTCCGCCACGAATGAATTTGTACATGAAAAAAAATCAAGAAATCAATAATTTATATAAAAAGTTTGTCGCAGATGAAGATCACTCTGTGTTTAGTGTAGATGAATCATTTCTTGATGTAACGGCTTCTTTAAGTTATTTTCATTGTGAAACCGCCTATAAGATGGCTCGGATTATCCAAAGAGTCGTTTATAATCATGTGGGTATTTATGTGACCGTTGGGATAGGGGACAATCCGTTACTGGCTAAATTGGCCTTGGACAATGGCGCCAAACATTCGCCAGATTTTATTGCAGAATGGCGGTATGATCGTGTACCAGATACTGTCTGGCAGTTGCCTTCTTTGACAGATTTTTGTGGGATTGGTCGCAGAATGGCTAAACGACTGAATCGCTTAGGAATTGATTCTGTATATGAGTTAGCGCAAGCGAATCCGCATCTTTTACAAGAAACATTTGGCGTGATGGGGCTTCAATTGTATGCTCATTCATGGGGGATTGATCGTACCTTTTTAGGGAAAAAAGCACCACATAAAGCTGAAAAATCATTTGGGAATAGTCAGATTTTACCGAGAGATTATGCGCGAAGAGATCAGATTGAACTAGTCTTAAAGGAACTGACAGAACAAGTGGCTGCTCGTTTAAGAAAAGCGCATTGCCAAACGGAATGTATCACAGTCTACGTTGGTTATTCCAAAGGACAAATTGACCGTGAAGGACGAACTGGTTGGCGAAAACAACAAACGATTCCTGCAACAAACAATACAAAAGTTTTGATTACCTATGTATTAGCCCTTTTTAGAGAACATTATCTAGCGGGAACCGATGTCCGGCAATTAGGGCTTTCTTATGGGAAATTAGTTTGGAATGAATCTTTACAATTAGATTTATTTTCGGAACCAGAAGAGCAAATTAGTGAAATGGAGTTAAACTATCTGATTGATAAAATCCGACAAAAATTTGGCTTTCAAGCTTTAATCCACGCCTCTTCTTTGTTGGAAGGCGCGACGGCAATTCATCGTTCAGGATTAGTCGGTGGACATGCTGGAGGAAATGTCGGTTTAGGAGGATAACATCATGAAACGAACAAAAAAAGAATTTACACCTTATAATGAGTACCATGATCGGCCCTTTGAACTGAAATGGGCGACCGCTTTTGCATTGGGGGAGTTACAAGAAGGAATCGAAGCTTCTGACGAATATTCTAAGAGAGCGTTTGAACGCTTACCGCAACAGACAACAGAAGAAATTGAAGAATACTTAGAGCAGTCTTTAAAAAATAACCAAGTTTTAGAAATCCAATTGAATACATTGGATGATTTTGGCCGTGTTCAACCGCCAATTGTTGGTGTTTTTGAAGGGATGAGTTCAATGGAGTATGCAAAAGTTGGAAATACACATATTTTATTTGAAGAGATTCGGCATATTAAAAGTCATGAGTTTACAAAGTGGTCGAGCCTTGATTAAAAAACTATTGTTATACGTGTGTTTTGTGAAAACATATGAGATAATGTTCATAGGTGATAGAAATAAAAATTATGGAGGTGGCTAGGATGGGACATCATTTAAAAGGACACCATGGCAAAAAAACAAACGCAAATGGCGGCTTTTTAACAAAGTTATTGGCAGGCGGCGCCTTAGTGGGCGTAGGAAAAAAGTTATACGACAATCGTGAAAAAATTAAAGAGCTGTTAAGTGACGACAAAGAAAAAAGCAACGACACTGAAAACAAATAAAGGACTGGATTGACGGAATGGTAAAAGATGCAGCGTATATTATTGAAGAGATTACCACGATTTTAGAGGGAACCTATTTTGTGATAACCAAGAAAGCGAATAAGCGCCGCATGTGTTTACATGTTTCGGATACCGCGAAAGAATTTTTACGTTGTCGACTGGAATATGAAACATTCTTAGAGCAACAGTTTGATTATGCCACAAGGTTTTTAGAAACATGTACGGAAGATGTTTCTGTTGAAATTCAAACGGGACTACTTGAAGAAACAAATTATCAAGCATTAACTGTGGAAAAATTACAACAGATAGCCACTAAAATGTAACACAGCTGTTGTGTTAGTTTTGATTCTTAATTTGGTTAAGGAGGCGGATAAAATGTCAGTATATCAACATATTTTGGTTGCTCTTGATGGCTCAGATCAATCTGAAAAAGCTTTTCATGAAGCTGTCAGGATTGCCAAAGAGGAACAAGCCACTCTTTATTTAGCTACAATTATTAATGATGCTGAATTTACGACGAGTCCATTTTCTTTTGAAGAATTGTATGATTTAGAAAAACACAAGTCAGAAGAGATGCTCACTGAAAAGGCAAAACAAGCGAGTGAAATTGGTGTAAAAACAGTCAAAAAAATTGTTGAACTTGGGAGCCCAAAACGTTATCTTGCCAATACGATTTCTGAAAATTATGCCATAGATTTAATTGTGCTAGGTGCCACGGGAAGAGGTGCTATTCAACGAACCTTGATTGGTTCTACTACAGATTATGTGGTTAACCATGCTTTGTGCAATGTCTTAGTCGTTCGCTAATTGTGAGTAAATAATCAAGGAAACAATGTTTTATCGGGACGTTTTTTTAAATTAAACGAGAGGTGAGTTTATGAAAACAAAAATCGGAAAAACAGTTATCTTGTCAGCGTTTTTATTCACAAGTTTCCTTTTACTGAGTGGTTGTACCTCGGCTGGCGAAGAGATGGAAAAAACAATTGATCGACAGAAAGAAAAAGTCGATAAAACGGTCGATAAGCAGAAACATAAAAATGAAAATTCCATGGAAAGTTACGACGAAAAAGTTGACCGTTCTTTAGATAGTCAAGAAGACAAAATCGATACTACTGAGTAACGGGAAAGCTTTCAACTATCGGCTAGTAAATAAATAATATACAAAAGGGAGCATCCACTGCAGTTATTTCTCACAGCGGATCCTCTCTTTTGTGGTTAAAAAGAAAAAGTTAACTGCTCCCCAACAGTTAACTTTTAATCATGTTGCACATAGTTAAAACACTCTATATATCATTTATATCATTTGAAACGGGTAGTGTAAAAAGAAATCTCTTGAAAAGAGTCTCCATTTATAGGGAAGAATTCCCATAAAAAAGAGAAACGTATAATCACAGAGAGTTAGAGAAAGCAAAGGGAAATAAGTATGTTAAAATAAGAAGCAAGAAAGAAGACAAGTATGCAGAAAATAACAACTAATTAGGTGAAAACAATGGAAATACATTTTGAAAAAGTAACAAGCGATAATCGTAAAGCAGTGGAAAACCTACAAGTTTTCGCTGAACAACAAACCTTCATTGAATCAATGGCAGAAAATCTAAAAGAATCAGACCAATTTCCAGAATGGGAATCGGCAGGTATTTATGACGGCAATCAATTAATCGGCTATGCCATGTATGGACGTTGGCAAGATGGGCGCGTTTGGCTAGACCGCTTTTTAATTGACCAACGGTTCCAAGGACAAGGTTATGGGAAAGCAGCCTGTCGACTTTTAATGTTAATGCTAATAGAAAAATACCAAACAAACAAGCTATACTTGAGTGTTTATGATACGAACAGCTCAGCAATTCGGTTGTATCAACAACTTGGTTTTGTATTTAATGGTGAATTAGATACGAATGGTGAGCGGGTAATGGAATGGACACATCAGAATAAGTAGATAGAACAGGTGATACAAAAGCCATAGCGCATTTTGTTTCACCTTTTTCTTTTAATTGGCTCCATTTGTTTACTTTTAGTAAGTAAAATGGTAAATTTAGTTCAATCTGTTTTGAAAAAAGAGTTACTGGAGGGTAAGGATGAAAATAGAATTTTTCCATGATGTTATTTGTAGTTTTTGTTTTCCAATGTCTGACCGCATGCATGAGATTCAACAAGAATTTCCTGAAATTGAATTGATTCATCGGTCGTTTGCGTTAGGATGGTCAGCAAACGATTTTGAAACAATGTTTGGCTCACGAGCAGCAGTAAAAGAAGAAGTTTTGACGCATTGGGTGCATGCCAATCAAAACGATTCAAAGCATCGTTTTAATATTGAAGGGATGAGGAAGCAACGATTTGATTTTCCAACATCAAAGAATGCATTATTAGCAGCAAAAGCAGCTGGATACATTGGCAACCAAGACACTTATTGGTTACTGTTTGATAAGTTACAAGAAGGTTTATTTATGAGAAGTTTAAATATTGAAGAGCCAGAAGTAATTGAGGAGCTAGTAAAAGAGACAACGATTGATTTTGCTTTATGGAAAGAAGCTGTTGCTTCCGAGGCTGTTTGGACGGCGGTTCAAGAAGATTTCGCGCTAGCTTCTGCTTATGGTTTACAAGGAGTTCCCGCACTAATCATTAATCAAAAATATTTAATTAATGGTGCAGTACCGAAACAACAAATCAGCCAAACTATTCAAAAAATTCTCGCAGAAGAAAAACAACAGCAACCGTTAGTTTCATTAACTCCTTCTTCTGAAAAGTCAGCTTCGTGTGAGTTTAAGGAAGGCACATGGACGTGTCATTAAGCGGCATAAAATAACGTTATTCTTTGACAAAACGAAAGACTTCTGTAATAGTTAATGCGGGGGTGATAATATGTTTAACGCGTATAGAGAATACTGGAATAATATTACAACAATGAATGCGTCAGCAACACGAGCACAATATTGGTGGCCACAATTAATTAATTATTTGGTGTTAGGGATTTATTCAGCAATTACGGGCGTTTACAGATATATTGAAGTAACACCCAATGATGGAACAATCATTAAAGAATGGAATACCGTGACCATTATCTTTTTCTTGCTGACTGCTTTAATTTGGTTGGCAAACTTTACTGTTCGAGCAAGAAGATTGCATGATCGCGACCACAGTAACTGGTGGATTTTATTCTATTTACTTCCTTTTATCGGTACTTTAGTGATCTTCATTACATTAATTTTGCCAAGTAAAAGTCACACAAGATGGCCAGTGAATCAATCAGAAATTTAATTTGCTGGTTTAGCTGATTATCTTAAGAGTGAAAATAGGACATAAGTCATTTCGACTTATGTCCTATTTTCTTTTTTATTTCAGAAAAATAAAAATATCTTCTGTATGATGGCACCTCACATTACGCGGTTCTTGATAAAAGGGCTATCTTTTTGGTAGATAGGGAAAACCATTAAGACGTTAAAAGTTTAATAAATCGAGCAATTCTCTTTTGTTAGAAAATAAGATAGCATCATTAATTAAAATACTTGGAACACTGGTTTCAATAATTGGTTGATTGGTAATAATCAAGTCAAATTCTTCGAGTCGATGGTCACCTAATTGTTCTTCCGTAATTGCTAACGTATTTGAACGAATCCGATGCAAAGCTAAAATATCGTGGACATAGTTTCCAATATATTGACTATGATTCAGGCCCATGTCGCTAATAATCAAAATCTTTTTTGAGTCGAAACTCTGGTTAATTTCTGGAAAAGTATTAAGCAACCAAAAAATATAAGAAGATGAATAGTTTAATAGATTTGTTTCTAAAAGAGCGGAAAAGAAATGCAATTCTGCTTTTAATCGTGCATATAAGTGAAGCTGAGTAAAATGAATTTGTCGAGTGAAAAAGGTGGCCCTTTGTGTCAATTCGGAGGTGTCAAAAGGCACTAATTGAGAAAACAAATAAAGACAGGTTAACAAGTGAACAGCGAAGTCGACGACTTCTTCTGTTAATTGTTCAATCTGTGAAAAAGCATTAAATTTTAAATTTTCACGTATTCTTTGACTGATGACTTCTTGGTCTTCGGAGTAGTATTGCTGAAAAGCGCCTCTTTGAAAATATCGGAGAACTTCCCGATAGGTTTCACGGCTGAGCCCAGTAAAATGACGACTGAGTAAAAGATAATCTTCCATTTTGATTGGACTCTTTTTATCTGTTTTTTTCTGGAAACGTTGTTGAAATCCTTGATGCTCTCTTAATAAATCAACAATAAAATACATAATAAAGAAATCGTGTTCATAACTGTTATCCATACTAATAATATTTAATTGGCATTGATTGCGGCGCATTAATTGTTTGATTTCTTGCTTATCTAATTGATAAGGCAATTCATAATGACCATAATACATTAAAAAGAAAAAGGTCGTAAAAATACGTAAAGGCAATTCTTCTGTTTGGCTAGTTAATTGATAGCCTTGATCAACGATAACGCGAAGAGAGTAAGTTTCCAAGACCTGATTACACTGCTTCAATTTTCGAGCAAAAGAAGAGCGACTAATATTGATGGTATCGCAATAATATTCGATGGTTTTGCCAGGATTTTGGATAAACTCATGGAGCAATTGGGTGGTCGTTGACGTTTTTGCCATATCCGTCAGCACGTTTAAATATAAGGACACATTAAAGTTTTCTAAACGATAGCCTAATTTATGCGATGTTTTAATGGTTAAACTTTCGCCCCAACGCTGTTTAATCTCCTCAATATAACGAATAAAAGTAGACTCAGAACTACCAATATATTTTGCAAGTTCTTTTTTAGTCATCCATTTATCAGAAATGGATAAGACACGAATGATTTCTTCCATTTTCCGATAATTTTTTTCTAAAAACCTAATCATATTGTTTCCTCCCAAGTCCTTTACTTTAATGAAACAATCATCGAAACAATAACGCAATTTCAGAAATGAAACCGCTTGGTATGAAAGCTGGTGTGATTTAATGAGCTCCTTCTCTGTATAATAATTATCAGATTAGAATAATGAAATTTTACGTGCTAGGCAATTCTAATTTAACTGTTAATTCATAAAAGAAAGGAGAGAACAGACATTAAATTACTAAAGAAATTTGGGGTTTTCGGCGTAGTCTTTTTACTTGTCTCATCCTATTTCATACCGCTCATTGGCTATGCAGAAACAGCCAAAGAAGTTGAAATTACATCCGCTCAAATGATAACAGATGAGAATGATAAAACGAATATTAATATCGAGTTAAATCTTCTCAACCAAACAGAGCAGCCATTACAACGAGAAATTCAATTGAAAAATGCACAGTTCATGGATACTGCTGTAATTGAAAAAGACGGATATTCTTACCAAGTGACTAATGGTACGCTTTATCTGACTTTGGACGCACAAGTAAAAAAGCCGGTACAGCTTTCGTTAGCTGTTGAGCAAAGTTCGCTTCAAACAGCTCAGCCACCTAAGTTATTGTATGAAAACAACGAATATGATGTTTCAGTTACTTCTGAAAAAATAACAGTAGAGGATTCTGCTAAAGAATCAACTGAACCAGAAAAAATAACTGTACCAGAAAATACGAAAGAAACTAACAAAAATGATTCGGCTCCAGAAAAAACAGAACAGCCGACCGCAACAGAAGAGGTAACCAATCCATTTGCAGAAGCAAGAATGGCGCCAGCTACTTTGAGAGCGAATCTGGCACTGCCTTTAATTGCACCACAATACACGACGGATAATTCTGGGACTTATCCGACAGCTAATTGGCAGCCCACAGGCAATCAAAATGTGTTAAACCATCAAGGGAATAAAGACGGTAGTGCACAATGGGACGGCCAAACGAGTTGGAATGGGGACCCTACTAATCGCACAAATTCTTATATTGAGTATGGCGGTACAGGAGACCAAGCCGATTATGCCATCCGAAAATATGCTAGAGAAACAACAACACCAGGGCTTTTTGATGTATATCTTAATGTGCGTGGGAATGTTCAGAAAGAAATCACGCCATTGGATTTGGTCTTAGTCGTTGACTGGTCCGGAAGTATGAATGAAAACAATCGGATTGGTGAAGTTCAAAAAGGAGTGAACCGTTTTGTTGATACATTGGCAGATAGCGGTATTACCAATAACATCAACATGGGCTATGTTGGCTACTCAAGTGACGGTTATAATAACAACGCCATTCAAATGGGGCCGTTTGATACAGTCAAAAATCCAATTAAAAATATTACGCCAAGTAGCACTAGAGGAGGAACTTTCACTCAAAAAGCATTAAGAGATGCTGGTGATATGTTAGCAACGCCAAATGGACATAAGAAAGTCATTGTACTTTTAACGGATGGCGTCCCAACTTTCTCTTATAAAGTGAGTCGAGTTCAAACAGAGGCAGATGGTCGCTTTTATGGGACACAATTTACAAATCGACAAGATCAACCAGGTAGCACTTCCTATATCTCTGGTAGCTATAATGCGCCAGATCAAAACAATATCAGTAAACGAATTAACAGTACGTTTATCGCCACGATAGGTGAGGCAATGGCCTTAAAACAACGTGGGATTGAAATACATGGATTGGGCATTCAATTGCAAAGCGATCCACGAGCTAATTTATCTAAACAACAAGTTGAAGATAAAATGCGTGAGATGGTGTCAGCCGATGAAAATGGAGACCTTTATTATGAATCCGCGGATTATGCACCAGACATTTCTGATTATTTAGCGAAAAAAGCCGTTCAGATTTCAGGAACGGTTGTAAACGGAAAAGTAGTTGATCCAATTGCTGAACCTTTTAAATACGAGCCAAATACATTATCAATGAAAAGTGTGGGTCCTGTTCAGGTTCAAACATTACCAGAAGTGTCGCTAACAGGCGCTACAATTAATAGTAATGAGATTTATTTGGGTAAAGGGCAAGAAATTCAAATTCATTATCAAGTACGTATTCAAACAGAGTCAGAAAACTTCAAACCTGATTTTTGGTATCAAATGAATGGTCGGACAACGTTTCAGCCATTAGCCACGGCCCCTGAAAAAGTTGATTTTGGGGTTCCTTCGGGAAAAGCACCAGGCGTGAAGTTAAACGTGAAAAAAATCTGGGAAGAGTATGATCAAGACCCAACAAGTCGGCCAGATAACGTGATTTATGAAATTAGTAGAAAGCAAGTAACTGACACAGCCAACTGGCAAACTGGGTATATTAAATTATCAAAACCAGAAAATGATACCAGCAATAGTTGGGAGCGCAAAAATGTAACCCAACTTTCCAAAACCGCGGATGAAAGCTATCAAGAAGTTCTTGGGCTTCCCCAATACAACAATCAAGGACAAGCTTTCAATTATCAAACAACCCGTGAATTAGCAGTTCCTGGTTACAGTCAAGAAAAAATTGACGATACTACTTGGAAAAACACGAAGCAATTCAAGCCATTAGATTTAAAAGTAATCAAAAATTCTTCCTCAGGTGAGAAAAACTTAGTGGGAGCCGTCTTTGAATTGAGTGGTAAAAATGTTCAAACAACATTAGTGGACAATAAAGATGGTAGCTATTCTTTGCCAAAAGATATGCGCCTACAAAAAGGGGAACGCTATACATTAACTGAAGTAAAAGCACCTGCAGGACATGAGTTAGGTAAGAAAACGACTTGGCAAATTGAGGTGAGTGAGCAAGGCAAAGTAAGCATCGATGGACAAGAAGTGACCACCACAAATCAAGTTATTCCATTGGAAATTGAAAATAAATTTTCTTCTTTGCCAATCAGAATTAGAAAATACACCATGCAAAATGGCAAACAAGTGAACTTAGCAGAGGCGACTTTTGCGTTGCAAAGAAAAAATGCTCAAGGAAGTTATCAAACTGTGGCAACTCAAAAAACAGATACTGCAGGATTGAGCTATTTTAAAATTAGTGAACCTGGTGAGTATCGAATGGTGGAACAATCAGGACCATTAGGCTACGACACTCTTGCTGGAAATTATGAATTTACTGTTGATAAATATGGGAAAATTCACTATGCAGGCAAAAATATTGAAGAAAATGCGCCAGAATGGACACTGACACATCAAAATCATTTGAAACCTTTTGACTTAACGGTTCATAAAAAAGCCGATAATCAGACGCCACTTAAAGGAGCGAAATTCCGTTTAACAGGACCAGATACGGATATTGAATTACCAAAAGATGGCAAAGAAACGGATACTTTTGTTTTTGAAAACTTAAAACCAGGGAAATATGTCCTAACAGAAACCTTTACGCCAGAAGGATATCAGGGGTTAAAAGAACCAATCGAATTAATAATTCGCGAAGATGGTTCAGTCACGATAGATGGGGAAAAAGTAGCAGATGTTTTAATTTCTGGAGAGAAGAATAATCAAATTACTTTAGATGTTACTAACCAAGCAAAGGTTCCTTTACCTGAAACTGGTGGCATAGGACGCTTGTGGTTTTACTTGATAGCGATTAGTACATTCGTGATAGCGGGTGTTTATCTCTTTATTAGACGACCAGAAGGGAGTGTGTAATCAATGAAAAACGCACGTTGGTTAAGTATTTGCGTCATGCTACTCGCTCTTTTCGGGTTTTCACAGCAAGCATTAGCAGAAGCATCGCAAGCAAGCGTTCAAGTTACGTTGCACAAATTATTGTTCCCTGATGGTCAATTACCAGAACAGCAGCAAAACACAGGGGAAGAGGGAACGCTGCTTCAAAATTATCGGGGCTTAAATGACGTCACTTATCAAGTCTATGATGTGACGGATCCGTTTTATCAGCTTCGTTCTGAAGG
Source organism: Enterococcus sp. DIV1315a (assembly GCF_051712325.1). NCBI lineage: Bacteria > Bacillati > Bacillota > Bacilli > Lactobacillales > Enterococcaceae > Enterococcus > Enterococcus sp. DIV1315a. The sequence goes on from NZ_JBIOOS010000001.1 coordinate 854,806, forward strand.
AAAAACGGTCCAAGAGGCACAGCGTCAATTAGCAGAAACCGGTGCAACAAATAGAAAACCGATCGCAGAAGATAAAACACAGACAATAAATGGAGAAGATGGAGTGGTTTCTTTTTCATTAGCTAGCAAAGATTCGCAGCAACGAGATAAAGCCTATTTATTTGTTGAAGCGGAAGCACCGGAAGTGGTAAAGGAAAAAGCTAGCAACCTAGTAGTGATTTTGCCTGTTCAAGATCCACAAGGGCAATCGTTAACGCATATTCATTTATATCCAAAAAATGAAGAAAATGCCTATGACTTACCACCACTTGAAAAAACGGTACTCGATAAGCAACAAGGCTTTAATCAAGGAGAGCACATTAACTATCAGTTAACGACTCAGATTCCAGCGAATATTTTAGGATATCAGGAATTCCGTTTGTCAGATAAGGCGGATACAACGTTGACACTTTTACCAGAATCAATTGAGGTAAAAGTGGCTGGAAAAACAGTTACTACAGGTTACACACTGACGACGCAAAAGCATGGATTTACGCTTGATTTTTCAATTAAAGACTTACAAAACTTTGCAAATCAAACAATGACTGTGTCGTATCAAATGCGTTTAGAAAAGACCGCTGAACCAGACACTGCGATTAACAACGAAGGACAATTAGTCACGGACAAGCATACCTTGACTAAAAGAGTCGCAGTTCGTACAGGCGGCAAGTCTTTTGTCAAAGTTGATAGTGAAAATGCGAAAATCACCTTGCCAGAGGCTGTTTTTATCGTCAAAAATCAAGCGGGGGAGTACCTCAATGAAACAGCAAACGGGTATCGTTGGCAAAAAGAAAAAGCATTAGCTAAAAAATTCACGTCTAATCAAGCCGGTGAATTTTCAGTTAAAGGCTTAAAAGATGGCCAGTACTTCTTGGAAGAAATCTCTGCACCAAAAGGTTATCTTCTGAATCAAACAGAAATTCCTTTTACGGTGGGAAAAAATTCTTATGCAACGAACGGACAACGAACAGCACCGTTACATGTAATCAATAAAAAAGTAAAAGAGTCAGGCTTCTTACCAAAAACAAATGAAGAACGTTCTATTTGGTTGACGATTGCAGGCCTGCTAATCATTGGGATGGTAGTCATTTGGCTATTTTATCAAAAACAAAAAAGAGGAGAGAGAAAATGAAGCAATTAAAAAAAGTTTGGTACACCGTTAGTACCTTGTTACTAATTTTGCCACTTTTCACGAGTGTATTAGGGACAACAACTGCATTTGCAGAAGAAAATGGGGAGAGCGCACAGCTCGTGATTCACAAAAAGAAAATGACGGATTTACCAGATCCGTTTATTCAAAATAGCGGGAAAGAAATGAGCGAGTTTGATAAATATCAAGGACTGGCAGATGTGACGTTTAGTATTTATAACGTGACGAGCGAATTTTACGAGCAACGAGCGGCAGGCGCAAGCGTCGATGCAGCTAAACAAGCTGTCCAAAGTTTAACTCCTGGGAAACCTGTTGCTCAAGGAACCACCGATGCAAATGGGAATGTCACTGTTCAGTTACCTAAAAAACAAAATGGTAAAGATGCAGTGTATACCATTAAAGAAGAACCAAAAGAGGGTGTAGTTGCTGCTACGAATATGGTGGTGGCGTTCCCAGTTTACGAAATGATCAAGCAAGCAGATGGTTCCTATAAATATGGAACAGAAGAATTAGCGGTTGTTCATATTTATCCTAAAAATGTGGTAGCCAATGATGGTAGTTTACATGTGAAAAAAGTAGGAACTGCTGAAAATGAAGGATTAAATGGCGCAGAATTTGTTATTTCCAAAAGCGAAGGCTCACCAGGCACAGTAAAATATATCCAAGGAGTCAAAGATGGATTATATACATGGACAACGGATAAAGAACAAGCAAAACGCTTTATTACTGGGAAAAGTTATGAAATTGGCGAAAATGATTTCACAGAAGCAGAGAATGGAACGGGAGAATTAACAGTTAAAAATCTTGAGGTTGGTTCGTATATTTTAGAAGAAGTAAAAGCTCCAAATAATGCAGAATTAATTGAAAATCAAACAAAAACACCATTTACAATTGAAGCAAACAATCAAACACCTGTTGAAAAAACAGTCAAAAATGATACCTCTAAAGTTGATAAAACAACACCAAACTTAGATGGTAAAGATGTGGCAATTGGAGAAAAAATTAAATATCAAATTTCTGTAAATATTCCATTGGGGATTGCAGACAAAGAAGGTGACGCTAATAAATACGTCAAATTCAATTTAGTTGATAAACATGATGCAGCCTTAACTTTTGATAACGTGACTTCTGGAGAGTATGCCTATGCGTTATATGATGGGGATACAGTGATTGCTCCTGAAAATTATCAAGTGACTGAACAAGCAAATGGCTTCACTGTCGCCGTTAATCCAGCGTATATTCCTACGCTAACACCAGGCGGCACACTAAAATTCGTTTACTTTATGCATTTAAATGAAAAAGCAGATCCTACGAAAGGCTTTAAAAATGAGGCGAATGTTGATAACGGCCATACCGACGACCAAACACCACCAACTGTTGAAGTTGTGACAGGTGGGAAACGTTTCATTAAAGTCGATGGCGATGTGACAGCGACACAAGCCTTGGCGGGAGCTTCCTTTGTCGTTCGTGATCAAAACAGTGACACAGCAAATTATTTGAAAATCGATGAAACAACGAAAGCAGCAACTTGGGTGAAAACAAAAGCTGAAGCAACTACTTTTACAACAACGGCTGATGGATTAGTTGATATCACAGGGCTTAAATACGGTACCTATTATTTAGAAGAAACTGTAGCTCCTGATGATTATGTCTTGTTAACAAATCGGATTGAATTTGTGGTCAATGAACAATCATATGGCACAACAGAAAACCTAGTTTCACCAGAAAAAGTACCAAACAAACACAAAGGTACCTTACCTTCAACAGGTGGCAAAGGAATCTACGTTTACTTAGGAAGTGGCGCAGTCTTGCTACTTATTGCAGGAGTCTACTTTGCTAGACGTAGAAAAGAAAATGCTTAATTTCTAGCATCACTGAAGAAATTTTTAGAAAAACAAAGAGCCTGGGCCAATCACTGTCCCAGGCTTTCATGCTTTATTTTTAAGGAGGAAGCAATGAAGTCAAAAAAGAAACGTCGTATCATTGATGGTTTTATGATTCTTTTACTGATTATTGGAATAGGTGCATTTGCGTATCCTTTTGTTAGCGATGCATTAAATAACTATCTGGATCAACAAATTATCGCTCATTATCAAGCAAAAGCAAGCCAAGAAAACACCAAAGAAATGGCTGAACTTCAAGAAAAAATGGAAAAGAAAAACCAAGAATTAGCGAAAAAAGGCAGCAATCCTGGATTAGATCCTTTTTCTGAAACGCAAAAAACAACGAAAAAACCAGACAAATCCTATTTTGAAAGTCATACGATTGGTGTTTTAACCATTCCAAAAATAAATGTCCGTTTACCAATTTTTGATAAAACGAATGCATTGCTATTGGAAAAAGGAAGCTCCTTGTTAGAAGGAACCTCCTATCCTACAGGTGGTGCGAATACACATGCGGTCATTTCAGGCCATCGTGGTCTCCCTCAAGCCAAATTATTTACAGATTTGCCAGAATTAAAAAAAGGCGATGAATTTTATATCGAAGTCAATGGGAAGACGCTCGCTTATCAAGTGGATCAAATAAAAACCGTTGAACCAACTGATACAAAAGATTTACACATTGAGTCTGGCCAAGATCTCGTCACTTTATTAACTTGCACACCGTATATGATAAACAGTCATCGGTTATTAGTTCGAGGACATCGTATCCCATATCAACCAGAAAAAGCAGCAGCGGGGATGAAAAAAGTGGCACAACAACAAAATTTACTATTATGGACATTACTTTTAATTGCCTGTGCGTTAATTATTAGCGGCTTCATTATCTGGTACAAGCGGCGGAAAAAGACGACCAGAAAGCCAAAGTAGTATGACGAAAAGGCTAAACATACTAAAAAAAAGAGTAAAAAAATAGCTTTTCAATTTTTAATCCTCCTTATCGTGCATAATTGAACCAGAGAAACAGAAGTATTAACGAAATAACTAAAAGAGCAAGCCCTGAATAAAAAGCGACAAAAGGCCAATCAATCGATTGTTTAAATTCCTGCCAAGTTTGGATTTTTCTGTTTTTTTTCGCGCTATCCTCAAGCGTGAGTAAATAATTCAATAGTAAGAGGAGCAGCAACACCGTGAAATCATTTGTGGTAAAAAGCACATGTAAAAATAGAATGACAAAGACAACACGGGATAACACTCGATTCCGCAAAATTAAAAATAACTTAGCACGCATAATAAACCACCATTTCTTATCAGAGATAATGACTCTGTTTTTGTCTACTCTTTAGTTATATCATAAAATTCTTAATAATGAAAAAATGATTCGAGAAAATAATTGAAAAAATTTTTTTCCTGAATCATTATTTTCGTAAATAAAGAATAAACGTGTTACTCTTGGCTTATCAAATTTGGAAGGAGTGTTAAAAATGAAATATCTGGATATTATTGCTTTAATTTTATTGATTGTCGGAGGTTTAAACTGGTTATTAGTTGGTGCATTTAATTTTGATTTAGTTGCAACAATTAGTGGCGGTGCAACCACACCATTAGCAAAAATTATCTATATTATTGTCGGAATTTGTGCGATTTATTCTATTAAGTTTTTAGCTCCTTTGTTCCGCGAACCATAGGATTGATTTAAAAGATTTAGATAACGTGAAGTTATTTTGACTTAGTAATTGAGAGTTTCCTTGAGAAAGGGGACTCTTTTTTTATTTTCTATATTCGTTTCAGAAGGTTTAGGCAAGCTCAAAAAATATTTCAAGAGAGCAGCGTTGTTTTCAAAATAGAACCTAGCATTACCTCGAACGTACCTCAAATAACCTGTGTCTTTTTTTGAATCATTAGTTCAAATTGATGTGATCACTAGTGAGAAAAATCAGCTCTAGGATATATAGGAAAATATAAGCATCAAATAGGGATTTTGATGATAAATTATCTTTTTCCTTGTTATGATTATAACAAGGAAAAGAAAGTAGGGATTTATTTATGGAATTACAGGTGACAAAAAAGGCTAAATTTTTTTGTTTGGCGATGGCATTACTAATGACATTAGGTATTTTTATCAGCGCTGGTACAAGTGTTTATGCATCTGACCAACTAGAGGATTCAGAAGTTGAGGCTGTAGCAAAAGGACTGGAAGAAATGTATGCGAATGGAGTGACGGAAGATAACTTTAAAAACTATGTCAAAAATAATTTTGCTCAGCAAGAGATTTCTTCAGTTGAGGAAGAGTTAAATGTAAATATTTCTGATGCTTCAACAGTAGTTCAAGCACGTTTTAATTGGAATGCATTAGGAAGTTGCGTTGCTAACAAAATCAAAGATGAGTTTTTTGCAATGATTAGTATCAGCGCAATTGTAAAAGCTGCACAAAAGAAAGCCTGGAAAGAATTAGCAGTGACTGTATTACGCTTCGCTAAAGCCAATGGGTTAAAGACGAATGCTATTATTGTAGCTGGACAACTAGCTTTATGGGCAGTTCAATGTGGGCTAAGCTAATGAATTTAAAAGATCATGTTACGGAAATAGTAATTACTTTTATCATCGCTTTTGTGTATACTTGGATAGATTCAGGAGAACTTGAAATCTTAAAAACTCTTTTGATAACAATAATATTTTTAGCCATGTTCTATGCAATACCCAAAATCACCAATAGAAAAAGAAAATGAAGTGGTTTTAGAAAGATAATGTGATAGGAAGTGTAAGAGGAGGTAACGAGCCTTCTCTTGCTTATAGAAAAAAAGAGCTAAAACCTTATAAAATAAAGGTTTTAGCTCTTTTTTGTTTTTCTCTACTTTTCTAAAAATGGAGACGGCGGGAGTCGAACCCGCGTCCAAACATATTGCCACTTAAATCTCTACGTTCATAGACACTCATTTAAAGGTTCGCTTTACAGCGTGCCGAGTGACAGGCATTCTGTATTGCTAGTCTGGTAAGCTCTTCTAAATTTTACAGACGGAAAAATTTAGCGTATCCCACTTCGATTAGGACCCTGACCCGAGCACATGGGCGATGCCGGGAGGATCTTCGCTAGCTGGTTTTTAGGCAGCTAAAGCGAAAGAATTGTTTTCGTTTTTAGCAGTTATATTTAACTGTAACGTTTTAACGTAGCCGTAACCTACGAAACGCAATTCAAGCTCAACTATGCCTGTCGAATCCGTAACGCCCCCGAAATAACATAAGTATCCCTTGATACTTATCAAAGTATAGCATAAATTCCTTGTTTTTTCAAAGAGTAGGATAACACTCTGTTAGATATTCATAAAAAGAGGAAGGATGGACCGTAACTCAGTTCATCCTTCCTCTTTTTATGAAAGTGTGTGGGTATGTTTTGTAATCCATTGTTGCAAACGGATATTCAACCAAAAACCATAAATTCCTAAAGTAATTATAGTTAATAAAAGCCATTTAATCCAATGACCGAATAATTGCATAGCTGTACCGTCAAAATAAAGGCGTTTACCATCAATAACGGTATGCTTGATTTTCCAGTTGTACATCATACAAATTCCCCAAGGTGCGCAAATGCCTAATGTAAAGACAGTAATCAAGGTTGCTAAAATTGAAGTCCCGATATACGTGGCTAAATCACCGTCAAAATATGAATTTTTCCTTCTTTTCCTTCTTATCTCATAACTTTTATTATAACAAGAATAAATGGCCTGGGAAACAAAATGAGGATGAAATAAGTATTTTTATTCATTATTGATGTGAAATATGTTATTTATGCAACTCAAACTTGGCAGCATTAGATATTTTGTAACAAATGTTATCTAATGTAACTACAATAATAAAACGTTTTCCTTAGGAAGTGAATTAGAAATTAAAAAAAAAGGCTACTTAAATGAGCATTAATATTGTGCGAGACATATCTTTTTGCTATTGTCAACTTCTGAAAAAGACCACTAAGTGGAAAAAATAAGAGAAAAGAAGGGTGAATAATTTTTTATGACAAAAAGTGTAAAATTTTTAGTGTTACTGTTGGTAATGATTCTACCAATTGCGAGGGCGTTATTGATTGGTCCAATTTCGTTTGGCGCCGAATTGAGCAAAAGTTCAATCGTTGACAAAGTAGAATTAGATCACACTACTTTATATCAAGGAGAGATGACCTCAATTAAAGTATCTTTTAGTGACAAAGAAAATCAGAAAATAAAACCTGGAGATACTATTACTTTAACTTTACCAGACGCACTAGTTGGAATGACCGAGAACGATGGTTCACCACGAAAAATCAATTTAAATGGTTTAGGGGAAGTTTTTATCTATAAAGATCATGTTGTAGCAACATTTAACGAAAAAGTTGAATCTTTACATAATGTGAATGGGCATTTTTCTTTCGGGATTAAAACGCTTATCACCAATAGTTCGCAACCGAACGTGATAGAAACGGATTTCGGAACAGCAACGGCGACTCAACGTTTGACGATTGAAGGAGTGACTAACACAGAGACTGGCCAAATTGAGCGAGACTATCCGTTTTTTTATAAAGTAGGCGATTTGGCTGGAGAGTCAAATCAAGTACGTTGGTTTTTAAATGTGAACCTCAATAAATCCGATGTCACAGAAGATATTTCAATTGCGGATCGACAAGGAAGTGGTCAACAATTAAATAAAGAGAGTTTTACATTTGATATTGTGAATGACAAAGAAACTAAATATATTTCACTTGCCGAGTTTGAGCAACAAGGTTATGGCAAAATTGACTTCGTGACAGATAATGACTTTAATTTACGTTTTTATCGGAATAAAGCACGCTTTACTTCCTTTATCGTCCGTTACACTTCGACAATCACAGAAGCAGGCCAACATCAAGCAACATTTGAAAATAGTTATGACATCAATTATCAACTAAACAATCAAGACGCAACGAATGAAAAAAATACATCACAGGTTAAAAATGTTTTTGTAGAAGGCGAGGCAAGCGGCAATCAAAATGTGGAAATGCCAACAGAAGAAAGTCTAGACATTCCTTTAGAGACAATAGATGAATGGGAACCAAAGACACCTACTTCGGAACAGGCAACAGAAACAAGTGAAAAGACAGGCGCAACAGAAACTGCAGAAAGCAGCCAACCAGAAGTTCATGTCTCGCCAACAGAAGAAGAAAATCCAGATGAAGGTGGAACACTAGGCACGATTGAGCCAATCATACCTGAAAAACCAAGTGTGACAACTGAAGAGAATGGCGTAACAGAAACTGCAGAAGGCAGCCAACCAGAAGTTCATGTCTCTCCAACAGAAGAAGAAAATCCAGATGAAAGTGAAACGTTAGGTACAATTACACCAATTATTCCTGAAAAACCAAGTGTGACAACTGAAGAGAATGGCGTAACAGAAACTGCAGAAGGCAGCCAACCAGAAGTTCATGTCTCTCCAACAGAAGAAGAAAATCCAGATGAAAGTGAAACGTTAGGTACAATTACACCAATTATTCCTGAAAAACCAAGCGTAACAACTGAAGAGAACGGCGCAACAGAAACGGCAGAAAGCAGCCAACCAGAAGTTCATGTCTCACCAGCGGAAGAAGAAAATCCAGATGAAAGTGAAACGTTAGGTACAATTTCACCAATTATTCCTGAAAAACCAAGTGTGACAACTGAAGAGAACGGCACAACAGAAACCGCAGAAAGCAGTCAACCAGAAGTTCATGTCTCACCAACAGAAGAAGAAAATCTAGATGAAAGTGAAACACTAGGCACGATTGAGCCAATCATACCTGAAAAACCAAGCGTAACAACTGAAGAGAATGGCACAACGGAAACGGCAGAAAGCAGCCAACCAGAAGTTCATGTGTCGCCAACAAAAGAAATTACTACAACTGAGAAAAAACAGCCATCCACAGAAACAACTGTGGAGAAAAATAAAAATGTTACATCAAAAAATCAACCACAAATACTAAACGCTCCATTAAATACAGTGAAAAATGAAGGAAGCCCACAGTTGGCTCCCCAACTGCTTAGTGAACCAATTCAAAAATTAAATGAAGCAAACGGGCAACGAGAACTTCCCAAAACAGGCACAACAAAAACACCGTTTATGCTAATAGCAGGAATACTGGCAAGTACATTTGCCGTTTTAGGTGTAAGTTATCTACAAATCAGAAAGAATTAACAATAGAAAAGCCATCCAGCTTTCGCTGGGGGGCTTTTCTATTATCTGGAGATAAATTGCTGATAGGCGCCAATCAAAAACTATGCTACAGTAAGGTATGTACTGCTCGAAAAGGAGGGAGTAAATGACTAAAAAAATATGGTCGCACTTTCAGAAAAGCTTCACTTGGTACATTTTGATTGGTGTGATTGTTTCATTATGTAGTGCTTTAGCAATTTATTTTTTTCAACAGTTGTTAGATCATTATCAAAAAAGTTTCCAACTAGGGTTGTTAGTAGCGTATGGAACGACAATTATTTTAATTCCGCTATTGTCTTACTGTGAACAGAAACCGAAAGCTTACTTAACTAATGGCATCTATTTCTATTTGAAGAAATTAAGTTTAATAAAAATGAGCAAGATTTCCTATGAAGAATATCTAAAACTGGGAGCGGGAGCTTTACTACAAAAAGTAGAAGTTGGTGCAGCAGCTGGGAGAAATATCCACTTGAATTTTTATGGGCGCTTATTTCGAGAGCTAATTCCAGAGACGTTATTTAATTTATTTTTCATAGCATTGATTGATAAAAAATTACTGCCAGCAATTCTAATTGGTTATGTGATTGTATTTATTTTAACCAAAATACTTTTGAAAACGCTACAAAACATGAAAGAAAAAACACTTATTTCCGAAGAAGCAATGAATGCTACTTTGATACGAGGGATGACAGAACTAGTAACTTTTAGAATTAATGGAAAATATAAAAAAGAGATTGAAAATTACGCGTTAATGGCAGAGGAAAATAGTCAAAATATAACAAAAATGACTATGATCCATGAATTTTTCTTTGGCTTTTTTGCCTTGTTAGTCGCACTAATCAAAGTAAGTATTGTCGTACTTAGTTTTACTAACGTCGTGACGTTAAGTTTAGGTGGACTTGTAGCGATAGTGATGTATATCGATCGAATTTATACGCCGATAGCCATATTTAATGTTTTATTTGTTCAATATAATTTGGATAAAGTAGCCTATCAGCGCTTGGAAGATTTTTATAAAAAAGAAGATGATCCTGATTTAGCGGTTTCCGGCAAAGCGTTACCTGAAATTCAAACAATTTCATTAAAAGATGTGTGTTTTAGCGTAGATAGTCAAACGATTATGTCCCAACAAAATCGACAATTTTCAATGAATAAAACCTATGGCTTGATTGGAAAAAGTGGGACAGGCAAATCTACCCTGATTAAATTGATTTTAGGATTATTGAAGCCGACAGAGGGGACAATTTATGTGAATCAATTTCCTCTAACACAATTTAATTTGGAAGATTATTATGAAAAAGTTTTTTATTTATCTCAAGATGTGCCAATATTTCAAGGAACGTTAAAAGAAAATATTGTATTGAATCAAGAAATTTCTGATGAACAAGTAATTGAAGCTATGTATCGTTTTCAGTTGGGGGAACTTTATGAACGGTTGCCGGAAGGCTTAAATACTATTGTGAGTGAAAAAGGAATGAATTTTTCTGGTGGCGAGAAACAACGGATTGCTTTCACGCGCTTAGCATTTACACAAGCAGAGATCCTTATTTTAGATGAGGCGACTTCCGCATTGGACGAAAAGACCGAAGAAAAAGTGTTACAAGAAGTACAAAAATTTACCCACAATAAGTTGACTATTTTGGTTACTCATCGACCTAAAACCCTGCGATTTGTAGATGAAATTATTGATTTAAATGAGTGAACTTGTTAGCTCTTTGGCGCTTCTTTTGCTACACTTTTTATAAGAATTGAGAGAAAGGGGCAACTGTTGATGAATAATAATGAGCAAGAATTAGCGGAATTTTGGGATGAATTTGCAGAAGAATATGAAGAAATTCAACAAGAATCGCCATTTCCAATTGCCCGAGAATTACGTGATTTCTTGGTCCAAGAAGGTCTTTTTCCGTGTCAGACATTTCTGGATATCGCAGGTGGGACGGGACGATATTTACCTTTTTTTCAAGAGCAAGTCACGGAGTATACGCTAGCCGATATTTCTCAGAGAATGTTGGAGATTGCGGAAGCAAAAGCACAAAGCAACGTTGTTTTTCTTCACCAAAGCCAAGAAAGACTGATTGAGACTGGGAAAAAATTTCAAGTCGTTTTTTCAGCGATGAACCCTGCTTTGGATACGCCGGAAAAAGTTAATGCATTGTGCCAATTAAGTGAAGAATGGTGTCTTATATTTCGGCTAGTGGAAGAGCAAGATTCGTTGTTTTCTCCTTTTGAGCAAGAGAGCAACCCGCAGTTAAATTGGATGGCAAAATACAAAGCATTTCTAAAAAAAGAACAGCGACCTTTTTTCACAAAAAAATTTTTCTTTGAAGCATCAGAAACTATTTCAAAAGACTTTTTCCGCAGCTATTTTGAAGAACAATGGTCACTTCCAATTTTAGAACAACGCATACAAGAAATTTTTGGTTCTCATGAAATTAAGCAAAATCAGCGTACCATTATTTATGAATTAATTGCGATTCCATGTAAAAAAACAACCAGCGATGACTAATTATCGCTGGTTGTTTTTCGGTTATTTAATTGTGCGAAAGCTTTTTCTGGAATCTCTTTTTTATCAATTTTAACAGGAGATTGGATGATTCTTTTTTTACTAATGGTTGCTTCTATGTAAGCATTTGGTTCCAAAGGTTGCGGATTTTTGTCTGTCCGTTCGTAATCCATGACTTGTGTTTTTCCATTACTTTTAACAAAAGTTAGTCGATAGCGTAAAGAATATTGGCCATCTATGCTTTTTTGATTGTCATCTACTGTTTGTTTTCGTTCAGGAATTTCTAGAGGAACTTGTGCATAGGCTTTTTCACCCTTATATGTATCTGCATAATAACGATAGCCTGTATAACCACCAACAATCAATAAGCCAATAAATAAAATAGCACCGATTTTTTTCATTTTTTCTCCTCCTAACAATTTACAAAAATAGCATAGCAAAAGAAGAAGGAGATGGAACATCGAAAAAACGAACAGTTGTCTTACAAAACTGTTCGTTTTTTTGGTCTATTTAGCTTTCATCAGAGAGTAGAAAGGAATCATTTTTCTTACGATAACTAAAGAAAATAACAAAGTACAGTAGACCTGTTAAAAGAGTGACGCCTAACGAATTTGTAAATAAGATGCCAATAAAGATGAGTCCTAAAATGATTAAAGCAAGGAGATTAATACTTTTTTCAAAGAGAGACCCTCGTTTTAAAGACAGAACAAACGCCGCAGCGCTAATTAAAATCCAAATTAGCAAGACAGTGTAAGAGAGAGAACCGGCTAAGTAACCAAATAATTCATCGCCAACAAAATAAGAAAGAATAACTCCCAGATATAAAACACTTGCGCAGAAGAAAACTGAACGTTGAGGTACTTGGTGCTTGTTTAAAACCGCTAGTTTACTCATGGGTCCTTTTTTATCTTTTAAGCGAAAATATAAAAGGCGAGAAGAGGCGTATACCCCAGAATTAATAGAAGAAAACAAGGCTAAAATAATCACAAAATTTACGATGTCAGCAGCAAAAGGAATATTCATTTTTTCAAAAACCATAACAAATGGACTCACCGTTGTGCCTGCTAATGTATTCCAAGGGAAAATAATCAAAAGTAAGAATAATGGAATGATATAGAAGGAAATAATCCGTCCCATCACACCACGAATCGCCTTAGGAATGGCTTTTTTAGGATCATCTGCTTCACTGACAGTAATCGCGATTAATTCTGAACCGCCATAAGAATAAATAACTACTAATAAAGAATTAACAATACCTTTCATGCCATGTGGGGCGAAGCCACCATGATCGGTGATACTTTGTAAAGTAGGGAAGACACCATTGCCTAGCATTTGTTGTCCCACCAGATAAACACCAAAAATAATTAACAAAATGATGACACTAATTTTAGCAAACGCCAACCAATATTCTGTTTCTGCAAATAAACGAACCGAGTAAAGATTAATGAGCGTCGTTAAAATAGCTAAAATGAAAACAAAAAACCAAGCAGGAATATTAGGAAACCAAAGTTGTAAAAAGGAAGCTGCGGCAACCGCTTCTGCGATAATATTAATTGTCCACATGGAATAATAAACCCAATCAATAAAATCAGCAGAATGTGCACCTAAAAATGGTCGAACCAAGCCAGACAAACCATGATGTGTGTCTCCGCCATCTAAAACGAGTTTTCCTAAACCACTCATGACGATGAAGAGAACAGCACCGCCAATTAGAAAGGCGATTAATACAGAAGGACCAGCAATACCAATTGCTTCGCCACTTCCTTTAAAAAGACCTGCGCCAATCGCTCCTCCTAAGGCTAACATCGTAATATGGCGCGAGCTTAATTGTTTTTTTAAGGTTGTTTGTTGTGTTTCACTCATAGGATTCTCCTTTAATTGAAAAAAAATAATATGAAAATAACTTTCTTTATTATATACAATTTTCTGACAATTACAACTATTCTGTCAATGAAAATGAAAAAAATAAGTGAAAAATATTATGAAAATAAAAAAATCGAGCAATTTAAGTGATTAAAATCGCTCAATTTTTTTATTAATTTTTATTTTTTAATAGAGTCATAATTGTTAATGGAACAGTAATGACTACATAGCCGATGATACTAGCCACTACTAAATAAGCTATAGGACTCGAGAAATTAAATAAGTCCGTTAAAAGTATTGCGACAATCATTGAAATAGCATAACAAATGAATAATTGAATAAACCGCTTTGCAGACAAAAAATCACCTCTTCCTAATTAGTTAAAGTCTCTTTTCAATCATTTAGTATACACCTGAAAAGAAGAATAAACTATCATTAATTAAAAGAAAAAGTGAAACCACTAGCGGATTTTTTGTTCAGCTGATTATCTTAAGAATTAGAAAATGGGACATAAGTCATTTCGACTTATGTCCCATTTTTATTTATGACGTTGGCTTCGTGTAAATTGAGAAGTCTCGTCCTCTCTAGTGGTTGGTTGTTGTGTTCGTTGTACGGCTTGCTTTTCCGGCTCGCTCTTTTTTGCAACATCAGTCACAACATTTGGCTTCTGAGAAGGGGGAACGGTTGTTTTTTTGTTTAAAGTTGGCGTAGTTCTTTTTGTTTCTTTCTTTTGTTTCTTTATATTATTTTTATCATTTCCAGTGACTGTCAAATAGATAATCAGAAAAATCATTAGGATCGTTGCAACAATTAATAGAATAAACATGTTAAATGAAATGAACATGCATGGCCCTCGTTTCTCGTTTTTTCTTAGTTTACCAAAATTTCAAAATTTCGTCACTCTTTTCTTCAGAAAAAACGAATTTCGAAGGGGGTAAAAGAAACTTTTATAAAAAAGCCTCCTTTTTTGTGTGAAAATGCACAAAATTTCTGGAATCGTTTGCTGTTAAAACCAGATACTGGTAAAATAATTATTGTATAAGAATCATTTTAAAAAACGATTTTTGTTACAAATAACGTATTTGTTGAAAAGGCACTGTGAAGTAGTTAGAGACGACAGCCAAGTGACTTTTAATGACAGCCGCCCAATTAATTTCATGGAGCCTTTTCGTAGAAAACGAGGAGGTTATTTTGCGTGAAAGTGAGTATATTTTCGACATGCGTGGTGGATTTACTTTTTCCAAATGTAGGGCAAGCAATGGTAGAGGTTTTGGAACGGTATGGCTGTGAAACGGTTTTACCAACAAGCCAAACGTGTTGTGGTCAGCCAACGTACAATAGTGGCTATGTGACAGAGAGCACGACAACGCTTAAGAATCAAATTGATAGTTTTGACGGTGCCGATTATGTGGTGGGACCTGCGGGGTCTTGTGTCGGCATGATGAAAGAATACCACAAATTTTTAGCAGATGATCCTATTTATGGACCAAAAGCACAACGTTTAGCTGAGCGAACTTACGAGTTTAGTCAGTTTCTTTATCGTGTCTTAGGGGTCAAAGATGTTGGCGCAACGTTATATGGGAAAGCCACTTATCATCGTTCTTGTCATATGACGCGAATTTTAAATGAACGAGAATCACCCTTTGTTTTGTTGGATCATGTGAAAGGATTAGAAATGATTCCTTTAGGACATCTTGAAAATTGTTGCGGATTTGGCGGAACGTTTTCAGTGAAAATGCCAGCTATTTCTGAACAAATGGTGACGGAAAAAATGAACGATGTGATTGATACAGGCGCAGAAATTTTAATTAGTGCGGATATGGGTTGCCTGATGAATATCGGGGGTAAATTCAATCGTGATGGGAAAAAGATTAAGATTATGCATATTGCAGAAGTCCTTAATCACGAAGTGGATGAAGCACGCATGGACCAACCGCAAATCATATCGGTAGGGTAAGGGGGAAGAACTGTGGGATTATCAACGAGCAATAAGCCGTTAAGTGAACGAATTGAAGAAAGTAAAAAAGATGTGTTTATGCAAAAGGCTGTCGCCAAAGCACAAGATGCCCAATGGGAGAAACGAGAAGGTGCGCGGGAAGCTTTAGGCAATTGGCCACAATGGCGTGAACTGGGAGAACAAATTCGCCAACATACAATTCAGTATCTGCCTGACTATTTAGAAGAGTTCAGTGATAACGTTGCCAAACGAGGTGGCAAAGTCTTTTTTGCTCAAACCGCCGAAGAGGCCAATGAATATGTGAAGCAAGTGGTTCTAGAAAAAAAGGCGAAAAAAATTGTGAAATCTAAATCAATGGTGACGACCGAAGTCGATATAGATCCAATGTTATTGGGATTAGACGATGTTAGTGTGATGGAAACAGATTTGGCGGAATTCATTTTACAAATGGATGACTGGGATGAGCCGTCACATATTGTTTTCCCAAGTATTCATAAAAATCGCGAACAGATTCGTCAGGTTTTTGCGAAAAAATTAGGGTATCAAGGAGATAATGACCCGGTAAATTTGGCACGCTGTGCACGAGAAGTGATGCGCAAATTCTTTTTGGAAGCGGAGATTGGCATTACAGGTTGTAATTTCGCTATTGCGGATAGCGGCTTAATTAACTTAAATACAAATGAAGGAAATGCTGATTTGACCATCAGTATTCCTAAGACACAAATCGTGTTAATGGGGATGGAAAGAATCGTACCAACAATGCGTGAAGCAGAGGTTTTAGATAACCTTTTAGCCAGAAGTGCCGTTGGTCAAAATTTAACAACGTATGTGACGTTTGCCGGGCAAAAAAATGCGGATGAATCCGATGGTCCAGAAGAATTTCACGTGGTCATTTTGGATAACGGACGTTCAAAAGCGTTAGGAACAGCCTTTCAGCCAGTCTTACAGTGTATTCGTTGTGGGTCTTGTCTGAATGTTTGTCCGGTCTATCGCCATATTGGAGGGCACGGTTATGGCTCTATTTATCCAGGACCAATTGGTGCTGTGCTTTCTCCAATTTTAGGTGGATATAAACAGTTTGGGGAATTGCCTTATGCGTCTAGTCTTTGTGGGGCATGTACGGAAACGTGTCCTGTGAAAATTCCATTGCACGAATTATTAATTGAACATCGTAAAGTGATGACCGATGATCTGAAAATGAAACATGGATTCGAAGATTTCCAAATGCGTATGGTAGGCAAAGCCACTGGTTCACCAGCAATGTTTAAAGCAGCCATGAAAGTCGATCATGCTGCAGTGGGCATTTTAAGTAAACAAAAAGACATTACTGTTGAAAACATGTACAATCATGGGGGCTACCTTGATAAAGGACCAGGGTTAGTAAAAGGCTGGACCGATGTTCGTGATTTGCCAAGACCACCAAAATCTTCAGAAAACTTCAGAAGTTGGTTCAAAAAACATCAAGAAGGTGAAAAAAATGACTAACGAAGCGATTCAAAATCGAGAACCTTTTTTACAAAATCTACGAGAAAAATTAGGCGTAGAAAAACAGCCTGTTTCGGCCCAGCCATTTGAGCCAGTTAATCATTTACCAGAAGAACAGTTGGCAGATAAAACACCAGCAGAGCTATTAACGATTGTGAAGGAGCGTGTGGAAACGATTCACACGAACTTAGTGGAAACCACACAAGAAAATTTACTGACGACGATTCAGCAAATTGTTGCTGAGTTTGGTGGGGGCAATCTTTTATTGCCAACAGATGCACGTTTTGAAGCCTATGGATTAGCTGATTTAGCTAAGTCATTAGAGGCTGTTTCTGTTAAGCAATGGCAACCTGGAAGTGAGCAACGAGAAGCGAATATTCAAACAGCTGCTCAGGCAAATATCGCGATTGCCTTTGCTGAGTTTTTACTAGCTGAATCAGGAACGATTGTGGTGGAGTCCAATGCGGGACAAGGCAGAGCCTTACATTTTTTACCGAAGCATTACATTTCAATTATACCGTTTAGCAAACTCGTTCCACGTTCGACTCAGCCAGCAGCTTTTTATACAGAAAAAATAGAAAAAGGCGAAAAAATCGGCTCAGCGATTCACTTTATTTCAGGGCCTTCTAATTCAGGAGATATTGAAATGCAACTGGTTGTCGGGTTGCATGGTCCTTTAGAAGTTTGTTACGTGGTTGTGATGGATCGCTAAAACGCTAGAAGCATAATCAATTCAGCCCTTTTTAGAATTGATTATGCTTTTTTTATGAGCAGGATCAAAAAAGTAAGAATCAAATTTGAAAGAAATACGTTTTTTTTCTGACCATTTTGTAAAAAAAGCGTACATAAAAATTAATTGGGTGTTAAGCACTATAGGATTGATTTACTTTGTGGTAGAATATGAGACATAAGATAATAAGGTTTTTGGAGGAATGAGTTTGAAATCAAAAGAATTAATTAAAACAGTCGTCTTTTTTGCCTGTTTAGCTTTGGGTCTGTTTTTACTGAGACAATTTGTATTTACGCCTGTCGTAGTGAGAGGTCATTCAATGGATCCAACGTTAGCAGATGGTGAACGGGTAATTACGTTAAAAAACACAGAAATTAATCGTTTCGATATTATTACTTTCCCAGCGCCAGATGAACCAGATAAAAATTATATTAAACGTGTGATTGGTTTACCTGGAGATACAATTGCGTACAAGGATGATACGTTGTACATCAATGGAAAAGAAGTTGACGAACCCTATTTAGATGAATTTAAAAAAGCCTTAACAGATGGTCAACCTTTGACAGGCGATTTTTCATTAAAAGAAAAAGTACCAGCAGATAGCTACTTTGTTTTAGGTGATAATCGACGGAATTCAAAAGACGGTCGTGTCATTGGTTTTATTCATAAAAAAGATATTTTGGGTGAAGTGAAATTTGTGATGTGGCCATTCTCACGGTTTGGTCCAATACCAGAAGTGTCAAAACAATAAAAGAGACAATGAGTAAAAGAGAAGGACGGAAATGTGTAAAAACAAACACATGTTTCCGTCCTTCTTTTGTGGTAAAATAAAGGCAGTGCAAAGGAAAAGGATGTGAAACCATGAGTGTGCAGTTTATTAGAGGAACCGCTGTGGCAGATTTAGAAGCGCCACTTATACAGGCGACAAAACAATGGCTAGAGGAAGACGCACAGCATGAAGTATTCTATTTAGTCCCGAACCATATTAAGTTTGAGCAAGAAATTCAAGTCTTGCAAAAGTTACGTCAATTACAGACAACTACGTCTGATTCAATAACCAGTACCCGTCTGCAGGTTTTTAGTTTTTATCGTTTGGCTTGGTACTATTTACAACATACACCTTTTTACTCGGCAGATGTTTTATCTGATGCAGGCGCTGCGATGATTTTCCGCAAAATTTTAGTAGAAGCAGAAGAAGAGTTACAAATTTTTAGAGGTGAAATTAACAAGCCTGGCTTTATTCAGCAACTATTTCAGCTTTATCAAGAAATGCGCGAAGGCAATATTGAGATTGCGGAGCTTTATCCATTTTTAGAAAAACAAATGGAGAACCCTAAAGGACAAGATTTACAACTTAAGTTTCAAGATTTAACGTTAATTTTTACGCGATTCCAATTGCAAATGAGTCAGTATGGCTATGAATCAGCGGAGATTATTCAACATTTAAGCGAGTATTTACAAACGGTTGATTTGTCGAATGTTCAATTCGTTATTTCAGGCTATCAGCAGTTTACCGCCAGAGAATTAAAGTTGATTGAAGTGCTAATGGCGCAAGCAGGTTCTGTGAAAGTAGCCCTCTTATTGGACAAACAATATCCGCATGACTTACCTGATCCGCGGTCGTTATTTTATGAAGCGGGACAAACCTATCATCAGCTTTATCAACTAGCAAGACAGAAGCAAATCCCGATTCTTTCAGATTATGTGGAAAAGAAAGAGGTATTAATTACAAATCCAGACTTGCAAGGATTAAACGATTATTGGATTCAATCGCAAGAACACCTGCCTCCATTAAGCACAACTGACTGGAGGGGCGATGGCTTATTTCTGTGGCGTGCTGAAAACGTTAAAGAAGAATTAACACATGTTGCAACCGAAATTCGCCGTTTAGTGGTGGAAGAAGGGTATCGGTACAAAGAAATTCAGGTGTTGACTCGTGATTTAGATTGTTATGAAAATTTATTAGAACCGATTTTTGCGGAACACGAGATTCCTGTTTATGTCGACCGAGATATGGCTATGGATCGGCATCCTTTAGTCGAATGGATTGAATCTTTATTTGCTATTCATTCGTACAATTATCGTTATCGTGATGTGCTCCGTTTTTTGAGAACGGAATTATTTATGCCAATGAATCAACACGCTACTTCTGAAGAAAGCTTGACTGATTGGTTAAACCAACGGAACGCTTGGCGCAGAAAAGTTGATATTACCGAAAATGTAGTCCTGGCATACGGCTATGAAGGTTATTATTGGTCACAAGAAAAAGATTGGGAATTTATTCGGTATGATTTTGAAGCGGAAGAGCAAGAAGATGTCGCTACGATGGAAGAAGAGTCAAATGCGATTCGTCAATCGCTTCAACGGCTGCTACCTAGTTACTTTCAAGCAATGATAAGTGCCAAAACTGGTTTGGAAGCAGCGACCGTCTTCTATCACTTTTTACTGCAAAGTGGTGTGGCAACACAATTAAAAATGTGGCGCTTACAAGCTATCGAAGCAGGTCAACTAGAAACAGCTCGTAACCATGAACAGACTTGGGATGCATTGATGTCATTACTAGATGAATACGTCACTGTTTACGGAGAAAGTTCGTTTGATTTTACAACGTTTCAAGAAATATTTGTTAGTGGCTTGGAAGGTTTGCACTATAGTAAAGTGCCGACAGCGATTGACCAAGTACAAGTTCGCGCAATGGATTTAACTCGACCTGGCGCTGCCAAGGTTACTTTTGCTATTGGGATGACGGAAGAAATTTTTCCACAAAAGATTGAAAATAAAACACTATTGTCTGATGAAGAACGTCAGACAATCAATGATACTTTAACGGAAAACCAATATTTACGTGGGACAACTGGGCGCAAAATTGCGCAAGAACCGTTTGTTGCGTATCTCGTCTTTTCTTCAGCGCGAGAACGGTTATATTTAACCTATCCAAGTGTTAAAGACACCGCTCAAGAAGTCAAACCGTCTCCTTATTTTAAAAATATCCAAAAAGATTTAAACTTGCCCGTTTTTGAAAAAAATGAAACAACCATTTTCGATGATGAAACGACCAGTTTAGCCCATATTAGTACGTATCGGACGTTAATCGGTGAATTAACGCGTTTGAAAAGACAACGGAAAGAAACACAAGAAGGATTGTTGCCTTTCTGGTTAAATATGGAAAAAGCGCTAATGAACCAATCAATTGCGCCGCTAGCCAAGCAAGTTTTCGAAAGTTTAACGCATCAAAATATTCCTGAAAAGATTGATGAGGTGTTAGCAGAACCTTTATATGGTAAAGATATTTATACATCCGTTTCTCGGATGGAGAGTTTTTATCGCTGTCAATATCAATACTTTTCTCGCTATGGCTTACGTTTGAAAGAAAGAGATGTCTTTGGGCTTTCGCCAGCAGCTACAGGGGAATTTTTCCATGAAGCATTGGATCAGTTCTTTAAATTATTGATTATGAATCAACGGAA
This sequence comes from Enterococcus sp. DIV1315a, assembly GCF_051712325.1. NCBI lineage: Bacteria > Bacillati > Bacillota > Bacilli > Lactobacillales > Enterococcaceae > Enterococcus > Enterococcus sp. DIV1315a. The sequence continues at coordinate 876,072 of NZ_JBIOOS010000001.1, forward strand.
CTTATCTGAATTAACCGATCAGGAAGTCAATTTATTGGCGGAGGAAGTACTAAATAGTATTTTAGGGGATGCACGTTTTTCTGTATTAACGACCTCTAGTCGCATGAACTATATTCGCTATCAATTGAGTCAAACAATTAAAAAAGTCAGTTGGGCGCTGAAACGCCAAAGCCAACGAAGTGGCATGACGACTGTTCAAACAGAAGTGTTATTTGGCCAAATTGCCGCTAAAAAAGGAATTTCTGGTTTGGAATTACCATTAAAAAATCAAGGGAAAATTCATGTTCGGGGGAAAATCGACCGGATTGATCAATTGGTTACCCCCGAATCAACCTATTTAGGTGTGATTGATTATAAATCGAGTCACCGTAAATTTAATATGACAGAAGCGTATTACGGCTTAGCCATGCAAATGCTGACGTACTTGGATGTGGCTTTAATGGATGCTGTGCAATTAGTTGGTCAAGAAGCTAAACCTGCTGGCTCACTTTATCTGCATGTACACAATCCTACGTTATCTTATGAAGGCAAAGACGACATTGAACAACAAATGCTTAAAAAATATCAGTTTGATGGTCTTTTGATGAAAGACCCAGATTTATTGGATCATTTAGATACGAGTCTGCAAGCTAAACAAAGTTCGTTGCTGTTTCCGATTGAAGAATCAGCCAAAGAACAAATTAAACCTGGTCGTCGCCAAGAAGATAAATTTGTGACAGAACCAGAACTAGGCGCGTTGCTTTCCCATAACCGAAATAAATTTATTGAAGCGGGGAATCAAATTATTGGCGGCGAAGTTCAACTTAATCCCGCTTATCAAGGCAAGGAACGGATTGCTTGTCGCTATTGTCCGTTTCGAAGTGTCTGTGATTTTGATGTGATGTTAAAAGAAAATAATTATCATCGTATTGAGAATTTATCCAAAGAGGAAATCATGGCGCGCTTGTTAAACAAAGATGAGGAAGGAGCAACCGAAGATGAGTAAAACAATTCCACTACGTCCAGCCAATGAGCAATTCACCGACAGTCAATGGCAAGCGGTGTTTGATGGCGATGAAAATATCTTAGTTTCTGCTTCGGCTGGCTCAGGAAAAACCACTGTTTTAGTCCGCCGTGTCATTGAAAAAGTCAAAAGCGGCGTCGATATCGATCGTCTCTTGATTGTGACGTACACTGAAGCCGCCGCCCGTGAGATGAAAGAACGTATCCAAGTGGCTTTACAAAAGGCAATGAATGAAGAACAAGATCCAGAAAGAAGACGGCATTTTTCTCGTCAAATTGCTCTTTTGCCAACAGCCAATATCAGCACGTTACATGCCTTTTGTTTAACTGTTATTCGTCGTTTTTATTATTTAATTGACATAGATCCAGTTTTTCGGATGTTAACAGATGAAACAGAAACATTGTTATTAAAAGAAGATGTTTGGGATGCATTACGTGAACAATTTTATGCGGAAAATCAAGAAGAATTTTACCAATTAACAGCGAATTTTTCCAATGATCGTAGTGATGACGGACTCACTAACTTAATTTTTTCTTTTTATGAATTTGCCAAAGCCAATCCTGATCCAGAGGCGTGGATTAATGGCTTAACACAAGCCTACGAAGTAGGGGATCAGCTAGGCGAATCAACGTTATTTCAGACGTATTTAAAACCGCTAGCCGTTGAGACGTTACAACGAACTCTTCAGCGTTACGAAGAAATGGTGACCTTAACAGAGGGCGAAGAGAAACTTCAAAAGATTTGGTATTTAGCTCAAAATGAAAAGGAACAAACAAAACAATTTTTACAATTTTTAGAGAGAAATGATTTAGAAAGCGCCTATAATTTGACTGAATTGTTAAGCTTTGACCGCTACCCAATAGTTCGTGCCGAAGAGTTGAAACCGACCGCGGAACAAGCCAAACAGTTGCGAGAACAAAATAAAAAAGCGTTAAATGATTTGAAAAAGCAACTGTTTACACTTTCTCCAGATGCCATGAAACAAGTCTTGAAAGAGGCCACGCCCATTGTTCAAGAAATGGCTCACGTGGGGAAACAATTTATGGAGGCCTATGGCGCAGAAAAACGGCTTAAAAATTTAGTGGATTTTAACGATTTAGAACATTATACGTTAGCTATTTTAGCGAAAAATCAGGCAGATGGCTGGCATGCATCAGAAGCCTCGGTTTACTATCGCGAAAAATTTGATGAAGTGTTAGTCGATGAATACCAAGATATCAATCAATTACAAGAATCTATTTTGTATTGGTTGCGCCGCCCGCTTAGCGCAGAAGGAAACCTTTTTATGGTAGGAGATGTGAAACAGTCTATTTATTCTTTCCGCTTGGCAGATCCTACATTGTTTATTGAAAAATACAATCAGTATGGGCAAGGCAAAGAGGGCAAACGAATTATTCTAGCTGAAAATTTTCGTTCCCGCAAAGACGTTTTAGACTTTACGAATTTAGTATTTAGTCAATTAATGGATGAGCGAGTGGGCCAAATTGCTTACGATGAGTCAGCTGCTTTGGTTCATGGTTTTGATCAATTTTCGGAGGCGGCTGATTATTCAACTGAATTGCTAATTTATGAAAAAAAAGCAACAGAATCAGTTGAATTTCCAGAATTACAATCCCCTGAGTTGTTGATTGAAGATAAGACAGAAGGGGAACTTTACGTTACTGCTTTGAAAATTCGTGAATTAATTGACCAAAATTTCTTAATTTATGATAAAAAGCTGAAAACGGATCGACCGATTACGTATCAAGATATTGTCTTATTAACGCCTACGAAGAAAAATAATTTAACTATTTTAGATGTTTTTAAATCATTAGAAATTCCAGTTCAAGTCAATGATGCTCAAAATTATTTCCAAGCAACGGAAATTCGTACAATGATTGCCTTGCTTCAATTGATTGATAATCCTTATCAAGACATTCCTTTGGCAGCTGTGTTACGTTCACCAATTGTTGGATTAAAAGAAAACGAATTAGTGCTTATTCGTTTGGCTAATAAGGAAACCAGTTACTACGAAGCATTTTTAACGTTTAATCAAAAGATGGAACCAACCATGGAGGAAGCAGTTGTTCAGGAAAAAACTATACGTTTTGCTGAATCATTAGAAAAATGGCGGGAACAGGCTCGACGCAACCAGCTTAGCAACTTGCTGTGGACAATTTATCGGGAAACGGCCTATCTTGATTATGTTGGCGGGTTGCCTGTTGGCAAACAACGCCAAGCCAATTTATATGCGTTGGTCGACCGGGCCGCGGCGTATGAAAAAACAACCTTCCGCGGATTATTTCAATTTGTTCGCTTCATCGAAAAAATGCAAGAAAAAGACAAAGATTTAGCAGAACCAGTCGTTTTAAGTGAAGAGAATGCCGTACGCGTCATGACGATTCACGCTAGTAAAGGGTTAGAATTTCCGGTGGTATTCGTTTTAGATATGACCAAAGAATTTAATGTCAGTGATTTGAATGAACGCTATATCTTTGAAGAAAATTTAGGGGTAGGCATTCGTTATTTACAACCTGAAGAACGAGTTATGTACGATACTTTACCATTTTTGGCGATTAAACAAGTACGATTGAGAAAATTACTATCTGAAGAAATGCGGAAGTTATATGTGGCGTTGACACGTGCAGAACAGAAACTTTTTCTGGTGGGCTCCTATAAAGACCAAGCGGCGATGTGGAAAGAGTGGCTGAAAGTTGGCGATGTAGAAACACTGGTGCTACCAGCTGAAAATCGCTTGCAAAGTAAAAGTAGTTTAATGAATTGGGTTGGGATGACATTGGTACGCCATCAAAAAGCCGATGAATATCAGCAAGAAGTAGTAGTAAGTAACGTTCCGCAAGTCAAAAAGCACCCAGCTAACTTTCATATTCAGTGGTTCAACGAAGAACAACTACGAGCAGCCATTCAGCAATTACAATTGCCAGAAAGACAAGCAGAGGATTTAGCCGAAAAAGCGCAATTATCTGCTGACAAAATCAATCGTGGTCTTGCGCGGTTAAGTTTCAATTATCCGTTTGAAGTGGCTACTCGGACCACCAGTTATCAGTCTGTTTCTGAAATCAAGCGAGTATTTGATGACCCCGATAACAAAGAAATTGGTAAAATTGAGGTTCGGGAAGACAATACTATTCAAGCGCAACCGTTGATTGTCAATCGAATGATTGAAGGAGATTTAAGTAAGCCTAAATTTTTAGATACGGTTCAAGCGCCTTCAGCAGCTGAAATTGGGACAGCAACCCATTATTTATTACAACTAATTAATTTAAGTAAGCAACCTTCTTACGAGGAAGTGCGAGCTGTTCAAGAACGCTTAGTGGAAAATAAATTGATTTTACCAGCAATTGCTGAAAAAATGAATCTGGAACAAATCGTGGCCTTCTTTGACACCGCCTTAGGAAAACAATTGATTCAACACCATCAAACCGTTAGAAGGGAACAACCTTTTTCTATGCTGATTGAAGCAGAAGAGCTCATTCAAAATTATCCAGAAACGACACAAGATGATTTATTAATTCATGGGATTATTGATGGCTATATCGAATTAGACAATCAATGCATTTTGTATGACTATAAAACCGATCATGTAAAAAGCACCTCTCCCCAAGCGATTTCTGAAATTGTCGAACGGTATCGCGGACAGATGAATCTTTATCGTAGAGCGCTACAAGAGGCAACGCATAAAGAAGTGTCGCACGTCTATTTAATTTTATTAAATGGAGGAGTAATTATTGACATGCAGACAGGAAATGTTGTAGATTTTATAAAGTAGAAAAAATTAGAAGCAGAAACACTTACATTTTGTAAGGAATGTGCTATACTCATTGAAGAGGTGAGGAAGATGGAAAAAGTAAAAACAGAATCGTTTGTACTTTGTCCCAAATTTGAAAAATCATTTTCAATACTTGGTAAAAAATGGAATGGTTTAATTATTGATGTTTTATTAGAACGAGGTCCTCAACGTTTTGGCGAATTAAAAGAAAAAATTCCAATGTTAAGTGATCGTGTCTTAGTAGAGCGATTGAAGGAACTAGAAGCTGAAGGAATTATCACCAAAGCTGTTCGTTGCGGTGAAGGAAATCGCTTAGAATATTTCCTGACCGAAAAAGGCGAAGACTTGCAATTAGCAATGGAACAAATTCAACATTGGGCAGAAAAATGGGTAAAAGACGAAGAATGCAGTTGACCGCAAGCAAAACTTCTTGTAAACTAAACGTAATTAAATAACTAAAAAAACAGTGATGGAAACAAGTAGTTTGAATTGACGTGTTTTAGGGAGAGTCAGCCAGAGACTGGAAGCTGATTTACACAGTCACCAAGCGAAATTCACTTCCTGAGTTTGTTTGTTTTCAAGAAGAAAGCAAACCGGTAATTGCCGTTAAATGAAATGAGTGCATGACAACAATTTGTTATGAATTAGGATGGTAACACGATAGCTCGTTCCTTTGAAAGGAATGGGTTATCGTTTTTTTTAGTTTAAATAAAAGATAGAGGGGAACGCATAATGACATTACAAGCGCAATTAGAAGCTCTTAGAGACAATACGCTCAAAGAAATCGCACAAGTTGCTACTTTAAAAGAATTAAACCAAATTCGCGTAGAAACATTAGGGAAAAAAGGGCCAATCACCGAAGTATTAAGAGGCATGAAAAACCTTTCACCAGAAGAACGACCAGTGGTGGGGGGCTTTGCAAATGAAATTCGTGATTTATTAACCGAAGCAATTGAAGCGCGCAAAGTTGTTTTAGAAAACGAAGCGTTAAATGCGGCACTAAAAGAAGAAAGTTTAGATGTAACTTTACCTGGGAAACAAATGCCTCAAGGCACACGTCATATTTTGACACAAGTTATGGAAGAGATTGAAGATATTTTCTTAGGCATGGGTTATCAAGTAGTGGAAGGATACGAAGTAGAATCCGATCATTATAATTTCGAACGCATGAATCTACCAAAAGATCATCCGGCACGCGACATGCAAGATACGTTTTATATTTCAGATGAGATGTTAATTCGTACGCATACTTCACCAGTTCAAGCTCGAACAATGGAAAAACACGATTTTTCAAAAGGTGCATTACGAATGATTTCTCCTGGGAAAGTATTCCGTCGTGATACAGATGATGCGACACATAGTCACCAATTCCATCAGATTGAAGGCCTTGTTGTCGATAAAAATGTCACAATGGGTGATTTAAAAGGGACGTTAGAAGTCATGATGAAAAAAATGTTTGGTGAAGATCGTAAAATTCGTTTACGTCCTAGCTATTTCCCTTTTACAGAACCTTCAGTCGAAGTAGATGTTAGCTGTTTTAAATGTGGCGGCGCAGGTTGTAACGTCTGCAAACATACAGGTTGGATTGAAATTTTAGGTGCGGGGATGGTTCATCCAGATGTGTTACAAATGTCAGGGATTGATCCAACAGAGTACTCAGGCTTTGCCTTTGGCTTAGGACCAGATCGCGTTGCTATGTTACGTTATGGTGTAAATGATATCCGTAATTTTTATCAAAATGATTTACGTTTCTTAAATCAATTCAAGGTAAAGGAGTAGTTGAAAAATGTTAGTTTCTTATAAATGGTTAAATGAATATGTTAATCTTTCAAACGTTACTCCGCAAGAATTAGCGGACAAAATGTCTGTGACAGGTATCGAAGTTGAGGGCGTTGCTGTACCTGAAGAAGGATTAAAGAAAATTGTTGTCGGTGAAGTAAAAGAATGTGTTCCTCATCCAAACTCTGACCACTTATCAATTTGCCAAGTAGACATCGGTGAAGAAGAGTTGTCACAAATTGTTTGTGGAGCACCAAATGTGAAAGCCGGAATTAAAGTCATCGTGGCGTTACCTGGTTCAAGAATTGCAGGAAATCAAAAAATTAAAAAAGGTAAAATGCGTGGCGAAGTCTCTAACGGAATGATTTGTTCGTTAGAAGAGCTAGGATATTCAGATAATGTCGTACCAAAAGCCTACGCTGAAGGGATTTATTATTTACCTCAAGAAGCAGTGAATGGGACACCTGTTTTCCCTTATTTAGACATGGATGATGCGATTATTGAATTATCAATTACACCAAACCGTGCAGATGCATTAAGTATGAGAGGGGTAGCCTATGAAGTTGGCGCAATTTATCGTCAAACGCCTCAGTTTAATGATCCCAAACTCAAAGAAGATGCTTCAGATAACGTGGAAAATTACGTAACAGTGACTGTTGAAGATTCACAAGATGCACCAGCGTATCAAATTCGTGTCATTAAAGATGTGACGATTGCAGAAAGTCCTCAGTGGTTGCAAAATCGATTGATGAATGAAGGAATCCGTCCGATTAACAATGTGGTGGACGTGACAAATTATATTTTATTATTATTTGGTCAACCATTGCATGCATTTGATTATCAAAAATTAGATAGCAAAGAAATCTTGGTTCGTCGAGCAACAGCAGCAGAAAAACTAATTACATTAGATGGTGAAACACGTCAATTAACAGAAGAAAATATCGTCATTACGAATGGAAAAACGCCTGTCGGCTTAGCCGGTGTAATGGGTGGGGCTAATTCTGAAATCAGTCAAGAAACAACAACTGTGGCTTTAGAAGCGGCATTGTTCAATCCATTGTCTATTCGCAAAACGTCTAAACAATTCAATTTACGGAGTGAATCTTCAAGTAGATTTGAAAAAGGCATCAACCAAGCGACAGTTGGGCTAGCTTGTGATGTGGCAGCCGCGATGATTGCAGAGTTAGCCAACGGAACAGTGGTCTCAGGCACTGCAGTTGGTTCTGAAGTGGCCGTTAAAGAAGCGCAGGTAGCTGTGACTTTAGAGCGAATCAACCAATATTTAGGCACTGCATTAGATGAAGCAACGGTGAATGAAATTTTTGAAGCACTCGGTTTTGCTTATGAAGTAAATCAAGGCGCATATGAAATTACGATTCCACCAAGACGTTGGGATATTGCGATTGAAGCAGATATTATTGAAGAAGTGGCGCGCATTTATGGATATGATCATTTACCTTCAACATTGCCAAGTGGAGAAACAGTTGCTGGAAGTCTAACCAAAGCACAACATGTTACGCGCCAATTAAAGAGCTTACTGGAAGGTCATGGTACGAGTGAAGCCATCAGCTATGCGTTGACAACAGAAGAAAAATCCCGTCAATTTATGATGAAAGAAAGTCAAACAACACGTTTGCAATGGCCAATGAGTGAAGAGCGTTCTGTGTTACGTATGAACTTAATTTCTGGTTTATTAGATGATGTCGCATACAATGTGGCACGTAAAAATAATAATATCGCCTTCTACGAAGTAGGACGCGTTTTCTACCAAACAGAAGATCCAACAAAAAAATTACCTACAGAAGAAAATCACTTAGCACTTGCTTTAACTGGTAATACAATGGTTAAAGATTGGCAAACAAAAGCAACAGCCGTTGATTTTTATACAGTAAAAGGCTTAGTGGAAAGTATTGTAGCTGTTTTAGGATTAACAGAAAAAATCAGTTATCAAGCGACAACGGCGATTCCAGAAATGCATCCAGGCCGGACAGCATGGATTTATTTAGAAGATGAAGTGGTTGGTTTTGTCGGACAAGTTCACCCAACGACAGCAAAAGCGTACGATATTCCTGAAACATATGTTGCTGAATTAAACTTGCAACAATTAGTAGCTACAGAAGCAGGCGGGGTTACTTATGAAGCAGTTTCTAAATTCCCAGCAGTTTCTCGAGATATTGCTTTATTAGTCGATGAAACAGTTACTAATCAAGAACTAGTTAAAACTATTTCAGATAACGCAGGTAAATATTTGAAAGAGATTCATTTATTTGATGTATATCAAGGTCAAAAACTAGGCGCTGACAAAAAATCAATGGCGTATAGTTTAACTTTCGTTAATGCAGAAGCGACATTAGTGGATGAAGAAATTAACCGTTCAATGGAAAAAGTTGAAAAAGCGCTAATTGAAAAACATCAAGTAGAAGTAAGATAAAATAAAAACAGGAAAGTGGGGCATAAGTCGAAATGACTTATGCCCCACTTTCTAAATCTTAAGATAATCAGCTGAACAAAAGCAGCTCCTTCGGAAATAAGCCGAAATTCTCCAAAAATTAAAGAACAATTTTCGGAAATTCCTTCTTATTTCTTGGAGCTAAACACTTTTGTCTCAGCCTCCTGTTTTTAACTACATTAATAACTTTTCGCCCAATTTCGTGAAAGCCAACGTGAAAATTGTGAGATACTAAAGTTAATAATGAAATAAATAAGGGCGACGATTCCGTAAATAGTGAATACTTGTCCTGTTTGTGCGTAGCGCCCCATTAAGATATAAGATTTGCCAAAGAGTTCTTGTAAAGCAATCACGGAATACAAGAAACTTGTATCCTTGATGACAGTAACAAACTGAGAAACGATCGCTGGTAAAACATTGCGAATGGCTTGAGGCAAAACAATATGATAAAGAATTTGCCAATTTGAAAACCCTTGAGAACGCGCCGCTTCAATTTGTCCTTTATCAACACCATTTAAACCACCACGAATAATTTCCGCTAAAGCAGCGGTGGTAAACACAGTAAAACTCACAATTCCAGCAGGAGTGGATTTGATTTTGAAAATCAAAAAAATAACATAAATCCACAATAAGTTTGGAATATTGCGCACCACTTCTACATAAATACTGGCAAGTAACTTCAGTGGTCCATGGGTTTGATTTCGCAAAACGGCTAGAATGGTGCCAAAAATCGTACTCAAAATAATTGAGACGAAGGAAATATAGAGCGTCAATTTTAAGCCGTTAAATAGAAATTGAAAATTATTTGCTGTCAGTAATTGACGCATTTCTTCTGAAAAAGGCATCTGTTTTCCTCCTATCTACTATATGCTTTCTTATTTTTTTCTTCCATTTTTCTAGCCAAATTCGCTAATGGGAAGCAAAGAATGAAATATAAGAAACCAGCAAGCGCAAAGGCGGGAATATAGTTCAAGTTGACAGACGACCAACTATTGGCAGCAAACATTACGTCAGCGCCAGAAATAATGGCAACTGTTGACGTATTTTTAATTAGATTCACGACTTGATTGGTTAAAGGCGGTAACATAATCCGCCATGCTTGTGGTAGAATCACATACCGCATCGTTTGACCATACGTTAATCCTTGGGAGTAAGCCGCTTCAAATTGCCCTCTTGGGACAGCTCCGATTCCTGAGCGAACCACTTCAGAAATGTAGGCGCCATGATAGAGGCCTACACACAGAATGGCAATCGTAGTAATAGAAAATGAAAGCAGCGGGCTTAGCAGAGGAAAGCCATAATAGACTACGATAAATTGAATCAACAAAGGTGTGTTTTGAAAAAATTCTACATAGACACGACTAATTGCGTGTAAAAGTTTACTTTTGGTCGCTGATAAACTGCCAAAGAAAATGCCTAAAGCAAAGGCGACTAAGATTGCTCCTAAAGAAAGCAGAATAGTATAGAGAAAAGCCTGACCAAAAATTCGCCAATCTTGAAATAAAGCTTCCCAACGATATAAGGCAAATGGCCCTTCTTCAAGCCAGGAAATATTGGCTAACAAAAACATAAAAATCCCTCCTAAAATTTTTGATTCTTCAAGTCTTAGGAATGATTAATTTTTTAAGCCCCAGTCTTGATAAATTTTTTCTAGTGTGCCGTCTTTTTCCCATTTTTCAATTAAACCATTTAGATAATCATTTAATTCAGTATTTGCTTTCTTTGTGGTAATTCCATATTCTTGTGGCGAAAAACCATCTTTTAAAATTTCTGTCTTGCCATCCACATAGCCAGATAGGATTGATTTATCCACTGAAAATGCATCAATTCGTTTAGAAGTTAACGCTGTTTTTAATTCAGGATAGGAACCTAATTCTTGATAAGTAAATTTGATTCCTTCCTCTTGCGCTTTTTTCTCTAAGTTTTCTTTTGTCGTAGCAGATTGTGCAACGCCGATTGTTTTTCCGTCTAAATCTTTCATGCTTGAGAAGTTATCCTCTTTGCGCACAAGGAAACCAATCTCATCTGTATAATAAGGAGTTGTAAAATTATAAGTCTTTTTACGTTCATCAGTAATTGTAAATGTAGCAATTACCATATCTAGTTCACCATTGTCTAAAAGGGGACCGCGCGTTTTCGCTGTCACGCCCACAAATTCCACATTCTCTTCGCTGCCGGTAATTTCTTTCGCAATCAAGCGTGCAATATCTGGTTCCATTCCTTCATTTTTGTTTGTATCAGGATTCATATAGCCAAAATTAGGAATGTCTTCTTTGACACCTACTTTAATTTTCCCTGCTTTTTTTAATTGTTCTACTGTGACCGTTTTGTTTGATGAAGCACTTTTGGAAGTTGAGTCATTGTTGCCGCTACCACAGCCCACAATGATGCCTGCTAATACAAGTAGGGAGAGTCCAGCCAGCCATTTATTTTGTTTTTTCATTCCTTCATTCCTCCAATTTTTTGTTTTTTATTCATTACCCGTTATGAATAATTTTACTTAGAAATTCTTTTGCACGAGGGTTTTCAGTGCTTGTAAAGAAATGTTCAGGCGTTCCTTGTTCAATAATCTGTCCTTGGTCCATGAAGATTACACGGTCAGCCACTTGACGAGCAAAGCCCATCTCATGTGTGACACAAACCATGGTAATATTTTGTTTGGAAAGATCGACCATTACATCTAAAACTTCTTGAATCATTTCTGGATCAAGTGCCGAAGTCGGTTCATCAAAAAGGATAATCTCAGGATGCATATTTAAGGCACGAGCAATAGCGACCCGTTGTTGCTGCCCGCCAGAAAGCTGCGAAGGATAAGCAGACGCTTTATCAGCTAAGCCGACCCGTTCTAAATACTCCATGCCAGTACGAACCGCTTCGTCTTTAGAAACGCCCATCACTTTAATCGGTGCTAACGTTAAATTATCAATAATCGTTTTGTGAGCATATAAGTTAAAATTTTGAAAGACCATGGCAACTTTCTGGCGAACCTTTTGAATGGGTGCCTTCGGTTTGGTGATGTCAATGTTATCAATTACGACGGAACCATCATTGACTTTTTCCAATTGGTTCATACACCGAATTAATGTACTTTTGCCAGAGCCGGAGGGTCCGATAATGACAATTTTTTCTCCTTGCTCTACATTCAAAGTAATATCTTTTAAAACGTGATGCTCCCCAAAATACTTATTTACATGTTCTAAAGAAATCATAGGCAGTCTCCTTTGCAATCATTTGGTAGAAAAGATAACAGAGGATTCGGTGAGAAACATGTTATTTAAATTAAATTAACCAAATGTATTTCTAATTGTATTCTTAATGTTAGGAATTATAACATACAAAAAAATGAATTACTAGTTTTTTAATCGAAAAAGATTTCCTTCAAAAAAAGAAATAAATGAGAGCAAAACAGGAAAAATTGACAATAGTCCTTAAAAAGTAGAAAATAAAGGCAGTGAATAAAAGGCAAAGGTAGGATGAGAATGAGCAATCAAGAAGCCATTGGATTAATTGATTCTGGCGTTGGTGGATTAACTGTTTTAAAGGAAGCGCTAAAACAATTACCAAATGAACGATTAATTTATTTAGGAGATACAGCCCGTTGCCCATATGGCCCACGACCAGCCGAACAAGTCGTTCAGTTTACTTGGGAAATGGCCGATTTTTTATTGAAAAAACGAATAAAAATGCTAGTAATCGCATGTAATACCGCGACGGCTGTCGCATTAGAAGAAATTAAAGCTGCCTTGCCAATTCCAGTTGTCGGTGTTATTTTACCTGGTGCACGAGCAGCCGTTAAAGTCACAAAAAATAACAAAATTGGTGTCATAGGTACGTTAGGGACAATCAAAAGTGCTTCCTATGAAATCGCCATTAAAAGTAAGGCGCCAGCAATTGAGGTGACTAGTTTAGCTTGCCCTAAATTTGTCCCCATTGTTGAAAGTAATCAATATCGTTCTTCCGTAGCAAAAAAAATTGTGGCAGAAACACTTCAAGCACTACAATTAAAAGGACTTGATACGTTGATTTTAGGTTGTACCCATTACCCGTTGTTACGTCCGGTGATTCAAAATGTGATGGGGAGTCATGTGACATTAATTGACTCAGGAGCCGAAACAGTTGGCGAAGTTAGCATGCTTCTCGATTATTTTGACATTGCCCACACGCCTGAAGCGCCTACACAGCCCCATGAATTTTATACAACTGGTTCTGCAAAAATGTTTGAAGAGATTGCAAGCAGTTGGCTTGGTATAGAGAACTTAAAAGCACAACAGATTCACTTAGGAGGAAACGAAAATGATTAGACATGATAGTCGTGCACCAAAAGAATTGCGAAAGATCACTATTGAAACCAATGTTTTTAAACATCCAGAAGGTTCGGTGGTTATTTCGTTTGGCGATACAAAAGTAATTTGCTCAGCCACTGTCGAAGAAAAGGTTCCCCCATTTTTACGAGGCGGGGGAACAGGTTGGGTAGCAGCTGAATATAGCATGCTCCCTCGCGCGACGAACACAAGAAATATTCGGGAAAGTGCGAAAGGAAAATTAACAGGGCGAACAATGGAGATTCAACGCTTGATTGGGCGGTCATTGCGAGCTGTTGTTGACTTAGAAAAGTTAGGGGAACGGAGCATTGTTGTCGATTGTGATGTGATTCAAGCAGATGGGGGAACCCGTACAGCTAGTATTACAGGCGCTTTTGTTGCTCTACGCTTAGCAGTCAATCATTTATTGATGACTGGTGTGCTAGCGGAAGACCCAATTAAAGAGCATTTAGCAGCTGTCAGCGTGGGTATTTTACCCGATGGTTATTGTGTGCTGGACTTAGATTACGCAGAGGACTCGAATGCTGCAGTGGATATGAACATCGTGATGACCGAGTCTGGTGAATTTGTGGAAATTCAAGGAACGGGTGAAGAAGCTACCTTCTCAGGAGATGAGTTAAATGCCATGCTCTTTTATGGAAAAACAGGGATTGAGGAATTAATTGCGTATCAGAAAGAAGCGCTTTATGCTTTAGCCTCTGAAGAAGTCCCTTCGCAAGATTCAGAAGAGAAAGTGATTGTCATTGCAACTAGAAATCCTGGTAAAGCGAAAGAGTTTAGTTCAATTTTTGGTGAAAAAGGATATACGGTTAAGACGTTATTAGATTATCCGAATTTGCCAGATGTAGAAGAAACTGGTCGAACATTTGAAGAAAATGCTCGTCTAAAAGCTGAAACAATTGCAGAAATTTTACAGAAACCAGTATTAGCAGATGATTCAGGATTAATTGTTGATGCGTTAGGGGGAATGCCGGGAATCTATTCTGCTCGTTTTGCTGGTGAACCAACTAACGATGCTTCAAATAATGCGAAACTATTGCACGAGTTAACGGGCGTGCCAAAAGAAAAAAGACAAGCGCGTTTCCATTGTACATTGGTTTTTGCTGAACCAAAGAAAGAAAGTCTGGTGGTCGAAGCTGAATGGCCAGGAGAAGTCGGTACGATTCCTCGTGGTGAAGGAGGCTTTGGGTACGATTCACTTTTCTATGTTCCAGAGCTTGGTAAGACGGCAGCTGAATTGTCTGGAGAAGAGAAAAATAAAGTTAGTCATCGTGGACAAGCAGTGGCAAAATTAAAAGAACAATGGGAAGAATGGCTAAAAAAATAGGAGTTGAAACGTATGAAAATCTTGGTAGTAAGCGATAATCATGGCGACCGTGACTGTTTAGTTGACTTAGTGAATCATTATGAAGGACAAGTCGATGCACTCTTTCACTGTGGTGATTCTGAATTAGAACCGACAGATGAACTTTGGCAAAAATTCATTGTAGTCCAAGGAAATTGTGATTTTTATGATGAATTTCCCAAAACTGTGACTAAAAAAGTGGGAGATCAAGTTATTTATATGACACATGGTCATTTGGCCAATGTTAGAATGGGGCTCACGACACTTGCTTTACAGGCGGAAGAAGCAGGAGCGACAATTGCCTTATTTGGTCACACTCATGTACTCGGTGCAGAGCGACACAATAACATTCTCTTTGTTAATCCGGGAAGTATTCGTTTACCTCGTGGACCAGTTCAAGAGAAAACATATACCATAATTGAAAGTACACCTGAACAATATCTCGTTCAGTATTATAACAAAGAGCACCAACCGTTGGAACGATTAAAGGCAACATTTACGAAGTAAGTGAATGTTAAGAAATAAGTGCTACTTTTTTATTTATCAGATTTTGAGCGTAGGACAAAAATCCAAAAGAGATTTTTGTCCTACGCTCTTTTTTTAGTCGACTTGGATAACCTTTAAGCCGGTCTTACGAAGTTCTGTAATTAAAGTTGATGAGCAATGTTTGTCTGTAATCAAACAATCAAAAGCGGTAATATCAGCAATTTTAAATTTAGATGTCAAGCCGATTTTTCGATGGTCCGCGACCAGAATTTTTACTTTTGTTGTTTGTTTTATCATAAGCTCATTAATTTTTGCTTCATTGAAAATTTTTGTAGTGACGCCATGTTCTAAACTGACCCCGCTACAGCCAATTACGCAAACATCGGCATGCGTTGCGGTGATTGTGTTAATGGCAATATCTCCTACCAGAACTTCTTTAGGAAAACGTAATTCGCCTCCGGTCAAAATATAATTGTATTGAGAAACATGAGGCTTGGTGGCAATTTTTAAATTATTCGTTACGATGGTCAGATGATCGGCCTTTAAATAATGGAGAATATTCAAAGCAGTGGAACTTGAATTAATGAAAACGGTATCATAATCGCTTAGATAGCTACAAGCAACACGAGCAATGGCTTGTTTTAATAACTCCGGTCCTGATTGATCAAAGTCTTTCTGATTTTGGTCGTTGTAAATACAATACCCATATTTTCGAATGATGTCATTCTTAGTTTCTAAGACATTTAAATCACGACGATTTGTGCTTAAGGAAACATTTAAAGCATCTGCTAATTTATAGGTAGTCATTTGTTTGTTTTTTTGCAGCAGTGCGAGAATGTTTTGTTGCCTTTTTTCAATGGTTTCTAATGAACTTTTCAAGTAATACAACCTCCTTTAGTTATTTTTTTGGACATGGTCCCCCATGAAATAGTATAACTCATAGGAAAACAAAACACGTAAAAGAATCATTAAAAGTGCAAACAATCATATAAAAGGGTTTTCATTGTGATTTTTTGCGGCTATGATTTTCTTATAAAGCATAACACAATCATTTGAGAAGAGGAGTGGTAGCATGAGCAAATCGATTCATGAAATTACAAAAGAAAGTTGGTTGAAGGCGACATTTCCAGAATGGGGCACTTATTTAAACGAAGAAATTAATCAGACAAATGTGCTTCAAGGAACGGTTGCACTTTGGTGGCTTGGTTGTACAGGCATTTGGCTGAAAACGCATGAGAACACGAATATTTTATGTGATTTATGGTGTGGAACAGGAAAACAAACGCACGGGAACGGCTTAATGAAAAATGGCCATCAAATGATGCGCATGAGTGGTTGCCAAAAAATGCAACCTAATTTAAGAACACAACCTTTTGTGATTGATCCTTTTGAAATAAAAGAGGTAGATGCTTTAGTTGTCACACATATTCATTCAGACCATTTGGATATTCACACAGCTGCTGCTGTTCATCAAAATTGTCCTAAGGCTCTATTTATTGGTCCAAAAGAAGTAGTGAAAACATGGCAGCGTTGGGGTGTTCCGGCAGAAAAAACACGGGTTATAGAGCCTGGTCAAGAAATAAAAGTGAATGATGTGAATGTAGTGGCCTTGGAAGCTTTTGATCGAACCGCGCTAATTACTTCTGATGATCCTGAAAATACATTTAAAGGTAAAATGCCTCAGGACATGAATGAACTAGCTGTCAATTATCTATTTGAAACCTCAGGTGGTACGGTATATCACGCCGGAGACTCTCATTATTCTAACTTGTTTGCGAAACATGGTAATCAATATGCAATTGATGTTTGCTTAGGAGCATATGGCGAAAATCCTCGCGGTATCACAGATAAAATAACTTCTGTTGATATGTTGAGAATGGCCGAATCTTTAAATGCGAAAGTAGTCATTCCCGTTCATTATGATATTTGGTCTAATTTTATGGCGGATCCAAAAGAAATCATGGAAATTTGGAAATTTAAAAAAGATCGTTTACATTATCAATTTAAACCATATATTTGGCAAGTGGGTGGCAAATTTGTTTATCCAGATGACAAAGATAACTTAGAATTTAACTTTGATCGTGGCTTTGATGATGTTTTTGTTAAAGAAAATGATACACCATTTCCTTCATTCTTGTAAGAAAGGCTGGATGTACAATGTTAACTTATTTTTGGGAGCAAGAGCTTATTCATTACCCTGATAAAGAACCGGTTAGTTGGCAAGAGGCGATTCAGGAAAGTTGTTTGATTTTACTCCAAAAACACATCATTGATCAGAGTTACGTCGATGAGATTATTCAGTGTGTCGAAACGTTTGGACCTTATATCATCATTGCTCCTGAAGTAGCCATGCCACATTCATCAGAGGAAAGCGCAGGTGTTTTTGGAACGGCCATTTCTTTTACAAAATTTAAGCAAGCAGTCACTTTTGCTGGCGATCAAGAAGCAAAAACAGCAACATTATTTTTTACATTGGCAGCCCAAAATCCTGTCGAACATATTGAAAATATTCAGCAATTGATGGATTTATTGATGACGGATGGCGTGATTGCTGACTTGTTAGAAACAAACACGCCAATGGATTTTAAAGAAGTTATGGAGAAATATCAATTATAGGGGGAAAAATCAATGGGGGAGTTCTTGTTAAATAGTTGGACTTATTTTGCTACGAACGTTTTAACACAGCCAGCATATTTGATTGGTTTCATCGTGTTATTAGGTTATCTCTTGTTACGGAGGCCCTTTTATGAATGTTTAGCAGGTTTTCTGAAAGCGACAGTTGGTTATTTTATTTTGAGTGTTGGTTCTGGTGGTTTGGTTAATAATTTTCGCCCTATTCTAGTAGGCTTGAAAGAGCGATTTAATTTACAGGCAATGGTTACCGATCCATATTTTGGGCAAAATGCAGTCGATGCCGGATTGATGAAAACCTTTGGACGAACCTTTGGTGATGTGATGATTTTGTTATTGATCGCATTTATTATGAATATTTTGTTGGTTCGTTTTCAAAAATATACAAAATTGAGAGCCGTTTTTACAACAGGGAATGTTCAGATTCAACAAGCAGCTACCGCTTTCTGGATTTTACTCTTTTGTTTTCCTAACTTAGGTAGAATCGAAGTACTAATTTTTATGGGCTTAATTCTTGGGTGTTATTGGGCAGTTGCTTCAAATTTAACGGTAGGGATTACGCAGGAATTAACAGAAGGTGCTGGTTTTGCGGTAGCCCATCAACAAATGTTTGGCATATTTATTTTTGCAAAATTAGCAGAATGGTTGAAAAAACGTGATCAAAAGAAACATCGTTCAGAGAAGGTCGATAAAAAATTGGAAGATATTGAATTACCAGGATTTCTATCCATTTTTAATGAAAATATGGTTGCTACGTCCATTTTGATGCTCTTTTTCTTTGGCATTATCTTGCTTGTTTTGGGACAAGATTATTTAATTCAAGCTAAATTTATGCAAGAAGGGCAGAGTTTCTTCTTTTATATCATGACCACTTCATTAAATTTTGCTGTCTATTTAGCTATCTTACAATTAGGCGTTAGAACCTTTGTCGACGAGTTGACGCAGTCATTCCAAGGGATTTCAAATACCATTTTACCAGGCGCTGTTCCTGGGATTGATGTAGCAGCGACTTTCGGATTTGGCTCGCCCAACGCAGTAACAATTGGGTTTCTCTTTGGCGCATTAGGCCAGTTTTTAATGATTGGCTTACTGATTCTATTAAAGTCTCCGACAATCGTTATTGCGGGTTTTATCCCATTGTTTTTTGATAACGCTGTCATAGCTGTTTATGCAAATAATCGTGGCGGAGTAAAAGCTGCTTGTTTATTCCCATTCCTTTCAGGTTTAATCCAAGTAGGTGGCTCAGCTTTATTTGCTACATGGATTGGATTATCTCAATATGGCGGTTATTTGGGCATGTTCGATTGGGCAACAGCTTGGCCGTTATTTACAATCATTATGAAAGTTCTAGGCTATGTTGGCGTAGCAGTGGTGGTGATTGGGTTACTAATAATTCCGCAACTTCAGTATCGGAAAAATCCAGAAGGTTACTTTATGATTGTCAATGATTATGAACAATATGCTAAAAAATTTCAAGAGAATTAAAGGAGGAATTTAAAATGAGAATACTTGTTTCCTGTGCCAATGGTTCTGGCACGAGTCTAATGATGATGCGGAGTGTTGAAAAAGCAATGAAAGAACTAGGCGTACCGATTACAAAAATTCATCATTGCGCCATTTCAGAAGGAAAAAGCTCTGCTAGCCAATACGACGTTGTTTTTACTCCAGTCAATTTTTTACAAATGTTTCAGCAAGCAGAAAAACGTGGAGTCACAGTGATTGGCATTAAAAATGTAATGTCTGCAAAAGAAATTCAAGAAAAATATATGGCTTCAGATCGTTATCAAAAATCTGAATAAAAGGGTGGGAAAGATGAAAAGACCAAACTTACAAATCGCTTTAGATCATAATAGCTTAGAAGACGCTTTAGCAGATTGTATGAAAGTCGGAGAAATTGTCGATATTATCGAAGTTGGCACTATTTTGTGTTTACAAGAAGGCCAAAAAGCAATTCGTTGTTTAAGACGCATGTTTCCTAATAAGACAATTGTTGCTGATACAAAATGTGCTGATGCGGGCGGTACAGTTGCTCGTAATGTCGCACAAGCAGGCGCTGATTTCATGACGGTCATTTGTTGCGCCACCTTGCCAACGATGGCTGCAGCTCAAAAAGAAGTCCGAGAATTACAAGTAGAACTATATGGAAATTGGACAATGCAACAAGCTCGACAATGGCGAGAATTAGGGATTAATCAGGTGATTTATCATCAAAGTAGAGATGCTCTTTTAGCTGGCGGCAGTTGGGGAGAGAAAGATTTGAATAAAGTTCAAGAACTAATTGACTTAGGCTTTGAAGTGTCCGTCACAGGTGGTTTAACTGTCGAAACGCTTGAATTGTTTCGAACAATGGCAGTTGCAACATTTATTGCGGGCCGTGGGATTACTGAATCAAAAAATCCTGAACAAGCAGCCAAAGATTTTCAAAAAAAAATCGATCAGATTTGGAAGTGATAAAATGGCACGAATTGGACTGTATGAAAAAGCACTCCCGCAAAATTTAACTTGGGCAGAACGATTAACATGGGCCAAAAAGTTAGGGTTTGATTTTTTAGAAATGTCAATTGATGAATCCGATGAACGTTTAGCACGATTGGCTTGGACACCAAGCCAGTTACAAGAACTTTATCAATTAATGGTGAAAGAAGATTTTTTTATCCATTCTTTGTGTTTAAGTGGTCATCGGCGGTTTCCTTTAGGCTCTTTAAATAAAGAAATACGTGAAAAAGGGCGGAAAATTTTATCTCAAGCGATTCGTTTGGCTCATCAATTAAACATACGGGTAATTCAAATAGCTGGCTATGACGTCTTTTACGAAGAAAAAACTGCCGAAACAAGGGAATTTTTTCTTCAAGGTCTGAAAAAGGGCGTTGAGGAAGCTGCACAATACGGTGTCATTCTGGCTGTTGAGATTATGGATGACCCTTTTATGAATAGCATACAAAAATTTCTAGAAATTAAGGAACAAATTCCGTCTCCTTTTTTGCATGTTTATCCTGATTTAGGTAATTTGTCTGCTTGGCCGGAAAATAATCCGGCGGTTGAGCTTGAAAAGGGAATTGCTGAAATCGCTGCTATTCACTTAAAAGATACCTTCGCTGTAACAGACACATTTGAAGGGAAGTTTCGGGAAGTTACTTTTGGAGAAGGCTGTGTTGATTTTACAGGCTTATTGAAAACACTCAAGCGGTTAAACTATAGTGGTCCTTTTTTAATTGAAATGTGGAATGAAACGGATTTGAATTTTCAAGAAAAAATTCAAGCCGCGCAGCAGTATCTCTATCCCAAATTAGCAGAGGTGGGTTATTATGAACAATAAAGCGATCATCCAAGCAATGAAACAACGTGTTTATGAAGCGAATCTGGCTTTGCCAAAACTGGGCTTAGTCAAATTAACGTGGGGCAATGTTAGTGAAATCAATCGGTCATTAGGGATTATCGTAATTAAACCAAGCGGCGTCAAGTATCAAGAAATGACCAAGGAACAGATGGTAGTGACTGATTTAAACGGACAACTATTGGAAACCAATGCATTAAAGCCGTCTTCTGATTTACCCACGCATCTTTATCTTTATCAAAAAATGCCAGAAATTGGAGCGATTGCGCACACGCACTCCCTGAATAGTGTTACATGGGCTCAAGCAGGGCGAGCCTTACCTCCTTACGGTACCACCCATGCGGATGCTTTTTATGGCGCTGTACCTTGCACAAGAGCGCTCTCTGAAAGTGAAATTAAAGAAAACTATGAAGAAGAGACTGGCAAAGTCATTGTTGAAACATTTCATGAACAAGAACTAGATCCTTTAGCAATTCCAGGAGTGCTAGTTTATGGACATGGCCCATTTACTTGGGGAATGACTCCGGAAAAAGCAGTTGAAAACAGCTTGATTTTAGATGAAATCTGTTCAATGGCACGTTTGACGGAAATAATTAACCCAGCTGTTGAACCAATTGATCATTTTTTATTGGATAAACACTATCTTAGAAAACATGGGATTTACGCTTATTATGGTCAGTAATGGCTGTGATGAAACGTGTGAAAAAGAAGGATAATTGACTGATTAATTGGTCTTTTATAAAAACTTAGTTGTCTGTTATGGGACAACTAAGTTTTTGTTTTTTTAAGAAAGCGTTCTCTTATTTTGGGGGAGAATAGAACAAAACGTTAATTTTCGTTTGTTAAGTTATGAAGAATTTGCGAATTCCAAGACTTTTTCCGCAGAATTAGGTACAATAAGTTACGTGTTAAAGAATTAGAAATGGAGGCAACCCAATCATGATAGGGACTGCTGTAAAAGAATTATTATTAGAAAAACAAGAAACGTTTTTAGTACCTGCCGAAAATGTCGCCAATGTAATGTGTTTAAATCCTTTAAGTCACGCGGCATTAGTCTTATCGAAAGTTCGCTATTCCAAGATTCCTGTGTTAGATAAGGGAGATCGCTTTGTTGGCTTAATCGGCTTGACAGACGTTGTAGATAAAATGTTTGATTTGACTTCAGTGGATTTTGAAAAATTGAATGAATTTACTGTGGCCGATGTAATGGAAGTCAATGTTCCTGTAATTGGTGAATCGTGGGATTTAGAAGAAGTGTTACATTTATTAGTAGATGCTTCTTTTTTACCAGTGGTTGATGATAATCAACGCTTTAAAGGTATCATTACACGCAAAGAAATTTTAAAAGCGGTCAATCATATGGCGCATGAATTAGAAAAACATCATCTTGTTCTGCCTAAATCAGAAGAAGAAATGAAAGTAATTTAAATAAAACGCAAGAAACTCTTTACTTTTTTCTCATAAATGCGTTATTCTGTATGATAACACGAAGTAAAGGAGTGCTGTGATTGGACGCATATGAGATTATTCAGTATATTGGCGATGCCAAAAAGCAAACACCTGTTAAAGTAACACTGAAAGGGCAATTAAAAGAAGTCACGTTTCCGGAAACAATTAAGGTCTTTAATAATTGTAAAACTGGGACATTGTTTGGCGATTGGGCTGACGTAAAACCTTTTTTAGAAGCAAACAAAGAAAAAATTGAGGATTATGTTGTAGAAAACGATGCACGTAACTCAGCAATTCCTTTTCTTGATCTGAAAGACATTAATGCTCGGATTGAACCAGGTGCTTTGATTCGCGAAAAAGTTGAAATTGGCGATCAAGCGGTGATTATGATGGGGGCTATTCTAAATATTGGCGCCGTCGTTGGTGCAGGGACTATGATTGATATGGGCGCTGTTTTAGGCGGTCGTGCAACTGTAGGGAAGCATTGTCATATTGGCGCAGGAACGGTTTTAGCTGGTGTCATTGAACCACCAAGTGCCGCACCTGTGGTTATTGAAAACGAGGTTGTCATTGGAGCGAATGCGGTCGTACTAGAAGGGGTTCGTGTTGGTGAAGGTGCCGTTGTGGCTGCTGGGGCAGTAGTTGTGGAAGACGTTCCAGCGCATACCGTTGTCGCAGGAGTGCCAGCAAAAGTAATTAAACAAATTGATGATAAAACCAAGAGTAAAACAGAGATTTTAGAAGAATTACGTAAACTCTAAAAATAAA
Source organism: Enterococcus sp. DIV1315a (assembly GCF_051712325.1). Lineage (NCBI taxonomy): Bacteria > Bacillati > Bacillota > Bacilli > Lactobacillales > Enterococcaceae > Enterococcus > Enterococcus sp. DIV1315a. The sequence continues at coordinate 899,407 of NZ_JBIOOS010000001.1, forward strand.
TTAGTCAGTCGCGATGAAGAAACTTCTTCATGGCGGCTTTCGATTACCCCAAAAATGAAGGAGTGGCTTTTGTGGAGCAAGAAGAATTAATTGCGATTAGACGGCAACTACATCAAATACCTGAAATCGGTTTAGAAGAAAAGGAAACACAAGCCTTTTTACTTAATGAAATTGATAAAATGAAGCAACCTTATCTGCAAGTTCGAACATGGCAAACGGGGATTTTAGTCTTCATAGAAGGCAAAAATCCTCAGAAAACCATCGGCTGGCGTGCTGATATTGATGGTTTGCCTATTCAAGAGGAAGTGGTTTCTGCTTTTCAATCAAAACGACCAGGGTTTATGCATGCCTGTGGGCACGATTTTCACATGACAATCGGCTTAGGGGTTTTGAAAGAATTAAGTCAACAGCAACCAGACAATAACTTTTTATTTTTGTTTCAACCTGCTGAAGAAAATGAAGCAGGGGGGATGTTGATGTATGAAGACCACGCGTTTGGTGAGTGGTTACCTGATGAATTTTATGCGCTTCATGTTAATCCTGATTTGCCAGTCGGAACTATTAGTACCAGAGTAGGGACATTGTTTGCTGCCACTTGTGAAGTGAACATTACCTTAAAAGGAAAAGGTGGACATGCGGCTTTTCCGCATCAAGCAAATGATATGGTCTTGGCGGCTACCAATTTAATTCAGCAAGCGCAAACGATCGTTAGTCGAAATGTTGACCCTGTGGTCGGGGCAGTCGTTACTTTTGGGACTTTTCATGCAGGGACTGCCTGCAATGTGATTGCCGAAGAAGCAACTTTATCTGGTACAATTCGCACATTGACAGCAGAAACTAATGAACAAACGCAGCGAAGAATTCGCGAAATTAGTGAAGGTATTGCGCAATCTTTTCAATGTGAAGTAACTGTTCATCTTGATCAGAAAGGGTATTTACCTGTAGTGAATGAGCCCGCATGTACCACGAATTTTATTGAATATATAAGCAAACAAGCAACAGTTCAATTTCAACAAGCACCGGTTGCAATGACAGGTGAAGATTTTGGCTATCTATTGTCTAAAGTCCCAGGCACGATGTTTTGGTTAGGCGTGGCAAGTCCCTACAGCCTTCATTCTGCTAAGTTTGAACCCAACGAAGAGGCGTTATTGTTTGGAGTGGAGGCAGTTAGTGGGTTTTTAAAATCATTGGACAATTAGAAAAACAGCCACCAGATAACTAATAAATATCTGGTGGCTGTTTTTTATTTTGCAATAATGGGCGTATTGGGAATCGTAAAGCCGGCCTCTGTTAATGCTTTGATATATTGGGCTAGAAATTCTTCTTTGACCGCAAATTGTTTGCCGTTTAGTACATACATGGTCGTTCGCACCGCAAAGTTGCCATTGCCTAAATCGACCATACCAAAAATATCTGGCCCAGTTTGAATACTTTCGATATACTTTTCTTTTAACGTTTCATTGACTTCTGTAATCACTTCACAAATTTTTTCATAACCTTCTTCAGGATTGATGCGGACATCAATTAACACTTGCATATTGGCACGAGACAGGTTACTGATTGTGGTGATGTTTCGGTTTGGAATAAAATGAACAGTTCCATCAACCGCTTTAATTTGAGTGGTTCGTAATCCGACAGAAGTAACAGTTCCTTCAATATTTAACGCCAATAAGCGAATATAATCGCCTACATCCATTTGTTGTTCTAAAATAATGAAAAATCCGGTAATTAAGTCATTCATGAATCCTTGAGCCCCTAAACCAATGGCAACACCGGCAATTCCCGCTCCGGCTAATAATGAGCCAACAGGCACACCGACAATGGTCAAAAGAGAATAGATGAAGAAAAAGAACAGCGTATATTGAAATGCATTAATAATTAAAGTGTGTAACGTTTTTAAACGGCTTTCACTAAAATGTTGCTTTTTACTATAATTTGCATAGGTGCGATCAATTAAATATTTCCCGATTCGCTGAATGATAAAAAATAGAAAAATTAAAAATAAAATTGATAAACTTTTTTCAATTAAGGTAGCGACAATGGCATCCCAATTAATATTGTTCCAAAAGCGTTGTAGCGCGCTCACTTTTTTTACGGTCGCTTCTGCTAAATCAGGAGCAGAAGAATCGACTGTTTCAGTACTGGCTAAACCAAGTATCAACATAAAAATCCAACTTTCTCTAAAATTTCTTCTTTTAGTATACTAAATCTCTCGGCGAAAGGGGAAGAAAATAGAAAGTTTTTTTTAAGACTTAACATGTTTTTTTAGGAATGTTATAATTTTGTAAATAAATAATATATTTTATAATTTTGTTAAAGGTTGTGAGTGCTGCGTGAAAGTTTCAATTGAATGGGCAAAAAATGATTTACTTTCTAAATTACCTGTAACAATTTTTATTGATGAGCGATGTGCTACTCGCTTAACGGCTGACAAGCGACGAACATTCATCTTCCATAATCCAGTCGCTTTACGATTAGGGAGTCGTTTTTTTAGTAGTCAGATAATCGAAATTGCGGAATCATGTACATTGAAAGTTTCCTTTAATTGGTCCTGTGTTTATCTCTTTTGTATCTGGTTACTTGCAGTTAAACTGTGGATTGGAAGCGTTAGCGGTCGAACAATTGTAGTTGTGGCACTAATCGGAGTGCTGACCTATTGGCGTCGTTATTTATTGAAAATAAAGAAAATGACCTGACGAGTCGTGATTGTTTCGTGAAAGAAGAATGCGTAGTATACTAAAAGTAATGAAAATGAAGGGACTGAAGAAACACATGACTTTGGATAAAACAAAAAAATTAGCAAACAGCAATGAAATGCCACGCCTAGGTTTAGGTGTTTGGCGTGTAGAAGATGGCTCAGAAGCAACAAATTCAGTAAAATGGGCTTTAGAAGCGGGTTATCGCTTGATTGATACGGCAGCCGTTTATAAAAACGAAGCAGGGGTGGGCGAAGGCATTCGTCAATCGGGTATTCCCCGCGAAGAAATTTTCGTGACGACGAAATTATGGAATGAAGATCAAGGCTATGAAAATGCGATTAAAGCGTTTGATAAAAGCTTAGAAAAATTAGGGTTAGACTATGTTGATTTATATTTAATTCACTGGCCTGTTGCTGGTAAATATAAAGAATCATGGAAAGCATTAGAAGAAATTTACGCAAGTGGTCGTGCCAAAGCAATTGGCGTTTCCAATTTTCATCAACATCATTTGGAAGATTTATTAACAGAAGCAAATGTTGTGCCAATGGTGGATCAAATTGAATTACATCCTACGTTAACACAAGAACCGCTACGAAAATATTTAGCCGAAAATAAGATTGCCGTGGAGGCTTGGTCTCCTCTAGGACAAGGTAATTTATTATCTGAACCAGTACTAGTGAAAATTGGTGAAAAATATGGTAAATCAGCGGCCCAAGTGATTATTCGTTGGCACTTACAAAATGATATTATCGTGATTCCTAAATCTGTTCACGAAAAAAGAATTCAGGAAAATTTTGCTGTCTTTGATTTTGAATTAACACCAGAAGAAATAACCGCAATTAATCAGTTAAATAAGGATCATCGTTTTGGTGCAGATCCAGATAATTTTGATTTTTAAGTATGATAGCAAGTAAAAACGGAGGGGCGAAAGACGTCCCTCCGTTTTTACTATAATTTTTGAACAAAGTAGTTAAAGAGTGCTTGGGATTTGGCATCACGTGCGTACATTAGTTCAGGATGCCATTGAACAGCTAATAAAGGCTGCTGTTCATTTGTTGATTCCACTGCTTCTGCAAGGCCATCAGAGGACCAAGCAGTAACGCGTAAATCTTTTCCTAAAGTATGTAGTGCTTGGTGATGGTACGAGTTGACTTGACCAGTTGTACCATATATGTTTGATAATTGACTGTCTGGTTCAACATCAATACGATGCGTCGCAAAGATTGGTTGAGTGGGTTGTTGTCCGTGCTTAACTGACCATTGAGGATACATCGATAAATCTTGATATAATGTGCCACCTAAAGCAACATTGACTAATTGCATTCCACGGCAAACCGCAAAAATAGGTTTGTTTTGTTTTAAGGCTTCTTCAATTAGGGCTAACTCAAACTCGTCACGATCACGATTCGTTTCTTCTAATTTTATATGGGGTTCTTGTCCGTAAAATTCAGGGGCAACATCTTGACCGCCTGCTAAAAGTAGTTTATCAATTTGTTGTATATACGTAGCGGCTAATTCTTTGGGGCCAATTGGCAAAACGAGAGGAACGCCACCTGCGGCTTGAACAGCGCTAACAAAACCTTGTGGGGTGTAAGTCACTTGGTTACCGTGAAACACTTCAGCTGCCTGCAAAAGTTGATTGCCAGCGATTCCAATAATTTTTTTTGTCATAATAACATCACATCCTCAATAAATTCATACGTTCTATTGTAGCACTTTTTTTGAAAAAAGTGTTTGAGAAGAAGTCGAGACAAGTTTTGTCTCGGACAGCTCTCAAACACAAAAAGCTCAGTAAGTGAACAAGTGAAACTTTTTAACGTTCACGAATGACTTCGATTTTATAACCATCTGGGTCGACAACAAAGTAATAAGATGGTGCAGTTCCAGGTAAGCCTTTTAAGTCAGTAACAGTTAAGCCAGCCGCTTGATGTTTTTCGTGTAATCCTTCTAAATCATCTGTACTGATGGCGATATGACCATAACCGTTTCCTAAATCGTATGCTTCATGATCATAATTATAAGTTAGTTCTAGTTCGTAGTCGTCTCCTGGTAAAGTTAAATAAACCAAAGTAAATTTATTTTCTGGAAAATCACGACGGCGACTTTCTTCAAAATTGAAGGCTTTTTGATAGAAATCTAATGATGCCTCTAAATCTTTTACACGCACACATGTATGAGCCATTTTCATAGTTAAAAACTCCCTTTCAAACTTAATTATATTTCCAACGTTAATAGTAGCATAGATAAACGTGAAATGTAGAGAAAAACGCTTGGTTTCTGACTTGTTCTAAAGGAATTTCTCAGGTAAAATAGATGAAAAGAGAAGAGGTGCGCCAATGAAAACGCCAACGTTTGGAAAAAGAGAAGAGACATTGACCTATCAAACAAGATATGCTGCATACATTATTGTTTCAAAGCCAGAAAATAACACAATGGTTCTGGTACAAGCGCCAAATGGAGCTTATTTTTTACCAGGAGGCGAAATTGAAGGCACCGAAACGAAAGAAGAAGCGATCCATCGAGAAGTGCTAGAAGAATTGGGAATTAGTGTAGAAATTGGCCGTTATTTAGGGGAAGCTGATGAATATTTTTATTCGAACCATCGCCAAACTGCCTATTATAATCCTGGATATTTTTATGTAGCGAATACTTGGCGGCAACTTAGCGAACCCCTAGAAAGGACCAATACTTTACATTGGGTTGCACCAGAAGAAGCAGTCCGTTTATTAAAAAGAGGAAGCCACCGCTGGGCCGTTGAAAAATGGCTAGCGGCATCATCATAAAATAACGAATAACCCTCAATCTATGTTGATTAGATTGAGGGTTATTGTTATTGAAAAGAATGTTTAAATTAAAACCATTTTTTCAATAATTTGAGCGACACCATCTTCGTCATTACTAGTGGTATGCACATCGGCAATTGTTTTAACATTTTCTGTCGCATTGCCCATCGCAACACCAATCCCAGCGTAATCAATCATGGATAAGTCATTTTCATTGTCACCAATGGCCATCACTTCGTCTTTATTTAAGCCTAAATGGTCTGCCAATTTTGCTAGAGCATTGCCTTTGCTAGCATTTTTATTCATGATTTCATAGTAAAAAGGCGTACTTTTAACAGTCGTATATTTTTCGGTAAAATGTAATGGTAATTTTGCAATGGCAGGATCTAAAACTTCCGGCTCATCAATCATCATCATTTTAATAATGTTCATCTCTGGTGTCATTTCATCCACCGTACGATATTTCAAAGGCATGTTCACTAAAGATGCTTCGTGAATCGTATATTTACCAATATTGCGATTGGCAGTGTAAATAGCGGAATCATCAATTGTGTGCAAGTGAGCGCCGACTTTACGAGAATACATTTCAATTTCTAAAAAATCCTCATAACTTAAGGTATAGCGTGAAATAATCGCATTATCTTTGGTTGCTTGGACAAGCGAACCGTTGTAGGTAATCACGAAATCATTTTCACCATATAAGGCTAATTCATCCAATTGTTCTTTCACGCCTGGCAAAGGACGGCCTGTACATAAAACAATACGAACGCCTTGCTCATTTGCTTTTTGGAGCGCTTCTTTGACCCGTGGGGTAATCTTGTGTTGTGAATTTAGCAATGTTCCGTCGATATCAATAGCAACTAACTTAATTGACATAGAATCCTCCTAGAAAACCTATTTTTTTAAAACTAACGCACCATTATGAATGTAACTTGAAAACTCACGATACGTCTCATCAAATAAATCGTAATGTTTTTTATTTCCTTGGTCAAGCATTTCTTTAGGGAAATAGAAACGTTCATCTCCTTGACTTTGACCAGCAAGTGCTGCAACTAGGGGACTGACCGTTGCCAATTCCACTAATGAGCCATCTTTTTGCATTAATTCAATTTGTGTACGATGACGGTCTTTATTTGGACGATAAAAATCGTAAGGTAAATCATAGCTTGAATTAATGGCAGTATAATATTTAGGGTTGAAACCAACTTTTTCAATCAATTCCCTTAAATAAGCAATCGTTGCTGCGCTCTCTTTTTCGTTCGTAAAGGTGGCTGACTTCAGAGGCTTACGCATAAGGAAACGTTTGGCTAAATCACCTAGAATTGAATCAGGCACATCCATCCATTGTGTAAAGTACGTAGAGAGGACGCCATCATCCAATTTTAAATATTCTTGTAAGGTGAAGTCCCCTTTAAAGAATGGTACAAGCAGAGAGGCTTGTAAATCATAGTCAAATTCAGGGTTTTCAAATAATTCTTTCGCCCGATGCAATAAATGATCAAGAATCACTTCCATCCCACGAGAAACAGGGTGGAAATAGACTTGGACATACATTTGGTAACGACTAACGATATAGTCTTCCACCGCATGCATCCCATTCATAGCAAAGGCAATGCCTCCTTTGTATGGTCGAATCACACGTAAGATTCTAGTTAAATCGAAAGTTCCGTATTCCGTCCCTGTAAAGTAAGCATCACGTAACAGATAGTCCATGCGATCGGCATCAATTTGACTAGAAATCATTTGCACCACTTGAGGATTTGGGTATTGTTTAGTAATAACGCTGGCGACTTTTTCAGGAAAATCTGCCGAAACACGATTTAAAATTTGATAGACTTCCGTTTCTGGTGAGGTGATGATTTGGACCGTGATTGCTTCATGGTTTGTATCAAAAATATGCTCGAATGTATGTGAATAAGGACCATGACCGACATCATGTAATAAAGCTGCGCAAAGTGTAATCAGGCGCTCGTCATCATTCCAGCCGTTTTCACCTAATCGTTCCACAGAGTAGTTACGTTGGAAAATCTCACAGATCCGACGTGTAATTTCGTAAACCCCCAAAGAATGGGAAAAACGACTATGTTCGGCACCGTGAAACGTAAAAGAAGAAGTGCCTAGTTGCTTAATGCGACGTAATCGTTGCACTTCAGCAGAATTAATAAGGTCTAAAATCACTTGATGTTGGACATGAATATAATTATGGACGGGATCACGAAAAACTTTTTCGATTGGTAATCGTTGCTCTTTATACGGAATCGTCATACGATCTCTCCTTTAATTAAGGCGTTTCGTTGCGCCATTTTTTCCAGCTGGACAGTTAAATTTGTTTGGAACCATTCTGAGGTTATAATTGGTTCGGTTAAGTTTGGATCAATAGATTTTTCAAATTGTTGAGGTAATGCTTCGATTAAACGGGTTTTTACGGCGTCTATTGTTAATGGAGTCTCAATCAGGGTTTCTAAATTTGCCATCACTGCTGGATCAACGGGTGGATAGCCATTTTCACCAAATTGTTCTTGTAAACCAGCAAGGTAAAAGTCTCGAACCACTTCTCCACGAGCAAGTTGATTGCCGTTAATACTGATGTAAATCATGACAGCAATGCCGTCTTTGACGCGTCGTTGGGCAATCCCAGCAAACTTTTGACCGCCAATACTTAAATCATAAGTACCGGGACAATAGGATGTGGTAATTTCAAAGGCGTCAATCTCTTTCTCCGGAAAACTCTGACGGAGCCAAGCCCACATTAATTCATAAGCCGCATCGATACTTAATTTGTGTTCAGAATTATTTGGTAAAATAAGTGAAACATTTAAAATACCCGAATCGGCAATCACCCCTAAACCGCCGGCATTGCGAACGACTACAGAATAATTGTTTTCTTGCAGAGAAGCGATGCCTTCTTTTAGATGTGGTACACGGGTATCTTTCATGCCAAGAATCATTGCTTGATCCAATTGCCAGAAATGAATGATTGGTTGGTGCTGCATTCCTGAAAAAGTGGTTAAAACATCGGTCAAGGCAAAAGGTAAAAAATAGTCACTGTTTGTTAAACAACCTGAATCAAGGAGCATAAAGGATTCAGTGTGAAGGGGAAAAGTTGTGCTCATAAAAAACGTCCTGTCTATTTATAATTACGTCATTTAATACGTTTATTTTCTTACTCTCTCTTATATTATATACAAAAAATGCAAAAAAGCATGTTATATAAACGAATTCTGAAGGAATTCTCTAAAATAGTAAACGGTTTTCTTATTAAATAGATGAAACAAATGCTTGCAACCCGTGAAAAGAGCTTATACAATAAGAAAAGGTACATAAACAAGGAAAAATTGACTTTAGTTGACAAATATATTGAAAAAGTCAACAATAAGAAAGTTATATTTTGGAAAAGGAGTGACCATTATGGATTTATCAACAGGCGTTCCTGTATCGATTCAACTAAAAACGATTGTCCAACAAGGCAACGAACAAAAAGATTTTTTCTTTGACTTAGAAGGTCAATTAGTAAAAATGGGTGATACATTATACATTCGTTACAAAGAAGAATTATTAGAGGATACAGAGCCAACCCCCGTAACCATTAAAATTGAACCAGACGGGCATGTTCAGCTGATTCGTGCCGGTGAATTACGGATGCGTTTAAGATTTGGCTATCAGGAAAAATTAGATACAAGTTATCGAACCCCTTATGGCTTGCTACAGATTAGTACGTTTACCCATAATTTGCGTGTTAGTTTAAAAGATCAACCAATGTCTGGTAAGATTTTAGTTGATTATGATTTATACTCTCAAACAGAGCGAATCGGAGAATATCATTTAGAATTAGAATTTACTGCATAAATATTGCAGAATAGAATTGATTTTTTTTCAATGTTTTTGTATGATAAGGAGTAGACTGTGAAAGGACGTGTACCTCTTGGAAATTAATGTATTTGAAGGGTTAAACAAAAAAGAATTATCCATGATTGAAGTAGCACACGCTATTTTAGAACAACATGCAGATGTAATGGATTTTTCTGATTTAGTTAACCAAATCCAAAATTATCTTGGCAAGTCTGATAGTGAAATTCGTGACCAATTAGCACAATTTTATACAGATTTAAACATCGACGGTAGCTTTATCTCATTGGGAGACAATCGTTGGGGCTTACGTTCATGGTATCCAATCGATTCAATCGATGAAGAAGTTACACATGGCTTGGAAGAAGACGAAGAAGATGCACCACGTCGTAGAAAACGTAAAAAAGTAAATGCCTTCATCACTAATCCAAACGATGAAGATGTAATTGACTATAACGATGACGATCCAGAAGATGCTGAATTAACAAATGATGATGAAGAAGACATCTTGTACGATGATGAAGAAGATGAAGATGAAGAAATCAAAGCATACAACTCTGACTTACAAGAGATTGGTGCAGATTCAGACGATGATGAAGAAGACATTCCACAAATCGAAGAAGATTTAACAATCATTGATGACGATGATGTTGAAGATGAAGACGATTTTGATGACGAATATTCTGAAGAGTAAGAAACCAAAAAGCTTGATTCCTAAGAAGGAGTCAAGCTTTTTAGTTGAATGCTTAAGAAAAATGAGAAAATAGAAAAAATTATTTTCTTGAATAGAAGTACTTGACCTGATGTCCGTTTGCTTGTATTATACTACTTGGGCACCTTTAAGAAGGTCAGAAGTTTGAACGAACTTACAAGCTCCCTATTCGTAATGGATAGGGAGCTTTTCTATTTTTGTTTCTTTTTTATTTGGAGAAACGTAAGAGTCTCAAAGTTGTTTTACTTCTCTCTACAAAATATTATCAAAGAAAGGGTTTTTAACTATTATGACAAAATACATCTTTGTTACAGGTGGCGTGGTTTCTTCTATCGGAAAAGGGATTGTCGCAGCATCTTTAGGACGATTATTAAAAAATCGTGGATTAAAAGTAACGATTCAAAAATTCGATCCATATATTAATGTGGATCCGGGGACAATGAGTCCTTACCAACATGGAGAGGTTTTTGTCACAGATGATGGTGCCGAAACAGATTTGGACTTAGGTCACTATGAACGTTTTATTGATATTAACTTAAATAAATACTCAAACGTAACCACTGGGAAAATTTATTCAGAAGTCTTACGTAAAGAACGTAAAGGGGAATACTTAGGTGCAACAGTGCAAGTTATTCCACACATTACCAATGAAATCAAAGAAAAAATCATGCGTGCAGCGAAAATGACAGATGCCGATGTGATTATCACAGAAGTAGGTGGTACTGTCGGCGACATCGAATCATTACCTTTCCTAGAAGCATTGCGTCAAATGAAAGCTGATATGGGTAGTGACAACGTAATGTACATCCATACAACCTTGATTCCTTACTTAAAAGCGGCTGGCGAAATGAAAACTAAACCAACACAACATAGTGTCAAAGAATTAAGAAGTTTAGGGATTCAACCAAATATTTTAGTGGTCCGTACGGAATTACCTGTTTCTCAAAACACTAAAAACAAATTAGCACAATTCTGTGATGTTAATCCGGAAGCGGTAATTGAATCTCGTGATGTTGAAACGTTATACTCCATTCCATTAGCACTTCAAGCACAAAACATGGATCAAATTGTTTGTGATCATTTAAAATTGGACGCACCGGCTGCAGATATGACTGAGTGGCGTGCATTAGAAGAAAAAGTTCTTAACTTGAAAAAGAAAACAAAAATTGCGCTGGTTGGTAAATATGTTGAATTACCAGATGCCTATATTTCTGTTGTAGAAGCATTAAAACATGCTGGGTTTGATTTTGATTCAGATATCGAAATTGATTGGGTTGATTCACAAGAATTAACTGCTGAAAATGTCGCTGAAAGAATTGGTTCAGCAGATGGTATTTTGGTTCCTGGTGGTTTTGGTGATCGTGGAATTGAAGGAAAAATTGAAGCGATTCGTTTTGCTCGCGAAAATGACGTACCATTCCTTGGTATTTGTTTAGGTATGCAAATGGCCTGTGTAGAATTTGGTCGTAACGTTGTTGGCTTAGAAGATGCTGGTTCTGCAGAAACTAACCCTGACGTGACAAATAACATTATTGATTTAATGGCAGATCAAGAAAACATTGAGAATTTAGGTGGCACACTACGTTTAGGTTTATATCCATGTAAATTGAAAAAAGGAACGAAAACTGCGGCAGCATACGGAAATGAAGATGTTGTCCAAGAACGTCACCGTCATCGTTATGAATTTAACAATAAATATCGTCAATTATTTGAAGAAAATGGCTTAGTTTTCTCTGGAGTTTCACCAGATAATCGTTTAGTTGAGATTGTTGAAATTCCTGAAAAACAATTCTTTGTGGCTTGTCAATTCCACCCAGAATTAATTTCTCGTCCAAATCGCCCACAACGCTTAATCAAAGGATTTGTTGGTGCAGCTTTGGCAAATAAAGAAAGTAAATAAGCAAAAATGGACGAAGTGATTCAGTTCACTTCGTCCATTTTTACTCTAAAAAAGGTACGGGGCTCATCATGAGCCCCGTACTTTTTATGCAGCTTTATTTTCATCTGGTTTAGAACTACTTTCAGGTGGTTGCGGTGGTTCTTGTGAACTAGAACTTGAAGGTTCAGGTGGTTGTTCCGATGTTGCCGGTTGCTCTGCTGAGGAAGAGCTTGCCGGTTGTTCGGTTGATGGTGGCGCTTCAGAGGAAGAAGGCGCACTTTCTGAACTAGAACTTGATGAACTTTCCGCTTCTTTTGTGGAAGAGGATTCCACCGTACTGCTAGATTCCGGCTGTGGTGCTGAAGAGGTAGTACTTGGTAAAACTTGTACATTTGGTACCTCATAGGCATCTTTCACGTATAATTCATTACCTACCCGCACAACACTGTCTGGCTGCACCCAGTCATCGTTTGAAACATTTTGAGACAAGTAACTCATTATTTCACGATAAACATCCGAGGCAATCCCATAGTATTCTTGATAGATTGGTGTATTTCGATCATTGTATCCAGTCCAAACAGAAACGGCATAGTGTGTTGTATAACCAACAAAGGTACTATCCGGGGCAATTCCTTTTTCTGTTGTGCCCATTCGCGCTAAATCTTCATCAGTATAGTTAGAAGTCCCTGTTTTGGCCGCTTGGATTAAGCCTGGAATGGCGCCGTTAAATCCTGTTCCGCCGTTTAAAACATCTTTTAACATATCCGTCATCATATAGGCGGTAGAGTCTTTCATTGCACGTTTGCCATCAGGTTGATAATCAACGCTAGTTCCATCATTGAAAACGACTTTGTTTACGTAATACGGTTTGTTATAAATCCCGTTATTGGCGAAAGCCGCATAAGCTGCTGCTAACTTCAATGAGGAAATCCCGTATTTATCGCCATCTACATCGCTTGTGTTACTTGAAATGGCATTTGACGCTTCTAAGTTTTTATAGTCAATTCCTAGTCCTTTAATGAAAGGCATGATGTTTTCTTTACCAACTTCATCAAACGTCTGGACCGCGGTTGTGTTACGAGAACCCATAATCGCACGGCGCATAGTAATGACGCCTTGATATGTTAAATCAGAGTTGAAGACATCAATGTCGGTACCAGGATATTTCGTTGGTTTATCCACCATGAGGCGACCTGTCGAATAATTTAAATTCTCAATTGCGGGACCATAATCCATGATTGGTTTCACGGTTGAACCAACATCACGTTGGGTGTTAACAGCTAAATTGTTTCCTAATTGCACATCATCAGGAATGTGACGACCACCAATTTGTGCTCGGACTTGTCCAGAGGCAACATCAATAACGGTTGAAGCCACTTGCATTTTATCATCTGGAAACGCAACGTATTGATCACTGTTGACAATATCGTAAAGTTGTTTTTGGGCATTCATATCTAAGTTTGTGTAGATATCTAGTCCGTCTGTGTAAACATTTTTACCAGTTTTTGCTTTCACTTCATTGATTACTTCTTTGACGTAATTATCTACGACTTTTCGATTGTCATCACTGGCTTTTAATGGCACTAAGCCTTCATCGATTGGGGTAGCTTTGGCTTTTTCGTACTCTGCTTTCGAGATTTTTTTATTGTCGTACATTGTGTAGAGTACAACATCCCGGCGTTCTTTAGCAGTATCTGGTTTTGTATAGGGATCGTATGAGTTTGGCGCTTGTGGCATTCCTGCCAGTAGGGCCGTTTGTGGTAAATCAAGTTCAGATAAATGTTTACCATAATAATTTTCAGCCGCTGTTTCCATTCCATAAAAACCATTCGCCATGTAGACTTTGTTAATGTAGTAAGTTAAAATTTCTTCTTTTGATTTTTCACGTTCTAAACGAACAGCCATCCATGCTTCTTGTGCTTTCCGTTTCAAGGTTTGGTCAGATTCTTTTGTAGAGAAGTAGGACAATTTAATTAATTGTTGGGTTAAGGTACTTCCGCCTTGTAATCCACCATTTTTGACATTTGAAAGGGCAGAACCGATAATCCGAATCGGATCCACACCAATGTGTTTATAGAAACGACGGTCTTCGACAGAAACAATGGCATCTTTTAATAATTGAGGCACATCATTTGGTTGAATTAATTCACGCTTTTCTGCGCCTAAATCCTCAAAAATTTCATTATTAATATCGTAAAGCTTCGATGAAACTGTCGCATTCAGTTTGTCATCTTCTAATTTTGGGGCTTGTCGTGCATAGAACCAAAAAAGACCAACGCCTGCTAAAAAAGCGACCATCCCAGCGATAAGTAAGCCAAGAAAGATTTTTAAAACAAGCCGTTTTTTCTTTTTCGGCGGTTGTGTCTTTTTCTTGTAACTCGACTTCGATGAGGTGTTGGATGCATGTCTAGCAGCTCGCGAGCCTGAATTTGAGGTTGGCATAAATAGCAACTCCTTTGTTATACTTTCAAAACTTTATGAATCTAGTGTGTCTGAATATATTGTTCCACTGCGTCGAGATAAGGGATTCGCGGTGCGATTCCAAAAGATAATTCAATTCCTTCTTTCTCGATGAGTGCAAGCGGCATAGATTTTTTTCCAGTAACTGCTTGGTTTTTCCAATGCGTTATTAGATTTTCACCACTAAAAAAGAAGCAGCGTTTTAAGCTTGAAAACCATAATAGCACAAAACAAATCCCTTGTTGTGCTATACATTGTTCCATATGATCAATTTGATGTTGATGAAAATTTTTAAAGGGAAAGGACGTGGTGTTTTTCGTTTCTTTCGCTTCAAAATCTATGTAACGGCCTTGATATACACCGTTATAATCAGTCGTTGAAGCTTGTCTAAAGTAGGCCTCCTTAATAACAGCCGCACTTCGTTTGGGATAATCTACTTTAACAATTTGAACAGGAGTGGGTTTCTTATGAACGACTGCTTGCTTATTCAATAGATAATATTGATTGCTTTGATTGATCGCTTCTTCGAAATCCATCCCACGATTACCAAATTCAACGGGGCGTTTCTTTTTTACTTGTTTTTTTGGTGATTGTGCTTCATGATGATTATAAGGTATTCCGTTAGGATAATGGAACGTCACGTTTATCACACTCCTAGCCTGTATTATACCAAAAAAAAGACCTGAAAGAAAAGGGATGACTTATGGAAATGATAAAAACCCTCTATGTCACCGGTTATCGCAGCTTTGAATTGGGGATATTTCAAGGAAAAGACCCGAAAATCACAGTTATTAAAAATGTCTTAAAAAAAGAGTTAGCCAGTTATATTGAAACGGGAGTAGAATGGATTTTGATTTCTGGCAATTTAGGTGTTGAACTTTGGACAGCTGAAGTAGTTGGGGAATTAAAAACGGAATATCCAGAAGTTCAGCTAGGTTTACTTTATCCGTTTAAAGACTTTGGCAATAATTGGAATGAACAAAATCGAGAACTGTTAACGAAAGCGGAAAGTTTGGCTGATTATATCAACTCAGTAAGTCACCAGCCCTATCAATCGCCAGCACAATTAAAAATGCATACAAAATTTCTTTTGGAACATTCTGGGGGCAGCTTACTTATTTATGACAAAGAGTACCCTGGCAAAACGGAGTATTTTTTAAAGGACGCACAACATTTTTCGGAACGAGAACCCTATGATATTCGCTTAATTACAATGGATGATTTACAAAACTCGGTGATTGATTAGAGAATCTGTTTGATTTTCTAGCTATTTTTCGTTACAATAGTATTTGTGGAACTATGAAATTTTCTATCGTAAATAAACAAATGAGGTGTAAACATGGCAAATTTAGTATATAGTCCTAAAGACATTTTACAAAAAGAATTTAAAACGAAAATGATGAACGGGTATGACCCAATTGAAGTAGACGAATTTTTAGACAATGTCATTAAAGACTACGAAGCTTATAATAAAGAATTATTAAGCTTGCAAGAAGAAAACAGCCGCTTAATGGCAAAATTAGACCAATTATCAAAAGCCCAACCAACGCCTCGTGTTGCTCAAGAAGTACCAAAAAGTGCAGCAGTGACCAACTTTGATATTTTAAAACGTTTATCAAACTTAGAGCGTGAAGTTTTTGGTAAAAAGTTAGATGAAACACCTTCAACACCTGTAACGCCTTCTGCACCGTCAATGCCTGCAGAACCAGCGAATCATGATGTTGATAATGCACAAACACGTCAATTTTAACAAGACAATTTAAGTCAAGTTTTCACGAGGAACAGAAAGCATTTGTTAGAATAGCGGACACTTGTTTTAGTGTATAAATTTTTGCTGTTCGTTTAAACAGATTTGTAATTTTCGGGTGATCGCGGTTTGCTTTTGCAAGCTGAGGAAAGTCCATGCTCGCACAAGCTGAGATGCTTGTAGTGTTCGTGCTTAGCGAAATCATAAGCTAAGGTACTCTTTTAGAGTAACGGCAGGAAAAATGACTAAGGTTTCGACTATGTCAAAGTATCCTTGAAAGTGCCACAGTGACGAAGCGATGTGGGAAACTCCATCGGTGGAACGCGGTAAACCCCTCGAGCGAGCAACCCAAACAATGGTAGGGGCGCTCTTCTAAAGGAAATGAACGAGTAGAAGAGGCAGAGTTTACTCTGCAGATAGATGATGACCGTCACCAATTTTTCCTGAAGAATTGGTGATACAGAACATGGCTTATAGAAAATTACAAGTAATTCAGGAAGACCTTCCAACGTAGTTGTGAAGGCTTTTTTTACGAAAAGAATAAAAAAATGTTAAAATAAAGAAACTGAGATAAAAGTAGTAAGCTGTCTGTTCTAAAGAGGCCGGGACAGGACCGTTTAGTTCAGAGAAAGCGGACAATTATAAAAAACAAGCGGAGCAGTAGTCGGCAGGACTGTTAGCTCCAGACAATAAAAAAGAGTCAAGAAGGAGTTTTTATGACGAAAGAAAAAACATTCAAACTTGTTGCAACGGCTGCTAGTGGCTTAGAAGCATTAGTTGGAAAAGAATTGCGTGATTTAGGTATTCCCTGTGAAGTAGAAAATGGCCGGGCCGTCTTTGAAGGCACTGTTGAAACAATTGCTACTGCCAATTTATGGCTACGGACAGCAGATCGGATTAAAATCGTCGTTGGCGAATTTAACGCCTATAGTTTTGATGAATTATTTGAAAAAGTTAAAGCACTTCCTTGGGAAGATTATTTGCCTTTAGATGCAGAATTTCCAGTTGCAGGTAAATCAATTAAGTCAAAATTGTATAGTGTTCCTGATTGCCAAGCCATCACCAAAAAAGCCATTGTTAACCGTTTAAGAGAAGTTTACCATCGTCCAGCGACGGTGCCCTTAACTGAAACAGGAGCTTTGTTTAAATTAGAAGTGGCTCTGCTAAAAGATAAAGTGACGTTGACGTTGGACACGACTGGGCCAAGTTTATTTAAACGAGGCTATCGCATTGAAAAGGGGGGCGCACCTCTTAAGGAAAACATGGCAGCTGCTTTAGTGATGTTGACCAATTGGCGCAAAGATCGTCCTTTTTATGATCCAGTTTGTGGTTCTGGAACGATTTGTATTGAAGCAGCGTTAATTGGCCATAACATTGCCCCTGGCTTTAATCGTAGTTTCACTTGTGAAACATGGGATTGGGTTGATCCAGCAATTTTTGAAAAAGTACGTAACGAAGCCGAGGCAAAGGCAGACTACGATGTTGAATTAGATATCTGTGGTTCAGATGTTGATGGACGAATGATTGAAGTCGCACGGGCGAATGCTGAGGAAGTTGGTTTAGGTGATTCAATTACCTTTAAACAATTGGCCTTAAAAGATTTTACAACCGAGAAGGAATATGGTGTAATGGTAGCTAACCCGCCTTATGGTGAGCGTTTAGGAGAAGAGGAAAGTGTTCGTCGTTTGTATAAAGAAATGGGCCATGTTTTCCGTCCGTTAACTACTTGGAGCAAGTATATACTGACGAGTGATCTTGCTTTTGAAGAATATTATGGTGCCAAAGCTACTAAAAAACGGAAGCTTTACAACGGAGCCTTACGAACAGATTTATTCCAATACTGGGGAACACGTCCACCAAGAAAACCACGGGAAGACTAAGAAAGCTGGTGTAAAAAAATGAAGGAAGCTGTATTTTTACAAGAAGTGAAAGAAATTCAATTACTAAAAAATGCCTTGACATTATTAGACTGGGATTCATCAACTGGGATGCCAGAAAAAAGTAGTCCTTTTCGAGGAGAAGTAGAAGGGTATTTAACCGGATTATATTTTGAACGAAGTATTGGCCCAGTTATTCAAGAAGCATTGGCCTATTTTGAGACACGCCCTGAAGAATTATCTGAATTAGGGAAACTGGTTTTTGAAAAAGTAAAAGAAGAATATGCTTTGAATAAAAATGTTCCAGCTGAACGTATGCAAGAATATGTTAAAGTATTAAACCAAGCACATACAGATTGGCTAAAAGCACGCGCTGCACAAGATTTCGGCTTGTTAGAAGAAACCTTAACGAAGGTCGTTGCGTTCCAAAAAGAGTTCATTCCTTATTGGCAAAAAGAAGAAAAAACTCCGTATGATGTGTTATTAAATCAATTTGAACCAGGGATGACGGTTGAGAAACTAGACCAAGTATTCGACCAAGTAAAACAAGGGATTCAAGAGATTCGGACCGTTTTAGCAGAAAAAGGTACGCCGCCTAGAACTGACTTTTTATCTAGAAAAATGACCAAAGAACAACAACGCCGTTTTGTGATTGGTGTGGTTGAGCAATTAGGCTATGATTTTTCAAAAGGCCGATTAGATGATACAGTTCATCCATTTATGACAGCTCTAAATCGAAATGATGCGCGGATTACTACGCGCTGGGAAGAAAATAATTTCTCAATGGCAACATTTGGTGTGATTCATGAAGCGGGTCATGGGATGTACGAACAAAATTTTGATCCTAAATTTGACTTTACGCCGCTAAGCGAAGGTGCCTCTATGGGGATTCACGAATCACAATCGCTCTTTAATGAAATTATCATTGGTAGCAACCGGGCTTTTTGGCAAAAACAATACCCGTTTTTCCAAGAATGCGCAGAAGGTACTTTTGATGATATTGCTTTTGAAGATTTCTATGCTTCTTTAAAAGAAACGAAAGCAAGTTTGATTCGGATTGATTCCGATAGTCTCACCTATCCTTTGCATATCATTATTCGTTATGAAATTGAGAAAATGTTGTTTAATGGTTCTTTGGAAGTCGCTGATTTGCCAAAAGTGTGGAACGAAAAATACCAAGAGTACTTAGGCGTATCACCTGAAAATGATTTAGAAGGTGTCCTTCAAGATGTTCATTGGTCTGGAGGTAGCTTTGGTTATTTCCCATCTTATGCCTTGGGTTATATGTACGCCGCGCAACTATTTCACGCAATGAAACAAGAATTATCTGTTGATGAAATTTTAGCTTCGGAGGATTATTCTGATATCCGTAAATGGTTAACACAACATATTCATCAGTACGGCGCTTCACGTAAACCAAATCAATTAATTTATGATGCAACGGGAGAAGAATTGAATCCTAGTTATTTAATTGATTATATGAAAGCTATTTATTTTGATGTTTATCATGTGCAATAAGTGAAACAAGCAAGGGGAAGTGGACAACAACAATGTTATCAATTCGTGAATATTTAGAAGCTGGTGAAACAACAATCTCAAACTTACTATTTGATCATTACCAAAAAATTGGTTTGAAAGATGATGAATTTCTCTTTTTACTGCAACTTTTTCGTTCGCAAAATGCAGGCGATTTATTTCCAGACTTAATGGCGATTGCAGAGACGATGGGTAAAACGCCAGATACGATTTATAAGTTGTTAAATCAATTGGTTTCTCGCGGATTTATTCGAATTGAAACACAACAAAACCAAAAAGGTCAAATGATGGATACGTATGATTTACTGCCTGTTTTTCAAAAGATTCAATTATTTTTACAAACGAGCAAAGAAAAACAAGTTGTCGCAAACCACGAAGATGAAATTAAACAGCTTTACCAAGGCTTTGAAAAAGAATTCGGACGTCCACTTTCACCAATTGAATTAGAAATGATTGGTCAGTGGTTGAACACGGACCATTATTCCCCTGAATTAATCCGGTTAGCGTTGCGAGAAGCCGTTTTAAATCAGGCCTATAGTTTGAAATATATTGATCGTATTTTACTTGCGTGGGAGCGTAAAAATATTACCACCAAAGAACAAGTGGCTGCTGATCAGAAAAAACGAAAAGATTCTATGATTCAAAATGAGATTGAACAACAAGGTCAGACACAAGAATCGTTGCCAAAGGTTACATTACACAATTGGTTAAATCCAGAAGACAGTGAATAAAAAGGAGGTGGGCCATGCTATCAAAAGAGAAAACGATGGAAGCTATTGAAATTATGTATGAGATGTTTCCAAATGCAGAATGTGAATTAAAACATAAGAATCCTTTTGAATTATTAATTGCTGTGATTTTAAGTGCGCAAGCAACCGATGTATCGGTAAATAAAGCGACTCCTGGTTTATTCGCAGCTTTTCCAACACCAGAAGCTTTAGCAGCTGCGCCGGTGGAGGAGATTATTGCTAAAATAAAAACCATTGGCTTATATCGCAATAAAGCAAAAAATATTAAAGCATGTGCACAACAACTTTTAGAACGTTTCAATGGAGAAGTTCCGCAAACCAGAGATGAACTGGTCAGTTTACCTGGCGTGGGGAGAAAAACAGCCAATGTAGTAATGGGAGATGCTTTCGGCGAACCGGCTTTTGCAGTAGATACACACGTGGAACGAGTGTCCAAGCGCCTTAGAATTTGTAAGCTAAATGCGAATGTTACTGAAGTTGAGCAGACCTTAATGCGTAAAGTTCCGAAAGAACTCTGGGTGAAAACGCACCATACCATGATTTTCTTTGGACGTTATCACTGCCTAGCAAGAGCGCCTAAATGTGAAGCCTGTCCGCTACTCTATATGTGTCAAGAAGGCAAAGAACGGATGAAAGGGAAATAACACATTTTTTCCTAAAAAAGCGAGCCACAAGTCCAACCGACTTGTGGCTCGCTTTCTTTTTTTTGATTTTTAAGAAACGCAACAAATGATTGCGGTTTCTTAAAAATTGATTTAGTATAGACAGTGTGGTATATACTAGAAAATTTATTTTTTTGAAGAAAGATAGGCGATGAAATGACAGAAAATGCACCCAAATTTAAGCAAATTTCTGCAGAAATTGAAAAGAAGATTCGAGACGGTCTGTATGTAAGTGCACAAAAATTACCTTCAGAATATGATTTAGCTAAAGAATATAACTGCAGTCGCTTGACCATCCGTAAAGCGATTGATGATTTGATCCGCAAAAATATTTTGGTAAAACGACATGGTAAAGGTAGTTATGTGATGTCGCAAGCGAAAATTCAAAGTGGTCGCGCTGGCTTACAAGGTTTTACTGAGGCAGCCAAAGCTTACGGGAAAAAAAGTCAGACAGAAGTCATTTCCTTTGAAGAAGTAGTACATCCCGATGAGAAAATTCGGGAGGCGCTCCAAGTAGGCAAAAATGAGGCGATTTATGAACTGATTCGCCGCCGAATGTTAGACGGCGAGCCAATGACAGTTGAAAAAATTTATTTGCCACAGGCATACGTACAAGGCCATACGAAGCAAGACTTCGAGGGCTCTCTTTTCTGCTTAATCGAGAAGAACGTCGAGATTGCTTATTCGCATCAAGAAATTGAAGCAATCTTAGTTGAAGCGGAAATTTCAGAATTATTGAATGTTCCTGTGGGCCAACCACTTTTACAAGTCCACTCTATCACCTATGCGCTTGATGCAACTCCTATTTTATATGATGTCTCTTTATATCGAGCAGATCGGTACACGTTTAAAAACACACTGACCCGCTATAGCCCGTCTGAAAACAACCAAGTGGAGCTAGGAGGTTCTTGGAACGAATGAAGATAAAAGAAGAAATAGCCGCTCAAAAAGATTTATTTTATGAAGACTTAAACAAAATTATGGCGATTCGAAGTGTGAAAGGGTCGCCTAAAAAAGAGGCGCCTTTTGGCGAAGAACCGAAAAGAGCCTTGGAAGAAACGCTGAAACTGGCAGAGCGTTATGGCTTTCAAACTGAGATTGTCAATGACGCAGTTGGCTATGCGCAATGGGGAACAGCGGAAGAATATCTGGGAATTATTGGTCATTTAGACGTAGTACCAGAAGGGTCTGGCTGGTCAGTGCCGCCCTTTCAATTAACGAAAAAAAATCAACGTTTGTATGGTAGAGGAATTCTAGATAATAAAGGTCCTATCTTGGCTTGCCTGTATGGAATGAAATTACTGAAAGAACTTGGTTACCAACCAAAGAAAACCATTCGCTTAATGTTTGGCACGGATGAAGAAAGTGGGAGTGGAGATATCCCCTTATATTTAGAGAAGGAAAACGCACCCGTTTTTGGATTTACTCCAGATTGTAAATATCCAGTAGTTTATGGGGAGCGAGGGATTGTTAATTATGAAATCACAACGACCATCCCAGATGATTCAAGTGAACAAATTGGTCAGATTATGGGTGATCAAGCAAAAGACCACGTACCTGATCAATTAAGTGTGGTGATTGCGGGAAAAACAACAGCAATCATGGGAAAACGCGCCCCTTCCAATGCGCCAGAACTAGGCAAGAACGCGATTACTTTATTGGCACAGAAAATTAGCGAGGAACAGTTAGTCAAAGGAAATTTATTACAGTATTTCGACTGGTTAACCGCTAGTTTTCACGAAAAGCACTATGGCGAAGGAGTAGCTCTAGACTTTAAGGATCAGGATAGTGGGCAATTGATTTTAACGCCCTATGCGTTGGAAAAACGAGGACAGCAATTGGTGTTATCATTGGCCGTGCGTTATCCTGTTTCTATTACAGAAAACGAAGTAACCACGCAGCTAACGAAGGCACTATTTCCAGAAAGTGAAGTGACCGTCATCCGCCGCCTCCCTAGTACGCTGTTTCCAAAAGATGAGCGCAATGTTCAAAAATTAACCAAGGTTTATGAACAAATTACTGGCTTAGATGGGACGCCAGTCACAACTACAGGTGCTACGTATGCTCGTTTTATGCCGAATATCGTTGCTTTTGGTCCATCATTTCCTGGTCAAAAAGGCATTGCGCATAACCAAGATGAATATATGGATGAAAAAGATTTACTGCTTAATCTGGAAATCTATATGCAAGCGATGATTGCATTAACAGAAGCGTAAAACCAATAGAAGATACACGTATGAGAAGAAGCCAATGTGTTTCGTAGAGGTCGCATACGTGTATCTTCTATTTTTCTGTATAAAATTTCATTTTCAGTATATACAAAACAGTATATACTAGTTTATAATGGTGGAGAAATGTAAGCGTTAACGAAAGGGCGGATGGAAAATGACTTGGGGTGCAATTGCGACATGGCGGATGGCACATGATGGGTTACTAAAAGCTACAGAAGAATTACAACAAGGAGGTGCTGCAGGCACGGCCGTGGAACAATTAATTAAAGAAGTAGAAGACTATCCTTTTTATAAGTCAGTGGGCTACGGCGGTTTACCTAATGAGGAAGGGATTTTAGAAATGGATGCTGCCTATATGGATGGAGACACATTTGCAATTGGTGCTGTGGCAGGAATTACAGATGTTAAAAATCCGATTTCAGTGGCTAAAGCATTAAGTAAAGAGAAGTTTAATAGTTTTCGTGTTGGCACAGGTGCAACGAAATATTCAATGTTGCACGGTTTTGAAAGAAAGAATATGTTGACAGAACGCGCTAATCAATGGTGGCAAAAGCGTTTAAAAGAAATTCAGGAAAATCAGTTGAACCCCTATGATGGGCATGATACCGTCGGCGCTATTACGTTAGACCAAACAGGATCAATGGCAGCTGGCACTTCCAGTTCGGGACTCTTCATGAAAAAAGCAGGACGTGTTGGTGATTCACCACTGTCAGGTTCTGGTTTTTATGTTGATAGCGAAATTGGTGGTGCTGCGGCTACAGGCTTAGGTGAAGATTTAATGAAAGGCTGTCTTTCTTATGAAATCGTTCGTTTAATGGGGGAAGGGAGCTCGCCACAACAAGCATGTGATCAAGCCGTCTATGCTTTTCACGAAAAATTGACCCAACGTTATGGGAAAGCAGGAGCTTTTTCACTGGTGGCCATGAACAAACAGGGAGACTGGGGCGTAGCTACGAATGTGGAATTTACTTTTACGGTTGGTACTGATATGCAGCAACCAGAAATCTATATTGCAAATCCAGGCAAGAATCATACCACAGAGATTCAGCCGATTTCACAAGAATGGTTAGCGGCCTATGAAAAAAGAATCAAAGCACCAATTGAATAAATGAGGAGAGTGAAGGAACATGAGTAAAAAACAAATTTATCTTTTTTGTGATGCAGGGATGTCTACAAGTATTATGGTGAATAAAATGATGGAAGTGGTGGAAAAACATCAAATGCCTTTAATGATTACTGCTTTTCCTATTGCAAGAGCACAAGAAGTGGTTGAAGCAGAGAAGCCTGTTGCTATTTTATTAGGACCACAAGTCCGTTTTTTATTAGAAAAAACAAAAGAACAATTTGCTCCTCAAGGGATTCCTGTCGCTGCAATTGCGCCAGAAATTTATGGCATGATGGATGGCGAAAAAGCATTGAAAGAAGCGCTGCGGTTAATTAAGCAAAATAAAAAATAATAGATAGGAGTGACGACCGTGCAAAAATTTTTGGATTGGTTAGAGCGCGTATTGACCCCTTTGGCAAAAGTGATAGGAGAAAATAAGTATTTAGTAGCGATTCGTGATGGCTTCCTTTTATCAACGCCCTTGTTGATTGTTGGTTCGGTCTTCTTATTAATTGCTAATTTTCCTTTGCCACAATGGGATACTTGGATGTCTCATTTGCTTGGTAAAGACTGGGCGACAATGATGTCTGTTCCAGCTAGTGCTAGTTTTGATGTAATGACTATTCTGGCCGTTGTCGGTATTGCCTATAGTTTAGGGAAACAATTCAATGTGGATGCAATGCAAGCAGGAATTATCGCATTGGTTTCATTTTTTATTGTAACGCCTTATCAAACATTATTTACACCGGAAAATAGTTCAAAGGTTTATGAAGTTACTAGTTTACCTTTAAAATGGATGGGTTCCAGTGGCTTGTTTTTAGGAATGATTGTCGCATTAATTGCGACTCGTTTATTTGTGGCCATTGTTCGTAAAGGGTGGACAATAAAAATGCCAGAAGGAGTGCCACCAACAGTGGTTAAGTCTTTTGAGGCCCTGATCCCGAGCTTTTTAGTTGTTACTCTCATGTTTTTAGTCAATTGGCTGGCTGCTTTAACTCCTTATGGTAATTTACAAGATGTTATTTTTGAATTTCTACAAACGCCCTTATTGAGTCTTGGTAATACCTTAGGTGCAATGAGCATTGCTTATTTATTTTTACACTTCTTTTGGTTCTTTGGCATTAACGGAGGTAGTGTGGTTGGCGCAGTCTTTAATCCTGTTTTGCGGGCATTATCTGTTGAAAATTTACAAGCATTTAAAGACGGTCATGAAATTCCCAACATCATCACTGGACAATTTCAAGATATGTTTGCAACATTTGGTGGCGCCGGTTCCACACTCTCATTAATCATTGTGATGGTCTTATTCTGTAAAAGTCAACGAATTAAAAAGCTTTCGCAACTTTCACTAATTCCTGGTGTTTTTGGGATTAACGAACCAATCATTTTTGGGTTACCAATTGTTTTAAATCCAATCCTTTTAATTCCATTTGTATTAGTACCTGCGATTAATATTATTATTGCCTATTTTGCTATGGATTGGGGCTTAGTTCCATTGACGAACGGTATTCAATTGCCGTGGACGACCCCGCCAATTATCTCAGGATTTTTAGTCAGCGGTTGGCAAGGATCAATTCTGCAAGCTCTCTTATTGGTACTAGGAATGTTCATTTATTATCCTTTTATTCGAGTTATGGATGACCAATATTTACGTGAAGAATGGAAAGCACAAGAAGAAGAGAGTGAAGAAATTGATTTTGATTCCTTTGACTTCGATGATTTATAAAAAAGGAGGAAATAGGCGTGAAAAAAATCCTTTTAGTCTTAAACCACAGTTTAGCAGGATTTGGCAGTGATGAACAAGCTCAGCTGAAACCAAGTGGTAAAAAAGCTCCCTTAGGTCCAGGGGTAACATTGCTACCATTTTTACAGAAGCAAGGAGCGGAAATTGTTGCGACACTTTATTGTGGTGACCAATATTATTTGGAAAACGAGGAAGAGGTAGCAAAGAAATTTATTGGCTTTGCAAAAAAGTTTCATGCCGATGCGGTTCTTTGCGGACCTGCCATGCATTATCCTAATTTTGGAGAAATGGCCGCTCATCTAGCTTGTAAGTTTAATGCTGCAGGCATTCCTGCAATTGCAGCGATGGCAGAAGAAAATCCAGCAGTTAGTCACTATTATCAGCAAGTACCGATTGTGAAGATGCCCAAAAAGGGCGGCATTGGTTTAAATAATTCGTTTAAACAAATGGCGCAATTGGTCGTGGCAAAAGCAAATGGAAAAGAAACCAAACAGTTAGAAGAAACAAGTTGTTTTTAATTGTTGATAATCTAAAGAGAAATCCAGAATGAACACATGATTGTGTTCGTTTTGGATTTTTTGCTTTTGTTTAGCGAATGTATGTTCTATAATAGGGAGGCAGATAGGTGGGATTACGTGAAATCAACGAGAAAAATTGCGGTTCGTCAAGTGGTCGAATTTATTTTAAGGCGGGGAAGTATCGATTCTCGCCATGTGAGTGAACATACACCACAAGAAGGTAGTCGCCTTCATCGAATGTTGCAAAAGGAAGCGGGGAGCCTTTATCAAAAGGAAGTATCTTTAAAAATTGAGGTGCCTTTAAATGGCCATAATTATTGTGTAGAAGGTCGTGCAGACGGCATTTTTGTGAAAGAAACTGGGCAAGTGGTCATTGATGAAATTAAAACATCCGAGCCAGCGTTTGAAGAATTGCCGCCAGAAAAGGTCGAATTGTTTTGGTATCAAGCGATGTGTTATGGTCACATGTATTGCCAGCAAGAACAACTTTCTGAAATAATGCTGCAACTCACTTATTATCAGACCACCACAAAACAAATCACACGACAAGAACGCCATTTTACAGAAGCTGCATTAGCGGAGTTTTTTACTGATTTGATGAAGCGCTATGAACAGTGGGTAATTTTTAAAGAAGAGTGGCGTATTTTGAGAAATAAATCATTAAAAAATCTTAGTTTTCCTTACGGGGAGTATCGCAAAGGGCAACGAGAATTGGCGGTAGCCGTTTATAAAACAATTCTTAGTAAACAGCGGCTCTTCGTGGAAGCACCAACTGGAACAGGTAAGACAATGTCCACTCTTTTTCCAGCGATGAAAGCAATTGGTGAAGAAGAAGGTGAACGGATTTTTTATTTAACAGCTAAGACCATTACGCGGCAAGTGGCTGAAGATGCTGTCAAAGCGCTGTCCGAAAAACAAGCGCAAACTAAGAGTATTACGTTAACAGCAAAAGATAAAATTTGTTTTTTAACTGAACGAAATTGTACACCAGAATATTGCCCGTTTGCTGACGGCTATTATGATCGTTTAAATGAGGGACTGTGGGATTTATTGCAACATGAAAATCATTTAACGAGAGAGGTTATTGAACGGTATGCACAAAAGCACCAATTGTGTCCATTCGAGTTGTCGCTAGATGCAAGTCTTTGGTGTGATTTAATTATTGGCGATTACAATTATCTATTTGATCCAACGGTTTATTTACGGCGCTTCTTTGAAGAACCCCAAAGTGCAGAAGAGAATATTTTTTTAGTGGATGAAACCCATAATTTGGTTAATCGTTCACGGGAGATGTATTCGGCTGCTATTTCTAGGAATGCGGTTTTGCAAATTCAAAAAAGATTGCAAAAAGAATCTGTTCAATTAAAAAGAGCTTGTCAAAAAGTCTTAACTACGTTTGATGATATTGAAGCAATCTGTGAAGAAAAAGACACGGATTTTTTTGCCCAACGCGCGCCAATTGATTCATTAGTTAAACAGATACATCGATTAACAGAAGTAATTGCAGAATGGTTGCCAGAAAATCAACACATTGAGGAATTGGCGTCGATTCTCAGTTTTTATTTTGATTGTTTAAGTTATCTTCGAATCAGCGAGTATTACGACAACGGCTTTTATACGTCTATTTCTTTGCGAAACTATGACTGCGTTGTGAAACAATTTTGTGTCGATCCTGCTTATTTATTGTCACAACGATTAGATAAAGGGAAAGCGAGTATCTTATTTTCGGCAAGTTTAACACCTCTGAATTATTATCAAGAAGTGCTTGGTGGAGGTGAAGAAAGCCTACGTTATAGGATTCCGTATCCTTTTCCAGAAGAAAATCAATTGTTGATGATTGGTAGTCATCTTCAAACAACCTATAAAAACCGTGAAAAAAGTTATCCACAGATTAGTGAACTTTTAGGGAAGTTAAGTGAAACAAAAACAGGTAATTATTTAATTTTCTTCCCTTCTTATGCCTATATGGATGATGTCTATCAAGTATTTAGCCAACGCTACCCGCAAGTAAAAACTCAAATTCAGGGAACGGACTTAAACGAAAAAGAGCGAGAAGCATTTTTAGCTGAATTTAAAGAGAATCCTCAAGAAACTTTCATCGGTTTTTGTGTTTTAGGTGGTATATTTTCAGAAGGAATTGACTTGAAAGGTACCCGATTGATTGGTACGATAATTGTTAGTGTCGGGCTACCACAAATGAATCCGGAGCAAGAACTGATTCGCACTTTTTATCAAGAAGAGCGAGGGCAAGGGTTTCAATTTGCGTATCAAATTCCTGGCATGAATAAAGTCTTGCAAGCGGCTGGACGTGTCATTCGAGATGCGCAAGATAAAGGCTTTGTGTTGTTATTAGACGAACGATTTGAATTACCAAGTGTCCAGCGTTTCTTTCCGCCGCATTGGTTGGCGCATCGAAAGGCAAACACCAATGAACAACTCATTCAACAAGTGAAACAATTTTGGTTAAAAAATAAAGAAAACAAAGGAGGAAACAAATGAAGACCATTTTAGTCCTTCATACAGGTGGGACCATTTCCATGTCGAAAGTAGCAGGAGGAAGTGTTGCCCCGAATGAAAAAAATCCGTTGATGGAACAAGAAGCATTATTTTCTGGCAAGGTTCATTTAGTTGTCGAAGATATTTTTAATATTCCCTCACCACACATGACCTTAGAACGGATGTTTCAATTAAAAGAACGGATTCAAAAAGCTTATTCTGAACCAATTGATGGCGTGGTTATTACGCATGGAACAGATACATTAGAAGAAACAGCTTATTTTTTAGATATAACCTTAGAGAAAAAAATCCCCATTGTTTTAACAGGAGCAATGCGGTCAAGTAACGAAATCGGTAGTGATGGCTTGTATAATTTCATCAGTGCTATTTGGACTGCTTGTTCAGACGAATCGTACGATAAAGGTGTTTTAGTCGTGATGAATGATGAAATTCATACGGCGCGTTATGTGACAAAAACACATACAACGAACGTAGCAACGTTTCGGACGCCAACTTTTGGACCAATTGGAACCATTGCGAAAGAACGTGCTTTTTTTGCGAAAGAGGTCTTACCGCAAGAAGTTTGCGATGTTTCTTCTGTGAAAGGAAATGTTCACGTAGTGAAGGCCTATGCGGGGATGGGTGAACGAATGTTTGAATTATTAAACACCCCAGAAACGGATGGGTTAGTAATTGAAGCGCTAGGCGCGGGTAATTTACCGCCAGAAACGCTCCCAGCATTACAAAAAATGCTAGACAACGGGATTCCAGTCGTTTTAGTTTCTCGTTGTTCCAATGGCATTGCTGAAGATATCTATGATTATGCTGGTGGTGGCGTTGGCTTGAAAAAAATGGGGGTCGTTTTTGCCCGTGGTTTAAACGGACCGAAAGCGCGGATTCGTTTAATTGTTGGTTTAAACAGCGAAAAAAATCCTACAGAGTTAAAAGAATTTTTGGAACAGTAACTAATTTTAAGGAGAAAATAAATGAAGCTGTTTGAACGCATTCATCAAGAGACTGAAATTCGACAAATTTATGATGCAATTGGTCAAATGGAAGATGAAGAAGCTGGGTGGGCATACCATAATTGGCTTCATGTAAACAATGTCGTAGCCATGACGGAAATGATTTTGAAACAACTTGCTGTTTCAGAGGAGTATTTAGAAGCGGCAAAAATTGCGGCACTGCTCCATGATGTGGGTGCGCTACAAGGAAAAGCAGGACATGCACTTCGTGGGAAACAATTTGCAGAAGCATATTTTCGTAAGCAAAAGATTTGTTTGCCTTATCAAGAAGAAATTTTATCTTCTATAGAAAATCATAGTAACGGCTTTGATTCGGAAGAGTTAATGACGCTAGCGCTAATCATTAGTGATAAATTAGATATTACAACCTCTCGTGTTGCAAAGGCTGGTTATTTCGTACCGGGAATGCGGCAATTTCAATTTTTAAAGAAAATTGAAATTATGCTTTCAGAACAAGAGGTTTGTGTCTCGTTTACGGCAGAAGAAGAACTGGATTTAGAAGAATTAAATGCGTTTTATTTTATGCCAAAGGTTTTTAAAGCAATTACCGCTTTTTCAGAAAAAATCCAACGCCGACCAATCGTTTTATTGAATAAACAAGAATGGCCGGTACCAAAACAAAAAAATCCTTCAACTGTTCATTAACAGTTGAAGGATTTTTTTAGCGATAATTATTAAACTCAAGAGCCATTGGTAAATCTAATTCTCGTAAAAGAGCCATGACTTTTTGTAAATCATCCCGACTTTTTCCAGTTACCCGAATTTTGTCTTCTTGGATTTGTGACTTAACTTTAATCCCAGAGTTTTTGATAGCTGTGTTGATTTTTTTCGCATTTTCTTTATCAATACCACTGATTAAATCACCATATTGGCGAGCGGTACCGCCTAAGGCTTTTTCACTTTCTGAGAAATGAATATTTTTAATCGGAACATTGCGTTTGACTAATTTTCCAAATAAAATATCCTTCACTTGCTCGACTTTATAATCATCTTCAGCTACGACTACTAGTTTATCGTTTTCCAATTTAATATCAGCAATTGACCCTTTAAAGTCAAAACGATTTTTCAATTCTTTCAAGGCAATTTGAATTGCGTTTTTGACTTCCTCCATATTGACCTCTGAAACTACATCAAAACTTGCTTCTTTTGCAGCCATGTAAAAACCTCCTAAAATATTCTTTGCTTCATCATATCATGAAATAGTAAAAAAGGTTAGGTTAGAATCATTTTGAATAGAGAAATAAGAAGATCAATTTTTAGGGATATCTTCCCGCATTCTTTCATGGAAACGTTGCAAAAAAAATTTTCAATGTTCGCTTTTAGCCCCTTTTCTTTTAGGATAGAACCTGTTATTCTAAGTCAGAAGAATAGCGAAGGAGCGAAGAAAAATGAGTCGATTGGTTAGTACTTACCAAAGAAATGAATCGATAAAAAAAATAGCAGTGATGGCGATAACCGCTTTGACTTCTGCGGTCGGTTTGAATTTCTTTTTGATTCCGGCAAAAGTTTTTTCGGCAGGGATGAACGGAATTGCGCAAATCATTGCTACATTATTATATACAAATTTAGGAATCCATATTAATACAGGGATCTTCATTTTATTTTTAAACATTCCCGTCTTCATTCTAGGGTTTGTAAAATTAGGGAAACAATCAACGATTCTTAGTTTCATCAATGTTATTGGTATTTCCGTTGTCACTATGTTTGTGCCAATCGTAACAGTCACAACGAATCCTTTGATGAACGCAATTATGGGTGGTGTCTTAGTCGGCGTTGGCGCAGGGCTTTCATTGAAAATGGGCTTTAACACTGGCGGCATGGATATTATTTCACTGATTCTTTCAAAAACAACAGGGAAAACCGTTGGTAATTTTATGTTCTTATTAAATGGTATTATTGTGCTGTTGGCTGGTTTTGTATTTAACTGGGAAAGTGCGTTGTATACTATTATTTCTATTTACTGTTTGAGTCAGGTGGTCGACATGATTCATACCAGTCACCAAAAGGTCACAGCAATGATTGTCACCACGAGACCAGAAGCTGTTGCCTTAGAAGTTTCTCAACAAATCGCTCGTGGCATGACCTTGTTGCCTTCAATCGGCGGCTATTCAGGTGCAGAAGGTCGGATGATTATGATGGTCATTACTCGTTACGAACTCTATGATTTAGAACAAGCAGTTTACAGTATCGATGAGAATGCCTTTGTAAATATTTTACCAACACAATCGGTTTTAGGGCGTTTTGCCAATGAAGATGAACAACGGATTTTTCATAGTACAGGGACATTTCCTGAGCTTCAATCTTACAAGGTGAAACGTTATCCGCCAAAGAAAAAATTAAAATAGCAAGTCGGCCTTCAGGTCCCAAAGTCTTAACGGGAAAACTGGAGGTTTTTTTATAAAAATGAAGGTTATGTGAAAGAATAGACAAAAATTTTCTGAAAAAGGGAATTTTACTAGAAAAGTGTCAGGAATTCTGCTAAAATAGAACCGTTGGTTAGGGAACACCTAACAAATAAAGTTTTTAAAAACTTAGGAGGAATTTTTTATGCCAGTAGTATCAGGAGCAGAATTCTTAAAAGCAGCACGTAAAGGCGGCTATGCAGTAGGTGGCTATAACACAAATAACTTAGAATGGACACAAGCGATTTTAGAAGCAGCAGAAGCTAAAAAAGCACCAGTTCTAATCCAAACATCAATGGGCGCTGCTAAATACATGGGCGGCTACAAAGTAGCTAAAGACATGATTACTAATTTAGTAGACTCAATGAATATCACAGTTCCAGTAGCAATTCACTTAGACCACGGTGACTACGAAGCTGCTTTAGAATGTATCGAAGTTGGCTATACTTCAATCATGTTTGATGGTTCTCACTTACCATTCGAAGAAAACTTAAAATTAGCGAAAGATGTAGTTGAAAAAGCGCACGCTAAAGGTATTTCTGTCGAATGTGAAGTTGGTTCAATCGGTGGTGAAGAAGACGGAATCATCGGTACTGGCGAATTAGCTGATATCGAAGAATGTAAACAAATGGTTGCTACAGGTATTGACTACTTAGCATGTGGTATCGGTAACATCCATGGTCAATATCCAGAAAACTGGAAAGGTTTAGCATTTGATCACTTACAAGCGATTGCTGAAGCTGTCGGTTCTGATGTACCTCTAGTATTACACGGAGGTTCTGGTATTCCTCAAGAACAAATTGAAAAAGCAATTTCAATGGGTATCTCAAAAGTTAACGTAAATACAGAATTCCAATTATCATTCGCTAAAGCAACGCGCGAATATATTGAAGCTGGTAAAGATTTAGAAGGTAAAGGATTTGACCCTCGTAAATTATTAGCACCAGGTAAAGCTGCAATCATCAAAGATGCAGAAGAACACATTGATTGGTTCGGTTCAGCTAACAAAGCTTAATCAACTAGTTACGTTAAAGACAGCCACAGCACGTGGCTGTCTTTTTTATTTTTTGTTATTTTTTCATTCTATTAAAATACCTGAGAAGTTTTCTTTTTTCTTAAGCTTGATTATGATAGAATGATTGGGTAGTTTATTTAGAAAACGTATATTACAGATAGGTGAGAATATAAATGAAAAAAATCGTAATCAATGGGAATCGTCCATTAAAAGGCGAAGTAACCATTAGCGGCGCCAAAAATAGTGTGGTCGCTTTAATTCCAGCTGCTATTTTAGCAGATTCGCCCGTGACTTTAGATGGCGTTCCTGACATTCAGGATGTTCACTCATTAATTGAAATTTTAGAAATTATGGGTGCTAAAATTACTTTTGAAAATAATACATTAATTATTGACCCAACAGAAGTTGTTTCTGTGCCTATGCCAAAAGGAAAAATCAATAGCTTACGTGCATCCTATTATTTTATGGGCTCACTTCTTGGTCGATTTGGGGAAGGCGTTGTCGGCTTACCTGGCGGTTGTTACTTAGGCCCTCGTCCAATTGATTTACATATCAAAGGATTTGAAGCATTAGGCGCTCATGTAACCAACGAACATGGGGCGATGTACTTGAGAACAGACGAAGCTGGCTTACAAGGAACACGAATTTTTATGGATATGGTATCTATTGGCGCTACAATCAATGTCATGTTAGCCGCAGTTAAAGCCAAAGGCAAAACGATTATTGAAAATGCTGCGCGTGAGCCAGAAATTATTGATATTGCTACATTATTAAATAACATGGGTGCAAAAGTTCGAGGAGCTGGAACGGACGTTATTCGGATTGAAGGTGTCGAAGAATTACATGGTTGTCGTCACTCGATTATTCCAGATCGAATTGAAGCTGGGACTTATTTAGCTATGGCAGCAGCTATGGGTGAAGGAATCAAAGTTCGAAATGTTATTTATGAGCATTTAGAAAGCTTCATTGCGAAATTGCAAGAAATGGGCGTTAAGATGACAATTGAAGAAGACATGATTGAAGTTCATCCGTCACATGATCTGAAAATGACAACGGTGAAAACCTATCCGTATCCTGGGTTTGCCACAGACTTGCAACAACCGTTAACGCCATTACTTTTAAAAGCGCAAGGAACTGGTGAAATTATTGATACGATTTATGCTCAACGAAATAAGCATATCCCTGAGTTGGTGAGGATGGGGGCCGATGCTTCGGTTGAAGGCAATATGATTATTTTAAATGGTCCAAATCAATTGCACGGTGCAGAAGTAGTCGCCTCTGATTTACGGGCAGGCGCGTGCCTAGTCACTGCCGGCTTGATGGCTGAAGGTACGACAACTATTTATAATGTAGAATATATTTTACGTGGGTACGACCACATTATCGAAAAGTTAACTGCTTTGGGCGCTGATATTCAAATGCTAGAAACCGAAGAACAAGAAGGTCCGTTTGAGGTGGATCAATGAGCGACTATTTAACAATGGCTGAATTGGAAAACAGTACGTTAAAAGATATTTATGCGTACGCGAAAGAGTTTAAAATTCCTTATTATAGCCAAATGAACAAAAAAGAATTGTCTTTAGCTGTGATTCGTGCACAAGCTGAGAAGCAAGGTTTTTTCTTCATGGAAGGAATTTTAGATATTGTTTCTCAGGATGGTTATGGCTTTTTGCGACCAATTAATTATGGACCAAGTGCAGAAGACATTTATATTTCTTCTTCTCAAATTCGTCGTTTCGGATTGAGAAATGGGGACAAAGTAGCTGGCAAGGCGCGTCCGCCAAAGGAATCAGAACGTTACTATGGACTCATGCATGTTGAAAGTGTCAATGGGAAAGATCCTGAAGAAGCGAAAGAGCGGCCACATTTTCCAGCGCTAACACCGTTGTATCCTGAAAAACAATTAACGTTAGAAACAACGGCTGGCAGATTATCAACACGAATGATTGATGTATTTGCCCCAATTGGTTTTGGGCAACGTGGTTTAATTGTAGCGCCGCCAAAAGCGGGAAAAACAAGTGTTTTAAAGGAAATTGCTAATGGGATTACAGAAAATCATCCTGATGTGGAATTGATTCTGTTGTTAATTGACGAGCGTCCTGAAGAAGTGACTGATTTAGAGCGAAGCGTTAAAGGAGATGTGGTTTCTTCAACTTTTGATCAACAACCACAAAATCATACGCGAGTTGCTGAATTGGTTCTGGATCGAGCAATGCGCTTAGTTGAAGACAAACGGGACGTAGTTATTTTAATGGACAGCATCACTCGTTTAGCAAGGGCCTATAATTTAGTGGTCCCGCCTAGTGGTCGAACCTTAAGTGGCGGAATAGATCCAGCTGCGTTTTTCAAACCTAAACGATTTTTTGGTGCTGCCAGAAATATCGAAGAAGGGGGCAGTTTAACTATTTTAGCCACGGCATTGGTGGATACAGGTAGCCGAATGGATGATGTCATCTATGAAGAATTCAAAGGCACAGGCAACATGGAGCTCCATTTATCTCGTGAATTAGCAGAGCGCCGTATTTTCCCAGCAATTGATATTAAAAAATCAAGTACGCGAAAAGAAGAGTTGTTAATGACACCAGAACAACTAGAAGAAACGTGGAAATTGAGAAATAATATGTCAGGAGACTCGCTGGAATATACGGATCAATTCATAAAAATGTTGAAACGGACCCAAAATAATCAACAATTATTTGAAGTTTTCCATGATGTTTCGTTTGGCAAACAAATTAAAAGAAATCCAAAAAGATAATTGCATACCAACTGAAAACATGGTAAGATAGCATTGTTGTATACCGACAAAATAACTCTGATACAGCAAATGGATCAGGGCAAAGGAGCGAAAAAAACGTATGAAACAAGATATCCATCCAAATTACCAACCAGTAGTATTCATGGATTCAACAACAGGTTTCAAATTCCTTTCAGGTTCAACTAAAGGATCTTCAGAAACTGTTGAATGGGAAGATGGCAACACTTATCCATTATTACGTGTTGAGGTTACTTCAGACTCACACCCATTCTACACTGGTCGTCAAAAATTCACACAAGCCGACGGACGTGTGGACCGTTTCAACAAAAAATACGGTCTCAAAGACGAAAACGCAAATCCAGACGCATAGTCTTTCAAAACATTGTTATGACAAGGTTTATAGAGGTTTTCCACTGTGGTGGGAAACCTCTTTTTTTGTTGGATAGGCAGTTTTAAATTCAGAGAAATTATTTAAATATTATTTTATTTAACTGAAAGTATAGCTAGTCCGTATACCGTATAATTTAAATTATTTGGATAGTATACATATTGTAAAGTGCAATTGTCTTTTTAGAATCTTTAAGGTATAATTTGTTTTAATGAGTTTATATGTAAGCTTTTTCTTTTTAAAGACTTTGATCATATCTTTTTTATAAGAAAACTATTGTTTGTGAAAGGATATAAAAGTGCTAAAACAATTGTACTTAACAGTATTAAGATGGAGACCGTACAAGCATAAAAAAGTAAAAA
Organism: Enterococcus sp. DIV1315a; assembly: GCF_051712325.1. Taxonomy (NCBI): domain Bacteria; kingdom Bacillati; phylum Bacillota; class Bacilli; order Lactobacillales; family Enterococcaceae; genus Enterococcus; species Enterococcus sp. DIV1315a. The sequence goes on from NZ_JBIOOS010000001.1 coordinate 936,398, forward strand.
TTGTGTACATAATGAGTTTCCCAAGAAATGATGGACATTTAATTGAACAATTAGAACAACAATATCACGGAATGATAATAGTACTTTATACAAAAAATTGTCAATCATACGCAGCATCCTTAAATCAAAAAGGCATAAAGACGATACTTTTTGATAAGAAAACTTTGTTGATTACAACGGCGATTTCATACTTGAAGTCAGCGCCGTTAATTTTTGTAGATAATTATTTTCCAGAATTGGCAATTTTAAAAAAAAAGCAAGTAGTTATCCAATTATGGCATGCTAATGGGGCTTTAAAACAGTTTGGCTGGGGTGCTTATTACACGAAACATAGAAGTAGCAAGGATCAAATCAGGTTTCAAAAAGTTTACGATAAAATGAATTATTTTATCGTTAATTCACTAAAAATGGAAGCAATTTTTAGAAACAATTATCGTCTCGAGAATGCTCAATTTTGTCATTTTGGTTCGCCGCGTCTTGCTTATCTTGAAAAATTAGAGGTAGGAGAAACAAATCAGAATAATAAAGTTTTATATGCACCAACTTACCGAGAGGGAATGAATGAAATGATGCTTGTGATAAATCAAGCAATAAAGGCTTTTTCTACTATGCCAAATTTTCATTTTTATATGAAATTACATCCATCAATCCAGTTAGATGCCATTGAACTACCGAGAAATGTTTCTATTTGGGAAAAGCATATTTTTGAAAGCTTTAGTGAAATAGGCTACTTGATTACTGATTATTCGAGTGTGGTCTTTGAATACATGCATGTTAAAGAGCAACCGAACATTTTATTTTTTTGTCCAGATTTAGAAAAATACGCATTAAATCCTGGAATTGAGCCTGATTTTTTTGAATATTTACCAGGACCGTTAGTTGAAAATGAAAAACAGTTGATTGTGGCATTGTCAAACTTTTCAATAAATAGTTATAAAGATAATATTGCTAGAATTAACGAAGAATGGAATCAATATCAGTCAAAAGAGACCATTAATAAAATAGTAGAGTTGGTAGAGAGAATCTTGGGGGGATTTTGTGAAAAGTAAGGTACGCACTGAATATATTGGGGGATTACCAGTTGACGTATTAACACATCAAGAAATTATGGATGACTTAGAAAGTTATTTCAAAGCTAAAGAGAAAATGATTGTAACTAGCGTTAATCCGCAGATTTCATTGTTAGCATTTGAACATCCAGAAGTTAAGTTATATTTGAAAAGAGCAACTCATCGGATTGCAGATGGGATAGGTGTGGTCAAGGCATCGAAGCTAATGGGTGGGTCTATTCGTGAAAGAGTTACAGGAATTGATGTCATGGATAATTTTTTAGAGTATGCAAATCAACATAAGGAACGAATCTTCTTGTATGGTGCAAAGCAAGAAGTAGTTGAAGCAGCAGCTAAAAATATTCAACGACAATATCCAGGGATTGTTATTAGCGGTATTTTACATGGCTATACAAAGAAAAAACAGCAAGAAATTGTGGAACAAATTAACAAAGCTGAACCAAGGTTTGTCTTTGTAGCATTAGGTTCACCGAAACAAGAGATTTTTTTGGAACAAACAATTGATCACCTGACAGCTAATGTATTTTTAGACGTAGGCGGTACTTTTGACGTATTAGCTGGATCAGTAAAAAGAGCGCCAGAATTTTATATAAATCACAATTTGGAATGGTTATATCGTTGTTTGACAATGAAGAGATACGATCGGTTAATGCAAATTCCTAAATATATTTATTTGACTATTAAGTATCGGAACAACAAGTCTAGGGGGCAGTAAATGATTATTTTGTTTATTTGGGAAAATGACGTAGACACAACTTTTTATATCGTGAAAATAGAGAAAGATGAGAAGTTCATTTTACGAGTACCACCTATTCACAAACTAAGTAAATTTGTTCAAAATAATCAATGGAATAGTTTGATAGAAGAATTAAGAAAATTGTCTTCATATGAAGTAACTGAGTACATAATTATAAAAAAAGCAATGCTTTTTTCGTATCTTTTTGAAGACGATAAAGAAATTGTTATTTCAAATCAAAGCGAGCGGCATCTAATAGATCAAAATGGCAAAGAATGGTTTTTACCAAAAGGAAAAGTTGCTGTAAATCAAGAGGTGCTTTCAGAATATCTTCGTTTTAGTCATTCAGATGCTGAACGTTCATTTGAGCATCAGGAACACATTTTTCGTTTAACGAAAATCAAATTATTAAAAGATAAAAATCCGTTAAAATTGCAAAAGCAGTTAAAGCAATTAAAAAAAGCTACAACAACGTCTTTCTCTATAAAATCTCTGAGTAAGTTATTACTAATTTATACTGCTACAGAAAATAAAAAATTTGATCGAAAAACCATCAAAGTCAATCAAGAGTAGCCTTTTTTCTATTCACAAAAATTGATAATTAACGAAGAAATATCAAAGTACAATGGAGGTTTTTATGAAAAAAATACTTACTTACGGCACATTTGACCTCCTGCACTATGGTCATATTAATTTGTTGAAAAAAGCGAAACAACAAGGGGACTACCTGATTGTTGGACTTTCAACAGATGCTTTTAATTTAGAAAAAAAGAAACAAAGTTATTTTTCATATGAAAAACGTAAACAATTATTAGAGGCAATTCGTTATGTTGATTTAGTTATTCCTGAAACTAGTTGGAAACAAAAAGTTTCCGATATTGCTGAATTTAAAATTGATACTTTAGTCATGGGCGACGATTGGCAAGGGGCTTTTGATTTTCTAGAAGTTGAAACAACCGCAAAGGTTCTTTATTTGCCACGAACGCCAGAAGTATCAACCACACAGATAAAAAAAGAATTATATTATAGTGAATAATAAAAAGTCTCCTTGGTATTTTTCAAGGAGACTTTTTTCAAGATTATCCTTCCCAAAGGTCAAAGATTGATCATCATTGTTTCGCTGATTTGTTAGACTAGTAAGTACATTCAGCTTTATAAAGGAGATCTTGAAGAAATGAGTAGAAAAAAAGTCGCTGTTTTCTGTCTATTTCTGTTTTTCACATTTTTTATTATTGTTCCAAAAGTAGAAGCTACAGAAGAAATGAAGACTAAATTTACAGTAACGCCTGTTTTACCAGAAAATCAAGTGTCAGGAACATCTAGTTATTATGATTTAATTCTGGCACCAAAGCAATCTTCCACTATTGTCTTAGACATAAAAAATAAGACAGACGAAAAATTGTCCATCGTATTGACTCTAGCAAATGCATCAACAAATGATAATGGGTTGATTGTGTACAATGATTTTGATAAACCACTTGATTCATCGTTAAAGGTTCCGCTGACAGACTTGGTTACTTTAGAAAATGAGGAAGTGAGTGTGCCGCCTCATCAAACAGTATCAGCAAAGATGAAGGTGAAGGGACTTGATCAGCCTATCAAAGGAGTTGTTTTAGGCGGGGTTTATGCGCATCTCAAAGATGAAAAAACAGAGGGAGAGAACCAAACAACGGGATTAACCAGTCGCTATGGGTTTAATGTTGCGATTGCCATGAGGAGTGCTGAGAATGCTCCTTTAACAGAGGTGAACCAACTGAAATTAGCGAAAGTAACACCTACAATTGCTTTAGGGGCCAAATCGCTAAAGGCGGTCATTCAAAATCCGTATGCTGCTATTTTTCCAGAAGTTCGTTTAGAAGGTCAAGTGATAAAAAAAGGATCCTCTAAAAAAATTGCACAACGGACACTAAAAAATGTTCGCTTTGCCCCAAATAGTTCCATGAATTTTCATCTTGATTTGGGCAAACAGCCGCTAGATGCTGGGACTTATATATTTACAGGACGTGCTATTTTACAACAAGATGAACAACAGTCTTGGCCTTTTCAACAAGAATTTACGATTAACACTCGTGAAGCAAAAAAATTAAATCAAGAAGCTACGGTCAAATGGGTCCTACCCACATGGTGGTTACCGACTTTCTACACGTTGTTAGTAATCACAATTGGGGCAATCTATAGTGTCATTTGGCGCAATAATTATCAAAAAACAAGCGAAAAGGAGAGTGAGAATAATGGCTAGTTGGTTTTGGTTGTCTGGCGGTTTAGCGGTTATTTGTTTTATGTTTTTCCTCTTTTCTTTGCTGACTAGTATGAGTTTTATTCAGCATGCAAAAGAACCCAGAAGTATTCTAAAAGAAACGCTTTTGAGTTGGTTAATGCTTTTACTTAGTGGTGGGTGGATTACAATCGGACTATTGTTATATTTTTCGCTAAAGAATCAATAAACAAAAAACGAGCATTCATTGTTAGATAACCGTGAATGCTCGTTTTTTTGTTTTAGGAAAATGCTCTTTAGCAACTTGCCAGATTTCATTGGGCAACCTGACTGAAATTGTTAAATTGTTCTGTCGAAACGGAAAAAAAGTGGTAAACTAAACGTGTATGTTAGTTATTTAATCAAAAGTAATGTATCCGCTTACTTATGAAATGGAAACGAAGGAGCATATTGCAATGACAGAAAAACTTTTAGGAAGTATCGAAGCCGGTGGCACAAAATTTGTATGTGGCGTTGGGACAGATGATTTGACCATCGTAGAACGTGTCAGTTTTCCCACAACAACCCCAGAAGAAACAATGAAAAAAGTAATAGAATTTTTCCAACAATATCCTTTAAAAGCGATTGGGATTGGTTCGTTTGGTCCGATTGATATTCACGTTGATTCTCCTACGTATGGTTATATCACTTCTACACCAAAATTAGCTTGGCGTAACTTTGACTTGTTAGGAACTATGAAACAACATTTTGATGTGCCACTGGCTTGGACAACGGATGTGAATGCTGCGGCATATGGTGAGTATGTTGCTGGAAATGGGCAACATACATCTAGTTGTGTATATTATACAATTGGAACTGGTGTTGGCGCTGGAGCGATTCAAAACGGTGAGTTTATTGAAGGCTTTAGCCACCCAGAAATGGGGCATGCGTTAGTCCGTCGTCATCCTGAAGATACGTATGCAGGAAATTGTCCTTATCATGGAGATTGTTTAGAAGGGATTGCAGCAGGACCAGCAGTTGAAGGTCGTTCTGGTAAAAAAGGTCATTTATTGGAAGAGGATCATAAAACTTGGGAACTAGAAGCTTATTATTTAGCGCAAGCAGCGTACAATACGACTTTATTATTAGCGCCAGAAGTGATCATCTTAGGTGGCGGCGTCATGAAACAACGCCATTTGATGCCGAAAGTTCGTGAAAAATTTGCTGAATTAGTCAATGGATATGTGGAAACACCGCCTTTAGAAAAATACTTGGTGACGCCTCTTTTAGAAGATAATCCAGGAACAATCGGTTGCTTTGCCTTGGCAAAAAAAGCTTTAATGGCTCAAAAATAACCATTTATTCGCAGTTCATGCATTATATTTGAAGGAAATGGCTAAGAATGATACTCTTATTATGTAATTAATTATTTAGGAGGGATTAGCATGGCAGATTTAAAAGGACGTTTTGACGATGCAAAAGATAAAGTAGAAGGTACTGCAAAAGAAGCGCAAGGCAAAGTTACGGATGATAAAGGCAAAGAACTTGAAGGAAAAGCTCAATCAACCTTTGCTGACGTAAAAGACAAAGCACGTGATGCCGGCGACGACCTTAAAGAAGGCGCTGAAAAATTAACTGATAAAGTTAAAGAAGGCTTTGAAGACTTAAAAGACAAATTTAGTAAAGATAAATAAAAATTAACAAAAGAGCGTGGGCTTACGTTATTTCAACGTAAGCCCACGCTCTTTTGTTTAGACATCAAATCCTTGTTTTTGCAAGAAAATTTTTACTTCTGGGCGACGATTATAAGAAAAATAGGACAAAGATTTCTGTGACCAATCCGCTGTTTGGGCGTTACTTGAGCGGCTGGCATAATAATCTTTTAATAATTCATCATATGTGTGCATATCTGTCAATTTGTCTGATTGGTAGTGATTTTCGCTTAAAATATTTTCAAAAGGCATCCGTGGTTTTACACCATTTAACGTTTCTGGTACACCGATTGTTAATCCGAAAAGTGGTACAGTTAATTCAGGCAAAGATAAGCGTTTGGCTACTGTGTCTAAGTCATTTCGAATGCCGCCAATATAACAAATCCCTAAATCCATAGATTCAGCCGCAATGGCCATGTTTTGCGCAGCAATCGTTGTATCAACGGCAGCTACTAATAATGATTCTGGTGTCTTTAAGGGTTCTAATGATTGCCCCTCTTTTGACAAAATCGTTGCATGACGATACAAATCAGCAACAAAAACATAGAACACACCAGTGTTAACGACATAGTCTTCACAATTCGCTAAACGTCCCAATTCTCTGCGTAGCTCAGGATCTTTGATTTCTATAATTGTATAAGCTTGTAAAAAATTGGAGCTTGATCCTGCTTGAGCTGCAGTAATTAACTGTTGTTTCTGCTTGTCCGTTAACGCTTGCTTTTTAAAATGACGAACGGAACGGTGACTTAGTAATTGTTCGATTGTTTGATTCATAAAAAACCTCCGTTTAAATTAAGAAAGAGAACAGAAAAACCCACAGCTTAATAGTGGGTTTCTCTGTCGTTAATTGCTAAAGATTACAGAATACGTTCAAATGGATCTAAACTAATTCCTTGGTCTAAGACGATTTTTGCGTATTCTTTCGCTGCAAATAAAGAATGATCTTTGTAGTTTCCACACTCTTTTGCAGAGACTGCTGGAACAACTTCTGTATTAATTACTTTGTTTAAAACGTTGACTAATGCATCACGGATTTCTTGTGGTGAATGTTGATCCCACATAATCATATAAAAACCAGTGCGGCAACCCATTGGCGAAATGTCAATGATTCCTTTTAATTCATCACGCATGTTAACTGCTAATAAATGTTCCAACGTGTGTAATGCGCCTGTTGGTAGGGCATCTTTGTTTGGTTGTAAGAAACGTAAGTCATATTTTTCGACTAACGCATCACCATTTTGTTCTGTGCCAGCAAGGCGAACATATGGTGCTTTTACTGTGTTGTGATCTAATTCAAAACTTTCTACGCGTGCCATGAAATTTCGCTCCCTTTATAATTAAATTCGTTTTAACTATAACAAATTTAAGTCAAAAGTCAATGGATAGTCCTTTGATGGGTAATAGTTTTAAAATATCATGGGAAAATAAAAAAATCATTTTTTTGACTATGTAGGTTTTTTCAATACTATGGTAAAATAGGACAAGTAGCTTTTACAAGAAGGTAAGAGGGGAGTATGAAAATATGGGAAAAGAATATCATGTTGCCGTGGTAGGAGCAACAGGTGCTGTCGGGACAAGAATGATTGAATTGTTAGCAGAAACAAGTTTGCCAATTGCCAGTGTGAGGTTATTGGCGTCTAAGCGTTCTGCCGGACAAGAGATTCAGTTTAAAGGGCAACCTCTTATCGTGGAAGAATTAGTCCCAGAATCATTTGAAGGAATCGATTTAGCATTATTTAGTGCTGGTGGGAGTATTTCCGAAAAGTTTGCACCAGAAGCAGTTAAGCGAGGAGCTGTTGTTGTTGACAACACTAGCCATTTTAGAATGGCAAAAGATGTTCCTTTAGTTGTTCCAGAAGTAAACCCGGAAGCCTTGAAAAATCATCAGGGAATCATCGCAAATCCCAATTGTTCTACGATTCAAATGATGGTGGCCTTGGAACCAATTCGGCAAGCGTTTGGCTTAGAACGAATCATCGTTTCAACGTATCAAGCTGTGAGTGGCGCAGGTATCCGTGCAATTAATGAGCTAAAAGAACAAGCCGAAGATTTTTTAGAGGGAAAACCTGTCAGCGAATGGTCAGCTGAAATTTTACCAGCTGGCAGTGACGAAAAACATTATCCAATTGCTTTTAATGCGTTGCCTCAAATTGATGTTTTTTCAGAAGCAGGGTATACCTACGAAGAATGGAAAATGATGAATGAAACAAAAAAAATCATGGGAGACAACAAGTTAAAAGTTGTTGCCACCTGTGTCCGTATTCCGGTAATTTCAGGACATTCTGAATCTGTTTATATAGAAGTGAAACAAGCAGATGCATCGGTCTCAGCCATCCAAGAATTAATGGCGCAAGCTCCAGGTGTAATTTTGCAAGATGAGCCAAGTGAACAACTATATCCACAAGCGCTAAATAGCGTCAACCAGAAAGAAACATTTGTCGGCCGTATTCGTCAAGACGTTGACGTGAAGAACGGTTTCCATTTATGGATTGTGTCAGACAACCTATTAAAAGGAGCTGCTTGGAACTCGGTCCAAATTGCTGAAACGCTACACGAAATGAATTTGCTTCGTGTACCTGAAAACGACTAGAAGGTTTGTATTGTATACTCGGGAGGGAATAGGATGGATTTAACGAATGCAACAATTATTACGGCAATGGTTACGCCGTTTCAAGAATCGGGAGAAATAGATTTTGATAAACTACCGCAATTGGTAGACTATTTATTGGCCAATCATACAGAAGGCGTTATTTTAGCAGGAACAACTGGTGAATCACCCACGTTAACTCATGAAGAAGAATTACAATTATTCCAGCGAATTATTGAACTGATCGATGGACGTATTCCGATTATTTGTGGTGTAGGTACGAATGATACACGTGACTCAGTCGCTTTTGTGAAAGAGTTAGCGACAATCGCTGGTATCGATGCTGTTTTGGCGGTTGTTCCTTATTATAATAAACCAAATCAAGAAGGTATGTATCAACATTTTAAAACCATCGCAGAAGCAAGTGAACTGCCAATTATTTTGTACAATGTTCCTGGTAGAACGGCTGCATGCCTAGAAGTGGAAACTACTTTGCGCTTAGCACAATTGGAAAAAATTGTGGCAATTAAAGAATGTGCAGGGTTAGATGCAATTACTGAGTTGATTGAAAGAGCGCCAAAAGACTTTCTAGTGTATACTGGAGAAGACGGGTTGGCTTTTGCCACCAAGGCACTTGGCGGACAAGGGGTTATTTCGGTAGCCAGTCATGTCTTCGGTTCGTCAATGTATGAGATGTATCAAGCGCTGGAGCAGGGGAACTTGCCGGAAGCGGCTAAAATTCAACGACAGTTATTACCAAAAATGAACGCATTGTTTTCAGTGCCTTCGCCGGCACCCGTGAAAGCGGCCTTAAATCATTTAGGTATTCCTGTTGGAAATTTACGTTTACCTCTAGTTGCTTGTACACCAGAAGAAGAGCAAAGAATTATTCGCACGTTAGAGATTTAAAGAACGTGTAATCATAGAGAGGTGAAAAGAGTGAGTACAATAAAAATCGTTCCATTAGGCGGCGTTCGTGAAAATGGAAAAAATATGTACGTTGCTGAAGTGGAAGATGAAATTTTTGTACTGGATTGTGGATTACAATATCCAGAGAACGAACTTTTAGGAATTGACGTTGTCATTCCGGATTTTACGTATTTAGAAGAAAATAGTGAACGAATTGCAGGGGTCTTTTTAACACATGGCCATGCAGATGCAATTGGGGCCTTACCGTATTTGCTTTCAAAAATTCAAGTGCCTGTTTTTGGGACAGAATTAACGATTGAACTAGCAAAACTAAGTGTCAACAGTCATGCGGAAACGAAGAAATTTAAAGATTTCCATGTGATTGACCCGCATACAGAAATTGATTTTGGTCAAGCAACGGTGAGCTTCTTTAAAACAACGCACACCATTCCAGATTCGATTGGTGTTAGCATCAAAACAAAAGAAGGTAACATTGTTTATACTGGTGATTTTAAATTTGATCAAAGTGCGATTGAGATGTATCAAACCGATTATGGCCGCTTGGCTGAAATTGGGAAAGAAGGCGTCTTGGCGCTACTTAGTGATTCATCAAATGCTGAAAACCCAGCCCAAGTTGCATCGGAAGCCCAAATCGCTGATGAGGTGTTCGACACGATTCGCTATTGGGAAGGACGAATCATCGTGGCATGTGTGGCAAGTAATTTGCAACGGGTCCAACAAGTATTGAATGCAGCGGATCGTTCTGGTCGTAAAGTCGTTTTGACAGGCCAAGATTTTGAACGGATTATTCGGACGGCGATGAAATTGGAAAAATTACAATTGCCAAGCGAAGATCTATTAGTGAAACCAAAAGAAATGAAAAAATATGCACCCGAACAGTTATTAATTTTAGAAACAGGCCGAATGGGAGAACCGATTAAGTCACTTCAAAAAATGGCTAATAATACACATGGTGTCGTTCGAATTGAAGAAGGCGATTTAGTTTATATTACGACAACGCCAACAACGGCCATGGAAACAACGGTTGCCAAAACAGAGGATATTGTCTATCGGGCCGGTGCTACGGTGAAGCAAATTTCCGACAATTTACGTGTGTCTGGTCACGCTAATCCGAATGACTTGCAATTGATGTTGAACTTAATGAAACCAAAATATTTCATTCCTGTCCAAGGTGAATACCGCCAGTTAGCTGCGCATGCGGACTTAGCACACGAAATTGGCATGCCTTATAAAGATATCTTTATTACAGGTCGTGGGGACATTCTAGAGTATACAAAAGGTAGAATGTCGGTAGCTGGCAGCACAACGGCCGAAAATATTATGATTGACGGGATTGGTGTCGGCGATATTGGTAATATCGTTTTACGGGATCGTCGTATTCTTTCCGAAGATGGTATTTTTGTGGCTGTTGTGACAATTAATCGTCGAGAAAAACGAATTGTTTCACCAGCTAAAATTACTTCTAGAGGTTTTGTTTACGTTAAAACAAGTAAAGACCTAATGAAAGAAAGTAGCAATATTGTTACAGAAATTGTTGAAAAACATTTAGAAAGTGACGATTTTGAATGGAGCAAACTGAAACAAGAAATCCGCGAAAACTTAAGCCGTTATTTATTTGAACAAACCAAACGTCGTCCTGTGATCTTACCAGTTATCATGGAAGCGACGCAACGCAAGCGTCCCAAAAATAACGCATAGTTCGTCCCGATAAAAGCAGGTGATTTTAGGAGAAATTCTTCTAAAGTCATCTGTTCTTTTTTGTAACTTTCTTCTATAAATATGGTACTATTAATCAGAGCGCTGAATAAAGGAGGCGATTTTAGTGGAAGAGATTGTGTTGTTCCATACCAATGATCTTCATTCTCACTTTGAAAATTGGCCCAAAATACGGCGTCTGGTTAAAGCCAAACGTTCGCTGTACCAAAAAGAGGGCAAAACAGTCGTAACCATTGATTTAGGTGACTTTTCAGATCGGTGTCATCCTTTGACCGAAGCAACAGATGGTCGAGCAAATGTAGCTATAATGAATACATTAGCGTATGATCTGGTTACAATTGGAAATAATGAAGGAATCGGCAATTCAAAGAAACAATTAGAGCATTTATATGATCAGGCAACATTTGAAGTGGTCTTAGCTAATTTAGAAGATCCAAAAACCCAAACGTTACCAGATTTTTGTCAAGCATATAAAATTATGACAACTAAAGAAGGCACAAAGTTAGGGTTTATTGGCTTAACCGCACCATTTCCGTTAACGTATAATCCCAATGGCTGGACAATCAAACAAGTGGAAGCAGTCCTTCCTCAACTGATTACAGAAGTTGCGCCTCAATGTGATGTTCTCATTTTGCTTAGTCACTTGGGGATAGATACTGATTTTATGATTGCGGCGAATTATCCTGAAATTCAAGTGATTTTAAGTTCCCATACACATCATTTATTTAAAGATGGGGAAAAAATTAATCATGTGCAACTAGCAGCTGCTGGCAAATATGGACAGTATATTGGTGAAGTGCATCTGTTTGTGGATGCCGACACGAAGCAAGTCACAAGTTATGCAAAAACGATTGAAACAGCAAGTTTAGAAGAGCAAGCAACTGATGCCAAGGAAATTGCGGGTTACTTAACGGAAGGTCATCGACTATTGCAAGCGCAGCAAATTGCACAAATCCCTGAAACCTTGTCAACGGACTTACGGCAACCGCATGCCTTTATAACTGTTGCCTTGAAGGCGTTAAAAGAAGCGGGGCAGACCGAAGCGGCTGTGTTGAACAACGGGTTATTTTTAGCAGATTTACCAGAAGGAATAATCAATGCAGACCAATTACATGAGGCCTTGCCTCATCCAATGCATTTAATCAAGGTTACCTTGAAAGGGTCAGACATGAGCCGTTTGATTCGTGAAATGGAAAAAAGTCGTCAATTTCTGCGGAAATTTCCGATTCGCGGGATGGGCTTCCGCGGGAAAATTTTTGGCGAATTATGTTATGATGGGATTCGTTTTGAGCGAAATAGCCAGACCGTTTTTTGGCAAGGGAAACCTATTCAGCCAGAGCAGAAGTATACGCTGACAACAGTGGATCACTTTCAATTTGTTCCGTTTTTCCCAACGATTGAGTTAGTTGGAGAAGTCGAATTTTTATTTCCAGACGTTTTAAGAACTGTCGTGGCGAACTATCTGCATGCCCACTATCCAATCAAATAAAAACAAGGTATAATAAAAACTAGGTGGTGAAAAAATGACAGACAAAAAGACAACCGAAAAAAAAGAAACAGAAACTGCTGCAACCTTTACAGAAGAACTAACAGCAGTTCTTGAAGAAATAAAAGAAGAACCTGTAAAAGAAAAGAAAAAAGGGGAAATTGTCACCATTGTGAATGAAACAGATATTCAAATTGGTGAAAGAGAGTACCGAATTGTTAAAAATCATCGTGATGCCTTTGATCCTGAACGCTTAGGTGAACGGTTTAGTGAAGTATTAGCGCGTTATGATTATATCGTAGGAGACTGGGGCTATGAACAGTTACGCTTGCGTGGCTTTTTTGATACTTCTAATCGTCGGGCAGCGCCGGATCAACGCATTGATACACTAGAAGACTATTTGTATGAATATTGTAATTTTGGCTGTGCCTATTTTGTAATTGAACGAACAGGGGAACGTAAAGAAAAAACAACGCATCGTCGTCGTCGCCATAAAAAGAATAATCGTTCTAACGCGTTTGTCGAGGAAAAGAGTGCGCCCGCTAATAAAAATAGCAAGCCAGTGATTCGTACGCGAAAAGAAGAAAATAAAAAAACGACTACACCCAAACAGCCTAGTCCCAAAAAATCTGGCAAAGGCTTTACGATTCGTCAACGTGAGGAGTAAACAGAGTGAAAAAAGACTATCAAGGATATTTAATTGATTTAGATGGAACGATTTATTTAGGAAAAGAACCAATTCCAGCTGGAAAACGTTTTGTCGAGCAGTTACAGGAAAAAGATTTGCCTTTTTTATTTGTAACGAATAATACCACTAAATCTCCTGAAACAGTGGCACAACGTTTAGCAAATGAATTTGATATTCATGTCCCAGCATCCCTTGTTTATACAGCGACTTTAGCGACGATTGATTACATGAAAGAAACCAATCGGGGCAAGAAAGTCTTTGTCATCGGCGAGGCTGGTTTAATTGACTTAATTTTAGAAGCAGGTTTTGAATGGGATGAAACAAATCCTGATTATGTTGTCGTGGGACTTGATACAGAATTATCTTACGAAAAAGTGGTTTTAGCTACCTTAGCCATTCAAAAAGGGGCGTTGTTTATTGGGACCAATCCAGATAAGAACATTCCGACAGAAAGAGGCTTATTACCTGGTGCAGGTTCAGTTGTGACGTTTGTGGAGACAGCTACTCAAACAAAACCAGTTTATATTGGCAAACCAAAAGCGATTATCATGGAACGAGCGATTGCGCATTTAGGCGTGGAAAAAGAGCAAGTGATTATGGTTGGAGATAATTATGAAACCGATATTCAATCAGGGATTCAAAATGGTATTGATAGCTTGTTAGTTACATCAGGTTTTACCCCTAAGTCAGCTGTTCCAACTTTACCAACGCCACCAACCTATGTTGTTGATTCCTTAGATGAATGGACTTTTTGAGTATGATGAGGTCGAAATTGCGTTTAAGGGAAACGCTTGGACTCATTTGTTTGTTTTTAACGATTGTGGCTTTAAGTATCACGATCACGATTAATTTTCGTCCATTGTATCTTTTTGATATCCAACACTTAAATATTTTAAAAGACGTAGAGGTTGATCGTGTGACCTTGATTAAAAATTACGATCATTTAATGATGTACTTAAACAATCCTTTTGAAAAAACATTAGTATTTCCTGATTTCCCAATGTCTGATAGCGCGGCTTTTCATTTTTATGAAGTGAAAAAATTGTTTTTATTGTGCTATGGCGTATTACTAGTTACGTTGTTGCCTAGTGTCCTTTATTTAAAATATTTGGTAAAAAATCAGCGTTTATGGACATTGATACGGCCATTTCAGTGGGGAATGTTTTTGCCTGTGCTTTTTGGCTTTTTCATGCTGATTGGCTTTGATCAATTTTTTATTGCGTTTCATGGATTATTTTTTAACAACGATGCTTGGTTATTTAATCCGCTGACTGATCCGATTATCAATGCCTTACCTGAAGCCTACTTTATGCATTGTTTTATCTTGTTTTTTGTTTTATTAGAAGGCCTGTTTTTGATAGGTATTTTAATCGGAAAACGTTCTTTAAAAAAATAAAGAGAGAAAAGTGAACAATTCCAAAATTGCTCGCTTTTCTTTTTTATTCAATCTAGTTTTAAAAACTAGATTGAATAATTGTCAAAAGTATGATATTCTTTTTTAGAAATGGTTAGGAGGGTTTTTATGGACGAGATAGAAAAATCACTACAAGATTGGGGCCAACAATTGGAAAACGTTCATTTGCCAAGATGGCATGAGTTACCAGACATTGAATTATATATGGATCAAGTGATTACTCTGATAGAAAAATACTTATCCCCATTGATTACACTGGAAAAACATACTTTGTTAACGTCCTCAATGGTTAATAATTATGTCAAACACGGGTTAATCCCGGCCCCAGTGAAAAAGCGCTACAATCAAAAGCATTTAGCGTTTTTAATTGCGATTACGTTGTTGAAACAAGTGTTAACATTGCCAGAAATTAAGCAAGGCATTTTATTCCAAGGAGCCACGGTTGGTATTCGTGAAGCGTACAATTTATTTTGTCAAGAACAGGAACGAGCGATTTATGTGATTGCTGCTCAAGCGCAAGAAAAAGAAGTTCAGGCCAAATCACAAGAACCTATGGGGATTGAATATTTGGCTGTAAAAGCAGCGACAATGTCTTTTGCTACTAAAATGTTTAGTGAAAAAGTGATTGAATTGGAACAAGAATACTTAAAAGAAATGGATGAGATGACACATGAATAAAGAAAAGATCGCACTACTGGTTGATTCTGGAACAGATGTTCCAGAGGCATTAGTCAAACAATACGGCATGTATGTCTTGCCTTTACAGATTATTTATCCTGAAAAAACCTATACAGATAAGGTAGATATTACACCAGAAGAAGTGTATCAACGTTTAGAGAAAGAAATCCCTAGTACTTCATTACCTGATGGTGCAACAATCCAAGCTATTTTTGACAAAATTAAAGAAGCGGGTTACGAAAAAGTCTTAGCGGTGACCATTTCTAGTGGTTTAAGTGGAACGTATAATGTGGTTCGCTTGCTTGGAGAACAAACCGAAGGACTAGATGTATTTGTTTTAGATACAAAGAACATTGGTATCGGGGCTGGTATTCAGGCGATACGAGCAGCAGAATTAATTGAAACAGGATTAGAATGGCAAGAATTACAACAAAAATTAACAGAAGAAGTAGCCAACGCAAAAGTATTTTTTAATGTAGCCACTTTAGAATATCTACAAAAAGGTGGACGAATTGGTTTAGTCACTTCTATTTTAGGGAATGCGCTAAAATTAAACCCCATTATTTCTTGTAATGAAGAAGGCATTTACTATACGGTGGCTAAGTCTCGCGGCCGTAAAAAAAGTCTTGATAAAACGTTTGAGTTGGTGACGAACTTTATAGGTGAGGCACCCCGTTTCCGTTTGGCAGTCGCTCACGGTGCGGCAGAGGAAGAAGCAAAAGCAATGATGGAACGCTTGAAAGCAGCTTTTCCACAAGCAGAAGAAATTTACTTTGGAACAATTAGTCCGGCATTAGTTGTTCATACAGGACCAGGACTTTTAGGTGTTGGCATACAGTTATTAAATGATTAATTAAATGAAAAATCCCCTCAAATTTTTTTGAGGGGATTTTTCATTTAAGATTTCTCTTTTTCATAGAAATATCATTTTGCTGGAAAAACAACGAAAATTATATTGAAAATTTCACGAATGTGTTACAATTTGTCTACAAAGGGGGAATTTTTTGTGAAAAAAGCAATAGCAGAATGTTTAGGAACATTTATTCTTGTCTTTTTTGGGACAGGAACAGCCGTTCTAGGAAATGGTATGGAAGGGATTGGAACAACGGGGATTGCCTTAGCATTTGGGTTAACAATCGTTGCTGCTGCCTATAGTATTGGCACAATTTCAGGTGCACATCTAAATCCAGCTGTTTCTATAGGAATGTGGCTTAATAAACGAATGACAACAATGGAACTAATCTACTATGTAGTGGGACAAATTGTTGGCGGCTTGATTGCCTCATTTGCATTATTAAGCATTCTAAAAGGTGCTGGTAAAAGTATTGAGAACTTAGGTCAAAATGGCGTAGGGGAATTAAGTGTTGCTGGTGCATTGACAGTCGAAATTATTTTAACATTTATTTTTGTTTTAGTTGTCATGACAGTTACAAGTGCTAAGAAAGGCAATGCTTCATTAGCGGGAATCGTAATTGGGTTAACATTAACAATGATTCACTTAGTCGGTATTCCTTTGACAGGAACTTCTGTCAACCCAGCTCGTAGCATCGCGCCAGCCGTTTTTGCGGGTGGTTCAGCGTTATCTGAGTTGTGGATTTTTATCGTTGCGCCATTAATTGGTGGATTATTAGCCGCTCTTGTAGCAAAATTCGTCTTAGATACGGAAGAATAGATTAGCGAAAGAAGAATCTTTGATAACAAGCGTCAATTGTTGTCAGAGATTCTTTTTTTGTTATACTAGGAGAACCTAAAGGCGCATTTTTAACCAAAGATGAAAACATCATCAAAATAAGGTATAATAGGAAAGTATCAAATAAGATTAGAAGGAAAAAGAGGTGTCTCTTTGTGAAGAAAATTTTAGTAGTTGATGACGAGAAGCCAATTTCAGAGATCGTTAAATATAATTTGGTTAAAGAAGGATATGAAGTATTTACTGCTTATGATGGAGAAGAAGCACTTGAAAAAGTGGAAGAAGTGGAACCAGACTTAATTATTTTAGACTTAATGCTCCCTAAAATGGATGGCTTAGAAGTCGCGCGAGAAGTGCGCAAAACACATGATATGCCAATCATTATGGTGACTGCCAAAGATTCTGAAATTGATAAGGTTTTAGGATTAGAATTAGGAGCCGATGACTATGTAACGAAACCATTTTCAAATCGTGAATTAGTTGCTCGTGTAAAAGCCAATTTACGGCGAGGTGCAACCAATGCGAAAGAAGCCGAGGTGACAACGCAATCTGAATTAACGATTGGTGATTTAACCATTCATCCTGATGCATACATGGTCTCAAAACGGGGTGAAAAAATTGAATTAACCCACCGTGAATTTGAGTTACTTTATTACTTAGCAAAACATATCGGACAAGTGATGACTCGTGAACATTTATTACAAACCGTTTGGGGTTATGATTATTTTGGTGATGTGCGGACAGTGGACGTAACCGTACGTCGTTTAAGAGAAAAAATTGAAGATAGTCCAAGTCATCCAACGTATTTAGTTACTCGTCGTGGGGTTGGTTATTATCTAAGAAATCCTGAACAGGAGTAATCAGGTATGAAGAAAAAAGTTCACTTTTTTCAATCTGTTAATTTTAAGATTGCTTTATCATTTATTCTGCTGTTACTAATCGCGATTCAAATCATTGGTGGCTATTTCATTCGTGAATTGGAAGCCACTACAATTTCCGATTTTAAGAAAAATATGGATTCCCAGGTTGTCCAATTGTCAAATACGTTAAGCACGCAGATGAGCAACAAAGATCTCGAACGTAGTGACGTTGATGCAAATTTGAAAAAAGCGTTATCTGATTTTTCAAATGCAGACATTTCTGAAGCGAGAATTGTCGATGATAAAGGGATTATTCGGGCAACCAATGATTTAAATCAACAAAATATTATTGGGAAAAAGAATGATTATCGTGATTTAAATGACTTTACGAGTAAAAAATATCAAGCTTTAGATAATGATAAACGCGTGTATGTGAATGTTCAGCCGATTCAATCGCCTACTGGAGAAACAGTGATTGGTGTCCTTTATGTGAAAAGTAATTTAGAAAATAAATACCAAGAAATTACCAACACAGCAAGTATCTTTTTCACTGCTTCTATTATTGCCGCAGCAATCTCGATTATTGTGACCTTACTGATTGCACGATCAATCACGAAGCCGATTGGGGAAATGCGCGAGCAAGCCATTCGAATCGCTCGTGGTGATTACGCTGGAAAAGTAGAAGTCCATGGAAAAGATGAATTAGGCCAATTAGCAGAAACATTTAATCAATTATCAGAACGGATTGAAGAAGCACAAGAAACAATGGAAGCAGAAAGAAATCGTTTAGATAGTGTCTTAACGCATATGACAGATGGTGTCATTGCGACGGATCGCCGCGGAAAGGTGATTACGATTAATGAGATGGCCCTTTCATTATTAAATGTAAAAAATGAAAATGTGATTGGGACCTCGTTATTAGAGTTGTTAGATATTGAAGAAGATTACACATTGCGGAAGCTGTTAGAAGAGCCAGATGAACTGCTGATTGATCGCTCAACGTCTGATCGTGAAGAAGACCAAATGATTATCCGGGTAGACTTTACAATGATTCGTCGGGAATCAGGATTTATTACTGGCTTAGTTTGCGTACTTCATGACGTCACAGAACAGGAAAAAAACGAACGGGAAAGACGGGAATTTGTTTCCAATGTTTCTCATGAGTTGCGAACGCCTTTGACAAGTATGCGTAGTTATATAGAGGCTTTGAGTGAAGGAGCTTGGGAAAACCCTGAGATTGCGCCGAATTTCTTAAAAGTCACGTTAGAAGAAACCGACCGGATGATTCGTATGATTAATGATTTGTTAAATTTATCTCGGATGGACTCTGGGAATACACATCTTCAATTAGAGTATGTGAATTTTAACGAATTGATTAATTTTGTCTTGGATCGCTTTGATATGATGATTGAAAATGAGCAAAAAAATTACAAAATTCGCCGTGAATTTACTAAACGCGATTTATGGGTAGAGTTAGATACAGACAAAGTAATTCAGGTTTTAGACAACATTTTGAACAATGCGATTAAGTATTCGCCAGATGGCGGCGTCATTACCTGCCGACTAGTTGAAACACATAATAATGTCGTTTTTAGTATCTCGGACCAAGGTTTGGGCATCCCTAAAAAAGATCTCGGGAAAGTCTTCGAGCGTTTTTATCGTGTGGATAAAGCACGTGCGCGAGCACAAGGTGGGACTGGTTTAGGTTTAGCAATTTCTAAAGAAGTAATTCGGGCCCATAACGGGAGTATTTGGGTGGAAAGTACAGAAGGTGAAGGATCGACTTTCTATATTTCACTACCATATGAACCTTATGAAGAGGATTGGTGGGAATGATGAAATTATCAGAATGGATTACAAGAATTGGCTTGATTTTAATGGTCATTTTAAGTATATATTTTTCAGTCAATATCTGGCTGAATTCTGCCAAAAAAATACCAGAAATGAAGTCGGGAAGCCAAGTCACAACAGCTGTCAATGAAAAAGCCATTGGCGATGTCTATTTACCTTTGCAATTGATTCGAATAACTGATGGAAAAGCGATGCAAAGTAATCGTGAAACATTAATTAGTAATGTTCAAAATGATATTAAAATGGCTACGTTTGGTAAATTGACACAAGTTGTGACAAAAAATGCAGAGCAACTTAAGCGCTACAACCAAATGGAACAAGGCATTGAACTTCTTTATCAAGGTCCCTTTTTAATCTCGGACTATGCTTCGATTTATAATCTATCCATTAATTTTACTAACTTTAATGAGTTGACGGACCAGTATTTTACGAAAATTCAATTGGATTTTAACGAAAATAAGATACGTTTTTTAGATTATGACCAAGCCAACGTCTATGAAGCGCCCATGACTGTCAATAAGGCGCGCTTAATCGGAATTATCAATAAAGAGGGATTACAATATCAAGACGTTTCCGAAAATACGCTAACCAAACAAGGGCAATGTTATTTAACCAATGATATGAAGTTGAAAAAGTACAGTTATATCTTAGCTTCGCAACCAGTTACTCGTTTTAGGAATGCTTTTTTCAATGAAACGGAAGATATCCAAACCAATGAAGACAGTCAAGACTTAACCTACACGAGTAAAGAAGAACGATTGTTTGCAGAAGAAAAACTGGGAAAAATCGATTTTAAAGGGACCTTGCCAGAAGAGAATAAACGGGATTCAATCTATAATCAAAGCTTTTCTTATGTAAAACGTTTAGGAACCAATATGGGGAATTTACGTTACTTTGATCGAACGAAAGATAGTGTCAATTATCGGACTTTTGTGGAAGGTTTCCCAGTGTTCAGTAATGATTTAAAAGGCCAAGTGGATATTCGCATCACGAACAATGATGGTGCTGCGCCAAGCGTAACCATTAACACAAGTGTGAATACGATCCAAGTGCCGATCCCTTCAGAAGAAGAAGTGACGCTGGAAAGCACGGAAAAATTGATTAAGCGTTTAGAAACAGCTGGTGCTAAAAAGGAAAAAATCCAATCGGCTGTTATCGGTTATACGTGGCAGACAATTGAAGAAGTCAAACAAGTCGTTGATTTAAGTCCGGAATGGTATGTCCTTTATAACAACAATTGGTACACTGCAACGGACTTGGTAAAACAATTACCAAGCTTGGAGGTGGGCTAATGGATTTTAAACGAATTGAGTGGATTTTCTTCTTAGCATTTTTAGGATTAAATATTTTTTTATTTGGAATTTATCGGGAAGGTCAACAAGAGGAGAGCAACGTCTCTTCTTCCAGCCAAACAGAATCGATTGAAAGTCGGTTGGAAAAAGATAACATCTCGTATAAAGGGACACTTTCTTCAGAACGATTGGAAGGCTATTATTTAAGTGGCGAACAAACCAATTTTTCTGCTGCTTTAAAAATCCAACGTGAAAAGAATAAAAACTTTTTGAGAAATGGGCTGCAAATTGCGGATAATACTTTAACGAGTGTACCTAGTAAAAACTATTTTATTGATCCTAAGAAAATTGATAAAGATTTAAGTACCTTTTTAAATGAAAAAAATGCTTTATTATTCGGAGACGAATATCAATACTTACCAGAATTTTCTCATTTAAAAGAGCCGACGGCAGAAATTGTGGCTGCACAATCGTATAAAGGAATTCCTTTTAGAGACGACACGGCAAAATTAAGTATTTTAGCAGATACGTCAGGTGAATTATGGAAAATTAGTAAATATTCGCAAACGCACATTGAAAATATTGAAGAGTTACGGGACAAAACGGATTTATATTCCAATCGTGATGCGATAGACACGCTCTATATGAATAACCGGATTCCTAGTAATTCCAAAATAACATTCATTAAATTGGCCTATTCAAGAATTTATAAAATTCGTGAGAAAAATGTATACGTTCCAGTCTGGTTTGTAGGAATTTCTACTGGTGAAGATTCAGTTGAAATTGAACAGGTGAATGCCGTAAGTAATACCATCATCACAAATAATACTGTGCCAAAGGTGGAAAAACATTAAGGTCCGTTGTATAATGAAACACGTTAATGTTGTAATGTAGAAGGGAAGAGTTTTAAATGGATTCAGAGTTTGCTTTTAATATCAGTGTTCTTGCCAGTGGCAGTACAGGCAATTCCCTTTTTATTGAAACCAACCAAAAGAAAGTATTAGTAGATGCGGGTTTAAGTGGCAAAAAAATCACTTCACTGTTAGCAGAAGTCAATCGCAAACCAGAAGATTTAGATGCGATTTTAGTTACACATGAACATCGGGATCACATTCACGGCGTTGGCGTGTTAGCGCGAAAATATAAGTTAGATGTCTATGCTAATGAAAAAACGTGGCAAGCGATGGATCCCATGATTGGCAAAGTCGATGTCGCTCAAAAACATATTTTTGAAATGGGCAAAGTTTTGACCTTGGGAGATATGGACATTGAAAGTTTTGGTGTCTCACATGATGCGATTGCGCCTCAATTTTATCGTTTTCATCGCAATAATCGTTCCTTTGTTGTTCTAACGGATACAGGTTATTGTAGCGATCATATTCGTGGTACGATTGAAAATGCAGATGCTTATTTAGTCGAAAGCAATCATGAAATTGAAATTTTGCGAGCAGGACCTTATCCATGGAGTCTTAAACAACGGATTTTAGGAGATAAAGGCCATTTATCCAATGATGATGGTGCTCTTGTGATGGCGGATGTATTAGGTGATAAAACAAAACGCATTTATTTAGGTCATCTTAGCAAAGAAAATAATACGAAACTTCATGCGCGAATGGCCATGGAGTCTACTTTGAAGCAAAAGGATTTAGGCGTCGGTGAAGCATTTAAGGTATATGATACAGACCCCGATTCAGCCTCAGAGTTATTTCAAATTTAGAATAATGGTGGTTTATCAGTTTTTGAGCGTGGAGCAAAAATCCAAAGTGATTTTTGTCCCATGCTCATTTTTTTTCTTTTATCCAGCTGGTTTGACAGAGACATCGGTGATAATACTTTTAAACTCTTAGTTAATTTTTTGACAAATACTTGTGTTTGTCTGGTGTTAGGAGTATAGTTAACTAGATTTTTACTAGTGGGAGGTCTATAATGTTTCAATTTTTACCAAACTCTGTTTTACAGATGAGCACTATTTTTCTTTCGATTATTATCGAAGCATTGCCTTTTGTCATGTTAGGTTGCTTGATTTCAGGCGCTTTACATGTTTTTTTAACACCAGAACGAGTAAAAAAAGTGTTACCTAAAAATAAATTTTTATCAATTTGTGTAGGGAGTTTCCTAGGGTTTTTCTTCCCTTCTTGTGAATGCGGGATCGTCCCAATTGTGCATCAATTTGTTAAAAAAGATGTACCAACACATACCGCTTTTGCTTTTATGTTAACGGCACCAATCATTAATCCAATTGTGCTATTTTCAACATACGTAGCCTTTAGTGGCGCAACAAAATTTGTGATTTGGCGAGTTTTAGGTAGTATGGTTGTCGCGTGGGTTATCGGCATTTGGTTAGCTTATTTTCGAAAAGAATCAATTTTAACAGAAAAAGAGTTGGCGCAGATTAAAGAAGAGCAGGTTGCTCATACGCATGAACACGTTGATGAAGCTCGTTCATTTTGGAAAAACGGCTGGTCAGCGTTAACCCATAGTATTGATGAATTTTTTGATACGGGTCGTTATTTAATTTTTGGTTCTTTGTTAGCAGCAATCATGCAAACCTATATCCCAACTGGTGCGCTTATGCAATTAGGCCATTCAAAGATTTTAGCGATTCTAGTCATGCTAGTCATCGCTGCCACTCTATCACTTTGTTCAGAAGCAGATGCATTTATTGGTTCTTCTCTTTTGAGTTTATTTGGCACAGGACCAATTGTCGCCTTCTTAGTTTTTGGTCCAATGGTAGATATTAAAAATTTATTGATGATGAAACGTTATTTTAAAATGTCATTCATTGTACAATTTGTTTTGATAGTGGCGCTTGTCGTAACTATTTATGCGGCAGTAGTTTAGAAAGGAGGCCTACAATCGATGATACGATTTATTATTTTAATTGGATATATGGGGTTGATGATGTATCTTCAAATTTCAGGTGAACTGAACCAATATATCAATATTCATTATAATTACTTAGCTGTTTTATCAATGGTTTTAGCTTTTATTATGGCGATTGTCCAATTGATTTTGTGGAACCAAGCAGATCCATCAATGCAAAAAAAACATGAAGACATGCACCAACATGGGGGACATGAACATCATGGCCATCAGCATAATTTGGAAAAACCCAGCCAAAGAGGGCTTGCCTATTTACTACTTTCTTTACCGTTGATTGTTGGCTTATTATTTCCGACAGTTAGTTTAGACACAACAATTGTTGAAGCAAAAGGATTTAACTTTCCAGTAAGTAAAGAATCAGTAGGGGATCCTGATATGCAAACGCAATATTTGAAACCTGATACAAGTATGTATTTCAATAAGACGGATTATGACAAGCAGATGGCAAAAGCCATGAAACAATATGATGGCCAATCTGTGATTTCAATTACGGATGAAAACTATTTGGAAATTATGGAACTAATCTATAATTATCCAAGTCAATTTGCAGGGAAAAGGATTTCTTATAAAGGCTTTGTCTATAATTCAAAACGAGAAGAAAGTGTTGACCAGTTTGTCTTCCGTTTTGGGATTATTCATTGTGTCGCTGATTCTGGCGTTTTTGGCTTGTTGGTTCATTTTCCTGAACATACTCAATTTCAAAACAATGATTGGGTAACGATTACCGGAACGGTTGAGTTATCCTATTATCCACCGTTTAAACGGCAAATACCAACTGTGCAAGTGGAGAAAGTCAAAGCAGATCAAGCACCAAAAAATCAATATGTCTATCGTTCCTTTTAAAAAAAGTTGGTTGCTTCCTTATCGAATGGAAGCAACCAACTTTTTTGCTATCTATTTTTTAATTTTGTTGCGCTTACGACGAATAAAACCCAAAGATTCTCTTTTTTCTCGAAAGCTGCGGATATTCTGATTGAAAACCTCAGAAGCGACTAAGCCTAACGCAATTGCCCCAGCAATCATTACAGCTTGCACGGTAAAATAGGCACCTTTTTCATAATTGCCAATTACGATATTCCGAACAGCTTGATAAGCTAAGCCACCAGGTACCAATGGAACAATACCAGGAATATTAAAAATCGTGACAGGCATTTTCAATATTTTTGAGAATAGGTAGCTTACTGCCGCAACACCGACAGCACCGATAAGGGAACCTAATGCTGCATTTCCACTAAAAACTTCAACGATTACCCAATAAAGCATCCAGCTTACACTACCAGTTAGACCACAAGCCACCAGTGATCGTCGAGGAACATTAATAATAATTGCAAACGCCGCAGAAGCTAAAAAACTAAAGATAAATTGTACCAAAACGATTCCTAGCAAGTAAGTCACTCCTTTTAATAGAAAAGTTGAAAGACAAAAGCAATGCCAAAACCAATCATTCCTGAAGTCATTAATGCTTCAGTCCCACGAGAAACACCCGATAAGTAGTGTCCAGCTAGCAAATCGCGAAGAGCATTGGTAATTTGCACACCAGGCACTAAAGGCATGACACAACCAATGATGATTAAATCTTGTGATTGTCCCAGTCCCAATTTGACTGAAAGAATAGCGGCTGCACCAATGAACAGCGAAGCTAAAAATTCAGATAAAAATTTAATCTTGAGAAACTTTAAACTAAAATAATAAAGACTATAGCCGCAACCACCAATCAGAAAAGTCAAGAATAAATCGGACCAGACGCCACCAAAAAGAATCATAATTGTAGCGCTGACAACGGCCGCACTAACAATGCGTGCGCTAATTGGAAAATGTCGGTGTTCACTATCAATCACTTTTAGTTTATTCAGTAATTCCTCTAAAGAAAAATCACCAGCCACATAAGCACGAGACAGCTGATTCACACGAGAGATTTTTTCTAAATCAATGCCACGTTTCATTACTTGAACCATACGAATCGTGGAGGTTCCATCTATGCCAACAAATAACCCGGTTTGTGTCACATAGCTAACCATTCGATAGTTGCCAGAAGCAAGCGCAATTCGGCTCATTGTATCTTCAACACGGTACATTTCTGCATCGCTTTCTATCATAATTTTACCAGCTAACAAACAGGTTTCTAAAAGTAAATCCAAATGAGCAGGAGTCATTGAGCAAGCCTCACTTTATGTATTTTCTTCTAGTGTACTACAAACGAACCAAAAAGAGGAAATAAATAACAGCTGCAATAGAAAATTTACATCGTAAACAGATTGTTAGCGAATTGTAACATTAAAAGGCTGATATTATTTAATCATAGATATTTAAAAGTTTTTAAAAGAAAAACGTCGATTTTTTCGCAAAATGAATTGGAGGGAAAGGTGATATTCTGGCGATTTAGCAGAGTTTTATTCTTGTTTTATAAAGTTGTGTATTTGTTTTTATAATTTTAAAATTATCGATGGCTGTCATTTTTTTACGAAGCCTTTATTAATAAAAGACTAAGAAATAACAAAAAAGAGAGAAGGAGAAGAAATTTTGTTTGTAGTTTCGGTTCTTTTCTAGTAAAATGAAATTGTATAAAAGTAGAAGTGAGGTGTAGTAAAATGGGTTTTACAGACGAAACAGTACGCTTTGATTTTGATGATAATCGAAAAAAAGCAATCAGTGAAACGTTAGAAACCGTATATCGGGCATTAGAAGAAAAGGGATACAATCCTATTAACCAAATAGTAGGGTATTTACTTTCTGGGGACCCGGCTTACATTCCTCGTTATCAAGATGCTCGAAACTTAATTCGTCGTCATGAACGTGATGAAATCATGGAAGAATTAACCAAATATTACTTAGCAAACCACGGAATCGATATCAAATGAGGATCATGGGGCTAGATGTAGGTTCACGGACAGTCGGTGTGGCTGTTAGTGATTTATTAGGTTGGACAGCGCAAGGCATCGAAATTATTCGCATCAATGAAGAGGAAGAGAACTTCGGCTTTGAGCGATTAGGTGAATTGGTGAAAGAATACGAAGTCACGAAATTTGTCGTAGGTTTACCGAAAAACATGAATAATTCCATCGGTCCTAGAGCTGAAGCATCCATGGCATATGGTGATAAGATTCAAGAATTATTTCAATTACCTGTGGACTATCAAGATGAACGATTAACAACTGTCCAAGCAGAGCGTTTCTTGGTGGAGCAAGCAGATGCTTCAAGAGCCAAAAGAAAAAAAGTCATTGATAAACTAGCGGCAGTAATGATTCTACAAAATTATTTAGATGCACATAGCCGATAATTATCGAGCTTTGAATACATCAAGGGAGAGAAGAAGAATGACAGAACACAACCACGATCATGATCACGAAGGACATGAACACATTACTTTAGTAGACGAACAAGGAAATGAAACATTATACGAGATCTTACTAACTGTTGACGGTCAAGAAGAATTCGGTAAAAATTATGTTTTATTATATCCAGCAGGAATTCCTGAGGATGAAGATGTTGAATTGCAAGCTTACTCATATGTGGAAAACGCAGAAGGTACAGAAGGCGATTTACAGCAAATCGAAACAGATGCTGAATGGGATATGATTGAAGAAGTTTTCAATACATTCATGGCTGAAGAAGAAGAGTAAAACTGTAACGAGAGAAGCGCTACTTCTCCTATTGAGAAGTAGCTTTCTTAATAATAATTGTTATAATGTACATGTTGTTTCTATCATAAGATACTATCACTATCATTGAGTGTGATGGATAAAGAAGGACAGCATTGTCTAGTTTTACAAGATGTTGTAAAAACGTAACATCCTTGTAATGACGTTAATTTGGTAACTATCTAGCATAATTTATAATTTGTGTTATACTAAGTGTGAGGTTTCAGAAATACTGTTAATTTTATAATATTAAATAAAAAAATGGCTCCACCTACTGGCATAGGTAGAGCCGTCAGAAATTCAGTTAAACAAACACGTAATTATTGGTGTGGTGCATTGCCACGAACTGAAATTCCAGTTAATAAAGCAAGTAAATCAAACATATATTTCACCTCCTTTATTATGATAGCTTCATTATAACATTATCTGTAAAATGATGGTATGTTTAATACAAAAAAAATAGAAAGATTGGAGTTTTGACTGTGAGAGTAGCGGGAGAAAAAATCAAAACAGCGCGTAAAAAGAAAAAATTATCGCAAGCTGAATTGGCAAAAGGAATTTGTACACAAGCAACAATTAGTAACATTGAAAACAAAAATGTGTGTGACAGTTTAGACATTTTCTCATCTGTATGTCTACGTTTAGACTTACAAGTGGAAGAATGTATCGAAGGTTCTAGTGAGAAAAAACTCGAAAGCTTATTAAATAAAGTAGAAGAATTATGCTTTTACTTTAAGCACGATGAAGCCTATGATTTGTTGAAAGACTATCCAGATGATATCGAAAGTTCAAACAGAATTTTAGAAACAAAATTTTTCTATTATAAAGGAATTACGAGTTTATTAGGTAAGAAAAATAATAGCGAAGCATTGTTCTATTTACATCGTGGTTCTGAAATTAGTCGTGATATTAATATTTATAATATTTTGAGCATGAATGCGATTGGTATTTTATATGAATTAGAAGATGATATTGAAAAAGCAAAAGTTTATTACGATAAATCTTTACAATTGCTAAGCGAATTCAAATTAGATTATCCATTAGAGCAATGTCGTATTTATTATAATACCGCAAAATTCTATTCATTAATTAAAGACTATGCAAAGAGTATTGAATTAAGTGATAAAGGAATCGAAATTAATCGGACACACAGTTCTATTTATTCTTTAGATTGCTTATTATACGAAAAAGCGTTTAATAAACAAATGCTAGGACTAGATGCTGTTGAAGATTATCGTATTGCGTACTACTTTACACGTTTCTTTGAAAATAAAAAATTACTTGCTTATATTGAAAAAGATATGCAAGAGTTTAATATCAGTTTTAAATAATAGATTAGCGTTTCAGATTTAAAAAAGGAACAACCTAACTCCTCTTGAGTTAAGTTGTTCCTTTTTTCTCTTTTTAATTTGTTTCTTTGACAGCGTTACGGACGCTTTCGGCGACGACTTTTGCGACTCCTTCTTGGAATGGATCGGGAATAATATTGGTCGGCGTGAGTTCATTATCGGGTATCAATTTTGCAATACCTTTGGCAGCGGCAATTTGCATTTCAATCGTAATCTTTTTCGCCCGAGCATCTAAGGCACCACGGAAGATACCAGGGAAAGCTAACACATTATTAATTTGATTCGGAAAGTCACTACGACCAGTTCCGACAATATAAGCGCCTGCCGCTAAAGCTTCATCAGGAAAAATTTCAGGAACTGGGTTAGCCATTGCAAAAATAACTGGCTGCTCATTCATCTGTTGAATCCACTCAGGTTTTAAAACGCCTGGTGTCGAAACACCAACAAAGACATCAGCGCCTTCAAGAGCAGTAGCTAAATCACCGGTACGGTGTTCCCGATTGGTTAGCTTCGCAATTTCTGCGTGGTGTGGTGGCAGAGCTGTATCTGTTTCGCTCAGAATCCCTGCACGGTCAACAATGATAATATGTTTTACGCCAGCAGCTAAAAATTTTCTTGTGATCGAAAGACCAGCGGAGCCACCGCCGTTGATTACCACATGAATGTCCTCTATTTTCTTGTTGATTAATTTTAAGCTGTTGTACAAAGCCGCTAGAACAACAATCGCTGTCCCGTGTTGATCATCATGGAAAACGGGAATATCTAGTTCATCGATTAAACGCTGTTCAATTTCAAAACAACGAGGAGCGCTGATATCTTCCAAGTTAATCCCTCCAAAGGTTGGAGCCAAAAACTTCACTGTTTGGATGATTTCTTCAGTATCTTGTGTATCTAAAACAAGGGGAATCGAATCCACACCAGCAAAGCGTTTAAACAATGCAGCTTTTCCTTCCATGACAGGCATCGCTGCTTCAGGACCAATGTTACCTAAACCTAAAACTGCTGAACCATCACTGATAACGGCGACGGTGTTTTTCTTTGTTGTTAATTCGTAGGCGCGTTCTTTTTTTTCATGTATGGCAGAAGAAACAGCCGCAACACCTGGTGTGTAGGCAATTCCTAAATCTGCTTTTGTTTCAATCGGAACTTTAGGGCAGACTTCTAATTTCCCCCCAAATTTTTTTGCTTGCTCAATCGCTAATTCTTTTACATCTTTTGTTGACATATCATTTTCCTCCTAAATAATTCACTTATGGTTAAAAAAGCATTCTAAAAATAGCAGTCATTGTTATTACTGTAATGGCACCGCCTAAACGTGTCGCAACTTGTGCAAACGGCATTAAGTTCATTCGATTGGCTGTACTTAAAATAGCCACATCGCCAGTCCCACCCATACCACTCTGACAAGCGGAGACAATGGCAGCCTCGACGGGATTCATATTCATGAAGCGTGAAACGAAAAATCCTGTAGCAATAACAGTGAAAACGACACTAATTACCACAACAAAATATTGCCAGCTAAGCATTCCTACGACATCTTTTAAAGGAATATATAACATACCTAAGCCGACCATTAACGGGAACGTAAAATTGCCAGAGATAAATTTATAAAGCTGTTTTGATCCGCGTTGGGTTTCTTTCGGTACTACATTTAAGTATTTTA
The DNA here is from genome assembly GCF_051712325.1 of Enterococcus sp. DIV1315a. Taxonomy (NCBI): domain Bacteria; kingdom Bacillati; phylum Bacillota; class Bacilli; order Lactobacillales; family Enterococcaceae; genus Enterococcus; species Enterococcus sp. DIV1315a. The sequence goes on from NZ_JBIOOS010000001.1 coordinate 966,835, forward strand.
AAAAGGCTGCGACAACAATCATCAAAACAGGACCAGGAAAGCCTGTTAAGTGTTGCAATAAACCGCCTGTAATAAATAAGGTACATGCAATTAAAACACCAGCGCCCATTAATTTTACATCAATTGGTGCTTTGTCTTCTTCTAAAGCATCACTTAAATCATCTGAATTGGTAATTTTAATCAACTGACCTTGTCCAGAAAGTTCAGGGCGTTTTTCTCCTAAACGACTAAGTAAACCTGAACACATAATAGCAAAAAAATTACCAATAATGGTTGCGGGAATTAATTGCCCCACTAATTGTTCACTTGGCAATCCAGTAATGGCACTATAACCAAGGGATAAAGGAAGAATGCCTTCACCGATTCCACCAGCTAAAACAGGAGTGACAATATAGAAAAGGCTATGTTTCCAACCGAGACCTAACAGCGTTCCAACAAGGGTCCCAACACCCATTGCTAAAATCATTCCTAATGCCATCGGGACAATCATGCGCATTAAACCTTGGACTAAAATTTTGCGGTTCATTCCAAGGATACTTCCACAAACTAAACAAGCAATATAGAAATAGAGAAAGTTTGCTTGTTTCATTAAAATATCTGTTGAGTCTAAGACATTCTGGTTGAGTAAATTGAAAAAGACCATAATTGATGGTACTAATAAAGATAAAATTGCAGGACCGCCAAAATGTTTCAAAATAGGAATATTTCCACCAATTGTTCCAAGTAACCAACCCAGTGTTAAAATTACGGCAAAACCACCTAACATATTGACTGGTAGTTGTTCTAATAGAGCCGTAACAAGAATAATGCTAGCTGTTACAAGATAAACAGGTAACGTAACCGAACCAATCCTCGTTTTGGTTAATTTGTTGCGCCAATCTGTTTCGTTAGCAGCTGTTGCGTGCAATTTCTTTTCCATGCTATTTCCTCCTATAACTTTAATCTATATTCATCATAATGTAAACGTTTTCTGTAGAGTAGATTATTTAATTAATTTAACTAAAGAAAAGTTTTTTAACCAAATCTTCCTATGCTATACTTTATTTGAAGAGAAAAGAGGGATGGAATGAAGCGTGGCGGGAAATTATGGTGCTTCTTATCAGTGATTTTTATTGCAACATTAATTATTATGATTACTTTCTTTTACGGAGTAACGACGGTCCAAACAATTAAAGAAGTTCGTAAAAACCAAGAGCAAGCACTTTTAGCCGTCGGGGAACAGTTGGCTATTGAACCGAATGTTATTGAAGCCTTAAAGAATGATCACTATTCAGATGAATTGGAAGCGTATACGGTTCGTTTAGGGGAAATCCATCAGTTGGATTTTATCGTGATTATGAATATGCAAGGGATTCGTTTAACACATCCTGATCGCCAAAAAATAGGTAAGCATTTTGAAGGTGGCGATGAAGTGCGAGCATTAAAAGGGGAAGAACATTTATCTGTTAGTCAAGGGAGTTTAGGAGAATCATTACGAGGTTTTGTCCCAGTCTATGATCAAGGAAAACAAATTGGGGTTGTGGCAATGGGCATTAAAATGACCTCGCTTTCACAATTGATTGAACGAACAAAAAATGATTACACAGTGAGTGTCCTTTTAAGTGTTGGTTTTGGCTTTATATTAGCCATCGTGGTTTCTTATTATTTAAAAAAACAACTTCACGATTTAGAGCCAAGAGAAATTGCTCGTCTATTAGAAGAGCGAAACGCCATGCTTGAGGAAACGAAAGACGCAATCCTTGTGATTGATACCGATAAAAATATTTTATTAGCAAATATTGAAGCAACTAAAATGTATCATAATATAACAAATAGTGAAGAAAATTTACTAGGAAAGAAACTTTCAGCATTGGTTTTATCTCCTGAAAAATTAATCGTACATTCAAAAACAGAGCAATTCTATCGTCAAAATGGCCAGGATTATTTCGTCTCAATCGCCCCGATTAATGTCCGTAAAAAAACAATTGGGCATGTTATCTTTCTGAAAAATGCGACGGAAACGTTTATTGTCGCAGAACAGCTTGTCAGCACAACAACATATGCTTCGGCATTACAAAGTCAATCACACGAATTTATGAATAAGATGCATGTCATTTATGGCTTAGTCGATTTAGAAGATTATGAGGCGCTAAAACATTATCTAGCCGATTTATTGAAACCAGAAAAGGAATTTGCACAGCGCTTAGCTATTTTGGTCAGAAATCCTATTCTAGCAGGTTTTTTAAGTGGGGAAAGAATCAAGTTTGCAGAAATTAAAACACAATTAGCTATTGAAATTTATCCAGAAATTCCACCAAATAAACGAGATGAAGATACACAAAATTTGATTGCTATCTACCGTTATATTCATCGTTTCCTGATGGAGCAAACGTTACCAGAAGAGATCATTGAAACCATTGATTATCAGCCAGGAAGTTTGACGACGACTTATTCGTTTGCTTATCCAAAAGAACAACTGGAACGCTTTGAGCAAGAGTTTTTCACTTCTTATTTGGCAAGATTATTAGAGAATGCGGAAGCGACATTGACTTGGGAAAACCAACAAAACAATTGGCTTGTCATTCGCATAAATGTTCATTACGAAGGAGCAGAGGAAAATGAACCTATTGATTATTGAAGACGATCCTATGGTTGCATATATACATCAAAAATATCTTGAAAAATTAATTCACCAACCGACTATTTTTGCGGCGGCAACAATTGCTGAAGGTCTACAACTAACGAAAGAAAAACAACCAGCACTTGTTTTATTAGATGTTCATTTGAAAGATGGCAACGGCTTGACCTATCTGGCAACAATTAGAGATGAAAAAATTGATACAGAAGTCATCCTGATTACGGCTGCCAACGAGTTGGAAAACGTTAAACGAAGCTTACATTTAGGCGTTTTAGACTATTTAGTTAAACCCTTCTCTTTTGAACGATTTCAACAAAGTATCGAAAACTATCAGAAAAAAGCTGCTCAATTCACGCTGGAAACGGAGGAGCTTTCGCAAACAAAAGTGGACCAATTGTTTCATTCTTCACAGACAAACGCACGTAAAAATGAACAAGCTCTTCAAAACATGTCCTTAGAAAAAGGACTAACACAAGCAACATTACAATTATTGTTAAAAAAAATAGACGAATTTACCGACTATTTTACGATTCAAGAATTATCAGAAGCGAGTCAGCTTTCACATGTTTCTGTTCGTAAATATGTGTTGTTTCTAGAAAAAAATAACCTTTTAGAAAGTAAAAATAGCTATTTAAAAGTGGGGCGTCCCTATCAATCGTATCGGAGAATTTAGTATTTTTTATTTTTTAGTAAATAAAAAAAGTAATTGAAAGTGGCGAAATACAGAGGATACTCCTTTTTATTCTCATTTAAAGAACTTAATTGAGAATGGAAAAGAGGATATTATTTGTTATTTTTTGAGAATATATGATATTCTTTATTATGTAAGAAATAATATTATATGGGAGGAACGAGCGATGAAAGTTATTGTTTTAGGATCATCACATGGAGGTTATGAAGCGGTAGAGGAATTACTAAATCTTCATCCTGATGCAGAAATTCAATGGTATGAGAAAGGTGATTTTATCTCATTCTTGTCTTGTGGCATGCAGTTGTACCTAGAAGGAAAAGTGAAAGATGTTAATTCTGTTCGCTATATGACTGGCGAAAAAATGGAGAGTCGTGGTGTGAATGTCTTTTCTAATACTGAAATTACAGCGATTCAACCAAAAGAACATCAAGTGACAGTGAAAGATTTAGTGTCAGGTGAAGAACGTGTTGAAAATTATGATAAATTAATCATCAGTCCCGGAGCTGTCCCATTTGAATTAGATATTCCAGGTAAAGATTTGAATAATATTTACTTGATGCGTGGTCGTCAATGGGCCATTAAATTAAAACAAAAAACAGTAGATCCAGAAGTCAATAATGTGGTTGTGATTGGTAGTGGTTATATTGGGATTGAAGCTACCGAAGCATTTGCAAAAGCCGGTAAAAAGGTTACCGTTATTGATATTTTAGATCGTCCATTAGGGGTGTATCTAGATAAAGAATTTACAGATGTTTTAACAGAAGAGATGGAAGCCAATAACATTACCATTGCAACTGGTGAAACAGTTGAACGTTACGAAGGCGACGGTCGTGTGCAAAAAGTCGTTACAGATAAAAATGCGTACAATGCTGATTTGGTCGTTGTAGCGGTTGGTGTCCGTCCAAACACTGCTTGGTTAAAAGGTACCTTAGAATTACATCCGAATGGCCTAATCAAGACGGATGAATACATGCGGACAAGTGAGCCTGATGTATTTGCAGTAGGGGATGCTACGTTAATTAAATACAATCCTGCAGACACAGAAGTAAATATTGCCTTAGCAACGAATGCTCGTAAACAAGGTCGCTTTGCTGTGAAAAACCTAGAGGAACCAGTTAAACCTTTCCCTGGTGTTCAAGGATCTTCTGGCTTGGCCGTCTTTGATTATAAATTTGCTTCAACAGGGATTAACGAAGTCATGGCTCAAAAATTAGGAAAAGAAACAAAAGCGGTGACAGTAGTAGAAGACTACTTGATGGACTTTAATCCAGACAAACAAAAAGCTTGGTTTAAATTAGTGTATGATCCTGAAACAACACAAATTTTAGGCGCTCAATTAATGTCGAAAGCAGATTTAACTGCAAACATTAATGCTATTTCATTAGCGATTCAAGCCAAAATGACGATTGAAGACTTAGCCTATGCGGACTTCTTCTTCCAACCAGCGTTTGACAAACCTTGGAACATTATTAATACAGCGGCTTTAGAAGCGGTGAAACAAGAACGTTAATAAAAACAGACAAGAACGATGCTGAAAAATAGTATCGTTCTTTTTGTATATTTTCAAAAAAATAACAACGCACTTTTACTTTTTTTCTAAAACAAAGAATTTTTTTACTCTTACTAAAATTTCAAAATGATGTAAAAATAAAAGCAGGTCGCAAGTGACCAAGAAATTTTAGGAGGAATTTTAGAATGAAAAAACAAATTTTAGCAAGTGTTGCATTAAGTGCATTAACATTAAGTATTGCAGGACAAGCAGTTTATGCAAATGAAGCAAACTTACAAGACACGCAAGCTGATGTAACTTTAAAAGCAGGTTCTGGGAAAGATGTCAAACCTGTCGTTGATCCAACAGGCGATACAGATGAAGATCCAGCTACGGGCGCAGAAGGCGCGTTATCAATCCCATACGCTTCAAGTATTAGCTTTGGTGAACAAGAAATCCAACAAGGGGATGCCACTTACTTTGCACAAAATGAAAAACCATTTGTCCAAGTTAATGATACTCGTGGAGGTGCAGAAGGCTGGGCTTTATCCGCATCCATATCAGAATTTAAAGGTGTAACAAATCAAAACGTCTTAAAAGGTGCACAATTAACCTTGGCAAATGGTCAAGTAACTACAGAAAGTAACCAATCAGAAGCACCAACAATTGCATCAAATAGTTTAACACTAAATGATTCACTACAACCAGTAATGTCAGCTGAAAAAGGCAAAGGTGCAGGCGCCTGGGCTGCCTTATTCCAAGGGGAAAAAGGTAAAAATGAAAATGTAAAACTTTTTGTACCACGTGCAGGTGTTGAAGCACAAGCCTACACAGCAACGATTACATGGGGTTTATCTGATGCGCCAGCGTAAGACTTTAAAAAGATGGGGAACTTTTATTCCCATCTTTTTTCTTAGTTTAGTTAGCTGGTTGGTTCTGTGGTCTGCACCGGCTTCTGCTGAGGAAAATCAGATTAATTTTGAAGCAGAAGCTATTTTACCAGAAAACCAGCAATCTTCCGTCAGTTATTACGATTTGAAAGTCTCCCCTGGAAGCACACAAGAGTTTAAATTACGCTTGAAAAATGTAAGTGATCAACCGATTAAAGTGCGTGTCGATGCAAATAATGGGCTGACCAATAAAAATGGCGCTTTAGACTATTCGCAACATGGAAAAAAATTATTAGGTAGTCCTACATTTGAAGAATTGATTTCGCCGTCACAAACAGTCGAATTACAAGGAAAAGAAACAAAAGAAGTTTCATTTCAATTAAATGTCCCTAAAAATGGTTTTGAAGGAACGATTTTAGGTGGATTTTATTGTTATGAATTAACAGATGGAAAAGAGAAGGAAATAAAAGGATTTAGTTTAACGAATAAATTTGCTTACACAATCGGAGCAAAACTTGTTGTTGAAAATAAAAAAATGGAACCAGCATTTCAGTTAACAAAGGTGAAACCAGGTTTAGAAAATGGTTATTTAACACTGTTCGCGACAATTGAAAATCCAGAACCAGTTTTAATGAGCCAATTGAAAATGAACGCCTTTGTTACTAAAAAAGGAAAAAGTGAGAAAATTCGTGAGTTATCAAAACAAATTTCTGTGGCACCACGTAGTCAATTTGAACTTCCAATTAGTTGGAATGATGAAGCCTTAAAAAAAGGTTTATATGAGTTGACGATTCAGTTGGAAGATCAAAACAGTAAAAAGTGGACATTGAAAAAAGCGTTTGAAATTAAAGGTGAAGATGAAAAATTGAATGAGGAGGCAGTCAAAATCACCCGACCTGCTTCGAATATTCTTCTGTATTTTGTGATAGGAAGCTGTATCTTAATTATTTTGGCGTTATTTATTTATATTTTAAAACTACGCCAAAATAAATCATAAATAGGGAGGCTTTAAAATGAAAAAAAGAAGTGGGTATCTTGTGTTCATGCTAGCACTCTTTTTTTTAGCAAGTGCTAATAGTGTACATGCGCAGCAAGTAGATTCCGAAGTAGGCATAACATTTTATCAGAAAAATTATAAGGATCAGGTAGTGCCTTTTGAAAAAATAACCCCAGTTAATGAAGCCAAACAACCCAATCGAGAAACGATTAACTCTGATAAAGGATTAATCAATCAACTTTTACCCAATACGGGAGAAAAACAGCAATTGGAATTACTAACTATCGGTTTACTTCTTATAAGCATCATCCTGTTTGTAGTGGCTCGAAGACGAAAGAAAGGATGGAAAGCAGATGAATAAGATTGCTAAAACCTCATTCGTTTTTATAATCACGTTGATTGGGTTTGCTTTAGGACCGCAAATTGGTGAAGCAACTGAGTTAGTCAAGAAAATTTCAAATAACACAAAATTGTCTGATTATGGTTACTTTAAGGCCTTGCCAGGTGTCTATACACCGACTTCCCATACTTTTGTTATGCAATCAGGGGCAGAAACAGAAGTTATTCCACTTGAAGGCAATGCGAACAGTAGTCAATTGACAGTTGATGAAAATTCTCCTATAGGTAGTGCCATGATTCGTAATGTGGGGTGGTATCAAGGCAAAAAAGTCAGCGTTAAAGTTTCAATATTGAAAAATTTACCAAGTCGTGCGGGGGGAACAATCTTTTTTGAAAAAGAGCGTTTCTTAACACTATCTCTCCTTGGAGATGTAAAAGTGACGTATGAATTTTTTGACGAAGAAAACCAACCAATACAATTAAAAACCTCTTTTAATACGTATGATTTAAGTAAAAAATACTATTTTGGTATATATTTCCCTTTGGAATTACTATATGCGAGCAAACCGACGAATAACTTTTCTAGAACATGGAATGATGAAAGTGGTGGTTATTGGGTAACTTATCATAACGAAACGGAAACCGATGCCATCAATAGTCAAAAGCAACAGCTACAAATTTTAACTCGACCAAAAGAAAAATTAACCTTTATTTATCGAAATTGGAATAACAATCAGCCATTAGAAATTCCTTATCGTACAGACTTTGTGGCAAAACCTGAGTTTGGCGGGGCCTTAGCAAATTCTTTAACGTTAGAGAAGCCGCAACCTGTTAGTGAATTAAAGGCCCAACAAATCATGCCGAATGTTGCAGAGGATCGTAAATTAAGTAATTTAGAAGTACGTTTTAACTTAACAAATCTCTTGCAATCACAGCAATACGAGCCAGGTAATATCAACATTCAAAACTTTAATGGTGAAGATGTAACGGCTTTGTTCTCACAAGAGATGCAAGGCGAAGAATTAGTATTGACTGCCTTACAACCACAAGATAGCCGGTTAACTGCCACGACTTTACTTTATACAGTCGCCGTGAAATGGCGTGAAGATGCCCCAGCAGTCGATAATCGTTTCATTGATACAGAAGGAAATCTGACATTACCTTATACAATCCAAACAAAGGCCACCAATAGAGATAAAGTGTTTAATCAAGCGACCGAAGGCATGTTGAAAGTGAATTATAACAGCAAAGTGAATCTTCTTTTTGTCGACGAAAATAATCAACCATTGAAAGAGCCAATGAGTCAGCCAGGTATTTTAACACAAGCATTTGATGTATCATCTGAGTATCCTGAAATCCCTGGATATTATCCAGTTAAAAATCCAGTGGAACAAGATCAAGGAACGTTTAAACAAGAAGAACAAACAATCGTTCATCGGTATCGTAAAAATTTGGAATTTCAATTGAAAAATTCAGGAGAGGTAATACCGGTTTCTCGCTTTACTAAAGAAGCTGAGGTGGCGTATTCTTTAAAACACGAAGCAGGAAAAACGATTCGCGTAATGGCACGTTTCGGTGGAGAGGAACAATTAGTAAAAGAGTATCCAACAGCACCAGAGACTGTTGACGATCAAGTGAAAATGAAGATACCAGATAATTGGCTTGACCAAGAAGTTGAATTTTACGCAATGAATGAAACTGGACAAGTTTCAAATAATGAAAAAAAGATAGTCAGTCTGGAAAAGGGGCCGCAATTAAAATTACCTGACTTTCTTTCTTTTGGACAACTAGAAATCCCTGTAAAAGATAGCTATGTCAAGTTGCCACAAGAAGCAGAACTGGCTATCACTGATGAAAGCCAGTTGGATAAAAGTCAATGGAAAGTCAAAGTTAAAATGCAACAAATGATGAAAAATCAAAATAATCAAACATTGTCAAAAGGTTTAAGCTTTATTAAAGAGGGCAAACGGACACCGATTAATGACGTCGAACAAACTATTGCTAGTGGCAGTGGAAGTCAAATGTTGAATTTAGCAAATACACTTGAATTAACTTTAGTTCCAAGCGATGTCGCGGGTAGCTATCAAGGTCAATTAGTTTGGAACTTAGAAGATGCCCCTATTTAAAGCTAGATAAAATTTCCGTTAAACATGACTTAATAATTGAATCAATTGAAATCAAGCACAGGTGCTAAGGAACTTCTTTAGCACCTGTTTTTTTGGGGGCAAAAATTTACCTCTTGCAAAAAGAAAGTCGTATAATTAATATGACTAAGTTATTTATAAAAATTTAGAAATACAGGAGGTTGATAAAGTGCATACATTTTTAACGAAATCTTCTCAAAAGAAAATTCGTCTATTTAACTATCTCTTAGAAAAAAACAAGTGGCGAACCATTGCAGATTTAAAAGACTTACTGAATGTTTCTTCAAAATCTATTCTATTGTATGTAGAAGAATTATCAGACATTTTTAAACAATTTAATGGGAAAATTGTACTGAAAAATGAAAATAATCAACGATTTTATATGTATAAAGATGCTAATTTTCCTATCTATAATGTTTACTTGCATTACTATCGTCAATCTTATAATTTCAATTTGATTGATTATATGTACAAATACCCAGACAGAAATTTAGAAGACTATGCAGATGCGCAATTTACAAGTGTTTCGACTGTTTTTCGGTATGCCAAATTATTAGTAAAATATTTTAAAAGATATCAAATGACCTTTCATACGTTCTCTTTAGAACTAGAGAATCAAGAAAGCATGAGTCGTTCTTTTTATTATTATTTTTATTGGCAATCTTCACGTACAGGTGACTGGCCATTCACGATTTCTGAAAAGTTGATTGAACAATATATTGAACAATTTGAAGAGGTATACGATATTGAATTGTTACGTTTGCCGAAACGAATTTTTTCTTACTGGCTAGCAATTGTATTAGAACGTGCACCACAAAAAAGAGTGGAACTTTTAGATGAAATTAAACAGGTAGCTGATTCTGATAAAGCTTTTCCTTTAGTAAAAATGTGGCTGAAGAAGTGTAACTTATCGCTGCCTGAAGAAGAGATCTATTTTATATATCGAATTATCTACTCGTTTGGAGTGATTGATGGTAATCCTCGCTATGAAGTTAGTCATGCATTAGCACATAAATTGCATCATACTACGTCTTACCAAGCTGTATTGCTATTAAATAACCTCACGCAAAAAGACTATCAATTTCAATTGGATTTGTCAGATTCTGAATTAATTTTTAACTTTGTGGCATTCCACGAGCGAAGTCAATTCTTTTTCGGTAATACTGATTTATTTTTTAATCAGTCTTATATTAATGAAATTAAAAGACAAAATACGGAAATAGCCCAACTGATGGAGAACTTTCATCGAGATTTGCAAGAGCAGGCAACAAAAGAGGTCAAAGAAATTTTAAAAAATTGGGAACAACTTTTCTTAAACTATTACTATGTTTTAGATTATTATGATTTGTTGTTAAAGAAATTGACGCCCCTTAAGATTTTAATTGCAGACGATTTACATCATACTCATCGATTATGGTTGATGAATAAAATAAAAAATTATTTTGGTAAAGCTTATCCCTTGGCTTTTTATGATTATGAAGTAGATGCATCTGAAGTCGATTTAGTGATTTCTAACTATTATTTTGATACAAAAGGAACGACTTTATTACTGATGAAAAATATACCAACAGAACGCAACTGGCGGAATTTAGAGAAAATTCTTTATAAAATAACCCATTGCAATGATAAATAAAGCTACTTTTTTGCGAGCTTTACATTTTAAATTAATAACATATCGACTACTATTAATTTTGTTTACTTACAAAAGCAACATTGGCTAACAGACAATTTTAGTCAGTTTAGAAACAGCGCTGAAGGATAATTGCCGGCGCTGTTTCTTTTATTTTTTTTCCAAATAGCGGATTTTTTTACACTAAAAAATGATTATTTTTCTTGCTATGCTAGTAATTGAAAGTATAGAAAGGAGCGGGTAGTAATGGTTGCATTTGGTATGGTAGTAATTAGTGTTAAATTAATAGGGATTGGCTTGTTTTGCTATTACGAACTAAAGGCTGAAAAAAATTGTAGTTAAGGAGTGTTGCTAATGCAATTAGAAAATATTTCAAAAACCATTGATAAAAAAGAAATTCTAACAAATATTTCAATTACTGTAGAACCAGGTGAAATTGTAGGTTTAATTGGTCCAAATGGTGCAGGTAAAACGACTACAATGAAAATCATGAGTGGGTTAATTGTTAATTTTCAAGGTAAAGTCGTTGGACAAGAACGGATTGGTGTTTTAATTGATGGACCTAAATATTTTCCAAATAGAACAGCAAGAGAAAATCTTAATTATTTTCGTGCTCTTTCAAAAGAGAGTTATTCAGTTGATTACGTGGAATCACTATTTGATATGAAAGATTATGGGAAAAAGAAAGTCAAAGATTTTTCTTTAGGTATGAAGCAGCGCTTAGGAATGGCGTTAGCTTTAATTAACAAAAATGAGCTGCTTATTTTAGATGAACCAATGAACGGTTTAGATCCAGATGGCGTACAAGCGACCATTCAGACACTAAAGCACTTAGCAAAAGAGTTACATATAGGGATTGTCATTTCCAGTCATATTTTAGGGGATCTAGATAAGTTGTGCGATCGAGCGTATTTTATTAAAAATGGAGCAATTATTCAAACAGTCACTTTAGGAAAAGAAGTATCAGTCTATCAATTTACCTTTGATGAAGAAAACGAAGACAAAGTGAGTGAAATTAGTGCTCTTTTTGATGGCGTAGAACAAAGACATCCTCTTTGGTTAATTTCGGAAGCAGATTATCCGTTGTTCTTGAAAGAGTTGGTTTTAAACGACATCATTCCATTAGAAATGAAAAAACATGCACTAAATTTAGAAGATGTTTATTTTTCATTAGTAGAAGGGGAGTAAGAGATGAAAGTAAAAGCTGTGTTAAAACAAGATATTCAGCGCAGAATTTTTTGGTTTTCTGGAAGCTATCTCATTATGTTTGCCATTTTAGGGTTAGTTCCACCATTTTTAAATTATTTTTTTGGCGATATGTTTGATGTAAATGATTATATCAGTGCGATGAATTTTATTAACAGCTTGCTATTACCGATTTTAGTAGTGTCCTTTGTTGTTGACGATCAAGGCTCACGAATTAGTGATTATTATTTTAAAACGAGGCAAGGTCGCCATCTTTATTTGTTCTCGCTGTTGATTTGTGGACTATGTTTGGGCTTGTTAGCAGGATTTTTATTAATCGGTGTTTGTGCTCTTTTAAGCATGGTTCTTTCAGTAGCTGTTTCATGGAAAGTGTTGACTGTCCTATTAGCTTCTTATATATTGTTGCCGTTATTCTACTTAGTTTTAGGTATAACAATGTATTTATTCTTTCATATACAGGGAGTGACTTTAACGATCTTTAATTTAGTTTTTGTGATGATTGTTCCTATTTTAATAAATATTGGAGCATCAACTATCGGATGGGTCGTTCTTTTGCAGTCTCCTTTTTACATTTTAACATTTTTAGGGATGGGTTCAGGAACGATGGATGAATTATTTTATTGTTTAGTAAGCATACTAGTGTTATACGGAATAAATCATTGGAAAATACTACGAATTGATTTTTGAGTAAGGATAGTTCGATTTAAGATTTTAAAAGCATGTATCAGACGTATTTTATTGTCTGGTACATGCTTTTACTTAGTTATTCAATTGATTTTTCAACTCTTGTTGGACACGATTTAATTCTTGTTCATCCACACGTTGGTAGGAAACTCCATCTTGCATAAAACCAGTACCTTGAAGTTGGTCTTGTTTCACTTTACCAAAGGCACTACGATAATCTAAGGCAATTTTTTTCATGTCATCAAAACTTAAATCTGTCTTCATATTATCAGAAACAGCTGTTAAAATTTCTTGATAGTTGCTCACGCTATTAAGACTTAAGACTTTTTGGACGATGCCTTCAATCACTTTTCTTTGACGTTCTTGGCGGCCGTAGTCACCATTAGGATCTTCGTAACGCATTCTTGAATAGGAGAGTGCTTGTTCACCATCCAATGAAATTTTACCAATCGTAAAATCATATCCGTCTTGAGAAAAAGTCAGATTATTGTTCACTTCGATTCCGCCAACCGCGTTGACTAATTCTTTTAAACCAGCCATATTAATTGAAACATAATGATTAATAGGTATATTTAAATAGTTTTCAACTGTGTCCATTGCTAAAGATGCGCCACCAAAAGCATAGGCGTGATTCAATTTATCTTGTTTTCCTTGACCTGGAATATCAACATAGGTATCGCGAGCAAGACTGACTAAGGTTGTTTGCTTGTCACGAGGATTAACTGTTGCAACAATTGTTGTATCCGAACGACCTTGCTCGACACGCCCATCATCGCCTGTATCAATCCCTAATAATAAAACAGAAAAAGGCTCCTTATTGTTTAAATTGACCTGACTTTTTTTAGATCGTTCTACTGTTTCATAGGTTTTATCCATTGATTTAGAAACATCCCAATAAAGTTTTGCTCCCATTCCAACAACTGCAAGAAATAGAACCAAGATAATTCCAAAGATAATGGCAAAAATTTTCTTCCCTTTTGACATATTTTTCCTCCAATAATTTATCACAGGTTGTGATTTTTTTCTTATAGGTTAATCTTACTAATTTTTAGTGAAGAAGTATATAATAATTGTTGAAAGACTATAAAACTTTAAGGTATTTTGCATTATTTTTGCTTAATCTTTTGAAATATCTCAATTCTATTAAAATATGCGAATTAGTATATTACACGTTTTCAAGGTGTTTCATTGTTGATTAATTAGAATTTTAGTGGTATTTTTGTATTTGTAATTAGTACAGATTTTAATTGGAGGTATAACAGTGAGTAAAAAAGGATCAGATATCATAGTAGAAAGTTTAATCAATCACGAAGTGCCCTATATTTTTGGGATTCCCGGTGCAAAAATTGATGGAGTTTTTGATGCATTAGTTGACAAAGGTCCAGAATTAATTTTAGCTCGACATGAACAAAATGCAGCCTTTATGGCACAAGGGATTGGTCGTTTGACGGGAGAGCCTGGCTTAGTTATTGCAACTAGTGGACCTGGTGCCAGCAATTTAGCAACTGGGTTAGTAACTGCGACTGCAGAAGGGGACCCTGTTTTAGCATTGGCTGGACAGGTGAAACGGTCCGATTTGTCAAAATTAACTCACCAAAGCATGAATAATGCTGCATTATTTAGTCCAATAACAAAATTCAGTACAGAAATTCAAGATCCAGAAACATTATCTGAAAATATTGCCAATGCTTACCGTATCGCCAAAACAGCGAAAAAAGGTGCAACATTCTTATCGATCCCACAAGATGTCACAGATAGTCCGGTGACAGGCGAAGCAATTAAGCCTTTGTCGGCTCCGAAACTGGGCCATGCATCAGCAGAAACAATCGCAGCTTTAGCTGAACGAATCAAGCAAGCGAAGTTACCTGTTTTACTTTTAGGAATGCGGGCCTCTGCACGAAAAGTTACCGCAGCCATTCGTGAATTGGTTGCTATAACTGGTTTGCCAGTCGTGGAAACGTTCCAAGGAGCAGGAATTATTTCAAAAGAATTAGAAGAACATTTCTTTGGGCGTGTTGGTTTATTTCGAAACCAACCTGGGGATCGTTTGTTAAAAAGAAGTGATTTAGTGATTGCGATTGGTTATGATCCAATTGAATATGAAGCACGTAATTGGAACGCAGAAAAAGATGCGCGCGTTATTGTCATTGATGAAGTTCAAATGGAAATTGACCAATATATGCAACCGGAAGAAGAGCTAATTGGTGATATGTCTAAAAATATTTTGAAATTATCAGAAGCATTTAGTGAACCAATACTAACAGAAGATGCGCAAGATTATTTAGAAACGCTTCAAGAAAAATTAACGATTAAAGAAGTAAAAACAAGTACAATTGAAAATCGATTACATCCATTAGAAATTGTTCAAACGCTTCAAGAAAAAACTACGAATGAAATGACAGTTACTGTTGACGTAGGGAGTCACTACATTTGGATGGCTCGCCACTTTAGAAGTTATGAACCGCGTCATTTATTATTTAGTAACGGTATGCAAACATTAGGTGTCGCTTTGCCTTGGGCAATCTCGGCTGCGCTGGTTCGTCCGAATACACAAATTATCTCTGTTTCTGGGGACGGCGGTTTCCTATTTTCAGCGCAAGAATTAGAAACAGCGGTTCGTTTAAAGCAAAATATCGTGCATATTATTTGGAATGATGGTAGTTATGATATGGTTAAATTCCAAGAAGAAATGAAATATAATCGATCCTCTGGCGTAGATTTTGGTCCAGTTGATTTTGTGAAGTATGCTGAAGCTTTTGGAGCCAAAGGGGTTCGAGTTCATTCACAAGCAGAATTTGCCGCAGCTTTAGAAGAAGGAATGCAAACAGAAGGCCCAGTGATTATTGATGTTCCTGTGGATTATTCAGATAATCAAGAATTAGGTAAAACATTGTTACCAGATCAACTTTATTAGGAGATGGAAAAATGAGCGAACAATATGTTTATCAACATGGTACGCTAGGCGGTTTAATGGAAAGTTTGATGGCAGGAACGGCAGAAATTGGTACGTTACTCACGCAAGGTGATTTTGGAATTGGGACATTAGAAGGCTCAAATGGCGAAATTATTTTATTGGACGGTACATTGTATCATGCAAATCAAACTGGCGAAATTACTATTCTAGAAGGCGAAGAATTAACGCCATATGCCGCAGTTACTCGTTTTCAAGAAGATGGCGCATTCCCTGTATCAACGGAAACCGATGAAAATATTAAAGCACAAATTTTAGAAAAAATTAGTCCTAATTTTTTTGCGGCAATTAAAATTAGCGGTCTTTTTGCGAAGATGCATGTCCGTGTGGCACCTAAACAAGAAAAACCGTATCCGCCATTTGTAGAAGCCGCACGCAATCAACCTGAATTTACAGCGGAGAATATTCAGGGAACAGTTGTAGGGTTCTTTACACCTAAATTATTTCATGGTGCCTCTGCCGCAGGGTTTCATTTGCACTTTATCAGTGAGGATCACCAATTTGGTGGGCACATTCTTGATTTTGGCATTAAACAAGGGACTGTTTCGTGGATGGAAACAGCAGAATTGCGGCAGCATTTTCCAGTTCATGATGCTGATTATCGGAATAAAGAAATTGATATTGCAAAAGCTTTGTCCGCAATTGAAGAAGCGGAATAACTGAATAACAAGGCACATTTCTCCACGCCCATTCAAGTTGACCTAGTTAGTCAACTTGAATGGGCTTATTGCTGATCGTCGCTTTTTGTTGTTATTTTTCAAAAAAAAATAGTATCCTTTTTATAATAAGTAAATAACAATTGGAAAGGATGGCCTAATGGACACACTTTATAGAAGTTGGCAATTATCTGGTTGGCTCTATCATGACATTTTTGTCATCATTGTAGCAATTATTTTTATAGTAATTAGTGGTATTTTGGTTATTTCCTTAATAAGAAGGCGGAGTACAAGGAGACTGGTTCCCTATGCGTTAATTTTGTTGGTTTATCTTGCAGTGGTACATTTTGCTGGTTTAATCTTTTTCGGAATGTTTCGTTCAGTAACGATTGAAGAGAAAAGTGCGACGTTTTATTCTGAAAAAACGAAAGGCTTAACTTCAATCGAGCGAATGATTATTCCAAATGGACGAACGAATGGCATTAGCACCAGTAACTCATTGTTCCAAGTGATTTCTGTTAATAGTCAGACGGGCGAACGAATGTGGAGTAAACGTTTAGGTTGGCGTGATTATTTAATTGGTCAAACAGATCAATATGTGGTTTTGAATAATGCTGATAACGAGGCCATTTACTTACTAGATACAAAAACAGGGAAAAAACAGTTTTCTGAAGGGGATTTAGTGAAGAAATTCCCTGAATTAAAAGACTGTTTAAGCTCTGATTTCGTTGATTATCGTTTTATGGATAATCGCTATCTCTATATTTATGGATTAAACAATCGATATTATCAATTAGATTTGAAAAATTGGCAGTTAAAACAAGACCGAACTTTCAAAGAAGTCTTTCAAACACAAGAAGCGCCTAAATGGACGGTAGATTCAAATGAGAGTCAAATTGGTCAAGAGCTGTCATCGGAAGAACGTGCAACAGTGCAAGGAAAACTAGAAGAGCAACTAATAGCACCAGTCTTATTAGGCAAGAAAGATGAAGCAAATTATTATGTTCTGTCATACAAGAAAAGACAAAGTAATCAAGCGATAGTTGGCTTATACAATTGGCAGAAAAAAACATACGAGTGGCAAACACCGTTGCTTTTAACTAAAGAAAATGTACCTATTGAAGCTTTTCAAGTAGAGGATGCGTTATTCATTAAAGTCCCGCGTTATTTATACAAAATTAACCTGAATAATGGTAATCAAGAGTATCAGTTTGATTACCGTTGGGGCCAAGTGATTCGTTAAACGAAAAGCGGTAAAGCATGCTTAGACAAATAGAAGGAGCAAATAGTCCTTATGATATAAAAAAACGCTTAGAAGAGTAGTGATTCCGCTAGTTTTCTAAGCGCTTTTTTATTTTATGCAGGTCCAGAGATTAAATTCCAGATAATCGAACCTGTATATGCGCCAGGAAATAATTGTGAAACAGGGGTTTGGATTGCAAGAGAAATATCGGTCATGCGGCCGCTCCACATTCCTTGTCCTTTTCTATCACCAGCGTTACTCATTAAAGTGGCACCGTTACCGATAATAATTGGGTTGGTCGGGAAGTCGGGTGCAGCAGGATCTTCTGAAAAATCCAGTCCATACATTGTATTTGTCATAAAGAAACGCCTTAACGTTTTGTCATAGCGAGCATAGCCGCCTGTTAATTGAAACGTAATGATGCCTAGTAAAGAATGAGCTTCGTTTCGCATGTGTGGGATTTCAGCAGTGACATGCCAACCAGTTAAGGCTCCGCGAACATCCCCCATCCCGAAGTGTCTCATTGTATGAGTATTGCCTTCAGAAGGTCGTATAGGAACTGCCGTTAAATCACCAGAAATCGCTTGGGTTTCAAAAGTAAATTCTTTCGGAATAAAGAGCAAGTCAAAACTAGTGTTAGGATTTTCTAAATCAGGATAAATGGCATCGTCAACCGATTCATCACCAGGCAGCCCTCCAATTTCTAGTTCAACTGAAACAGGCGTTTTTCCAGAACGGGTGGCAAAAGAAACCGATGGGTCAAAACTAAAGAGACTGAATACTAGCAACAAGGCTGCAAGTGATTGATAAGTGAGTAGATTTTTTTGCTTCAAGAAAGTTCCTCCTTTAGGTGCTGATAATATAAGTATACGCAAAAGGAGCTGTTTTTATTTATCAGTAATTTACAGGAAATTCGAAAATATTGAGACAGATAGTTTTTAATATTAGTTGAGAAAGGTGAGTCGACAATTTTTACTTGTTGATTCTGTCTTTTTTGAGCACCATTCGTTATATCAAGCATGCTAAAATATAAAAGAAATCATCAGGTATCACTAATGAAAAGGGAGAGGGGGAGAAAACTTTGAGTAAGTGTTTGGGGTTGTTGGTGATTTTATTTGTATTAACTGGCTGTTCAGGAAGTAGGAATTCGCAACAGGAAGTCGTTATAGAAAAGTCTGCTAATAATGACAAAGCAAGACAAGTTGTTGATCAAAAAAATCCGCATTTAGGAACGCAATTAGAAGCAGAATCTTATACTAAACAGGAAGCGATTGAATTTTTACAAAATGGTTTAGGGATACCAACGAATGACTCGGCGTTTCATTATACGTTTAAGCAGTCAAATAAAGGAAGTTATGTTGTTCAAATTATATCTGAAAAGAATAGTGTCTCAAAAGAGAATGAATTGTTCGGATATTATCAGGTGTATCAAGATGGTATTATAGTGAAAATGATGGAAAAGGATCAAACGTTCCAAGAAAATTAAGTGATAAATAAAAAAGTTGACAAAAAACACAAACAGTCTTGTTTGTGTTTTTTTGTTTAATGTTCGTGTTTTATTTTTTAATAACCTTTTTCGAAAAAATATACGAACGTTCGGGTTTAAAAACGAACAAAAAGATGAAAATGTGTTGAAATATACGCTTTCCTTGCGTATACTGATGAAGTGAAAAAACGAACGAGGAGTGTACGAATGAACAAGAAAGTTCCTTATTTAATTGTGGCACCGGGGCTAGTACTATTATTATTTTTCTTAATGATTCCATTAATTACTAGCATTTTGCCAACCATTTTTACTGATCATGGCTTGACACTAAATCAGTATGTTACTTTTTTTAAAGATGACTATAATGTTTCAATTTTCTGGCGAACGATAAGAGTTTCGTTAATAGTGACGGGTATTTCAATTGTGTTGGGCATTCCAACGGCATACTTTATTGCTGGAGTTTCCAAAAAATGGCGTGGCTTTTTAATGGCTATGACCTTGTTTCCATTATTAACCAATTCAGTTATTCGAAGTTTTGCTTGGATTAACATTTTAGGAAAAAACGGTGTAGTGAATACGTTGTTATTAAAAACAGGCTTAATTGAGCAACCGCTGAATTTATTGTATACAGAATTTGCAATTATTATCGGTTCAGTGTATTTATTTTTACCAACAATGATTATGACCTTAGTTGGGGTTATGGAAAACATTGAAGGAGAAATGCTAGAAGCGGCTGAGACGCTAGGCGCCAATCCAATGACGGCTTTTCGGAAAATTGTTTTACCTTTATCAATTCCAGGCACCATTGTAGGAAGTATATTAGTGTTTACAGGAACTTTAACGGCTTATACGACGCCACAGCTATTAGGTGGTAACCAAAAAATGATGATGTCGACCTTCTTATATCAAAAGGCTAATACTTTAGGTGATTGGCAATCGGCGAGTGTTCTTGCATTTATTATGATTTTAACGACATTAATTGTGATGAAAGGCCTAGACATGGTCGCTAAGAAAGTAGATCGGAGAGAAGCAAATCATGCGTAAGCAAAAAGGACTATCTGTTATTGCAATTCTAGTTTTTCTGTTTTTATTTTTACCATTATGTTTGATTGTGGTGACTTCTTTTGGAACAGCCGCAGCGATTCAATTTCCGATTAAAGGATTTACTTTAGATTGGTACGCCAAAGCCTTACAATCGGAAACGTTTATGGACAGTTTTAAGTTAAGTTTGTTGATTGGGGTATTAGCGACTGTTTTAGCATTAATAGTAGGGATTCCGGCTTCCTATGCGCTGGCACGTTATTCCGTTCGCGGGCGCAACTTTATTAAAAGCTTTTTCTTATCCCCAACTGTGATTCCAGGAATTGTGGTCGGGTATACGTTATTTCAATATATTGTTATTAAATTAGGTTTGCCTGTCTTTCAAGGATTGTTAATGGGGCATTTTTTAATTAGTTTGCCTTATATTATTCGAGTGGTTGGATCAAGTATGGAACAACTAGATTATTCAATGGAAGAAGTAGCTTGGACATTAGGTTGTACAAGATTGCGAGCTTTTATTCAAATTGTTTTACCCAATGTGTCTTCAGGAATTTTTGCAGCCTTTATGTTAGCATTTGTCAATTCGTTTAACAATGTTCCTGTATCGATGTTTTTATCAGGTCCCGGTGTGACGATGCTGCCTACTTCTTTATTAAGTTATATGGAATACAATTATGATCCAACTGTTTCAGCAATTTCTGTATTGTTGATGCTACTAACAATGGGCTTAATGTTTTTAATTGAAAAAACGTTGGGACTAGCTTCCATTGCCTAAAACATGGAAGAAGCACGAGATAGAAAGAGGAGAAAATTTTGACTTTTGTAGATTTAAAAGATATTCGCGTCAGCTATGACGGAAAACAAGATATTTTAAAAGATTTAAATATTTCAATGGAAAAAGGAGAGTTAGTTTCTTTATTAGGACCGAGTGGTTGTGGTAAAACGACTACGCTAAGAGTGATTGCTGGATTAATTAAGCCAAACGACGGACAGTTTTTCGTTGACCAAGAAGAACTAACAAAGGTTCCTGTCCATAAAAGAAACTTCGGGATGGTTTTTCAAAGCTATGCGTTATTTCCCCATTTAACGATTGCAGAAAATGTCGCTTTTGGGCTGAAATTACGCAAAGAAAATAAACAAACCATGAACCAAAAAGTCACAGAAATGCTAAAAGTATGTGGTTTAGAAAGCTTGGGCGACCGTTATCCAAAACAATTATCTGGTGGTCAAAGACAGCGGGTTGCGCTAGCACGTGCTCTGATTATTGAACCTAAACTATTACTACTAGATGAACCGTTGAGTAATTTAGATGCAAAATTGCGAGTGGCAATGCGGATTGAAATCAAACGGATTCAACAACAATTAGGCATTACGACAGTTTTTGTCACACATGACCAAGAAGAATGTTTTTCTATTTCAGATAAAGTGGCCATTATGAATAATGGCGTGATTGAACAATATGATTCACCAGAAACGATTTATCGTTTGCCTCGTACTAAGTTTGTCGCTGAATTTATCGGTTTTGAAAACTTTTTCTCTGTCGAAAAAATGGAAGCTGGTCATTATCGGACACAAACAAATCAAATAGTGAAAACGACTAATCCTGAACCAAATGTTACAACGACGGTGGCAACGATTCGTCCAGAGGACATTGAGATTGTTTCAGAAGCTGCTACTAATACTGTCGCAGGTACTGTCGCTGTCCGAACATTTTTAGGGAAAAGCTATCAATATGAAGTGGAAACAGCGTTAGGTACATTGCTGGTTAATGGAACAAGTGAACAGTTATATGAAACAAACGAAACCATTCACTTGGCTTTTCCAGCTGAGAAATTAGTTATTTTAGAAAAATAAAAACCATTTTGGAGGAAGATTTAAAAATGAAAAAACGCGTAATTTTAGGGACATTAGTCGCTGCAACGTTATTAATGACTGCTTGTGGAAACAGCGAAGCAACTACGAAAAGCGAGAGCAAAGGTGGAAGTAATGCTTTAGTCGTTTCAACTTTCGGATTAAGTGAAGATATTGTCAAAAAAGACATTATCGCTCCGTTTGAAAAAGAAAATGAAGCGAAAGTTACCTTAGAAGTAGGCAATAGCGCAGACCGCTTTACGAAATTAAAAAATAATCCCAATGCGGGAATTGATGTTATTGAATTAGCACAAGCAAATGCAGCACAAGGTGGAAAAGAAGGGTTATTTGAAAAAATTACAGAAAAAGAAGTACCTAATTTAAGTCAGTTAACGCCGGGAGCAAAAGAGGTTTTTGAAAGTGGTGCTGGCGTACCAATCGCTGTAAACAGTATCGGGATTGTTTACAACAAAGAAAAATTAGGCAAAGAAATTAAGAACTGGGATGACTTATGGTCAGCTGATTTGAAAGGTAAAATTTCTGTTCCAGACGTTGCCACGACGGCAGGTCCTTTAATGTTATACGTTGCCAGTGAACATGCTGGTCAAGATATTACAAAAGATAACGGGAAGGCCGCTTTTGAAGCGATGAAAGAATTAAAACCAAACGTTGTTAAAACGTATTCAAAATCGTCAGACTTAGCTAATATGTTCCAATCTGGTGAAATTGAAGCAGCTGTGGTTGCTGATTTTGCGGTTGATATTATTCAAGGCGCAGCAGAAAACGTGACGTATGTCGTCCCAGAAAGCGGCACGTATGCCAACTATAATACAGTCAATATTCCTAAAAAAGCACAAAACAAAGAAACCGCCTTTAAATTTGTTAACGCACGGATTAGTGAAGAATCACAAAAGGCCAAAGCGATTTCGTTAAATGAAGGACCTACAAATCAACAAGTAACGCTAAGCGAAAAAGAAGCGAAAAATAAAACATATGGTGCCATTGCCGAACGTGCCAAAACAGTCGATTTTAATTTTATTAATAGTCAACTAGCGGATTGGATTGATCAATGGAATCGGACGATGAATCAATAGTTTTAGAAAAGAGGGACAAAATGAACGTCGATGTACTACTAAAAAATGTGTGGCTGTATCAAACAGTCACTCAAACATTCGTTCAACGAAATGTTGCAATTAAAAATGATAAATTTTATTACATTTATGAAGAAGAGAACGTCAATTTGCAGCCCAAAAAAACAATTAATGCCGAGAATCAATGGATGATTCCCGGCTTAATTGATGCACACATGCATATTGAAAGTTCCATGACGACACCTACTATTTTTTCCAAAGCAGTAGTGCGTTACGGTGTGACAACGGTGATTGCCGATGCCCATGAAATGGCTAACGTATTTGGCTTAGAAGGCTTAAAAGCTTTTATGGCCGCTGAAACAGAACTAGATATCTTTCACGCAATTCCTTCCTCGGTTCCTTCGACCACTCCCGAATTAGAAACAACTGGTGGGATTATCGGCTTAGCAGAAGTAGCAGAATTACTCAAAGAGCCAAAAGTGATTTGTTTAGGGGAAGCCATGAATTTTAAAGGGATTTCCTATGAGCCAGATTCTTTAATTCGTCAAATTATCGATTTGTGCCAAAAACAACGACCAACCATGCCTTTAGAAGGCCACTGTCCTAAAATCGAAGATCAAGAGTTAGCAGATTTTCTATATAGTGGTATCACTTCAGATCATACCCATCAATTTCCTAAAACGTTAAAAGAAAAAATTGAAGCGGGCGTCTTTATTCAATTTCAAAATAAATCAATCACTCCTGAAAACATTCAGGTGATAGTAGACAATGACTTCTACAATTATGCAAGTATTATCACGGATGACGTGATGGCTGATGATTTGCTAAAAGGTCATCTAAATGAAAATGTCAAAAAAGCCGTTCAAGCAGGGTTGCCTATCGAAAAAGCCATTTATATGACAACTTATACGCCGGCCAAACGAATGGGTCTCCATGATCGTGGCGAAATTGCACCTGGTAAAAAAGCTGACTTTTTGTTATTAAATGACTTAGAAAGTTTTGATATTAATACGGTTTATAAATCTGGAAAGGTCGTTTTTGAAAAAGGCGAGCCCTTCCATTATCCAGAAAAAATCGAAGAGTTTCCAGCCGCTTACCAACAAACCATCCAATGTAAAAAGTTAACAGAAGAAGATTTACTTTTAAAGGTGGCTACAACAAAAGAAACAGTTCGTTGTAATGTGATTCAAAAACAAGAAATTGGCACATTTACAGAACGAATTACAAAAGAAATTCCTGTTGAAAATGGATTGTTGCAATGGCAAAAAGCCAACTGCGCCTTATTAATTGTGATGGAACGTTACGGAAAAAATGGTAATATTTCTTTTTCTTTAATGGATCAACCTCTTTCCGAGAAAGGAGCCATTGCGACAACCTGGGCCCATGATCATCATAATTTAATGGTGATGGGTAATACGATTGAGGATATTCTGTTAGCGCAGAATGAATTATTAGCGATGCAAGGCGGCTATTTGGTTGCTTCGGATCAGCAAGTGATGGCAACTTGTCCTTTACCAATTGGTGGGATTTTATCGCAAGCACCGATTGAACAATTAGGCGCTTCTTTACAAAAAGTCCGACAAGCTATGCAAGCGTTAGGTTATCAAAATATGAATGAAATCATGTCCTTTTCTACACTATCATTACCTGTCTCGCCAGCCATTAAAGTGACAGATTTTGGGATGATGGATACGAAGTCACAACGTTTCTATCCATTAGTTTTTCCAGAGGATGGAGTTCTTTTGCATGAAAACACTCATTAAAAATGTGCATATACTAACAATGGATGAGCAATTTTCAGAAATCAAAGCCGGCTATTTAGTGATTGAAGAAGACACAATTGTGGAATTAGCATCAATGACCACACTTGATGAAAAGCGAGTGGCTGCAAATCAAATAATCGATGGCCAAAATGGAATTTTAATACCTGGGATGATTAACACCCATACCCATGTAGGCATGATTCCGTTTCGTTCGTTAGGAGACGATGTGCCAGATCGACTCCGGCGTTTTCTTTTTCCATTAGAACAATTCATGACAAAAGAATTAGTAGGATGCAGTAGTGATTATGCAATTGCTGAAATGTTACTGAGTGGTATTACGAGCTTTTGTGATATGTATTATTTTGAAGATGAAATTGCTAAAAGTTGTGAAAAAATGAGTGTTCGTGCTTTGCTCGGAGAGACGATCATTGATATGCCCACTTGTGATAGTCCAGAGCCTTCAGGCGGTCTTTTTTACGCGGAAACCTTTATTCGCAAGTGGCAAGGCCATCCGTTGATTACGCCTATACTTGCGCCACATGCACCGAATACCAATTCACCAGAAGTGTTGGCAAAAATTATTGAACTTAGTCGGCAATACCAAGTTCCTGTGACCATGCACGTTGCTGAAATGACTTATGAAATGGCTGAGTTTGAAAAAGCCTATCAAAAAACACCAATTGCTTTCTTAGAAGAACTGGGTTATTTGAGCGAGCCGTTTATTTTAGCGCATTGTATTTTGGCAACAGATGAAGATCTTGCGAGTTTAGCTGCTACTAATGGAAAAGCGCGTGTCGCTCATTGTATTGGTGCGAATACTAAATCAGCCAAAGGCGTAGCGCCGATTAAGCAAATGCTTGATCAAGGGATTATTGTCGGTTTAGGCACGGATGGACCTAGTAGTGGGAATACATTAGATTTATTCACCCAAATGCGTATGGTTGCGAATTTTCATAAGACAGCACACCAAGATCGCTCTTTGTTTCCTGCTAAAGAAATTGTTTATCTGGCAACGATGGGGGGCGCTAAAACGTTAGGCTTGGCGGAGCAAGTCGGCTCATTGGAAGTGGGCAAAAAAGCGGATATAACATTAATTGAAACGCAATCAGTTAATATGTTTCCGATTTTTGATGCCTATTCAGCGTTGGTCTATTCAGCAAATGCTAGCAATGTTGAAGCCGTTTGGGTGAACGGTCAACAGTTAGTTGCCAATAAAGAATTACAACAAGCTAATCTCAAAGAAATCAAGGAAAAATTATATCAGGCCATGAATACGTTTGTGAAAGAAGCTAAAAAAAGAGCTGCTCTCTAAACAAAGCAAGTAGGACGTATCGGATTGATTAAATAACGCTGGATTGACGTTTAGTGATTCAGGTTCTAATAGAGCGCAGACAAACTTTTAATGAAAGAGTTGTCTGTGTTCTTTTTTGTTATAAACATTTTTCTTTTTCTATATATATTTTTAAGGTAAGTTGTATTATAGTAAGTTTGAGAAGATGAGAATGAGAGGAAAAGCAATGAATATACAACGGTTTATAGAAAAACGCAAAGCACGTGGTTTGTCGCAAAGTGAATTGGCTAAAGGGATTTGTACGCAAGTTACGGTTAGTCGCTTTGAAAAGAATGGTCAAGTCCCAACTTTAAAAATATTGATCCAACTATGTAATCGTTTAGAGCTACCTTTGGGGGAACTCTTCCCGCGCGTAGGGATTAAACAACCTGAAATTCTTGAAAAAATGGAAGAAGCAGAATTCTTCTTGATTACCAGCGAACATGACCAATTGCAAACAATTTTAAAAAATATTCCTTTTGATGAAATCAAAGATTCCCAACTGTTATTAGAATATTATTATTTACAAGGCTTTGTCATGATTTTTCAAAATGCTTCGTTGATGGATTGCTTATTTACCTTTGAAAAACTTCTGTTTGAAGAGCAAAAATACACGAGCGATATTTACCGTTTGTTAGCTTTTACTGGAATTGGCATGGCCTATGCCAAAGAAGGCGAAATTGAGAAAGCCGAATTTTATTTCAATAAGGTCTTCAAGGAAATTTATCTTTATACTATTCAATCAATGGAAGATACTTGGCGAGTATTAAATGTTGTCTTTCACTGTGGTGTTTTTTATGCAGAAAAAGGCGATTTAGAAACAAGTGATGCTTTGTTAGAGTATGCGATTTCCATCTGTTCTGATAATCACGTCACGTATTACTTGGCAAGAGCAGCTTTCCAGCTTGCGAAAAATGCCTTAGCTGAAGAAAAGCCGCAAGAGCAAATTTTAGAACTACTACAAGATGCCCGCGCGTATGCAAAAATCAATAAAAACCGCATCTTGTTGGAAGCAATTCAAACATTGAAAGAAACAATTTTATCTAAGAATAATTAGTTTATATAGAAAATTATATATATTTATTTTCAAAATATAATAAAAAAAGCGTTTTTTTAAAAGAGTTCAAGACGCGTTACGACCTTAAATGAAAATTTTAAGGTCGTTATTTTATATAAAAAAATATATAAACGACTTGACTGGCATCAAATAAAGGCGTATGATTCATTTGTGAATAAATGTGAAATAAAACACAATCTTTCGTGGAGAGGAAGTCTTGAGGTGCAACAAAGTCAAACTATTTATTTGATGGGCACAGTAATAGATGTATTTGTAGACCATGAAGAACCTGAAAAAATTCTAGAAGAAGTGCATCAACGATTGATCACTTATGAACAACGTTTTAGTGCAAATGATTCAACTTCGGAACTGATGGCTGTCAATCAACAAGCTGGGCAAAAACCAGTCAGCGTTCATCCAGAGTTGTATCAATTAATTGCATTAGGGAAAAAACATAGTTGTGATCCAGCTAGTCATTTGAATGTTACCATTGGCCCGTTAGTTCAAACGTGGCGAATCGGTTTTAAAGATGCCCGTGTCCCGTCAGACGAGGAAATTAAAGCCTGTTTGAAAAAAATTAATCCAGAAAAGATTCACTTAAATCCCTTAAAACAAACGGTTTTTTTGGAAGAAGAAGGAATGAAATTAGATCTGGGGGCTTTAGCAAAAGGCTATATCGCTGATTTACTAATTGCCTATTTGAAAGAAGTCCATGTTACGTCTGCTTTGATTAATCTGGGCGGCAATATTGTGACATTGGGGCCCTCTACGCATCAAAACAAAAAATGGCGAATTGGTATTCGCAATCCGCAAAAATCCAGAGAAACAATCAGCTTACTTGTCGAAGTGGCTAATCAATCGGTTGTGACGTCGGGCATTTATGAAAGAAGTTTAACCGAAGCTGGGCGAGTCTATCACCATTTGTTGGATCCGACAACCGGATACCCATTGGAAACTGAAATGGCCAGCATCACAATTATCTCGGATGCTTCAGTGGATGGTGAGATTTGGACAACGCGTTTATTTGGTTATCCAATTCCAGAAGCGCTTGAAATCCTCAATCAACTAGATGGGATTGAAGGAGTCATCATTACACAAGACCAGCAAATTTTATATAGCAGCGGGTTAGCAGATACTCTTCACATTATCCATTCATAGAACCGAAAAAGAAAGGACAGCTCATTATGAAAAAAATTATCGGCTTAGTAGGAACGAACTCAGAGCAATCAACCAATCGTCAACTTTTGCAATTTATGCAACACTATTTTGCGCAGGAGGCTGACATTGAACTAGTTGAAATTGTTGACTTTCCTATGTTTAACAAGCCAGAAGACAAAGTTTTGCCAGAAATAGTTAAAACGGTTGCTGAAAAAATTGAAGCAGCAGATGGCGTCATTATCAGTACGCCTGAATATGACCATGCGGTGCCGGCTTCTTTGATGAATTCTCTAAGTTGGTTATCTTACGGGATTTTTCCGTTTGTTGATAAACCAGTTATGATTACTGGTGCATCCTATGGCACGTTAGGTTCCTCTAGAGCACAAGCGCATCTACGTCAAATTTTAGATGCTCCTGAATTGAAAGCACGAATTATGCCAAGCTCTGAATTTCTATTAGCGCATTCCTTACAAGCTTTTGATGAAAACAATGCGTTAAAAGATTCAGAACAAATAGATAAACTAGCTGGTTTGTTTGCAGATTTTTGTGTATTTATTGAAATTACAGAACAGCTGAAACATGCGCATGCGCAAAATAAAAAAGAAGCAGAAAATTTCTCATGGGAAACGATTTAACGAAATGGAGTGAATAAAATGAAATTAATTGGGATCGTCGGATCAAACGCTGATTCTTCTTATAATCGGTTACTACTGCAATATATTGGCAAAGAGTTTTATAAAATGTTCGACTTGGAAATTTTAGAAATTAAAGATATTCCAATGTTTAATCAAAGTAAGGATCAAACGAACAGTGTCTTGATTCAGAATATGAATCGCAAAATTTTACAAGCAGACGGCGTAATTATTGCGACGCCCGAACATAACCATACCATTCCTGCCGGTTTGAAAAGTGTGTTAGAATGGTTATCTTTCAAAATTCATCCGCTGGAAAATAAACCAGTAATGATTGTTGGTTGCTCTTATTATGATCAAGGAACCTCACGTGCGCAATTACATCTCCGTCAAATTCTTGATGCACCTGGTGTCAATGCAATCGTGATGCCTGGAAACGAGTTTTTATTAGGAAAAGCTAAAGAAGCATTTGATGAAAACGGCAACTTAATTGCGGAGGGAACACGTCAATTTTTAGAAAGCACATTACAAAAATTCGTGGAATTCATTGATGTGATTTCAAAATTAGAAGGGGCTAATCCAAAAGACTTACCTGAGGATTTACATGCAAAAGGAACCATTGAAACAACGATCGAAGGGGTTGATATGGCAGCAGATGATTGGGTAGAACAAGCAGCAGAAGCGGTTCAGGCTGTGGAAGGCGACACATACGTAAAATTAGATCGAGGCATTTTAACCGTAGATCAGCTAAATTATTTCTTAAAATCAATGCCAATGGAATTGACTTACGCAGACAGTAATAATCAATTTTTATATTACAATAAAAAAATGGCTGCTGAAGAAATGTTTGCTAAACGGCAACCAGGACAGGTTGGTAATCCATTAGCGAATTGCCATCCGCCAAAAGCATTGAAAAATGTAGAATGGGTGATTCAACAATTACGGTCAGGAAAAACAGATGCTATTCGCGTTCATGTTCCAATGCACGGGCCAGATACCTATGTAGTGCATAATTATCAAGCGATGTATGATGATAATGGAAATTACGCGGGAATTAATGAGTATATTTTAGACTTTAAACCAATTGTTGATTGGTATTTAAAACAAACTGGGCAAGAATTAGTCGGTGGAAACAACGTCGATGCAGTCAGTGGTGCCTCCAAAAAAGAAGCGCCAGAAACGGCAGATAGTGTCTCAAGTGCATCAGTCCATGAAGAAGAGTCAGCGACCGAAAAGCCAACAGTTGACAGCGTTTCTAGCGCTTCAATTAAAGAGTAAAATAACAGCAAAAAATAGCGGCAACAAGTAGTCATACTGTATTCAGATTAGCAATGCCAAATGAGGACTTTTATTGACAGAAGCTGATACTTAAAAGAGTAAGAACTTTATAGGAAGATAGTATAGAAGACGAACCAAAAGTTTCAATCATTTTTGACGAATAGGCTAGAAAAGAAACAGAAAATTAGTCAAACAAATCAGCTTTTCTTTAAATTTAAAGTAAAAAAATAACAAAAAAAGCCTCCTTGGTGACGCAAGGGGGCTTTTTTTGGTTAAAATAATACTTTTCTATGAAGATTCCTAAATATTGAAAGAATCATTTTTAAATTTGTGGAAAAAATAAGCAAGATTGACACTCACGTCTTGTTAAAAAAATAGATACTTAAGGCGTGATAGTTTGGAGTTGAAAATGTGACTACTTTGTTAGATGAATTATTAGACCAAGAATTCCGAGATAAATTACTTATTTATCAAACTTTTATGAATAGTGAAGGTCCATTATTAAAAGAAGAATTTTATGGATATTTTGATTTATCCACTCAAAAGTTAGAATCGTTGTGCCGTCAAATAAATTATGAATGTACACAGATTTCTTCAAGGAGTCAAATTCTTTTTCCAGCTAAAGGACTGATTAGTGCGCAAAAATTATCGCAAATTGATTATCAAGCCTTAAGAAAATATTATTTTGATCAATCACTAATGGCCAAGTTACTTCTTGATGTGGGCCTCTATCAAAAGCATACGATTCAAGAATTTTCTCAAATTCATTTTATGAGCAAAAGCAAAATTTATGCCTTCTCGTATAAACTAAATCTGATTTTAGCTAATTGGCGTATTAAATTAAAGTCAACAGGCTTGGTTGGAGAAGAGAAAAATATCCGAAGTTTTTGTTTTCAATGTTTGTATTATTTTTATGGAAGTAATCAAGAAAGGCTGCCTAACATTTTGCTGGAAAATAGTCCTGGCATTAAGCGATTTATAAACGATTTACAACTGATGTATCAAAGAACGTTTAGTCTTAATCAAAGCGCACAACTATTTATTCTTTTAACGATCCAACGTTTTCGTGTATTTTCTGATCATGTAGTGGACTCTTTTACGGAAGTTCATGTGCCTAGCTGTTTACAGCATGCGTTTGAAAAAATCTATACAAGCGAAACACCTCTTTTTAAAGAGGATTTTGGCAAAGAGACTTCATATATTTTTCTTTTTTTAAGTTTAAATGAATACATTGATAGTCCGATTGTTTTTCCAGATAAGTTAACCATGTTAGACGAATTTATTAATCATATGAATAGTGTTATTCCTTTCTTTGAAAAGCGAATTACGGTGGAAACAAAAGAAAAATTAAAGTTGATTTGTTATCGCTGGGACCGCCTATACTTTTCAGTGGCTGCATTTATTCCCGCCAAGCAGAGCAGTTTCTTTGAAGAGCGGTTTCCTCAAATTCATCGCGCCTTAGATGGTTTTATACAAAAGACAGAGTCGCTGCATCAAAAACGATTTTTAATGTATGAACGCGTGCATCTATATTATGATTTTATGTTTTGTTTGTTAAATGATCGGTCTTTTTGCGCAATTGAAAAAACGATTCATGTATTTGTTGATTTTTCTGGTGGGGAGGATTATAACCGCTTTATTGCAAAAATTATTGCTTCTTTCAATTATATGGATGTCATGATTGATCACAAATTAACCTTAGAAACCGATTTGTATTTGTCCGATTTTTATAGTTCGAAAGTACGGTGTCGTCAATTGACATGGCGTCATTTGCCGGAAACAAAAGATTGGCAAGTATTTGCTGAGGTGGTCAGAGAACTAAGAAAGGGAGAGACTCAGAAAAATGAGCACTATGAGAGAAACCCAATCGAGATGTGGCGAGAACAAGAATACGAAGGATAGTCAATTGAGACAAGCAGGTAACTATAAAGACTTAACTGGTCAAAAGTTTGGTGAGTTGACAGTAGTAGCACCAACGGCAAAAAGAAAAGAAGGGCTGATTGTTTGGGCCTGTCGCTGTTCTTGTGGGAGCTATGCAGAAGCTTCAAGAAGACAACTAATTCGTGGGTATCGAACGAAATGTGCTCACCATCGCTATCAAACAATGTTGAAAAAAAACTATCATGAATTAGTCGTGGTACGGATTGAAAGTATTCAACAGACAATGAAAGCGTATTGTCTGTGTTCGTGCGGACAATCTTGCTGGGTTCGCTGTGAAAATTTGTTGAATGGCCATACCAAAAGTTGCGGTCATCGTAAAAAGAAGGATTTCCGACAAAGAGTTGCTGGCGTAATTCCAGGGAAGTTACAAAGTAAACGCCCCAAAAATAATAGCAGTGGACACAAAGGAGTGAGCCAGACCGCTTCTGGGAAATGGCTGGCTTATATCTCTTTGAAAGGCAAGCGCCATAACTTAGGTATCTTTACGAAAAAAAGTGAAGCAATTTTAGCAAGAAAATTAGCAGAACGTCGTCTATTTCAACCAATTTTACAACAAGAAATAGTGACTACAAATAAGGAAGTTTAGCGACAGAGAGGATGCGAAAGATGTTAGCAGGCTTATTTTCAGTAACTGGAATGATTTTATTGGGGATTTT
Organism: Enterococcus sp. DIV1315a; assembly: GCF_051712325.1. Classification (NCBI taxonomy): domain Bacteria; kingdom Bacillati; phylum Bacillota; class Bacilli; order Lactobacillales; family Enterococcaceae; genus Enterococcus; species Enterococcus sp. DIV1315a. The sequence continues at coordinate 999,676 of NZ_JBIOOS010000001.1, forward strand.
ATTTTGCTTAATTGGTTATCAAACGTTTCGAAAACATCATCATTAAGAGAAGAATGTTCTAGCTAGATAATTTCATCGACAGATGAAATTATCTAGCTTTTTTTATAAAAAAGCTAAGAAAAGGATAAGAGATTGTGGAAATTCTTTAGGTTGTTTAACAAAGCCTTAATTTCCTTTGTTTTAGATTGTGGTTAAGAAGATTTTTCTCTATACTAAGTCTTCGGAAATCAAAGAAAAGAAAGGAGCGAGTGATGTGGTTAAAAAAATTGGTTTAAGTATAATGCTCTTATTTTTTTTCTTAATTATCGCACTCCCAATCTATGCGTGGAAGATTGAGCCGAATTTAGTTCACGTTAATCAGGTGACTTTGGGAAAGAAAAATCAACGAGAACCATTGAATGTTGTGCAACTTTCGGATATACAAGTTTCAGAATTTTATGAGACGAAGCGGTTAGATAAAGTCATAAAAAAAGTCAATCGTGAAAAACCAGATATTATCGTTTTTACAGGTGATTTATTTGACAATCATGCCAAAAATCCGCAACAAAAAGAACCGATGATTGAAAAGTTAAAACAGTTACAAGCGACAATTGGAAAATATGCAGTTTGGGGAAATCATGATTATGGTGGCGGTGCTTCTGCGGTGTATGATGAAGTCATGGAGGCCAGTGGCTTTACCGTTATGAAAAACCAAGGAGAAACAGTAACCTTAGCAGATGGACGCCGTCTTTTTATTGGTGGTTTAGATGACTCGTTATTAGGAAATCCTTCCGTTTCAGAAACATTATCCTATCGAGAAACGTATGACTATGCGTTATTAATGACCCATGAACCAGATGTCGCGGATGCATTTATTGGTACGGGTACACAGTTAGTTTTAGCAGGACATAGCCATGGCGGACAAATTTGGATTCCTTTTTATCCAATCACAAATGTTTTAGCTGAAAAGTATACCAGAGGATTGTATCAGTTGGACCAAGAAACGCAACTATATGTTAATACAGGCTTAGGGACGACCGCCATTCATGCCCGTTTTGGGGTGATCCCTGAAATTACACATTTTACTATCTATATTTAAAAAGTCTGGTCAATCCGACCAGACTTTTTTCTGTTATTTAACAGAATTATTTTTAAGAAAAAGATGTTCATATTTTGGTGAAACGTTTCTATAAAATGCTTTAAAATATCTAGAAAAGAGTATTTTTATGGAAAAAGAAGCAGGGGAAATAATTTCTTTATAAATGGTCTATAGCGCTTTTTAATGCTGTTATTTTTAAATAAAACCATAATGTAAGGGTTTACAACCGTTTGAAGTGAATGTATAATCTGTTTGTAGAAACGTTTCACTAAAAAGAAAGGAACCCTGCTTATGAAAAAACTAAAAAAGTTTTATGATCAGCGGCAATTGCATTGGATGGTACTTCCGGGTGTAGCATTCATGATTGTCTTTAACTACATTCCAATTTATGGAATTATCATTGCTTTTAAAAATTATACGATTGTTGACACGGTTTCTTCTGCACCATGGGTTGGACTTGAAAATTTTCGAATCATTATGGAAGATAGTTTTTTTTGGGAAGCAGTTCGTAATACCTTAGCGATTAGTTTAATGAAACTTTTTTTAGGATTCGCTATTCCGATTATCTTAGCGGTAATGATTTTTGAAATGAGAGATGGCCATTTAAAAAAAGTGATTCAGACAATTTCTTATATTCCGCACTTTTTTTCTTGGATCGTTTTAGGCGGGATGTTGATTTCGTGGCTTTCAACAAATGGCTTTATCAACCAAGTCATGATGTCGTTAGGCTTAATGAATCAGGGCGTCAATCATTTGTTAGATCCTGATAAGTATTGGTGGATTGCTGTTCTTTCTGATTTGTGGAAAGAAGTAGGTTGGGGCACGATTCTCTATCTTGCTGGCATGTCTCGCATTGATCCAACGTTTTATGAAGCCGCGAGAATTGATGGTGCTTCAAAATTAACACAAATCCGAACGATTACTTTGCCCTTATTAGCGCCGATTATTTCGTTGAACTTAATTTTAAATGTTAGCGGTTTATTGGGATCGAACTTAGATCAAACGTTGGTTTTAATGAATGCTCAAAACCAAAACAAATCAGAAGTAATTAATTCATTTGTTTATCGTATGGGGCTAACGCAAGGGGACTTTTCTTATGCGACGGCAGTTGGTTTAGGGATTTCCGTTATTTCAATTGTTTTATTAGTCATTACAGATCGCATTACTAGAAAAATGAACAATGGTCGGTCGGTTATTTTATAAAGGAGGCAACAGCTGTGATTAAAAGAAAATCAAAAGAAAACAAATGGTTTTACTTTTTCAATACGTTAATTCTTGTGTTGTTTTCTTTATTAATTATCGTGCCAATTTGGAATATTTTAGTTTCCTCAGTTTCGTCAAGTTCGGGTTTAGCTGGTAAAGGCTTGGTTTTATGGCCGAAAGGATTTACGTTAGAAAATTATCGGAAAGTTTTTTCGGATAGTAGCATTCCGCGAGCGTTTTTGATTTCTGTTTTAAAAACAGTCATCGGTGCGTCGACGCATACGCTGTTCTGTGCAATTGTCGCTTATGGACTTAGTAAATCTAGACTAGTCGGGCGTAATATTTATACAACGATGGGTGTCATTACAATGTACTTTGGTGGGGGCATGATTCCCACGTATCTTTTGATTAAGTCATTAGGACTCTTAGATACCTTCTGGGTATATATCATTCCAGCTTTATTTAGCTATTATGATGTAGTTATCTTAATGAACTTTTTCCGAGAAATTCCACCATCTTTAGAAGAATCCGCCAAAATAGACGGCGCCAGTGAGTTTCAAATTTTTTATAAAATCTTTTTACCTTTAACAAAACCGGCATTAGCCACCATTATTTTATTTAATGGGGTTGGTCAATGGAATGACTTTATGACCACGAAATTATATATTACCAAAGAATATCTGTATCCATTGCAGATGAAAATTTATGAAATTATTGTTCAATCAAACTTGAGTACCATGACAGAGAGCGGCAGTACAGATATGGTGGTGCAGGCAACGACACGTGGTGTTCAGCTGGCAACAATTGTCATTACAACGATACCAATTTTAATCATTTATCCATTACTACAAAAACACTTTATCGGCGGTATGATGGCCGGTGCAGTAAAAGAATAAAGAAAGTAGGGAACAATATGAAAAAAGTTTTAGGCGGTTTATTGGTGGCAACGGCGGTCGTTAGTTTAGCGGCCTGTAGCGGTGGGGAAAAGAAAGCTAGCTCAGATGTCTCAATTAAGGATCGGTATGAATTAGATGAAAAGACGCCTGCTTGGAAGTTAGATAAGAAGAAAGAACCGACCAAAATTAAATGGTATATTAACTCAGATTGGACGGCGCTACCTTTTGGAAAAGACGTGACCACTGCGCAGATTAAAAAAGATTTAAATGTGGATATTGAATTTATTTCCGGCGATGATTCAAAATTAAATGCCATGATTTCAAGTGGAGATATGCCTGATATCGTGACATTAACTGAAAAAACTGGACAAGCAGCATTGAAAGCAGATTCTTGGGCCTATTCTTTAAACGATTTAGCTAAAAAATATGACCCCTATTTAATGAAAGTTGTTAACCAAGATACGTTTAAATGGTATGCCTTAGAGGATGGAAAAACATATGGTTACCCTAATTACTCTAATACAAAAGCAGATTATGAAAGTGGAAATATCCCAGTAAATGATAATTTTGTTATTCGTGAAGATGTCTATAATGCATTAGGCAAGCCAGACGTTTCAACACCAGAAAATTTTGAAAAAGTCATGCAACAGATTAAAGAAAAATATCCTGAGATGACCCCAATGGGCTTTACCACAGTGGGCGATGGTGCAGGACCATTTTTAGACAAATTACAAGACTTCTTAGGTGTTCCTTTAGAGGATAAAAATGGTAAATACTATGATCGAAATTTAGATAAAGAATACTTAGAATGGTTAAAAACATTTAATGATGTTTACCGAGCAGGCAATATTAGTGATGATAGCTTCACAGATGATGGAGCGACGTTTGATGAAAAAGTGAAACAAGGAAATTATGCAACCATGCTCGTTGCTGGAACCAGTGGTCAAGGTGGGAACTTCACAGAATTTATGAAAAAATCTGGCACACGTTATATAGCCATTGATGGACCAAGTAGCACTTCTGGCCGAAAACCAACATTAAATCAAACCGGCATTTCAGGTTGGTTAAGTAATTACATTACGAAAGATGCGAAAGATCCAGCGAAAGTCACTCAACTGTTCACATATTTAATTGATGAACCGGGACAAATTTTAACAAAATATGGTGTTGAAGGAGTTACTTATGCGTACAATGATCAAGGAAAAATTGATTATTTACCAGAAGTGAAAAAATTAGAACAAACAGACAATGATGCCTACAACAAAAAATATGGCATTAGTCGTTTCCTATACTTTAACAATGACCGTGTTAATAAACTAAAAGTGCCAATGGAAAGTGCTTTAACGCAAATGCAAGAATGGGGCAAAGGAAAATTAGTCCCACATTTCGTAATTGAAAATATTAATCCAGATGCAGGAACGCCGGAAGCTCGTGCGAATGAAGCGATTGAAACCAAACTAAATACAACCGTTATTTCAATGATTCGTGCGAAAGATGATAAAGCCTTTGACAAATCTTTAGAAGACTACAAAGCATTCTTAAAATCAAATAAATGGGATGCAATTGAAAAAATAAAATCTGAGAAAATGGCGGAAAACAGAGACAAACTTAAGTAAGAGAGGAGGAGAGAAAAGCGGATAAAGCAACGAGAAATCCGCTTTTCTCTTTTAATATGAATAAGCTATTTGCATATGAAGGTTGGTATTATCGGATTTTTTCTTTTATTGCCAACCTGATCATTATTAATTTTCTCTTTTTAATTACCTGTATAACAGGCATCTTTAGCGGTGTCGGCTTAATTGCGTTGTATCGAACGATTTATCGTTTGTATCGTGAAAAAGATATTCCTGTTTTAAGAACGTTTTGGACAGCGTTAAAAAATAATATCATGCGAGGTTTTATTTTAACAGGTGTCTTGTTCGTTGCTTTTATACTGGGCGGTATTGTCGTAACAAGTTTATTTAAAATAGCCACTAGTTTAGGTTTCTTAGCTATTTTTCTATTAAGTTTTGTTGCATTATTTTTGACGAGTTTTCTTTTTCTCTTTTCCGTTTTTAATTGGTCCGTTAAAAAGACACTAGGTGAGACGGTTTATGTGGTCTTAAGTAATAGTGCAAATGCGATTATTTTGTTTATTTTACCTCTTTTAACGTTTGTTTTTTTCTATAAGCTTAATTTGTTTTTATATATTGCGTTAGGATTCGGGACAACGGCTTTTCTTCAAGTTGCGTTTTTTCAGAAAGTGTTAGGTGTGGAACATGAATGAGTATTTTGAGTTTTGGCAAAAGACCAAGGAAGAACTTCAAAAAATACCGCTAGATATCCATCGGCGGGTCATTGACTATCCATTGGAAAATGTTCAAGTGGAACAGGTCGACTTTTTAAGTTTCCTAGGTGAGCGCATCTTTGGCTATTTGTTACTTCCTAAAATGGCGGGGAAACAGCCAATAGTGATTGATTGTTTAGGCTATATGAATCATATTCAAGAACCTTGGCAATTTGCTCATTGGACACAAATTGGTTGTGCTTGTTTTGTCATTGATAATCGAGGTCAAGGGGGATTAACCAAAGATCGTGTGCCATATCAAACAATTTGGCATGAAGCACCAATGGGACGAGGATTTCTAGACAAAGAAGATTGGTACCAACGCCGCTTGTTTGCCGACCATTTACGTAGCGTAGAAGTGGTGCGGACCTTTACTGAAATTAATCAGGACCAAATCATTCTTCGTGGTGGTTCCCAAGGGGGTGGCGTAGTGTTAATGGTGAACAGTTTAGTTGACTTCCCGATTTTAGCTACTTTTGCAGATGTTCCAAGTCATTCTTGTTTAGAAAATCGAGTAGCAGAAGGAACGGGTTCGTATCAAATTATTCATCAGTACTTACAAGAGCATCCTCAAGCGCATGAAAAAATTGCCGCGGTTCTTCCTTATTTTGATAGTCGTCACTTTGTTTCGCAAATTAAAAATCCAGTCTTTGCTTCTGTTGGGAGTCACGATCCGATATGTCCAATGAAAGATTTTTTCCCTTCTTATCATCAGATAAAGGCAAGAAAAGCAGTCAGAGTGTATTGGAAAAAAGGCCATGGTGGCGGTGAAACAACCCAGATCCGTCGTGAAATGCGTCAAATTCAACAACTATTGCAGGAGGTTAAAAATGAAAATAGCTACGTATAATGTCCGGGTAGATACAGAGTATGACCAAGATTGGCAATGGTCTTTTCGTAAAGAGGCTGTTTGTCAGTTAATCAATTTTCATGATTGGAGCCTTTGTTGTATTCAAGAAGTACGACCGAATCAAGTCAGGGATTTAAAGGCGTATACAACATTCACCTGTCTTTCTGCGGAAAGAGAAGGGGATGGTCAAGGAGAAGGACTAGCGATTCTCTATAACGAACAAAAAGTTCAGGCTATTGATACAGGGTATTTTTGGTTATCTGAAACACCTCAGCAGCCAAGTATCCATCCTGAAGCTGGCTGTCCAAGAATTGCTTTGTGGGGACTATTTAAGGAAACGACTCAAAATACGCCTTTTTTAGTCATCAATGTTCATTTGGATCATATTTCAGCTCATGCTCGTTTAGCAGGAATGACCGTTATCTTAGAGGAGTTACATGACAAAATTGCACAGTATCCAACTTTATTAATGGGCGATTTTAATGCAGAGTCGGAGGAAGCAGTTCATCAACTTGTTCAAAAAAAATTTCAAGATAGCAAAAATTTAGCTACTCATTATGGCCCAAGAGGAACATTTCAAAATTTTACTTACACAAAACCTTGGGCGGAATTAGAAGAAATTGATTATATTTATGTAAAAGGTTGGCAAGTACAGCAAACCGCAAGTTTAACAGATAGTATCGATGGACGTTTTCCCTCCGACCATTTTCCTTTAGAAGCAGAAGTATGTATTGAAGAAAGGTGAGAGTATGAAAGAAAATCAACTGATTCAATTAGTCGAAGAAATGACAATTGATGAGAAAATTAATCAATTATTACAATTAGCAGCAGCGTTTTATTCAGATAAAGCAGAAGAAAAGACCGGCCCTATGTCAGAGCTAGGACTAAGTCAAGAAAAGATTGATACGGCGGGGACAACACTGGGTGTTTCCGGTGCAAATGAAGCAAAACGTGTTCAAAAAGAATATATGCAAAATCATCGATTAAATATTCCAACACTTTTAATGGCGGATATTATTCATGGTTTCAGAACCATCTTTCCGATTCCTTTGGCTTTAGGAAGCACTTGGGATGAAGCAGCGGTTGAAAAAATGGCGGAGATTTCAGCAAAAGAAGCTGCTGTTTCAGGATTACATGTAACCTTTTCACCAATGGTTGATTTAGTGCGCGATCCACGTTGGGGACGTGTCATGGAGTCAACAGGTGAAGATCCATTACTCAACAGTCGCTTAGCTGCTGCAATGGTTAGAGGTTACCAAGGAGAAAATTTAAAAGAAGACAATTGGCGAGTAGCCGCGTGCGTGAAGCACTTTGCGGCATATGGTGGTGCCTTAGCTGGTCGGGATTATAATACGGTAGATATGTCTGAACGGCAGCTAAGAGAAATGTATTTACCTGGCTATAAAGCTGGATTAGATGCGGGTGCAAAACTTGTCATGACGTCCTTTAATACAGTGGATGGGGTTCCTGCTACAGGCAACCAATGGCTGTTTAGAGACGTATTACGAAATGAATTTGGCTTTGAAGGAGTTGTGATTTCAGACTGGGGAGCGATTAAAGAATTAATTCCTCATGGCGTTGCCAAAGATGAAAAACAGGCAGCAGAATTGGCTATCAAAGCTGGTGTAGATATTGAAATGATGACCACGTGTTATCCAGATTATTTAAAAGAATTACTTGAAGAAGGCCGGATTGCTGAAACACTTATTGATGAAGCAGTTATGCGAATTTTAAAACTAAAAAATGAGCTAGGCTTATTTGAAAATCCCTATCGTGGTGCGGATGAACAAGCGGAAGCAGAAGTGATTTTAAGCAAAGAACATCGAGAAATAGCTAAAAAGATTGCTCAAAAATCAATGGTTCTTTTAAAAAATGAAAATATTTTGCCTTTTACACCGCAAGAAAAAATCGCGCTTGTCGGTCCAGGGGCCCAATCACAAGATATTTTAGGGGCTTGGTCATGGCAAGGAAAGAAAGAAGAAGCCATTTCCCTCGTGGCTGGGGCCCAAAAATTAACCACAAATCTTCTAGTTGCCCAAGAACCCTTTGATTACTTTGAACCGACCGCGGCGGCCATTGAAGAGGCTTTAACATTAGCTAGTCAAGCAGATAAAGTAGTAGTGGCACTAGGCGAAACAGATTGGATGAGTGGGGAAGCTGCCAGTCGCAGTGATATTCGTCTACCCGAAAAACAATTAGCAGTAGTGGCACAAATTATTGAGAAAAATCCCAATGTTGTTGTCACGGTCTACAGTGGCCGGCCCTTAGATTTACAAGGGATAGATGTTGCAAAAGGAATTGTGCAAGCTTGGCAACCTGGAACAGAAGGGGGCAATGCGCTAGCAGAAATTTTGTGGGGAGAGTACAATCCAAGTGGTCGTTTAAGTATGTCGTTTCCAGAAACGGTTGGTCAAGTGCCAATTTTTTACAATGTCGACAATACTGGGCGTCCTTATGAGTCAGCACCAGAAGAAAAATATGTTTCTAAATATTTAGACGTCTCTAATTACGCTAAATATCCCTTTGGATTTGGCTTAAGTTATAGTCAGTTCTCTTATCAACCAATACAACTAAGTGCATTAACATTTACCAAAGAAGAACCAGTCACTGTCTCTGTTTTAGTAAAAAATGACAGTCCAATCGCTGGAGAGGAAACCGTGCAATTTTATGTACGTGATTTGGTGGGACAAGTGGTTCGCCCAATTAAAGAGTTAAAAGATTTCCAAAAAGTTTGGCTGGAACCAAAGGAAGAAAAAGAAGTTCAGTTTCTTCTTTCAGAGGATATGGTGCGCTATGTTCATTCAGACAATCAGGTAACCAGTGATGCAGGTGAATTTATCGTAATGATTGGTGGAAATAGTCGCGATGTACAAACCGCAACAGTCACGTTAAATGAATAAGATGGGAAGGATAAGTTATGCAGATAAAGAAGCTTAAGCAAGCAGACACAGTTGCTACATTTCTAGAGACAGGTGATTTAAAAGAATTGAATAGCTGTGGCATGATGATTAATCAATTAGAAGGTAATCCTTTAGACGGCAGTATGAACCAACTCTATTTGCGGATAATTACAGGGGACACAATTAATTATCGACCAATGATTGGTTCCAACAGTCAAAGTGATTTTTATCTTTCAGATAATCAATTGACATGGCGGGGTGAATTTGAAGCGGTTCGTTACCAAGTTGACTTTCGTTTGGGGCCAAGCAATCAATGGTTCTGGCGGGTTAATGTCACTGGAACTGGCTTAGTAGATATTGTTTATGGTCAAGATATTGGCTTAGCGACAAAAGGAGCCGTTCAGTCAAATGAAGCGTATGTGTCGCAGTATCTTGATCATCACATTTGGCAAGAGGGCGAAGAGCTTGTTGTTTTATCAAGACAAAATCAACCGCAAAATGAGAAGTTTCCAGCCCTTATTCAAGGGAGTTTTCAAAAATTAGCAGGCTACTCAACGGACGGCTATCAATTTTTCGGACGTTCATTTAAACAAACAAACACACCAGAAGCATTGGGGAAAAGATATTTAGCAAATGAAGTCTATCAATATGAATTTGCTTACACCGCTTTACAAACGGAAGCCGTCCAATTAACGAATGAAAGTAAGGAATTTGTTTTTTATGGTGCGGTAACAGAAACACATCCGCAAGCATTAGCTGAACCTTTTTTATCGAAAGAAGACTTACAAGCTATTTATGAAACTGTGACATTCGATTCATTAGAAGAAACACAGGACTCTCCTCCGAAACTTTTAGGAGAACCTATCACAGGAAATCCATTAACAGAAGAAGAGTTGGCCGCACTTTATCCCTTTCAGACACAAATTGAAAAATTAGCAGGTCAGACGTATTCCTTTTTCACGGAAAATTACCATCACGTTGTTCTTCAAGAAAAAGAAATTGCCATGGAAAGAGCGCATGGCCACATTTTATTAAGTGGTAAAGGCTTAACGGTTGACGAACCCTTGCTTAGTACGACAGTGTATATGTATGGCGTTTTCAATTCACAAGTAGTTTTAGGAAATACGACCATGAACAAATTAATGAGTAATAGCCGAAACGCTTTAAACGTTATGAAACGCTCTGGTCAACGAATCTACATTTTAGAGAATGGCTTATGGCGCTTACTAACAATGCCTTCTGCTTTTGAAATGGGGTTGAACTCTGCTGCGTGGTATTATAAGTTGCCAAAGGATACAATTCGAGTACGCACCTTCACTTCGCCTGATTCAAGAGTGATTCAATTGGAAGTGACCAGTCAAAAGGATGCATATATGTGGGCTGTTTCTAACCATTTGTTATTAGGACCGGAAGAAGTACCAACCTATCAATTAGAACAAACTGGCAAAACGCTTCGAGTGACGGGAAATCATTCTGCTACAGAAAATTATTACCCAGAACTAACCTATGCATTGACAGTTGATAAATCATTTCAAGTAACCGATAGCACATTATTTGGTGGAGCTGAAGCGGACTTATTAGTCTTGGCAATCGAAAAGACTCAAAAATTTTCACTACTTATTACGGGCAGTATAGAGGACCAAGCATTAGTCAATACACCATTAGATTTTGAAAAAGCAGAAAGTCAATATTTAGCATTCATTAATGGCTTGTTACATCATTTTGAGTTAACACACACAGACTCAAGTGTGCAGCAAATGAATCAATTAACTCGTTGGTATACTCATAATATGCTCGTTCATTATTTGTCGCCACATGGCTTAGAACAGTATGGTGGAGCAGCTTGGGGCACACGAGATGTGTCGCAAGGACCGACAGAATTTTTCTTTGCGACGCAACAGCCTAAGATCGTGGCCTCCATTATTCAGCATCTATTTGAAAATCAATTTGAGGACGACGGCAACTGGCCGCAATGGTTTATGTTTGACCGATACGAAGAACAAAAAGCCAGTGAAAGCCATGGCGATATTATCGTCTGGCCATTGAAAGTAGTGACTGATTATTTGGAACAAACTGCAGATTATTCAATTTTAGCTACGGAAATCCCTTATACAAGTCGCAAAGATAATCACAAAACAAAAGAAACAGCATCTTTATTTGAACATTTGAAAAAAGAAATAAATTATATTGAACAACATTTTTTACCAGAAACTTTTCTATCCTGTTACGGTGACGGCGATTGGGATGACACGTTACAACCTTATGATAATCGTCTTAAAGAGCAAATGGCTAGTAGTTGGACCGTTGCCTTAACGTATCAAGTGTTGAAAAAATTTGCGGCTTTAATTACGGAAATCGATGCTACTTATAGTCAGCACTTAACAATTTTAGTCGCAGGAATAAAGAACGATTTTCAAAAATATATGTTGGCGGATGAAACGATTCCAGGGTTTATTTATATGGAAACGCCAGAAACTTTTGAACAAATGATTCACCCAAATGACCAAAAAACAGGGATTCAATATCGATTATTGCCAATGACTCGTAGTATGTTAGCTGAATTATTAACACCGGAACAAGTAAGTCATCATTTAGAAATTATTGAAAAAGAATTAACGTTTCCTGATGGCGTGCGTTTAATGAACAAACCAGCGAACTATCGAGGCGGTGTGAGCACTAATTTTAAACGAGCAGAACAGGCGGCTAATTTTGGTCGCGAAATTGGCTTACAGTATGTTCATGCACACATTCGCTATACAGAAGCGATGGCGAAAATTGGTCAGCGAGACAAAACCTGGCAAGCATTAATGCAAATCAATCCAGTTCAATTAAAAGAAGTGGTTCACAATGCAGAGTTACGTCAAGCCAATGCCTATTTTAGTAGTTCCGATGGCGATTTTAAAACAAGGTATGAATCACAAGAAAATTTTGGTAAACTAAAAGATGGAAGTATTGGGGTAAAAGGTGGTTGGCGAATTTATTCAAGCGGGCCGGGAATTTATTTAAATCAATTAATTACAGCTGTTTTAGGGATTCGGCAAAAGGCCCAAAGTGTGGTTTTTGATCCCATGTTACCAGAAAAATTGTCTGGTTTAACACTAACTTACCAATTGTTTGATAAACCTGTCACATATAAATTTTATCCAAATCAGTCAGCGAAAATAGTTATCGATGGTCAAGAAGTTCCGTTTAAGTTTGAAGAAAACCCTTATCGAGAAGGGGGAATGGAAGTTCAAAAAGACGAGGTGCTTTCATTATTAAATGAAGCAAGTGTTATTGAAATTTACCATTAGAAAGGAGAGTAGTCCATGGTAGGAATTAAAGATATTGCAAAAAAAGCAGGCGTATCAATCTCGACCGTTTCTTACGCATTGAATGGTAGTTCAAAGGTAACTGAAGAAACACGAACGCGCATCCAAGCAATTGCTGAAGAGCTAAACTATGTTCCTAACATGGCCGCTCGCACATTAAAACGTCGTCAAACCAATATTATTGGTGTCTATTTGGCCGATTATGGCGGTAGTTTTTATGGTGAATTGTTGGAGGGGATTAAGAAAGGCTTAGCACTGTTTGATTATGAGATGATTGTCTGCAGCGGTAAAAAGTCACATCTTTTCATTCCTGAAAAAATGGTGGATGGGGCAATTATTTTAGATTGGACATTTCCAACAAAAGAAATTGAAAAGTTTGCTGAACGTGGCCATTCGATCGTTGTCCTTGATCGAACCACTGAGCATAGGAATATCCGGCAAGTTCTCTTGGATAATCGTGGCGGTGCCACGCAGGCAATTGAGCAATTTGTCAATGTGGGTTCAAAAAAAGTTCTTCTGCTTTCTGGACCAGAAAAAGGTTATGATAGCCAAGAACGATTGGCTGTTAGTACACGAGAATTAACTCGTTTTGGGATACCTTATGAAATTATCCAAGGCGATTTTACCGAACCTTCTGGTTATGCGGCTGCCAAAAAAATTTTGAGTCAACCACAGACAGAACCAGTCGATGTTTTTGCTTTTAATGATGAAATGGCGATTGGTGTCTATAAATATGTTGCAGAAACAAATTACCAAATGGGGAAAGACATTCGGATTATTGGTTTTGATAATTCTGAACTAGGTGCGTTTGTGCAACCGCGATTAGCAACAATTGCCTATTCTAAACATCGATGGGGCATGGTGGCTGCAGAGAAAATTATTCATTTAATGCGGGGAGAAGCTGCTGAGAGCGAACACATTTACACACGTTTTATAGAAGGAGAATCTTTTCCGTCTGAATAATAAATAAAAAGTTTGGTCCAATGCTAGCTAAGCTAGCGGACCAAACTTTTTTCTGTAATGGTAATTTCTTCTGATGCAATGGGTTCATCCAGACTGAGAAGGCGATCTCTAAATTTAAAATGGACCGGCTTGTTCTCATTAATAAATTCATACGGGTAAGCGCCTTGGATTGTTTCACCAGGATTGATTTCATCTGCTAAACGATCTAATTTGTCTTGGAAAGGTGAATCTGTTAAGACTGCATATTGTAAATTTTGGGCTTTTCCGTGGACAGTTTGACTAACTTCCATAAAACTTTGAATCATTAGCTGAATATTTTGTGTTTTTTCGGTTGTATTGGTTAATTCAAACAGGACATAAAACATTGGTTTGCCTTGATAATCTTTTCCTTTATGCAAGGCAGTTAAGGCTAAACGCCCATCTGGAACCAACAATGTTCGATTTTCATACGTCCCAATACTTGTCGCCAAGACTTCATCAGGTGCGGGCGCACTTTGACTTGCTGGGCTGCCACTTACAGTTGAACAAGCACTTAATAAGGTACTTAGAACGAGTAAGCTCATTAAAATGTAGGGTTTCCTCATATAAAGTCCTCACTTTGGTTAATTGACTATGTAAAAAACAAATTGCTTGTATCTATATTAAAAAGAGCGCTACAAGCAATATTTTAATCGTAGTTCTAGTAAATAGCAATACTTTTATCAAAATTCATGTTTGGAAATATAATTTGAAAAATATTTTTAACTAGCAGAAAAACATTTCTAACAAAAAGTATTGGCTCAAAGTAAAGAGATCGTTTTGTTAGAAATGAGAAATGGTAACATAAAAGTTTTCTATTTTTCTGCAATTAAGACAGTTTCAAAAGTGAATTCACTAGGAATATGATTCGCAATTGAGTATTCAAAAATATGCCCATTGCCTAGGTAAGCAATTTGTTCTGCACGCATCAGGAAATCATTATCGGTTAAGTTTAAATATTTTTTTTCCAACGGAGAAGGACGAATCCCAGAAATGCTGACCCGCGCACTTTGAATTTTTTGATGCAATTGTTCCGAAATATATTGATAAATGGAGACTTTCAATTCTTTCATTGTCAAGTTCGGAATTAGGGCAACGGGCATCCAAGTATATTCAATAATTGAGGGCACATCTTCAATAATCCGTAAGCGAATAATTTTGTAGACTAACTCTTCTTCTGTAATACTTAATTTTTCAGTCACCCAAGGCTCAGGTACTTCTGTTGCAAAGCCTAAAACCACGGATTCAACTTTTCCATCGTAGGTTGAGTAAGTGCCGGTTAACGGAGAAAATTTAGTAATGGTTCGATTTTGAAAGTCTTGAACAAAGCTGCCCGAGCCACGTCGTCTGACAACATAACCTTCTTGCACAAGCAAATGTAAGGCTTTTGTAATGGTTAGTTCGCTGACCTGATATTTTTCTGCAAGAAGACGACCTTGGGGTAACTTTTGATTAATTGGATAAACACCTGCTTCAATATCCTGTTTTATAGCTGCATAAATTTCTTTATAACGTGTATTTGTCCGCATCAGAGTCCTCCTTTATCACCAGTATTTCTCTCATTATACCATGAATTTAACATGTTAAAACTATATATTTATTTTTAACGTAACCACTTAATAATCAAGTACTTAAATAAAAGTAGTTGACTTATCCTTTTTAAAACTATATAGTTTTAAAAGTAAACAGAAGAACTTATTGATCTGATTGGTACTTTTTGTGAAAACCTTTTACAATAAAAGGGCAGCACAGAAAAGAGGGAGGAATGACAATGGAACATCACCAACTAAAAGCATTTCCGCAAGATTTTTTATGGGGCTCTGCTTCGGCAGCTTATCAAGTAGAAGGTGCTTGGAATGAAGACGGCAAAGGCGCATCTGTTTGGGATGAATTTGTTCGGCTACCAGGAAAAACGTTCAAAGAGACAACTGGCGATTTAGCCGTCGATCATTATCATCGTTTTAAAGAAGATGTGGCTTTAATGAAACAACAAGGTTTAAAAGCATATCGTTTCTCGATTGCATGGACACGAATTTTACCTGAAGGACGTGGTCAAGTAAATCAAGCGGGACTGAAATTTTATTCAGATTTAATTGATGAGTTATTAGCGGCAGGAATTGAACCAATGGTAACTTTATATCATTGGGATTTGCCAGCTGTTTTGCAAAAAGAATATGGTGGCTGGGAATCAAGAAAAATTATTGCTGATTTTGTGGCCTATGCGAAAATTTTATTTGACGCTTTCCGTAGCAAAGTTCGCTATTGGATTAGTTTAAACGAACAAAATGTGTTTACTTCGTTAGGTTATCAATTAGCCGTGCATCCTCCCGGCGTAACAGACAATAAACGGATGTATGAGGCCAATCATATTGCTAATTTAGCCAATGCAGCAGTGATTAATGCGTTTCATGAATTAGAAATGCCTGGCAAAATTGGCCCTAGCTTTGCTTATACGCCTGTTTATGCCGTTGATGCGCATCCTGCCAATGTTTTAGCGGCTGAAAATGCAGAAGATTTGCTGTCGCATTTTTGGTTAGATGTCTATCTTTGGGGAGAATACCCAATTGCCGCATTAAATTACTTACAGGAGCAAGGTGTGGCCCCAACGATAAGAGAGGGCGATTTAGCGTTACTACGTTCAGCCAAGCCTGATTTTCTAGGTATTAATTATTATCGGACGGATACGGTTGCTGCTAATCCATTAGATGGCGTCGGAATAGGGAAGATGAATACAACGGGTGAAAAGGGTTCTGAAACGGAATCTGGGGTACCGGGTTTATTTAAAAAAGTAAATAATCCATATGTTGAACGGACGAACTGGGATTGGGCCATTGACCCGCAAGGTTTGAGAATTGCCTTACGACGATTAGCTAGTCGCTATCAAGTGCCTATTTTAATTACTGAAAATGGGTTAGGCGAATATGATACCTTAACAGAAGATAAACAAATTCATGATACGTATCGCATTGATTATTTACGAAGCCATATCCAAGCGATTCAAGAGGCGATTACGGATGGTGTTTCAGTTATTGGTTATTGTACATGGAGTTACACCGATTTACTGTCGTGGCTCAACGGCTATCAAAAGCGTTATGGTTTTGTCTATGTGGATCAAGATGAAACACAAAAAGGTTCCTTAGAAAGAATCCCGAAAGACAGTTATTATTGGTATCAAAAAGTCATTGAAACAAATGGACTTATCTAATTATAAGAAAAGAGTGTGGAAAATATGACAGTAAAAATGGGGTTTATTGGATTTGGTAAAAGTGCCAACCGCTACCATTTACCTTACGTAATGATTCGAGAAACACTAGAAGTGAAAACAATTTTCGATTTACATGTTAATGAAAAAGCAGCAGCGCCCTTTAAAGAAAAAGGCGTAAATTTTACCACTGACCTTAATGAATTATTAACGGATCCAGAAATTGAATTGATCACAATCTGTACGCCTGCGCATACACATTATGATTTAGCCAAACAAGCCATTTTAGCTGGTAAATCAGTGATTGTGGAAAAACCATTTTGTGATACGTTAGAACATGCAGAGGAATTATTTGCTTTAGGGCAAGAAAAAGGGGTAGTAGTGATGCCTTATCAAAATCGACGTTTCGACGGCGATTACCTAGCGATGAAGCAAGTAGTAGAGCAAGGCTTTTTAGGAGAAATCAATGAAGTGGAAACGCATATTGATTATTATCGACCAGGAAGTATCACGGAACAAGGACCTAAAGAAAATGGTTCGTTTTACGGACTAGGCATTCATTTAATGGATCGCATGATTGCTCTTTTCGGGCGTCCAGATCAAGTCACTTATGATATTCGTAATAATGAAGTGAGTGAGGCAGTCGATAATTATTTTGACGTTGATTTACATTATGGTTCAAAATTAAAAGTAAAAGTTAAAACGAATCATTCTGTCGCTAGTCCGTATCCACGTTTTATTGTTCATGGTAGCAATGGCTCGTTCATCAAATATGGCGAAGATCAACAAGAAAATGATTTAAAAGCCGGAATCATGCCGGATGCACCAGGCTTTGGAGAAGATTCACCAATGTATTATGGAGAAGTGACTTACCGTAATGGCAATGGCGACTGGATTAAAAAACAAATTAAAACGCCTGTAGGTGATTACGGTCGTTATTATGATGCCGTCTATGAAACGTTGAAAAATGGTGCACCGCAACTAGTAACTAAAGAGCAAGCATTAACTAACATCGAAATTTTAGAAGCGGGTTTCCTTAACCCAAGTCCAAGTGTTTATCGTTTGAAAGAAAACTAAAGCGTGCTTAAATGACTTGAAAAGCGCCTGCCCTACAGTCCAGACAACTGTGGGGCAGGCGCTTTTATTTATAAAGAATTGTGAATTTTAATATAAGAAACGTATATTGTTAGTAAAAATAAAAAAAGGAAAGACATCTTAGTAGCACTACTTCCCCAAGAATTGCTACTAAAATGTCTTTTGTGATGCTCGCTCAATTGAAGAGCCTTAAATAGGATATCGAATATCCAGTATAAATGCAAGTAAACTACTTTATAGTTAATATTAGTATACTTCATAAAATAATTTTTCAAAGAGAAAAAGGCTTGTTATGAGAAAAAATTAATTTTTAACTCGTTTTTTCTAAGCAAGATTCGTGCGAAAAAGACAATAATTACTGAAGCTGAATGGTAATTAAAGAGGTTCTTTGCTAAAATAGGAAAGACAAGAAAGTTTGGTTAACGAAAGAACCAAATCAGAAAGGAGGACAACCAGTGGAAAGTTGGCTTTTTTTACTACTGATTGCCTTGATTGCGTTTGTTGCAAAAAATCAAAGTTTATTAATTGCGTCAGTTGTTGTGCTTGCTTTAAAAGCTTTACCAAATAGTGCGAAAATCATGTCGTGGTTGTCAGATAAAGGCATTAATTTAGGTGTCACAATTATTTCAATTACCATTTTAGTCCCGATTGCTACAGGACAAATTGGCTTAAGGGATTTAATCCAATCATTCAAAACACCGATGGGATGGCTGGGGATACTTTGTGGAATTCTGGTAGCTGTTTTATCCTCAAAAGGAGTAGGTTTAATTAATCAATCACCAGAGATTACGGTTGCCTTAGTTTTTGGAACGATTCTTGGCGTCGTTTTTTTAAAAGGAATTGCAGCTGGTCCGATTATTGCATCGGGGATGATGTACGTAATCATTACTACCTTTCAAGCCTTTCAACACTAAAAAAGCAAACAAAACGCGTAAACGTTTTGTTTGCTTTTTTAGTGTTGATAAATGTCCACATTACTATCTAATATGCCACTTTCATTTTTTAAAGTAATGGTTCCCGCATTCGGATGAATCACTAGCTGTAAATGCCCTGTTAAAAACATTTGGTCATACGTCGAAGTATAGACGTGAAAAGAATCATTAGCAATTGTTTCGGTATAAGGCGCTTCTGCTTGATCAATAGGAACGATAATGAAACGATCGCCAATCATACAACAACCTTCTGCGGAAGAATAAGGATTAGAGCCGTCATTTGCTACCAACAAGAAGGTGTTCGTTTCAGTTAAGAAAGGGGCTAAACGTTGTTTTACTTCTTCAGAAATAGTCAGAGACATTTGCCTCACTCCTTTAAATAGTATGTAAAAGGAAGAGGGTAGCTTGTCGCTATGCCGCTCTTCAAAGGTTTTGTTATTTGCTTGTTTCTTTACTGCTTTTTTTGAAAAGAGCAATAGAAAAGGCGACAACTAAGACAACTGTTGCAGCTAAAACAAATGGATTTTTTGTTGCTGATGTGAACCCTAGGACTGTTGAACCAATCGCACCTACGTAAGATAAAATAATCGCTGCTTTCTTTGGTGTTGAAAGTTCTGTAAAGCTATCGCGGAAGGCGACACCTAAACCTAAAGCGCCAATAAAGGCAAACATCCCAAAAATAATGTGTAAAAAGATCATGAATTTCACCTCCAACAGTCAGTATAGAGAGAAATAGCTAGTTTGTAAACTAATTGAGCTTACTTGTGTTATTTATCACTTGATAAATATCTTTGCCAATGCAAAAAAACAACGTACGATCAATCGGCAGTACGTTGTTTTTTAGTTTAATATAATTAGGAAGCAGAAGCCTTATTTTGCTGGATTTTTTTGATCGATTCTTCTGTTGGCGTCACATATAACGTTCGTTGGTTTTCATAAATCACATAACCTGGTTTTGCTCCATTGGGTTTATGCACATGTTTTACTTGGACATAGTCAACAGGCACTTGTGAAGAAAGTCGATATTTTGAAAAATAAGCTGCTAGAAGTGCGGCTTCAGTAAGGGTTTCTTCGCTAGGATGTGCGTCACGAATAATTACATGAGATCCAGGAATATCTTTGGCATGGAGCCAATAATCAGTTTTTTTAGCGGTTCGTAAAGTCAATTGATCATTTTGCAAATTGTTTTTTCCAACGAGAATAGGTGTGCCATCTGTGGCATAAAAAAGATCGGGTTGGCTTTTTTTCGGCTGTTTTTGTTTTTTATTTTTTTTACGTTTTAAATAGCCTTGCTCAATCAGTTCTTCACGAATCACTTCAATGTCCATTGGTGTCGCAATTTCAAGTTGTGCCACAACTGACTCTAAATAAGAAATTTCTTGTTGTGTTTGCTGAATTTGTGTCTTAACAACTCGGACAGCATTTTTCAATTTTTGGTATTTTTGAAAATATTTTTGTGCATTTTGATTAGGTGAAAGTGCAGGATTTAGCGAGATACGCAACGGTGCATTTTCTTCATAATAATTTGGTAATTCCACCTCGGTGGCTCCTTTTGGGACTTGTGCCATGAAGGTTGTTAATAGTTCTCCGTCGCGACGGTAATTTTCAGCGTTTTCTGTATCGGCTAAGGTTTGTTGTAATTTTTTAAGTTTCTTTTGATTTCTTTTTAGTTCATTTTCAATTTTGCGAATTAGTTCGCCGCCTTGTTGTTTGACACGGTCTTTCTCTGCTTTACCAGAATAAAAGGCATCTAGTAATTCACTGAGTGTCGCATACGTTGTTTGTTCACCAACTAATGATTGATAAGGAATGGGCGTAAAATATTCTTTTTTTTCAGTGATAGTTAATGTCGGTACAACAGCTTCAGTGACTGAGGACCAAAATTCCGTCCAGATGGCCATTTTTTCATTTGGTTGTGAAAGTAAACGGGCACTTAATTCGTCTGCTGTATCTTTGCCTAGACCTTGGAAATGCTGTTGTAAATAGCGTCCGTTTAATTCAGGAGCTGTAGAAAGAAGCGCAAAGACTTCTTCTTTTGAGGCCGTGAGCGGATTAAGTCCCAGTGGTTTTGGCGGTTCAATATAAGTTGCTCCAGGAAGCAACGAACGATAACTATTTTGGCTCATTCCAATGTGTTTAATCGCATCTAAGATTTTTCCAGAAGATTGGTTAACTAAAACGATTGTACTGTGACGTCCCATTAATTCAACAATCAAAACAATATTTTGTAAGTCACCTAGTTCATCTCTTTTTGAAAAGGTGAAGTGAATCACACGATCATTTTCTATTTGTTGAATCGTTTCTAAAATGGCACCGTCCAGAAATTTTCGTAACATCATCACAAAATTAGGAGGTGTTTCCGGATTGCTATAGGTAATTGTAGATAGTTGTATGCGCGCATAACTAGGATGTGCTGATAATAATAATTTATGGTTTTTACCTTTCGCACGAATGACTAAAACGACTTCGTTTTCATAAGGCTGATGGATTTTTGAAATCCGGCCACTTACGAGTGTTTCTGTCAACTCATGAACCATGCTATGAGTAAATACGCCATCAAATGACATAATAAATCCCTCGTTTCTTTCCGACTAATAGCTTTATTATAGCGGAGTTTTTGAATTTAAGAAAGAAGCTTGTTAAAAAGGAGTTGGGTTTTCCTTAGAAAGCTGGGGAAGTTTGCTGGTTTTTTTAGTAATTAAAGCGCAAGGGTAGGCAAGAAAGAAAATGATTAGTATAATAGATAAGAACTAAAAGCGAGGAGCGATTAGAAGTTGAATAATTTTATGGAAGAACTAAAAGAGGCACTTTATGAATTAAGACAAAGAAAACTGTTAATGATTACCGCTATTGTAGCATTAGTATTAATAATTGGCTCAATCATTTTTATTCCAACGATGCAAAAAAATATTCGAGCTGCTCAAGTTGAATCGTTAGTCGCAGGACCCATCAAATCAGAGAAAGTCAGTGTCTTAGATTACAAAACAGCAGACAAGAAAATCCAAGAAACAGGAGCCATGTCAGTCATGTTTGCTAAACCATCTGGCAAGCAATACGATCAAATGGTGAAGCTGTTTAATTCAGATAAAATGAATGAATTTCATCGTTCGCTGTATATCTATCCGTTAATTTATAATGCTGGCAAAGCACAAGAGCAATACAATGTTAGCGGCGATGAGATTACGCTTGTTTTCTTTGAAAACGGCAAAGAAAAGACACGGACGGTTGTCGAAAAATCTATGGATTTAAAAACACAATTAATACCAGAATTAAATCGATTACCAATGGCTGGCGTTTTGAAAGACCAGCAAAAAGCGGCGCAAGAAGCTGAAAAAGAAGCAGCAAAGACCGCTGAAACACAGACGACGACCAGCACGACTGGCGTTGCTCAATCTACTGAAACGACGACAGAAAGCACTGATACAGTACCAGAAACTGGTGAATAATAGCTAGCTATGTTAAACTTAGATTGTAGAAAGTTTTAAGGAATTAGAAAGAGGGGATTTTCGATGGCATTAGTAATTTCAATGACGATTTTAGTAAGTTTATGGCTGATTCAATCGCAAAAACAAGCAGTTAAAGTTCCCGTGAAAATTGAAAGAAACCGAAACAATTAAGTGGTAAATATGCTGAAATAAAGAAAAACGAGCCTCTCATAAGAGTGGCTCGTTTTTAGAAGTAAAAGAAATGCAAGAAAATAAAAACTTTTTCTTGACGAACAAAATCAATATAGTGTAGACTACCTTTAACAACATAACTAGGAGGGAAAATACATGACACAATTATCTAACGTAAAAGAAATGCACCAATCATGGCAAAACTGGCGTAGATAGTTGTATGTATGATTCTTTCATAGATACAACTTTAGAAGACTTATTCTAAAAAGTGTATCTATGCTGGTTATATTCAAGAAGAAAAAACGACCACATAGAGGACCCATCTATGTGGTTTTTGTTTTGCATAAAAACAACGACCACTCCTAAACACTTAGGATAAGTCGTTGTTTTTTTGCTACGAATCACTACGATTGGCACGAAGTGACAGAGTAGATGCAGGCTGCGCATACTCGCCGCAGTTTGGCCTTCAAGAGTGATGAGTAGTACAAGGAGAATGAAGAGAACGTTGTCCCAATCGTAGAAAAAGTGCTCCTGCGATTCTCACCAAAGTTGCGATCCTCGTCGCAGTTAAATCCTGACAAGCACTACGATTGGCACAAAGTGACAGAGTAGATGCAGGCTGCGTATACTCGCCGCAGTTTGGCCTTCAAGAGTGATGAGTAGCACAAGGTGAACGAAGAGAACGTTGTCACATTCGTAGAAAAAGTGCTCCTGCGATTCTCACCAAAATTGCGAGCCTCGTCGCAGCTAAATCCTGACATTTGTAAAAAAGTGTTCCTAGGATTTTGACTAAGCAGAGGATTACGAATCTCAGTTTCACTTTCAACGGAAGAAACGCCCTATAGATAATGGTTTTATTATTAAAAAGAAAAAGTTGCCAAACAAAAGGGCAGTTAGGAGAATGCAAAATGAAAAATAAACGTTTAACGTTTGTCGTGTCTTTATTAGCTATTTATTTAATTGGTGCTTTTTTTGTGAATCAAAAAGTGACGAATTCAAAGAAAGAAACAGTTACTGTAGGGGTTTTGCAGTTTGTCAGTCACCCCGCATTGGATGAAATTTATAAAGGTGTTGAGGAAGGGTTAAAGGAAAATGGCTATGACAAAGGCAAAAACTTAGAAATTATTTTTCAAAATGGTCAAGCCGACCAGAGTAAGTTAGCAATCATGAGTCAACAATTAGTACAAAAAAAGGCAGACGTTTTAATTGGCATCGCCACGCCAGCTGCGCAAGCGTTAGCCAACACTACCCAAGAAATCCCAATCATTTTAGGCGCCATTACGGACCCTGTTAGTGCTGGATTGGTGAAAGACAATCAAAAGCCAGGCGGTAACATCACGGGTGTTAGTGATCAATCACCTTTGTCAGCCCAGATGGATTTACTAAAAGAATTGATACCAGCTGCCAAAAAAATAGGTATTCTCTATGCTTCCTCAGAAGAAAACTCTCGATACCAAGTAGCTGAAGCGCAGAAAGCAGCTGAAGCCAAAGGATTGACAGTGAAAACATATGCTGTGCCATCAAGTAATGAAATTGCACAAACGGTTCAAGTGATGACTAAGGAAACAGATGTGATTTATATACCAACTGATAATACGATTGCTAATGCCATGCAAACGGTAGTCGGAGAAGCAAATCGAACCAAGACGCCGATTATTCCTTCGGTGGATACAATGGTAGAACAAGGCGGTTTAGCAACTGTAGGGATTAATCAACATGCATTGGGGGTACAAGCCGGCAAAATGGCAGCAGAGGTTCTGTCTGGGAAAAGTCAACCAGCAACTACACCCATTTATACCTTTAATACAGGCGACACAATTATCAATGAAAAACAAGCTCAAAAGTTAGGGATTACGATTCCCGCAGAGTTAGCAAAAAAATCGAAATTGATTAACTAATTATCAAAGAAAGTAGGAGAAGCGATGATTGTTTCAGCAATTGGACAAGGAATGTTATGGGCCTTGTTAGGACTAGGTATTTTTATGACTTATCGTATTTTAAATTTTCCAGATATGACCACAGAAGGTTCATTTCCGTTAGGAGGGGCGGTTTGTGTAACTGCCATTACAACAGGGGTTTCACCATTTGTAGCGACTCTTTTAGGGGTCGGAGCAGGAATGCTTGCCGGTTTAGTGACTGGTTTACTATTTACAAAAGGAAAAATTCCAATTATTTTAGCAGGAATTTTAGTGATGTCTGGTTTAAATTCCGTGATTTTATTTGTGATGAAATCGCCAAATAAGTCTTTATTAAACCAACCGAAGATTCAAGATGTTTTTCAAAAAATGGCCTTACCAGATTATTATGATACTATTTTTTTAGGGATTAGTGTTTTGGCTGTGGTAATGATTTTACTGTTATTTTTCTTTAACACTAGTTTAGGACAAGCCTATATTGCGACAGGTGACAATGAAGAAATGGCTCGCTCGATTGGCATTCAAACGGATCGCATGAAAATTTTAGGATTGGTTTTATCGAATGGCTTGATTGGCTTATCTGGCGCTTTGATTGCTCAAAATGATGGATATGCGGATGTAAGTAAAGGAACCGGTGTCATTGTGATTGGCTTGGCTTCACTCATTATTGGTGAAGTACTGTTTGGAGAATTAACGTTTGGTGAACGGTTGATGGCGATTGTTGTAGGGAGTATTATTTATCAACTATTGATTTTATTAGTGATTAAATTAGGCTTTGATACGACGTATTTGAAAATCTTCTCAGCAGTGATTTTAGCAATCTGTTTAATGATCCCACAATTGAAAAAAGCATTACGACTACACGGCTTTTCTGATAAGGGGGAAACGAAATGAAACCAGTTGTTGAATTAAAAAATGCGACAAAAATCATTGATAATGGGATGAATGAAAAAAAAGTGATTTTGGATCATGTGAACTTAGCCATTTATCCTGGGGACTTCATTACTGTTTTAGGTGGAAATGGCGCAGGCAAGAGTACTCTATTCAATAGTTTAGCAGGAACTTTGACACTAACAGAAGGACAATTTTTAATTGAAGGAGTCAATCGCACCAATCTTTCTGAAGTCAAACGGGCCAAATCTCTAGCGCGTGTTTTTCAAGATCCTAAAATGGGGACAGCACCAAGAATGACTGTGGCAGAAAATTTATTGCTTGCCATGAAACGCGGACAAAAACGTCCCTTAACATTACGGAAGATAAATGAGCAACGCGCCTTGTTTACAAAAATCTGCCAAGAAGTTGGCAATGGCTTGGAAAATCATCTGGATACACCGACAGGTAACCTTTCTGGCGGTCAACGCCAAGCCTTAAGTTTATTAATGGCCACTATCACAAAACCAGAATTATTACTTTTAGATGAACATACTGCTGCCTTAGATCCCAAAACGTCCAAGCAGTTGATGCACTTAACGGAACAACGGATTGAAGAAGGGAACTTAACTTGTTTGATGATTACCCATCGAATGGAAGATGCTTTACGATATGGCAATCGTTTAATTGTTTTACAAAAAGGTAAAATTGTTCAAGATTTAAACGCTGCTGAAAAAGCACAATTAACGCTACAAGATTTGTTGCTGTTCTTTGAAGAAGTAGAATAAAAAAAACAAGCTCGTTTTCTGAGCTTGTTTTTTTATTTTTTGACCAATCGGAAGAGTCGCTTGGGGAAAAAACGTTTGACAATTCGTTCCAGTAGCGATGTCACCATAAAGCCCGCTGCGATAGCTGCAGCAGTAAAGACAACTTTTAAAATCAACTGCAAACCGTCATCAATATTTCCTAACAAAATGCTCCGAACCGCTTGATAGGCAGGGCCTCCTGGCACTAAAGGAACCAAACTCGGAATGTAAAAAATAATCATCGGCATTTTTTTGTAACGAGAAAAAAAGATACTAGCGATTCCTAACCCGACCGTTCCTAAAAAGTTTGCAAAGGTTTGACTAGCATCAAAAGTTTGCGTTAAGACATAATAAATCATCCAGCCTGTCATGCCAGTAATGCCACAAGCCACCAGTGCTTTACGAGGAATGTTCGTGATAATACCAAACGTCACAGTCGCTAAAAAACTAAAGAGAAGATGAAAAATTAGTTCCATTTGAACACTCCTTACATAAATAATTTAAAAATCAAGGCAATCCCTAGGCCAACAGACCCAGCAATAAAAATAGCTTCTGTTCCTCGCGCCGTCCCGCTGATGAGGTGGCCGGCTAAAATGTCGCGAAAAGAGTTCGTAATCGCCACACCTGGAACTAACGGCATCACCGCACCAATAATAATATTATCGATGTTGACCGCTAAGTGAAAATGCACAGCCAAATAGGCCAACAAACCAATGACAAAAGCGGCTGCGAATGAATCGAGGTAAGGAACTTGGAATAACTTTTGGGTAAAAAGATAACTAGCATACCCAATCACGCCAACAAAAAAAGTTGCAATAAAATCTTGCCAAGTGCCACCAAAAATGTACATTAACGTACAACTAACAATCCCAGCTGCTAACAAGCGTAACGAAATTGAAAAAGTGGGGGTATCTGTTTCTAATAGAGTTAAGCGCTGATAAAGCTCTGGCAAAGTAATCTCTTTTTGCGCAAATTCTCTTGATAATTGATTGACAAGGCTAACTTTTTCCAAATTAATCGAGCGCTGGGGGATGTTTTCTAATTGCGTATAATTACTGGAACGAAAGCCCACGAAAATCCCTGTAGCCGTCGTGTAACAAACGCTCTCTGGCTCGCCAGCATTTGCAGCAATCCGAGTAATCGTATCTTCGGTTCTATATACTTCAGATCCGCTTTCCAGCATAATTTTTCCAGCTAAAATGCATGTATCAATAATTAATTGTTTTCTTTTTTCGCTATTAACCAAAGGAATGGCTCCTTTCATTTCGAGTTCACTTTTAGTGTATCATTTTTTTTAAGAACTGTACGCAATTTAAAACAGAGATAGAAAAAAAGTGTGATTTTTTACAAAAATGAAACGAATCTTAAGAATAAATGAAAACAAATAAGGAATTAGTAAAAATTATGGGTTAGTTGTAAGAATCTAGGATCTTTCCTTGCATTTTAGTAGGAAACATCCTATCCTAAACATAGAAAAACAAAGGGGTCAATAAAAATGGACAACCAATGGTTACTCTACGGAATTAGCAGTGTTGTATTAATTATTTTAATCAGAAGAACAATCCTATCAGGAAACACCGTATTAAGTTGTTTGTTGGGAGCGATTTTGCTGATTCAAGTAGTGGGAGTAGCTCTCTGTGCACAGCAGAAAAAGAAAAATGAACATACAAAAGAACTACCTTCTTCTAAAGTACATCAATAGAAGAAGGTAGTTTTCTCTTATAGTAAATCAAATTTTTTCAAGCCATTAACAATGCCATTCTCAGTATTTTTAGTTGAAATAAAGGTGGCTTTTTCTTTTAGTTCTTCTCGCGCATTACCCATGGCAATTCCATAATCACAGGCCTCAAACAGCGCCAAATCATTGATGCCATCACCAAAGGCATAAGTGGGAATGCCGTTTAATCCCAAGGTGTTAAAAAGATTTTTGACACCAGAGCCTTTAGAGACCCCTTTACGAACAATATCAATTGAAAAAGGACCATTGCGATAAAAGGTCAATTCAGGAAACCGCTCATAGTAATATTCATCATCATCGCCATGTTGACTTAAGACCAACATCATGTTGACGGCATCATTCTCATAACCTGTGGGATCAATTTCTGGAACAGCTGAATGAATATAATCATAGGCTTGTTTCACTGTGCCAGTATGCCCTGTACAAAAAATACGGCGCTCATTGTAAAAAGCCAATTCATGACCACGCTGTTTGACATGTTCATGCAGTGAAACACATTCCTCTGTTGTAAATTCATCTGAATAAATCGTTTTTCCTTCATAATGAATAAATTGCCCGTTCATTACAATCGCTGAGTCAATACCACTGGCTTTCATGATTGGCTGAATCTCACACAAGGTCCGTCCTGTCGCAATTAAAGGTAAAATTTGATTGTCTTTCAAGGCCGCCACTGCTGCGGTAATCTCAGGAGTAATTTGCGATGTTCCATCTAACAAAGTTCCATCTAAATCAAAAAAAGTAATAGCTTTCATTTTATCCATACCCTAACATCCTCTCTACGCTTGTTATTTTAACAAACTTTTCTGAAAAGACAATGGGTTCCCATCGTTTTCTTTAAAAGAGCAGGAAAAAAAGTGATTTTTGATGGTTCTGTAAAGGATTTTTGAAGAAATATAGAATCGGTTGGTACAAATTCAATTTTAGAGTATACTACAATAGAGCAGTTTTTATGAAAAGTGAATAAGGAGTGAATGAAATGAATATATTAATGATTGAAGACAATGAATCCGTCTCAGAAATGATGCAAATGTTTTTCTTAAATGAAGGGTGGGAAGCTACCTTTAAAGATGATGGCAAAGAAGGATTGGCGACTTTTCTTGCTTCGCCAGAAAAATGGGACATGATTACGTTAGATTTAAACTTACCTAGTATGGATGGGATGGCTGTTTGTCGTGAAATTCGCAAAGTTTCAGCCAATGTTCCCATTATTATGTTGACCGCTCGTGATTCTGAAAGTGACCAAGTAATTGGCCTTGAAATGGGTGCGGATGATTATGTGACAAAACCATTTAGTCCATTAACTTTGATTGCACGGATGAAAGCTCTACATCGTCGTGCCGAGGTGGCAGAGGCTGCGCATGATACGTCTGAGAATACAGATGAAACATTTGACGTGATTACGGATCATTTTAAAATGAATACGAAAACACGAGAAACATATTTAGATAATCAATTAATTGAAGGCTTAACACCTAAAGAATTTGATTTGCTATACACTTTAGCAAAAAAACCACGCCAAGTCTTTTCACGCGAACAACTACTAGAATTGGTTTGGGACTATCAATACTTTGGCGATGAACGGACAGTTGATGCCCATATCAAAAAATTACGACAAAAAATTGAAAAAGTGGGTCCTCAAGTCATCCAAACGGTTTGGGGCGTAGGGTATAAATTCGACGATTCAGGTGTTGCTTAATGAAGTATTTGTATCAACAATTACTTGCTTTTATAGGTGTGATTGCTCTGATAATTCTCATTGTCGGAACGTCTTTCACACAATTGACCAAGCGCACAATGCAAGAAAATAACTATGAACAGCTGTATGGTTATGCAGAATCGGCTTTAGAAACACGTGACTTTTTTATTAATGTTGCAGGTGTTTCAGATCGAGATGTTTTATCCTATTCATTTCAGTTGACTGAGCGCGTACTCCAGAAGCAAGATGTGCAATTTGTGTTTATTAACAAGGACCGCGAAGTGCAGTACCCACCAGTTGATAGCACAAAAAAATTAGACTTTTCCTTAATCGATAAAAATTGGGATCAAATCATGAAAGGCAATCGTGTTTATGCAACAGAAAACATTGATATTTACGGGGCCCGAAATACTTCATCCTATGTAATGTTACCGGTGTATGCATCAAATCAGTCTTCTGATAAAAAAGTGATTATTGGTTCACTCGTTATTACACAACCTGCCAAAAACGTTGACCGAAGTGTTCAGTCCGTGACACAAAACTTGATTAAAGGCTTTATTTTTTCTGGTGTGATTGCCTTGTTACTAAGCTATCTATTTGCGACTTTCCAAGTGAAACGAATTAATCGGATGCGTAAAGCCACCAAAGAAATCACTAGTGGAAATTTTGATATTCAATTACCAGTACATGACAAAGATGAATTTGATGACCTAGCAGAAGATTTTAATAAAATGGCTGCGTCTTTAAAAGAATCACAAGAAGAAATCAATCGGCAAGAAGAGCGCCGTCGTCAATTTATGGCGGATGCCTCTCATGAAATGCGGACGCCTTTAACAACTATTAATGGCTTGTTAGAGGGATTGCAGTATAATGCTATTCCTGAAAATCAAAAAGAGAATGCGATTAAACTGATGCAAAATGAGACCGCTCGCTTGATTCGCTTAGTCAATGAAAATCTTGATTATGAAAAAATTCGGACCAACCAGATTCAAATTGTTGTGAAGAAGTTCAACGGAACAGAAGCTTTAGAAAATATTGTGACTCAACTAACGGCCAAAGCTGAAGCCGCTGGTAATCAATTGTATTTAGACACCACCGAACCAATTGATGTGTATGCCGATTATGATCGTTTCGTTCAAGTAGTTGTCAATATTGTTCAAAATGCCATCCAATTTACTGAAAATGGCGAAATTCATATTGCTTTAGAAAAAGGCTATTTAGAAACTATTGTCCGTATTTCTGATACAGGAATCGGCATGACGGAAGAGCAAATTCTGAATATCTGGGATCGTTATTACAAAGTAGATCCATCCCGTAAAAATACGAAATATGGAGAATCAGGATTAGGCTTACCAATCGTTCAACAATTGGTCCGCTTGCATAAAGGAAAAATCAATGTTGAGAGTGAACTTGGTAAAGGCACCACGTTTATTATTTCATTTCCTGATGTTGAAATTACTGAAAACTAAAGAAAACGTCTGGTCACAATCAGTGCCAGACGTTTTTTTAGTTTAATAACGCATGTAGAGACAGGGGGCGCACATAGGGACTATCAATAATTTGTGGCTCTTTTGTCAGAAATAGCAAGCGCTTGTTTCTTTTTTGAACTGCTATTTTTAATTGAGGTAAAATTTCTTGACGTTGTCCAATCGTTAATGAAGAAAAGATGTCATCAATCACTAACGTACTTGTTTTTGAAAGCAAAAGTTGTATTATGCGCATTTTAATTTTTTCAAAAGTCGTAAAAGAAGTAAAGGAACGACCAAGTAAGGCAGGTTCTAATTGGAACACCTGGAAAGCTTCGGCTAGAACTACTTTTCGATCCCGTTCTTTGATCGTACTAGCGATAAATAAATTTTCTTCTAATGACAAGTAGGGCAAAAAGGTTTCACTAGAAGAAAGCCTAGTAATGGTTAGTTGGTTTGTTTGGAAAAAATCGGCCAATGCGAGTTCTTGTTCTGGAGCAGAATAAATGATTCCATAAACTTCTCGCAAAGCTAACGCGTCGAATGAGGATTTTTTTTCGGTTGTTTTTTTGAATGATGGTGTGACATTCATAGAAAATCCCTCCCTTATTTCTGATGTGTGCGTAAATAAATCAATGTGAAAGGAGTCCCGCAAACAAGAGGAATGCCAAACAAGATTAAGCAGTTAACAAAGCAATTACGGATTGTATAAAGCGACTGCATACTTTTAAAATCAAAAGAAAACGCTTGGATCGTTTGAATCCCTAAATGCTGGATATTTGTAATCGTGACATCCTGGTCGGTACTTTTAGCTAAAAATGCTGGAGGTTCCAAATGAGACCACTGTAAAATAGCATCACGAGCAGCCCAAAGAACAGTATTATACGTTTCTTGAAACATTAAAGTGAAAAGTAAAAAACTGAAAATTCCTAATAGAGCCGGTAAACATAACTCTAGTAAGAGCTGTTTGGTGACATACATATTTGAAAAGTGCATGTGATACCATGTATGTATTTCTTCCTTTTTTATGCGTAATGTCACATACATCAACAGAAGAAAAGTAACACCAAAGAAAATGACACTACCTAGATAGAGGTGCCAATAGTATTGAATCAGTTGGTAATGGTAACTAGTTTGTTTTTCAATATCGACAAAGTCTGGCATCGTTCGTAAAAACTCTTTTTCAAAATCAATTAAGTTAAACAGCCCAGTCAATAAGAAAGAGAACAGGAAGAAGAAGAGTGCGGTGATTAACGTGATTTTTTTATGATAAAAACTACTAGCTGTAGCGTAACGGACACTTCTCATCAACTTTCACCTCTCTAAACTATCTTTAGTATAGTGAAATAATATGAATTAATTATGAAAAAGTAGCAAAAAAGCTTGAGCAAATTGCTCAAGCTTTTTGAAGATTTATTTACCAGTTTTTTGATAGCCTTGATAACTGTCAGTGTGATATTCATCAACGGTTGATTTATTATTGTTTTTACTGTAAACACTCGTTGATTTTTCACCTTTTTCTTTTTCAATTGCTTCCAGTTGTTGCAATTGGTTCTTGTAATCATAGTCTTCTGGGTTAACTAGTTTTAAGCCGCTATTGGTATAGAAACGAAGCAAGTCACCGTTAGTAATTTGGTCAGACGTTTCTAATTGTTTCGTCGCTTTGGCTTTTAAATCAGCGACTTCTTTCTTAACTTCTTCGGTTGGTTCTGTAATTAAAGTGCCTGTTTTAGTATCGTAAATGCTAGAACCTAAAATAGTATATTTAGGTGTTACAACATTGCCGTTGCGGAAAGCAACGATTTGATTGTGTTGTTTAGAGAATAAATCTTGGCCTAGCTGAATGTAGTTTTTCGTATCGACACCAAGCAAGTGTAGAAGGGTTGGTAAGGCATCAACTTGGCCGCCATAAGTATGGTTCACACCGCCATTTTCTTGACCAGGAACGTGGATCATATAAGGAACACGTTGCATATTGGCGTTGTCAAAATCGTTCCAATCTGCTTTGGTTTTACCTACTAACTCTGCTAAGTTTTGGTTTCTTGAATTAGAAACCCCATAGTGATCGCCATAAAGAACAATGACTGAGTTTTCATAGAGACCTGAAGATTTCAAGTAGTTAAAGAATTCTTCGACCGCTTTATCTAAATAATTCGCTGTTGCAAAGTAACCATTAATTGTTTCGTCAGAGGTTTTTGCAATTGGGAATCCTGCTTCATCGTTTGTAAATTGAGAATAAGGATAATGATTGGATACAGCAATAAATTTAGAATAGAACGGTTGTTGTAAATGTTCTAAATATTGAACGGATTGATTAAAGAATGGTTTATCGTGTAACCCATATTGGAATGAGTTATCTGAATTAACATCATAATAACTAGCATCAAAGAAATAGTCATAGCCTAAACGTTTATAGGTTTCATTCCGATTCCAGAAGTTACCGGCATTTCCGTGGAAAGCAGCGCTAGTGTAACCTTGCGTTTGTTTTAAAATATCGGGTGCTGCTTCAAACGTATTTTTCCCACCAACTTGTGTAAAGAGTGAACCTTGGTCTAAACCAAATAGTGAATTTTCAAGTAACGTTTCGGCATCACTTGTTTTTCCTTGACCAACTTGGTGGAAGAAGTTATCAAAGCTAAAGGTACTTTTACTATTGTAAAGACTATTGATAAATGGTGTGACTTCGTGTTCTACGCCATTTTCATCTTTTAATTTGTAATTAACTAAAAATTGTTGGAAACTTTCTAAATGGATATAAATTACATTTTTGCCTTTTGCAATACCAAACTTACTATCATCGGGTGCCGCATATTGTTGTTTCACGTAATCTTCAACTTGTTTCATATCGTTAGCACTAGCTTCGGCACGGACTTGGTTTGTTTGGTAAGTTGTAATGCCATCGTATACGGTAAAGGCATTTAAGCCTAAGAATTTCACGATATAGTCACGAGAGAATTGACGTCCTAATAATTGGGGACGTTCTGTTTCAGCCATAAATAGATTGAATAAGAAAAAGACAACAGAAAGGAGTGTGACAGAGACTGCTACACGTGCGCGGACTGGACGCGCATCTGTTTTAATTTTTTTCGTTAATAATAATACGCCAATAATAATGAAGTCTAAGAAATAAATGACGTCATAAGGTCTAAAGAGACGTAAGGCACTTTCGCCAAGACCGCTAGCTACTTTGCCAGCACCAAGCATCGTATTAACTGTGATGAAGTCAGTAAATTCTCGATAATACACGACATTTGAGAAGAGCAGTAAACTCATCAAGAAGTAAATAATCATCATTGTAATATAAGAAGCTTTTTTACGGCGAACATACAAAGCGATGGCTAATAAAAAGACCGTTGTGGCAATTGGATTAATTAAGAGTATGAAGTACTCGTTAATATTTTCCAAACGTAAATGGAAATCAACGGCGTACGCAAAGAGGTTTTTTAGCCACAGTAAGATGGCGATTAGCGAGAATAACCCCAGTCGCGTGTTTAAAATATTTGTTTTAAATAATTTTTTCAAAATAAACGTCCTTTCTAAACGATGATTCTATAAAAGTAAAATTAGGTAAATTTCGTATTTTACAATATCGCTTTAATTTTACTCTTTCACAAATTTTATGTCAATTCTTACCGAAGTGAGGAATGGGGATGTTAAAGAAAACTTACTATTTCCTTAAACTTTTTAGTTCGTTAAATGACGTGAAGCTTGAATCCTTTAAAGACAGATGGGCCTTTTTTTGCTATACTAGATAGGACTTTGAAAAGTAGGTGTACAGAATGAAACTTCAAGTAACTAAAAAAGCAGAACATAAATTTAAAAAAGGATATCCTTTAATTCAGAAAGAAGATTTGCAACAAGTGCCAGCGCAGTTACCAACAGATTGGCTTACTTTGATTGATAGTAAAGGCCAGCGTTTAGCCGAAGGATATTTAGGCGAACAAAATAAAGGAATTGGTTGGTTGCTGTCATGGCATGGACCAATTAATCAATCTTTTTTTCAACAACTCTTTGAAATAAGTCGTGAGAAGCGGACATCTTTTGAAAAGGATTCGCTGACAACCGCTTATCGATTATTTAATGGAGAAGGAGATGGCATTGGGGGTCTAATCATCGATCGCTATGCAGATTACGCCGTTTTTTCATGGTATAATGAAACCCTTTATCAGAAAAAAGCCGAACTTTTGACGGCGTTTCGCACAGTTTACCCTGACATTATTGGTGCCTACGAAAAGATTCGCTTTTCCACAAAAGATTTACCCGAATCACAGTTTTTATATGGTGAACAAGCACCCGAGCCATTACTTGTCACCGAAAATGGCGTTCAATTTGCTACCTATTTAAACGAAGGATTAATGACAGGCATCTTTTTAGATCAAAAAGAAGTTCGTGGTCGATTAGTAGATGGGTTTGCAGTAGGTAAAACAGTCTTAAATATGTTTAGTTATACAGGTGCTTTTTCAGTAGCTGCCGCTATGGGAGGTGCTGTGGCCACCACTAGTGTGGATTTAGCTAAACGAAGCTTACCGAAAACGACTGAGCAATTTGAAGTCAATCATTTAAATCTTGCCGCGCAAAAGATTATTGTTATGGATGTTTTTGACTACTTTAAATATGCTTCACGTAAAGGCTTGAGTTATGACATGATCATTTTGGATCCGCCGAGTTTTGCTCGCAACAAAAAGAAAGTTTTTTCCGTTGCTAAAAATTATGGGGAGCTAGTGAAAGATTCTATTGATATTTTAACGGATAAGGGAACGCTTATTGCCTCAACCAATGCGGCAAATTTATCCTTAGCCAAATATAAAAAAATGGTGATTACTGCCTTGCAAGAGAAAAATGTTCGTTACAAGATTACGGACACGTATCAATTACCGGCAGACTTTCAAGTGAATCCTAATTTTCCAGAAGGTAATTACTTAAAAGTCCTGTTTATCGAAATTGAAAAATAATTTTTTACACCAAGCAAAAGTCCCAGCGCCGCTAATCGGCATTGGGACTTTTGCTTGGTGTTTATTTTATAGTAACTTTTGGGCTTTTTGGGTGTTTGCAAAATGCAGCTTCGCGTAATTCGCTAATAAGTCTAGGCCGCCTTTTTTCAAAATACGGGCGGCTACTTGGTCTGATTTGCTGCCGGCACCAGAGGGCACAGAGAAACCCAATTCTGCAGATTCTTTGTCTAACTCTTCTAAAAAAGCAGCGCGGCTAATAATAGAGGCGGCAGCAACAGCAACATGATACTGCTCTCCTTTAGTGACGAAGAACAATTTTTCAGTGACTTGATTTTTTTCATTACGAACATATTTCCGATAATTATTTTCAGGGGTGAATTGGTCAATCAAAATCCCTTCTGGCTTTGTGGGAGCCAACTCTTGTAGCAACAGATAAATCGCTTGGTTATGCAAAGCGACTTTCATGTGTACAGCATTGTAGTTTGGTTGGATCTCATTGTATTTTTTTGGTTCAACGATTAATAACTTGTAAGGAATCAGTTCTTTAATGACATGTGACAATTGAATAATTTGTGGGTCGGTTAATTCTTTGGAATCACGAACACCTAATGCTTTTAGTTTGCTAATCATGCTTTTGTCAACATAGGCAGCACAGACAGTTACTGGACCAAAATAGCTACCATTACCGACTTCATCGGAACCTATCACAGACCAGTTGCCAAAATCAGCAGGCAGCGTTGTAGTCTGGGGGGACACTTTTTTCTGTGGTGTGGTACTCGTTCCTTCCCAACGAGCGGCCTCTTTTTCAGCTTGAGGTCCCTGAAACATGACTTTACCTGATTGATAAGCAGTGATGGTAGTGGTGCCAACCTTGGCCACGAAGACAGTATAAGGGACCGTTTTATTTAAACGATTGGGTTGATAAACAGTGGTCATCTCTGCTAATGTTTTTTTACTAACTTTAATTACGTGATTCTGTGCCATCAATTGTTCCTCATTTCTTGATATTTCTTCTTTACTATAGTAAAGGAAAAACAAGTAAATGAAAAGGTTTTGCGTTAGCTTGTTCCTGAAAATGACAATGTTTAGGAAATGTATAATTTTTTTCTATAGTTGGACGCTAGTTGTTATCTAAATTTTTATTCAGTGCTATACTGTGGGAGAGAAGGAGACGATGAAAGAGTCGACTAGAACAAGGGGTGATGTGTTTGAGAAGAAAAAAAGAAATGCAAGAAAATGAACCAATAGCAGTGACTGCTAACGCGGAACGCTATTATCCAGAAGATAAACAAGGCTTGACGGCCGCACAAGTTGAAGAAAGACAGCGAAAAGGCTTAGTCAATGCCGCCGTCGACACAGAGTTTATCACAACGAAACAGATTGTTATTAATAACGTATTTACGTATTTCAACTTAATTTTTGTGGTACTAGGTGTGTTATTAATGCTGGTACAATCTTATAAAAATATGACCTTTTTGCCAGTAGTAATCATTAATACGGTCATTGGAATTTACCAAGAAATTAAGTCGAAGAAAGTATTAGATAGCTTAAATATTCTAAACGCTACAAAAGTAACCGTTGTGAGGGATGGCCAAGAACAAGAAATTTCGCCAGATGAACTGGTTTTGGATGATGTGGTGCTCTTTAAATCGGGTGAACAGATTTCTGGGGATGCAATTGTCTTATCTGGTGAAGTCCGTGTGAATGAATCCTTGTTAACTGGGGAATCTGATGAGATTACCAAAGTAGCAGATAGTCAACTTTTGTCAGGTAGCTTTATTGTGTCAGGTTCTTGTTATGCAAGAATTGATAAAATTGGCGCTGAGGCCTATGTTCATCAATTAACGCTTGAAGCCAAATCAATTAAAAAAGGGGAACAATCAGAGATGGTCGGTTCCATTAACCGTTTGGTGAAATGGGTAGGGATTATTATTATTCCAATCGGCTGTGTTCTATTTTTCCAAAGTTATTTCATCAACCATCAAGGGCTTCATGACAGCATTGTCTCCATGGAAGCTGCCTTGATTGGGATGATTCCAGAAGGGTTGTACCTTTTAACAACCGTTGCATTAGCTGCCAGCACAATGCGCTTAGCGAAGCGCGGCGTTTTATTGCACAACATGAAAAGTATCGAATCCTTAGCACGTGTTGATGTGTTATGTGTAGATAAAACAGGAACAATTACTGAAAACACGATGGAAGTCCAAGAGTTGGTTCCTGTGGTGAGTATCGAAAATGATGGTACAGACTTAACCAATGTCGAAAAATTAATTGGCGATTTTTGCCGAACAATGTCAGCTGACAACGATACGATGAAAGCGATGAAAGAATTTTTTGTTACTAATAATCAAAGGGAAGCCGTTAGCTACACCTCGTTTTCGTCTGTCGAAAAATTTAGTAGCGTGACTTTCCCGGAAGCGACGTATATTCTTGGGGCGCCAGAGATGATTTTGAGAGACAATTATGAAATGTATCAATCTGAAGTGGAACATTATACAAGTCAAGGCTATCGCTTATTGGTGTTCGGAAAGTATTTAGGAGAATTTCAGGAAACGTTGGCAGCAGAGGTTCAACCTCTAGGCTACATTCTTCTTTGGAATCCGATTCGTAAAGAAGCCAAAGCAACTTTTGAATATTTCGCTGAACAAAATGTGGCTATTAAGGTCATTTCTGGTGATAATCCTTTAACAGTATCCAATGTAGCACAAGCGGCAGGCATTATTGGTGCTGAAAATTATGTGGACGCGCGAACATTAACTACAATGGAAGCCCAGACAGAAGCGTTAGAAAAATACACCGTTTTTGGTCGTGTCACGCCAGAACAAAAGAAACAATTTGTACTATTGTTGAAAAAATTAGATCATACAGTGGCGATGACAGGGGATGGAGTCAATGATATTTTAGCCATGAAAGAAGCAGATTGTAGTATTGCCATGGCTTCAGGAAATCAAGCTACAGCACAAGCCTCGCAAGTTGTGTTGTTGGATTCTGATTTTTCAACGATGCCGGAGGTTGTCTTTGAAGGCCGCCAAGTAGTTAATAACATTGAACGTTCTTCAAGTTTATTCCTTGTAAAAAATATTTTCTCCTTGCTGATGTCTGTCTTTGCTATGATTTTTGCCGTGACATATCCTTTACAACCGACACAAGTCACATTGATTAGTTTATTTACAATTGGGATTCCTTCGACATTTCTAGCTTTGGAACCAAATCATCGTCGCATTGAAGGGAAATTTCTTTTCAATGTGTTATCAAAAGCAATTCCTGGTGGGTTAACGGATATGTTAGTAGTCGGTGCCTTACTAATTTGTGGTGATATTCTTGCACTTCAAAAAACGGACATTTCAACGACTGCAACATTGTTGCTAGTTTCAGTCGGCTTTATGGTTCTTTATAAAATTAGTTCACCAATGAATCGTTACCGCAAGCGCGTAATGATTGGCTGTTTAATCGGAATGGTTATTACAAGTATTTCCATGAAAAACTTGTTCTCGTTAACTTCGGTATCGCCAACAGCCTTGTTACTTTTAGCCATTCTTTTCTTTGCAGCAGACTCAACTTTCCAACATTTATCAACCATTTCTGAAAAAGTTCAATTATGGTTTTATAAGAAAAGACATTAGGAGCAAAACACCGAGCCAAAATTATTTTGGTTCGGTGTTTTTTGTTTTTTATTGTTGGGAAAAATAAAAACACTTGCACCTAGTTAATCCTTGATAGTATAAACCTAACCAATTATTTTAGATAGGAAGGATTGAATAAAAATGAAAAAAAGAAGTTTTGTCTATTGGGGAATGTTTTTCATTCTTTTGTCGACGCTGATAACGCCTTTTCTGAAACTTGAAACAGGATATGCGCAAACGGAACCAACTAGTACCAGTGAAACCAATCAAATTTCTGCTACGCCAAACGTAGTGCCGCGTAAGCAAGTAGGCAACATTGTGACAGCGATTCAACTAACGGACAAAGAGGGAAACCCGCTTGGGACCATTAATCAATATACAGACATCTACCTCCGAATTGAGTTCAACTTACCAGATAATACCGTTAATAGTGGGGATACGAGTGTGATTACTTTGCCCGAAGAGCTACGTCTCGAGAAAAATATGACCTTTAATGTAGTAGATGATACAGGTGCTGTGGTTGCAATTGCACAGACCGATGTAGCAAATAAAACGGTCACGTTAACGTATACAGATTACGTAGAAAACCATGCCAATATTAGTGGGTCTTTATATTTTACAAGTTTGATTGATTTCGAAAATGTGGAAAATGAATCCAAGATTCCTATTTACGTCACGGTTGAAGGGGAAAAAATATTTGCTGGCGATCTTGATTACCAAGGTGAAGGCGATGATGTTAACGAAAAATTTAGCAAGTATTCATGGTTTATCGAAGACGATCCAACCGAAATTTACAATGTGCTACGGATTAATCCAACAGGGCAAACGTATACTGATTTAGAAGTGGAAGATGTGCTAAAAACAGAAAGTTTAAGTTATATGAAAGACACTATGAAAATTGA
This sequence comes from Enterococcus sp. DIV1315a, assembly GCF_051712325.1. NCBI lineage: Bacteria > Bacillati > Bacillota > Bacilli > Lactobacillales > Enterococcaceae > Enterococcus > Enterococcus sp. DIV1315a. The sequence goes on from NZ_JBIOOS010000001.1 coordinate 1,040,036, forward strand.
ACGAGGACAATGGACACTGGATGGAAATGCTATTTGGCAGTTCACGTCAGAGGAAGATATAACTGGTCAGTTGTCTGTCCAGTATGGTCCTGGTGACCGCAATTTTTCGGTGCATTTTGGCAATATTGGGACTAATGAATATCGTATCACCTATAAAACCAAAATCGATCATCTTCCCGAAAAAGGTGAAACCTTCACAAATTATGCAAAATTAACAGAAAATCAAACGGTGGTGGAAGAAGTCGAAGTGAGTCGTGTCTCACAAACGGGTGGTGGAGAAGCCAATGGTGAACAATATGTTGTTGAAATTCATAAAGAAGATGAAGCGGGCCAGCGTTTAGCAGGTGCAGAGTTTGAACTCATTCGTAACTCAACCAATCAAACAGTGGCCAAAATCACAACAGATCAAAACGGAACAGCGATTGTTAAAGGCTTGTTAAAAGATAACTATACTTTAGTAGAAACCAAAGCACCTATCGGTTACCAACTTTCGCAAAACAAGATTTCAATAACACCTGAAGACTTTGGTAAAAACTTAGTTGCACTGAAAACTGTTGTGAATCATAAGATTTCATATCAACCAGTCGCTGCTTCATTTTTAGCTGGAAAAGTTCTTTTAGGAAAACCACTGAAGGATGCTGAATTTCAATTTGAATTGTTAGATGAGAAAGGCACAGTACTAGAAACGGTTAGTAACGATACTTTAGGGAAAATTCAATTTTCACCATTAACCTTTGAAACTCCTGGAAACTATCAATACACCATTCGGGAAGTAAACACGCAACAGGCAGGTGTTTCCTACGATACGCACAACCTTCAAGTTCAAGTAACCGTCGAGGCGCTTTTAGGAAATCTTGTGGCGACTACTCAGTATGATGGAGGTCAAGTATTTACTAATCACTATACGCCAGAAAAACCTATAGAAAGTACCACACCACCAACGAGTGGGACAACAGATACTACCACGAATTCAACCACAGAAACTACTTCAATAACCATTGAAAAACAGGCGATTCGTAATAAGGAATTGCCAAAAACAGGAGAAACAAAAGAAAACGCGTTTCTTTTCTTAGGTACCCTTCTTTTGATTCAAGGATTATTTATCTATTTTAAAACGAAAAAATAATCGCTTAGATAGTTTCAGTAATCGAGACAAAATGTGCAAATTTCGAGAGATTTAGCTTGTTCATTTGAGTTTGGAATGGTTCTGTGCTATACTATCTTTAGCGTAATGATACTAGTTGGGAGTGAGCGGATTTCTGCTCACTCTTTTTGATGGAAAAGTCATCAGGACACGGTTCGTTACATCAATCTCGAAGGAGGCGAAAATTTTGAGTAGTGCTGTGGAAACTGTAACAAAGTTAGTCACACCAATCTTAGAAGAACAAAATTTTGAACTTGTGGAAGTAGAGTTTGTTAAGGAAGGAAAAAATTGGTTTTTACGAGTATTTATCGATAAAGAAGGTGGCATTGATATTGAGGAATGTGCCTTTGTCAGCGAAAAATTAAGTGAAAAACTAGATGCAATGGATCCAGATCCAATTCCGCAAGCGTACTTTCTGGAAGTTTCTTCTCCGGGAGCAGAACGTCCGTTAAAGAAAGAAAGCGATTATGAACAAGCGGTAGGTAAGTACATTCATATTTCTCTTTATCAAGCAGTTGATGGAGAAAAACAGATTGAGGGTACCTTAGTCCATCTTGATTCAGAACAATTAACATTAAGTGTAAAAATTAAAACCAGAGTGAAGGAAATGACTTTTGAACGTAAAAATATCGCAAAAGCTCGTTTAGCCATTCAATTTTAATCAACAGACTCGAATGTAAAAAAGGGTCCACTAAAAGTTTTACTTTTAGCCGGGCCTGTGACAAGTTTTAACGAGAAGTTTTTCCCTTGGAAGAAGAACCACTCGTTCAGCTTTAACGAATCCATAGGAGGAAAAGAAAAACAATGAGCAAAGAAATGTTAAATGCATTAGACGTATTAGAAGCTGAAAAAGGGATTCCTAAAGATACGGTGATTGAAGCGTTACAAGCAGCTTTAGTTTCTGCATATAAAAGACATTATGGACAAGCAAGCAACGTCGAAGTTGAATTTGAACCAAAAAAAGGCAATATTCACGTGTATGCTGTCAAAGAAGTAACAGAAGAAGTATTTGATTCACAATTGGAAGTTTCATTAAAAGATGCCGTTGCATTAAATGGGGCATATGAAATCGGCGACAAAATTCGTTTTGAAGTTACGCCAAAAGACTTTGGCCGCATTGCTGCCCAAACAGCAAAGCAAGTGATTTTACAACGTGTCCGTGAAGCAGAAAGAACAATTATTTATAATGAATTTAGCGAATATGAAAATGACATCATGCAAGGAATTGTTGAACGTCAAGATCGTCGTTATATTTATGTAAACTTAGGTAAAATCGAAGCAGTCTTATCAAAACAAGATCAAATGCCAAATGAATTTTACCAACCGCATGATCGGATTAAAGTTTACGTATCACGTGTTGAAAACACATCAAAAGGCCCACAAGTTTTTGTAAGCCGTAGTCATCCAGATTTACTAAAACGTCTTTTTGAACAAGAAATTCCAGAAGTTTATGATGGAATTGTTGAAATCGTAAGCGTCGCTCGTGAAGCTGGCGATCGTTCAAAAGTAGCCGTTCGTTCAACAGATCCTAATATTGACCCAGTGGGTACCTGTGTTGGTCCAAAAGGCCAACGTGTCCAAGCGATTGTGAATGAATTAAAAGGCGAAAATATGGATATTGTGGAATGGAACGAAGATCCAGCTATTTATATTAGTAATGCCTTGAATCCAGCTCAAGTATTAGATGTTATTTTTGATCCAGAAAATAGCAAAGCATGTACAGTTGTTGTACCTGATTATCAATTGTCATTAGCAATTGGTAAACGTGGTCAAAATGCGCGCTTAGCTGCTAAATTAACGGGCCATAAAATTGATATCAAATCAGAATCTGATATGGCTGAATTTTATGAACAACAAGCCAATCAAGAAGTTGCCGAAGTGGCAGAAGAAATGGATGAAGCAATTATCCATTCAGATATGACGGCAGATGATTACGAAAACTTGGCTACTGAAGAAGCAGTTGTTGAAGCAGAAATTACAGAAGAATTACCTGAACAAGAATAACGTTTTTGGAGGGTGAAAAAATGAAAAAGAGAAAAATTCCAATGCGTAAATCGGTTGTTTCAGGCGAAATGAAACCGAAAAAAGAATTAGTCAGAATTACTCGCTCCAAAGAAGGCGAAGTGGCTTTAGATCCAACTGGTAAATTGCCTGGACGTGGCGCTTACGTTGATTTGGATCCTGCGGAAGTCCAAAAAGCTTGGGATAAAAAAATTCTTGATCGTGTCTTAGAAACAAAATTAAGTGATGAATTTTATCAAGAACTATTGGATTATGTAACGCACCAAAAAGCCCGCAAAGAGTTGTTTGGCGATGGAAAATAAAACCAAAATTTTGAACCTTTTAGGTTTAGCAATGCGCGCCGGTAAATTAGTCACAGGCGAGGAATTAACCCTTAAAGATATTCGTGCAAACAAAGCGAAATTTGTGTTTGTTGCGCAAGATGCCAGTGAGAATACTAGAAAGAAAATCAAGGACAAAAGTTCTTATTATAATGTTCCTGTTAGCGAACTGTTCAGTCAATTCGAGCTCAGCCAAGCGATTGGGCGACCACGAATGGTTATCGGAGTAACTGATGCAGGATTTGCCACCAAAATCAAGGAATTACTAAAAGGTTAGGAAGGTGATTGCATGGGAAAAAAAAGAATTTATGAACTAGCAAAAGAAATGAATAAAGCAAGCAAAGACGTTGTCGATAAAGCGCATCAATTAGGTATGGATGTTAAAAACCATATGGGCGCAATTAGTTCCGAGCAAGAAACAAAGCTTCGTCAAGCATTCGGAGGAGGAAGTACCGTAAATACTCAATCAAAAGCAACAAACAACCAAAAGCAACAAACAACACAAAATAAACCAGCCAATAAGAAACCAATGAACAATAAACCTGGTGAACAAAGAAATAACCAAAATCGTCCAAACAATCAATCAACGAATGGACAACAAAGAAACAACAACAACCAAAATCGTCACGGCCAAAGCAACACACAAAACCGTAGCAATCAAACAAATACAAACAATCAAAACCGCAATACCCAAAACAATAACGGTTCTACAACGAATCAAAATCGGACCAGCCAAAATAACAATGGCGGGAACAACCAAAACCGTGGCGGCCAAAACCGCAACAACAATTTTGGTGGCGGTCAAAATCGTAATAATCGGAATAACTTTAATAACCAAAACCGCAATCGTTTCAATAAAAAAGGGAAAAAAGGCAAACATCAACAAGAATCAGCGAAGCCAGCAGTACCAGCACGTAAATTCCGTGAATTACCAGATGTTTTAGAATATACAGAAGGTATGAACGTGGCGGATATTGCGAAAAAAATCCACCGCGAACCAGCGGAAATCATCAAAAAATTATTTATGATGGGTGTCATGGTTAACCAAAACCAAGCCCTAGATAAAGATACAATTGAATTATTAGCTGTGGACTATGGCATGGAACCGCAAGAAAAAGTCCAAGTTGATATTGCGGACATTGATAAATTCTTCGAACCAGAAGCAGTTGTTGAAGAAAACTTAATTACACGTCCCCCTGTTGTCACAATCATGGGACACGTAGACCACGGGAAAACAACATTATTAGATACATTGCGCCATTCTCGTGTGACTTCAGGTGAAGCGGGCGGAATCACGCAGCATATTGGGGCCTATCAGTTAGATATTGATGGCAAACCAATTACGTTCTTAGATACACCAGGACATGCGGCCTTTACTAGTATGCGCGCGCGTGGTGCCAGCATCACTGATATTACCATCTTAGTTGTTGCAGCGGACGATGGAGTAATGCCACAAACAATCGAGGCGATTAACCATGCGAAAGCGGCAAAAGTGCCAATTATTGTAGCAGTTAACAAAATTGATAAGCCTGGTGCAAATCCTGATCATGTGAAACAAGAATTAAGTGAACATGAATTAATTCCTGAAGAATGGGGCGGAGATACGATTTTTGTCAATATTTCAGCGAAATTCAATCAAAACATTGATGAGTTGTTGGAAAATATTTTACTGATTGCTGAAGTAGAAGACTTAAAAGCTGATCCAACGCAAAAAGCAATTGGAACAGTGATTGAAGCGCGCTTAGATAAAGGTAAAGGTCCGGTTGCGACATTACTCGTTCAACAAGGAACTTTACATGTTGGTGATCCAATCGTTGTTGGTAATACTTACGGACGTGTTCGTGTGATGACCAATGACATGGGCCGCCGTGATAAAGAAGCAGGACCCGCAACTCCTGTAGAAATTACCGGATTAAATGATGTTCCTCAAGCGGGTGATCGTTTTGTGGTCTTTGAAGATGAAAAAACAGCACGTCAAGCAGGGGAAGAACGGGCTAAACGTGCGTTGCTTGAACAACGTTCAGCAAGTAGCCGTGTGACATTGGATAACTTATTTGAAAGCCTAAAAGAAGGCGAATTAAAAGAAGTTAATATCATTGTCAAAGCAGACGTACAAGGATCTGCCGAAGCCGTTTCAGCAAGTTTACAAAAAATTGATGTAGAAGGCGTTCGTGTGAAAATTGTTCACGCGGCAGTTGGGGCCATCAATGAAAGCGACGTAACTTTAGCCGCAGCAAGTAATGCGATTATTATCGGCTTTAACGTTCGCCCAACACCACAAGCGAAACAACAAGCAGAACAAGAAGAAGTTGATATTCGTTTACACCGTATTATCTATAAAGCCCTAGAAGAAATCGAAACAGCGATGAAAGGGTTATTAGATCCAGAATTTGAAGAAAAAATTACGGGTCAAATGACGGTTCGTGAATTGTACAAAGTATCTAAAGTTGGCACAATCGCTGGCTGTTATGTTACAGAAGGCTTTATTCGCCGCGATAGTGGCGTTCGTGTCATTCGTGATGGTATTGTTATTTATGAAGGTAAATTAGCAAGCTTGAAACGCTTTAAAGATGACGTGAAAGAAGTCAAACTTGGTTTTGAATGTGGTGCTATGATTGAAAACTTCAATGATTTACGTGTAGATGATGCGATTGAAGGCTTCATTATGGAAGAAATCAAACAATAATTTTAGTAATTGGAGGAAGACACTATGGCAAATTATCGTGACCGTCGTGTAGGCCAAGAAATCATGCGTGAAGTGAATGATATCTTGAACAAACGCATCAGAGATCCACGCGTCCAAGGCATCACTATTACAGATGTTCGTGTGACCGGTGATTTACAACAAGCAACGATTTATTACAGCTTGTTATCTGATTTAGCTTCCGAACAACAAAAAGCTCAACAAGGATTAGACAAAGCCAAAGGACTGATTCGTAAAGAATTAGGACAACGGTTAACCTTGTATAAAACACCAGAGTTGATTTTTGAAAGAGACGAATCTGTCCAATACGGAAATCACATTGATGAGTTGATTCGTAAGTTGAATCAAGGTGAATAATTAAAAAGAAAAAGCACACCAGACGAATGGTGTGCTTTTTCTTTTCCTGATTTCTTGATAAAATAGTCATGGAGGTGCAAAAATGAAAAGAATTGTTGGTTTCTATAAAAATGGAGATCGTTATTTAAAAGAAATGGGTTCAGGCAAGAGTTCCCTGTACTTTTTTCTTTTCTTCTTTGTACTACATAGTATGCGGGAACGTATTATTCAGTTCATCGGATTTTGGCCGTCATTTATATTCGTCCTCATACTTGTCCCAAATCTTATGATTGGCGTCGGACATATTAACCATTGGTACCAAAATCGCTCTTGAATTTTCCAGAATACTTTTAAGCATGGAACAAAATCCTTATTGATTTTGTTCCATGCTTTTTAAGTTAACCCAGTATTTAATACCATCACAGAATAATCCCTAAATTCAAAAATCCGTCCTTTATAAAGATAAGTGGCGCCATACTTTTGTCGATAGTACGTAATCACATTTTTTAATGTCTCAACATCGATTTCCAAAAATTCAGCACAAGAATAATGGTTGCTTAAGCCAGCTTCAGAGCAACGAATTAAATCGTCTAATGTAACTAATTGCTCTAAGGCCACATTGCGGGCTTTCAACTCTTGCTTCCGATTTTCTGTACAATTTTGATTTAAAATAGTGCAAACGGATGTTTGATAATGCCCGTATTCCTCGGCTAAAATGTTCTTCTTTTGACGGGTACTCAATGTTTTTTCAATATAAATTTTGCCATTTCGATACAACCCATAACAACCTGTTTGATTGTATAAATCAATTTCTAAAACCGTCACATCCTTTTGAATGGAACTGACGAGTTTTTCATAATCATTCACTTTACCATTCACCTGCCATTACTTAATAAAAAGAGTAGATGGGAAGTTAATCCTCTTTTTTGTCAGAAGAAATCGATTGTTGATATTTGGCATCAATTTCATCCAAGTAATCGTGAATTTTCTCGATTTCTTCTTTTGAAAATATCTTTTCTGGATCCCCAGCGTGGGCAGCCAGTGTCATTTCGTCACGGCGAGGGAATGAGAGAATTTCTGCTTGCGTTTGTTGTTCGTGTAATTGTTGTTCGGCAAATTGATAAACGATGGCTTGTCGTTGGGGTTCTAATTTTTTATAAATGCGGTCGATAGTTGAGGCATTTTTTTCCATGGGAACTTCTTGCCCCATCAACCAGGCCTCATTAATGTCTAATGCATCTGCAATGCGATAAACTTTGTCTTGTTTTGCTTCGTAACGACCAGCTAGCCAATCGCTGATCGAAGATTTACCGATGCCAGTTTTTTTCGCTAATTCACTAGGTTTGATGTTCTTGGCTGTTAAAGCTTCTTTTAAACGGATAGCAAAAATGTTCATATTTCCGAACCTCCTATTGTCTCAAAGTATACTATACCTGTTTAGAGAAGGCAAGTAACAATCGCAATTAAAATTAGCGGTTCATAAAACCGAACTTATGAGTTGACAGTGAAAATATTTGGTGCTAAGATAGAGCCATTCAAATGTTCGGTTAACTGAACTATTTTTTGAACACTTTGTTCGGAAAACCGTATTTTGGTAGAAAGGGTGAAGAAATGAGTCGGAATTATAAAAAAACGTTGTCGGATATGTTACTTTTAGCAATTATTTTATTAATAAGCAGTGTCTCAATAAAAATTGGGGCCATCGTGATTGGTATGATTGGCCTCATGGAATTACTAACAGAGTAACAATAATTTAGTCAAAAGGAGAGAAGCGGATTGGCAGAACGACGCATGTTTGCAAAAACGATTATTGATAGTGATGCGTTTTTAGATATGCCCTTATCAAGTCAGGCCCTGTATTTTCATTTAGCGATGCGTGCCGATGATGATGGATTTATCAATAATCCCAAAAAATTGCAGCGAATGGTTGGTTGTGGGGAAGACGATCTAAAATTGCTAATGGTTAAAAAATTTATTCTAGTATTTGAAAGTGGTGTGATCGTTATCAAACATTGGAAAATTCATAATTATATTCGCAGTGATCGTTACAAACCAACCTTGTATCAAGAAGAGAAAAATCAGATTGTTGAAAAAAATAGCAAAGCTTATACGTTTAAAGCAGAATCGTCTGTCAGTGGTCAACCAGCTGACTACCAACGGTTACCACAGGAAAGCATAGTCCAGTCTAAGTTAGGTCAGAGTCAAGGTAGTAGTTCAGAAAACGATTGTTTAAAGATGATTTATCATTTTTATGAGGAAAACGGCTTTGGTACACTGGCCTCAAAAACAAGCCAAGATTTTAAGTATTGGTTGCAAGATTTTATGCAAAAAGGGGCTAGCCAAGAGGAAGCATGCCAATTAATCTTGCATGCTTTAGGAATTGCCGTCGATCGAAATAAACGGAATTACGGCTATGTAAATGCTATTTTGAAAAGTTGGGAGCAACAAAATTATTTATCCGTACATGAAGTTCTGATAAATGATAAAAAACAAGTGTTGGAGCATACGCCGCAAATGACAGAAGAATATCAAGAGTTAGGTTTTTAAAGAAAGGAGGAAATCAGTATGCATGCGACAGATCAAACTTTTCAAATACTATTGAGTCAATTGTTAGAAAAAGTTGAAGACCGTTGTCCTGAATGTGGCAGTGAACAATATGTTTGGCAACAAAAAAATAAAGATGGCACAGAACGTTGTGCCCCAACTTGTTGGTCGTGTGGGTATAAAATGCTAAAAAAACATGAACAAGAAGCTACTCAACAACGTTCTCAAGAGAGTTTTATGGCACGTACACAAAAATTTTTTCATCAAGGGTCCTTAATTGCTGATGATGCGCTACGGCAATGTCGTTTAACCAATTACCAAACCACTGAATTAGAAACAAGACAAGCAAAAGAACGGGCCTTAGCAGCAGTTTCAGCGATTGTTGAAGGAAAGCCAATCCACGTTATTTTTTCAGGGAAACCTGGTGTCGGTAAAAGTCATTTGGCTATCAGTATTTTAGTTGAAGTCTTAGAACGCTCTGCATATCAAAAGTATTGTTTATTTGTCAGCTACTCTGAGTTATTAGAAAAACTAAAAATGTCCATGAATGAATCGGCCAAAAGCCAAGCAAAGGCTCAAGCGTATATTACTAGAATGAAAAAAGCAGACGTTTTGGTCTTAGATGATTTAGGTGCTGAATTAGGAATTAAAAATAAAGTTAGTACGGATTTTAATAATGATATCTTAAACCGAATTTTAGAAGCTAGACAGAATAAAGCAACTATTTTTACTACTAATTTTTCTGGAAAACAACTGGTGGAGGCCTATGGAACACGCATTATTTCTCGTCTAATGAAGCACGCCAGTGGCTATGTTTTCCAATATAAAGACACAACAGACAAACGAATGAGGAGTGTGAAATAAATATGTTAACAATTATTATTGGGTTTATCTTTTGGACAATGACACTAATGTTAGGTTATCTAATTGGTGAAAGAGAAGGCCGTAAACATGAGTAATTTAACAAAACGTAAAAAAGATTTATTTGAAATGAAAAGCGTTGTATTTAAAGATATTTCAAAGCAACAAAGCGAAAAAGCACAAAAAAGAAAACGACTCTTACAACTAATGAATCAATATCCCGATTGGGCAAGTCAAAAAAATAAACTTATTATGCAGGAAATTCAAGAATTAGGACAAGCAATCGGTAATTGGTCGATGGATCAATCAAGACCCATCCAATCCATCAAGGCCGCATCGTTTACAAAAAGCGAGTATCTCTATTTAATTTGGCTCGGTTATTCAGATGAAGCGATTCGTCACGGCTTAGACATGTCGAAAGAGTGTTATTTTATTTATCGATTAACACTTTTAAATGAATAAAAGTAAAGGAGATTAACCAATGCGTACGTCAACATTTAATTATATCAAAGATATTTTAGCAGACTTTTATAAAACAGATGAGTATATCCGGCAACGGGAAGAAGAATTACGGCACCCTTATCAAGAAGCAGATTTAAATGCTGGTATTAGAGGACAAGGACTTCACTCTGTAGTGACCGAACGAATGGCGATTACGATAGCTATGGATCGTCGTCTGTGGAACTTAGAGAGAAATCGAGACATTATCAAAAATTGTTTAGCTGAAGCGGATGAACAAACGCGCGTGATTATTGAAGAACTATATATGAAAAAACGGCCCTCTTTAACATTAATTGGACTTGCCCAGCAATTATTTATTAGTAAAAGCCAAGCCTATAAATTAAGAAATCATTTCTTTGAAGCGGTGGCGGATGAACTAGGGATGTAAACATGGAAAAAGCGTGGAATTTTTTCAGGTGTCAACATGGTAAATTAATAGTGTCGAAAGAGATAGATAAACGTGAGGCAACCAAAAAAATGAAGACACGGAATTCTATGATTTTGACTGCTTTCTTGTGTCAGCTATGAAGGAGCAGAAAATGCCGGCTACTTTCAAGATCCTTCATTTTGACTAGAAGAGAGCCAATTTGTTAACCAATCCTGAATTTTTTGAATGGAAAGGTGGCGCTAAAAATGAATGAAGCGGAACAAGAGTTATATGAAGCCCTTGTTGCAATCTGCCAGACGTCAGGATTTTTGTTGCTAGAGGAACTGCCGACAGATTTACCAGATCAGCCATTTGTTTACTTAGGTGATAGTAAAGAATTACCTAAGCCAACTAAATCAGCTATTTTGGGAGAAATTGAATTAATAATGCATGTTTATGGTGCGTTATCTGAACGACAACAAATTTCTACAATTAAAGGAACGATTTTACGGCAGGCAACCAGTAACTTAAAACGAACGGCTCATTTTAATTGGGGTATCAAACATCAAGAAGTCAAAGCACAAATGGTAAAAGATACCAAACAAATGAAAAAAACAATTTGGCATGCTGTACTACCATTACACATGCAATTTTACTAGGAGGAATTATCAATGGGAGAAGTTATGCAAGGAAAAGACCGTATTTTATTAGTTCGTCGCTTGGACGAAGCAGCGACAAAGAAAGCAATGAAACCCTTATTTCAAATTGAACATGAATGGGAATTCTCACGTGAATCGAGCGGTACGCAAACAAAAGATGGCGTTGCGAATGCTGTATCTGGTTTAGAAGTTACGTTATCGTTAAGCGGTTTAGCCTCTCGAGATGATGAAAATTTATACATGAAAGACGCAGTTGAAGATGGCATCTTAATGGAATTTTGGGACGTTGATTTAAAAGGTGAAAAAAATGCGGAAGGTAAATATCCAGCAATTTATGCCCAAGGTTATGTAAATTCATGGAGTTTACCAGCCAATGTAGAAGAATTAGTAGAAATCGAAACAGAAGCCTCTATTAATGGCAAGCCACAAGATGGCTTTGCAACAGTAGAAGCAGATATTATTGCGGAAGCACAATATGCGTTCCAAGATACCGTTCCAGAGAAAGCACCACAACCTGGCGAATAATCAAAAAGTGTTGAATTTTAGGAGGATAAAAAATGAATTTAGAGATTAACGGAAAAACAATTGAAGTGAAATTTACGATTGGCGCGATTCGCGAATTAGATAAACGTTACCAAATTGAAAATGGCGCTGCCAAATTCGGCATGGGCATCAGTTCAGCAATGATTTATTTACGCCAATACAATCCAGTAATCTTAGTTGACATCATGGAAGCTTTACAAAGTGGGCAATTAAAAATAGGTAAGTCGGAAATTGAAGCATGGTTAATGACCCAAGATGTCAAAAAACTTTCAGATGATTTGCTTAAAGAAATGGGAAAGCAACCTCTTACAAAACCAATGATCGATCAGTTCAGCAAAGAAGCGAAGAAAGCAGAAGCGCAAGCGACCAACTAATTAAAACGAGCGATGACGTGTATCACGACATCGCTCTTTCTGCTTTTCGCTACTTAGGCTGTCGTTCATTTGAAGAAGTGGATCGGATGACCATGTCTGAATTTGAATTACGAATGATTGCTTTTAATTTAGCAGAAGTAGATGAAGAGCGGAAAAGGCACGAGCTTGCCTACTTAAATGTTAAAGCGCAAGCGACAAACAAAAAAGGAAAACCCGTTTTTGAAAGCTTTAAAAGTTTTTATGATTATGAAAAACGAGTTGCTGAAGTTCTGGTAGCTAACCAGCCACAACGAACGAAATTAAATGAGCGGAAAAAAACGCAACTTGCCACTGTGGCAGAGCGTCTACGCCGCTATCGAGAAGGGAGGAGAGTAGATGGAGAATGACAAAGAAAAAACGCCGTTGTCGGAGGCAAAGAAAAGCCTTGCAGGCGTCCAACAAGCATTAAAAAGTATGAGCGGTGAGTATGCCTTATTAAGTGGATATTTAGGGAAAATTAGTGCGGGTGTCAATCAGTCAGCCACGGTCATGAACACATTTAAAACCGTCATGCAACAATCTGGAGAAACAGTGAAAAAAACAGGAGACGAAACAGCAAAGGCAGCAGATCAAATGAACACAGCGTTAACAGATTCTGCTGAACAAGCCGGTGAAGCAGCTAAAAAAGCGGGGAAAGAAACCTCTGATGGCTTTACTAATGCACAAAATAATATGCTGAGCTTTGGGACGGCCATGACTAGTGCCGTTTCCTTACCTATGCTGAACGTTTTAAAAACAGCTATGGGCGTCGGTGCTGGGGTCAGTGGCGAATTTCAAGGAATGCAAGGACTGATTATGGCCAGTGCAGGAGGGATTTCTGATTCATTGCAAGGCGAGTTGCAAGAGGCATTGACTCAGATGAATCAATCATTTGAAGCGGCAGCACAAGTGATTCAAAGCGTGATGGCTCCAGGAATGGAAATTTTGGTTCAAGTGGTTATCACAGTCGTCAAAGGCATTACAGCTTTGGTGAATTTATTTATCAAATTACCAAAAACCGTCCAAGTTTTTATTGTTGCCATTATGGGCATTTTAGCCGCCATTGGGCCCATGTTGATTATGGTAACGATGGCTCAGCAAAAATTTCAACAGTTTAGTGATGGTTTGGTTCTTGTAAAAGGAAACATTGGGAAGTTAGGTGGTGGCTTATCAAAACTAAGTGCTAGTTTTAGTGCCTTAAGTGGAGGACCATTAATTTTAATTGTAGCAGCCGTTTTAGCAGCGGTAGCAGCGTTTGTTTATTTCTATAAAACCAATGAAACATTTAGAAATAGTATCAATAGCTTAGCTAGTGCCATTCAAGGAGCTGTTTCAGCGGCGTTTGGCAAATTGGTAGGACTGCTACAACAGATCCAGCCGGCCTTTCAGCAAGTAATGGCAGTTTTTAAACAATTTTTTGCAGTAGGCTTAGAGAAAATGGCGACTATTTTTTCAACAATTGGTCGTGTGCTAACAGGCGTTTTTGCCAGCGGTTTGCAATTAGGTAGTAACTTATTAGGGCAATTTGGTGGCACCTTTGACAAAGCTGGTTTAGCGGTTGGTCTTTTGGTAAAAGTTCTGACAAAGGTTGCACTGGCTGCATTAGGAATTTCCGGGCCGTTTGGTCTAATTATTTCCTTGATTGTTTCATTCGTGACGGCCTGGATGAAAACCGGTGATTTGAGTGCGGGTGGTATTACCCAAGTCTTTGATAATTTAGGTAACACGATTACATCGGTTACAACAATGCTGGCAGCTAATCTACCGAAAGTTATACAACTTTTTACAACCGTCTTAACCAGTATTCTCGGGAAAATAACAGAAGCTATTCCAAGCATCGTCACCGCGTTATCTAGTTTAATTACGTTAATTGTTGGTGCGATCGTTGCCAATTTGCCAGTCTTAATTGAAGCGGCAACACAAATTATTACTACGTTGATTCAGGGGATTACAACAGTCTTACCAATGTTGATAGAAGTTGGTTTGAGCTTATTAATGACTTTAGTTAATGCGATTGTCACCGCCTTGCCAACAATTACAACTGCAGCGATTAATATCATCACTACATTAGTGACAGCTTTTGTCACAGCGTTACCAATGCTAGTTACAGCAGGTGTTTCAATTATCACGGCCTTAGTCAATGCATTTGTTACGATGTTACCGTTGATTTTGACTGCTGGTTTACAAATTTTGATGGCATTAATCACTGGGATTATGACGATTTTACCTCAGTTAATTCAATCAGCGCTGACGATTATTCTAGCGTTAGTGACAGCGTTGATAGGTGCCTTACCACAGATTATCAGCGCAGGTGTCAAATTGTTAATGGCGTTAATTCAAGGAATTATTTCGATTTTACCAACCTTAGTTGCGGCAGCTATTACCTTAATTTTGACATTGGTAAATGCCTTAATAGGTGCCTTGCCACAAATCATCAGCGCAGGCGTCAAATTGCTAATGGCTTTGATCCAAGGGATTATTTCAATTTTACCGCAACTGGTTACTGCAGCAATTACGCTCATTACCGCTTTAATGGGTGCGTTAATCAATGCGTTGCCACAGTTATTAAGTGCTGGGATTCAACTGATTCAAGCCTTAATTAATGGTGTACTCAGTCTATTGGGTGCCTTGTTGTCCGCAGCAGGAACATTAATCTCACAAATGATCACGAAGATTGGTTCTTATTTTGGTCAACTGTTAGCTTCGGGCGGACAGTTAGTTGAAAATATCAAAAATGGGGTTACCAATGCAGCCGATCAGGTAAAAAATGCCATTGGTTCTGTAATTGAAGGTGCTTGGCAAGCAATCCAAGGTTGGTTTTCAAAATTCACCGATGCCGGTGCGAATATTGTCGGTATGATTGCTGATGGAATTACAGGCGCAATTGGAAAAGCCAAAGAAGCAATCGATGGGGTCGTCAGTAAAATTCGTAACTTTTTACCATTTTCACCAGCAAAAGAAGGTCCCTTATCTGATTTGCATAAATTGAATTTCGGCGGCACGATTGCCACGGGGATTTATGCAGGCGAAACAGCCGTTAGTAGAGCAATGGCTTCTATTTTAGATTTACCGCTGTTAAATGATTTTGCCTTGGACTTAGCTGGTCGAGGAAACTTCACGGCAACGATTGACCATCGTTTAGAAAATGATGCATACAATCGACCATTATTTGTGACAGTAGAGTCAACGTTAGATGGAAAAGTTGTCGCAGCAACTACGGCGCCTTATTTAGCAACAGAGTTACAACGACAACAAGTGAAACAAAATAACCGCTTAGGAAGGAGAGGATAACATGTATAAATTTGTTGATACCAATCAAGCAACTCATTCAACGCCTCTTCCTTCAGAAGCGTTGAATTTTAACGGCCAATTTTTAGAAAAAGTCATCCCTGGCTATCAAACATTATCAGTTTCAGGACGAGAATTAGTTCCAAGCGAAATTGAAAGCTATCAATTAGGGATTCGTGATGGTAAACGTCACGTTTATGCGCGAATTCCAGAACGAGAATTAACAGTCAAATATCGCCTTTCAGCTGTGAATAATGAAGCGTTTCGAGATGCATTTAATCATTTAAACGTTGCTTTGTTTACGGAAAAAGACGTTTCTATTTGGTTTAACGATGAACCGGAAATGCTGTGGTTTGGCAGTAAGTCTTCAGTGAGTGATGTACCCGAAGGTGTTAACCAAGTAACAGGCACCTTTACTTTATTGCTTTCTGATCCGTATAAATATACACGGAGTGATGCGACTAGTGTGATGTGGGGTTCGCCAACCATTACATTTCAAGCGAATTACTTAATGGGGAATACAGGCTCAGGTGCAGTTGATTTTCCAATTTTAATTGAAGGCGGGGCTTATTGGGGATCAACCATGATTACCTTTCAAAATCGGGCCTACACGATGGGGGATTTAGGCAAAGAAGTTCGGCCAATTGAAATTTATCCTACGGTCGAAGGATTAAAAGTCAAACCGACCATTATTTTATCAGGAACCGGACGTGGTGTTTGGATTAAAACACGGAACGATACAATTAACTTAGGAGACTTTGATCGTTCGGAAATTATCATTGATACTGAAAATTTTTATCTGACAAAAAATGGTGCACCGATGATTCGACCAATGAACGATTTTTATCTATATCCCAATGAACCGCTGTATATTCAAGCCAAAGATAGCGACTTCCGCTTGACGATTCGCTATCCTAACCGATTTGTGTAGGAGGGTGATTAAATGTTAATGGCGCTGGATTTGAAAAGAACATATACGGCAATCTTGGATAATGCCTATCAAGTCAGTTATGAAAAAATAGAGAACAAAATTGGCAGTTTAGATTTTACCATGCCGCTAGATGATCCTAAAAATGAATTTATTGCAGAAATGCAATGGGTGGAACTGACCGACAATGAGAATGAATATATTGGTTTATATCGCGTGATGCCAACCACAATTAAGAAAGATGCGAACAATAATCAAATTCACTACTCTGCCACAGAAGCATTATGTACCTTAGGCGATACTGTCCTATTTGGTTGTCACGAAATTAAAAACAAAACAACGAAAGAGGCCATTCAATTTCTATTAAATAAACAAAAAACAAAGCATTGGGTCCTAAAAAAATGTGATTTTTCAAGGAAATTAACCTATAAATGGGAGAATGAAAACGGGCTAGTCGAGCCTTTATTTAGCATCCCAGCCGATTTCGAAGAGGAATATCTTTGGCAATGGAATACAGAGGTCTATCCTTTTGAACTTTCATTAGTCAAACCACCAACAGAACCAGTTGCGCGAATTCAAGAAGGTTACAATATGCAAGGATTTGAAATAGAACGTAATCCCAAGATGCTAATCAATCGGATTTATCCATTAGGTTCAGGCGAAGGTGTTAACAAAGTCAATATTCGCTCGGTCAATCAAGGGGTTCCGTATTTAGAGAACAAGGCCGCAATTGACCGCTATGGTTTATTGGAGTCAATTTGGGTAGAACAGCGTTTTTCTGATCCCAAGGCATTAAAGGAAAATGCTTTGCGAATGTTAGAAGAATGGACCAAGCCACAAGTTTCTTGGGTAGTGACTGCAGCTGATTTAATTAAATTAACAGATCAACCTTTGGCAATCGATCGTTTGCGGTTGGGTACGGTTATCATGATTAATACGAATGAATTTGGGAGTGTCAACCTTCGTATCAAAAAAGAAAGTAAAAAAGATGTCTTTGGTGCCCCCCAAGACATTCAGCTAGAGTTGGGAAATCTGCAAGAAACAATTCATAGTACCATGACAGCTTTCAGTCGGAAACAAGAGATTAGCGAAACTTACGCACAAGGGGCGACGACACTTTTAAATCGTTCAATACAAGGAGAACTTAGCAAGACACAGCCAGTGGAGCTGAATTTATACTTTGACGAGGACATTCTTTATATAAACACCGCAGAATTAACGTTCAAGGCAACTGCTAAAGGACCTTCGCATTCTGTAACGAATATTGATTTGGTAGTGGATGGCAAAAAATTACCCCAACTATCATTGCAACAACAACGGCTAAATATTTTGAGTTATTTACGAAAAACAACAGATGGAAAAATCGAACGCGGCAATCACACGCTTCAATTTTTCTCTCATCAGCCACTATGGTTGGATGCTTCGGTCATCTGTCGTGTGTATATTCAATCCCAATTGGGTGGCCAGTTTTAATAAAATAATGAAAACTAGAGGAGTGTGACGAAATGTCAGTAGAACATATTGAAGAATTAGATACCCTGAATCAAGGTCGCCTTAAAATCAATGCAATCTTGGATCAGTCGAATGCATCAGCTGAGAAAGTTGATGCTTACCAAGTCCAGTTAACGAATGGAATTTCTGAAGCGAAAAACATCGCAGATGAAGCTGGCAAAGAAGCCGTACAAATTGCCACCGATGCAGGCAATCAAGCAAATGAAACAGCCAACCAAGCGATGAACAATGCCAAAACAGCCATCACGATGGCAGGAAATGCAGTTTCAACGGCAAATAATAATAAACAAGAATTTGATACTTTACGAAATGATTTCGATCAATTAGTAGCAGAAGCAGGTGATAGTAATCCAGAAATTGTCCAAGCACGCACAGATACACAAGGCATCAAACAAGCTACCTTAGCGAATCGTCTTCAAATTGATTTGAATGACCGTATGACAAAAGCAGATGGTATTTCTTTATTGGCTAAGCCAACCACTGTCAAATTGAAGTTAGACTTTAACGGTAAAACGGCCGGCAATACAGCCACCAATGCAAACAGTTATTCCACTGATTTTACGGCTAAAATTCTTAAGAAGCCAACAGACGTTTGGGAGGAAGTTTCCCAAGCGGACTACAATAAAATGGCCAGCCGTGATGATGAGGGTGTGAAAACAGGTTCCACCCAAAGCGGTGTGATTCCGCAACAATTAGCGGCCTTCAATCTCGTTGAAGCCGCTAAAAAATTAATTCCACAAATGTTTGAAACATTCACAACTGACGAGGCGGTGGCGTTTATTCGCCAGAACGTTCAATTTTTTACGATTAATCAACGTGTGAAAGCCGCTGCGCCCAATAATCAAACGATTAAAATCGCTACGTATTTACCAACTACGGATAATTGGGTAACTCAAATCCAAGAATCAGCAAAAGAGTTCGGCGATTTTTCAATTCAAATCAATGATCAGAATTTTATCACAGATGAAGGTTTCATTTATTTAATGAGCTATACAGATTCATCAAATGGGGTAACGCCAGCCAGCGTAGAAGTTGATTACGTGGGGCTTCATATTGGTCTGTCTGTTGATGCCCAAGCGGTTTTAGCGAAGAGTGGTTTTGTTCAAGCAGAGCAACTCAAGACCCATGTGGAAAATCAAGATAATCCGCACCAAGTAAACGCTGAACAAGTGGGGCTAGGCAATGTAGAAAATTATGGCTTCGCATCAGACAGCGAAGCAGTCGCGGGAACTTTAACGAGTAAATATATGCACCCGAAAAACGTTGCGGAAGCGATTAAAGGTCAAGCTGTGACACAAACAGGTGATCAAGAGATTGCTGGGGTGAAGAATTTTGTAACTATGCCAACCGTCAATGGTTTGCCTTTGGAATCCTCTAGAATGGCCATTTATGAAGCTAGTGGAGTCGGTGAAGTCGAGGCAAAATATCAGGCGGCCTTTAATAAGGATAATATGAAATTTGTATTAATTAGGGTAGGAAATCGTGTCGATGCATTTGTAAGATGTAATTTGAGTGATCCAACGAAATTGAATAATAATTTGGTTAAAGTGTTTACTGTTCCAACAGGATATACATTATCGACGAAGATTACAAAGGGAATATGGAATTTGGCGTTAACTGCTATGCAATATACATTCCCTCAACCGAATTGTGCTGGTTTATATGAGATGGGAAATCAAGGAATTCTTTTTGGTGCTAACCGTGCTGGAAATATTTACCTACAAGGAAGTTGGTACACGGACGATCCGTTTCCGACAAAATAACAAGCTAGTTTAGGAGACTTTTTATGGAACGTTATCTCAACACAATAACAATGCTTTTAAGCATTTTCGGTGGGATTGTCGTACGTTTATTAGGTGGATTAGATCAATTGTTGGATGTCTTCCTCTTTTTAATTATTGTCGATTTCATCACAGGTTGGATTAAGGCAATCGCCACAAAAGAATTGTCCAGTCGGATTGGTATGCTCGGAATTGCGAAAAAAGTGACGATGTTATTTGTGGTTGCTGTAGCGGTTCGTGTTGAAAAAGTTGTGGGGAACAATTTGCCAATTCGGGAAATGGTTCTGATTTTTTACATTGCGAACGAAGGACTTTCTTTTTTTGAAAATATTGCGACCTTTATTCCTATGCCGAAAAAGTTAAAAGAGTTATTTATTCAGTTAAAAAATAAAGATGATTAAGTAGAAGTGGTCGGGACAAACGTAGAACTTTCGGCTGATCGCCGAAGAAATTACTTCTGTCCCGCCATTTATCTGCAGGTTTAAGCCATGAAAGGGAAGTTATTTTGACTTTCCTTTCATGGCTTTTTTAAGAAAGGAGCATGCTATGTTTAAAAAATTAATGATTCAACTTGCTTTAGTGATTGGCTTAAGTTTAACGATTCCGATGATGGCTTGCGCTTACACCATCGAAGCGGATCCAATCAACTTTACTTATTTTCCAGGCTCTGCAAGCAATGAATTAATTGTTTTACATGAATCAGGAAACGAGCGGAACCTAGGACCACACAGTTTAGACAATGAAGTAGCCTATATGAAACGAAATTGGTCAAATGCTTATGTCTCATATTTTGTCGGATCTGGTGGACGAGTGAAACAATTAGCTCCTGCTGGCCAAATTCAATATGGCGCAGGTTCTTTAGCTAATCAAAAAGCCTATGCGCAAATCGAATTGGCTCGAACGAATAATGCGGCGACATTTAAAAAAGATTATGCTGCCTATGTTAATTTGGCCCGTGATTTGGCTCAGAACATTGGTGCTGATTTTTCGCTGGACGATGGAACAGGTTATGGCATAGTCACTCATGATTGGATTACAAAAAATTGGTGGGGAGATCATACAGATCCTTATGGTTATTTAGCGCGTTGGGGGATTAGTAAAGCGCAGTTGGCACAAGATTTACAAACGGGCGTTTCTGAAACAGGTGAGACTGTCATTATTCAGCCGGGTAAACCTAATGCACCAAAATATCAAGTAGGACAAGCAATTCGTTTCACTTCAATCTATCCAACACCAGATGCTTTAATCAATGAACATCTATCAGCAGAGGCACTTTGGACACAGGTAGGAACAATTACAGCGAAATTACCCGGCCGACAAAACCTTTACCGTATTGAAAATAGCGGACATTTGTTAGGTTATGTGAACGACGGCGACATTGCTGAACTTTGGCGCCCGCAAAAGAAGAAATCATTTCTAATTGGTGTGGACGAAGGCATTGTTTTAAGAGCAGGACAACCTAGCCTGTCAGCCCCAATTTATGGTATTTGGCCTAAAAATACTCGCTTTTATTACGATACGTTTTATATTGCAGATGGGTATGTTTTTATTGGTGGAACAGATACGACAGGCGCGAGAATTTATTTGCCAATCGGACCAAACGATGGCAACGCACAGAATACATGGGGATCATTTACTAGCTAAAAAAAGCCACAAACTCTGATAAAAGCAGAGTTTGTGGCTTTTTTTGCATTTAACAGAGATTTTGCCAAAGGGAATAAGCAACGGAGACTGCGAAGCTAGGTACTTTTATGCTATAATGACAAAGTTAGTATTATCGGAACTGGAGGAACTATAATGGACGGCATTTTACCGTTATGGAAGGAACGTGGCATGACAAGTCATGACTGCGTATTTAAATTGAGAAAAATTTTACATACCAAAAAAATTGGTCATGGTGGTACGCTAGATCCAGATGTCGAAGGGGTCTTACCCATCTGCGTTGGCAAAGGAACGAAAGTGATCGAATACATGGTAGATTCTGGCAAAACCTATGAAGGTGAAATTACACTTGGATTTGCTACGACAACCGAAGATGTTAGTGGCGAAATTGTTGAAAAAAAACCAGTTACAGCACCTCTGTCAACTGAACAAATTGATCAAGCAATGGCCGAAATGACAGGTGAAATCACACAAATCCCACCGATGTTTTCTGCGGTGAAAGTCAATGGTAAACGTTTATATGAATATGCGCGGAACGGGGAAGAAGTTGAACGGCCCCAACGAAAAGCTATGATTTATTCATTTGAACGCACTAGTGAACCAATTTTTAACGAATCCGCTCATACACAAAGTTGGCGGTTTAAAGTGCTCTGTGGCAAAGGAACCTATGTGCGGACACTATCAGTGGATACTGGCAAAAAATTAGGCTATCCTGCCCATATGTCGGATTTAACGAGAACGGCAAGTGGCGGTTTGCAAGCTGCGCAATGCTTAACGTTAGAAGAAGTAGCCAAACAAATGGCTGCTGAAACAATCGATCAATGCCTGTTGCCCATTGAGACAGCAGTAGAACAATTCCCACGAATTGATTTATCAGATGAATTGTATCAAAAAGTAAAAAATGGCATGCGTTTGCACAAAAAAGAATTAGGAATAAAGGCAATGCCAGAATCCTTAGTCGCCTTATTTTACCAAAATCAAGTGGTTAGTTTATACATGCCACACCCAACGCATGATAAATTATTGAAACCAAGTAAAGTTCTACGGAACAATTAAATAAAAAAGAAGGAAGTTTTTGCACATGCAAGTTATTCAACTACATCATCCCTATGAACCCAATCAAATTCCTAATGAAGAAGTCGTGATGGTCCTAGGCTTTTTTGACGGTGTTCACAAAGGCCACCAAAAAGTAATTGAAACAGGTAAAAAGATTGCTGAGGAAAAAGGCTTGAAGTTAGCTGTGATGACCTTCAACCAACACCCGTCAATCGTTTTTCAAAAAGTTTTACCAGAAAATATGAAATATTTAACTAGCTTGGAACAAAAAGAACGCCTAATGGCCAACTTGGGCGTTGATATTTTATATATTGTCGAATTTACTTCAGCGTTTGCTCAATTAAAACCGCAAGATTTTGTCGATCAGTATATCGTTAATTTAAATAGTGCAGTGGCAGTCTCTGGGTTTGATTATACGTATGGTCCTAAAGAAATCGCTGGAGTCAAACAGTTACCAACTTATGCGCAAGGCCGTTTTGAAGTGGTGACAGTACCAAAAGAAGAAATGACTGGTGCCAAAATTAGCTCAACAAGAATTCGCGAAAAAATGGAAGCCGGCGAAATGGAGGAGGTCACGGAGTTGTTAGGATATATTTATGAAACAGAAGGAACAGTTGTCCATGGCGATGCTCGTGGCCGTTTATTGGGTTTCCCGACCGCTAATGTCAAAGTGAAAAGCACCGTGCGCTTACCAAGAATTGGTGTCTATGCTGTGCAAATCGAAGTCGGTGGCAAATGGTATGTCGGCATGGGCTCAATTGGTCATAATGACACCTTTGGAGAAGGACGCGATTTAACCGTGGAAGTCTATATTTTGGACTTCCATCAAGACATCTATGGTGAGCAAGTGGTGGTTCGTTGGAATCATTATTTACGTGACCAAGTGAAATTCAATGGGGCTGAAGCTTTGATCGACCAATTAAAACAAGATGAACGAGATGCGGCTGACTATTTCCAACAATCTGAGGACAAATAATGAAGATTCGTCAAGAAAAACCTGCAGAGTATCAAGCTGTAGAGCGTTTAACGTATCAAGCGTTCAAGGAATTAAACTTGACCGAAAACTGGCGTCCCACAGAGCATTTTATCGTGCATTTATTAAGAGAAAGTGCCGACTTTATTCCGGAGTTGTCCTTAGTTTCAGAAACTGATCAAGGAAAATTAACGGGTCATATTATGTCTTCAAAAGCCAAACTACGATTACCTGATCATACAGAAAAGGTTGTTTTGACCGTTGGGCCGCTAAGTGTCCATCCAGAAGCACAGAACACGGGCGTAGGCTCAGCGTTAATTAAGCATTCTGTGCAGAAGGCCAAAGAATTAGGCATCGGCGGATTGATTATCCTGGGCCATCCAACTTACTATACGAAGTTCGGTTTTGTTCCAGCGACTACTTTTCAGATTACGTTACCGGAAAAAGAAACATCAGAAGCATTATTGGCTTTGGAATTACTGCCAGGTTATTTTGGCACAAGTGGTGGGGAGTGGCATTTTTCAACATGCTTTGCTTATCCAGAAACACACCCTGCAGAATTAGAAGCCTTTGAAGCAGAACTCGGAATAAATGAATAAAGAATAATAAGGAGGTCGGGACAGAAGTGTTTAACTCCGAGAAATAAGAAAGAATTTCCGAAAATTGTTCTATAATTTTTGGAGAATTTCGGCTTATTTCCGAAGGAGTTGCTTCTGTTCCCGCCGTTTATTAGTTTTTGAGCGTGGAGCAAAAATCCAAAGTGATTTTTGTCCCACGCTCCTTTACTACTTTTTATTACAAAGTAGTTGACAGAACCGGTACTCAGTATTATTATGTAGTGGTACATAGTACTAAAGAGTAGTTTAGGGAGGAAAAGCAGTGAAGCAGACAGAGTTGCTAAAAGGCATTTTAGAAGGTTTAGTTTTAGCCATCATCCAAAGGAAAGAAACATATGGTTATGAAATTACAAAAATTTTAAATGACCAAGGGTTTACTGAAATTGTTGAAGGAACCGTTTATACGATTTTACTGCGTTTAGAAAAAAATCAATGGGTTATAGCTGAAAAAAAGCCTTCAGAAAAAGGACCAATGCGGAAGTTCTATCGCTTAACCTCATCAGGAGAAGCAGAACTCGCTGATTTTTGGCAGCGGTGGACGTTGCTTTCAAAACAAGTAAACAAGATGAAAAAAATGGAGGGATAGAGCATGTCAGATTTTAAAGCGTTGATCAAAAAAGTTGTTGGGGATAAAAAAGAGTACAAAGAATATAAACGACGGATTGCAGCATTACCAGCAGAGTATCGACAAGTATTTCAAGAAATTGAAAAATATGCATGGCATTTTTCAGATCATAGCGGAGCCAATATGTTCAATGCGTTGACTGATTTACTTGATTTGTTTGAAGAAGGAGCTGCTAACGGAACACCTATCAAAAATATTACGGGAGAAAAAGTAGGTGATTTTGCTGAAACAATTGTCAATGAAGTCGCTGGCAAATGGACCGATAAACAGAAAGAAAAACTGAATCATCAATTTTCTAAACAATAGTCAAAACAAAAAAAGGAGAATAAACATGGTTGAAAATTTTTTTAAAGAAGGAAAGTTGCTGGTTATTCCCAAGAAAAATGCGAAAAAAGTCCAAGTGTTTCAACGTGTGGCCAACCAATTTGAATTTGGGAAAGAATATACGGAAAAAGAAGTCAATCAGCGACTTAGAGAAATCTATGAAGATTATGCACTTTTGAGACGGTATTTAGTAGATTATCAGTATTTAGAAAGAGATAAGTTTGGAAAAATTTATCAGAAATGTGAGCAACACACAAAAATTATATAAATGGCTTTTTTTAAAAGTAGCGAAACTAGGTGAAATGAACCAAGTCTAGCTACTTTTTGTTATGTAAGCTTAGTAATAGTTCTATAAAAAACTCTCTATTTGTTTTCTAACTCAGACTGGTAAGATTGATTTAATTAGAAAAAGATAGAGGTGAGAGAATGAATCTACGTACTTTAGGTCTAACAAAAATTCTTTTGACCTTTATTATATTAAGTATTATTGGCGCGTTAATGATTTATAGCGCCAGTAGCTATGACTTGTTGATGCAAGGCGTGAAGCCCACTGCTGTGTTTATTAAACAAGGCATTATTATGTGTCTCAGCTGGGTGCTAATGTTCGTGATCTACAAAGTTCGACTAGAAGTGTTATTTAATAAAAAAATTGCGATTGGTCTGCTTTTAGTTTCGGTACTATTACTGTTAATGGTTCGACTACCTTTTTTTGGTGTAGCAGCGAATGGCGCACAACGTTGGATTTCTCTCTTTGGGATCCAATTTCAGCCATCAGAACTTTGTAATTTTGCGATTATTTATTACTTGAGCTGTTATTTAGGTGAAAAAGAAAATGGCTTGACAACGAAGCAGTTAAGGAAACAATGGCTGTTTGTTTTGGTCGTTGCATTTTTAGTTTTGATTCAACCCAAAGTTGGCGGGGCTATTCTTATTTTAGTTATTGGCAGTGTCTTGATTTTCTCAGCAAGTATTCATGCAAAATTTAGTGTAATTGCTGCGGGGATTGTCGTTGCTAGCGCGGCGCTTCTTTCTAAAATAATTATTTTTCTAGGCGATCACCGCTACTTACCACATTTTTTTGCGCATGTGTATGACCGCTTAGTTGTTTTGAAAAATCCGTTTTTATCCTTTCATGATCGCGGATTTCAGCCTTCAATGGCCTATTTAGCAATGTATAACGGTGGGTTTTGGGGCACTGGATTAGCCAATGGTATGGTAAAAAAAGGTGGCTTGCCAGAAGGTCAAACCGATTTTATTTTTGCGGTGATTGTGGAAGAACTTGGTTTGATTGGCGGCTTACTATTACTATTTCTTTTGTTATTTTTAGCGGCCTCGATTTTGCGGAGTAGTTGTGTAATAAAAAATCATTGTTACGGCTTGTTTTTGTTAGGAGTTGGGACCTTGATTTTAGCTCAAACGGCGATTAACATTGGTGGCGTTTTGGGTTTGATTCCAATGACGGGAATTCCTTTACCGTTTGTTAGTTACGGTGGGACAAGTTATTTAATCTTTTCAGTGGCATTAGGAATCGTCATTAAAATTATTGCAAACGAAAGGCGGCAGTTAAATGGTCAATACAAAAAAATTCAACTTACATCTTAATTATGATTTATTATTGCCCATTTTTTTACTCACACTTTTATCTTCTGGTGTGCAATATTGGATTGCCGTTAATGAAGGAAAAGATGGAACTGTGCCAGCATTAAAACAACTTTTCTTTATTTTTGTTGGCTATGCAGGCATGTTTTTAGCTAGTCGGCTGTCACAGAAGTTTATTTGGAAAGTAGCTCCTTTTTTCTATGGGTTTTCATTAATCTTAATGAGTGCTTTGTATTTTTCCTATGACAAAGGAATGTATTTATTGACGGGCACAAAGCGCTGGTTAGATTTAGGGTTTATTAAATTTCAGCCATCAGAAATTGCGAAAATTGCGTTTATTTTAATGTTGGCAAAAATTATTGTCCAACACGAGCAACAAGACTGGTCCGATAAATGGCGTTCAGACAAGCAACTTCTAAAAAAAATCGTTGCGGTTAGTGTCCCTGTTTTTTTCTTGATGGCGGTACAAAAAGATTTTGGGACATCCCTTGTTTTCGTAACGATTATTCTATCTCTTTTAGTTATTTCAGGAATTGATCGCAAAATTTTAATCATTATTTTCAGTGCTTTAGCAACGTTAGGCGTGGTCTTGATTCTGTTAGTCTTTACAGAGTGGGGGCACAAAGTACTCTTCTTTTTACATTTTAAACAATATCAATTGGATCGAATTTTAGCATGGATTCATCCCTATGATTATGTCGATAAAATCTCCTATCAACAAGTACAAGGTTTATTGGCAATTGGTTCGGGTGGTTTATTTGGCAAGGGTGTGCATGGGATTGAAGTGTATGTTCCTGTTCGTGAGTCTGATATGGTTTTTACTTTTATCGGGGAAGCCTGGGGCTTTGTGGGCAGTGCCACTGTTGTTTTTCTCTATTTTTACTTGTTTTATCAAGTTTTAGTAGCTGGCTTGCGGAGCAATTCGCGTTTCTGTATGTACATCTGTGTCGCCCTTATTTTTTCGCTGGTCTTTCAAACGGTGGAGAATATCGGTGCGGTGATTGGACTGTTGCCGTTAAAAGGTATTCCGCTTCCGTTTTTAAGTCAAGGAGGCACTTCGTTAGTAATGGCTATCACTTCTTTAGGATTTGTCAAAGGAAGAGAAGCCGCTACCTGAAAACACAAATAAAAACCAAGACTGGAACTCGCTTGCCGACAAGCTCTAGTCTTGGTTTTTACTATTGAAATTGTTTTTGGCATTCAGCCAAAAGTTGTTGAAGTTGTCGACTCATGTAACGTTCTTTTAAATAATAAACTGCCATGTTTCGTTTAGGTAGTTCTTGGTAAGTTAGTGTATGAATCGAATTGTCTAAAAGTTGAATATTTGTGTATTCGGGGACAATAGCGAAACTATCGGAATGAGACACCAAGTGAGTAATAAGTGAAAGAGTATCCACTTGAATGACTTTCTCTGGAGAAAAATTAGAAAACGTAGTATCTAGCCAATTGGTTAATTTGTTTTGCTCGGAAAATTCGGTATTTAAACGGACGAAGGGGTACATTGTTAGTTCTTTTAAAATTTCTTCCGTCGTGGCGTTTGCCAAAGCTGGATGATCGTTTCTTAAAATGAATTGATAATTTGCTGTAAATAAATCAATTTTACCAATATGTTCAGGTAATGGTAAGTCAGCAAAGGAAATACCAAAATCTGCATCCATTGTTTCCAAGGATTGAAGAATATTTTCTGTAATAATAGTGTGGACTTGTAAGTTGGATGAACGATCCGTTAATGTTGTCATTAGTAAGTCATTCAATTTATATTCTAAATCACAGAGATAAGTGGCTACATAAATATGGTTGGAAGAATGATTAATTTCTTTTAGCTCTTCTTCAATTGAGACCAACTCATTGGTGATGCGCCAACAATATTTTTCTAAAATTAATCCAGCTGGTGTTAAGGTGGTAGTTTGACCTTGGCGATTAAAAAGTTCAGCGCCTAACGTTGCTTCAAGAATTTTTATTTGCTTACTTAATGCAGCTTGAGAAATTGCTAAATTTTCGGCTGCTTTAGTAAATTGTTTCACTTTGCATAACTCTAAAAAATAATGTAAACGAAATAGTTCCATGGGAATTCCTCCTTTTTCTATTCCTAGAATAAATAACGTAATTGTTCGAATAAATAACGGTGTGCTTCACAATGTCCGTGATGATTATTCTGAACTAAATAGATGGCTCGTTCTGGACTATCTTCCAGAGGAATACCAACTAAGTTACGTCTGTTTAGTTCATCAGTGAGTGAATAGGGAAGGATGCTACAGGCTTTTTCTCGTTGGACCATGTCTAAGACTAAATGAAGAGAAGGGAGTTCGATGACGATTTGCCGATTTTCCCAATTGATTTTACGTTCCCAACGTTTAAACACTTTTTTTTCATATACTTGATCGGAATATGCAGCAAAAGGTAAAGAACGAATTTCGTCAATCGTCACGCTATCGGCATGGGCTAAAGGATGATTTTTATTGACACAAAGGAGATAGCTTTCTGTATAAATTAATTCTTTCTCTAATGGAATCGAGGTATCCAAAAATATCCCAATCCCAATGTCAATTAAATCTGTTTCCAAGGCTGTTTCAAGATCGTAATAATACTTAAAATCAATACTTACATACGGATAGGATTGATTAAATAACAACAAGACTTCTCCAAATGCTTTATCTATATCAATTAAGTTTGTTCCAATCCGAATGGTCGTTGTCGAACCTTGGGTCACTAATTCATTAATTTCTTCTTGCGCTTCCTTAATGAGTGCAAAAATCATTTCTGTTCGCTTGGCGACGACTTCGCCTGCTGGAGAAAGCCGACAATGTTTCTTGTCTCTTAAAATTAATGAAGCACCTAATTCACGTTCCAACTCCTTGAGCTGGGTACTTAAATAAGGTTGACTCGTATGGAGCTTTTGAGAAGCTAAAGTAAAACTCGCATACTTTGAAACTGCCATAAAATATTCTAGTTGTTGTAATTTCATTTTCCTCACCGCCGTTTCTTTAACTATACAAAAAATAGCAGAAGAAAAGCTTCTCGACAAGGCTATCTGACGGTCTTTAGATTAATTTAACCAGTTATGATTCTATGAATAAATACGAATCATACCAGAAAACCATAGTAAATAAGCGGATTATTTTTCTTTTTGTTACTGAAGGGACAAAAAGTTATCTGCTAAAAACTTTTTCTATATCGTTATTTTTTCAAGGAAGAATTATACTTGCTGTTGTAATTAAATAAGATTTGTTAGGTGAGGCTCCTATACAAACATAGGCTACTGCCCAAAAATGTCGAGAGACGCCAATGGGTAGAACAGGAACTGTCGAATGAAGGCTTTTCTTAAGGTAGCTAAAAGCAATCGCTTTTTACGTTGTATAGTGCTAAAGCTCAACGATAAGAACGATTATTCTTTGACACGTTGAGTTTTCAGCGTGTCTTTTTTTGTGGAAAGGGTGAGGAAAATGGAAGATGAACCGATCGTCAATTCAAGTCAACAACAGATAAATGAGGTGAAAGAAAATGGAAAAGAAAATGCGTCACTTGGGCCATGACTATAGTTACAAAAAGTTTGCCCATTCAGAAGTAGAAAAAGTTTTACAACGTTTCGGCTCAACTTGGGATGGCATTAAACACCAAGATATTGAAGAATTACAAGAACGTTATGGCCGCAATAAAATTATGAATGAAAAAAAAGCTTCACGGCTGCGACTTTTTATAAAATCGTATATCACGCCGTTTACTTTGGTGTTATTAGCACTAGCCACGATTTCATTTTTTACAGAATATGTCTATGCTGCGCCAGAGGAAAAAGATGTTACTGGCGTGTTAATTATGTTAGCGATGGTCATCTTAAGCGGCACGATGAGTTTTGTACAATCAGTCAAATCAAGCAATGCAGTTGAAAAATTACAAAATATGATTAAAGTTACAGCGACAGTCATTCGTGACAAGAAGCAAATGGAAATTCCTATTGAGGAAGTTGTGTGTGGCGACTTAGTCCAACTATCCGCTGGCGATATGATTCCAGCCGATTTACGTTTAATCCAATCTAAGGACTTATTTGTTTCCCAATCATCCTTGACTGGAGAGAGTTTTCCCATTGAAAAACACGCGACTCATCAAAAAGATAGTGATCAAATTGATACAGAATACGACAATCTTTTGTTTTTAGGAACAAATGTCATTAGTGGCACTGGTTTAGGCATTGTCATTAAAGTTGGTAATCAAACTTTATTCGGACGGATGGCTTCTGATAACGGAGAAGAGCAGCAGCAGACGAGTTTTGAAACAGGAATTAATAAAACAACGTGGGTGCTGATTCGCTTTATGTTGGTCATTACGCCGACTGTTTTTCTAATTAATGGGTTAACAAAAGGCGATTGGGTGGAAGCATTAATGTTCGCGATTGCCACAGCTGTCGGCTTGACACCAGAAATGTTACCTATGATTGTAACAACCAATTTAGTCAAAGGTTCTCGAGAAATGGCTAAAGAAGGCACGATTATGAAAAATGTCAATGCCATTCAAAATTTTGGCGGGATGGATGTACTTTGTACGGATAAAACAGGTACCTTAACACAAGATAAAGTAATTTTAGAATACCACTATAATATTGGGTGCCAAGAAGATCAAAAAGTCTTGGATTTAGCATTTCTAAACAGTTATTTTCAAACAGGTTTGCGTAATTTAATGGATAACGCCGTTATTCAAGCGGCGACACAAGAAAGTGATATACAATCAGATGATTTTTATAAAGTAGATGAAATTCCTTTCGATTTCAATCGACGTCGAATGAGCGTGATTATCAAAGAGTTTAAAACGCGAGAAACACGCTTAATTACCAAAGGTGCGGTTGAAGAAATGCTCTTGGTCTGCACACAGGTACTTTTAGATGGCGAAATTGTGCCTTTAACAGAGACGCTACGTCAAAAAATTACCAAAGACGTTGAAGCTTTAAATCGAGATGGTTTGCGCGTTCTAGCAATTGCCGATAAAAAAGTCGAAGCGGCTGAATGGGAGTATACAACTAAAGATGAATCAGAGTTGATTTTACAAGGTTATCTTGCCTTCTTGGATCCGCCAAAAGAAACAGCAGCGGCAGCTATTCACGCCTTGCATCAACATAATGTAGCTGTGAAAGTATTAACGGGGGACAATCAGTATGTGACGCATTCTGTTTGTAAAGAAGTTGGTCTGGCTGGCGAAAAAATTATTACAGGAAATGAACTTCAACAATTAAACCAAGAAGAATTAAGAAAAACCGTTCAAGCGTATAATATTTTCGCCAAAATTACGCCTGACCAAAAAGTTCGTATTGTAAATGCGTTAACTGAAAATGGTCAAACTGTTGGCTTTTTAGGTGATGGAATAAATGATGCTGGAGCAATGCGTGCTGCTGATGTAGGAATCTCTGTTGATACAGCTGTCGATGTGGCAAAAGAATCGGCAGATGTAATTTTATTGAGAAAAGATTTAATGGTTTTGGAAAAAGGAATTTTATCTGGACGGCGCGTGTTTACGAACACGATGAAGTACGTCAAATTAACAGCAAGTTCTAATTTTGGCAATGTTTTTTCCGTGATCCCAGCAAGTATCTTTTTACCATTTTTACCGATTGCTCCGATTCAATCGCTATTATTAAATCTTATTTACGATACTTCGTGTATGTCAGTTCCTTGGGACAAAGTAGATGAAGAATACGTAGAAAAACCAAAAAAATGGGAACCAAAATCAATTGGTAATTTTATGCGTTGGTTTGGTCCAACGAGTTCTATTTTTGATATTGTTACCTATTTATTTATGTATTTCATTGTGTGTCCGGCTATCCTAGGTGGCTCATTCTTTGAATTAAATGGAGCAGATCAATTGCTCTTTATCGGTATTTTCCATGCAGGGTGGTTCATTGAGTCCTTATGGTCCCAAATGCTCGTCTTGCATTTCCTACGAACAGAAAAGATGCCTTTCCTTCAAAGTAGTGCTTCTGGAATTATGACGTTAGTCACTACAGCAGGGATTGTTCTCGGAACTGTTTTACCCTTTACCGCTTTCGGTGCAGAACTAGGATTTGTCGGTTTATCACCAAGCTATTTCTTGTATTTAATCCCGACAATTGTTGCTTATTTAGCACTGGTTGCGTTCATTAAAGTTTTATACGTCAAACGTTACGGTCAATTACTGTAACTGATTTGTACTATTATATATAGAAAAATTTTTTTACTTTTCTTTCAAGGTTGAGGAGGTGTCGGTTTTTATGACAGCTCCTCGTTGTTGTTTTAAGTGGCTGCGCGAATTTTTTTATGGATTTATTTGTCATTTACAGTTAGTATGGCTAGTAGAGACTTTCCAAAAAGAACGAGCTTTTTGGTAATAAGGAGATAAAACGAGCTAATGACCAAAACAAACCAACTTTCAACTTCAACGCCGATGTTCAATCGGTCGGCCTATATTCATATTCCATTTTGTGAGCATATTTGTTATTATTGCGATTTTAACAAGGTCTTTTTAGAAGGACAACCAGTTGATGAATATATTCAGAGTTTATTAAAAGAAATTCAACTTACGCAAGCATTGTATCCAGAACAAGAAATGAAAACCATCTATATTGGCGGAGGCACGCCAACTTCATTATCAGCGAAACAGTTAGATGTGCTACTAAAAGGGGTTCGCGAACAGCTAACGTTTGATGACCGAAATGAATTTACGGTGGAAGCAAACCCTGGAGATTTAACCCAAGAAAAATTACAAGTCATGAAAAACTATGGCGTCAATCGTCTTTCGATGGGCGTTCAGACATTTGATGATCGCTTGCTCAAAAAAATCGGTCGCAAGCACACCGCCGCAGATGTTTATGAAACAATGAAATTTTTAGAAAAAGAAAATTTTACCAATGTCAGTATCGACTTAATCTATGCTTTACCTGGACAAACATTGGAAAGTTTTCGCGATACTTTGACAAGAGCCTTAGCATTGGACTTGCCACACTATTCGCTTTATTCATTAATTCTTGAAAATAAAACAATGTTCATGAACTGGGTTCGCCAAGGACGGTTACAGCTGCCTGAAGAAGAAATCGAAGCACAGATGTTTGACGAAACGATTGAAGCAATGGAGAAAAAAGGACGGCATCAATATGAAGTCAGTAATTTTGCTTTAACAGGAAAAGAAAGCCAGCATAATCTAGCTTATTGGAATAATGACCACTACTATGGATTTGGCGCAGGTGCCAGCGGCTATCTTGGGCAAACTCGTTACAAAAATCACGGTCCAATCCAACATTATTTGAAACCCTTGCGAGAAAATCAATTGCCAATTGTGGAGACTGAAGAATTAACTCGTCTAAATCAAATAGAAGAAGAGCTATTTTTAGGCTTACGTAAAAAAGTAGGCATTTCTAAACAAAAATTCCAACAAAAATTTCAGGAACCAATTGAAGCAATTTATGGAGAGGTCATTCAACGCTTAATCAAAGAAGAATTATTAATTGAAGAAGCAGATATCTTACGTTTAACGAAAAAAGGACTATTTGTGGGGAATAATGTTTTTGAAGCATTTTTGTTAAGTGAAAAAGAGTAAAAAAATAAAAAAATCATCGAAGTGTGACCAAGCATTTCGATGATTTTTTTATTACAAAAGTTGGTATTGATGGTTTTTGAAGGTGGTTTGCAGCGATTAGCACTCTTGCGTTAAGAGTGCTAAAAAGTTGCGTATTTCCCTTGACAAAAAGGTAAGGACTTGTTATATTAGTATATGTAGTTAGCACTTAGATGTTAAGAGTGCTAATGAAGGGTGGTAATAACGATGATTACAGAAAGACAACAAAATATCTTGAGACTTATCATCCAAAATTACACGAACACGGGCTTACCTGTCGGTTCTAAGAAATTGATGGAGGATGGCATTGCCTCTAGTTCTGCCACAATTCGTAATGATATGAAAGCATTAGAAGAATACGGCTTATTAGCTAAGACTCATTCTTCTTCAGGGCGAATTCCCTCAATGGCTGGTTATCGTTACTACGTGGATCATCTTTTACAACCAACACAAGTAGAAGAGAACGAACTTAGAAGAATCCGTCAATCTTTTGGAAAAGAATTTCATGAGATTAATGATATTATTCGACAATCAGCTGAAATTCTATCAGAATTGACAAGTTATACTGCTTTTTCATTAGGACCTGAAGTGAAAGAACGGAAATTAACCGGCTTTCGAATGGTTCCTTTGAATGATCGGCAAGTCCTTGCTATTATAGTGACAGATAAAGGCAATGTTGAAAACCAAGTATTTGCCATTCCTGCCGCTGTTTC
The DNA here is from genome assembly GCF_051712325.1 of Enterococcus sp. DIV1315a. Classification (NCBI taxonomy): domain Bacteria; kingdom Bacillati; phylum Bacillota; class Bacilli; order Lactobacillales; family Enterococcaceae; genus Enterococcus; species Enterococcus sp. DIV1315a. The sequence goes on from NZ_JBIOOS010000001.1 coordinate 1,075,079, forward strand.
TAGCCAAGATCTTGAAAAAATGACACAAATCATCAATGATAAGTTGGTTGGACAACCTTTGTTGACCGTTTATCATCGTTTGCGGACGGAGATTCCGATGATTTTACATCGCTATTTCCAAACGCCAGAAGGAATGATGAACTTATTCGATGAGATGTTAGGACATGCCTTTGAAGAAAAAGTCTTTGTCGGTGGTCGCATGAATTTGTTAGATTTTGGCATCAAACAAGATATTGAACAATTGAAATCTGTCTATTCCTTTATGCAAAATTCTGATGAGCTGACGCATTTATTAAATGGTTCTGCAACAACAGAAAATCCAATTGTTTTTCGTATCGGCTCAGAAATTGGCAACAATCTCTTAGAAGATATGAGCATGATCACTGCTACGTATGAAGTATCAGGACATGGCAAAGGAACAATTGCCCTGCTAGGACCAACCAGTATGCCGTATTCAAAAATATTCGGTTTGGTAGACACGTTTCGACATGAGCTAGCTTCACAACTAGGTGACTATTACCGTTTTTTAGGTAATTAAGCAAACCTTGTTAGGATAAGAAGTAGATGCATAAAGAGAAAGGAAGTTGCTGAAGTGAGTAAAAAAGAAGAGAAGCAAGAAGAATTACAAGAAGAAATGGAAGCTGTTGATGCTGCTGGCGTTTCTGAAGTAGAAGTTGAAGCAACAGAGATTGAAAATCTTAAAGCAGAGCTTTCCGAAATGGAAGACAAGTTCTTGCGGGCAAGAGCCGAAATTGCTAATATGAGCAATCGAAATAAAAACGAACGAGAATTATTAGTTCGTTACCGCTCACAAGATTTAGGTAAAAAGATTTTACCATCCATTGATAATTTAGAACGAGCAATGGCCATTGAAGTATCAGATGAACAAGGCGAAAGCTTGAAAAAAGGTATTTCGATGGTGCTAGAAAGTATTACTGTGGCTTTAAAAGAAGAAGGAATTGAAGAAATCCCAGCAATGGGTGAAACCTTTGATCCAAATTTACATCAAGCCGTTCAAACAGTCCCTGCTTCTGAAGAAACCCCAGCAGATACCATTGTTGAAGTTCTACAAAAAGGGTACAAATTACAAGATCGTGTGTTACGACCATCAATGGTCATTGTTGCACAATAACAAACGTTAATTAAAAATATATTATTATAGAAAACTAATACAGATTGGAGATATTCACTATGAGTAAAATTATTGGTATTGACTTAGGAACAACAAACTCAGCTGTCGCAGTGCTAGAAGGCGGCGAAGCGAAAATTATTGCAAACCCAGAAGGTAACCGCACAACTCCTTCGGTCGTTTCATTCAAAAACGGTGAAATTCAAGTGGGCGAAGTAGCAAAACGTCAAGCTGTTACAAATCCTAACACGATTTCATCTATTAAACGTCACATGGGTGAAGCTGGCTACAAAGTTGATGTTGAAGGAAAATCATATACACCACAAGAAGTTTCTGCAATGATCTTACAATATTTAAAAGGTTTTGCTGAAGACTATTTAGGTGAAAAAGTTGAAAAAGCAGTTATTACAGTTCCTGCATATTTCAACGATGCGCAACGTCAAGCAACAAAAGATGCTGGTAAAATTGCTGGTTTAGAAGTAGAACGGATCGTTAACGAACCAACAGCAGCAGCTTTAGCTTATGGCTTAGATAAAACAGACAAAGATGAAAAAATTCTTGTCTTTGACCTTGGTGGTGGTACATTCGACGTGTCAATCCTTGAATTAGGCGATGGCGTTTTCGATGTATTATCAACAGCCGGTGATAACAACCTAGGTGGGGATGACTTTGATAATAAAATCATTGACTACATGGTTGCAGAATTTAAAAAAGAAAATGGCATTGACTTAGCTAACGATAAAATGGCATTACAACGTTTGAAAGATGCTGCTGAAAAAGCGAAAAAAGACTTATCAGGTGTAACAAGCACACAAATCAGCTTGCCATTTATTACTGCTGGCGAAGCAGGACCATTGCACTTAGAAATGAACTTAACTCGTGCAAAATTTGATGAATTAACAAGTGATTTAGTTGAACGTACAAAAGTACCAGTACGTCAAGCCTTGAAAGATGCTGGTTTAAATCCTTCTGAAATCGACGAAGTTATCCTAGTTGGTGGTTCAACACGTATTCCAGCTGTAGTTGAAGCTGTTCGCAAAGAAACAAACAAAGAACCAAACAAATCAGTTAACCCTGACGAAGTAGTAGCAATGGGTGCTGCAATCCAAGGTGGCGTAATCACTGGTGATGTTAAAGACGTTGTCTTATTAGACGTAACACCGTTGTCATTAGGGATTGAAACAATGGGTGGCGTATTTACAAAATTAATTGATCGTAACACTACGATTCCAACAAGTAAATCACAAGTCTTCTCAACTGCTGCTGACAATCAACCAGCTGTTGATATTCACGTTTTACAAGGTGAACGTCCAATGGCCGCTGATAATAAAACATTAGGTCGTTTCCAATTAACAGATATTCCTGCAGCTCCTCGTGGTGTGCCACAAATTGAAGTAAGCTTTGACATTGATAAAAACGGGATTGTAAATGTTCGTGCGAAAGACTTAGGCACTCAAAAAGAACAAACAATCACGATTAAATCTTCTTCAGGTTTATCTGATGATGAAATCGAACGTATGGTGAAAGATGCTGAAGCAAACGCTGAAGCAGATAAACAACGTAAAGAAGAAGTTGACTTACGTAACGATGCAGATGCTTTATTATTCACTGTTGATAAAACATTGAAAGAATTAGAAGGCAAAGTAGATGCTGAAGAAGTGAAAAAAGCAGAAGATGCGCGTGATGAATTAAAAGCAGCCATCGAAGCAAACGATATCGAACAAATGAAAGCAAAACGTGATTCATTGAATGAAATCGTCCAAAACTTAACAGTAAAACTTTACGAACAAGCTGCGCAACAACAAGCACAAGAAAATCCTGAAGCTGCCCAAGGTGGCGCTGATGATGTTGTTGATGCTGATTTTGAAGAAGTAAATGGTGATGACAAATAATCAATAACAATTGATTTTAGGGACTGGATCATTAGTACAATGACTAATGTCCCAGTCCCTTGTCTTTTGTGAGAAAATCAACCACAATCAAGTTAGCAAGAAACTATTTAGGTTTTGAAAGAACTGTGGTATGATTACAACGATGTTAAACAAGCTGAAAATACCTATTCACAGCTAGTAACACTGATTCAAGGTGTGACAGATAATCCAACCAGAGAGACCGAAAGCAATCGATGAATTTGGCTGGTTCTAAACACATTGTAAAGTTTGAAGAAAGTTGGAGGGAAGTCAATGGCGACGAAACGAGATTATTATGAAGTGCTAGGATTAGCAAAAGGTGCTTCAGATGATGAAATTAAAAAAGCATACCGCAAACTTTCCAAAAAGTACCATCCAGATATTAACAAAGAAGCCGATGCGGAAGAAAAATTTAAAGAAGTTTCTGAAGCGTATGAAGTATTAAGTGATCCACAGAAAAAAGCGGCCTATGACCAATATGGCCATGCAGGAACTGATCCTAATTACGGTGGCGGCGCTGGTGGCTTTGGCGGTTTCGGTGGCGGCGGATTTAGCAGTAGTGGTTTTGGTGGATTCGAAGATATTTTCGATTCATTCTTTGGTGGCGGCGGTGGCCGTTCTGTTGATCCAAATGCACCAAGACAAGGCGCCGATTTACAATATACAATTCAATTGAAATTTGAAGAAGCTATTTTCGGTGTCGAAAAAGAGATTAAGTACAATCGAGAAGATACTTGTGCAACCTGTGGCGGTAATGGCGCCAAACCAGGCACACACCCAGAAACTTGTCATAAATGTCATGGCTCTGGAACAATCAATGTTGAACGTCAAACGCCATTAGGTCGTATGATGAGTCGTCAAACTTGTGATGTGTGTCATGGCACAGGGAAAGAAATTAAAGAACCATGTCCAACTTGTCATGGCACAGGTCATGAGAAAAAAGCACATACTGTCAAAGTAAATGTGCCTGCTGGAGTAGAAGACGGCCAACAAATGCGCTTAGCTAACCAAGGAGAAGCGGGTACCAATGGTGGACCATATGGTGATTTATATGTAGTCTTTCGTGTTGAAGATAGTGATATTTTCGATCGAGATGGCGCAGAAATCTACTACGATTTACCAGTAAGTTTCGTTCAAGCGGCTCTAGGGGACGAAGTAACTGTCCCAACTGTTCATGGTGACGTGAAATTAAAAATTCCGGCTGGAACACAAACTGGCACAAACTTCCGCTTAAGAGGCAAAGGTGCGCCACGTTTACGTGGTGGGGGCAATGGTGATCAACACGTGAAAGTGAAATTAATAACACCAAAAAATCTTAATGAAGAACAAAAGGATGCCCTACGAGCTTTTGCAAAAGCTGGCGGACAAAATGTAACTGAACAACAAGAAGAAGGCTTCTTTGATAAAATGAAAGATGCGTTTGGCGGTAAGAAGAAAAAATAAAACAAACGAGTCAGAGACAAAAGCAGTTAGCTCCAAGTGTTCATCACTCTCGAAGGCTAAATTGCAACGAGTAATTGCAGGTGCTGCTTTTGTTCAACTGATTATTTTAAGATTTAGAGAGTGGGACATAAGTCGTTTTGACTTATGTCCTATTTTCGTTTTTTATTTCCAAACATTTTACGAGAATATTTTAAAATTTAGCGTATACTTAATATAAGCAAGTTAGGAGGGCTTATTTATGAAACCATATGTTTATGTAATCAGTGATATTCATGGACAAGCAGATTTGTTTGATGCCTTACTCACAGACTATGACCCAGTCGAGCATCAGCTAGTTTTAATTGGTGATTTAAACGACCGTGGTCCGCATTCTAAAGCCTGTTTTCTCAAAGGAAAAGAACTTGTCGAGCAACACGACGCTGTTTATTTACGAGGCAATCATGAAGAATATTTTTTGCAGTTTCTTCAAAATCCAGAGGACTGGTTTGCAGGATATGTTCGCAATGGTGGCAAGGAAACAATTGAAAGCCTCTTGCATCCAGGAGCTACTGCAGAATACTCACCAACAGAAATGGCCTTAATGATCCGTAGTCGCTATCCAGAGTTAATTGATTTTTTAACAAAACGACCGCTTTATTTTGAATGGCAGCATTACTTATTTGTGCATGCTGGGGTTGATTTAACGATGGAAGATTGGCGGCAAACAGCACCTAAGGATTTTTTGTGGATTCGCGAACCCTTTCATCAAGGGAAAAATAATACAGGCAAGACCATTGTTTTTGGTCATACCATTACCCCGATGTTACATGGTGATATGCAGACCACGGACCTTTGGCAAAGTGATGGAAAAATTGGGATAGATGGTGGTGCTATTTTTGGCGGCTCTGTACATGGTGTGATTTTTAATGAAAAAGGCATTGTCCAAGATATCGAATATCAAAAACGCACCCCTGCATGGCAACCAGAATTTTGATTCCTTAATCGCACGAATCAGTTACCTCACTTCTATATTTAGAAGCAAAAATATGCTAAAATAGATAAGTATGCATAAGAAAAGAGGTATCTAGTTAATGGCAGAAGCTTATAACGAAGAAGTAGTAGCGCTACTTCAAAAAGAATTGACAACGTATCGTTCAAAACAAATAACAACGGTTTTAACTTTATTAAATGAAGGAAATACAGTTCCTTTTATTGCCCGTTACCGGAAAGAAATGACTGGAAGTTTAGATGAAGTCCAAATCCGTGAAATAGAAGAACGTTATCATTATTTACAAAACTTGAAAAAGCGGAAAGAAGAAGTTCTCCGTTTAATTGAAGAGCAAGGAAAACTAACAAAAGAACTCAAAACAGATATTCAAAAAGCAGTAAAAATGCAACAAGTGGAAGATTTATATCGACCATATAAACAAAAACGTCGGACTAAAGCGACTATCGCGAAAGAAAAAGGGTTGGAACCATTAGCAGATTGGTTGCTCTCTTTACCTGAAAACGCGGATATCTTAGCTAAAGCGGCTACTTTTATTAATGAAGAAAAAGAAGTTGCAACCGCCGAGATAGCCTTGCAAGGTGCTCATGAAATTTTAGCAGAACGTATTAGCGATGAACCAAAATACCGAACATGGTTACGTGATTATATGGTTAAACATGCGCAATACGTTAGCGTAGTTAAGGATGAAGAAAAAGACGAAAAGCGGACCTATGAAATGTATTACGATTTTGCAGAACCAGTTAGCAAAATGGTGCCGCACCGTGTCTTAGCAACGAATCGTGGTGAAAAAGAAGACATTCTAAAGGTTTCCCTTGTCGCTGATGAAACAAAAATTAATGATTATTTCCAACGTCAACTAATCGGCAAACAAGCAACAAGCTTAGCTGCTCCATACATTGAGGCTGCTTATTTAGATAGCTATAAACGATTCATTGGACCAGCGATTGAACGGGAGATTCGCAATGAATTAACAGAAAAAGCTGATGAACAAGCGATTGCAATTTTCGGTGAAAATTTACGTAATTTATTATTACAGTCACCACTTAAAGGAAAAGTTGTTCTAGGATTTGACCCAGCTTATCGGACAGGTTGTAAATTAGCAGTTGTCGATGAAACGGGTAAAGTTTTAGCAATTCAAGTGATTTATCCACATAAACCAGCGACTGCTGCGAAACGTGAAGCCGCTGGTCCAGCCTTTAAAAAAATCATTGAAGACTATCAAGTGGACATGGTAGCTATTGGAAACGGAACGGCAAGTCGTGAATCTGAATTGTTTGTGGCAGAGCAATTAAAAGCGGTGAAGCGTGACGTCTTTTACGTGATTGTTAATGAAGCAGGGGCTTCCGTTTACTCTGCGAGTGAAGTGGCTCGTAAAGAGTTTCCTGATTTACAAGTCGAAGAACGAAGTGCGGTCAGCATTGCACGTCGTTTACAAGATCCGCTGGCAGAATTAGTAAAAATTGATCCCAAAGCAGTCGGGGTTGGTCAATATCAGCATGACGTATCGCAAAAACGTCTTGCCGAGCAATTGGATTTTGTTGTGGAAACTGCAGTAAACCAAGTTGGTGTTGATGTGAATACAGCGAGTGCTCAACTTTTACAACATATTTCTGGCTTAAATAAAACAACGGCGCAAAACTTAGTCACTTATCGTGATGAAAATGGTGTCTTCACAGCACGAAATCAAGTAAAAAAAGTACCTCGTTTAGGACCAAAAGCATTTGAACAAGCAATTGGCTTTTTACGAATTCCTAATGGCAAAAATGTGTTAGATAACACTGGCATTCACCCAGAAAGTTATCCAGTAGCACAAGCAATTTTAGAAAAAGCAGAGATTGCTTCTAAAGAATTAGGGACAGCAGAAGCTATCGAAAAATTGAAACAGTTACCAGTGAATCAATTAGCTACTGAGTTAGAAGTAGGTTCAGAAACACTCACAGATATTATTGCTAGTTTAATCCAACCAGGTCGTGATATGCGCGATGAGATGTCCGCGCCACTTTTACGTAAAGACGTGTTGACAATGGAAGATTTGAAACCAGGAATGGAAATGCAAGGGACTGTTCGAAACGTAATTGACTTTGGCGCGTTTGTCGATATTGGTGTGAAGCAAGATGGCTTAGTCCACATTTCTAAGTTAAGTACTAAATTTGTTAAGCACCCAACGGATGTTGTTGCGGTGGGTGATGTAGTCACAGTTTGGGTAGAAGATGTTGACTTGAAAAAGGGGCGTATTAGTTTAACCATGTTGCCTCGTGCTGATAGAAAAGAGTAACAATGAAAGAGTCTCAACCAGTCTTGATGACAGATCAAGCGCTTCAAACGCTAGTGGAAAAAATTTCAATCGTATTTTTTCAGAAACCTTTTCTGCATCAAGCTACATTTAATCGGCGGTTAAAAACTACGGGCGGTCGCTATCATTTAGCTTCGCATCACCTGGATTTTAATCCAACTGTCTTTTTAAAGTATGGACAAGAGGAACTGGAAAAAGTCATTAAGCATGAGTTATGTCACTATCATTTACATTTAGCTGGCAAAGGCTATCAGCATAAAGATAAGGACTTTAAAGAGTTATTGGCTAAGACTGGCGGTGCCCGTTACGCACCGCCTCTGGTAGAACGGAAAAAAGCAGTTTTCCATCAGTACCAATGTCAGTCTTGTGGAGAAGTCATCCTCAGAAAACGACGAATTGATACGACACGATATGTCTGTGGAAAATGTCATGGGCGTTTGTCCTGGCAAGCGAAAAAAGAACAAATCTAACGATTCTGGTCTTTGTTATCTTGACAAAGACCAGTAATTATTTTAGGATAAATAAGTGCTCTTAAAATGCAGATGTGTTGGAATTGGCAGACAAGCATGATTGAGGGTCATGTGGACAGATGTCCGTGTGGGTTCGAGTCCCATCATCTGCATCAACTAGTATAACAAAATGTCGGGACAGAAGTGTTTAACTCCGAGAAATAAGAAGGAATTTCCGAAAATTGTTCTTTAATTTTTGGAGAATTTCGGCTTATTTCCGAAGAAGTTGCTTCTATTCCCGCCGTTTATCAGTTTTTGAGCGTGGAGCAAAAATCCAAAGTGATTTTTGTCCCACGCTCTTGTTTATTACGGAAAAACCATCAATTTTTTATTAAATTCTGATATTTATTATTGCTTTTTCATTATAGTTGTCGTAACTTTAGAGTATAAATTTGTGAAGCGAGGGAGTCCGTGTGAGAAATTTTAAAAAATCTGATAAATTAAATAACGTAAGTTACGATGTCCGTGGTCCTGTTTTAGAAGAAGCAGAACGCATGCAAGAAGAGGGCATACGTATTTTGAAATTAAATACAGGGAATCCAGCGCCATTTGGTTTTGATGCCCCAAATGAAATTGTGCGCGACATGATTGTAAATGTTCGCGATTCAGAAGGTTATTCCGATTCAAAAGGTATTTTTTCTGCAAGAAAAGCGATTGAACAATATTGCCAATTAAAAAAATTTCCTAATGTAACGATTAATGATATTTACACTGGTAATGGCGTGAGTGAACTAATTACCATGTGTATGCAAGGCTTGTTAAATAACGGCGATGAAGTACTTGTGCCAATGCCAGACTATCCTTTATGGACTGCATCTGTTTCTTTGGCGGGCGGTACGCCCGTTCATTATATTTGTGATGAGCAAGCAGAATGGTATCCACACATTGATGATATAAAATCAAAAATAACTTCGAATACAAAAGCAATCGTTATTATAAATCCAAATAATCCGACTGGTGCTTTATATCCGAAAGAGTTATTACTAGAAATTGTCGAAGTGGCACGTCAAAATGATTTAATTATTTACTCCGATGAAATTTATGATCGTTTGGTCATGGACGGTTTGGTTCATGTACCGATTGCTACATTAGCACCTGATTTATTTGTCGTAACATTGAATGGTTTGTCAAAATCACATCGAGTGGCAGGCTTCCGATGCGGTTGGATGGTGTTAAGTGGAGATAAATCACGAGTAAAAGGGTATATCGAAGGGCTAAATATGCTTGCTTCCATGCGGTTATGTTCGAATGTGTTGTCACAACAAATCATTCAAACCGCATTAGGCGGCTATCAAAGTGTCGATGATTTACTTTTACCAGGTGGCAGAATTTACGAACAACGAGAATTTATTTACAATGCGATAAATGATATTCCTGGTTTATCAGCCGTGAAGCCTAAAGCAGCTTTCTATATTTTCCCGAAAATTGATACGGCCAAATTTGACATTTATGATGATGAAAAATTTGTTTTAGATTTCTTACACAAACATCATATTTTATTAGTCCATGGTGGTGGGTTCAACTGGCAACAACCAGATCACTTCCGTATTGTTTATTTACCGAAGATGGAAGACTTAAAAACTACAGCAGATAAAATGCGTGAATTTTTAAGTACCTACAAACAAAAATAAAAGAACTACCAAAAAATAGCCTCTAACGAAGCTATTTTTTGGTAGTTCTTGTTTTATCAACAATACTATTCTGCGGTTTCACATGCTTTTTTACTAATAATCATTCGGTTGGTATATTTTTCTTCCATATCAGGACTAGGATTTGCTACTACGATGAGATAAGAATTTTCATACTCCTTCTCCACAAAGCCTGAATAATTTGTTTTTTCCCAAATGAAGTGAACCTTTTTCTCTTCGGCCATACAATAACACTCCTTTTTAATAAAAATGAACCTATTTATTTTCTAAGAAAACCTTAGATAATGTTCTTGCAGTATATTATGCAATAAAGTACAATAAAAGCATAATGCGAATTCGCATATTTTGACAAAATCCCCATTTTGCAAGGAAAATGGCCGATATAAATAGGAGCTATTGTGATGAATTCTTTAGGTGCAGTTATTAAAGAAATTAGAAAAAATAGAAAATTGACACAGAAAATGTTATCAGAAGACATCTGTTCGCAAAGTGTTTTAAGTCGCATTGAAAACAATGAAGAGTTGCCAAACGTTCTCGTAATGCAACAACTTTGTGATCGTTTAGGTGTGACTGTTGACCAGATTATGCGTTATAAATCTGGTGATGTGCACGTTGTTACGTATTCATTTGAAAAAATGGCTGAATATTTTCGCCATAAAAAATATCAATTATTATTAAATTATTTAAAGGAAAATCGTATTGAAGAACAATTGTATTTAGATACGGACTGGCAAAAATATTATTATTATTTAGGTAGTTGTGAATTGTTTGTTCTAAATGATTATGAAAAAGCTATTGCTAGCTTGCGTAAAGGGTTATCTTTCACCTATAAAGCCGATAAGTTAAATGTTTCTGATTTAGAGATTCAATTAATTAGTTGTCTAGGTGCTACTTATGGTTACATGGGCAATCGAGTAGAAGCAGAACGATTTTTAAGTTTGAGTATTCATTATTTTAATCAATTGCCAAATGAACGCAGTAATGCAGAATTAACGAAAATATTTTTTAATTATGCTGATTTCTTATTTAAAAATTATACAGAAAAAGATGCCGAAATTTATGTGGATCAAGGAATTACTTGGGCCCGCAAAAAAAATAGTTATTATTATTTAAGTGAATTATTAAATCTAAAATATTTAGTTTTAATGAGAAAGAATAAACATGAAGAAGCAGAACGTTATCTGAACTTAGCACAACAAATGAAAAATGTGGAAAGTGGCAATCTTTAAAAAATCCTCAGAATTGCTTAAAAGGTCTACACCATTTCTTGACTTTTGTACTGATTAAGAGTACTTTTGAAGTAAGTAAAATAAAGAAAGAAGGATGAAGATGAAAACATTTATCTTTGCAGACAAGTTCTTTTTAAAAAGCGATGTTAAAGGACCTGGTTATTTAGAAATCACGGATGGTATCTTTGGTAATTATACAAAAGATGAACCGCAAGGGGACGTAAAAATTATTCGTGAGGAAGGCAAATGGATTGCCCCAGGTTTAGTCGATACTCATATTCATGGTTACATGAATCATGACGTAATGGATAACGATGCAGAAGGCATTAAAGTGATGTCTGAAGGCTTATTATCTTGTGGTGTAACTTCATTTTTACCAACAACATTAACTTCAAGTAAAGAACGTTTAACAGACGTTGCACGTACGATTGGTCAAGTCTACCAAGAAGTACCTGGTGCAAAAATTCAAGGGATTTACTTTGAAGGACCTTTCTTTACTGAAGAACATAAAGGCGCACAAAATCCAAGTTATTTTGGAGATCCAGACCTTGATACATTCCACGAATGGCAAGAAGCTTCAGGCGGAATTATTAAGAAAATTGCGTTGGCACCAGAACGTAATGGTGTGAAAGAATTTGTTGAAACCGTTACAGATGAAGGTGTCGTTGTTGCTTTAGGCCATAGTAATGCGACCTTAGAAGAAGCTGATGTGGCAGTTGAAGCAGGCGCTAGCGTTTTTGTTCATGCATATAATGGGATGCGTGGCTTAAATCACCGTGAACCAGGGATGGTTGGTGCATTGTTAACGTTACAACACGTTTTCTCTGAATTAATTTGTGATGGACACCATGTACATCCGCAAGCGGCTGAAGTATTGATGGAAAAAGCGGGCCATGATCACGTTGCGTTAATTACAGACTGCATGATGGCTGGCGGTATGCCAGATGGCAACTACAATTTAGGTGAATTTCCTGTTGTGGTAGCAGAAGGAACGGCTCGTTTGGATACTGGGAACTTAGCAGGTAGTATTTTAAAACTAAAAGAAGCAATTAAAAATGTAGTTGATTGGGGTATTGCAACACCTGCACAAGCAATTATGATGGCTTCATTAGTTCCTGCGATCAGCTGTAAAATTGATGATCAATGCGGCATGATTGCAAATGGTCGTGATGCTGACTTTATCGTATTAGAACCAACCATGGAATTAGCAGCCACTTATTTAGATGGCGTAGAACGTTATCGAGCATAAGACACAAGAAAAAGCTTGCGGAAATTTATCCGCAAGCTTTTTTTATAATTCTTTTGGTAAAATCGCAGAAGTGATTTCTTTGTTTTCATAGGCAATAAAAAAATCGATTAATTGCTTGTCAAATTGCTCAATATCCTCTTTGTAAAGGGAGCTAGGAATCACAAAGGTTTGCTCTAGGGTGCCTGCTAGATAATCGCCATCTAAACTTTGGGCGACAACTAAAAATTCTTGTTCGCGCCAATGTTCCACATCTGTTTCAGAAATGGTTTCCGGAGAGGCTAAAAATTTACAATTTTCGACAAACTGTTCATCAATTTCTTCACTGAAAGTTAATTCAGCATCCTCTTCTTGAGGTTGAGAGAGGATTGCTTGCAAAAATGTTTGTGGTTTTGCATCGGGTAATGTTTCTTTTAGCTGTTCAAAATCCAATGAAAGTTCCTCCTTATTGTTTGTTTAAAATAGTTACTGAAAAATCAATGGGTGAATTTGTTTTAAGGCTTTTGGCTTCTAAGATGATTTTTTCAGCCAACAAATCGTTTCCGTTATATACAGGTGTCACGCGATAACGAACGGTTTCGCCGCGATCAAGAGCTGCCCGAATCTGATTTTCATATTTCGTCATATAAGGAGTGTTGACAGGATTCTGATACAAGGTGGTTAAGTTACGTGGATCATCACCACTGCCTCCCATTTGACGGCCGATTAGGTGGCCACGCGAATGATTAGCTTTTCCTGAAATGAAACCAGCTGGTCGAATATCTTTATTAGCGGAAGTTCCTGTATTGACCATTGCGGGTTTTAATAGCGCATCAGCGCCTGTCGCTCGTTTTAGACGATCTAGAGAATGATAAGTAATCCAGCCGTTTGAGCTATCCTTTAATTCCTCTGCTGAAAATGTGGCTTTACCATTTTCAATGGGTCCAGGATTATCTCCTTTTGGTGCTGGTGTGCTTGAGGGGGTGGTTGTTTGTGGTTGAACATTAAATAAATCTTGTAAAGCATCAGGAACTTTAACGCCAACCGCGCCTAAAATTAAAATGATTAATGCGCCAATCAGCATGATGGTTGAATTAAATGGTGGTTTCTTCTTTCTGTTTGCCATAACGTGCTCCTCTAATTTTATACTTGCAATAGTCCAAATTTAAGTGGACCATCTTTTCTATTATACGTAAATTTGCTAAAAAATCAAAAAAGGCTTTTCTTTGAAAGACTTGTATTCTCAGATATGTTACTATTTTAATGTAGAAGGGAAGGGATAGTGGATGGCCTATATTGAAGTCAAAAATGAATACAAGCGTTACCAAATGGGAGAGACAACTATTACTGCGAATGACGGCATTTCTTTTGAAGTGGAAAAAGGAGAAGTAGCGGTTATTTTAGGCCCCAGCGGTGCTGGAAAATCAACTGTTTTAAATATTCTTGGTGGAATGGACAGCTGTGATGAAGGGGAAATTATTATTGATGGCACAGATATCGCTCAGTTTTCAGAGAAACAATTAACCACTTATCGACGCAATGATGTCGGGTTTGTTTTCCAATTTTACAATTTAGTCCCAAATTTAACGGCAAAAGAAAATGTCGAATTGGCTTCGCAAATCGTTGCGGATGCGTTGGATTCGACCAATGTTTTACAATCGGTGGGTTTAGGGGAACGTTTAGATAATTTTCCAGCGCAACTTTCTGGTGGTGAACAACAACGAGTAACCATCGCCCGTGCGATTGCTAAAAAGCCCAAGTTACTTTTATGTGATGAACCGACAGGAGCACTGGATTATGAAACAGGGAAACAAATTTTAACTATTTTGCAAAATACTGCTCGTGAAACTGGAACGACCGTCTTAATTATTACCCACAATTCAGCCATTGCAGAAATGGCCGATCGGGTAATTCGAATTAATGATGCAAAAGTTCGCGAAATGACTGTGAATGATCAGCCTAAATTGGTTGCTGAAATTGAATGGTAGGTGCCTAAAATGAAGAAAACAGCGCTAATTAAAACAAGCTTACGTGAAATTAGACAATCTACTACACGATTTTTATCGATTATGGGGATTATTTTCCTTGGTGTAATGGTTTTTGTTGGTTTGAAAGCTACTGGACCAGATATGATTAAAACCGCGAATAATTATTACCAGAAAGAGCAGCTTCCAGATGCGCGAATAATTTCTACAATGGGACTGGAAAAGAAAGATTTAACAACTCTACAGTCTTTAAAAGATGTCGAAACAGTTGTGCCGCGCTATACAATAGATGCCACGATTGGGCCGCAAAATAATGCAGTAAAATTGTTTGGCTATCGAAAAAATCAAGCAGGATCGGTTAACTATCAAGTAGTTGACGGTCGGTTACCTAAACAAACAAATGAAATTGCATTAGATACATTAGCGAAAACTAGATATGACTATAAAATGGGTGATAAAATCACTTTAAACGATGCAGCGATTAAAGAAAAAGGGCTGAAACAAACTCATTTTACTGTTGTTGGATTTATCAATTCACCAGAATATATTGATAATACATCCAGGGGAACCACAACGGTCGGGTCTGGAACGTTAAACTTTTTTGGCGTGGTTTCGGAAAAAGCCTTTGACAGTCAACGGTATCCAGAATTGCTAATCTCATTTCGTTCATTAAAACATCAAAATACGTATTCCTCTGATTATGAAAAGAAAAGAGAGCAGGCCTTAAATCAAGTAAAAGAGGCACTGAAAAATCGGCCAGAAGAACAGGTTGCGGCTCTGCGTGATTCGGCTCAGCCGGACATTAACCAAGGTCGGCAAGCGCTGGAAACGGGAAAACAAGCACTTGCGCAGTTGGAGCAACAACCAGGAATTCCAGCTGAGATGCTTGAAAAGCAAAAAGACGAATTGGCTAAACAAGAACAACTGTTGGCTGAAAAAGAAACAGAGCTAGCCAATTTGAAAGCCCCAACGTATTATTATTTTACTAGGGAAGACAATCCAGGATTTTCTGAATATCAAGATAACGCTGATCGGATTTCTTCTTTAGCCACGCTGTTCCCGTTGTTCTTTTTCCTAATTGCGGCATTAGTCAGCTTAACTACCATGACACGTATGGTGGAAGAAAAAAGAATGGAAATTGGTAGTTTGAAAGCTTTAGGTTATCGTAATCGTGAAATTGCTTCGATTTTTATTACCTATGCAACTGTTGCCAGCCTAACAGGTGCATTATTAGGATTGGCAGTTGGCTATTATCTATTCCCTAAAATAATTTTTGATGCCTACGGTCAAATGTACAATATTCCTGATTTAGTTACACCGTGGTACTTAAATTACAGTTTATGGGGCATCATTGTAGCCTTAGCTTGTACTGTGGGAGCGGCCTTAGTGACATTAAGAATCGATTTATTAAGTACCCCAGCTACCTTGCTAAGACCCAAAGCGCCGAAAGCAGGCCAACGGATTTTATTAGAACGAATCCGCCCTTTATGGCAACGCATGAGCTTTATTCAAAAAGTGACCGCTAGAAATCTGTTCCGCTATAAACGACGGATGCTGATGACCGTTATCGGAATAGCTGGTTGTATGGGGCTGTTAATTGTTGGTTTTGGTTTACGCGATTCAATTGTGGATGTCGCTACAATTCAATTTAATAAAATCTGGCATTACCAAGCAGTCGTGACTTTTAAAGAGCAAACAACATCTGAAGAGACAAAAGAGTATCAAGAAACGTTGCGCAAACTGGATGGTTTGAATAAAACAATTCCGTTATATTCAGAAATCTTTAAAACGAAGGGCAAAGGCGCACCAACTCAAAATATTACTCTTTATGTGCCACAAAATCCTTCGAAAATGGCTGATTTTCAGTTATTTAATGATCGAGTCACTGGAGAAAAATATTCCCTCAACGATGACGGTGTAATCATTAATGAAAAATTAGCTAAATTATTTGGCTATAAAGTCGGAGATCAATTAAATTTAGAAAATAGTGATAATCAAACCTATCACGTGAAAATTGCCGCGATTGCAGAGAACTACACGGGTCATTTTGTCTATATGACGCCGAAACTCTACCAGACGATGACGAAACAGAAGCCGGAGTATAATACAGAATTCCTACTTTTTGACAAAAAGTTATCCTCAAAACAAGAAACCTCAATCGGAGAGGCGTTGACAAAACAGCCGAAAGTGTTGAACATTACGTTTTTAACTGCGATGAAAGGTTCGTTTGATGATATGCTGAAAAGCCTTGATATTGTCATTTGGGTACTAATTGCTGTTTCTGGTTCTTTAGCGTTAATTGTGTTATATAATTTAACCAACATTAATGTTTCTGAACGGATTCGAGAACTTTCCACGATTAAGGTTTTAGGGTTTTACGATCGTGAAGTCACCACCTATGTTTACCGTGAAAACATTATTTTAACGTTCATTGGTATTATTGTTGGCTGCTTCTTTGGGAAAATTTTGCATCAGTATATTTTAGCAACCGTTGAAGTTGATTTAATTATGTTTTCGCCAATTATTCATTGGCCAAGTTATCTATATTCCGCAGTCATCACCATGTGTTTCACGTTGTTTGTGATGGTCATTATGCATCGGAAATTGAAGAAAATCAATATGATTGAAGCGTTAAAATCAAATGAATAGCACATTTTAAAAAACGAGGAGTCCGTAGAAGTTCGATAATTCTAGGGCTGCTCGTTTATTGTTGCTTCTTTTATTAAGAAAAAATAGGTCTTAAGATGTATCTTTTGAGATTTATTTGGAAATTGCTACTCTTTTTATTTAAAAATTGGTACACTATTACTAGGTTATAGCACAGAAAGGAGTGTAGGAAAAGTGTTAGAAGGTCTACCATTGGAAACGGTTTATTTTTATGCATTAGTGGGGAGCGCGGTCCTCGCTTTTTTACTAATTATTTTTGGGGATGTTTTTAATTTTGATGGACCGGTGGACCCAATGCTGATTATTCCATGGATTGCTTTTACCTCGCTGTTTGGGTACCTTGGGGAAGAATTAACAGCGGTAAATAGTTGGCTTATTTTAATTGTCAGTGGTATTCTTTCAACCATTATTGTTTTCTTCCTAAATTTTTATGTGTTGGTCCCTTTGAAAAATTCGGAGGCCACAATTTCTATTTCGGAAAAAGACATGGAGGGTCGTGTTGCTACTGTGATTACCCCAATTCCTGTCCGGGGAATGGGCGAGATTCAATTGAAGAGTGTCACAGGTTCGTTAAGTCGACCAGCAGCATTTTATGTGCCACAAGAAGTGGCTGCGCCAAGAGGTAGTGAGGTATTGATTATTGAATTGAAAGAACGGGTTTGTTATGTCATTCCTTACGAAGGCAGTCTAAAAATATAGAGTAGGAGAGAAGAAAATGGGGATTTTGTTACCGATTATTATTGCAGTTTTAGTATTATTAATGTTATTAATTGTGTTTGTTTCTAAATATCAGACAGCCAAACCTGATGAAGCGTTAATTATCAGCGGGAGCTATCTAGGGTCTAAAAATGTTCATGTAGACGAAGGTGGCAACAAAATTAAAATCGTTCGTGGCGGTGGTGCGTTTGTCTTACCAGTGTTCCAACGTTCAAATCGAATTAGTTTGCTTTCAAGTAAATTAGATGTTTCCACACCAGAAGTGTACACAGAACAAGGGGTTCCTGTAATGTGTGATGGGACATCAATCATTAAAATTGGTTCGTCAGTTGAAGAAATTGCGACAGCAGCGGAACAATTTTTAGGAAAAACAACGGAAGAATTAGAAAATGAAGCACGTGAAGTATTAGAAGGACATTTACGTTCGATTTTAGGTTCAATGACAGTGGAAGAAATTTACCAAAATCGTGATAAATTTAGCCAAAGTGTACAAGAAGTTGCCAGTGTTGACTTAGCTAAAATGGGCTTAGTTATTGTGTCGTTCACAATTAAAGAAGTTCGTGATAAAAATGGATACTTGGATTCATTAGGGAAACCAAGAATCGCTCAAGTTAAACGTGATGCAGATATTGCTGAAGCAGAAGCTTTGAAAGAAACTCGCATCAAAAAAGCGGAAGCAGAAAAAGAATCACAACAAGCGGAATTGCAACGTCAAACAGAAATTGCAGAAGCTTCAAAAGAAAAAGAATTGAAATTAGCGTTATACAAACAAGAACAAGATATTGCCAAAGCCAAAGCAGACCAAGCCTATAACTTGGAAAGCGCGCGTGCACAACAACACGTGGTGGAACAAGAAATGGAAGTCAAAGTTGTTGAACGTCAAAAACAAATTGAGTTAGAAGAAAAAGAAATTACGCGTCGTGAAAAACAATACGACTCAGAAGTGAAGAAAAAAGCCGATGCAGATCGTTACGCACGCGAACAAGAAGCTCTTGCTCAAAAAGCACGCGAAGTAGCAGAAGCCGAAGCAGAACGCTTCAAAGTTGAAGCATTAGCCGAAGCGGAAGCCAATAAAACGCGTTTAACAGGTCAAGCGCAAGCCGAAGCTATTTTAGCTCGTGGTGCAGCGGAAGCCGAAGCCAAACAAAAGATTGCTGATGCCTTCAAAGAATATGGTGAAGCAGCTGTGTTAAGTATGGTGATGGAAATGTTGCCACAATTAATGAAAGAAGCAGCACAACCATTGGGCAACATCGACAAGATTTCAGTGGTAGATACAGGCGCAGGTGGCGAAAATTCTGGCGCCAACCGTATTACAAATTATGCAACAAATTTGTTGGCTGGTACACAAGAAACACTAAAAGAAACAACGGGCCTCGACGTGAAAGAGCTAATTGAAAACTTTTCTAAAAAAGGTACCTCAAATAGCGTGAACTATCATGCAACAGAAGGTTCAGAAAAAGAATAGAAATCAGTCTTTGAGGAGTAGCGAATCGCATTTCGTTACTCCTTAATGCTGCATTGAAACGATAAACGAACAAGCTGACAGAGAAATAGCGGGTGCTTGTTTTGTTTTAAAGATTCTGATAACATAGAGTTCTTGGAGGGATAGAGATGTCAAAAAAGAATAAAGATATTGAAGTACGTGTCGAAGAAGAAAAAGCCCAATACAATGGAGCAAATGTTTTAATGAACAAATTATTTATTGGTAAAAAAGAAATCGGTCGTGTCATTCCGCAAAATGATAAAAAATTCATCATTGAAATTGATGGTAAGCAAGAAGGTACAGCAAAAAATCTGGACGAAGCCTTTGAAACAATTATTCGTCAATGGAATTTAAGTGAATAAAAAATAAATAACAATTTTTTTAAAAAAAGGGTTGCTTTTTTCTGGAAAAGATTGTATTATAACTAAGTCAGGTCGTTACAGCGACAATGACTTTTTGGAGGAATAGCGAAGTGGCTAAACGCGACGGACTGTAAATCCGTTCCTTAGGGTTCAGTGGTTCGAATCCACTTTCCTCCATTTTCTTTTTGGGGTATAGCCAAGCGGTAAGGCAACGGACTTTGACTCCGTCATGCGTTGGTTCGAATCCAGCTACCCCAGTTTTCAGAACATTTCTGGTAGAGAGATGTTCTTTTTTTGTATAATTATATAACAAAAATGAGGTAAGATTTTCCTCATGTACAGGCTAGAAAAGTTTTCATTTATATAAGAATATGCTAAAGTATTAAGAAAGAATAGTCTGGAGTTGATAAGAATGAACTTTAAAGAAAAAATTACAGAAATGGTTGAAAATGTTTACGATTTAGCACGCGATGGTAAGTATGATGTCAAAGTTGACTTAATTCCTCGTAAAAAAGGCAACATCAAAAGTGGTGTTAAAGTCACTTCTTCAAGAAATACAGCCCACAATATCAAATGGCGTTCAAAAAACTAACTCGTCTTTAACAGAAACACCGGTGCAGACAACATTATTGTCTACTCCGGTGTTTTTATTTTTCTAATTCGATGCCTAAGACAGTTAAATGCCCATTACCAACTAATTTGATAACTAATTGGGCTAAGTGGTTGGGTGTCATATCCGTCTCGCTAGTAATCCACCAATGAAGGGTACCGATGAAGATAGAGGTCATGTATTCAATAACAAAATCTATCGGTACATCAATATCATTTTCGGTAATACGCAACTGCGAAAAAATCGTCGCATATTTTTCTTCGATAATTTCAGCTAAGCGTTTTCGAAAGTGTTCGTTGAAATTATTGTCCATGATAGTTAAGAAGAAAGATTTGTTCTCTTGAATATTAATATAGAGTTGCGTCAGAAGTTCTTCAATGTGCTTCACGCGGACACGGTTGCCATTAACCAGTTGTTGCGAATCAAGAATAGCGGTAAAAGCACTAAGCGTAAAGGTGAAGATTGCATCATATAAATGCTGTTTGTCTTTAAAGTGAGCATAAAAAGTCGCACGATTAATCATAGCTTCATCAGCAATATCCTGAATCGTCACCGCTTCGTAGCCTTTCGTTTCTACAAGTTTAAAAAAAGCTTCAATAATCATTTTTCTGGTTCGTTGTACTCTAAGGTCTGTTTTCTTTGCCATCATAAATTCCTTTCGAGATAGTCAACATTCGCGGAAACTTTGTTGTTTATCTCACAAAATAGGGTAAATTGCTTGTTGCAAATCATTTAGAACCTTTCTAAAATAGGTATATCTATTATAACAAACAGTTTGTATAATAATCAACAAACTGTTGGGAAATGAAGGGGTATTTTAATTGATGGTTATGAGAGCAGGGATTGATGTTGGGTCAACGACAGTAAAATTAGTATTTTTAAATAAACAAAATCAGCCTATTTTTACAAAATATGAACGCCATTTTTCAGATGTCAAAGCAGCAACGGAACGCATTTTAAAAGAAGGGCTAGCAAGGATTGGTGCAGACCAACCTGTGACAATGAGCATAACTGGCTCTGGTGGTATGGGGCTGGCTGAGGTATTAGGGATTCCCTTTGTTCAAGAGGTTATCGCGTGTACACGAACTGTTGAAACAATAATACCAGAAACGGATGTTGCTATTGAACTTGGCGGAGAAGATGCAAAAATCACTTTTTTTGATGGTGCTTTAGAGCAACGAATGAATGGTAGTTGTGCAGGTGGGACAGGCGCCTTCATCGATCAAATGGCTGTTTTACTTAAAACGGATGCCAATGGAGTAAATGAATTGGCGAAGAATTATCAAACTATTTATCCGATTGCTTCCCGCTGTGGGGTTTTTGCCAAAACGGATGTTCAACCTTTAATCAATGAAGGAGCAGCGAAAGAAGATATCGCGGCAAGTATTTTTCAAGCGGTAGTTAATCAAACAATCGCCGGGTTAGCTGCTGGTCGCAAAATTAAAGGTAAAGTAGCGTTTTTAGGGGGACCCTTATTTTTCATGTCAGAATTGAGAAAACGGTTTATTGAAACCTTAGCAATTCAGCCAGAAGATGTTATTTTTCCAGAACAACCGCAACTGTTTGTAGCAATGGGTGCAGCACTTTATTCAGAAGATGCAGCCGAATGTACATTGGAAGAATTAATTCAGCGCTTAGTGAACAGCCAGGCTACTGATTTACAGCCGAGCGACACGTTACCACCGTTATTTAACAGCGCAGAAGATTTGGCAGATTTTCGAGAAAGACACGCGCAAGCTCAAGCAACGGAGAAACCTTTATCTCAACATACTGGCGTGACCTTTTTAGGGATTGATGCAGGCTCTACAACGACAAAAGTCACATTGATTGATGAAGATGGTCATTTGTTGTTTTCTTTTTATGGTAATAACCAAGGGCAACCTTTAGAAACCACCATGACAGTACTGAAATCACTTTATCAACAACTGCCTGAAGAAGTTTTTATCGGAAAAGCGGCTGTTACAGGATATGGAGAACAGCTAATAAAAAATGCGTTAAAAGTCGATATTGGTGAAGTTGAAACGATGGCCCATTACAAAGCAGCCAACCATTTTCAGCCAGGTGTGGATTTTATTTTGGATATCGGAGGACAAGATATGAAAGCGATGACCATTAAAAATGGCGTGCTTTCCTCGATACAATTAAATGAAGCTTGTTCTTCTGGGTGCGGTTCCTTTATCGAAACCTTTGCGCAATCTTTAAAATATAATGTGAAGGATTTTGCTTTGGCGGCTTTAGAATCGCAAGCGCCTGTTGATTTAGGTTCTCGGTGTACTGTTTTTATGAACTCAAAAGTGAAACAGGTTCAAAAAGAAGGGGCCTCTGTCGGCGATATTTCTGCTGGACTATCTTATTCAGTCATCAAAAATGCCATTTATAAAGTCATTAAAGTTCGCCGACCTGAAGAGTTGGGAGAAAAGATTGTCTGCCAGGGAGGAACATTTTACAATGAAGCGGTCTTGAGAGCTTTTGAAAAAATTAGCGGTCGTGAAGTGGTTCGTCCATCTATTGCTGGTTTGATGGGGGCCTATGGAGCAGCGCTGATTGCTTTGGACGCTTATGAAATTGGGGAAGAAACCACGCTTCTTTCTTTAGAAGAGTTAGCGGCATTTACCTCTGAAAAGGAATTTACTCATTGCGGCTTGTGTGAAAACAATTGTCAATTAACGGTCACAGTGTTTTCAGATGGGCGCCAATTTATTACGGGAAATCGCTGTGAACGTGGTGCACGAATTAAAATTAAACGAGAAGAACGCAAAGTGAATTTGGTTGATTATAAGTACCGCAAGTTATTTAAGTACCGACCTTTGCGGGAAAATAAAGCGTTTCGTGGGCGCGTGGGTATCCCTAGAGTCCTAAACATGTATGAAAATTATCCTTTGTGGCATACATTTTTTACTGACTTGGGCTTTCGGGTCGAATTATCGCCACGTTCTAATAAGCAAATCTATGAACAAGGCCTTGAAACGATTCCCAGTGATACGGTTTGTTACCCAGCGAAAATGGCGCATGGACATATTCAAGCATTAATTGATGCGCAAGTGCCAATTATCTTTTATCCTGGTGTCGTTTTTGAACAGCAAGAAACAGTGGAAGCGGATAATCATTTTAATTGTCCAATTGTGCAAAGCTACCCAGATGTCATTCGAAATAATGTGGATGCCATCAGAGAGGGCCAAGTAGATTATCGAAATCCCTATCTTAATTTAGCGAATGAAGCTGCAGTTGCCAAAGTTTTAGCTGAAAATTTTGCTGATTTAGGGATTTACTTAGAAGAAATTCAAACAGCGCTGCATCATGGTTATCAAGAATTAGCAGCTTTTAAAAAAGAAATTCAAGAAAAAGGCGAAGAAACGTTAGCCATGTTAACTGAAAAAGGCCAGAGAGGAATTGTCTTATCGGGACGACCGTATCACTTGGATCCAGAAATTAATCACGGCATTGCCGAAGTCATTACACAGGAAGGATTCCATGTCTTGACAGAAGACAGTATCTCGCATCTTGGAGACGTGCAGAATTTACGTGTGGTGAATCAATGGGTCTATCATTCTCGCTTATATGCGGCGGCTAAAGTAGTGGCTAAGACGAAAAATTTAGAACTTGTCCAACTGAATTCCTTTGGTTGCGGCTTAGATGCTGTGACAACCGATCAAGTAGAAGAAATCATGGATCGGTCTGGCAAAATTTATACAGTCCTCAAAATCGATGAAGGTGCGAATTTGGGCGCAATTCGTATTCGGTTGCGCTCCTTGAAAGCGGCTGTCAATGAGCGGGAGAAGCAACAGTTTGTTCCGCATATGCAAATGGAAGAGCCGGAGAAAATTGTGTTTACAAAACAAATGAAAAAAACACATACCTTACTGTTACCAATGCTTAGCCCGATTCATCAATCTGGATTAGTCGATGTAGCATTACAAGCTTCTGGCTATCATGTCGTCTGTTTGCCTGCGCAAGACAAAGAAGCTGTGAATGTCGGGTTAAAATATGTCAATAATGATGCGTGTTACCCAGCAATTATTTCCATCGGACAACTAGTTGAAGCTTTGGAAAGTGGTCAATATGATTTGGATAATGTCAGTGTCTTAATGACGCAAACAGGGGGCGGTTGTCGCGCAACGAATTACATTCCCTTATTACGAAAAGCTTTAAATGATGCTGGTTTTTCTCAAGTTCCTGTAGTTTCAGTTTCGATGGGCAATAAAGGAGTCGAATCCAATCCAGGATTTAAATTTACGTTGCCAATGATCAAGCGCTTAGTAGTTGCCTTTTTATATGGTGACTTATTCGAACGAGTAGTTTATCGAACAAGACCTTATGAAACAGAAAAAGGAATGGTGGATCAACTGCACCAAGATTGGCTAAAAAGAGTGGAAGCCAATGTCCGGAATGGTTCGCTGACACAATTTAATCACTTCATGAAAAAAATTATTCGGACGTTTGATGAAATTCCTTTACAAGAGATAAAAAAACCAAAAGTCGGTGTGGTCGGGGAAATTTTAGTGAAATATTCGCCGACAGCGAATAATGATATTGTGCGTTTGCTAGAAGAAGAAGGTGCTGAAGCAGTTGTGCCAGATATTGTTGGCTTTATGAACTATTCTTTGTACAATCAAATTTGGAAATACGAAAATATGGGCATGTCAAAACAAAGCAAACGTTTAGCAGAATTTGCGATAAAAATCATTGAATTGGTAGAAAAACCAATGGATAAGGCATTGAGAAAGTCGGTCCGTTTTGATGGCATTCATTCCATTTATGATATGGCAGCAGACGCAAGTAAAATTTTATCAATTGGCAATCATACGGGTGAAGGTTGGTTTTTAACAGCTGAAATGATTGAGCTCTTAAAACATGAGGTGAATAACATCGTTTGTATGCAGCCGTTTGGATGTTTACCAAACCATATTGTTGGAAAAGGGGTCGTGAAAGAGCTACGACGTCAATATCCGCAAGCAAACATTGCGGCGGTGGATTATGATCCAGGGGTATCTTTGGTTAATCAGTTAAACCGAATCCGTTTGATGATGGCCACAGCGAACAAGTTGTTGAAAGAAGAAAATGTAAAAAGATAATAACTAATAGCAATTCGTTTAAAAACATTTGACTTGGTCACTTTTTACTGACTAAGCCAAATGTTTTTGTTATAAAAAGAAAGCATGCAACTAGACCAACTTTGATAAAAATTCCAATTCCTCTTTTATTTATCATTTTTTGGTTGTTTACACGGTCTATACCAGTTATAATAGAAGAGGAGATGAACGAAGAGGAGGAAGCGTAAATGGTTCAAAATATACCAATTTATATTCAAATTCACGATAAAATCAAAGAAGATATTGAAAAAGGTGTCTGGAGTATCGGGGATCGTTTGCCCTCTGAGCGAGAATTAGCCTTGAAATTTGATGTTAGTCGAATGACCTTACGCCAAGCCATTCAGACTTTAGCAGACGAAGGGATTTTAGAACGAAAAATTGGTTCAGGAACGTATGTAGCACGTAAGAAAGTTCAAGAAACAATGACAGGTACCACTAGTTTTACAGAAATTACCTTGTCTCAAAATCGCGTTCCTTCTAGTCGGACGGTGTCTTATTTTGTAGCGAAACCTAGTTCTAGTGAGATGGAAAAATTACAACTAGGTCCAGAAGATTCAATTTTACGAATGGAAAGAATTCGTTTTGCGGATGACATTCCGATTTGTTTTGAGGTGGCGAGCATTCCTTATTCATTGGTCTCGCAATATGGCAAATCTGAAATCACGAACTCTTTTTATAAAACACTTGAAGCCAAATCTGGCCACAAAATTGGCCACTCTAACCAAACAATCTCTGCTGTTCAAGCATCGGAACAGATCGCAGAATATTTAGAGATTAAACGAGGCGATGCGATTCTGCGTGTGCGCCAAGTATCCTATTTTGAAAACGGACTACCTTTTGAATATGTTCGTACGCAGTATGCAGGAAGTCGATTTGAGTTTTATTTAGAGAAGTAGAGAAATGATAAGTATGGAAAAATGCCAAGAAATAGGCTGAGGTAAGATATTTTAACCTCCAAAAGTTGTATCTGAAAAATACAATTTTTGGAGGTTATTTTTTATGAACTTATCAGGTAGAATTCAAATTAAAATTAGTGAAAGCATCTCAATTCAAATAAATATTGAATAGAGTAGCAAGTCTGAATACCAGAAAAGTGAGATGGTTTGTCCCGCTATAAATATTGTTAAAAAAACTTATAATAGCTGCTAGTTTATTTGCTTTTATTCTTTTTTTGGCTGTAGTTCATTTTTGTCCATTTTTTACATTTCTTTTTTAAACTGTAACCTAATATAAGATATACCCGTTCAACGCTTTAATCAAATAGTTGCAAAATCAGCAGTTGTTTTGCAAATTGTTACATTGAAATTGTTAGTTATTACCAATCAATAATACTTATGATTGTCAAAGTTATTATATAGATATACTGAAAGAGAAATTTATTTTCTTTTTCAATAAAAAGTTTAGCAGAAGGAGTGATGCGGAATGAAAAAAATTAACGTACGTAAAGCCGATACAGTTGATGCAACAGCATGGTGGATTATTATCTAATTTGATAACCAAATAACGGTTAGACGAGATAGAAATATCTCGTCATTTTTTTAATAAGGAGTGAAAAAAATGAAGTATAAATATCCCAGAATAAAACCAATCTATCCATTATATCAATTAAATAAAGAGAGATTTAGAGTTGGGGCCCAATTAGGAATCACTATTGAATTTGATGATGATGAAGGTCAATTTTGGACATTATCTAATTTACTCGATGGAGTTAGATCGTTTGATGAAGTTGTCACAGAAATGAAGAGGAAATATCCGGAATTAACAGTAAAAGATATCGAAGAAGGGATAGATTTTTTAAATGATGAAGGTCTAATCGAGGAGACGTTTCCTGGTAGAATGATTGAAGATAGATACTTAGCTAATGTGAATTACTTTAGTAGGTACTGTAAAGCTGATGATGATAGATTTGAAATACAGGAAAAGATAAATAACTTGAAAATACTATTATTAGGTCTTGGTGGAGGAGGATCAAATAATCTAACGTTACTAGCGGGTCTTGGCCCCAAGATGATCAGAATGGTGGACTATGACCGAGTTGAAGCAAGTAATTTAGGTCGTCAATTACTATATAGAGAAGCAGATATTGGTGAGAAGAAAACTGTAGTTGCTAAAAGAGCCATTAATGAAATGAACTCAAATATTAACGTTGAAACTGTAGATAAAAAAATAATAGATGTGAATGATGTTGTTGAATTGACAGAAGGAATAGATATCATTGTTTGCGCTATTGATGAACCCCCTTTCCTTATACATAGAATTGTGAATGAAGCTATTGTAAAAGTTGGTTTGCCGTGCGTGTTTGGTGCCTCACAGGTTAGCCGAGGAAGAGTATACACTGTAATACCCCAGAAAACAGGATGCTTTGATTGCATGAATTTGAACTTCAGTAAAAATGACCCTAAATTTGTTGAACAATTTGTAGGTTTTAGAAATATTCAATTTGCTCCTCCATCCATAGCTTATGGTCCTGGTATCTTTCAATTAACAGCATCAATTGTAGATGAGTTAATAAGAGTGGTAACAAGATATGCTGAGCCAAAAAGTTTGGGAACGCAATATGAAATTAACTATGAGGACGGAAACTCGTTCACGCATAAAACTTGGCCAAGGTTTGAGAGTGAATGTCCAACTTGTGGTAAAGGAGATGTCTCCCAATGGGAAATATTTCAATATTATCAAGAGAAGAAATAGGCCGAGACTATACCGAAGCTCGTACGTTAAAACGTAAGCTAAACAATGGCGATTGGGTTTATGTATCAGAAGAAAATCAACTATTAGTGTTGAGTGATGAAGTGGCGAGACAAATTAATTCATCCGAACTAATCGAAGAAGAGGTACTCAATGAATTAGTTGAAAATAAAATTATGATAAAAAAAGCCGATCAGAGAGATGATTATAAGCCGCTATTTGTCGAGCCTAAGAATATCTTATTTAAAAGCTCCTCTTTCCTGATTGATGTTAACGGTATTATTGCGTTTACGATTAGCATATTTTTATTCGTAATCAAGGGGTCTCCTTTTGGAAGTGCAGTAAATGTTTTGTTTACAAATCCTTTAAAATTTCTTCTAATTGCTATTCTTGTCTCAATCGTATCTACAACTTTTCATGAATTTATGCACATTATATTTTCAAGGAATTCAAGGAAAATCAATTTAAACATAGTTAAAGCCGTTGCTACGATACCTATGACTCATGTATGGACGTGGAGTAGGTTTGGTAGAATCACGGCGATCACCTCTGGAATGTCGTCAGATGCAATATTCTTGTTATTTTTTTTGATTATGAATAATAAAAGTGTTGGAGTTAATTCTATTGCGGCATCAATACTTATAACAAGGATATTGTGGCAATTTATCATTATACAAAAAACAGATATTAACATTTTGATTTCTTTTGTGGTTGATAATCCTTTCTACTTTGAAGAGGTCGCAATTATGAAATTAATCATTATTAAAGTAATAAGCATAAGTGTGCTAGCAATGATAATTTGGTTATGGTTCCAACCTGTTATCAATCAATTTAATTAAGTCTAAATATAGGAGGTTTGCTTTGAATCAACAGTTAGAATTACATTCGCTAAGTAAAAAGTACAAGAAATCAGAGAGTTGTGCAAATGATAATATAAATTTGCGCTTTAATAAAGGTGAAATAACTGCCATAGCTGGACATAACGGCGCTGGTAAAACAACAATGTTGAATCAGATTATAGGTATAACGAAATCAACAAAGGGCTCTATAACATTTAATGGTCTATCATTTGCGAGAGATAGTAAAATTGCAAGAGAATATGTCTCTATGATGCCTCAACTACATGCTCCCTTGGCAGGTATAACGATGGCTCAATCTGTCGAGTCAATAATAAGAATAAGAGGAGGCAGTCAGAAAATAGCTGAAGAAGAGTGTATTAAAATTTTAAAAGAATTAAAAATAGATGGATGGAAAGATATACCAGGACAGAAACTTTCAGGCGGACTTAGAAGGCTCACTTCATTTGCAATGGCCGTTGTGTATCCTTCTCCAATAATAGTCCTTGACGAACCTACTAATGATGTGGATCCTATTAGACGGCAAAAAATATGGAGATATCTGAAAAAATTATCTAATAAGGGGCATATAATCATCGTGGTCACACACAATATTTTAGAAGTTGAAAAATATGCTGATAGATATATTTTAATGAATCATGGAAAGGTTCTTGAGGATAAGAACTTAAAAAAACAGTCTATAAAAATAAACGATCGAAATTATATGACTGTTAACTTTCTTAATCTAAGTGATTTGAAGAGTGTAATAGTACCGAGTGCAATTCAGACTAACATAAACGATGAGGAATTAATGATAGAAATGGAATTAGAGAACAGTCAAGTGTTAGAAGCAGTTGACTGGGTCATGAAATTAGTAATAGAAAGAAAAGTTCAAAATTATAAAGTTTCCCCAAAATCCTTAAATGAAACCTATGGAGAGTTAATAGATGAAAATGATAAAAAATTATAGAAGAAAATCAATGATTAAGGAATTATTTGCTTTAGTAGGGTGGAGTTTATTAAGACATAAATACTTATTGCCTGTTTTTACATTAACTCAAGTATTTCTATCATTAGCAATTGTCTACGGGTTAGCACTTCTAATACCAGATGTGAATAATCAGACAGCTATCTATCTGTCATCTGGAGCAACTACTCTTGGGATTATTGCGGTAGGGTGCGTTCTTGCTGCTCAAATAGTAAGTACAGCAAAACAGGAGGGCATTGTGGACTATCAAAGGACATTGCCAGTTTCTCGGTTGAACATATTAATTTCCGACTTTATAATTTGGGGAATGGCCTCACTACCTGGGGTGTTTATGTCATTTTTAGCGGCATATTTAAGATTCGATGTCCAAATTAGATTCTCAATGAAGGCCCTAGCTATTCTTAGTCTAATTCAATTATGTATGATCTCTATAGGTTTTGCTTTGGCATATTGGCTAACACCTAATGTAGTAGGATTAGCAACTCAGATAATTATGATAGGTGGACTTTTATTCTCGCCTATTACTTATCCAACAGATAGATTGCCTTCTGCTTTAGTGAACTTTTTTGAATTTTTACCATTTGTTCCATCGAGTAATTTGATAAGATCACTGTTTTATGAACAGAATACTGTTAATGTTTCTAATATTATTGTAGTTTGTTTTTGGTTCGTGTTAACTACATTACTTTCACTTATTTCATTGTCAAGAAGGGACTGAATTGCAAAATGCAAACAATAAATATAAATAATTTATATAAAAAAGTAAGTGATACATTCAATTTAAAGGTTGATCAATTAGATTTAGAAGTAGGGAAAATTTATGGATTAGTTGGTCCGAATGGTGCAGGTAAAACAACTTTGATGAAATGTCTATGTAGTTTGCTTAGACCTGATAGTGGAATACTTAAAATAGACAATCGGCAAGTAGAAATAGCAGACCCTAAAATATTATTGCAGGTGGGTACTAACTTTGTTAACTCAGATAGTTTAAATGGATTTATGCTTGAAGATATATACAATGACCATGCTTTTTATTACAAGTTAAAAAATTTGTTAATGATAGAGACTCTATTAATGGATGTTGGTCTAAATGTAAATAAAAAAAGAAAGTTTAATACAATGTCTTTAGGAATGAAACAAAGGTTTTTGCTAGGTCTTGCTACAGCTCACAACCCTTCATTAGTATTATTAGATGAGCCATTTAACGGTTTAGATCCTGATGGTGTAGAGTTATTTATTGAGAATGTTAAGACCTTGTCCGAAAATAGAGTGTTGATAATTAGTAGTCATATATTGAGAGATATGGAAACATTTCTTGATGACGTTATATTTATAGAGAAAGGCAATGTACAAGAACCAAAATCAATGGTTGAGATTCGAGAAGAGTATAGAGAGGGGTTGAAAGAGTATTATGATGAACAAAAGAGAAAACATGATTAGTGACTCAAAATTGAATGTTTATAGATATGAATTAGATAAAATTAAAAATGTTTGGTTTAAAGTTTTCTTAATTACACTGGTAATCCAAATGTTATTTTTTATGTTTTTCTCATTTGTGGGGATATTTGATGAAAGTGCTGATACGATCTCGTCATTTCAAGGAATTATAGCATTATCGAACACTGTTTCTATGTGCGGCATATCAATTTATGGAGCTGTATTACTAAGGAAAGAGCTTGTACGATTTTATGTTGGCAATCACCGGAATAGAACGTTTCTTTTTCCGATTGATCGAAAAGAGCTTCTCGTAAAAAAAACAAGTTCTTTTTACGTAATAATCTTATCTAGCTTTGGAAGTGCGCTTCTTATTTCATTTGTGACTGAAGTTTTGCTTAACTTAATTTTGAAGTTTCATAGTTCAAATTTATTTTTTGAAATTTACCTTGGTCTTATTACCATAGTTACAAGTTGTAGTCTACTATTCGTAATTTTGATATTGTCAGAAATAATTTCAATTTGGAAACAATCGGAAATTGCTTCAATAATAACGTCAGTGGTACTAATGCTAATATATTCGAATTTTTCTGCTATGGGTCTTATGAATTTTCCAACTATAACGTTCCTATTTTCAACGATTATGGGATTGATGCTTGTTTGGTTATTTTTGAAATTTTCTGATAAATTATGCGACATGGAAGTATACTAAAAAATGCGGTGATTTACTTGATTAGTTATCACCGCATTTGTTTCCTTTGTATACATTAAATATAACTATAGTTACAAAATATCTACGTTCTTTCGTCCAGTGACGTTGAATACCACCTAATTGTTGTAAGAGATCACCAATGTTTTTCATTCCTAAACCTTTATCTTTTCTATGTTTTCTTGTAAAAATTTCTTCAGAATTATAGTTATTAGATACTTCAATAAATAAATCATTATTGACTTGCTTGATAATTATATTGACATATCTGTCAATCGGCTTGATTCTCTTCGATGCTTGTATGGCGTTATCAATTATATTTCCAATTACAATAGTTAGAACGTCATTATTAATTTTTATATTTTTAGAGACAAATATCTGATGATCAACATTAATTTGATTCTTTCTTGCTTCAGCAAGCTTTTCATTCAATAGGTAGTTTAATACTCCATCGGCAGCATAAGTTTTTGTTGGTGGTTCTAAAATATCAAAACTACTCTTAATATAATCGATAGCTTCATTAACTTCTTCATTTTCGATAAGTCCGAGGATTGTTAAGTATTGATTCTTCAAATCATGTTTTAATTTTAAAACGTTAGTTCTGTTTCTCTTTATTTCATTTAAAATTCTATACTCCACTTCGATATTTTTTTTTCTCAAAGTAAGATCATATTGATTTTTTTGATATTCTATAGTGATTTTATAAAGAAAAATTACACAGATGTTTAAAAATATGACACTAATCGTAATAGTAATCTCAGAAATTTTGTCATTGTTGTTTCCTATTAAAAGCCCAAATAAAATGATTATTGATAGTATGGGAATAGGTAATAAAATCACAATAAATGATAAGTTTGTCGATAATTCAGACTTTGCTTCTTTAACTATTGAAAATTTAAGTATGACTATCCAGGCTACCCCAATCAAAGTTGTAATTGTTATTGAAGTTATGAAAAAAGTAGGGCTACCATAGGATGTTAATTCTGCATTTAAAATTATTTTCGTAAAGTGTAACGACAATACTTCACAGATTAAATTTATTGATATAAGTGTCATTGTCCATACGGCCGAGTCGAGATAAGGGACCGAGTGTAGCATAGCAATAGTGTAAGTTAAAATGAAACTTAGTAATAAGTTAAGATACGGTAAATAAATGTTCGGTATGTAAGCATTGGATAATATAATCGTAACCATGGCTGATATGATTATAACAATCCAGATGACATTATAAAATTCTCTATGACTTTTAATAGCTGTTGACCAATTAGAAAAAAAATAAGAGATAAGAAATAAATAAACTAACAAACTTAGGCTTCGTAATGTTATATCAAGCATTATATCTTTCCTCTCATGGACATAACTATACTTTTATGAGCGGCGGCTTTGAAGCGCCTACTTATTGGTATTTCAATACATTTTTCTTTAGAATCCATTAATAGGAAATTTTTTCCTAACTCTTTTATATAAGCGCAATTTATTATGAAAGAAGAGTGGACTTGCACAAAATTCGTATCAAGTTGTTCGTTTATCTGATTCGTTGACATATAGGGTTTGTAGATTTCTCCAACTGTATGAATCAATACTTGTCTTTTATCTTTTTCGAAATAAATGATATCTTTGGTTGGTATTTTATAAGTAACTTTGTTACTAGAAAATACAAAATAATTTCTTTTTTTTTCTAGCTGTTGTCTCAGTTTTTCCAAAACTTGGTGCAACCGATCTTCCGTAGGCGGTTTCAATAAATAATCAAAAGTTTGTACTTGGAAGACTTCTTCCATGTATTCTTTGTAACTCGTCAAAAAAACGATAGGTGATAAAATATCACGTTCTCGGATTTTTTTTGCCAAGTCTATTCCGCTCATTTCACTCATTTCTATATCTAAAATAAAAAAGTCAAAATTTTCTTGGTCAAGTTGATTGACTAACTTGAGAGGATTGTAGTAGGTATAGGTTTCAAATATATTTGGGTTATAATTAAATAGCATCGTGTTTATTTTTTCGGTTAACGTTGGATTGTCATCACAAATAGCAACTTTCAACAATAAAACCTCCTTTTTTTCATTCTATATATATTATGAATTAAATTATCTTTAAAAACAATCATTTTTTGTTAGCACAACTGATAAACCGACATAAGTAATCTGGATAAAAATATCAAAAATTCAGGTTACTGACAAACATTTAATTAGCATCTAAAAAATAATCATGTAAATTAAATGAGCAACGAAAACATCTGTTAGGGTGCTATCAATTTTTTTAAAATCTACATATGATTAAAACTTGATGCTATAATGTTACTAGTAAGGTCAATGTATACCATAGCAGTACTTGAGAAAAGTAGAAGTGTTTCTGATGTTAGATATGTGGGCTGTGTGTTGACTGATTTTCCTTTGAAGTTGAATAATAAGTTCGTGAATAATCGGAAATACTATATTTTTTCTGGTGAACAGATGGATTAGTGAAGATTGATACTGAACAGTCAATTGTTTTAAAAAAAGTGATTTTCAAATGGTAATAAAAGTATATTTAAAGGAACTCGAATTTTCAGAAAGTAGCTTCAAACTTAGTTTGAAAGAATAGCTTTCGGCTATAAAAAAGTTAAAAGGAGCCTGCCATGTTACAGAAATACATAGAAATTTTAACAAGAGACGAGGCCATCTTTCGTAAAAAGCCAGATGGAACAGAAGTAAATTATTTTCTATTTCCAGAGTTTGAAATACATATAAATAGCTTGCCAGGAAAAACTGTGCAAGGTTGGCATAAGCATCACAAAATCGAGGAAGTTTTACTTGTGCAGTCGGGAAAAGTGAAAATAGAAGAGGTAGAAAATCAGCAAATTATTTCAAGAATTTGTGCAGAAGGAGAACTTATTCGGATGCATAAAAGTCTTCATCGGATTAGTAATCCTGATACGTTATCTGCATCATTTACAGTATTTCGTTTTGTTCCACAAGGGCAAAATCAACAAGAATGCATAAAAAATGATAAAGAAGAATTCTCTGATGCGGCAGTACAACGGCTTCTAAAAATAAATGATTCGTTGTGATCGTTATTTTTAAACTTTTCTTTTCCCCCTCCTAGAAAACACAAAACCGTGGTACAATAACTTACGTAATAGACACACCTACTCCGAATGTCAAAAAAGGGCAGAAAAGTAGACAAGAAATTGTTTAAGGAGTAAAGTAAACTTACTTAAAATTTTGGGGGAAATAAAATGTATGATGTAATTATCATTGGTGCCGGTCCTGCTGGGATGACGGCAGCACTTTATGCATCACGGTCTAATCTTTCTGTATTGATGATTGAACGCGGTGCGCCTGGTGGGCAAATGAACAACACTGCTGAGGTAGAGAATTACCCAGGCTTTGATTCTATTATGGGTCCAGAATTGGCCTATAAAATGTATGAAAATGTAGAAAAATTTGGTACGGAAAATGCGTATGGCATTGTGATGGGCATCGAAGACCACGGATCCTATAAAGAAGTGATTTGTGATGACAAATCTTATGAAGCTAAAGCGGTAATTATTGCAACAGGCTGTGAACACCGAAAATTGGGTGTAAAAGGCGAAGAAGAATTTGCTGGCCGTGGTGTTTCTTATTGTGCCGTTTGTGACGGTGCCTTCTTTAAAAATAAACGCTTAGTAGTTGTTGGTGGCGGCGATTCTGCAGTTGAAGAAGCAATCTATTTAACACAATTTGCTTCTGAAGTAGTGATTGTTCACCGTCGTGATGAATTGCGTGCGCAAAAAATCATTCAAGATCGTGCCTTTGCAAATGAAAAGATTTCCTTTGTTTGGGATACAGTTGTCGAAGAAATTGTTGGCAATGAAATGGTCGTGACAGGTGTGAAAGCCCGGAATGTCAAAACAGATGAAGTTTCTGAAATTGAAGCAAACGGCGTGTTCATTTACGTGGGGCTAGATCCATTAACAGAACCATTTAAGAAAGCTGGTATTACGAATGAGGCTGGTTGGATTGAAACAGACCAAGAAATGAGAACAAAAATTCCTGGTGTTTATGCCATTGGTGATGTCCGTGAAAAAACATTGCGTCAAATCACGACAGCGGTCGGTGAAGGCGGTATTGCTGGACAACAAGTATTTAACTATATTGAAGAATTAAAATAAAAAAATGCTTTTGCCTTTAAGAATAAGGGCAAAAGCATTTTTTTAATAGGTTCCTTTAATGACAAAATAAGAGCCGCGAATGGTTCCAGCTAATTTTGATTTTTGACGAGCAAATTTGAATTTTCCTTCAAATTCTGCAGGGATTGCCATACCATCTGAAAGTTTAAACCCAACGGCGCGTTTGCCTTCCTCAGCTAATGTGTACATCACGTTAACTGCTAAGCCGTTTTCATAAAATACATAGGCCATTTTTATGCCATCTAAAGTGAAAGAAGAAATTTCAAGTGGCTTGTAAGGGAAATGTAATTCTCGTTCTAATAAAATTTTTTCAATCCAGGCCAATGTTTCTGGAGCTTCAGCGGCAGGGACGGTCGTAAAGCGATGTTTGTATTTATTCCAAAAATAGCGAGCTTCATTCGCTCTTAGTCCAGCAAGAGCAGGTGCCACTGGTGAACTTTCTAAACCAATAGTAGTTACTTCTTTAAAATCAACTGTATAAACCATGATTTGATACTCCCATCTTTTCTTTTAAACTAAGTATAACGGTAGCAGGGGGAACGAACAATTATTATTACTTAAAAGAATGAAATTGGGACAGAACAATCGGCTTCGGAAAATGTTAAGATTTCCGAAAGCGTAGGTTCTGTCCCAAAGAGTATTTTAAGATTTGGTTATTTCGTGATAAGTTATACGCTTGTGCTTATTTATTGGCATCTAAGGTAACTTTTTCATCTGCCGTAGTCGTTTTAACATCTACTGTATAAACAAGTTTATTGTTATTTTTGGTTAACTTCCAAGTCAAAATACGTGGAGAAAGTCCTCCAACTTCTTTTTTTGCTTTGGCTAAAACGTCGTTAACAGCGCCTAATTCTTTGACTTCAGCAGCTGAAAAGGCTGTCTCGTTTTCGCCAAGTTGATTTGCTTCAGTATTTTTGGTGACTTTTCCTGTTTCAGGATTCACGTAAAGTGTTTCTGTATCGTTGGTAAAGATATAGCTGTAGTCACTTGCTGGTTCTGTATCAAATTGGACATTTACTAATGGTTTGCTGTTGCCAGCTTCTTTTTCATAGATTTCAGCAGCTTGCTGCAAACTAACTTTGTACTTAGTATCAGTGACAGCATCTTTTCCTATGCCACAACTAGCTAAAATAAAAATAGCTCCTAAAAGTGAAAAAAATAGTAAAAATGGTTTTTTTAACATGAAATTACCTCGTTTCCTTTTATTAAGTATTCACAATCATTTAGTATACGGAGGTTTTATAAGAAATACAAATAAAAAAATAATCCTTTAAGAGAAATTAAAGGATTATTTTTTGTTATTTATTCTGCACGTAAAGCAACTGCCGCATCTTTTTTCGCTGCCATTCGGGCAGGAATATGGCCACCAATCATGGTTAAGATTGTGCTAATTACAATCAAAATAATCCCGTGAATTGGATTTAAGGTGGCAACATTTTCTAAATCAGTCAGGTTATAGAGCACTGCATTGATCGGAAATGTTGCGAGAAAGGCAATCACAACACCAAGAATACCAGAGGCAACGCCTAAAATAGCAGTTTCGGCATCGAACACCCGGGTAATATCTTTTTTACGAGCTCCTAACGCTTTCAGGATACCGATTTCTTTGGTCCGCTCAATGACAGAAGTATAGGTGATAATCCCAATCATAATCATACTTGTAACAAGGGAAATCCCAGCAAATGCAATCAGCACATAAGTGATGGCATCCATTAAACCACCTGTTAAGCGGGTCATTGTTCCAGCTAAATCAGAATAGATGATTTGGTCTTTTTTATCTTTTCCTTTGTTATAAGCATCTAAATAATCAAGAATTTTATCTTTTGATTTGAAATCGTTTGGATAAATCATAATACTTGAAGGGATTTCGTTCGCTCCTAAATAAGACAACAGGTTTTCTTTCGCGGAAGCATCTAATGTTTCGTTAGTCATAACGTTAGTGTTGCTGGCTTCTTGCGCTTTAACAATGTCAGAGGTTTTGTTTTTGGCAATCATATTAGTTGAAAGTGCATCGCTATAAGCAATTCCAGGTGCTAATAGATTCATTGTTGAAGAATCTTTAATTCGCAAAATCCCTGAAATTGTTAATTCAGTATTTTCTGGGTTATCGTAAACAGTTTGCAAATCTTGGTTAGGAATGAAGTTGCCTGTCGGTAATTTGGTGTAAAATGCATTATTATTGGCTAATTTCATTTTTGTGCCAACAATGTCTGAAAAGGCAATCTTTTGATTATCTTTCACGTCAAAGCCAAGATTTTTTAAAGCATTAATATTGGTGGTATTGTTACTATCGACGATTAAAACGACATCGGTTTCTTTTTCTGGATAATTTCCTTCAAGCAACGAGTAATTGTCTTTTAAGAAATTGTTTTTTCCATTTTCTAGTTGTTTAGGAAAAGCAGAAACGCCGACACCAGTTTGGGCAGCCATCATAGAAGCCATCGCGTTTGATTGGCCGTCGGGTGCATCGTTTGAAAATTTGACAGCTTGTGCTTTCCCGTTGATTTCTCTTAATAAGTTCATATTGACTAGACGAGTATAGCCGATATTATTACTTAATTCAGGATCAATGTGATTGACATAGTCAATAAACTTTTGATCAATTAAATTCGTGTGTTGCGCACGGTCCGCATCGCTAATTTTAGCAGTCACTTCTTTTTCTTTCGGGAAGGTGCCTTTTTTGTCCTGATTATTGAAACTTTCTGGATCTTGATCGGTCGCTATTTTAGAAATGGTAATCGGAAATTGCGCTAACGTTTCCGACTGAGTTTTATCAATTTGTTTCTGGAATCCTGTTGAAAGAGAAAGGACAATCGCAATACTGATAATTCCGATACTTGAAGCAAAGGCGGTTAAAAAAGTTCGCCCTTTTTTAGTGCGGATATTATTAAAAGATAAACGCAGCGCAGTCGTGAATTTCATTTTGGTGCGTTTCAATTCGAAAGGTTCTTTTTTTTCATGTTCAATATGAGGACGCGAGTCATGACGAATTTGGCCATCTGAAAATTCAATAATTCGATCAGCGTATTCGTGAGCTAATTCAGGATTGTGGGTCACCATAATAACTAATTTTTCTTTCGAAAGTTCTTGGATAAGTGCCATAATTTGCAGACTGGTTTCTGAATCCAATGCACCAGTTGGTTCATCACAAAGTAAAATATCGGGATCATTAGCTAAAGCGCGAGCAATGGCAACCCGTTGCATTTGACCGCCAGATAATTGGGAAGGTTTTTTATGGATATGGTCCTTCAAACCGACACGGATGAGTGCATCTTCGGCTTTTTGGCGTCTTTCTGCTTTTGAAATACCACTCAGTGTCATACCAAGCTCGACATTATCCAAAATCCCTTGATGACTAATTAAGTTGTAACTTTGAAAAATAAAACCAATTGAGTTATTCCGATAAGCATCCCAGTCGGCTTCTTTAAAATTTTTTGTTGATTTGCCGTTAATGATTAAGTCACCAGAATCGTAATTGTCCAATCCGCCAATCACATTCAACATCGTCGTTTTACCAGAGCCGCTGGGACCCAGAATGGCTACAAATTCTTGTTTTCGAAAAGCGACAGAGACGCCATCTAAAGCTTTAGTGGTCGTTCCGCCGACAGTATAATATTTTTTTATCTCTTTGAGTTCTAGCATATTTTTCGCATCCTTCTTCCAATTTATCAACAATACAACCTTAAGTTAGTGTATAACGTAACATAATAGTTAACAAAAATCAATCATTACCATTTGATAATCAAGTGAATTTAGTATACACTAGGTGGGAAACGAGGGAGAACATATGGATAAAGAGAAGCATTCATCAAATTTAGATATTAGTGTCTTTACTGAAATTTTTTCATATATGAGCCAATTGCTTTTTAAAGACCTAGACTTGGAGGATCTAAAATTAACCAAGTTAGACATGTTAATTTTATTAATTGTGGCAACAAATGAAGGAATTAGTATGACGGAGTTAGCCAACCAAGTAGGAACGTCGAAAGTTCAAGTGAGTCGCTCTATTGCGGGGTTAGAAGAACGAGCGATTGTTCAACGTCGCCATAATCAAGAAAATCGCCGCGTGGTTAATGTTTATACGACAAAAGAAGGCGAGAAGCTCTTTAAGCAAAAAGAAAATCAAGTAAAACAGCAACTATCTGAAACGCTTAGTGTTCTTTCCTTAGAGGATTATCAAGAGGTCAATCAACACTTTTTGGCGGTCATGAAAATTTTGTCCAATTATCAAGCGCTACGAAGAAAAACGTGTAAGGAAAACAACGCCAAAAAATAAAAAACATCGTTTGGCTATAAACCAAACGATGTTTTTTCTAGCCTTTGACAGAGCCAGAAGTCACGCCTTCTACATAGAAACGTTGCATTAATATAAATAAAATAGTAATTGGAATGGCAATCAGCACACATCCTGCTGTAAAAGCCATGAATAGTGAATTGGCTGTTGATTTGGTCATCATCGAAAAGAGACCAATCGCAACGGTGTAATTTTCAACTTTATCACCCATAATAACTTTTGCGAAAATAAAATCCATCCAAGGGCCCATGAAGGCGGTTAAAGAAGTATAGACAATAATTGGTTTCGACAATGGCAACGTAATTTTTGTGAAAATTTGCCACTTGTTGGCACCGTCAATCATAGCCGATTCGTCTAAAGCCATCGGAATGGTATCGAAGAAACCTTTGGCGATGTAAAAACCTAGCGCCGAGCCTGCAGAGTAAACCAGAATTAAAGCGAATAAACTTTCAGTTAAATTTAAGGCTTTTAAAATATAGTAAACGGCAATCATGCTCATAAAACCAGGGAACATATTTAAAACGAGCGCCACTTTTAAAAATGGTTTTCTTAAGCGGAAACGCAACCGTGACAGCGCATAAGCCATTGCGATTGTAATAAAAGTTGATAACAGACAGCTTGCGATGGAGACGAACAAGGTGTTCAAAAACCAACGGACAAAGGGGAAGTTGCCAGTCTGATTTGTTAATAATACTTTATAATTTTCTAAAGTGAATGTTTTGGGAATGATATAGGGAACAAATGCACCGCCTTCGCCACGAAAACTTGTTAAGATAATCCACACAATGGGGAACATCCAAAAAACTGCTAAAATGGTTAGAATGATGTAAACGCTGGTAAGTGCAGTGCGTTGTTTTTTCTGGTAACTTTTTGCTTTAGCCATAAGTTACGCCTCCTTAAATGAATTCGTCCGTGTATAGGCAATTAAACTGAAGACTGCGGAGAGAATGAAGATTAAAATACCAATCACAGAGGCTAAATTGTAATCCATTGTATCGACAGTCAATTTGTATAGCCAGGTAACTAAAAGGTCAGTTGAGCCTGCACCGTAGAAGTTAGAATTGGCTGGCCCACCGCCTGTTAATAGATAAATGACATTGAAGTTATTGATGTTGCCAATAAACTGTTGAATCAGCGCCGGGGTCATCACAAATAGAATTTGTGGAAACGTAATACTTTTAAAAATTTGCCATTTATTGGCACCGTCAATTCTAGCTGCTTCGATTTGATCTTCAGGAAGATTTTGGATAATCCCTGTAGAGATTAACATCGTAGCAGGAATACCAATCCACATATTGACAACAATAATGGTTAATTTTGCCCAATTCGGATCTGTTAAGAAGGGGATAGAAGAATCGATTAAGCCCCAGTTTAACAACAGAGCATTGATAGGTCCGGAACCATTTAAGAGGTTTCGCATAATTAAAAGTGAAACAAACGGAGGTACGGCCATCGTGATAACAAAAATAGTCCGCCAAAACGCTTTATATTTTAAGCCTTTTGTATTGATAAGCAAGGCTAAAATGATTCCAAAAAAGAAACAAGTTGCGGTTGCGAAAACAGCCCAAATCAAGGTCCAGCCAAGTACTGGAAAGAACGTTGAAGCCATATCGCCTGTGATTACATTACCTAGATTTGCCAATCCAACCCAAGTAAAAAGGTTTTTCGGTGGTAAATGGTTATGGTCGTAGTTGGTAAAAGCAATTGAAATCATATATAACAACGGCAAGATGGTAAAGAAAAGAACGCCTAGTAAGGGGATCGTCATTAAAGTTGCATGGAAACGTTCGTTTAACAAGCTGCGTAAATCATCCATAGTTGTTGGAATTTTTTTGCCGGCTGTCTTTAATTCATATAGGTGACGGGCGCTTTTTAAATTGATTACATATAAAATGATTAGCGATAAACAGACTAAAATTGCTGCAATTCCGAATAATAATAAGAGCATTGAATTATCGCCTTCTTTTAGAACTTCAATCCCTAAAGAATCATCATATACTAATCCTTGCTGTTGGGTCCCTAGTGTTCCTAGCATCATTAATGCATGGAAACCATTACGGATTAACCAATAGATAAAGCCAATTTCAGCTGTTAAAAAGATGATTCCCTTTAACCACTGCTTGTTGGCGAAGTTTGCAGCACCCATAACTAAAAAAGATAGTTTTGTAGCGAAGTCGCCTTTTTTAAAGACCTCTCGAAATGACGTCTGGGCTTTCTTTTTCTTGAACATCTTCGTTCACTCACTTTCTACTTAAATAAAAAAGATAGAGGAAATGGGACAGCAGATTGAAGCTCGTCCCATTTCTTTACTCTTTTTATTCTTTTGCTTCTTTTGATGTGTCTTGGACTAATTTATCTAATTTTGCTTGATAATCCGCAGGTTTGATATTGCCTTTGTACGTATCATTGATCACTGCATCCATCGCAGGCCAGAATGAAACGATTTCTGGGATTTTTGGCATTACCACAGAGTGGGTTGGTTGCGCCATTTCTAAGATAGCTTTTGCAACAGTATCTTGTGTAACTTCTTCGTTTGTTTGTAATTTTTTGTTTGAAGGGACAAAACCGATTTCTTTGAAGTAAGTCATTTGTGATTTTTCACTGGTTAAATAGTTTGCTAATGTCATTGCGGCCAATGGTGCTTGTGTTTGTTGGTTGACAGCAAAACTACGAACGCCCAAGAAAGCTTTCATTTGTTTTTCTCCATTGCCAAAATCAATGGTTGGATAGGCAGCAGCCCCCATTTTGTCGCCAAGAGCTTTTTCTACATCGTTTTTAGACCAAGGACCAGAAAGGAAGGCATCCGTTTTGCCAGAACCTAGATTAGACAATGCTTCTGTATTTGATTGGATCACACCAGGATTATTTTTTTGATCGGCAATCCATTGTAATACTTCTATACCTTGTTGGTTGTTAAAGTTGGTACCTTTTGGATCTTCGCCATTTTCACCATATAAGTAATCGCCGTTACTCATAAATAGAGGACCGAAGATATAATTTGCGCCATCTTCGCCAAAATTGGTACCGATTTTGCCTTTTTCAGTTAAAGACTTCCAAGTTTTGATTTCCTCTGGAGAATACGTATCTTTGTTATAATAAAGAACTTGTGACTCTACGGCATAAGGGTAGGCATAGACTTTGTCTTTCCAAGTGACTCCTGCGACTGCCGAATCGATATTGTTTTCTTTGACTTCTTTTTCATATTTTGTGTTAGGGTAAATCAGACCAGCTTCTGCCATTTGACCAATTTGATCATGTGGCATCATGAAAACATCTGCGGCAGCTTTAGGATCTTTTGCAATGTCTTTTTTAGCATCTGCCGAATTTCCAGCAGTTAAGTTAACTTTAATATCGGGGTTTTCTTTTTCGAAATCGGCGACAACTTTTTTAAAGACGCCCATATATTCAGTATCAACCCATAATTTTACGTCACCAGCTGCTTTATTTGCTGAACCGCTTTCATTTTCAGCTTTCGTTTTTTCTGCGCCACCACAGGCAGTAAGTAAAACCGCGGAAGCACTTAAAAGGATACCGCCCATTAAAATCTTTTTCCAATTCGCTTTCATTTTTGAACCCTCCAAAAATTATTTTTTACAAGTCTTATTATGCAACCGATTGCGGAAATAATCAAGTGTTTTTCATCGAGAAAGTTAAAAAAGTTTTTTTGTTATAAATAACATACTGTTTATTTAAAGTGGTGTATACCACTAATTAAGCATTTTAAATAAAAAAATAAAAAAGGGTATACAAATGCAATCGTTTGCGCTAAAATGTGTTCGAGTATTAGAAAATACACGAAAAGCGACAATTAAAGGAGAGAATTAAATGAACACTGCTGCAATCTACCATCGTCCAGAAAGTGAATTTGCTTATCTTTATACAGAAGAAACCATGCATATTCGTTTGCGTACGGCAAAAGGCGACATTGCCTCTGTCCAATTAGTGCAAGGAGATCCTTATCTTTTAGGAAAAGAAAAGTGGTACCAACAGTCGTTAACCATGGAGAAGTTAGTATCTACGGAGTTATATGATTACTGGTTTATTGCATTAAGTGCAAAATTTAAACGCCTTTCATATGCTTTTACTTTAGTAGGGACGGATGGCTTGACGGCGTTTTATGGCGAACACGGCATTTATCCTTTAGAAGAAAAGTATTTAGCGATGGCGAATAATTATTTTCGGATGCCGTATTTTCATGAAATCGATCGTTTTAAAGCACCTGAATGGGTAAAAGAAACGGTTTGGTATCAAATATTTCCAGAGCGTTTTGCAAATGGTGATCCCGCCAATGATCCTGAAGGGACGTTGCCGTGGGGATCTAAAAGACCAGATCGACAAGATTTTTTTGGTGGGGATTTGCAAGGGGTGCTAGATCATCTTGATTACATTGAAGATTTAGGTGTTAATGGCTTATATTTTTGCCCGGTTTTTGAAGCGTTTTCTAATCACAAATATGATACGATTGATTATTTAAAAATTGACCCAGCTTTTGGTGATGGCGCTACCTTTAAGCGTTTAGTCGAAGAGTGTCAT
This sequence comes from Enterococcus sp. DIV1315a, assembly GCF_051712325.1. Classification (NCBI taxonomy): domain Bacteria; kingdom Bacillati; phylum Bacillota; class Bacilli; order Lactobacillales; family Enterococcaceae; genus Enterococcus; species Enterococcus sp. DIV1315a. Next base: position 1,120,000 of record NZ_JBIOOS010000001.1, read on the forward strand.
CGACGGGGCATTAAGATTATGTTGGACGCCGTTTTTAATCATATGGGGGACACTTCGCCTCAATGGCAAGATGTGTTAAAAAATGGCCAGGACTCAATTTATGCCGATTGGTTCCACGTAAATGAGTTTCCAGCTAGCTATGAAGAAAGTGCTGATTTTGAAGAAGCAAGCAACATTACCTATGATACTTTTGCATTCACTCCGCATATGCCTAAATTAAATACAGCAAATCCAGAAGTGCAAGCCTATCTTTTAGAAATTGCTCGTTATTGGATTGAGGAATATGATATTGACGCTTGGCGTTTAGATGTGGCAAACGAAGTGGATCATGCGTTCTGGAAAAAATTCCGGCAAACATGTGATGACGCAAAAGAAGATTTTTATATTTTAGGAGAAATTTGGCACTCGTCGCAAAGCTGGCTCCAAGGAGACGAATTTCATGCAGTGATGAATTATGCATACACAGATGCGATTATGGGATACTTTGTCAAGCAAGAACTGTCCTTGGAAAAGATGCTTTCTGAAATGAACAACCAGTTAATGCTCTATCGACAACAAACGAATCAAATGCAGTTTAATGTTTTAGATTCCCACGATACACCACGCTTATTGCATGAAACGAAAGAGGATAAAGAGCTGATGCGCCAAGTGTTAGCGTTTACGTATATTCAACCAGGCGTCCCTTGTCTTTACTATGGTGATGAAATTGGTATGACAGGTGATATGGATCCTGATTGTCGTCGTTGTATGGTTTGGGAGGAAAATCAGCAAGATTTGGATTTGAAGGAATTTGTAAAATCATTGATTGCCCTTCGCAAAAAGTATGCGGCTGTTTTTTCTGGTGGAACAATCGATTGGACAGGAACTTCTTTTGAAACGGGGTTGATTAGACTCGCTTGTCGTTTGGATGAACAAACGATCTATGGGATTTTTAATACTGGCCAAGAGACACAATTTGTTGATAGAACTGATCGAGAAGTTTTGCTAAGTTCTTCTATCGAAACTGCTTCAGAACAGATAATGGTTTTACCAAAAGGTTTTCTTTTATATCAAGCATAATAATTAAGCAAAGGAATGTGAAGAAGAATGGAAAAACATTGGTGGCAAGAAGTCGTGGTTTATCAGATTTATCCTCGCAGTTTTAAGGATAGCAATGGAGATGGCATTGGAGATTTACCAGGAATTATTGAAAAATTGGATTATTTGGAAACGTTAGGCATTGGGGCTATTTGGTTATCACCAGTTTATCAATCACCCAATGATGACAATGGTTATGACATTTCTGATTATGAAGCGATTATGACAGAGTTTGGGACGATGGCGGATATGGATCGTCTAATTGAGGAAGCGAAAAAGCGAAAGATTGAAATTATTATGGACTTAGTGGTTAACCATACGTCAGATGAACATCGTTGGTTTATTGAAGCGAAAAAAAGCAAGGAGAACCCCTACCGAGACTATTATGTATGGGCTGATCCTGCTTCAGATGGCGGTGTGCCTAACCGATTGAAATCTGCCTTTTCGGGTTCGGCGTGGACGTTTGATGAAGCGAGTGGGCAATACTATTTGCATTTGTTTAGTAAAAAACAACCAGATTTAAATTGGGAAAACCAACAAATGCGTCAGTCGGTTTACGAGATGATGAATTTTTGGATTGATAAAGGAATTGGCGGTTTCCGTTTAGATGTAATTGACTTAGTGGGTAAAATTCCAGGAGAAGAGATCACCGCGAATGGACCTCATTTACATCGTTATTTACAAGAAATGAACGCCGCGACATTTGGCGGCAAAGAGCTGTTAACTGTGGGTGAAACATGGGGGGCCACACCTGAAATTGCAAAAATGTACTCTAGTCCAGAGCGTCATGAATTATCTATGATTTTTCAGTTTGAACATATGAGCTTGGATCAACAACCAGGTAAAGAAAAATGGGACCTTCAGCCAATGGAAGTTGCCAAGTTGAAACAGGTTTTTGCAAAATGGCAAACAGAATTAGGAAATGATGGCTGGAATTCTTTATTTTGGAATAACCATGATTTACCGAGAATGATTTCACGTTGGGGAAATGATCAAGAATATTGGTTGGAAAGCAGTAAGTTATTCGCTATTTTACTGCACATGATGAAAGGCACACCTTATATTTATCAAGGGGAAGAAATTGGTATGACCAATACGCCGATCACAGATATTCGTGAAGCACGGGATATCGAAACAATTAACATGTACCATGAGTATTTGGAAAAAGGATATTCTAAAGAAGAAATTTTGCTGAAAATTAATACTAAAGGTCGCGACAATGCACGCCGGCCTATGCAGTGGACCGCTGAAAAAAATGCGGGCTTTACGACGGGTACACCTTGGATTGATGTTAATCCCAATTATCAAACGATTAACGTCGCTGCTGCTTTGGCAGATAAAAATTCACTATTCTATACGTACCAAGAAATGATTCGTTTGAGAAAAGAACATCCTTTAATCGTTTGGGGCAACTTTGAATTGCTGGAAACAGTGGAGGAAGTGATCAGTTTTTATCGTACCTATGGTGAGGAACGCTGGCTTGTTGTAACGAACTTTTCTGACAAAGTTCAGCCATTTTCTGCAGACGTTTCTGTAGAACAAGTAATGATTGAAAATATGCCGACAGATGTCACTGCTTTAGCAGACTATTCGTTAGCGCCTTGGCAAGCATTTGTTGTGAAAGTGAGTCAATAAGATGGACCAATGGTGGAAAAATGCTGTCGGTTATCAAATTTATCCTCGGAGTTTTAAAGATAGCAACGGGGATGGTATTGGTGATTTGCAGGGAATTATTGAGAAATTACCGTATTTAAAAGAACTAGGGGTCGATTTTTTATGGTTAAATCCGATTTACACTTCGCCAAACGTTGACAATGGTTATGATATTGCGGATTATCAAGGGATTCAGCCAGAATTTGGTACGATGGAAGATTTTCAAGAACTTTTGGACCAAGCGCATCAATTAGGTTTGAAGATTATTCTTGATTTAGTGGTCAATCATACCAGTGATCAACATCCGTGGTTTGTTGAAGCGAAAAAAAGTTTAGATAATCCGTATCGTGAGTATTATTTATGGGCCGATGCGACACCAGAACGTATGCCGAATGAATGGCAAAGCTTTTTTGGTGGCTCGACTTGGACGTATGACGCGGGTACAAAACAAGCATATTTTCATGTGTTTGCAAAAGAGCAACCTGATTTGAACTGGAAAAATCCTAAAGTTCGTGAAGAGATTTATGCGATGATTCGCTGGTGGTTAGATTTGGGAATTGATGGTTTCCGATTAGATGCGATTAGTCATATCCAAAAAGAACCTTGGAATTTTAAGATTACCACGAATCCATGGGCTCCCTTTATGAATGTAAAAGGCATTGAAGACTATATGCTGGATTTGAAAGCTATTTTTGCTGAGTATGACATCATGACAGTGGGGGAAGCTAGTGGCGTTTCAAGTAAAAAAGCGGTGGAATGGACCAATGATGCGGGCTATCTGAATATGATTTTTGAATTAGAGCACAATGTTCGAGAAGGAAAGCCAGGAGAAGAACGGTTAAATATTTTAGGCTATAAAAAAGTAATGGCTCGCTGGCAAAAGCATTTAGGGACAGAAGGCTGGAATGCATTATATGTAGAAAATCATGATAATCCCAGAATCAATTCAATTTTAGGCAATGAAACCTCTCATTCTGCTAAGGCGATTGGAACAATCGCCTTGCTCTTGCGAGGAACGCCGTTTATTTATCAAGGACAGGAAATCGGCATGGTTAATTATCCGTTTCAACAGATTGACGAGTTAGATGCTAAAGATTCCCATAACCATTATCGTTTGCTTATAGAAAATGGCTACGATGCGAAACAAGCATTAAAAGAAGTGGCGCATTGGACGCGGGACCATTCGCGTACGCCTATGCAGTGGACGAATCAAGAGGCAAGTTCATTCACCTCGGGGCATCCTTGGTTAGCAATTCATCCCAATTTCAAAGAAATAAATGTGGCTGATCAAGAAACGGATGCACAATCCGTGTTGAATTATTATAAAAAGTTAATTGCGCTGCGGAAAGAAAATCCAGTCTTTACAGATGGACAGTTTGAACTATTAGCGCCCAATCATCCGTCTGTTTTTGCTTTTTTAAGAAAAACAACTGAGGCAACAGCGTTAGTGATTGTCAATTTAAGTGGAGAAAAGTGCCAATTTGACTTGCCGAATAAATTACTAGGCAGAAAGTGGCAACAATTGTTAGGGAATCAAGATTTTACGGTGAAAAAACGGATGCAGTTAGCACCTTATCAAGCAGGGGTCTTCCAATAACTGATTTGTTCTATAACGAGTGCAAAAGGCTTACTTTTAAGTGGGGCTCTTGCACTCGTTTTTAGGAACTTCAACAACCGAGAGACTTCATAAATAATTGAATTTTTGCAGAAATGCGTTATACTTACTTTGGGTAAGTTATTTAATTTTATGAAAGTAGGGGGAAATGATGCCGAAAACACGTGTAGAAGCATTTACAGATGCAGTCATTGCGATTATTTTAACGTTGTTAATTTTAGAATTAAAAATTCCTGAAAAAGCAGATTGGTCTGCTCTGACCCAATCTGGACACAAAATCATTATTTATTTAATTAGTTTTATTACTTTATTAATTTATTGGAACAATCATCATCATTTATTTCAAAGTGTCCGTAAAATTGATGGACGTGTCCTTTGGATGAATAATTTATTAATTTTGACGTTGACGTTTTTCCCGTTTGTTACTGGTTGGGTAGGTGAACATCCGTTTTCTTGGCCGCCACAAGCTTTGTATGGCTTAGTAGTATTAGGAGCTGATGTTGCTTATTATCTAGTGGTGCGGGCATTGATTCAGGCAAATGGGCCCAAATCCGAAGTACAACGTTTGTTTGGCCACTATCCAAAATTAACGCTTTCGATTGTGTTGAATATTATTGCGTTGATTGTGGGTAAACTGGTAGCGCCAATCGCTGTCCTGATTATTGATACGATTGTTTTAGTCATGTGGTTTATTCCTGAGCGAAAAGCAGAAATAAAGGAAATTTTAAAGTAGTTATTTTTTATTTATAACAAAAAAGTCATAAATCTTTTGACAAGAATGTCAAACTCCTCTATTATAAGAAGTGGATAAAAACTGAATAATTGTTAGGTGAGGCTCCTATTTGGACAAATGCTGCTGCCGCGAAAGGATCGAGAGACCCTTAGTTGGTTGAACAGGAATAATCGTGAAGGTTATTCATAATGTAGCTGATACATGTTATCTACGCCCTATAGTGCTAAAGCTCAACGATAGAGAATCTTATTTAAAGATGATATTTTGGGACGTACTCTATTGTTGGGTAGGTCCTTTTTTGTGTGTTTGGCAAAAAAGCAATTATTCACTGGAAGTATAAATAAGAAAAAGAAAGGATGACTGTCATGGAAGACCCTGGAAGTGAACAGAGAAACAAAATACAGTCACCAATGAAAGGAGAAGATTTTAGCGCTCTTTTCGGCAGGTGACCACAACCTTGGAGGAAAAGAAAATGATGAACAAAAAAACAATGGATATGAGAAAAGCCACCAAAGATCAAGAATTACGTAAATTGGCTTTGCTTTCTGAACGGGAATTAATGATGGAATTACGGACATCTGAAAAAGGACTCTCGAATGAAGATGCCGAAAAAAGATTAGAGGAATTTGGACCAAACGAAGTTTCTGCACAAAAGCCAACCCCAGCAATTATTTTATTTTTAAGTGCATTCAAAGATCCGTTTGTCTATGTCTTAGCCTTATTGATGGTCGTTTCAACATTAACGAAAGATTTCGAAGCCGCTATCGTGATGGGCGTGATGATTTTAGCCAGTGTCTTGATTGCTTTTATACAAGAATATCGTTCTCAAAAAGCGAGTTTGGATTTAAAAGAATTAATTGAAAACACCGCTGCAGTGACACGGGAAGGAATTACGAAAGAAATTCCAATGGACGAAATTGTTCCAGGAGACATTGTAACTTTAGCTACAGGAGACATGATTCCTGCAGATGCCGTGTTGATTTGGACCAAAGATTTATTCGTTAATCAATCGTCGCTAACAGGCGAATCCATGCCTGTCGAAAAATTTGTGGATGCAGGTGTGGATCGTCAACAAACAGAGGTTTCTGCATTAGATATGCAAGACCTAGTGTTTATGGGCACAGATGTCTTGAGTGGACAAGGAAAAGCGATTATTTTAAAAACTGGGCAACATACATTTTTTGGTGATATTGCTAAAAATGCTACAACACAACGAGGAAAAACTAGTTTTGACTTAGGCTTAGCAAAAGTCAGTAAGTTTTTATTACGAATGGTAATGATTTTGTTTCCAATCGTTTTCTTGATTAATGGTTTAACTAAAGGTGCTTGGGGCGAAGCGTTTTTCTTCGCGATTGCCGTTGCAGTTGGTTTGACACCAGAAATGTTGCCAATGATTGTTACGAGTAACTTAGCCAAGGGTGCATTATCCTTATCGAAACATAAAGTCATTGTTAAAGAATTAGCGGCTATCCAAAATTTGGGTGGTATGGATGTGCTCTGTACAGATAAGACTGGAACGATTACCGAAGATCGTGTAGTTTTGGTTCAACATTTGAATCCATTAGGTGATTTGAGTGACGAGGTTCTAAATTTAGCCTACTTAAATTCTTCTTATCAAACAGGTTGGAAAAATTTAATGGATATTGCCGTTATTAATTTTTATGAAGAGCATCAATGGAAAACGCCGTTTAAAAATGTCACTAAAATTGATGAAATTCCTTTTGATTTTTCCAGACGCCGCTTAACGGTTGTCGTGAATGCAGATGATCATCAATTGATGATTACGAAAGGCGCCGTGGAAGAAATGGAAGAAGTGTGCACGCATGCGCAAATTAATGGCGAAATTGTACCATTAAGCAGTGCTGTACGAGAAGAACTACGCCGAGTGAATGTTCAAATGAACAAACAAGGGATGCGTGTGTTAGCGGTAGCTGTAAAAAAAGATGTCCACAAAGAAGCAGTTTATTCAGTTGAAGATGAAAAAGAGATGACATTGATTGGATTTATGGGTTTTCTTGATCCAGCAAAGGAGTCAGCCGTCAGCGCTATCCGCTCCTTACATGAACATGGTGTCAACGTGAAAGTGCTAACGGGCGATAATGATATTGTCGCCAAAAAAGTCTGTAAAGATGTAGGTATTGAAGTTTCCCATGTGTTATTAGGTTCTCAAATTGAAGCAATGACAGATGAAGAGTTGCGGGCGCAAGTGGAAGAAACTAATTTATTTGCCAAATTAAATCCGATGCAAAAATCTAAAATTATTGAATTGCTACAAGCAAAAGGTCATACGGTTGGTTTTATGGGGGATGGCATTAATGATGCACCGGCATTACGAAAAGCTGATGTGGGCATTTCAGTAGATACTGCAGCTGATATTACTAAAGATGCTAGTTCGATTATTTTACTGGAAAAAAGTTTAAATGTACTGGAATCTGGTGTGATTGAAGGACGAAAAGTATTTAGCAATATGATGAAATATATTAAAATTACCATCAGTTCTAATTTTGGGAATGTCTTTTCAATTTTAGTAGCCAGTGCCTTTTTACCATTCCTACCAATGCTTTCCTTACAACTCTTGATTCAAAATTTGATTTATGATGTGGCTCAGTTGACAATTCCTTGGGATAATGTCGATGAAGAAGAGTTATTAAGCCCTGTTCGGTGGGAAACGAACGGGCTAGCGAAATTTACGGTATGTATTGGCCCGGTAAGTAGTATTTTCGATATTCTAACGTATCTTGTCATGTGGTTTGTGTTTAGCGCCAATAGTTTGGCAACTCAACATTTATTCCAAACAGGTTGGTTTATGGTGGGACTTGTTAGTCAAACGTTAGTTGTTCATATGGTCCGGACGCGGAAAATACCATTCATTCAAAGTCGTGCATCAATGCCTGTGATGTTAAGTAGTTTAGGCGCAATTTTACTCGGTTTCCTGATTGTAGCAACGCCTATAAGAGAGGTTTTTGACTTTGTGAAACTTCCGGCTAACTACTGGCCATGGTTCTTTGGAATCATCATTGCGTACATGTTAACTGTTGAAGTAGCTAAACGTTTATATATTAAAATTACCAAGGAATGGATTTAGTAAAATCTACTGAAAGAGAAAAGAAATTGCTAAGCTGTATTACTCGTTTTGCGAAAATTTGGTGATTTTACGTAATGAATGTTCGTGATAAAACCTAAGGTAAAGTATTTGTTAAAAAAACGAGCCCAAAAAAATAAAAATTAACGAAAAAAACTTTGTTCTCTAAAAAATAAAAAACCGCATGCTGAGTAGGTTACTCGGCTGACGGTTTTTATTTTTTGGTTTTTTCAAGATAATTTTCATGAAAACGCAAAGTTCGGAAATCAGATTACTAGCCAGCTCGGGGATGAGAGAGCTCGAATTAATAGAACTGTTATATAATATTTTCAAAATAGAATATAACAGTTAGGAGAAAAATAGTACAGAAGAAGTGTAGAACGGAAACCGTTTTCTTGTTTGTGAAAATTATCACTAAACCGCAAAAACATGCGGTTTTGCTCTTTTGTGAAAAAATGAAGAAATTAGAGTTTTTTTCTTGCGCTTTTTCGAATTTAGTGATAATTTGTTAAGTGTAGTCGATAAAAAGTAATACAGTTTCGCACTCTGTTTTACTTTTATCGAAATTAAAGAAACGTAATAGAGAGGATTGTGTGACAAAATGGCAAAGGCTAAGAAACAAAAACCTATTGACTTTAAAGAGCTAATGGCTAAAGTCGACGCTGATTTCCCAACTTTCCAAATCTTGGATCAAGATGGAAAAATTGTGAATGAAGATTTAGTACCTGATTTATCGGATGAGGAATTAGTTGAATTAATGACACGCATGGTTTGGTCTCGTGTGTTAGACCAACGTTCTACTGCATTAAACCGTCAAGGACGCTTAGGATTCTTCGCGCCAACAGCTGGACAAGAAGCAAGCCAATTGGCAAGTCAATTTGCAATGGAAAAAGAAGACTACTTATTACCAGGTTACCGTGATGTACCTCAATTAGTACAACATGGTTTACCATTAAGAGAAGCTTTCTTATGGTCTCGTGGTCACGTAGCAGGGAACTACTACGCGGAAGATTTAAATGCATTACCACCACAAATTATCATTGGTGCTCAATACATCCAAGCAGCTGGTGTTGCTTTAGGATTGAAAAAACGTGGAAAAGAAAATGTTGTCTTCACTTATACTGGTGACGGCGGTTCTTCACAAGGGGACTTCTATGAAGCAATTAACTTTGCTGGTGCTTACCAAGCAAACGGTGTCTTCATTATCCAAAACAATGGTTTTGCGATTTCTACACCTCGTGAAAAACAAACAGCGGCTAAAACTTTAGCTCAAAAAGCTGTTGCAGCAGGAATTCCTGGTATTCAAGTTGATGGTATGGATCCATTAGCAGTTTACGCAATTGCAAAAGAAGCACGCGATTGGTCAGCTGCAGGAAACGGTCCAGTTTTAATTGAAACATTAACCTATCGTTATGGTCCACATACTTTATCTGGAGACGATCCAACACGTTACCGTTCAAAAGAAATGGATGACGAATGGGTACAAAAAGATCCATTGACTCGTTTCCGTAAATATCTAACAGATAAAGGCTTATGGTCTGAAGCAAAAGAAGAAGAAATTATTGAAAAAACAAAAGAAGAAATCAAAGTAGCGATTGCAGAAGCGGATAAAGCGCCAAAACAAAAAGTTTCTGATTTCTTGAAAAATATGTTTGAAGTTCAACCTCAAACAATTAAAGAACAAATTGCATTTTATGAAGCGAAGGAGTCGAAATAAAAATGGCACAAAAAACTATGATCCAAGCAATTACAGATGCCTTAGCTCTTGAATTAGAGAAAGACGAAAATGTCTTAATCTTCGGTGAAGACGTTGGTAACAACGGTGGGGTTTTCCGTGCAACTGAAGGTTTACAAGAAAAATTTGGTGAAGACCGCGTCTTCGATACACCTTTAGCTGAATCTGGTATCGGTGGATTGGCTTTCGGTCTTGCCTTGCAAGGTTACCGTCCAGTTCCTGAAATCCAATTCTTTGGTTTCGTTTTTGAAGTATTTGACGAAATCGTTGGTCAAATGGCTCGTACGCGTTACCGTATGGGTGGAACTCGTAATATGCCAATTACTGTTCGTGCCCCATTTGGTGGTGGTGTTCATACACCAGAACTTCACTCAGATAACTTAGAAGGATTAATCGCACAATCACCAGGTGTTCGTGTTGTTATTCCATCAAACCCTTACGATGCAAAAGGACTATTAATTTCATCTATTCGCAGCAACGATCCAGTTGTCTACTTAGAGCACATGAAATTATACCGTTCATTCCGTGAGGAAGTGCCAGACGAAGCTTATGAAGTACCTTTAGATAAAGCGGCTGTAACTCGTGAAGGAACAGACGTATCAATCATCACTTACGGCGCTATGGTTCGTGAAGCGATTAAAGCAGCTGATAGCTTAGCGAAAGACAATATTTCAGCAGAAATCATTGACTTACGTACAGTGGCTCCTTTAGATGTGGAAACAATTATTAACTCTGTTGAAAAAACTGGCCGTGTGGTTGTCGTTCAAGAAGCACAAAAACAAGCTGGCGTTGGCGCTATGGTTGTTTCTGAAATTTCTGAACGTGCCGTATTATCATTAGAAGCACCAATCGGACGTGTATCTGCTCCAGATACAATCTTCCCATTCGGACAAGCAGAAAATATCTGGTTACCAAATGCGAAAGATATCGAAGCAAAAGCTAGAGAAATCGTCGAATTTTAATAGTTATTCGAAGTAGATAAACGAAGAATTAAACAGGTGGAATACGGCTATAGGCATGAAATGTTCAGCTACTATAGTCGTTTCCCCGCGTTTTGCTCCTAAGAAAATAGACAGATCCAACGAAGAAGGGAAGACTTAAAAAATGGCTTATCAGTTTAAATTACCGGATATCGGTGAAGGGATTGCCGAAGGCGAAATCGTTAAATGGTTTGTAAAACCTGGCGATACAATCAACGAAGACGATACGTTATTAGAAGTACAAAATGACAAATCAGTGGAAGAAATTCCATCACCAGTAACAGGTACTGTAAAAAATATTGTTGTACCAGAAGGAACAGTTGCAAACGTTGGTGACGTGTTAATCGAAATCGACGCACCTGGTCACGAAGATAACGATGCAGCACCAGCAGCTCCTGCACAAGAACAAACACCAGCACAACCTGCTGCTGTACCAACAACAGAAGCAGCTGGCGGATTTTTCCAATTCAAATTACCAGACATCGGTGAAGGAATTGCCGAAGGCGAAATCGTTAAATGGTTCGTTAAAGCTGGCGACACAATTAATGAAGATGATTCATTATTAGAAGTACAAAATGACAAATCAGTAGAAGAAATTCCATCACCAGTAACAGGTACTGTAAAAAATATCGTTGTACCAGAAGGAACAGTTGCAAACGTTGGTGACGTGTTAGTTGAAATTGACGCACCTGGTCATAATTCAGCAGCACCGGCAGCCGCAGCACCAGCTACTGACGCTCCTAAAGCGGAAGCATCAGCTCCAGCCGCTTCAACAGGCGTAGTTGCAGCCGCTGATCCAAACAAACGCGTTTTAGCAATGCCATCTGTTCGTCAGTATGCGCGTGAAAAAGACGTTGATATTACACAAGTAACTGCAACTGGTAAAGGTGGCCGTGTCATTAAAGCGGATATTGATGCCTTTGTCTCTGGTGGTTCTCAAGCAGCACCAGCTACTGAAGCTGCCGCAACAGAAGCAGCACCTAAAGCGGAAGCAGCTGCACCTAAAGCAGCGCCAAAAGCCTTTACTTCTGATTTAGGCGAAATGGAAACACGTGAAAAAATGACACCAACACGTAAAGCAATTGCTAAAGCAATGGTTAACAGCAAACACACTGCTCCTCACGTAACATTACATGATGAAGTAGAAGTTTCTAAATTATGGGATCACCGTAAGAAATTTAAAGATGTTGCTGCTGCAAATGGTACAAAATTAACATTCTTACCATACGTTGTAAAAGCATTGACTTCAACTGTTCAAAAATTCCCAATCTTGAATGCATCAATCGATGACGCAGCACAAGAAATTGTTTACAAAAATTACTTTAACATTGGTATCGCTACTGATACAGATCATGGCTTATATGTACCAAATGTTAAAAATGCTAATACGAAGAGCATGTTTGCTATCGCTGATGAAATCAACGAAAAAGCAGCAATGGCTATCGAAGGTAAATTAACTGCACAAGATATGCGTGATGGTACAATCACAATTAGTAACATTGGTTCAGTCGGTGGCGGCTGGTTTACACCAGTAATCAACTACCCTGAAGTTGCTATTTTAGGCGTTGGTACAATTGCACAAGAACCAGTTGTTAATGCAGACGGCGAAATCGTTGTGGGACGCATGATGAAATTATCATTAAGCTTTGACCACCGTATCGTTGACGGCGCAACTGCTCAAAAAGCAATGAACAACATTAAACGCTTATTAGCTGATCCAGAATTACTATTAATGGAAGGATGATTAACAAATGGTAGTAGGAGATTTCGCCATTGAACTAGATACAGTCGTAATCGGAGCTGGTCCTGGAGGATACGTTGCCGCAATTCGTGCCGCAGAAATGGGTCAAAAAGTTGCGATTATCGAACGTGAATACATCGGAGGCGTTTGTTTAAACGTTGGATGTATTCCTTCAAAAGCTTTAATTGCTGCTGGACATCATTACCAAGAAGCACAAGATTCTTCAACTTTTGGTGTAACAGCTAAAGGAGTCGAATTAGACTTTGCAAAAACACAAGACTGGAAAGATAACACAGTTGTTAAATCATTAACAGGCGGCGTTGGCATGTTATTGAAAAAACACAAAGTAGAAATTATTGAAGGCGAAGCATTCTTCGTTGACGAAAATACATTGCGTGTTATTCACCCAGACTCAGCACAAACTTACTCATTCAATAATGCTATTGTAGCAACAGGTTCTCGTCCAATTGAAATCCCAGGATTCAAATTTGGCGGACGCGTGTTAGATTCTACAGGCGGTTTAAACTTAAAAGAAGTTCCTAAAAAATTCGTTATTATCGGTGGCGGTGTCATCGGTGCTGAATTAGGTGGCGCTTATGCTAACTTAGGTTCAGAAGTAACAATTTTAGAAGGTAGCCCATCAATTTTACCAACTTATGAAAAAGATATGGTTAAAGTTGTCACAGACGACTTCAAGAAGAAAAACGTAACAATCGTGACTTCTGCAATGGCTAAAGAAGCTGTTGACAATGGCGATAGCGTCACTGTTAAATATGAAGTTAACGGAAAAGAAGAAAGTGTTGAAGCAGATTACGTAATGGTCACTGTTGGACGTCGTCCAAACACAGACGACTTAGGCTTAGAACAAGCGGGCGTTGAAATTGGCGAACGTGGTTTAATCCCAGTTGACAACCAAGGACGTACTAACGTGAAAAACATCTTCGCAATCGGCGACATCGTACCAGGTGCTGCGTTAGCGCATAAAGCAAGCTACGAAGCAAAAATTGCTGCTGAAGCAATTTCTGGTAAGAAAGTTGCAGTTGATTACAAAGCAATGCCAGCTGTTGCCTTTACTGATCCAGAATTGGCAAGCGTTGGTATGACTGTTGCAGAAGCAAAAGAAGCGGGAATCGAAGCAAAAGGCTATAAATTCCCATTTGCTGGTAACGGCCGTGCAATCTCTTTAGATAAAACTGAAGGATTCATGCGTTTAGTTACAACTGTAGAAGACAATGTCATCATCGGTGCACAAATTGCCGGTGTCGGTGCAAGTGACATGATTTCTGAATTAGCTTTAGCTATTGAATCTGGCATGAATGCAGAAGACATTGCTTTAACAATCCACCCACACCCATCATTGGGCGAAATTACTATGGATACAGCTGAATTGGCTTTAGGTTTACCAATTCATATTTAATAGTATCACTTTGTCGCACGACAGATATAATGCGCCTTTTGCACTTGTTGCATTAGCCACAGCAAGAGCAAAAGGTGTAAAAAAACAACGACTTCTCTAAGTCGTTGTTTTTTTATGATCTGTTCTTTCTTTTACGGTATTTAAGAGGTGTTTCACCCGTTTCTTGTTTAAAGATACGGACAAAATAGCTATCTTCAACAAACCCTAAATCTTCACTGATTTGGGCAATTGTTTTATCTGTCTCCAAAAGAAGCTGTTTAGCCCATGTGATTTTTAATTGTCGATAAAATTGACTAAAGGGAATACCAAACTCCTCTTTTAATAAACGACTTAAATACGTCGGTGTCAAATGAACAAAGTCTGCCAGTTCTTGTAAATTTAAACGCAGCGATTTGTTTTCCCAAAGGGCATCTAAAACCGGTTGTAATTGCTTATTTTTAGTTTGATAGGCACTTGAAGGAGTTAATTGAGCAGTTAATAAAGTTTGTTGAATATCTTTTTGGATCATATTCAATGGCTCCAGCTCTTCTTTTCGCGAACTAATCTGTAAGGATTGTTTGTACGTATTGATTAAATAATCTTTTTTGATGGCTTCAGAAATAATATATTGGCTTAAATCTGCGATTAATGTCGCGCTCTTTTCTAAGTCTGCTAGTTCTAAAACAGGGTATTGTTGATACAGCTCTTGGTGTGTTACTAAAAATTCTTGAATGAAGGCATCATTCATGGTTAAAACCTGTTCTAACTCTTCTTGGTGATCTTCGAGCAAAACTTCACCAGCCATAATGGCTCCTACATACTGGTCATCAACAATAATGGGGATGGCCATATCAACGATATTAAAGTGACAACGGTAGATAAAAGGCTGACCAGTGCGAACGGCTTCCAAGCCACCACGAGCATCACATTTTTCACAAAGTTTCGAGAGCTCAGGGGAGTTACGTACCAGTTGGCAAAAGGGTTGAACTTGACTATGTTTCGTCACAGGACGACCTTTATAATCGACTAAAATAATGGCTAAACGAGTGCTTAAGGCCAATGATTCTTGCAATTTTTCCCACTTTTCTAAATCTAAAATATTTTTTAATTCTACAGTCATAAGGCAATCCTTCAATCTAAAGTTTAAAAATCATAATATTTTATTATTTCACAAAATAATTCTATCATTTTTTGCAAGAAAACGATACCAAAAGTTCAATGCTTTTTGAATGAAAGCGTTTTATACTATGTATGTAAACAAAATATAGGAGGCTATCAACATGAGAAAAGCATTGATTTTACCAACGAAATATGTTCAAGGGGAAGATGAATTACTAAACTTAGGTTACTTCGTTTCAACTTTTGGAAAAAAAGCGTTACTAATTGCAAATCCTGCTGACGTTGATCGTGTACGTCCACAATTGGAAGAAACAGCGAAAAAGTTTGACATTACCTTCGTAGAGGGTGGCTTTAGTGGAGAAGTAACGCGTGAAGAAACAAAGCGCTTGCAAAACGTTGGACAAAAAGAACAAGCAGACTGTATCATTGGTTTAGGTGGCGGTAAAGCAATCGATGCTTCAAAAGTCGTAGCAGAAGGTGAAAACTTAATTATTGTACCAACGATTGCGGCTCAAGATGCACCAACTTCGCATTCAGCTGTACTATATCATGAAGATGGCTCATTTGATGATTATGCTTACTTTAAACAAAGTCCAAGCGTCGTTATGGTTGATACAAAAGTGGTTGCCAAAGCGCCAACTAGATTTTTAGTTGCTGGAATGGGGGATGCCTTATCCACATATTTTGAAGCACGCGCAACACACAATTCATATTCTCGGGTTAATGCTAGTTTGCCCATGGGTTCAAGAGAAGGCTTAACGCCTGCTGCTAGCGGCACATATGCAGCTTTGGCCATGGCAAAACTTTGCTGGGAAAACCTCCAGGAAGATGGGTTAAAAGCGAAATTAGCTTGTGATGCAAATGTGGTTACTGAATCATTGAATAAGATTATCGAAACAAATATCTTACTTTCAGGTTTAGGTTTTGAAAGTGGTGGTTTAGCTGCAGCGCATGCGATTCATAACGGTATGACAGTCTTACCTGGTGCGCACAGTTATTTACATGGTGAAAAAGTAGCCTTTGCAACAATTGCACAACTTGTATTAGAAGATGCAGCTAAAGACGAATTAGAAGCTGTTTTAGACTTTAGCGCTTCTGTAGGTTTACCATTAACGCTTTCAGACATTGGTGTCGATGAAATCACTTATGAAGAAGCGTTGGAAGTAGCCAAAATTGCTTGCATTCCAGAAGAATCAATTCATTCAATGCCATTTCCAATTGTCGTTGAAGAAGTAGCGAATGCAATCATTGTTGCAGATAAAGTCGGACAAGAATATAAAACAAGACATAAATTAGATTAAGGAAGTGTCCACATGAAAGCAGATATTTTACTCGTTTCACATAGCAAAATGATTACAGATGGTATTAAAGAGATGATTGAACAGATGAACGCCAGTGAAGAAATTAAGATTCATTCACTTGGTGGCACATCAGATGGTTCATTAGGTTCAGATCCAATGAAAATCATTGACACGATTAACGAAGCGGACTCTGACCGAGAATTTTTAATTTTTGCCGATTTAGGCAGTGCCGTTTTAAGTTCAGAATTAGCTTTTGATATGCTAGAAGAAGACCAACAGAAACATTATCATTTAGTCGATGCCCCATTGGTTGAAGGTGCCTTTGCGGCAGCAATTACTGCAGGTGTCTCAGATGATTTGACGCAAATTTTAGCAGAAGCTCAAAATGCTGGTAAGAAAGGGTGGAACTAAATGAAAAAAATTATTAATGAACCTGGTAAAATTGTCGAAGAAATGCTCCAAGGAATTGTGAAAAGCTATGGAAACCTTGTTCATCAAGTCGAAGATTCTCGCGTGATTGCTCGCAACGACTCAAACAAACAAGTTGGGTTAGTATCTGGTGGCGGAAGTGGTCATGAGCCTGCACATGCTGGGTTTGTTGGTGATGGAATGTTAAATGCCGCAGTTTTAGGTGATGTCTTTACTTCACCAACACCAGATCAAATTTTAACAGGGATCCAAGCGGCAGACCAAGGGGCCGGTGTTCTGTTAATCGTAAAAAATTATACAGGCGATATTTTGAACTTTGAAATGGCCAAAGATATGGCTGATATGGAAGACATTCATGTAGAAATGGTCGTTGTCGATGACGATATTGCAGTCGAAGATAGCACCTATACCGCTGGAAAACGCGGCGTTGCCGGGACTGTTCTTGTCCATAAAATTTTAGGACATCATGCCCGCCAAGGTGCTTCTTTAGAAGAGCTCGTTTCTTTAGGAGAAAAAATTGTAGCAGCCACGAAAACAATTGGAGTGGCTTTAAAAGCAGCCACTGTGCCTGAAGTTGGCAAACCAGGTTTTACTTTACCAGAAGATGAAATTGAATTTGGCGTAGGGATTCACGGAGAACCAGGCTATCGTCGTGAAAAAATCCAACCATCGAAAGAGTTAGCGAAAGAATTAGTTGAAAAAACATTAAGTAGCTATGAACAACAACCACAAACAGTGGGGGTACTTGTCAATGGCATGGGCGGCACGCCATTAATGGAACAATTTGTATTTATGAACGACGTGCTAACATTATTAGAAGATAAAGGTGTTCAAGTGACCTTCCATAAAGTGGGTAACTATATGACGTCTATTGACATGCAAGGATTATCTTTAACGATGATTGACTTGGCGACAAAAGACTGGCAAACAGCGCTAGAAAGCAATGTAACAACAATTTCTTGGTAAGGGTGATAAAAGATGGAATTAACAGTACAAGACATTCAAACATGGTTAGACAACTATTCAAAAGTTATTGAAGAAAAAAAAGACTATTTAAGTGAATTAGACACGCCGATTGGTGATGGGGATCACGGTAACAACATGGCTCGTGGTATGGCTGAATACAAAATTGCGTTTGACAAAAAAGTACCAACAACAATCACGGAGACATTTAAAGTCCTATCCATGGCTTTGATTTCAAAAGTTGGCGGAGCTTCTGGTCCTTTATATGGTACTGCGTTTATGAATATGACTAAAGCGACAAAAGATTTGGAAACCATCAGTTCGCCAGAGCAATTAAAAGAAATTGTTCAGCAAGGTCTAGCTGGGATTCAGATGCGTGGCAAAGCTGAACCAGGAGATAAAACGATGGTTGATGTCTGGGCACCTGTTGCTGAAGTGATTGGAACGGAACAATTTAATGAAGAAAAAATTGAACAATTTGCTGAAGCAACAAAAGATTGGGTGGCGAAAAAAGGACGTGCCTCTTATTTAGGGGAACGAGCAATTGGTCATATTGATCCAGGAGCAGCATCTAGTGCATTATTATTTGAAGAACTAGTCAAAGTAATCAATCAATAACAGTGAGAAAAAAGTTTAGCAAGTGCCTCTCTTGAAGCGCTTGCTAAACTTTTTTATAAATAATGGTTTCTTTTGTTCATCTATGGGATAATTTAAGTAACAAAAAATAACAAAGATAGACAAATGGGGGATTTAAAGATGAAAAAGCATGTGATTGTGGGATGTTTATTAATCGTTAGCTCAATGTTTGTAAGTGCTTGTGGAAATTCGTCAGACGTGACCACGGAAAAAACCAGTGTCACAAAACAAGTCGAAGCTACGGGACAAAGCACATCCTCTTCTGTAGACCAAACCAAGTATGATGCCATTATTACAGAAGCTAAAAAGTTAACGGCAGAGGGGCAATATAAAGAATCAGAAGAAAAATTAGCTACGATCCCTGTTAGCGATTTAGGGAAACCACACTATTCGATCATTAAAGAAACGGTTGAGAAACTAAATAATCAAAATAATGAAGGCTTAAAAAGACAAGAAGAAGTCGCGGTTGAAAAGCAAACGAAGTCGAGTCCGGCACAAACAGAATCACTTAAACCGATTCCAGATGAATTTGCTAAATGGGCAACCACGTATCTTTTTTATTATCCACGAGGAGATCAAAAGCAAGCGGGGTTAATCATTGAAGCGAATGGAGCGGTCACGCAGACGAATACGAATGGCGAAATTTACACAGGAAAAGCCGAAATAAGTGGAGCTTCGGGCACTATTTTAAGTTATGATACGACTAGTTATCGCCCGACGACCCAACCAGCTACAAAATCGATTACTCCAAATGTTAAAATCACTGTTACTTGGAACAATGGCGGCGGTGTTGATGTTTATTATGGCTACGTTTCTTATTCACAACGTTTAGCTTTGACAGATGGTATCGCCGTGACAGACGGGGTCAAAGAAGTTTGGCTTTCATAAAAAGAGCTAGACATTTAAGCAAAAACTTGAATGTCTAGCTCTTTTGTTGATTGAATCGGGGGATTTAAATACTTAGTTTCGATAAGAACGAACGGTATTATTAATAGCAGAAATACTATATTTTAATTCATCTTCTAACGTTTGATCAATGTCTGTGTCTAAAGTTTCTGCAAACATGGCTTCATATTCAGCGATAGAAAGTTCTGTCCGATTATTCAGCAGTGCTAAATGAGTTTCTTTTTGTAAATGATTTTGATAACCAGCTACTAATTCACCAGTGAAAAATTCAGCGACAGCACCAGAACCATAACTGAATAACCCAATTTGATTGCCTGCGGTTAAAGTCGTTGCATTTTCTAAAAGGGAAATGAGTCCCAGATAAAGTGAACCCGTATACAAGTTTCCTACGCGACGACTATAGATGATGCTTTCTTCATAACGAGCTAAAATTCGTTCCTGTTCTGCTTCAGTTTGGTCGGAGATTTTTGCTAATAAGGCTTTTTTGCCCATTTTTGTGTAAGGAATATGGAACGCTAAAGCATCATAATCTGCAAAATCAAGACCGGTTCGTTTTTTATGTTCATCCCAGACTTGGGCAAAAGATTGGATGTAGGTTTCGTTTGACAAAGGACCATCGACCATAGGATATGGATGGCCTGTTGGACGCCAAAAGTCATAGATATCTTGCGTCAGCATCACATTATCCTCTTTTAAAGCCAAGATGCGCGGTTCACTAGCAACTAACATCGCAACCGCCCCAGCTCCTTGTGTAGGCTCACCGCCAGAATTTAAGCCATATTTTGCAATATCTGCCGCTACGACCAAGACTTTTTTATCTGGATGTAAGGCTACGTGATTCTTAGCTAACTGTAAGCCTGCTGTTGCTCCGTAACAAGCTTCCTTGATTTCGAAAGAGCGAGCGAAAGGTTGAATCCCCATTAAACGATGTAAGACAACTGCGGCCGCTTTTGACTCATCGATACTGGACTCAGTCCCGACAATCACCATATCAATGGCCTCTTTATCTTCTTTGGTCAAGATCGCTTCTGCGGCATTGGCTGCAAATGTCACAATATCTTGGCTGATTGGGTTCACCGCCATTTGGTCTTGCCCAATACCAATATGAAATTTTCCAGGGTCTACATTTCTGGCTTCAGCCAGTGCCGTCATATCAATATAATAAGGGGGCACAAAAAAACTAATTTTATCAATCCCAATTGTCATTTCTTTAACTCCTTTACGATAAATAGATTCATTATATAAAATAGCACGAAATGAACCAAAATGGGGAATTTTTGTATTAACTTCATAGATTATTAAAAAATATCTTATAAGTCTGTTAACATTCAGTAATTGGCACTTGTGATTCTGGGATTTTATGATATATTTCAAGATGGAGGTGCATTTAGTTGAAAACAGTAGTTATTATTGATGCATTACGAACACCAATTGGAAAATATAAAGGCAGCTTAAGTCAAGTAAGTGCCGTAGACTTAGGAACACATGTTACAACACAACTTTTAAAAAGACATTCCACTATTTCTGAAGAAATTGATCAAGTAATCTTTGGAAATGTTTTACAAGCTGGAAATGGCCAAAATCCCGCACGACAAATAGCAATAAACAGCGGTTTGTCTCATGAAATTCCCGCAATGACGGTTAATGAGGTCTGCGGATCAGGAATGAAGGCCGTTATTTTGGCGAAACAATTGATTCAATTAGGAGAAGCGGAAGTTTTAATTGCTGGCGGGATTGAGAATATGTCCCAAGCACCTAAATTACAACGATTTAATTACGAAACAGAAAGCTATGATGCGCCTTTTTCTAGTATGATGTATGATGGGTTAACGGATGCCTTTAGTGGTCAGGCAATGGGCTTAACTGCTGAAAATGTGGCCGAAAAGTATCATGTAACTAGAGAAGAGCAAGATCAATTTTCTGTACATTCACAATTAAAAGCAGCTCAAGCACAAGCAGAAGGGATATTCGCTGACGAAATAGCCCCATTAGAAGTGTCAGGAACGCTTGTGGAGAAAGATGAAGGGATTCGCCCTAATTCGAGCGTTGAGAAGCTAGGAACGCTTAAAACAGTTTTTAAAGAAGACGGTACTGTGACAGCAGGGAATGCATCAACCATTAATGATGGGGCTTCTGCTTTGATTATTGCTTCACAAGAATATGCCGAAGCACACGGTCTTCCTTATTTAGCTATTATTCGAGACAGTGTGGAAGTCGGTATTGATCCAGCCTATATGGGAATTTCGCCGATTAAAGCCATTCAAAAACTGTTAGCGCGCAATCAACTTACTACGGAAGAAATTGATCTGTATGAAATCAACGAAGCATTTGCAGCAACTTCAATTGTGGTCCAAAGAGAACTGTCTTTACCAGAGGAAAAGGTTAACATTTATGGTGGCGGTATTTCATTAGGTCATGCGATTGGTGCCACAGGTGCTCGTTTATTAACGAGTTTAAGTTATCAATTAAATCAAAAAGAAAAGAAATATGGCGTGGCTTCTTTATGTATCGGCGGTGGCTTAGGACTCGCTATGCTACTAGAGAGACCTCAGCAAAAAAAAAACAGCCGATTTTATCAAATGAGTCCTGAGGAACGCCTGGCTTCGCTTCTTAATGAAGGCCAGATTTCTGCTGATACAAAAAAAGAATTTGAAAATACGGCTTTATCTTCGCAGATTGCCAATCATATGATTGAAAATCAAATCAGTGAAACAGAAGTGCCGATGGGCGTTGGCTTACATTTAACAGTGGACGAAACTGATTATTTGGTACCAATGGCGACAGAAGAGCCCTCAGTGATTGCGGCTTTGAGTAATGGTGCAAAAATAGCACAAGGATTTAAAACAGTGAGTCAACAACGCTTAATGCGTGGACAAATCGTTTTTTACGATGTTGCAGATCCCGAGTCATTGATTGATAAACTACAAGTAAGAGAAGCGGAAATTTTTCAACAAGCAGAGTTAAGTTATCCATCTATCGTTAAACGCGGCGGCGGCTTAAGAGATTTGCAGTATCGTGCTTTTGATGAATCATTTATATCTGTCGACTTTTTAGTAGATGTTAAGGATGCAATGGGGGCAAATATCGTTAACGCTATGTTGGAAGGTGTGGCCGAGTTGTTCCGTGAATGGTTTGCGGAGCAAAAGATTTTATTCAGTATTTTAAGTAATTACGCAACGGAGTCGGTTGTTACGATGAAAACGGCTATTCCAGTTTCACGTTTAAGTAAGGGGATCAATGGCCGGGAAATTGCTGAAAAAATTGTTTTAGCTTCACGCTATGCTTCATTAGATCCCTATCGGGCAGTCACGCATAACAAAGGGATCATGAATGGCATTGAAGCTGTAGTTTTAGCTACAGGAAATGATACACGCGCTGTTAGCGCTTCTTGTCATGCTTTTGCGGTGAAGGAAGGTCGCTACCAAGGCTTGACTAGTTGGACGCTGGATGGCGAACAACTAATTGGTGAAATTTCAGTTCCGCTTGCTTTAGCCACGGTTGGCGGTGCCACAAAAGTCTTACCTAAATCTCAAGCAGCCGCTGATTTGTTAGCAGTGACGGATGCAAAAGAACTAAGTCGAGTAGTAGCGGCTGTTGGTTTGGCACAAAATTTAGCGGCGTTACGGGTCTTAGTCTCTGAAGGAATTCAAAAAGGACACATGGCTCTACAAGCACGTTCTTTAGCGATGACGGTCGGAGCTACTGGTAAAGAAGTTGAGGCAGTCGCTCAACAATTAAAACGTCAAAAAACGATGAACCAAGACCGAGCCATGGCTATTTTAAATGATTTAAGAAAACAATAAAAAAACAGTTCAGCAGAAATTATTCTGCTGAACTATTTTTTTTCACATTAGGTAGCCGTTTCAGGCCACGAATTGGTTTTACTTTTAAGACATCTAAGAAGAAAGTGAACACAGGGATTCCTACAATAAGTCCCCATACACCAAAAAGACGCTCACTAACTAATAAAATGACAAACGTATAAAAGATTGGTAACTCTGTTTTACTAGACATGAATTTAGGATTTAGCACGTAAGATTCAAATAAATGGACGATTGTAATTAAAGCTAAGATATAAATCACATCGTTCAAGCCACCTTGGGAATAAGCGATGAAACTTAGCGGAATGCAGGAAATAATCACACCAGCAACTGGGACTAAGCTCAAAATGAAGATCATAATGGCTAAACTAGGTAGCTGAGTAAAGCCGATTATCGCCAAAGCCAAGGTAGTAATGACTGTATTCACCACAGCAATGAAAAACTGAGCTTCCATCACGACACCAAATGTGTTGACGAACTTGTTGGCAAAATAATAGATATCCTGAAAAAACCAATCAAAATCACTTTTTAAAAATAACTTAGAAAAATCGGCCATTTGCTTCTTCTCAATCATAAAGAAGAAACTTAAAATAAAGGACATGACAAATGATAAACCGACAGCACCAATATCTTGAATGTAGCGTAAAATCATTGAAGCACCATTCTGGAGTTGAGAGAGTAAGTTAGATTTTTCCAAGTATTGATCAATAAATTGCAATACTTGATTTGTATCTGTATGTGGACTTTGATAAAAATCAACTACAGAATTAATCATTTGAGTCGTTTGGTTAACTAGAACGGGAACATATTTAGTAATCGCTAAATAGATTAGAAAAACAACCAATGCATAGGTTAAGAGAACGATGACAATCGTCGGGATTTTCATATAGCGTTGAACAAAATGGACCAAACGAACAGCTAAATAGGTAAAGATAAATGTTAAAAGAATTGTTGTAATCATACTTCTGGATAAATAAAGCACAAAAATAATCAAAGCAAGGACGCAAAAACGTCGCAAACGTTCATTTTGAATAAATTTTTGATACAAACTCATAGGGGAAACTCCTTCTTTACTGAATAATCAATCCTGTTAAGAATAACATAACCATACCGATGGCAGCTAGGCCGCAAACAATAATATGGCGGCGTTTGTACATCACTACAATGGCGATGAACTCTCGAATAAACGCGTTAGGTAAAAAATAAAAAGCGGTTTTTGCACCAATGCCATCAGCTTTTAAGCCAGCCATTCGAGCGAAAAGACCCGCTCGGAAAAGGTGATAATTGTTTGTAGTAAAAATGGCTTGGAAATTAGCATTTCCAAAATCCTCAATCATTGTTTCTTTGGAAAAACGCATATTTTCTAGTGTGTTTTTTGAATGAGCTTCTACTAAAATATCATCATCAGGAATACCTTGTGTCAAAGCATACATTTTCATCGCGACACTTTCAGGAAGTAATTCATCGGGGCCTTGACCACCAGACATGACGATTTTTGGTGGATTTAACGTTGCGCGATTTTGAGCCTTGTAAAATTGAATGGCTTTGTTGATGCGGGCTTGCAATAACGGTGGCACAATCTCACCATTGATTAGCCCCGAACCTAACACAACAATATAATCCTGTGTATATTTTGGCTGATTAAATTGATACAACGTAGAAACAGTTAAAAAATTATAAAAAACAAACGCGAAATAAGTCAAAATAAATGGCGCAATAGTTAAGGGTAAGGAGAGCCAAGTTGGTAACAACGATTGAAAAAAGAAATTATAAATTAATAGTAATGTTAAGCCAATTGCCAGCAACAACGTCAACAAGTTCCCTAGAGACCGACCTTCTTTTCTCATAACAACGACCGCATTCCAATAGAGGAAAATAATTAAAGCATAGATTCCTAGAGCCAAAGCAATTAAAATAGCTAGAATTGCAATAATTGCTAAGGTTATTAAAAAGTAGTTGTTTGTACGAATCGCAGTAATCCCTAAATAAGTCGCTAGAACCACAAGAAAAATATTAAATAATGTTCCATTCAGTAAACGTCTTTTTTCTTTGAAGTAGAAGAGCGCAAACAAGCCAAAAAAAGCAATGGGGATTAAAAAGAAGGCTGTACCACGAATGATTTCTAAATATAAAACATATGAGAAGAACATAAAGACAGTCCAGCCAAACATCCACGGTAACCAATCGTGTTCTTTTTTCTTTTTCCGCCACGAGGGAATGAAAAAGAGACCCAATAAATAAACACCTAAAAAGGTTAAATCACCATAAAATTGCATAAATAAACTCCTTTAAAACATTTTTCCTCTTCAGTATAACGAAAACTCTTCAAAAAAAATAGAGGAAGCACTTAGTTTCAGAAAGTTTTCTTGTTCTTTTTTTTATAAAAAAAACCTGACGATTAACGTCAGGTTTTTGAGTCAGTATTGTTTAATTAAGCTTTAGTAACGTTAGTTGCTTGAGGGCCACGTTGACCTTCTTCGATTTCGAAAGTTACTGCTTGACCTTCTTCTAAAGTTTTGAAGCCGTCACCTTGGATAGCTGAGAAATGTACGAATACATCGTTTCCGTTTTCTGCAGTGATGAAGCCAAAGCCTTTGTCTGAGTTAAACCATTTTACTGTACCTGTTTCCATAATAAATATCCTCCTAGATGTGTGTTATAACACATTCATATTTTGCAATTACTTGAAAGGTGAAAAATGTGGAAGATGTTTATTTGAAACAGCTACCCATATTACCGAACAAAAACTACATCTATTACTATAGCATACTAACTGGTTTTTGTATAGCGATAACCTTATTTTCTTTTTTATCGGATGTTTTTTAAAAACTAGAAAGTGAAGATAAGGCTGTTATAGTGCTGTTTCAATAAGGCTCAGAAAAAAAGCCCATTGTAAGGCGCTTTCTTACAATGGGCTTTTTGCCTGTTTTTAATAACGGAGGATAGCCGCTAAAGATTTTTCATCTGGTGCAGCTTTTTGGTCTAAAACAAAAACTTGACCGCCGTTTTGAATGACTTGGTAAGCAATGGTGTTTAAAAGTTTGCGACGATCGTACTCTTCAGATGACATTTCATTGTTTTCAGTAACAAAGAGTGACGTTGCAATAAAAAGATGGGAAATTTTGCCGTCAGCTGCCGCTGGCGAAATATCTGTAAATTGATCTAAGAATTTACGATCTAGTAATTTGTTATAAGAAGCTGTTTCTTTTTCTGTTAACTCTGCAGCTATTTTTTCACTAGCGCTGCGGATATCTTGAATGGTTGCTTGTGCAGGTGAAGCAGCAACTGAAATTGAGCAATCATAATAAGGATTTTTAGCAATCTTTTTAAAGAGTGTTTGGTTTTCTGGTAAAGCATAAAGATAAAGCGGTAATTTTTCAGGATTATCCAGTTGATCTTTTAAGAAAGTATCGACTGCTTGATAGTAGTTCACCCAATCAATTTCAACTTCTTTATCTTTAGTATTGATGCTATGATAAGCGACACCTTCTTTAGAACCGTTAGAACTACCTTGAGTTGAAAAGTTTAAATTACCACCCGTTAATTCATCACCTAAAGCTGTGACCACGTCTGTTGGTGCATCTTTAGGCAATTCAACAGGGGTCACAGTCGTATGATCAACCTTGTAAAGTTTCATTGAATCGCGATTTAGAGCAAGTAGGTAATAATGGTAGTTAAATTGTTTGTCTTTGACTAGTCCAAGTAAATAAGGAATCGTGTCCACGTAATATTGATCGTCAACGGGCACATCTAATCGTTGAACAAAGGTGTTCTCTGGAGATAAGATGATTGAAACACTTGCTGTGCCGTTGCGCCAGAAGGAAGCATCAGCTAGAAGTGCGTCAATTTTTTCTTGGAAAACAGCCCATTTTTCCTCAGGAAATTTTTTTTCAAAGCGTGTTTTTGCCGCTTTTGCAAAATTTTTCAAAACAAGCGAATCTTTTTCTACGTTTTGATGAGCGACATGGGTGTTAAACAAGAAAGTAACAAACGGTCCATGAACTTCTTCAGAAAATAATGTTGATAAGCTATCTTTTTTTTGATTTGCCATAATAAAATCCCCCTTCTAAAAGTAAGTGTAGCACAGGAAATCGAATGTTTAAAACAATATGTTCAATAAAAGAAAACGCTTTAAAGAATCTAAATAAAGGACTGTTAATGGTGTTCTAATAAAAGTTTTATAAAAAATATAGCTGAAACTCATGATAAAAAAGGCACAAACTACTATACTTACGTTATGCCAATTATCCCGAATTGGTTTTTTCATACTTACTCCTACCAAGAGTAAATAACAACCTTCATTTCCACCACAGACGACGGTCGTGGTGGTTTTTTTTGTTTAGGTTCTAGTTTTTTTTGCTATTAACTTTTGAGAAGGACAGAGTAAGATAGTTAGAGAGATTATGACAAGTACGAGAATGGTGAGAAGAGTTATTAAGATCCCGTTTTGATAGTTTAACAATGGATTTCGCAAAGGTCTCATAATGTCACCACCTAATAGAATATGAGGCATATCCAAGTAGCTTAAGAGAATGTAAGGTTTTAAGTTCTCGTTAAGTAACGTATTGAGTACATCGTATTGTCCAATCACTAATGGAATAATTAAAACAGAGAGATTTAGAATTAAATTACTTGTTAGAATGCTGAATACTAAACTTAACAATGCTAGAAATACTAGAAATAATATAAAAAAGAAGATTGTTTTAACGACAAAGTCATTTGTTGCTATCAAACTGACTTCCGTATTTTTCGAACTGGTGGCAATCGGGTAATTAAACACACCCAGTCCATTTTTTAGAAAGACAAATGCAAGTACAAGGAGAAATGCGCTGAGTAGGTTTGCAAAGAGCGACAAAACAATGGCAAAAAGTTTGGTGTAATATGTTCGTACATAAGAGTTAGGAGAAACACAATACCAAATGAAATTATGTTTTTTATAGTCTAAATTAAATAAATAAGCAATCTGGAAACTAATCAGAATTAAAATAATTTGCATTAATTGAGGAGAAGAAAAAACCAAATTTAGATATTGGATCACGCCCATCTTTTTTGGATTATCACTCGTTTTATTTAGCCCATTGTTTTTTAAATACTCCAGTACGGCCACTATACTTTTTTGTTCACTAATTGATCTAGCTTGCAAACTACCATCTAGAATTCCTTCTAGCGTTTTTTTTTCCAAGTTATACTCATTTTCAACAATCGCTTTTTGATCTCCTTTCTTTAGAGAATCAATGAGTTTTTTTAAATAACCATTTGTTTCCTTGATGTCTTCAACGATTTTTGTTGCAGTTGGGTCATCTTTGATACTTTCAATCGTTGTTATGCCGGCATAGTAATTATCTTCGTAATATTTTACATAATTAAAATTGGCATTTCCTAAAAAAAAAGGAACGCTAATAACGAGAACGAATAATGCAAACAGAAAATAAGTGGTTTTCTCTCGAAAAATTTTAATTAGTTCAAATTTTATCATTTAGGCACGACCTTTCGTTGCATATAGTTCGTAGTATTCTTCTTTTAATTGTAGATAGTCTAGTGACGCTGATTTCAGAATACCGCTATCTAAAAAATAAATTGCATCACAAAGCTTGCTTATTTCGAAAATATTATGAGATGACAAAAGTAATGTTTTTCCTTGCTCTTTTAAAGTAAGAAAGACGGTTGTTAGGTACTCAACATTTTCAATATCGAGACCATTTAATGGCTCATCAAAAATCAGAAAAGACGCACCACTAGCGATGGCGACTGAGAGCAAGGCTTTTTGCTTCATACCTGCAGAAAGGTGTTTAATTTTTTTGTTTATGTACGTGTTAACACCGACTAAGTTAATGATTGATTCAAAATTAGCATCATGTTTCCATAACTTGGCCGCTACTTGCATATTCTCGTAAACGGTAAGATTTGCAAATAATTGATTCGCGGATTCTATGAAAAAGATTTTTTTATTGTAGTCAGTTCTGTTTTTGATTGATGTTTTGTCAACTATTACTTCACCAGATTCGAGCGGGATAAGTTGGACGATTGATTTAAAAAAAGTCGTTTTTCCTGTACCATTTGGGGCAACAATACATGTGATTGATCCCGTATTTAATGTAAGCGACAAGTTATTCAAGATGTTTTTATTGTTCAATGCTACGCAGATCTTGGTTATTTCTATTGAATTATTCAATTTTTTTCTCCTTTTATTAGAAATTAGTTATATAGATTATATTAACATTAAATTAAAGAAAGAGAAAGGTTGTTTTTTAAATAATTATTTGGTAGTATAAAATTATAAATAGTGAAAATATATTATGTTAGGAGTAGAAACAATGGAAAAGAAAGTTGTGTATGGTTGTGTTCTAACAAATTTGTTGGGTGTTAGTTTGGTGTTTAATTCACCAGTAGAGGCAGAAGAAGTCATTCAAAATGATGCGTTAGTTGAATTGCAAAACGAGATTGGTAGTCAATCTGTTAACCCAAGAAACAGAGCTTATGTTGGTTGGGTCGTGAGGTATTTCCATCAATATCAAACTCGAGCAACAGGGAACTGGGCGCCAAATTTACATGGATATGTTTATGGGAAAATCAATGTGCGTAATGGTTATTCTGCGAATGGATGGACGTATTTGGGAACAACGAATAATTCTAATTGGTTTACGATTGAACACAAGTTTAGACAAAATTATCGAGTATGGTGAATCGATTATTTTATAAGTAAGGATAAATAAAGAAGATAAACCAAATAAATGCCAGAAGGTGTCTCCTTCTGGCATTTATTTGGTTTATTACAATGAATATGCTAGTGGCTGAATAAATTAATAAGTACAAAGAACACAGAGCCGCTGACTGTCGCATTACTTAAGAATTTGTCATTTCAAATTTACGGAACCGCAAGAAACGATTTGCTTCTTCCTCTAACTGAGTAATTTCTTCTTCTGTTAACTCTTCCGTAGTAATCTGAATATGTAACTCTTTTTGTGTGCTTGTCATAGGTGCCTGATGATTGATCTCTGTTTGTTGGGTGCGGCCCATTAAATAGTCCAAGGAAACAGAAAAATAGTCTGCTATTTTTAAAAGATTCTCTACTTTAGGCGAAGAGGTATCCCAACGACGAATTTGTCCATTGGAAATGCCGACGTTTCTTTCTAATTGGGCGAGGGTTAATTGCTTTGACTGAGCTAATTGTTTAATGCGAGAAATTAAGGTCATTTCAAGTCCTCCTTGCGTTTTCCGTTTGCTAATTTTAAATTAGCGTAAAAGCGAATGGTTGTCAATTGCGAGCGTGTAATAAGAAGGTGAACATCTCATGAGTGATTTTTTAGAAAATTTCCGATGAAAAAAAGAAGAAATAGAGTTATTATTAGTAAGTAAACTGTTTTGGAGCGAGAGGGGATGAATCAATGGAGAAAATTAAAAGTTACCAAGAGGATTCTGAAGTGCAGAAAAATCGTTGGTGGATCTTAGTTTCTGTGGCTATGTTTACCTTCATGTCTACATTAGATTCCAGCATTGTAAATATTGCTTTACCGACTATTTCAAAAGAAATGTCCGTACCCATGAATCAAGCGGAATGGGTCGTATCTATTTATTTAATGGTTGTCTGTGCTTGTTTATTATTATTTGGAAAAATTGGCGACAGTTTTGGAAAAATAAAAGTTTATCGAATTGGCACGGTTATTTTTACGATTGGTTCGTTACTTTGTGGCTTTAATCAATCGCTGAGCTTTCTATTATTTGCGCGGGTCGTTCAAAGTATTGGTGCTAGCATGACCATGGCGACCAATTCAGGAATTATTACGGAAGTATTCCCTTTAAATGAAAGAGGGCGGGCGCTTGGTGCAGTAGGTGCCTTTGTCTCTTTAGGCGCGATTGCTGGTCCTGGGATTGGTGGATTGATCTTATCAAACTTTTCTTGGTCGTATATTTTTTGGATTAATGTTCCTGTGGGGCTAGTTACAATTTTAATTGGCGAAAAGTTTCTACCAAAAGATATTACAAAAACAAAAGAAAAAATAGATTTTTCAGGATTTGCTTGTATTGCCATTGCGATTATGACGTTCTTCGGCGGGATTTTCCTCGGACAAGAGAGCGGGTTTGGCTCGTTACAATCCTATTTATTGTTCATTATTGCAGTAATCGCATTAGGATTATTTATAATGGTTGAACGAAAAAGAAAAAGCCCACTTATTAAGTTCGCAATTTTTAAAAACAAAATTTTTACTTTAAGTTTATTGTCCGCTGTTTTAATTTTTGCCTCAAACTTTTTTGTAAATGTTGTCATTCCATTTTATTTGCAGGATGCACGCAAACTAAGTGCTAGTTATGCTGGTCTATTAATGATGGTATTTCCGTTATTAATGGTGGTTGGGGCTCCTCTGAGTGGCTATTTGACGGATAAAATTGGCCCAGGTATTTTAACATTTGGCGGATTGTTGCTTTTGTGCTGTACGTCGTTAATGTATATGTTTTTAGATATGAATTCGCCCATCTGGTATTATGTGATTGCAACAGCCATTATGGGCTTGGGAAATGCACTTTTCCAGTCTCCAAACAATACAATGGTTATGAGTAGTGTTGAAAAGCAAGATTTAGGTGTAGCAGGAAGTATGAATTCTTTTGCTAGAAACTTAGGAATGGTCATTGGGATTGCGTTGTCAACGACCATTTTATATCGTGGTATGAGCGAAGCCTATGGTGAACGAGTAACCACGTATCTGGCTAATCGCCCAGATATATTTATTGTGGGAATGCGTGAAACCTTTTTTGTCGCCTTTCTATTATGTGTGGCGGCCTTTATATTAACGATTTTACGTTTTCGGAAAACAACCAAATAAGTAAAAAGAAACAGACGAGAAAGATTCATGATTTTTCTCGTCTGTTTCTTTACTAGCTAAGAAAATAAGCAAATGCGATTGTATATTTCTAATTCTCTGTTACAATAAAGAAAGTAAACTGTACTAAACTGTACTACTTTTAAGAATGAATTTGACGATTAATTATCATAAGAGTGTGTAGAAAATACCGTAGGAGGAATACAAATGGAACTGATAGGACATGGACATTCATGTATTGAAATTCGTCTAAACGACGGCACGAACCTTTTATTTGATCCTTTTATTAATGGCAACCCTTTAGCGGACGTTTCACTTGAAGATTTACACCCTGATTACATCTTAATCACCCACGGACACAGCGATCATATTGGCGATATGCTAGCAATTGCTCAAGCCAACAAGGCAACGATTATTGCGATAGCTGAAGTGGCTACGTATGCGCAGTCGCAAGGGGTAAAAGCGCATGGAATGAATCTAGGTGGGCGTTATGTCTTTCCTTTTGGTTCGGTTAAATTTGTGCCAGCTTTGCATAGTTCTGGTTATGAAATAGACGGCGTAATGACCTACATGGGCGAAGCAAGTGGGATTATTTTAGAAGCAGAAGATAAAAAAATTTATCACGCTGGTGATACGGCGTTGTTTTCAGATATGCGTCTTTTTTCAAAAGACAAATCCATTGATGTAGCGTTCTTACCAATTGGCGATAATTACACGATGGGACCAGAGGATGCGCTACAAGCAGTCTCTTACTTAAATCCCGAAATAACAATTCCAATTCATTACAATACCTTTCCTGTTATCCAACAAAATCCAGCAATATTCGTAGAGCAAGTAGTTGGCGGGAAAGTATTAAACCCAGGAGAGACGATCCTAGTTTAGGAGGAAATTATGGCGACGAAACATGATCAAATTTTAAAACATATTGAAGAATTACCAATTGGCGATCGAATCTCTGTTCGAAGCATTGCCAAAAGTTTAAGTGTTAGTGAAGGAACAGCGTATCGGGCCATCAAAGATGCAGAAAATATTGGGCTTGTTTCCACCATTCAACGTGTTGGTACGATACGAATTGAGCGGAAGTTAAAAAAACATATTGAAAAATTAACATTTGGTGAAGTGGTCCGGATTATTGAAGGGGATGTGTTAGGCGGTAGCTCTGGTCTAGACAAAGTCCTTAATAAATTTGTAATTGGTGCGATGACAGAAACCGCAATGACGCGATATATTACTCCAGGCTCCTTAATGATTGTTGGTAACCGTCAAGGCGTGCAAAAGCTTGCTTTAGAAAATGGGGCAGCCGTTTTAATTACAGGTGGATTTGAAACATCTGAAGAGATTGCGCAGTTAGCAGATCGTCTGGGTATGCCTGTCTTGAGAACCACATATGATACATTTACTGTGGCTACTATGATTAACCGTGCTTTAAGTGATCAGCTGATTAAAAAAGACATTTTACTCGTCAGTGATATTTATACAGCGCTTGAAAAAACCAATTATTTGTTGACAACTCAAACGATTGCAGATTATCAGGCATTATCTGAAAGTACCCATCATTCTCGTTTCCCAGTAGTAAATAAGAAATTACGTTTAGTGGGGATTGTCACAGCCAAAGATGTCATTGGTAAAAGTGAACATTTAACCGTGGATAAAGTCATGACAAAGGATCCCAATGTTGTGAAAAAGATGATGAGTGTAGCGAGTGTCAGTCATCAAATGATTTGGGATGGTCTAGAAGTCATGCCGGTGGTGGAAGATGATTTAGCGCTTGTTGGAATTGTTTCTCGCCAAGATGTGATGAAAGCCATGCAATTGGTGCAACGACAACCACAAATTGCAGATACAATTTCAGATCAAATTTCCGGGGAAGTGATGCCTGTTGAAGAAAATGGCAAAGAAACAACCCGTTTTCGTTTTTCGGTTGCGCCCCAAATGGTTAACAGTGTTGGTACCATCTCGTTCGGTGTCCTAAGTGAAATTATTTCTAACGTGACACAACGAACAATGTTGATGAATCAAAAAAGAAATGTATTAATTGAACAAGTGAATCTACATTATTTGCGGCTAATCCAGTTGGAAAGTGAATTGGA
This sequence comes from Enterococcus sp. DIV1315a, assembly GCF_051712325.1. NCBI lineage: Bacteria > Bacillati > Bacillota > Bacilli > Lactobacillales > Enterococcaceae > Enterococcus > Enterococcus sp. DIV1315a. Next base: position 1,154,093 of record NZ_JBIOOS010000001.1, read on the forward strand.
CATTCGTCCACGTATTTTAGAAATTGGTCGTCGCTCTGCAAAATTAGATATCGAAGTTTATTTAGAAAATGTCATTGTGGCAAAAGCAATTGTTGTTTGCCAAGTGATGGAGAGAACGTAGGAGGCTACAAAGAATGGACGTAGTAAAAGAAATTATGGCAGCAATTAAACAATATGAAACAATTATTATTCATAGACATCAAAGGCCCGACCCAGATGCGATTGGCTCACAGGTTGGGTTAGCAGAACTCTTAAGAGCGAGCTTTCCTGAAAAAAATATTTATCAAGTAGGCGGACCAGTGGAAGGCTTAGAGTTTTTAGCTGAAATGGACGTTATTACTGACGATGTCTATCGAGGTGCATTAGTCATTGTAACAGATACTGCAAATGCTCCACGAATTAGTGATGCGCGTTTTTCTTTAGGCGATCAATTAATTAAAATCGATCATCATCCGAATGATGAACCTTATGGAGATTTAGTTTGGGTGAATACAAATGCAAGTAGTTGTAGTGAAATTATTGTTGATTTTTGGCAACAGCATTTAGCAGAATTAACGATGACAGATAATGCAGCTCGTTTATTGTATGCTGGGATTGTGGGGGATACAGGACGTTTTCTTTATCCTTCCACTTCGGCGCATACACTCGCTGTCGCTGCGCAATTGCGTACGTTTAACTTTAATGCCGCAGACTTAAATCGTGAGTTAGACCAAATGCCTTTAAAGGTTGCTAAATTAGCGGGTTATATTTATCAAAATTTAGAAATCGACGCAAATGGCGCTGCTCGTGTCGTTTTACCACAAAGTATTTTAAACAGTTATGATATTGTCGATTCTGAAACGGCAGCTATTGTTTCAATGCCAGGAAAAATTGAAGATGTTCTCTCATGGGCAATCTTTGTTGAACAGCCAGAAGGTTATTATCGCGTTCGGTTACGTTCCAAAGGACCCATCATTAATACAATTGCTAAAAACCATCATGGCGGCGGCCATCCTTTGGCAAGTGGCGCTAATGCACGTGATGCAGCTGAAATTGAAGTGATTTACCAAGAAATCCAAGCAGCTTGCCAAGAGTGGGCTCAAAAATAAATAAGTAATTAGAAAGTAGTTATCGGACGTTGATAAATCATTAGGACTACTTTTCATTCACTAGAAAATAAGGTAAAATGAAAAAGAATTATTTTTTACAAAGGAGAACGTTAATGACAGAGCAATTACCAAACTGCCCTGAATGTGGGTCGGCATATGCCTATGAAGATCGCGGATTATTTATTTGTCCAGAATGCGGTCATGAATGGTCACCAACAGAAGAAGTTGCAGAAGAAGGCTTAGTAGTCAAGGACTCAAATGGCAATCTTTTAGCGGATGGTGACAGTGTTACTGTAATCAAAGATTTGAAAGTTAAAGGTGCCAGTGGCGCAATTAAACAAGGCACAAAAGTGAAAAACATTCGTTTAGTGGAAGGCGATCATAACATCGACTGTAAGGTAGATGGCTTTGGTCCAATGAAGTTAAAATCAGAGTTTGTTAAGAAAAATTAAATTTCATTTGAATGATGAGACAGTAAGAGTCTAGGACACAACCATCGTCCTAGACTCTTACTGATGTTTATCGGTCTTGTATTTTATCATTGTACGAAGGCCGTGCCAAGCGTTGTAAAGTGTGAGGATTAACCCGATACCTAAAGGAATCCATAACCATTGCGGAGAATAAGCGGCATCTTTTAACGTTTCAGGGTTGATGGTCCATGATTCTTGCAATACTTGGAAACTAAAAACCATGAGAAATGTTGAAATAAGTAACAAAATAAACCGTAAATAATGAATCGTTGTTTGACGGTGAATCAGTGCAAAGAGTAAGTAGAGCACAAGTAAAAATAGCGGCACTCCAAACGCAAAATATGGCTGTAACATGAGAACGTCCTCCTTTTTCTTAATGATACTGCAAAGGAGAGGATTTGCAAAATAAAATTTATTGTTGGTACATTTTTTTAGAAACAAGTATAGTGTTATTGAGGCATTCATACTTGAAATTGTTTATCTTGGAGGAATTTTTATGGCAGTATATAGCGAACCAATTAAATGGGCAATCATTATTTTCCCGTTTCTAGCATTTTTTATTTCTGGGGCATTATTAATCTATGAATACCGCAAATATGGTTCATTTGTTTGGACACGAGCAATGATTTTGTATTCATTTGTTTTTTATTTATTATGTGCCTATTTCTTGGTAATTTTACCGTTGCCATCTCGGGCAGAAGTGGCTCAATACACAGGACCAACAATGGAACTGCGGCCTTTTCATTTTATTTCAGGGATTTTAAACGAAACTGTTTTTTCGCTCAAAGATCCTAGTACGTATTTGCCAGCATTAAAACAGCATGCCGTTTTAGAACCACTGTTTAATGTTTTATTAGTTTTACCTTTTGGTGTGTATTTACGGTATTATTTCAAATGTTCATTTTTAAAAACAGTTCTTGCGAGTTTTTTATTGTCATTATTTTTTGAATTAACACAGTTATCTGGCCTTTATTTTATTTATCCACGTTCGTATCGCCTGGCGGATGTCAATGATTTAATTAATAATACCGTCGGAGGCATGGTCGGTTATTGGTTGACGCCGCTCTTTACCTTTTTATTGCCAACAAGAGAAGAAATTGATGCCACCTCTTATGAAAAAGGTCAGACAGTTAGCCTGTTAAGACGTTTCTTTGCATGGGGGATTGATTGGTTGGTGATTGGCTTTGTGCAAGGCCTGCTCGTTTTTGGACTAAATTTCATTCCAGCTTATAAAAATTGGGCAACCAATTATCCGATTTTTTCAGATCGGATGTGGTTCTTTATCATGGTGTTTGCGGTCTTTATCGTCATGATGAAACTGACAAATGGTCAAACGTTAGGGAAAAAAGTTGTTCGCATTCGGGTGGTTGAAACAGGACATGAAAAAATTCGTTTAAAAGCCTTGTTTGTTCGCTACGGTTATTTGTATTTTGTGTATGGTTTAATTAGTATTTATCTAGCCAATGCCACTGATTTATTGAATTCTTCTAATCGGATGTTGCAAATGGTGTCACTGCTTCTGTATTTGTTCTGTTTAATTTTATATTTACTGTTTTTGATCAACGTTTTGTTAACCTTGATTCGTAAAAAACGGCGTTTGTTTTATGAAAAAGCCAGCCATACTTATACAGTCAGTACATTAGAAGTTGCGAAAACAAAGGAATCAGCAGGTGAGTAAAAGTTGTTTTTGTGTTATAATGCCAAAGTGCATAAAGAATTTAACGAGAAGAGGTGAGGCAAGTGCCTTCATTTAAACAATTTCAATTTCAACCTTTTATCAACGAAGCACTCGCAGAAAAAGGGTTTGAAGAACCAACAGAAGTCCAAGAAAAATTAATCCCAATCATTAAGAAAGGGAAAAGTGTCATTGGACAATCGCAAACAGGAAGTGGAAAGACGCATACTTTTTTACTTCCATTAATGGATAAAGTTAAGCCAACTATCGACGAAGTACAAATTGTGATTACTGCGCCTAGTCGTGAATTAGCCAATCAAATTTATCAAGAAGCGCAGCAACTGGCTCGTTTCAGTCAACCAGAAATTCGAGTGTCAAATTTTGTTGGCGGAACAGATAAACAACGTCAATTAAATAAATTAAAGCATCAGCAACCTCATGTGGTGATTGGTACACCAGGGCGTATTTTAGATATGATGAATGAACAAGCCTTGAAAGTGCATACGGCTTTTGCCTTTGTTGTCGATGAAGCAGACATGACATTAGATATGGGCTTTTTAGCAGAAGTCGATCAAATTGCCGGTCGTTTGCCAGAAAAATTACAAATGCTCGTTTTTTCTGCAACCATTCCAGAAAAATTACGACCATTTTTAAAAAAATATTTAGAAAATCCAGTGATTGAACATATCAAACCAAAAGCAGTTATTTCAGAAACAATTGACAATTGGTTGATTTCCACCAAAGGAAAAAACAGCAATCAAATAATTTATCAATTATTGACTATCGGGCATCCTTATTTAGCGATTGTTTTTGCAAATACTAAACAAAGAGTTGATGAAATCACCGATTACTTAAAAGATCAGGGACTAAAAGTTGCCAAAATTCATGGAGACATCACACCACGCGAAAGAAAACGTGTGATGCGTCAAGTTCAAAATCTTGACTACCAATATGTGGTAGCTACAGATTTAGCCGCACGTGGGATTGATATTGAAGGGGTTTCACATGTCATCAATGCAGAAGTTCCACATGAATTGGACTTCTTTATCCATCGGGTTGGCCGCACAGGACGTAATGGATTGAATGGGACTGCCATAACATTATATTCACCAGCGGATGATGAAGCGATTACTCAGATTGAGCAGTTAGGTGTTTCTTTCAAACCAAAAGAAATTAAAAATGGTGAGATTGTAGAGACGTATGATCGCAACCGTCGAACAAAACGAGAAAAATCTCGAGAAGAATTAGACCCAACGTTAATTGGTTTAGTGAAAAAGAAAAAGAAAAAAATTAAACCAGGATACAAGAAAAAAATTAATTGGGCAATTGAAGACAGCAATAAGAAAAAACGTAAAATTGAACGTCGTCAAAAAGATCGTTCTGCTAGAAAAGCAAAAAAGAATTCTTCTAACTAAAAACGTTGTGGATTATAAAAAGTAAGGGACTAGAATCGTAAAGATTTTAGTCCCTTACTTTTTATATGATAAATATTTAAGTCACTTTTAAAATAACTCTTTTTTAAAAGTAGTTATCGTTAAAAGTAGAGAAAATTACCGATTAATTGTAAAGATTTTTGTCGAAAACATCAAAATGTTAGTGTTAAACATCAACATTTTGATGTTTTCTCGAGAAAAAAATAATAAAATTACAGAATTTTTGGCGTGTTTTAGCAAAAAGTAGGAAGTTTCGGCACTTTTTTTGTTAAAAAATCAGCTTTATTAGTTGATATTAAAGGAAATTCATTTTTTTTTACGGAGGATAAAAAAATTTTACACACAAAAAAAATCATTTTCTAATATAATATAAATAACCACCAAAATAAAGAATAAAGGAGCGAAGAGAGATGAAGATAAAAAGGTGTTTATTAACCAATCGATGGAGAAAACACGCGATTTGGTAACGTAGTTTGATTGGTGCGTTTAGTTATTGGTAGCAGAAAGAGTTCTAGGAGGAAAGAAGAAATGAGAAGGATTTTGGTATTAACAAAGAACATTTTAGTTGAGCAAACATTTCAGCAGCAATTACAACATTTAAATTATGAAGTCTTTTGTACGAACTGCTGTGAAGAAACTATAGAACATGAGTTAACTTTTTTTAATTATTTTGATGCAATTGTATTAAGCGAAACACTTTCTCAGAACGATTGCTTGAGATTATTAGGAAGTCTTTCATCGTTAGAGAAGCCGATTTATCGACGTTCACAATCGATGTGTAATAAACGTGAAGCGGAGATTTGGCAGGAAAGAGGTATTATCCGGTGGTTAGGCCTCAAAGATTCATTGGAAGATATTCGTGAAAAAATTGACACTGTCGATCAAAGTTTTGCCGAAGTCACTGCCGAGCTACTTGATGACCAAGTAAAAAAGATTCGCTTTACAAAAAACGAGCAACGCTTTTTAAAAATCTTGTATCAGCATGCCCATGAAGGGTTGGATCGTGATCAAATTTGTCGCTTGCTTTGGCAGAAAGAACCAGATGCTTCTACAAAATCGCAGCTGTCTTTCGTATGTAAACGAGTGAAACAAAAATTTAGTGATGCAGGTATGAACGAAGAGATTATTACAACCTCTTGGGGAAAAGGGTATCAAATAAATGAACAAATTTTGCCTTATTTAGAGCAAACGTTATTTGAAACAGCTCAGTAAGGAAAGATTCCTACGAAAACAATTGACTTTTTAGCAGATCTTTCTTATACTTTTGACTATAAGCTAAAGGATATGAGGAATCTTATTTTGATCACAGAAAGCCGTTCATTGCTGAGAGAAGGGCATCAGATAAATTTACTTGCTCCCTTTAGATGGACTTGATAGAAATATCAACGCGACTCTGCGTTATAGAGCTTAAGAGGTAATGATCCAACATCATTGCAATCAAGGTGGTACCGCGAGCAATCGTCCTTGACTGCAATGGTGTTTTTTGTGTTCACAATCTGCCACTTAAGAGGGTACAAAATATAAATAGTTAATTATTAATAGAAAGTAGGAAAATCAATGAAAGAATTAACAAGTAGTCAAGTTCGCCAAATGTATTTAGACTTCTTTAAGTCTAAAGGACATTCAGTAGAACCAAGCGCTTCTTTAGTACCAGTAAACGATCCAACATTATTATGGATTAACTCTGGTGTTGCGACCTTGAAAAAATATTTTGATGGCTCTGTTGTGCCAGAAAATCCAAGAATTACGAATGCTCAAAAATCTATTCGTACAAATGATATTGAGAATGTTGGGAAAACGGCTCGTCATCATACAATGTTTGAAATGTTAGGGAACTTCTCAATTGGAGATTATTTTAAAAATGAAGCGATTCACTGGGCTTGGGAATTTTTAACTGGTGCTGAATGGCTTGCTTTTGACCCAGAAAAATTATATGTGACTGTTTATCCGAAAGATACAGAAGCAAAACGCATTTGGCGTGATGAAGTTGGTTTATCTGAAGACCATATTATTGATGTAGAAGATAACTTCTGGGATATCGGTGCTGGTCCAAGTGGTCCGGATACGGAAATCTTTTATGATCGCGGCGAAGAATTTTTAGATATTCCAGAAGATGATCCAGAAAATTATCCTGGTGGCGAAAATGAACGCTATTTAGAAATTTGGAACTTAGTGTTCTCTGAATTTAACCATACACCAGAAGATACGTACGAACCATTACCACATAAAAACATTGATACGGGCATGGGCTTGGAACGTGTTGTATCTATCATTCAAGATGCACCAACAAATTTTGAAACTGATTTATTTATGCCAATCATTCATGCGGTAGAAGCTTTAGGAACCAACGTGAAATATGGAGATGCACCACAAACGGATGTTTCCTTTAAAGTGATTGCTGACCATATTCGTGCCTTATCCTTTGCAATTGGTGATGGTGCGCTTCCTTCAAATGAAGGTCGTGGCTATGTGTTACGTCGTTTATTACGTCGTGCGGTAATGCACGGGAAAAAATTAGGCATTAATGAAGCCTTTTTATACAAATTAGTGCCTGTTGTTGGCGAAATCATGGTAAGCTACTATCCAGAAGTATTACAACAAAAAGACTTCATCGAAAAAGTGGTTCGGACAGAGGAAGAACGTTTCCATGAAACCATCAATGAAGGTTTGAGCATGTTAAATGAGGTTATTAAAGAAGTTAAAGATGCAAAAGGCGATACATTAGATGGAAAAATTATCTTCAAACTTTATGATACTTTTGGCTTCCCCGTAGAATTAACGGAAGAAGTTGCAGAAGATGAAGGCTTGAAAGTCGACCATGCTGGGTTTGAAACAGAAATGGAAGCACAGCGTGAACGTGCTCGTTCTGCCCGCAGTAAAGAAACTTCAATGGGTGTTCAATCTGCTTTATTAACAGATATTAAAGTAGAAAGTAAATTTGTTGGCTATACAGAATTAACACATGATAGTGAATTATTTGTTATTATTCAAGGTGACGCACTAGTAAATGAAGCATCTGCAGGAACAGCCGAATTAATTTTTGCTGAAACACCATTTTATGCTGAAATGGGTGGACAAATTGCTGACCGCGGCTATGTAAAAAATACCGCAGGGGAAGTCGTTGCCAACGTGGTGGATGTGAAAAAAGCACCAAATGGTCAATTTTTACACAAAGTAGAAGTTTTGGCGCCATTAGCAGAAGGCCAAATTTATCAATTGCAAGTGGACGAACGGATGCGGACACGTATTTTGAAAAACCATACGGCAACCCATTTATTGCATCGTGCTTTAAAAGATGTGTTAGGGGAGCATGCCAACCAAGCAGGCTCATTAGTTGCACCGGGACATCTACGTTTTGACTTTACTCATTTTGGGCAAGTTACATCAGAAGAACTAGCGCGGATGGAAGCCATCGTTAACGAAAAAATCTGGGAAGCTATTCCTGTTGTCACAATTGAAACAGATATTGATACAGCGAAAAACATGGGCGCAATGGCGTTATTTGGCGAAAAATATGGCAAAGAAGTCCGTGTAGTTAATATTGGGGATTACTCTATCGAATTATGTGGTGGAACACATGTTGCTAATACAGAAGATATCGGGATTTTCAAAATTGTTTCTGAATCTGGAATTGGTGCAGGAGTACGCCGTATTGAAGCAGTGACGAGTAAAGAAGCGTATCAACTTTTACAAGAAGAAGAACGTCAATTGAAAGAGATTGCTACATTAGTTAAATCACCTCAATTAAAAGAAGTGGTTACGAAAACAGAGCAATTGCAACAACAATTACGTGATCTACAAAAAGAAAACGAACAATTGGCAGGCAAATTAGCGAACCAACAAGCTGGTGACATTTTTAAAGATGTCAAAGACGTCAACGGTGTTCGTTATATTGCCGCTCAAGTCAATGTTAAAGACATGAATCAATTACGCCAATTGGCCGACCAATGGAAACAAAAAGAATTGTCTGATGTACTAGTTCTAGCAACTGCACAAGATGAAAAAGTAAGCTTGTTAGCGGCTATGACAAAAGACATGAACGGAAAAGGCTTAAAAGCCGGTGACTTAATCAAAGCAATTGCGCCAAAAGTTGGCGGTGGCGGCGGTGGTCGTCCTGATATGGCTCAAGCTGGTGGGAAAAATCCAGCAGGGATTGCGGATGCTTTAGCAGAAGTTGAAAACTGGTTGGCAAATGCCTAATTAAAAATGTTTTCCCTATTATTAATATAAGGAGAATGCTCTTTATAGCAATAATGACAGCCCTCTTCAAAGTTATGAAATTGATTTTGAAGGGGGTTCTTTTTTTTAAATGATTAAGGAGAGGAAACAGTAGATTGCACGAATGTGTAAGTTTTCATCTTCAATTGACAATGGTATAATAAGCAACGGAGGAATCAAAAATATGAATGAAAATCAATTATCAAAACGTCTCGCAACGGTTGGTGATTTAATCCCTAGAGGAAGTCGCTTAGCAGACATTGGTTCAGACCATGCTTATTTACCAGTTGCTTTAATGTTAGAAAATAAACTGTCTTTTGCTGTGGCTGGGGAAGTGGTAGAAGGCCCTTATCAATCTGCCAAAACCCAAGTCAGTAAATCCAATTTGACGGATAAAATTATCGTACGTTTAGCGAACGGGCTAGATGCAATTGAACCTGAAGATCAAATAGACGTCATTAGTATTTGTGGAATGGGCGGCACATTAATCCGAGATATTTTAGAAGCTGGACGCAAAAAAAATCGTTTAACAGGGAAGGAACGCCTTGTTTTACAACCGAATATTGGTGAACCAACTTTACGATGCTGGTTAATGGCAAATGACTACAGTATTGTTGATGAAACAATCGTGGAAGAAAACCGTAAATTGTATGAAATTATCGTAGCTGAAAAAACAGAGCAATCCGTTTCTTATACGGACCAAGAATTACTATTTGGGCCAGTTTTAATTAAAAAACAAGGACCGGTTTTTACTAAAAAATGGCAACGAGAATTAAAACAGCGCAAAACTGTTCTTGCACAACTAGCAAAAGCAAGTGGAGAACATATTGAAAAACAAGCGAAACTACAGCAAGACCAACAATTAATTGAGGAGGTGCTGGCCAATGGCTGTGAACGGTAAGACATTGATTCGACGCTTCAATGACTATTGTCCCGAGTGGTTAGCTGAAACGGGAGATCCTGTGGGCTTGCACATTGGTACGTTAGATAAACCAATTGAAAATGTGATGGTTACCTTAGATGTTCGTCCTGAGGTCGTTGCAGAAGCAATTGAGAAGCAGGTTGATTTAATTATTGCGAAACACCCACCTATTTTCCGCCCAGTTAAGCGATTAACCACAGATAATTTTCAAGAAAAAATGTACGCTGATTTATTAAAACACGATATTGCTGTTTACGCAGCGCATACTAATATGGATATTATTGACAATGGCTTAAACGATTGGTTTTGTGAATTATTGGGAATTAAACAAACCACCTTTTTAACTAAAACACATACTGTTCCTTATAAAAAATTAGCCGTTTTTGTGCCAATTGATGAAGCTCCGCAAATGAGAGAAGCTTTAGGTCTAGCTGGCGCTGGAGCTCAAGGTGATTATTCTAAAACAAGTTACTCTTTAATTGGAACAGGACGTTTTACACCAACACAAGGAGCAAATCCCACGATTGGCGAAATTGGTCAAGAAAGTGTCGTCCAAGAAGCAAAAATCGAAGTGATTTTCCCTGAAACTAAGCAGGAACAAGTTCTTGCAGCTATGTTACAAGCGCATCCTTATGAAGAACCTGCGTATGATGTTTATACCATTGAAAATCAATCAAAAGAATTTGGTTTAGGTCGGGTTGGAGTATTAGACAAGCCTGTGAGACTCTCTGATTTTGTACAGCAAGTCAAGGAAGCTTTCCAATTGGACGGCTTGCGGGTCATTGCAAAAGATGATACTAAAATGATTCAACGGGTAGCCATTTGTGGTGGAAGTGGTGAAAAGTTCTATCATGATGCATTACGTAAACAAGCCGATGTCTATATTACTGGTGATGTGTATTATCATACGGCACATGACATGATTGCTGAAGATTTACCAGTCATCGATCCTGGTCATTACATTGAAGCGCTTTGTAAGCCAAAACTTGTGGAATTAATGAATCAATGGAAACAAGAAAATGAGTGGGCTGTATCCATTTTTGAATCAGAAGCGAATACCAACCCATTTCGTTTTAAATAAAAAAATGAAGATTAAAGGAGTGTTCTTTTATGTATGAAAATTTATTACCTCGTTTTTTACGCTATGTGAAAACAGAAACACGCTCAGATGCAACAAGCACAACGACACCATCAACACAAACACAAGTAGCCTTTGCACAAACCTTAAAAAAAGAATTAGAAGAATTAGGGATGAGCGATGTTATTTATAACGAAACAAATGGTTTTGTGATTGCTACGTTACCTAGTAACGTGGAGAAAGACGTTCGTTCAATCGGCTTTATTGCCCATATGGATACGGCTGATTTTAATGCAGTGAATGTTTCTCCGCAAATTGTTGAGAACTATGACGGAGAATCAACGATTCCTTTAGATAAAGAAGGCAAATTCACTTTAAATACGAAAGACTTTCCTAACTTAAAAAATTATCGTGGTGAAACACTTATCACAACCGATGGTACCACTTTATTAGGAGCTGATGATAAATCAGGTATTGCGGAAATAATGACAGCCATGGAATATTTAATTAATCACCCAGAAATTAAACATGGTACCATTCGTGTGGCTTTCGGTCCTGACGAAGAAATTGGTGTAGGTGCCGACAAATTTGATGTCGCTCAATTTAACGTGGATTTTGCTTATACAATGGATGGCGGACCAGTAGGTGAATTACAATTTGAAACGTTTAATGCGGCGCAAGCAGAAATTACAATTCAAGGGAAAAACGTTCATCCAGGAACAGCAAAAAATACAATGATTAATGCGTTACAATTAGGAATTGATTTCCATAATGCCTTACCTGCTGACGAAGTTCCAGAAAAAACAGAAGGTGAAGAAGGCTTTTATCATTTAGCAGCGTTTGCTGGAACGCCAGAAGAAGCTACAATGACGTATATTATTCGCGATCACAATCGCGAGATTTTTGAAGCACGTAAAGCTAAAATTAAAGAAATTCAGCAAACATTGAATGCACCATTTGATGAAGAACGAATCAAAGTTGATTTATTTGATCAATACTATAATATGCGAGAAGTGATTGAAAAAGATATGTCCATTGTCGAAATTGCTAAACAAGCAATGGAAGAATTGTCAATTCAACCAATTATTGAACCTGTTCGCGGTGGAACGGATGGCTCAAAAATTTCTTATTTAGGGATTCCAACACCAAATATCTTTGCTGGTGGCGAAAATATGCATGGCCGTTTTGAATTTGTTTCATTACAAGCCATGGAAAAAGCGACCAATGTGATTATTAAAATTGCTGAATTAAATGCAAAATAAATGAGGTACTCAATAGGAAAGTAAGAAAACGGGCAACCGAGAGCTTACTTTCCTGTTGTAGTTTCATGAGTCATTGAAAATTTTTTTGCAATTAGAATCAGAACAAGGTATCCTAGTACAGTAACTAGTTAGGAGGCCAGAAAGAATGCTTCAGTGGATAGTAATCATTTATTTCCTCGTCATTAATTTAGTATTGTTTAGTATGATGGGTTATGATAAAAAACAAGCAAAACGTGGGAACTGGCGTATTCCGGAACGCCGCTTATTGATGATAGGACTTGTCGGTGGCGGTCTAGGTGGGCTAATGGGACAAAAGAAATTTCATCATAAAACCCAAAAACCAGTTTTTGCATTGTGTTATTCAATTGGCGTAATCGCGATGATTAGTTGCATCTATCTAACATTTAAGTAAGAACAAAAAAGGAGAAGCGATGAAAGGAAAAGTAAAAATTGGCTTAAATATGTTGTTAATGATTATCGTTTTAGGCGTAATCTTTTATGTCATGGATAATTCATTAAGTGATATTTTTGCTCAACTGATGGAAACGAGTTGGCTGGTGCTGATTGCTGTTATTTTTTTTGGTGTAGTTTATCAATTTGCAGAAGGGCGCTCAATCAAGGAAATAGCTCGTTATTTTAACAAAGACTTTACAACAGTGGATGGTTTTTTTACTTCTTGTTATGTAGCATTTTATCGGATTATTTCATTTGGCACGGGAACCTTGCTTTCAGAAATTTATTTTTATAAGAAAAAGGGAATTCCTGTTTCTAAAAGTGTGGGGATAACGGCATTACATATGATTATGTACAAAGCAGCCGTGATTTTTTTAGCAATTATTGGTTTGATTATTCAATTTTCCCTGTTTTATGAAAATGCGCCTAAGATGATTCCATTCATTTTAGCAGGTGTTATTTTAACATTAGTAATAATTGCAGCATTACTTATTTTATCTAGTAGCTTAAAGTTGCAAGTTTTATTGGTTAAGTTTGCCAATCGTTGGTTTAAACGACCAAAACTAAGAGATTGGGTGGATAATTGTAATTTACAAATCTATTCCTTGCGGGCAGCTGTCCAAACAATTACACAAGATCGCTCAGCGTTGCTTCGAATCTTTTCATGGAATGTATTTAAATTATTATTTTGGTACATTATTCCTTACATTGTTTTAGTAGAAAATCACCCGAATATTGATTTATTATTAGTGATGTCCTTTACCAGTTTTGCTGTTATTCTTTCAGGAGTTATTCCGACACCTGCTGGCATTGGTCCATTTGAATTTGTTTACTTATTGTTGTTTAAACCATTGGTCGGCAATGTTGATGCTGTAGCATCTGTTTTACTGTATCGATTTGGTAGCTTTGTGTTACCCTTTTTGATTGGCTTGGTTTATGTCGCCATTGAGAAACGAAAATCATTACGCATTGAGATTGAAGAAATAAAACGTCAAACAGATGAATAAGGTAGAACGAGAAAAAGAGCGACTCTTTTTCTCGTTCTTTTTTTTAAAAGGAATTGACTTGTACGAGGGATGTCTTATAATAGACTTAATACATGACTAAAAAATATTTTTTTGAACTAATAAAAATTATGGTAAAGGGGTGGCGAAAATTATTGCTGATTGTACAGCAGTGCTGTTATGCGGCGGGAAAAGTTCACGGATGGGATTTGATAAAGCATTATTGAAAATTCAAGGCCAATACGTGATCTTGCAAACAGCTGAAAAGTTAATGGAACTGTTCGAAGAGGTTATTTTAGTAACGAATGATAGTCAAAAATTTCCTAAGGCGTTTAGAAAATGCACAATCATTCAAGATATGTATCTTGGAAAGGGGCCATTAGGTGGGATTGTGACAGCAATGAACTATACTCAGAAAGCTGAAGTGTTTGTAATTGCCTGTGATATACCAACTTTTTCTCCTAAACTTGTGTATCAGTTAGCCTCTAAGCGTGGACAAAATCAAGTAACAATCTTTGATTTTGAAGGTCGTCAAGAACCATTATTTGGCTTTTATCGATGTTCTTGTTTACCAACATTTCAAAAACAGCTTGCGCAAAATAACTATCAGATTCGGCAAGAATTTGAGCATCTATCTGTAAAAACGGTGCAACTATCAAAAGAGAATCAACTTAAAAATGTCAATCGAAAAGAAGAATTGTCTCAGTGGTATCGATAAAAAGGAGGAATCGTAATGGATTTTTTCAGTAGTGAAGAAATAGTTGCAAGCTTAGGCGATAAGGCAAAAATGAAAGGGAAATTATCGTTTGTTCGACTCTGTATTTTAGGTATCATGGCTGGTTTTTGTATTGCACTAGGTTACTTGGCGTTTATTCGTATCACTGGAACTGCCCCCACAGAATGGGGAAGTTTTAACAACTTTCTGGGTGGAGCTTTATTTCCAGTTGGATTGATAGCGCTTACTTTTGTTGGTGGTGAGTTAGCAACAGGCAATATGATGGTAATGACATTAGGCGTATTACAGAAAAAGATTCGAGTGGGCGCTCTTTGTTATAACTGGCTAGTTGTTTTATTGACCAATTGTCTAGGCGGATTTCTTGTGGCGTATTTATTTGGCCATATTGTTGGGTTAACTGAAGGTGCGTTTCTGGATAAAACAGTCGCAGTTGCTCAGGCGAAAATTGCTGATCCACCGCTAGTTGCTTTTGTTTCAGGGATTGGCTGTAATATTTTTGTTTGTTTAGCGGTTTATCTCGGAGCGTTGGCAAAATCATATTTAGGTAAAATGTTTGGCTTATGGTTTCCTGTCATGGTTTTCGTTGTTTGTGGGTTTCAACACGTGGTCGCCAATGCATTTATTATTCCAGCGGCAATTTTTTCACAAAGCACCACAATCAGTTGGTGGGATTATTTGCAAAATACACTATGGGTATTTTTAGGCAATGCGGTAGGGGGCAGTCTTTTTATGGCCGTACCATTGATCTTTATGACAAAACCAGCAACTGTCAAACCAAGAGTTGAGAAAACGATTCAGACGGAGGAGCTCTATGGCAATTGAGGTACCAAACATGATTCAAATTGGATCTACTGGTCGGAATAGTGGCAAAACGACATTAGCCGAAGCCCTTATTAAACAGTACCAAGAAGTCTATCCAATTTATGGCTTGAAGATTATTACGATTAGTGGTCAACGAGGGGTGTGTCAACGAGGCACAAAAGGATGCGGAATTTGTACCAGTATTACAGCTGGTTATGAATTAGTAGAAGAGAAAGAGACGATTGGCAATAAAGATACCATGAAATTATTAGCTGCAGGTTGTCAAAAAGTTTTTCTATTGAAAGTTTTTCAAGAAAATTTGGCGGAAGCCATTCAGCAATTTCTGAAAGCTGTGCCGGCCCAAGCATTAATCATTTGTGAATCAAATTCATTACGTAATGTTGTGCAGCCAGGACTATTTCTTATGATGAATAACCAGAATCGCCAAAAAGAATCAGCAAAAAAAGTTATAGATAAAGCCGATTTTTGTTTACTATCTGCTGAAATACCAAAAGAATTGCGTATCTATTATCAAGGAGAACAACTTCAAGTTTCACTAAAAAGGGGGAATAAAAAGGAATGTGTGCATTAAGCTTAATTGAAAAAGAAGCGATTATTCTAGAAAACGATGCTGATCCACAACGAATTTTAAATATTTTAATTGAATTACAATTTGCTTCAGAAGAAGGGTATATCGATCAGGAGACAGCTCAATTAGTTGCAGAGCATCTACATTTAACGGAAGCGCGAGTCTATGAAATCGTCAGTTTTTATGCCATTTTAAAGACGGAACCGCAAGCGAAGTATGTCTTGAAGATTTGTAACAGCACACCGTGTCATTATACTGGTGGGGCGATGGTTGCCGAAGTTTTAGAAACTATTTTAGAAGTGCCAGAGAATCAGCCGACCCCAGATGGCTTATTTATGTATCACAGTATTCCTTGTATCGGGGCTTGTGATTTGGGTCCAGTAATTAAAATTAAGGACACCGTTTTTAGTCAACTAACAGAAGAGAAAATTTATCAATTAATTCAACATTTACAAAATGATTGCTATGAAGGATTGTAGGAGGTGAGTCAATGCTTAAGAGAAACCAACCAATGTTATTAGAGAGAATGGGAAAAATGCAATCTGCGACCGATGTTGCTGAATATTGTAAATACGATGGATTTGATGGTTTAAAAAGAGCAATTTCACTATCGGATGAAGAAATTTTAAACGAACTGGATGTTGCTCACTTAAGAGGTCGCGGTGGAGCAGCCTATCCTTTAGGAAAAAAATGGCGCCATCTTTATCATGCAAAAGGAACCACAAAGTACATTGTTTGTAATGCTGATGAAGGCGAACCAGGGACCTTTAAGGATAAAGTACTTTTATCTGAAGATCCATTGAGTGTGATTGAAGGAATGATCATTGCTGGCTATTTATTTTCAGCAAAAGCAGGTTATATTTATATGCGAGGAGAATATCGCAGAATCCAAAAAACATTTCAAGAAGCACTCGATAATGCACGACAAGCTGGCTTTTTAGGGGAAAACATTTTAGGAATTGAAGGATTCAATTATGATATTACGATTATTTCTGGTGCTGGCGCCTATATTTGTGGGGAAAATTCAGCACTTTTAAATTCAATTGAAGGAAAAACGGGGCGGCCGCGTGTCAAACCACCACACTTAGCAGATGTTGGTTTATATTTGCAACCAACATTAGTGAATAATGTTGAATCATTTGCAAGTGTTCCCGTAATTTTACGAGAAGGTGGACAAGCCTTTTTAGAGATGGGTACTGCCGATGGTGGCGGAACAAAGCTAATTTGTTTGTCTGGACATATTAAAAATCGGGGCTTATACGAGGTCAACCTTGGAACACCATTAGAAGAAATAATTTATGGCGAGCAATACGGCGGAGGCTCTGCAACTGGTCGATCATTAAAATTTATTCACTTCGGTGGACAATCCGGTCCAATTGGTGCTGTCGCAACGTTAAGGGATTGTTTGTATTCCTACGAAGATTTATGGGCCCATGACTTATCTGTCGGCTCTGGTGCAATTGTAGTAATGGATGATTCAGTTAATGTTGTGGACTATTTAGTACACGTGGCGGCCTTTTTTGCTCATGAGTCCTGTGGTAAATGCACCCCTTGTCGATTGGGAACAACTAGGATTTTGGAATTATTGAGTAAATTCAATCGGAACGAGGCAACAGCTAGTGATTTGCCGCGATTGGAAAAGATGCTCACGCATGTCACGCGATTATCAGCTTGTGGTTTGGGACAATCCGTCGCAAATCCAATGAAGAGTGCATTGGCTTTGTTTCCAGAAGAATTTGAAACGACTGCTGAAACAGAAATCTATGCCACCAGCAAAGGAGGTTGGTAAAAATGAAAACAAAGTTGCATACGCAAACAGTTACGTTGTCTATTGATAACCAAGAAGTAACTGTGCCTAAAGGGACTACCATTCTCGAAGCAGCGAAAGGGCTAGGTGTTGAAATCCCAACGCTCTGTCATTTAAAGGAATTAGCGCCTGATGGTTCTTGTCGGATGTGCGTGGTTGAGGTGGAAGGTGGCCGACGTGGTGGCTTAACAACTGCTTGTACGGCACATTGTCAAGAGGACATGGTTGTGTCAACACATTCTGAAAAAGTTGCTGATTCCAGACGTTTTATTCTTGATTTATTATTGAGTAATCATAAATTAGAATGTTTTTCTTGTGGAAAAAACGGGGATTGTCAATTACAACAGTATGCGCTAGATTATGGGATTGATGCCACTAGCTTTACCGAGGGAAAAAGAATGCCTTGCCATCAAGAAGATACCAGTAATCCATTTTTCTCTTATGATCCAGAAAAGTGTATCATGTGTCGTCGTTGTGCTCGTGTCTGTCAATTGCGGCAGGGAAGAGATGTACTTAGTATTGCTAATCGTGGCTTTGAAACAAAAATGATGCCGAGTTATGGGCAGGCGTTTGATCAATCTATCTGTGAATCATGTGGCAATTGTGTCTCTTCCTGTCCTACAGGTGCGTTAACAGCAAAAGATACAAAAGAGTACCGCAAATGGGAAACCCAGAAAATTCCTACAACTTGTCCGCATTGTGGGACAGGCTGTCAGATGAATTTACTCGTTAAAAACAATCGTTTGGTGGGTGTTGAACCCCTAGATGGACCAGCTAATAAAAATTTACTTTGTGTGAAAGGAAAATTTGCTTCATATAAATTTGTTGGGTCAGGAGATCGCTTAACGGAGCCATTAATTAAACGGAATGGCATTTTTGAACCTGCTTCTTGGGAAGAAGCCTTAACGCTTGTTTCGTCAAAATTTAACGAAATTAAAGCAGAAAACGGCGCGGATGCTCTTGCTGGTTTTTCGTGCTCTAGAGCAACAAATGAAGATAATTATGTTTTTCAAAAAATGGTGCGTGCTGCTTTTGGTACCAATAATGTTGATAACTGTGCCCGTGTTTGTCATTCGGCTTCGGTCCATGGTTTAGCCCAAACCTTAGGCTCTGGTGCGATGACCAATCCTATTGCTGATATCACTGAAGATGTCGATATGATTTTATTAGTAGGGTCCAATCCAGAAGAAGCTCATCCAGTTATTGGTGCGCAAATTCGCCAAGCCATCCAAAGAGGAACACAAGTTGTTGTTGTTGACCCGCGGAAAATTAACTTAGTGAAGGATAGTGCACTGCATTTACAAGTTCAGGCGGGAACGAATGTCGCATTTGCTAATGGCATGATGCATGTGATTTTGAAAGAAGGTTTAGCAGATCGCCACTTTATTGAAGAACGGACAGAAGGATTTTCAGATTTAGAAAAAATGGTGGCTGATTATACGCCGGAAAAAGTCGCAGAAATTTGTCATATTCATCCAGAAGATCTAATTCAAGCAGCACGCATGTATGCAAAAGCAGAGAAAGCACCAATCATTTATTGTTTAGGCGTAACGGAACACTCGACAGGAACTGAGGGTGTTATGAGTATGTCTAATTTGGCAATGTTGGTTGGTAAAGTTGGAAAACCAGGCTGTGGTGTCAATCCTTTGCGAGGTCAAAATAATGTTCAAGGTGCTTGCGATATGGGCTGTATGCCTTATGATTTCCCAGGCTATCAAAAAGTCAATAATCCAGAAGTAATCGACAAATTTGAAAAAGCTTGGCATGTGCCGTTAAATCGAAACACAGGTTTAACTTCTACTAAAGTCTTGCCAGCAGCAGCGGCAGGAAACGTCAAAGGCCTTTATATTTTTGGAGAAGATCCAATTGTTACGGATCCAGACACAGGACATGTTCGTCAAGCTTTAGAAAGTTTAGACTTTTTAGTTGTTCAAGAATTATTTATGACAGAAACGGCTGCTTATGCAGATGTCGTTTTACCAGGTATCAGTTATGCAGAAAAAGACGGGACATTTACAAATACAGAACGGCGCGTGCAAAGAGTTCGTAAAGCTGTTGAACCAAGAGGACAAGCGCGAGAAGACTATGAAATTTTTTGTGAAGTCATGACACGAATGGGCTATCCTTGTGCGTATGAATCTGCAAAAGAAATTATGAAAGAAATTTCAGCTGTGACGCCTTCGTTTGGTGGAATTAATTATGAACGATTAGAGAAGGAGAGCTTACAATGGCCTTGTCGGAGCTTGACAGATCCAGGTACGCCGATTATGCATGTGGGCAGTTTTGCTCGTGGGAAAGGTTTATTTAAAGCAATTCCGTATAAGCAAGCACAAGAATTACCAGATGAAGAGTACCCGTATTTAATGTCGACAGGCCGAATGCTTTACCATTACAATACCCGAGCAATGACAGGACGAACGGAAGGGATTAACCAAATAGCGAATCACTCTTATATTGAGATAAATGCAGTCGATGCACAAGCTCTGGGAATCCAAGAAGGTGACAAAGTTGAAGTTCATTCTCGACGTGGCAAAATTGAAACCTATGCGGCTGTCGGAAATCGAGTATTTCCGCAAGAAGTCTTTATGACATTCCATTTTCCAGATGGGAATGTTAACGAAATCACCAATGCTGTATTTGATGATATCGCCACAATTCCTGAATATAAAGTTTGTGCCGTTGCGATTAAACCAGTGAATAAATAAAAAAGGATGGTTAAAACATGATCGAGTTGGAAGAAGCACGAGAGAAAATGACCCAACATATGAAGAGTCAATGTGAAACAGAAGAAGTGGCGCTGCTTGATTCCTTGGGACGGATTAGCGGAGAAACCATTTTTGCAGAGACAGCGATTCCTCATTTTCCTCGTGCCGGGATGGATGGGTATGCCGTTCGTGCAGTAGAAACACGAGGTGCGACTGCTGAAAGCCCAAGTTGTTTAAAAGTCGTCGGTTCTTTAGTGGCAGGGGATTCCATGTTTTATTGTAATCAGACGAATAACTGTGCGATTAAAATAACAACAGGTGCTTTTATTCCAACCGATTTTGATGCAGTAGTGCCACAAGAATGGACGGATTTTGGGCAAGACCATGTTAAAATTTTTCGCTCTGTCACTGCGGGCCAAAACTATGCGGAAATTGGAGAAGATATTGCTTTTCAGCAAAAAATTTTAGCAAAACATCAACAGATTAATAGTCGTATGATTGGTTTGTTGGCAATGCAAGGGATTGATAAAGTTGTTGTTTTGAAGCGCATGAAAGTGGGGATTTTAGCGACGGGTAGTGAGTTAGTTTCTTTGGAAGAACCGCTGTCAGTTGGGAAAATTTATAATAGTAATCTCTACATGTTAGCAGCTTTTGTCAAAGCGAGTGGCAATGAAGTAATGCACCTAGATCATTGTTCAGATGATCCTGAAGAATTAGCGAATAGGCTGATTGAGATTTCACCAAAACTTGATTTATTAATTACTTGTGGTGGTGTTTCGGTAGGTGAAAAGGACAATTTACCTTTAGCGATTAAACGTATCGGAGGAACAGAGTTGTTTCATTTTGTAAATATGAAACCTGGAACCCCAGTTATGGGAAGTAAATTTCAAGAAACACTCATTTTAAGTGTTTCAGGCAATCCGTTTGCGGCAATGGTTAATTTACATCTTTTTTACTGGACATTATTAGCTACTTTTTTTAATTGTGTCGAGTTAAATCTCAAGGAACGAACAGTAATTTTAGCGCATGAATTAGCACCAAGTAGACTACGTCGATTTTACCGAGCGAAAGAAATAGATGGCACAGTAAATTTAGTGACAAAAAGTCATCTTTCATCCAATTTATCAAATACTTTAGAAACAAATTGTCTGCTAGAACAACCAGCTGGTGTACTACTCAAAAAAGGCGCGCTTGTAAAAGTCTATTATTGGCAAACTTGATGACAACCTGACCTAAGATTAGTATGAAAGTAAGCCATCAGTCGAGTCGACTGGTGGCTTATTGCTTATCAAGTTTTAAGACTAAGACAAAAGTCTGGTCAGGCTAAGCAAAGCACGTAATTTTTGTCGCTTAACTTTTTTAACTTCGACTTCTCGCTAAAAAAAATTATGGATGCCAGATTGTTTTTTTGATACAAGAGTGATACACTTAAAAAAGAAGTATTGTGTAAACGTTAACAAATGTCAAATGTGAGGTGGAGAAATGGTTCAAAGTAAGGAATTTACGCACTTGAATACACAAGGAGAAGTGCATATGGTTGATATTTCGGAAAAAAATGATACTCAAAGAACAGCCCTCGCTTATGGAGAAATTCACATGTTGGAAGCGACAGCAGAAGCGATTCAGACCCAAATGATTAAAAAAGGTGAAGTATTACAGGTAGCAAGAGTCGCTGGGATTACCGCCGCAAAACGAACGTTTGAATGGATTCCTTTGTGTCATTTGGTTGCTTTGACAAAGTGTGAAATTCAGTTTGATTGGCGCAATCAAACTTGTTTAGAAGTACGTTGCTTTACAAAAACAGTGGGTTCAACTGGCGTTGAAATGGAAGCGCTAACAGGTGTACAGGCAGCACTCTTAACAATTTATGACATGTGTAAAGCAATTGATCGAGGAATGACAATGACAAACATTGGTTTATTAGAGAAAAATGGTGGACGTAGTGGTCATTTCATTCGTTCTTCAATTAAATCAAAGGAAAGTGATGAGTGAACAGCATGAAAGATGCATTTAACCGTGAAATTGATTATGTTCGTTTGTCTTTAACAGATCGTTGTGACTTACGTTGCACGTATTGCATGCCAGCAACAGGTCTTTGCTTTTTAAAAAAAGAGCAGCTTCTAACAGATGATGAGATTATTTTTTTATTGAGGATACTAGCGAAAGAAGGCATCAAAAAAGTTAAATTAACAGGTGGTGAACCGCTTGTTAGACCGAATTTACTCTCTTTAATTAAAAGGATAAAGCAAATCTCAGGCATCGAAAAAGTAACCCTAACGACTAATGGCATGAAGTTAGCTCGTGAGGCTCAAGGGTTAAAAGAGGCGGGCTTGGACGGCATTAATATTAGCTTAGACACTTTGGATCCAGAAGAATTTCGAGAAATAACAAGAGTTGGTCAGTTAAGGGATGTTCTGGCGGGCTTAGAACAAGCGATTGATGTGGGATTACCTAATATCAAAATTAATACTGTAGCTAGGAAAGAGCTAAGTGAAGCAACAATTGTAGAACTGGCTGAAATCGCTAAGAAAGAGACTGTGCATCTTCGTTTCATTGAAATGATGCCAATTGGATTAGGGAAGGAGCATCCAGGTAAGCAACAAGAAGAAGTAGAAGACATTTTAACCCAACATTATGGAACGTTACAACCATACCAAAAACCATTGGGCAATGGCCCTGCTAGTTATTACGCCTTAAAAGATTTTAAAGGAAAAATAGGTTTTATTAGTGCATTAGGGCATTGTTTTTGCGAGACGTGCAATCGGATTCGAATTACTGCAGACGGTCATTTAAAAACGTGCCTGCATTCTGCAGACGGCTACTCGTTAAAGGAAGCTTTAGCTATGGAACAAACAGCAGAATTGTTAGGGATTATCAAGAGTGGCATTGCCTGTAAGCCTGAAAAACATCTTTTCTTGGAACAACAAGGAGAACAACGATTTATGTCACAAATAGGAGGGTAAGTATGAAAACAGGAGAAATTATTGCAATAAATATTAGCCCGCGAAGAGGCACACAGAAAAAGGAAATTCCTGAAGTCAACTTAATTAAAGGTTTCGGATTAGAAAATGATGCGCACGGCGGTAATTGGCATCGACAAGTCAGTTTGTTATCTTTTGAAGAAATAACGGCTTTCAATGAAAAAGGAGCTCGGGTTGGCAATGGTGCTTTTGGGGAAAATATAATCGTATCAGGGATTGATTTACGTCAATTACCTGTTGGAACGAAAATGAAAATAGGCGATTCCGAATTGGTGGTTACTCAAATTGGGAAAGAGTGCCATAAACACTGTCAGATATACGCGCGAGTGGGCGATTGCATCATGCCTAGAGAAGGAATCTTTGCAGTCGTTGTGACAGAAGGTCATATTAAAAAAGGAGACCAGTTAGACGTTGTTTAAAGTGGGCATTGTAACATTAAGTGATCGTTGCTTTCAAGGGCTTGCTGTCGACCAATCGGGTCCCTTGATTCGTGAACAGTTACCTGCGCTCTACCAGGTAACCAAACAAACCATTTTACCAGATGAAGAAAATCAATTAGTAGAGCTATTGCAAGAGTGGTCTAAGACCTGTGATTTGATTTTAACGACAGGCGGCACAGGATTGAGTGAACGGGATCGGACCCCAGAAGCAACCTTACGTGTAGCAGAACGAATCATTCCTGGGATCAGTGAGGGCTTGCGTCAACTTAGCTTGGAAAAAACACCATTTGCTATGTTAAGTCGAGGCGTTTCTGTTCAAAGAGGACGCACGCTCATTGTTAATTTGCCTGGTAGCCCGAAAAGTGTAACAGAACATTTGCATTTTTTGTTGCCTGTTTTGCCCCACGCTTTGGATTTAATCACAAATAAAAAAATCATACATGATGAGGAATAAACCATGAAAACAATTCGAACAGAAGAGGCAGTTGGCCTTCCATTGAGTCATGATATTACGCGAATTGACTATGGGAAGACCAAGAAAGTGTGTTTTAAAAAAGGACATATAGTTGTTCAAGAAGATATTCCAATTCTTTTATCATTAGGGAAAAAACATCTGTTTATTTCCTTGGATCCAGCAGAAATACATGAAGAAGAGGCAGCGACATTTTTGTATAACCTGTTAACAGATGACTCATGTCAGCCGAGTGAAGTCCATGAAGGAAAAATTGTTGCTAAAGCTAGCACGAGAGGTCTTTTAAAAGTCAATCGAGAAAAATTAATTGCTTTAAATGAAATTGAAGGTCTCGCCTTGTCAACTAAAGTTACCAATATAGAAGTTCAGAAAGATGAAAAAGTTGCAGCCTTTCGAGTGATTTCACTAACAATTTCTAAAAGCCAATTAGAAAAGGCACGCCAGTTCAGCACGTCTGAGCCACTAATCTCTGTGAAACCTTTCAAAAAAATACGGGTCGGGATTGTAACTACTGGCAGTGAAGTTTACACAGGATTGGTTGAGGATGCTTTTTACCCTGTTTTAAAAGCCAAGTTCTCCGCGTATCCTTTAGTTACGATTGTCAAGCAAGAAATTGTCGATGATCAGCCGCAAAAAATTACTGTTGCGATCAAAAAGATGTTAGCACAAGGGCTTGATCTGATTGTTTGTACAGGTGGTATGAGTGTAGATCCTGATGATTTGACACCGTTAGCAATTAAGCAGACAGGTGCTGAAATCGTAACCCATGGGACACCAGTCTTACCAGGCTCAATGTTTTTGCTAGCTTATAAAGGAGAGCAAACGATCATTGGCTTACCAGGTGGTGTTTTATTTTCAGAAAAAACGGTTTTTGATTTGTTGTTACCAAGATTAATGTCCAAAGAAGTGATTAAAAAATCTGAAATTATTGACTTGAGTTATGGTGGGTATTTATAAAAGAAAAGAGGCGTTCAAATGTCTAAACAAAAAAAGGCTGTGTTCCTGCTTAGTTTATTCAGTTTAGTTGCCCTAATTGCTGCATGTACAAATCAGCCGCAAAAAGAAACAGTTTCAACAAAAAAAGAAGAAATAACCCTTGCGGCAGCAGCTAGCTTAGAATCAGTCATGGAGAAGAAAATTATTCCAGCCTTTGAAAAAGAGCATCCAGATATTCAGGTAACTGGAACCTATGATAGTTCTGGAAAATTACAGATGCAAATTGAAAAAGGCCTAAAAGCCGATGTATTTTTCTCAGCTTCGACAAAACAAATGAATGCATTGGTTGCAGAAAAACTAATTAATAAGAAAAGTGTCGTTCCTTTATTGGAAAACCAGCTCGTTCTTATTGTGCCTAACCAAGATCAAGCAAAGTGGCACGATTTTTCTGATTTAAAAAAGGCCCAAATGATAGCAATTGGTGATCCTGCGAGTGTTCCAGCTGGTCAATATGCCGAAGAAGGCTTAAAAGCTTTAGGCGCTTGGTCTTATGTAGAAAAACACGCAAGCTTTGGCACGAATGTAACAGAAGTCCTTGAATGGGTGGCTAATGCAAGTGCAGAAGCTGGCTTGGTTTATGCGACAGATGCAGCAACCAATTCAAAAGTAGCGATTGTTGCGGCCATGCCTGAAGCTGCTTTGAAAAAGCCAATCATCTATCCAGTTGGTAAAGTTGCCGCCTCTAAGAAACAAAAATCAGCGGATGCTTTTTTTAATTTTTTACAGAGTCAACAATGCAGAAAATATTTTGAAAATATTGGCTTTAAGTTAACAAAGTAGGTGGGAAAATGGATGTTCGACCAATTCTTTTATCTTTTCAGACAGCAATAATCGCCATTTTATTTACTTTTATTTTAGGAACAGGCGTTGCATATATTGTTTTTCGTTTGAAAAATCGTAAATTAAAAATTCTTTTGAATAGTTTATTTACGTTGCCATTAGTTTTACCGCCGACTGTTTTTGGTTTTTTTCTCTTAACTATTTTTGGTGTTCAGCAACCAGTGGGCCAGTTTTTACTTGATTTTTTTGCCATTCAAGTTGTTTTTTCGTGGCCAGCTACGGTTATTGCTGCCGTTGCTGTTTCATTTCCTTTAATGTATCGTTCAGCCTTAACGGCGTTTGAACAAATGGATAGTGAATTGTTGGCGGTGGCCCAGACACTCGGGTTTTCGGAAAGTCGATATTTTAGAAAAATTGCGTTACCTTTGTCGATGAACGGTCTCTTGGCCGGTGGCGTGTTAGCCTTTGCCCGTGGGTTAGGTGAATTTGGAGCGACGACAATGTTAGCAGGGAATATTGCTGGCAAAACAAGAACGCTTCCTTTAGCTATCTACTCTGCTGTAGCAAGTGGGGATTGGCGCTTAGCCAATCAATATGTTGTAATTATGTTATTACTTTGCCTGATTATTTTATTTTTTACGGAATTTTTTAGTCAGCGCGCTTGGAGAAGATCGGAATGAGATTAATTGTTGATATTCAAAAAGAATTGAAAAGTCATACTTTGCAAATTCAGTTTGAAACAAAGACTCAAACAACAGGAATTTTAGGAGCTTCTGGTTGTGGCAAGAGTATGTTATTAAAATGTATTGCAGGTGTTGAGACTGCGGATAAAGGTCAGATTGTTTTAAATGATCAAGTCTTATTCGATGCTGAACAAAAGATCAATTTGTCGCCGCAACAACGAAAAATTGGTCTTTTGTTTCAACAGTATGCGTTGTTTCCTCATTTATCGGTAGTAGAAAATCTGACGTGCGTGACAAAAGATTTACAATTGGTCACTCAATTGCTTGCGTCTTTTCACTTAACTAAAGTCCAACAACAATATCCTAGTCAACTTTCTGGAGGACAAAGACAGCGAGTGGCTTTTGCGCGAATGCTAGCGGCTCAGCCGGCTTACCTATTATTAGATGAGCCATTTTCCGCATTAGATGCACCCTTAAAGGAAGAGCTGCAAATTGAACTTCAACAGCGATTAAGTAATTTAAATCAACATGCCTTAATTGTGAGTCATAGTTTAGATGAACTGTATAAGTTATGTCAGAGTTTAGTGATAATCACAAAAAACCAAACACTTTTTGGTGCAACAAATCAATTATTTAACCAACCTCAAACGATTGAAGCAGCTAAACTCACTGGTTGTAAAAATATTTGGCCTGTCAAACGCATAGATGCGCACAGAGTCCAAGTGATTGGTTGGCAACAAACACTAACGGTTACACAAGAAGTTCCTATTTCTTGTCATTCTATTGGTATTCGGGCCCATGATTTCACAACAGAACCGCAGGCAACCAATCAGATCGAAGTGCATCACTTACAAACATTGTCAGCACCTTTTGAACAAAGTGCTTGGTTTCAACACCAACAAACCAAAATTTGGTGGAAAGGGAGCAATAGACTCAATCCGAAAGTTATTACTCAGTTATCCATACCACCTACAGCAATTATGCCATTATGTCTATAAAATAGAAAAAGATTACGTGAAGCGGTTGACATATGATTGCATCTTCATTTATAATAGATTCATGAAAGGTTATTCATGTAAACGGAATAATCGCTATTATATAGGGAGTGAAGGTGTTTAAATGCAAAAGAGTTATAAACTAGAAGGACTTGATTGTGCAAGTTGTGCAGACAAAATTGAAAAATCTGTCCAAAAAATTCACGGAGTAGAAAAAGCGCGTGTGGACTTCATGGCTGAAAAGATGACACTGGAAGTTGAATCAGGACATGATTTAGAAGTCGAAAATGAAGCGCGTGCAGTGATTGGTAAGTTAGAGCCAGATGTCAAAGTTATTTCTTTAAAAGATGTCAAAGAAGAAGAGGGACGTAATCCAAATAAGAATCGCTTAATTCGTATCATTATTGCATTTGTTTTATTTTTAGCACTTATTATCATTAAGCCAAGTAATAATTGGGTTGCTTTGACGTCTTATTTAGTCGTTTATGTCTTAATTGGTGGCGACATTGTCAAACGAGCGGTAACGAATATTTTTCGCGGGGAAGTGTTTGATGAAAATTTCTTAATGTCTGTGGCAACGATTGGGGCATTCTTTATTGGGGAATATCCCGAAGCTGTGGCAGTAATGTTATTCTACCAAGTCGGCGAATGGTTCCAAAGTGCTGCGGTTGATCAATCCAGAAAATCAATTGCCAAATTAATGGATATTCGTCCAGATTCAGCAAATCTTTTAGTAAATGGACAAATAAAAGCGGTCGCTCCAGATACAATTGAAATTGGGCAACAAATATTAGTGAAACCAGGTGAAAAAGTTCCATTAGATGGTCAAATTATTGATGGATCAAGCATGGTAGATACCTCTGCGTTAACTGGTGAATCCGTTCCAAGAACGGTCAAAGTCGGCGATGAAATCTTAGGTGGTTTTATCAATAAAAATGGGGCCTTGACCATTAATGTTACGAAAAAATTTGGGGATTCAACAGTTAGCAAAATTTTAGATTTAGTTGAAAATGCTAGCAGTAAAAAAGCCCCTGCAGAAAACTTTATTTCTAAATTTGCTCGTTACTATACACCAGTTGTCGTTGTTTTAGCTGTCTTATTGGCAGTGATTCCACCATTTATTTTCCCTGATACTTCTATTAATGAATGGGTTTATCGGGCATTAACGTTCTTGGTTATTTCTTGTCCATGTGCCTTAGTCATTTCTGTTCCTTTAAGTTTCTTCGGTGGAATTGGCGGAGCCAGCAAACTAGGTGTTTTAATTAAAGGAAGCAACTATTTAGAAATTTTAGCGAATACGGAAACGATTGTTTTTGATAAAACTGGTACGCTAACAAAAGGAAATTTTGTGGTTCAAAACATAACTAGTGTTGTTTTACCTGAAGAAGAGTTGTTGCGTTTAACAGCAACAGCAGAACAATTATCCACTCATCCTATTGCTATTTCTATTAAAGAAAGCTATGGCAAAGAAACTGTTCCAGCAACAGCAATTGAAGAGGTTGCCGGACACGGTATCAAAGCCACAATTGAAGGCAAAACAGTTTTAGTCGGTAATGCGAAGTTAATGAAACAATTTGGTATCGAAGCACCAGAAGTGAAGGAAGCGGGAACTTTAATTTTTGTCGCTATTGATAATCAATTTGCAGGCTACTTAGTGATTGCGGATCAATTGAAACCAGATGCCATTTCAGCAATAAAAGAATTAAAAGCTGAAGGGGTCAAACAAACTGTTATGCTGACTGGAGACAATCAACAAGTTGCAGAAGCTATTGCAAAAGAAGTTGGTGTTGACAAAGTTTATGCAGAACTTTTACCAGATGGCAAAGTGGATCGTTTAGAAGAGTTGTTAAAAGCATCTTCACCTAAAAACAAAGTTGCCTTTGTTGGTGACGGTATGAATGATGCACCTGTTTTAGCCCGGGCTGATGTTGGGATTGCCATGGGTGGTTTAGGAAGTGACGCGGCAATTGAAGCAGCTGATGTGGTGATTATGAATGATGAACCAAGTCGTATCGCCTCTGCGATTAAATTATCAAGAAAAACATTGAGAATTGTTAAACAAAACATTATCTTTGCGATTGCTGTTAAAATCATTGTCTTGGTACTAGGTGCATTAGGCTTGGCTTCAATGCAAGCAGCAGTGTTTGCTGATGTTGGTGTAACTATTATCGCTGTTTTAAATGCTATGCGTTGTTTACGTGTAGAAAAGATGAAAGATAATAACTAAGCCTTAAAAAGTACAGCTGAGACGAACGTTTTTAGCTGATTATCAGGTTTTGAGCGTGGGACAAAAATCACTTTGACTTTTTGTTCCACGCTTTTTCTCCTACACAATTTCTATTCGTTCTTAAATTGCCAGAGTTCTTGTAAAGAAATCTTTAAATTTTTCGCTTTGTGGCATATAATAAGAGAGAATTTGTACGAAAATTGCGCTTCGCTTTTTTTTCATGGTACAATAAGCAAGAATGGATTGATTTACAGGAGGGAACCTCAACATGGCATCAAATGAAAAAACACGATATAAAGCAATCATTGCAGACCATACGTATACAATTATTGGCCAAGAGTCAAAACAACATATGGATTTAGTCACAAAAATTGTCAACGAACAACTGGCGGAAATTAAACATCTTTCTCCGCAAACTGATACGGAACAAGCTTCTGTTTTATTAGCAATTAATGCAATTTCAGATCAACTAAAAAAACAAGAATATGCTTTAAAATTGGAAAAACAAGTAGCAGACTTAAAACAGAAAACCATTCGTTTGGCTGAATTAGAGAATCGTGTGCGCCGAATGGAAATTATCGAAGAAGAAGCACGAGATGTTTTGAAAAAGAATGGACAAGAAGATGTAGAAATTCATAATCATGTGGAAGCCCAACAAATTTTGAATGAAAATCGAAAACAGCAGATTCAAAATAAAGGTGTTTCGGAGTAGTTCCTGAAAGGATGACAAGATGTTAACAATACTTATTTTATTACTTTTAGCCTTTGGATTTTATACAGGAGCTAAACGAGGCTTGATTTTACAAGTGCTCTATTCGGTGGGTTACTTAATTTCATATTTTGTTGCTCGAACCTATTACAAAGAGGTCGCTTCTCATTTAGAATTGTATATTCCATATCCATCGGTTACGCCAACGTCAAAGCTTGTCTTTTTTAATCAAGAGATTTCTTTAGACTTGGACAAAGCCTTTTATTCAGCGGTTGCGTTTCTATTATTGCTGTTTGCAGGCTGGTTAGTCGTTCGTTTTTTAGCTATCTTTTTACATGGATTAACATTTATTCCAGTTTTGAAACAGGTAAATGGACTATTAGGTGGCGTATTAAGTGTTCTTGTATTATACGTGGGTCTTTTTCTAGTGTTAGCTACGGCGTCAATGATTCCGTCAGATATTGTCCAAAATCAGTTTCGGTCAAGTGGCTTGGCACGAGGCATTGTAAAAAATACCCCAATTCTAACAAAACAAGCATATGAATTATGGGTTGAACCAATTACGAAATAAAGCTGAATGGGACTGAGATAGAGATAAGAAGTAAGTGAGCAAAGCGAAACTTCTTATGTTATGTCTCAGTCTTTTCAACAAATGAAAAAGTTAGAAAAGTAGGTGGAAAAATGAATCAGCGTATTCTATCAACATTAGGGTTTGATAAAGTAAAACAACAGTTGTTGCAATTTATTGTGACAGCTCAGGGGACAAACGAAGTTTCGGAATTATTACCGATTGCTGATGAAAATAAAATTCAAGCATGGTTAAATGAAACACAGGATGGTTTAAAAGTTCAACGATTACGTGGTGGAATCCCCATTCCTAAATTAGAAAATATCCAACCACACATGAAACGGATTGAAATTGGTGCGGATTTAAATGGTGTAGAATTAGCACAAGTAGGCCGTGTCTTGTCGACTACTTCAGAACTGACTCGTTTTTTTGATGAGTTAAGTGAAAATGAAGTGGATTTTGAACGTTTATATATGTGGCGAGAGCAACTAGAAGTTTTGCCTGAATTAAATCGCCAACTCAAACAAGCCATTGATGATGATGGCTACGTCACAGATGAAGCTTCGCCAGCCTTAAAGGCAATTCGGCAAAATATTCGTCGTAGTGAGCAGACCATTCGAGAAGAACTAGATAGTATTATTCGTGGGAAAAACGCACGTTACCTAAGTGATGCCCTTGTTACTATGCGAAATGAACGCTACGTGATTCCAGTCAAACAAGAATATAAAAATATTTTTGGTGGCGTGGTTCACGACCAAAGTGCTTCAGGTCAAACCTTATTTATTGAACCTAAACAAATTTTAGAAATGAATAATCGTTTGCGACAACAACAAATTGCCGAAAGAAATGAGATTACTCGCATCTTGGCAGAACTGTCGGCTGAGTTGGTTCCTTATCGCCGTGAAATTACGCATAATGCTTATGTCATCGGTAAACTTGATTTTATTAATGCTAAGGCGCGACTAGGAAAAGAACTAAAAGCAGTTGTTCCAGAAATTAGTCAAGCAAATCATGTAGTTTTTAAACAAGCCCGGCACCCACTATTGGATCCAGAAAAAGCTGTAGCCAATGACATTGTGATTGGAGAAGAATATCAAGCAATTGTGATTACGGGGCCTAATACCGGCGGGAAAACCATTACTCTGAAAACGTTAGGTCTTTTACAATTAATGGGCCAAGCTGGATTACCTATTCCAGTGGAAGAAGAGAGTAAAATGGGTATTTTTACAGAAGTATTTGCGGATATCGGGGATGAACAATCGATTGAACAAAGTCTAAGTACTTTCTCTTCACATATGACGAATATCGTGTCTGTCTTAAAAAAAGTCGATCATCAAAGTTTAGTACTATTTGATGAATTAGGTGCTGGGACAGATCCGCAAGAAGGAGCCGCTTTAGCGATTGCCATTTTAGATTCATTGGGTGCTAAAGGAGCCTATGTGATGGCAACAACCCATTATCCTGAATTAAAAGTGTATGGCTATAATCGAGCTGGAACAATCAATGCCAGTATGGAATTTGATGTAGATACTTTGAGTCCAACCTATCGTTTATTAATTGGCGTGCCTGGCCGAAGTAATGCTTTTGAAATTTCGAAACGTCTTGGATTAGACAACAGTATTATTGAAGCTGCAAAACAAATAATGGACGGTGAAAGTCAAGATTTAAACGAAATGATTGAAGACCTGGAAAACCGTCGCAAAATGGCCGAAACTGAATATTTAGAAGCTCGCCACTATGTCGATGAATCGGCCGCTTTGCATAAAGAACTGAAAGAAGCCTATCAAGTATTTTTTGAAGAACGAGAAAAAGAATTACAAAAAGCGCGGAAAGAAGCGAATAAAATTATTGCAGAAGCGGAAGAAAATGCGGAAACCATTATTTCTGATATTCGCAAAATGCAATTGGAAAGTGGCCAACAAGGTGGTGTCAAAGAACATCAGTTAATTGATGCGAAAACACAACTTTCTCAATTACACCATGAAGAAACCAAGCTTGCTAAAAACAAAGTGTTGAAGAAGGCCAAAGAACAGAAAAAATTAAAAGCTGGCGATGAAGTAATTGTCAATACTTACGGCCAACGAGGGACATTATTAAAAGACAACGGCAAAGGACAATGGCAAGTCCAATTGGGCATTTTAAAAATGAACGTCTCTGAAGAGGATATGACGCCTGTCGCTCCACAAAAAGAAGCAAAACCAAGAGTTACAACGGTTCGTTCTGCAGAAAGCAGTCATGTTGGCACACAACTAGACTTACGTGGCAAACGCTACGAAGAAGCATTGGCAGAAGTTGACCAATACATTGATGCTGCGATTCTAGCGGGCTATCCACAAGTAACCATTGTTCACGGCAAAGGAACAGGTGCATTAAGAACCGGAATAACGGAATTTTTAAAAAATCACCGCAGTGTGAAAAGCTATGAATTTGCGCCACAAAACCAAGGTGGTAATGGTGCGACTGTCGTAAAATTCCAATAAATAAGGACTTACAATAAGTAAGCAGAACACTCGCTATCTTAGAGATGACGTGTTATACTAAGCATGTAATAAGAGTAAAGAGTAGGAGGTTTGTGAAATGACACAAGCAATTACCGATAAAGATTTTGCAACAGAAACAGATGAAGGATTAGTCTTAATCGACTTTTGGGCAACTTGGTGTGGCCCTTGTCGTATGCAAGCACCCATCTTAGAACAATTATCTGAAGAATATGATGAAGACGAAGTGAAAATCGTCAAAATGGATGTGGATGAAAATCCTGCAACACCAGCAAGTTTTGGAATCATGAGCATCCCAACATTGCTATTGAAAAAAGATGGCGAAGTTGTTGAAAAAGCAGTCGGTGTTCATACAAAAGACCAATTGCAAGCAATGATTGCCAAACACTTATAAACGTTGATTAGTCATTACGAATAGTCTGATTCAGTCTGAAGAGAAATCATTAGCGATTGTCTTTTCAGGCTGTTTCTTTCGTACATAAAGTAGCGGCTTTTTTTGTTTAATTACAAAAAGAGGTGTATAATAGACGAAGCATTTTGTTAGAAAGGAAGTATCGTATGAACGAACGAATAAAAAATAAATTAGCACTGCTTCCTGATCAACCTGGTTGTTATTTAATGAAAGATAAAAACGGCACGATTATCTATGTTGGGAAAGCCAAAATTTTGAAAAACCGTGTCCGATCTTATTTTCGTGGTAGCCATGATACTAAGACAGAACGATTAGTCAGTGAAATCGATGATTTTGAATATATTGTGACAGAATCGAATATTGAAGCACTTTTATTAGAAATTAATTTAATCCATAAAAATAATCCCAAATATAACATCATGTTAAAAGACGATAAAACCTATCCTTTTATCAAAATCACAAACGAAAAATATCCTCGTTTAATGATTACTCGAAAGGTTTTAAAAGACAAAGCGTTATATTTTGGCCCATATCCAGATGTAAATGCAGCGAATGAAACAAAGAAACTGTTAGATCGGCTTTTTCCTTTGCGAAAATGTAATCCGTCGCAAAAAACACCTTGTTTGTATTATCATTTAGGACAATGTCTGTGTCCCTATGCTTTTGATGTGGATCCGCAAGTCTACAAAGATATGGTGGAAGAGATTAAAGGGTTTCTCTCTGGTGGACATACAGAAATTCAGGACCGCTTACAAGAAAAAATGGCTTATGCAGCTGCACATATGGAATTTGAAAAAGCTGCAGAATTTCGCGATCAAATTAAAGCGATTGAAACAGTTATGACCCGCCAAAAAATGACGAATGTAGATTTAATTGATCGTGATGTGTTTGGTTATGCTGTTGATAAAGGCTGGATGTGTGTCCAAGTATTCTTTGTCAGACAAGGAAAATTAATCGAACGTGATGTATCGATTTTTCCATTTTATGATGATGCCAGTGAAGCATTTTTAACTTTTATTGGACAATTTTATCAAGAGAATGAGCATTTTGTGCCAAAAGAAGTCTTGATTCCTGATGACATTGATAAAGAAAGCGTTGAAGCTTTATTAGCTACGAAAATCTTGCAGCCGCAACGGGGAGAAAAGAAAAAACTGGTTAAATTAGCCAGTAAAAATGCTGCAGTTGCTTTAAATGAAAAATTTGATTTGATTGTACGGAAACAAGAACGAACAATTGGCGCAGTTGAAAAATTAGGCAATGCGATGAACATACCTGCGCCCATTCGAATTGAAGCATTTGATAATTCAAATATTATGGGAACAAACCCTGTTTCTGCGATGGTTGTGTTTATTGACGGACGGCCAGCTAAAAATGAGTATCGAAAATATA
This sequence comes from Enterococcus sp. DIV1315a, assembly GCF_051712325.1. Lineage (NCBI taxonomy): Bacteria > Bacillati > Bacillota > Bacilli > Lactobacillales > Enterococcaceae > Enterococcus > Enterococcus sp. DIV1315a. The sequence goes on from NZ_JBIOOS010000001.1 coordinate 1,189,484, forward strand.
AAATAAAAACTGTGCAAGGTCCTGATGATTACGCTTCTATGAGAGAAGTCATTTATCGCAGATATTCACGAGTTTTAAAAGAAGGCTTGCCTTTTCCTGATTTAATTTTAATCGATGGTGGTAAAGGCCAAGTCGATGTTGCTAAAGATGTGTTAGCCAATCAACTAGGAGTCGATATTCCTGTAGCTGGATTAGCCAAGAACGACAAGCACAAAACGAGTGAACTTTTATTTGGTCCAAACTTAGAAGTTGTACCATTGGAAAGAAACTCACAAGAATTTTTCTTGTTGCAACGAATCCAAGATGAAGTCCATCGTTTCGCCATCACATTCCATCGTCAATTACGTAGTAAAAATAGTTTTGCTTCCAAATTAGATAACATTGAAGGCTTGGGACCGAAACGCAAAAAAAATCTTTTAAAAGAATTTAAATCGCTTAAAAATATTACGGCAGCCAGTGTTGAAGAATTAAGAAAAGCTGGGTTACCTGAAACTGTCGCAAAGAATGTGTATCGTCATTTACACCAAGAAACAACCTCTGAGATAGAAAAATAAATGAAAATGAACCAGACCAATTAGGTGCTTTTCCTAATTTGTCTGGTTTTTTTATTCAATTTTTTCATGAAAAGTTGAACTCTCAAGAAAATATGATAACGATTTCTTTCGTGATATACTAAAACTAACTTAAAAGAGAGGACGTCTGATCATGAAAATACTAACACCCGTTTATCAAATAAAATTTAAAAAAGTACCAAATCAATTACTGATTGATGAGCGTTTGATGAATGAATTGGGTACGTGGTTGAATCGTACAGGTCGAATTTGGGCCTGTCAATCATCAAAATCGGCAAAGGAATTTAAAAATACATTTTATGAAAGCACAGGCTTGACCGCAAATGAAGTGCATATTTCTGCCGAGACGGATGGCCTTTTTCGCTTAGCAGAAAATAAAGCGTCTGATTAAAGTGCAACATCTTTCCATAACAATTGTCATTGACAAGCCAACACAGGAAAGATACGATATGAGTAACTAAACAGCGGTTTAGAAAAAGTGAAGGGGGCGTTTATGTGTTAGAGGTAAAAGAGTTAGTCAAAACCTTTGGGGATTTTAAAGCAGTTGATCATGTATCCTTTACGATACCGGACGGGAAAATTTTAGGATTAATTGGCCAAAATGGTGCCGGGAAAACAACTACGTTTCGCTTGATTTTAAATTTTTTAACACAAGATAGCGGGTCGGTTTTATGGAATGGTCAACCATTAAATGAAAAAGAGTACAATATTATTGGTTATTTACCAGAAGAACGGGGTTTATATCCTAAAATTACGATTGAAGACCAACTAATTTATTTCGCTTCGTTGCGGGGAAAAACTAAAAAAGAAATTGAACCTAAAATTGACTTTTGGATGGAAAAATTTCAAGTTAAAGGCAAAAAAACGGATAAAGTTAAATCTTTATCAAAAGGCAATCAACAAAAAGTTCAATTGATTGCGACACTTATTCATGAACCGAAGTTAATTATTTTAGACGAACCATTCAGTGGCTTGGATCCAGTTAATGCAGAATTATTAAAAGACGGCATTATTGAATTGAAAAATCAAGGTTCTTGTGTCATTTTTTCCAGTCATAATATGGACAATGTGGAAAAAATCTGTGACCATTTAGTCATGTTAAAAAATGGACGCATGGTTTTAGATGGTCAGGTTCATGAAATTCGACAACAATTTGGTCGAACAAAATTATTTTTAGAATCACCGTTATCTGTTGAGGAAGTTGCTGCTACAGCAGGTGTGAAAGAAGCGCACTTGCGACAAGATGGCGTCTTAGAAGCGACATTAGAAAACGCTGAAGTGGGCAAAGTGTTGTTTGATAAAGCGACAGCCAACGGCTACATTCCAATGTTTAATCAACAACCACCAACATTGGAAGAAATTTTCAAAATGAAAGTAGGTGGGCAAGATGAGTAAATTTTGGATTATTGCGACTGATGTCTATAAGAAAAATGTGAAGTCGCTGTCTTTCTTAATCATGATTTTAGCGCCATTTCTTCTTGTAGGAATTGTTTACTTAGCGGGCTCTCTAGCTAGCGGTTTTTCAGGAGATACTACCATTGGTCTGGTTTCGGAAAATCAAGCGCTCGTTAAAGAGTTGACAAAGAATAAAACAGAGGACTTTTCTTTCAAAGCTGTTTCTTCTGAGAAAAAGGCCCAAGAACAATTAAAAGACGAAAAAATTGATGCCTATTTACTTTTGGACACTACAGATAATCAGATTTCTGGTCAGCTTTACTCTGAACGCTCTTTAGGAAATGCAACCGAAATGCTAATTCCTCAAATGTTAAACCAATTACAAACAATGGCGAATGCCAATCGTTTAAACCTAACAGCTGAGCAAGTTGCCATGTTGAATCAACAAGCAACATTTAAAAAAGCCAAAATTAGTTTTGATGAAAATGGCAAAATAAAAACAGGAGAAGATAACACAGGGATTCAAATGGCGTTAGCAATGGGGATAACAATTTTGTTATTTGTCTTCATCAGCAGTTATTCTTCAATTATTGCCCAAGAGATTGCTTCTGAAAAAGGCACTAGAATCATGGAAGTTATTCTCTCTAGTACAAAAGCGCAAACCCATTTTTATGGCAAATTAACTGGGGTTATTCTAGTAGCTTTAACACAAATTTTTATTTACGGAGTGGCGTTTGTTCTCGGCTATTCTCAATTGAAAAATCTTGATTTTATGAAAAGTCTATTAAGTGGTATTTCACCACAAAGTATTTTTTCATCAACCTTTATTTTTACATTAGGCTTTTTCATTATTGGTATTCTCGTTTTTGCTGTTTTGGCAGCACTTTGTGGTTCTCTTGTTTCCAAACCAGAGGATACAGCAAAAGCAGTTCAGCCCATCATGTATATTGGTTTAATCGGTTATATGATTGGCATTACGTTTGGGACGAATGATCCACAAAATATAGTGGTGAAAGTGACTTCCTTTATTCCGCTGATTTCGTCATACATTATGCCAGTACGCTTGGCGACCGAAACGGCATCAACAATGGAAGCAATTGTCTCATTAGTGATTTTGGCAGTCTTTGGAATTATTTTAACAATCTTCTCTGCTCGTTTATACAAATCAAACGTTCTTGTATACAGCGAAGGCGGCATGATTCAATCCTTAAAACAGTCAATTTCTATTTTAAAAAATGAACAAAAGCATAAATAATTTTTGTTTAACTCTAAAAGCACCCGGTAAATCAGTCAAAGTGACTGATCTGCCGGGTCTTTTTTAGGCACCGTTCGTCGTTCAACTAGACGAACGGTTAATTTTTTTTCAGGAATGTTCGTCTGATTTAATTGGTTGTATAGGTAAATAAATGAGTTTTCGGCTTGATACTGAATGGCATAATCAACAGTCGTAATATGCATCAACTCACTGACATAACTATTATCAAAGCCAATGACAGCGACATCGCGAGGAACGGCATAATTTAGATTTTCAAGTTCTGAAATAAACTCAGCTGCTACGTGATCATTATAAAAGGCCAAAGCTTCTGGCTTGTCGGTTAATTGTTGCCAGTAATGGGCAATTTTGCGACCAGAATGGTTAGTATACTGATCATTAATCAGCCACTCAGCTTGCCAAGGTGCCTGAGTGTTTTCATAAAAATCTTTCATTGCACGTTTTCGTGCGTGCGTGTTTAAATTTTCGGGATTACCGAGGACATGACCAATTTTTTGGTATCCTTGTTGTTGTAAATATTCTAAGGAACGATAATAACCAGAGTAATGATCAATGTAGGAAGAATATATATTGGGTGAATCGATACGATGCCAGGTTGCTAAAGGGCCATACGCGCTGTAAGGCTCAATCACCGACCATTCATTTGTTCGTGTCAATAAAAACAAGCCATCTAATTGTTTGTATTTTAATTGGTTCAAGGCATCAATTTCTTTCTGCTGATCGCCATCTGTAAAAAATAAGGTTACGGAATAATTGTATTTTTTGGCAATTGAAATAAAGCGATTCAAGAAAATGCCTAAGGAACCTAAATAGCTAGGGGCTAAAAAGCCAATGGTTTTTGTGGCACCTGCTCGTAAATTCCGCGCCACATAATTCGGGGTATAATTTAATTCTTTCATTGCTTTGAGAATTTTTTCTTGACTATCGGCACTCACATATCCTTTTCCAGAAATTAAGCGAGAAACAGTCGATTTCGAGACACCGGCAACTTTTGCTACATCAATGATAGACGTCATTTTTTACCTCCAAAGTGGAATGTATTCTTATAAGAAGTATAGCATACATTTTTTTGAAAATAGTGCTTGACATGGGAACATTCCCATAATTTATCCTAAAGATGTAAACGATAACAATTTAATCAAGGAGGAAGAAGACGGATGACAAGAGGAGCATTAAAAATTGCAACAATTGGTGGCGGTTCTAGTTATACACCTGAATTAATTGAAGGATACATTAAAAGAAAAGATGAACTGCCAATTAAGGAAATTTGGTTAGTCGATATTGAAGCTGGTAAAGAAAAATTGGAAATCGTTGGTGCAATGGCGAAGCGCATGATTAAAGCTGCTGGTTTAGATTGGGAAGTTCATTTAACATTGGACCGTGAAGCAGCCTTAAAAGGGGCGGATTTTGTTTCAACACAGTTTCGTGTAGGATTATTAGATGCTCGCATTAAAGATGAACGGATTCCTTTGTCCCATGGGGTATTAGGCCAAGAAACAAATGGCGCGGGAGGAATGTTTAAAGCATTTCGAACAATTCCTGTCATTTTAGCTATTATTGACGATATGAAACGTCTTTGCCCAGATGCTTGGTTAGTGAATTTTACCAATCCAGCTGGAATGGTTACGGAAGCCGCAATTAAACATGGCGGTTGGAAAAAAACAGTTGGCTTATGTAATGTGCCGATTGGTCATAGAAAACAAGCGGCCGAAATGCTGGGAATTCCAGAAGAAGACTTATTCTTTAAATTTGCTGGAATTAATCATTTCCATTGGCACCGCGTTTGGGACAAAGAAGGACAAGAGCGAACACAAGAACTCATTGATTTAATTTACGGGCCTAAGCAAGAGCAAGAAAGTCATTTGAAAAATATTTTTGATGCGCCGTTCCATTATGAACAGTTAAAAGATTTAGGAATGTTACCATGTGGTTATCATCGCTATTATTATATTGAAGATGAGATGTTGAAGCATTCTATCGAAGAGTATGAACGGGGCGAAACAAGAGCACAAGTGGTTAAAGAAACGGAAGGTCGTCTGTTTGAATTGTATAAAGATCCCAAACTAGATTACAAACCAAAAGAATTAGAAGAACGGGGCGGCACACACTATAGCGATGCAGCTTGTGAAATGATCGCATCAATTTATAATGATAAACGAACGGATATGGTTGTTTCTACTGAAAATAATGGGACAATTACTGATTTACCGTATGATTGTGTTGTAGAAGTGTCTGGTCCTGTGACAGCACATGGCCATGAACCTTACAACTGGGGGGCCTTTCCGCCAGCAGCACGAGGAATTATTCAAAATATGAAAGCTATGGAAGAAACGGTTATTCGAGCAGCCATCAATGGTGATTACGGCGCAGCATTGCATGCTTTCACTATTAATCCATTAGTTCCTGGCGGCGTCATGGCGAAGACCTTGTTGGACGAATTATTAATTGCCCACAAAGCACATTTACCGAATTTTGCAGATGCGATTAATAAAATTGAAGAAACACAACCAGAAACAGTCATATATGTGGCCGAATTAATGAAAAGTAATTAAAAAATATCGCACGCTAAAGATTCGTTTAGTGTGCGATACTTTTTTTAGAATAGGAAGCAAAGGATTCCGTTTTTTTCTTGACAGTAAAATGATAGGTTTGTTGGCGGAACAGCCACTGAATACCAGAGTAAATTAAAATTTCAGCAATAATAAATGTCGAAAGTTTCTGTGCGGAAAGGAATAATAGCGTTAAAATTAAAAATAAGACGACACAGGTATAAAAAACGTGTTGCAATTTTTTAGAATTGATAATCGTGATTTCTTTGGTATCTTCAGTAACTTCAATGCGCCGATAAAACTGGAACCAGCCTTCATAGAACGTTAAAACATCCCCAGGATCAGCCTCAATTTCAATAGGTACATTAGTAAAAAGTTTCCCTTGATGCACACCATTTTTATAAAATGTAAAATAGCGTAACGCGCCCCAAGCTGATGTTTTTCGTGTCAATGTAATCTTCATGGTTTTCACCTCCGTCTTTATTTTGCCATAGTTTCGGTAAAATTGTATCCTACTAAAGTCCGATTCTCTCATTTTAGGGGCAGAATTGACAGATTACCCGATGTTGCGCAAGCAAAACAAGAGCGAAAAATTATTTTTCCTACTAATAATCAGTTCTCTTTATACAATCCATATCCAATTAGAATTGAAAATTTAACTTTCGCTTATGAGAATCGAACAATTCTTAACCAAGTGAACGTTCAAATTCCTTTAAACGAAAAAATAGCACTTTGTGGAAAAAATGGTGCTGGGAAGAGTACTTTCCTTCAACAAATTGAAGCCCGTCACCCGGCCATTTACTTTTCTCCCAAAGTCAGGTTAGGAACGTATCATCAATTAGATTATCGATTAAAAAATGATGAACCACTGTTGACTTATTTATTGAAGCGGACAAATTATTCTGAAAAGATTGTGCGTTCACTTTTATATCGACTAGGTTTTCAACAAGAAAATTTACAGACAAAGATATCTTCTCTAAGTGGTGGCGAAGCCATAAAAATTACTTTGGCTCAATTATTTATAGAACCAAATAATATCATCTTATTGGATGAACCCACCAATTTTCTTGATTTAGAGACAATCCAAGCACTTGAAGAATTTATAAGTGCCTATCAAGGAACAGTAATTTTCACTTCGCATGATGAAACGTTTGTGGAAAAAGTAGCCACCCGCACTATTTATTTAGAAAACGGGAAAATTATTGATAAATAAAAAAAGTAAACAAAAAGTCGCTATTTTAGCGACTTTTTGTTTAGACTTCTTCAATTGGTAAATAGGTGTATTCTGCAATTTCTGCGGCATGGGAGCCAGCAACATGTCCAGTGACAAATGCAGCTGTAACATTGTAGCCTCCAGTATAGCCATTAATATCTAAAAGTTCACCAGCAAAAAATAAACCATTGACTAATTTGCTCTCCATTGTTTTAGGGGTCACTTCTTTGAGGGAAATCCCACCGCCTGTGACAAAAGATTTTTCCAAAGGCAATGTTTTCGTAACAGTGAACTGAAAGTCTTTCAGTAGTTCCACAAAGGAAAGACGTTGCTTTTCTGTTAGTTGTTTGGCAGGCACTTCTTCAATTGCTAGTTTCTCTAGATAAAAAGTGAGCAGACGTTCTGGTATTAAAGAATGAAAGGCATTTTTTGCCACTTTATTTGGCTGTTCCTCAATCATGCAATCAACATTTTTCAGCACTTCTTCAAAAGATTTTGTCGGAAACACATCCAAGGCTACCGTGACAGGCTGATTGCCGTTGCGAGTTAATTCTTGGTTAATAAAACTAGAACAGCGGAGCGCGGCAGGTCCTGAAATGCCAAAATGTGTAAACAGCATATCCATTTGATGATTAACTAAAGGTTTTCCTTTTTGGTTCAAAACAGTTAAATTAACATCTTGTAAAGAGAGACCTTGCAACGTTTTATCAAGGATAAAACGTTCTTCAGAAATAATAGGTGATTCGGTAGGGTATAGTGGGCTGATGGTATGCCCCATTTTTTTGGCTAGTTTATAGCCATCACCAGTTGCTCCTGTGGAAGGATAAGTGCGGCCGCCAGTTGTTAATACAACACACGGTGCATAAATTTTTTCCAGTTCGGTTTCAACGCCAATTATTTGATCGTCTTTTCGTAGTAATTTTGTGACCTGTGTTTTTGTAAAAACAGTGACTCCTAATTCGTTAATGCGGTTAAATAGCGCATCAACAATTGACTTCGATTTATCTGTAACAGGGAACATGCGTCCGTGATCTTCTTCTTTTAAGTGAATACTATTGGATTCAAAAAAGTTCATGATATCATAGTTATCAAATTGTGAAAATGCGCTGTATAAAAATTTTCCATTCCCAGGAATAAATGAAATGATTTCTTCTGCGGGCCGATTATTAGTTACATTACAGCGGCCGCCACCAGTCATTAATAATTTTTTCCCAACACGGCGATTTTTTTCAATCAATAATACTTGAGCGCCTGCTTCTGCAGCCGCAATCGTGGCCATCATACCACTCGTCCCAGCGCCGACAATAATTACATCAAATTTCTTCATAGTTCTCCTCCAATTCAATAGGTAGTGTACCATAATTACGGGATTTTTTCTGGATTTAAGGAAAAAATAAATAAAACTAAGGAACCAGCTAATTGAAAATTTACTAACTGGCTCCTTAGTTTTATACGAACTCGTTTACAATTTTTATTATTTTTTCTGAATGATTAGACACATCTAATGGTGATTCGATTGAAATTAATTCTTTTAATCCGTTGTTTAGTTCTATTTTCATACCATTATTATTCATGTAAAATCTTAAAATCCATTTTCTGATATTATTATCAAGGAGTACATTAAAGTAACTTTTATTATCTCGGTAAAATATCCTATCCAACACTACTGTATCTTTTAAAATGAGTTTAGAAATTGTGTAAACTTCTAATTCTTCAGGAGTAGTAACTATATTATTCTCGATTTCATCTTCAGGCTGTTCAGACAAATCATCTTCTTTGTCCGAAACAGAAGTATTTAATGCAGCACTTAACTTTTCATTTACTTTTTCATTGATAAATTGATTTATTCCTTTTTTTATTATAGGTGTAAACTTATCTAATGTTTGTTTAGTTTTTACTCCGCCATAAATTTCTCCAACAAAATATTTTACAAAATCTTCTGAAGGGTCTAAAAGCTGATCTGATAAGAAAGCTTTAAATTTATTTAAATATTTCAATTCAGAAGCGCTACTTGTAATTTTATCAATATCAAATGTGTCTTTATGGAATTTAGCAATTTCTGGTATTTGTGTATCCTTCAAATTAGTTATATCAATAGTTAAAAATGGAGAGACGTCCATTTTGTTGGGTTCTTCCAAATCGGTAAAAAATTTATATTCTTTACCATTTGTTAATATTCCAAATTTTGATGTCGTAGTCCCAAAATATCTAAATAATTGAGAATCATGTTTTGTTAATTGCTCGTTGACAGATTTTGCTTCAATTAACATAGTAGGAATACTATCAATTACTATCGCATAATCTACTTTTTCCCCTTTCTTAATCCCTACATCAGCAGTAAATTCTGGAACGAATTCCAAAGGATTAAAAATGTCATAACCCAGTATTTGAAAGAAGGGCATAATTAAAGAAGTTTTGGTTGCTTCTTCGGTAGCAATATTTTCCTTTAATTTTGTTACTCTTTTACCTAACGATTTTAAATCATCTTTAAATTTTTCCATTTCCATAAATATTCCTCTTTTCTTTAAATACATCTTGATGTATAAGAGTGTATTTAATGCAAAATATCAACAAATTTTTATCTTTGCTTACTAATTTTATATTACATACTTTACAAAAATATGTCAACGCTTTCATTAGCGCAATAAAAATGCAAAAAAGAAATAAATAAAAAAATAAACGTTTGACTATGGTAATTTTTGAATTTTCAGTTAAAATAAACCTATAACAATGAGAGGATGATTAAATGGACGCAAAACAATATGTTAAAAATATTCAAGAAAAGATTCACCAATTAGACCAAGGTCAAACAGAATATTTACAAGCAGTCGATGAGTTTTTACCAACCGTAGAAGGTTTTTTAGAAAAAAATCCTCAATACATTGAAGCAAATGTTTTAGGTGTCTTGATTGAACCTGAACGTATTTTTCAATTTCGTGTGCCGTGGCAAGATGACCAGGGCAATTGGCATGTGAACAGAGGCTATCGTGTCCAATATAATTCAGCGATTGGACCATACAAAGGTGGTTTGCGGTTTCATCCAAGTGTGAATTTAAGTGTGATGAAGTTTTTGGCCTTTGAACAAATTTTTAAAAATAGTTTAACTGGTTTGCCAATCGGTGGCGGCAAAGGCGGTAGTGATTTTGATCCAAAAGGTAAGTCAGATGCTGAAGTGATGCGCTTTTGTCAAAGTTTCATGACCGAGCTTCAAAAACATATTGGTCCAAGTACAGATGTTCCAGCAGGCGATATTGGCGTAGGCGCTCGTGAAATTGGTTATTTGTTTGGCATGTATAAACGCTTGCGCAACTATGATGCAGGAGTGTTGACTGGAAAACCTTTAGGATACTGGGGAAGCCAAGCAAGAACAGAAGCGACGGGTTATGGAACGGTTTATTTTGTTAAACATTTATTAGCAGATAAAAACGATACGTTTGAAGGCAAAAAAGTCGCTGTTTCTGGTAGCGGGAATGTCGCAATTTATGCCATGGAAAAAGCAACTGAGCTAGGCGCCACAGTAATCACATGTTCCGATTCGTCTGGTTTTGTTTATGATCCAGAAGGAATTGATGTGGCGTTAGTAAAAGAACTAAAAGAAAAAAATCGTGAACGCATTTCAAAATATGTTGAAACACGTAAAGGCGCAACTTATTATGATAAAGAATCTGTTTGGGATTTCGAAACAGCGTATGACATTGCGTTACCATGTGCAACACAAAATGAAATCAACGAAAAGCAAGCCGCTATTTTAGTGAAAAACGGAGTGAAAGTCGTGGCAGAAGGCGCAAATATGCCTTGTACACTAGAAGCAGTCGCCGTTTTTGCTAAATCAGCTGTAATTTATTGTCCAGGCAAAGCCGCTAATGCAGGTGGTGTTGCGGTTTCTGCATTAGAGATGAGCCAAAATGCTGAACGTTTAGCTTGGTCCTTTGAAAAAGTTGACGGTATGCTAGATCAAATTATGCAAAACATTTATGAGACTTGTCGTGATACAGCTAACGAATATCAGGCACGAGATAACTTTGTTTTAGGTGCGAATATTGCTGGCTTCGAAAAAGTAGCGGCAGCGATGCTAAGTCAAGGACTCGTTTAATAACAAAAAATGCTAGGATTTCCTAGCATTTTTTATTGGTTTGTTTGATTAAGAGAATAAATATCTCTAATTAAATAGTTAAAATTAAACAATTGGTCTATCCAAAAGAATTTGCTTGAAAAAATGTCTAAAAACACGTAAAGTATACATGTAGTAAGTTTACTTTCGAGGAGGAAAAGGAATGTCACACATTCAATTAGATTATTCCAAATTAGCACCATTTGTTGCTGACCATGAATTGGAATACATGCAAACACAAGTCACTGCAGTGGACAAAGCATTACGTGAAGGTACAGGAGCTGGTAATGATTTTACTGGCTGGATTGATTTACCAGAAAACTATGACAAAGAAGAATTCGCGCGCATTAAAAAAGCAGCAGCAAAAATTCAATCTGACTCTGAGGTATTAGTAGTCATTGGTATCGGTGGTTCATATTTAGGTGCCCGTGCAGCAATTGAATTTTTGACACATTCATTTAATAATCTATTATCAAAAGAAGAACGGAAAGCGCCACAAATCTTCTTTGCTGGAAATAGCATCAGCTCAACTTATTTAGCTGATTTAATCAATGTGATTGGTGATCGTGATTTTTCTGTCAACGTTATTTCAAAATCTGGAACGACGACAGAACCAGCGATTGCTTTCCGCGTCTTTAAAGAGTTATTAATTAATAAATATGGCAAAGAAGAAGCCAATAAACGTATTTATGCGACAACTGACCGTGCTAAAGGAGCAGTAAAAGTTGAAGCTGATGCGGAAGGTTGGGAAACATTTGTGATTCCTGATGATGTGGGCGGCCGTTTCACTGTTTTAACGCCAGTAGGTCTTTTACCAATTGCTGTTAGCGGTGCGGATATTGATCGTTTAATGGAAGGTGCAAATGATGCACGTAAAGAATACGGCGCAACGAGCGACTTAAAAGAAAACCAAGCCTATCAATATGCTGCGTTACGTAACATTTTATATCGTAAAGGCAAAACAACTGAAATGTTAATTAACTATGAGCCTGGCATGCACTATTTCTCTGAATGGTGGAAACAATTATACGGTGAATCAGAAGGAAAAGATGGCAAAGGTATTTTCCCAGCAGCCGCAGACTTTTCAACTGACTTACATTCCATGGGTCAATATGTTCAAGAAGGTATGCGTAACTTATTTGAAACAGTAGTTAAAATTGAAAATCCACGCCATAGCATTTCAATTCCAGAACAAAATGAAGACTTAGATGGCCTAGGCTATTTACAAGGAAAAGAAATTGACTTCGTCAATACAAAAGCGTTCGAAGGTACGTTGCTTGCTCACACAGATGGTGGTGTGCCAAACATGATCGTTAAAGTGCCAACAATGGATGCTTATTCATTAGGTTATGTTATGTACTTCTTCGAAATTGCGGTGGGTATCTCAGGTTACTTAAATGGGGTTAATCCATTTGATCAACCAGGTGTTGAAGCTTACAAACGCAACATGTTCGCTTTATTAGGTAAACCAGGATTTGAAGAATTAGCAAAAGATTTAAATGCACGTCTATAATTTGTAAATAACAGAAGAAAAGAGCCAGAAACGTAAGTGTTTCTGGCTCTTTTCTTCTGTTTAAATTATTTTTCCAAAGGTTCGTTCCATTTTTTAGGACTCCAAATGGTTCCTTCCAATGCAACTTGAAGACTTTCATTATCATCTTCTAATTGTTCAATATATTTGATGGTTTCCTCGATAATAAAAGAATTGGGTTCTTCGCTGATTGACTGAAGTTGTTCTACTAACCATGTATTTCTCATTTTTCTTCACCTCAAAATGTAGTCTATCATAGGTGAGCTTTTTAGTAATGAAACTTGCTTATTGGTTTTCCTTTAAAATAGCATAAATTCGTTCAATATCCGCTTGAGTACCTCTTAATTCATAGTCAGCTAAGAAGGGAAAGTTAAATTGTTCCGCATACTGTTTAGCTGTCAGGCAGTATTGGTGGTTAAAGTTTTTATTGCCGCTGCCCACCACGCCAGAGCAATAACGATAATTATTTTCAAAAGCAAGATATTCTCGCATGACTTCTGTTAAAATTTCGGTATTGCCGTTGTTGATGCCATCGCCACCATCTAAATAGGTAGGCACAAAAGTAAAAAATGGTTCTGTTTCTACTTCTAACGGAGAATTTTCCGAAATTTCTTTGAAAGTAATCGTAGGATTTTTTTCGTTGTGCTGATGTTGCTCTTCGGCATAAGCTGTTAAATGTTGAACAAATGAGCGTGTATTACCAGAGATTGAAATATATCGTATATTCATCAGAGATCCCTCCAAATAAATTTAATTGTTTACGTAAGTATAGCACATCTATGTGAAAAAAATTCAAGATCAATAATTATAAAGCGAAAAAAATAATGCCTTTTTATTACCTATTATAAAAGTGAAAATTTGTTATTTTAATTCATTTGGGTAAGTATTGAATTTTGCGAAAAACTTTGCTAAGATGGTAGAGTATTGAATAAAGAATGGTTGGGCGAAAGCTTCAAGGATTCAGTTCTTCAAGGGGTGAGAAGAACAATTTTTGAGTTTGCGCCTTTTTGCATACCTAAAACAAAAGGGCTGAGCGTATCTCTATTTCGCTAGTCCTTTTTCTTATATGCTAAAGGTGTAAAAAATAAGGAGGTGGAGACAATGGTACAAGAAGTACTAGAGCAAATCAAGGCAGCGGAGGATGCGGTGGAAGAGCATCGGCAACAAGCTAAGATGAATTGTCGTTTATATGAAGAACAGAAGCAAGAACGTTTAGCTGAACTACGTCAAGAGAGTGAAGAAGCTGTTGAAAAAGTGCTGACGGATTCACTAGCAACGCAAGAAAAGATGTTACAACTTGAAAAAGAACAACTTTTAGATGAAACAAAGCGCACTGAACAAGCGCTTCACGAACGTTACGAAGCGAACAAAGAACAAGTCATTGATTCAATTATTGAGAGGGTGAAAGACGTTTATGGCAGTTAGTAAAATGGAAAAAATGACAATAATTGCCGCTGCCGAAAAAGAAGCAGCAATTCTACAAGCCATTCAAGGCCTGCAAATTGTCGAAGTAAAACGGATTTTTCATTCGCCTGAAGAAGAACAAGCCTTAAAGAGTCAATATTCTTTTTTACAAGCAGAACAGTCAACTGAACAGCTACGTAAATATGAAACGATGCTACAACAATTACAAGAGCTTCTTTTATTTTTGACACGCTCTTCAGGAAAAGGCTTAAAGATAAAAAGAAAAGTCTACACCTTAGAAGAGTTGGAACAAACCTTTGATGAAGAAACATTACAAAGCTATTTGACGGAATTAAAGAATATTCAAGAATCTTTGAAACAAATTCAAACGGATCGTCAAGGGTTAGAAGCAGAAGAAGAATTATTAGGCCGCTGGCAATATCTGGATGTTCTACCACACAAACAGCAGTTAAAAAGTAGTCATGTCGTTCATGGTTCGATAAATCTAGCCAATAAAGCCAGTTTCTTGAGCGCTTTGTCTCAATGGCCAACGGTTTATTTTGAAGAAATTTATCAAAGTATGCATCATAGTTACTTTACACTCGTTTACCTGAAGGAACATCAGCAGAGTGTAACCGAGTTATTAAACCAATATAGTTTTGAACCACTCCAATACCGTTATGATGTTCCGCCTAAAGAGGCATATCAACAAGTCAAAGAACGATATGAAATTTTACAAAAAGAAGAAAAAGCCTTAAAGCAACAACTGGCTTCTTATCATGATTTCTATGAAACGTTTTGTTTGGCTGAAGAAGTCTTGTTGGCGGTTATCCAAAGAGAACAAGCACGTCAACATTTGTTAAATGCTTCATCATTTTTCATCTTGCAAACGTGGATTCCAGTCGAAGAAAAAGCCGATATTTTGACAGCGATTGAAGAAAAAGTTCCTAAGGACGAAATAGCTCTTACTTTTGAAAATCCTACGAAGGCGGAAATTGAGACGGATATACCAGTTAAACTAGCGAATAATAAATTGGTGCAGCCGTTTGAAATGTTAACAGAGATGTATAGCTTACCAAAATATGAAGAAGTTGATCCGACACCCGCGATGATGCCGTTTTATCTAGTCTTTTTTGGCATGATGGTAGCGGATATTGGCTATGGCTTACTGATGCTACTCTTGTCTATTATTGCGTTGAAAGCATTTGTGTTACCGAGAGGCATGAAACGTTTTGCCGACTTTTTCTTGATTTTATCATTTCCAACAATTATTTGGGGCTTCATTTACGGTTCGTTTTTCGGTGCGGCATTACCGCCAACAATGTTTGGAATCAAATCACCATTTCCGATTTTATCAACGACCGAAGATGTAAATACGATTCTTATTTTATCGGTTATTTTTGGGTTTATCCAATTGGTTGTCGGTTTAATGATTAATGGGATTCAGTTATCAAAACAAAAGCGCTATTTAGATAGTATTAACGAAAGTTACGCTTGGTTAGGGATTTTGTTTGGTTTAGCATTGTTAGTCGTTGGTAAATTAGTGGTTAAAAATGAAGGCTTATTTACAGCAGGTGCGATTTTAGCTAGCCTTTCTGCCATTGCAATTATTGTGATTCCAATGATTCAATCGAAGGCCAAATTAAAAGGCTTAGCCAAAGGACTGTATGGACTATACGGTGTGACAGGTTATGTCGGTGATTTAGTTAGTTATACACGTTTGATGGCGTTAGGAATTGCTGGGGGAAGTATTGCTTCAGCGTTTAATATGCTCGTAGAGTTCATGCCGCCAGTTGCCCGTTTTAGCGTGGGCATCTTGCTGTTAATTGTTTTACATGCGTTAAACATATTCTTATCGTTATTAGGTGCTTATGTTCATGGCGCACGTTTGCAATATGTTGAGTTCTTTGGAAAATTTTACACAGGCGGTGGCCGGGCGTTTAATCCGCTAAAAACAAAAGAAAAGTATGTCAATGTTGAGAAAAAATAGAAAATTATTTATTGGAGGAAAATAGAGATGATGGATTACTTAATTAATAATAATGGTGGAATTGTTTTTGCAGTATTAGGAATGGCAATGGCGACAATTTTTGCTGGGATTGGATCAGCCAAAGGGGTTGGCTTTACTGGGGAAGCAGCAGCAGCTTTAACGACGGAGCAGCCAGAAAAATTTGGTCAAGCGTTAATTTTACAGTTATTACCAGGTACACAAGGACTATACGGTTTCGTTATTGCTTTCTTAATTTATATTAACTTAGGAAACGATATGAGTATGGTTCAAGGATTGAACTATTTTGTAGCAGCTTTACCAATTGCTTTTGCAGGATTGTTCTCTGGGATTGCCCAAGGTCGTGTAGCCGCTGCGGGGATCCAAATTTTAGCGAAGAAACCAGAACATGCAACAAAAGGAATTATCTATGCTGCCATGGTTGAAACTTATGCCATCTTAGGGTTCGTAATTTCCTTCTTACTTGTATTGAACGTCAAATAATTGAGGAGGCAGATGGATGGATGCCATTGAAAAAATCATCAGTGAAATTAAGCAACAAGGAAAGCAAGAAGTCGAAGCCTATGTCACCAGTGAACAAACGCGCATCGATCAAGAATTCCAAGCAGCACAACAAGAAATTTTGCTGAAGCAAGAACATGAAATAGAAAAACGACAACAACAATTATTAAAAGAATTTAAACAACGCCAACAACGGCAAACACTAGAAATTCGTCAGGATGCATTAAATAAAAAACAAGCATATCTTAACCAATTATTTGACGAAGTGGTCTTAAAGATGAGTGAATGGTCAGCGGAAGAATTTCAACAATTCATGAAAGCACAATTAGGTTCACTTGAATTAACAGGAAAAGCAACCATTCTTTTAGGCGAGTATTCTCAAACGAAGGTGACGCAAGAATGGCTGACCGCCCTTTCTGATGCTACTGTTCAATGGGAGCTTTCAGAGGAAGTTGTTCCAAAAGAAAGTGGCTTTATCGTTGCAAAAGACGGTTTGGATTATAATTTTCTCTTTTCAGCATTAGTTGAAGAGATTCAAAAAACAGAAGGCTTTAAAGTAGCAGAAAAACTTTTCAGTTAAGAAGGGAGGACGTAGCATGAGAAAACCAACGTATCATCAAATTAATCCGCTGATTCGTTTAAAAGAAACGGAGCTGCTTTCTGAGCAACAGTTTCAACAACTTTTAGAAGCGGAAACAGTTGAAGACGTTAAAAATATGTTAAAAAGTACGGTTTATCAACCTTATTTAACCGAAACTTTTGAAGAAAAATTTGACTACCATTCTTCTGAAGCGCTGGGAAGTCTTTATCGCTGGTTATATGAAATGGCTCCAGAACCAGCTGTAGTAACGTTGTATACGATGCGTTTTACCTTCCATAACTTGAAAATTTTGACGAAAGCTGAGCGAACAGGTAAAGATTTTGATTATCTTTATTTAGAAGATGGTCGTTATTCTCTAAACACAGTCAAAAGTGCCATTCATACAAAAAACTCTTCCGAACTTGAACCAGCATTATTAGAAGTGATCCGTGATGTTTTTGCCTATCTGGAAGAAGGCGGTTTGCCGCAAGCAATTGATATCCTTTATGATCGAGCATTTTTACAGCAACAGCGAAAATTAGCGGATGAATTGGGGTATGAAGAGTTAACGAAGGAAGTCATCGCTTTTATTGATTTAACCAATCTATCAACGATGGCTAGAGGGATTGTTCAACATCAAAACAGTAACTTTTTATCAACCGTGCTTTCTAGCGCTGGCAGTCTCTCAAAGAAAGAACTGTTGACCTATGCGGAAAAGTCACTTGTAGAATTTACAGCATTTGTCAGAACAACGAATTACGGACAACTATTAGAAAAGATTATCAATAAAGAAACCAATGAATTAAATTTATTGGCTTTTGAAAAACTCAAAGATGATTACCTGACCTCAATGTATGAAAACGGTCGAACGGTTGCTTTTGGGCCGCTCCCATTACTAGCCTTTTTGAATGCGAAAGAAGTTGAATGGAAAAATTTGCGTTTAATTTTGGTCGGAAAACATAGTGGGTTTTCAAATGAAAAAATTCGAGAAAGGATGCGAAAAGTCAATGGGGTATAAAATTGGTGTCATTGGAGACAAAAATTCAATCTTACCATTTAAACTGTTTGGCTTTGAGGTCCATCATGCCATTTCAGAAATGCAAGTTAGAGAAGCCATTGAAACTATGGCAAAAAATAAGTTTGGGGTCATTTTCATAACGGAAGAAGCCTCTACTTTAGCAGAAGAAACGATTGAACGATACAAAGAACAAGTGACACCAGCGATTATTTTAATCCCAAGTCATAATGGTACAATCGGAATCGGTTTAAGTGAGATTGAAAAAAATGTTGAAAAAGCAATTGGACAAAATATTTTATAATGCAAAGGAGAATGAGCGTGCAAATTGGAAAAATTGTCAAAGTTTCAGGTCCTTTGATTTTAGCTGAAAACATGTCAGATGCTAGTATCCAAGACATTTGTCATGTGGGAGATTTAGGCGTTATCGGAGAGATTATTGAAATGCGAGGCGACGTCGCTTCGATTCAAGTATATGAAGAAACAACAGGCATTGGACCAGGAGAACCAGTTATTTCAACAGGAGAACCATTATCTGTTGAATTAGCCCCAGGTTTAATTGCCGAAATGTTTGATGGTATTCAACGACCATTGGATACATTTCAAGAAGTAACCCACAGTAACTTTTTAGGCCGTGGCGTTAAAATTGATGCATTAGATCGTGAGAAAAAATGGACGTTTGAACCGACTGTGGCAGTTGGTGAAGAAGTGTCGGCAGGTGACATCGTCGGTGTGGTTCAAGAAACACCGATTATTCAACATAAAATTATGGTGCCTTTCGGCGTTTCAGGAACGATTGTCGAAATTAAAGCAGGTGACTTTGCCATTGATGAAACAGTTTACTCAGTGAAAACGGCTAAAGGAACGGAAAGTTTTAGCATGATGCAAAAATGGCCCGTTCGGCGGGGACGTCCCATTTTAGAAAAACTAAGTCCCAAAGTACCGATGGTGACCGGACAACGCGTAATTGATACCTTTTTCCCAATTACGAAAGGCGGAGCGGCAGCAGTTCCAGGACCATTTGGCGCTGGAAAAACAGTCGTTCAGCACCAAATTGCTAAGTGGGCCGATGTCGACTTAGTCGTTTACGTTGGTTGTGGGGAACGCGGGAATGAAATGACAGATGTTTTAAATGAATTTCCAGAATTAATTGATCCAACAACTGGTGAGTCTTTGATGAATCGGACGATTTTAATTGCGAATACGTCAAATATGCCGGTGGCGGCACGGGAAGCCTCGATTTATACAGGGATTACCATTGCAGAATATTTCCGTGATATGGGTTACTCAGTCGCAATTATGGCGGATTCTACTTCTCGTTGGGCAGAAGCGTTACGAGAAATGAGTGGCCGATTAGAAGAAATGCCTGGTGATGAAGGCTATCCAGCCTATTTAGGTAGCCGCTTAGCTGAATATTATGAACGAGCAGGACAAGTCATCGCGTTAGGAAAAGATCATCGTGAAGGAAGCATTACAGCGATTAGTGCGGTTTCGCCATCTGGTGGGGACATATCAGAACCTGTCACCCAAAATACGTTACGCGTTGTTAAAGTATTCTGGGGCTTAGATTCTCAATTAGCACAAAAACGTCATTTTCCTTCTATTAACTGGTTGCAAAGTTATTCTCTTTACTCCACAGAAGTAGGGCAATATTTAGACTTGGAATTGCAAGGAAACTGGGCCGCTATGGTAGCTGAAGGGATGCGGATTTTACAAGAGGAATCTCAACTGGAAGAAATTGTTCGCTTGGTTGGGATTGATTCCTTGTCGGATAAAGACCGTTTAACGTTGGAAACAGCCAAATCATTACGGGAAGACTATTTGCAACAAAATGCTTTTGATGACGTGGATACGTTCACTTCTCGAACCAAACAAGCGAAAATGTTGCAATTGATTCTAACTTTTGGTGAAGAAGGTCAAAAAGCCTTAAGTTTAGGCACTTATTTCTCTGAGTTAATGGCGGGAACAGTTGAAATCCGTGATCGCATTGCTCGTAGCAAGTATTTACCAGAAGAAGAATTAGAAAAATTGGATCGTTTACAAGCAGAAATTAAAACAACGATAAAAGAAATCATTGCTGAAGGAGGAATGACGAATGATTAAAGAATATCGCACAATCAATGAAGTCGTTGGTCCTCTGATGATTGTTGAAAAAGTGGCAGGCGTAAAGTACGAAGAATTAATTGAAGTACGCATGCAAAATGGCGAAATTCGCCAAGGGCAAGTTTTAGAAATCAATGGAGATAAAGCGATGGTCCAAATTTTTGAAGGAACGAGTAACATCAATATTCGTGATTCAAAAGTTCGCTTTCTGGGACATCCTTTAGAATTAGGGGTTTCACCAGATATGATGGGGCGCGTTTTTGACGGCTTAGGTCGCTTAAAAGATAATGGACCAGAATTATTACCTGAGAAAAAATTAGATATTAACGGCGAAGTTATCAATCCAGTCGCTCGTGATTATCCCGATGAGTTCATCCAAACAGGGATTTCAGCGATTGACCATTTAAATACCTTAGTTCGTGGTCAAAAATTACCTGTTTTTTCAGCATCTGGCTTACCTCATAAAGAATTAGCGGCGCAAATTGCCAGACAAGCCAACGTGTTAAATAGTGAAGAAGAATTTGCCGTAGTTTTTGCGGCCATTGGGATTACCTTTGAAGAAGCGGAATATTTTATGGAAGATTTCCGTCAAACAGGCGCAATTGATCGTTCAGTCTTGTTTATGAACTTAGCGAATGATCCAGCCATTGAACGGATTGCAACGCCTAGAATGGCTTTGACAGCCGCTGAATATTTAGCTTATGAAAAGGGCATGCATGTCTTAGTTATCATGACGGATATGACCAATTATTGCGAAGCGTTGCGAGAAATTTCAGCAGCACGCCGTGAAGTTCCAGGACGTCGTGGTTACCCAGGTTATCTTTACACGAACTTAGCAACGTTGTATGAACGGGCAGGACGAATTCGTGGCTCAAAAGGTTCCGTAACACAGATTCCTATTTTAACAATGCCAGAGGAGGATAAAACACATCCAATTCCCGATTTAACTGGCTATATTACAGAAGGGCAAATTATCTTGTCCCGGGAACTATATAAGAGCGGTATCCAACCACCAATTGATGTCTTGCCATCACTTTCCCGTCTTAAAGACAAAGGAACTGGTGAAGGCAAAACGCGCGGGGATCATGCAGCGACGATGAATCAATTGTTCTCAGCCTATGCACAAGGGAAACAAGCCAAAGAATTAGCTGTCATTTTAGGAGAATCAGCTCTTTCCGATGTCGATAAAATTTACGCAGCTTTTGCCCAACGTTTTGAAGAAGAATATGTCAATCAAGGATTCGATACAAACCGTTCGATTGAAGAAACGTTAGATCTTGGGTGGGAACTATTAAGTATGCTACCGAGAACAGAACTAAAACGAATTAAAGAGGATATGCTCGATCAATATTTAACTGAAGGGAAGTAGAAAAATGGCTCGATTAAATGTTAATCCAACCCGTATGGAACTTTCCCGATTGAAAAAACAGTTAACTACGGCCACGAGAGGTCATAAGTTGCTGAAAGACAAACAAGATGAATTGATGCGACGGTTTATTGCGCTAGTCAAAGAAAACAATGAGTTACGTATTCAGGTTGAACAAGAAGTGACGGATGCGTTATCAAATTTTGTATTGGCAAACGCAACGTTGAACGAAGCCTTTATTGAAGAGTTAGTGGCAATTCCAGCCGAAAAAGTTGAATTAGAAATTATTGAACAGAACATCTTAAGTGTGCCAGTTCCTAAAATGATTTTTGATTACGATGAATCGGTTCAAGAAGCACCCTTAGATTATGGCTACGTGAATTCAAACAGCGAGCTTGATCAAGCTTTTGCTAAAATTTCAAGCATTTTACCGAAATTATTAGCACTTGCAAATGTTGAAAAGACGTGCCAATTATTATCAAAAGAAATTGAAAAAACGCGTCGTCGTGTCAACGCCTTAGAGTACATGACGATTCCACAATTAGAAGAAACAATTTACTACATTCAAATGAAATTAGAAGAAAATGAACGTGGCGAAATTACGCGTCTAATTAAAATTAAAAGCATGAACAAAGAAAATTAGTGGTTAGAAAGAACGAGTGCGAAGCCAGTTGGTAGCTTTCGTGCTCGTTTTTAATAAAAAAGGGAGTGGAAAAAATGAAAAATGAAGAACGCCGCAAAGCGATTGCACTGAATTGTCAAAAGTACGAAAGTGACTATGCTCGCTTGGTGGAACCAATCAATGAGCTACTGTTAAACTTGGGAGCGGCTATTTCAGAAGAAGCCGCGAAGCAAATCATTCTGAATGTAAAACGATATCATCACGGCGTGAAATATCTTCCTGAGTGTCATTTAGATGAAAGTAACCAATTTATCGAAGATGGGCTTGAAGCTCTTAAAAAGGGAGATTTAGGCAACGGTGCGTTACAACTATTTGGGGCCGGCTTAAACTTTGCTAGTTTTGCAGCAAAAGCACAAGGAACCAAAAAAATTGATGCCCACCAAATGTTGGCAGAACGTTTTACGAAGTTGTTGTCTGTAAAGTAGCCAGCTACTCATTGTGGATTTTAGTATCTGGGACAGTAGTCAAAATGACTTTTGTCCCAGATATTTTTTTTATAAAAATATGAAACCTTTTACAGATACTTAACGTCTAATAGTTAGTTAAATGAAAAGAGGTGTTTTATGGATAAAATTTCAACAAAAAAATTAGTTCAGAAAGCAAAAAAAGGAGATGGACAAGCATTTGTTCACCTTTGTCAAAAATATGAAACAGTTTTATACAATGCTGCATATAAAATGCTATTAAACGAAGTCGACGTTGCTGATTGTTTACAAGAAACTGAACTATGTGCATGGGAAAAAATAACAACATTAAAAAATGAACATGCGTTTAATTCATGGATTTTTAAAATAATGTTAAACCAAGTTCAAAATATTTTTAGAGAAAAGCAGAGAACAACTCACTGGATGGATACTTATTCTTCTGTTCCTGCTTTTGATGATTTATATGATTTGGATAAAGGATTACATAAATTACCTGATAATTATCGCGTTCCGCTAGTTATGTACTATTATGTTGGCTTTAGTATAAAAGAAATCGCTCAGCAACTTGATGTTTCAACAAATACCATCAAAATTCGTCTTTCTCGTGGTCGAAAAAAATTAAGGACATATTTAAAGGAGACATGGTAAATGGATAGAAAACGAAGTGATATATTAAAATATGAAAAAAAGATGCCTTTAGAAACAGTGGAACGTTTAAACATTCAAAGAACTAAGATATTAATGGGAGAAATAAAACAATACAGACAGCCAAAGAAAAAGATATCGCGTAAACATTTAATTATAGGGCTAATTAGTATTGCTACCACTTTTACTTTGATAGTAAAAACACCCATTGGACGTGCCATAGAAGAGGTATTGGGGATTAGTCAAGATACAGGTGTTCAAACAGTAGAATCTTCTGGTGTTCCAACAAAACTAGAATTGCGGAGTGTACAAAATGAGCGAGAAATCGTATTAACAAAATTTGTATCGACAAAAAATAAAATGGCGTTTGATTATCAATTTAAGATTAAAGATCAAAAATTAAAAGAGTTATTACAGAAAAAAATCGCTAGAAATAATTATTCTCAAGATATTCAACTAGGGTTATTTAGAGAAGGAAGCAAAGAAGATTTATTTGGGGGTGTAAGTTCAACATCGTTATATAGAATCGAGAAGGATGTTTTTTATGGTTCAGTGATTTCAACTTTCAATAAGCAAAAACTTGTTAGTCAAGATCAATTAACGCTCCATATCTACCGATTAGCTTGGGAAGATCAAGAACAGCATGATAATGAATTAAAAGAAGCAATCAAAGCAAGTAGCCGATCTTTTAGTGTTGAGAATGCATTAGAGTATCAAGGCGATTGGACGTTTAAAATTCCTTACCAATCCATTATGAAAGAAACGATACCTAGCATTAAAAACGTGAAAAAAATTAAAAATATTAAGGCCCAAAGTGATGCGCTTCAAACTACGCTGATTATGGATGTTCCAAATCCAGAAAAAAATAAAAAAAGTCGTGATATTCTAATTTCAGTTTATAAAAACGGTCTTGAGATACCTATTGCACGTCAAATTGGTAGTGGCTTTAATAAAGGGGAAGATGCTACAATTAACATTTCTTTTGACTTAAGTAGTTTGGATCATAAGTCATTGTATAAAGTAATCGTTAGAAATTCTTATGAAGATGATGCAGCAGGAAAAGAATTAGGTTCGTTGGAGTTAAAAAATACTCAGAAATAATTGCTAAAAAGGTTATGGGAAATACAAATATTTTAATTAATATAACTACTAATAAAAGCATCTTTTTTATTGAGCGTTGTCATTAAAAAAAGATGCTTTTATTTTCATTATCAATGGTTATCATTAGGATATTCAGACACCTGTAATTGCCATAGCTTATCTGTCACTGAAGCAATAAACGCAGCACTCTTAGCATTATCAGGTCCTTTAGTAAAAATTGCTAAAGCAAAGGGATGAGGTGTTTCTAAAATCCCCATATCATGAATAAATTCATCATAGGAACCAATTTTATGAGCAACTTTTCCTTGAGTTGTGGGAGTTTCCATTCTTTCATGGAAAACACTTTGTTTCATAGAATCATAAATCGTTTGGTAATCTGGTTTTGTTGCTTTTTCAGTATATAATTTTTGTAGAATAACAAGCGCATCTTCAGAAGAAAATTGTGGCTCTTCAATCGAAGGTGTCTTGTGCAAATAACGCTGATACATTTCTCGTTTTGCTTTTGCATCACCACCCAATGTATCATAGAGCATATTTTTAGCGATATTATCAGAATAGGTGATGGCATATTCTTGTAACGTTTTTAATGGATATTCTGGTTGGATATTATAGGCAATGATCCCAGTTCCTTCTTCATAATCTTCTTCAGCGTTATAAGGAATCAGGTCTGTCCATTTTTTTTGACCAGAAGCAACCGTGTCGGCGACTAGCATCGTCAGTGGTACTTTAATAGTACTAGCTGTATAAAATTCATGTTGGCCATTCACGGAACGTTGTTCGCCAGTTTCCAAATCCAAATAACTAATCCCGACCATTCCTTCAAATTCTTTGACAGAAGCGACGAGCAGGTCATTTATTTTATCAAAAAATACTGTATTTGCTGAATTATTTTCTTCCTTGTCTTTCGTATGCTTCTCATGTTTGGCGGAATCAATTGTAACTTTTTGTTCAGATTCTTTGGCATAATCTTCGCCACGACTTGAGAAGAAGAAGCCCACAATTAGGAAAAAGCAAAGAAAGAAAATGGTGCCGTAAAGTGAGAGTTGCTGTTTCTTCAATGTAAAACCCTTTCCGTTTCTCTAATAGATATTTTTCTCAACTCCTCCATTTAATCATTTTTCGGATAAGAGCGCAAGCGTCTTTTTAACGGCACTACTGGTTTTGTTTCATTTGTTTTTGGAGTGCTTGCGATTGCTTTAATAGCTCTTTGCCGATAGTGGTATCTTTCACCAATAGCCGCTGTAAGGGGCGATCGATGACTTGTTTGATGGAATGAATGTCTTGATTATTTAAAATGGCTGTTTCTTTACTAGAAAAAGATTTATGCGCGGTCAGTTGTAAACCAAACGAGTTGTACAACAATGTATAACCAGCAATTCCAGTAATTGTCTGATAAGATTTTGAAAAGCCGCCGTCAATTACGAGAAGCGTGCCATTTGCTTTGATTGGCGATTCGCCTTTTGTTCGTTTAACTGGTGTATGGCCATTAATGATATGTCGATTTTCACCAGTCACTTCAAATTCATCTAGGATTCTTTCACAAACTTCAACCGTATCACGCAAAGAGTAATAAGGATTCTTTTCTTCGTAATGTGTTTCTTTTTCAGCGAGAAAATAACGCTCAAAGGTTTTCATAGCTCGTTTGCCAAATAATGAGGAACCTTCGCCACACCAAAGATACCATAAACAATCTGTTGCATAGTCATCTGTACTAGCAGGCTGAGCATAAGCTTCTTCTAACATTTTCTGAAAGAAGTCTACTAAAGCTTTTCCTGAATAGGAGTGGCCTTTAAATGTGTAAGCTTGAAAAGTACCGTCCGCATTCAGAGGCAGACAGCCATGAATCAATAAATTTTGATTATACACAAGGTAAAGAGAAGCTTTTTCCATTAGAAAGCGCATGTGTTTTGTTAACCGCGGTGAAGACTGAAATTGCGTTAATAAATCATCAATTATCTGTTTTTCCTCACGTGTTAATTGGTAAGGCTGCTCTTCAGAAACGGTTTGGAAACAGCTGTTAATTAATGTATAACGACATTCGTCAAAAGTAATAGTTTCCCCTTGAATCTTATCTAAGCGTAGCCGATGTGCCAAGTTAAAATCAGGGCGTCGACCAATAATTTGGCCTTCTAGTTTTTCTTGAATAATGGCAATGGCTTGTTGCACACGCATCGCTACTTGTTTTTCAGCTTCAGTTAACGCACGATAGGGATTTTTCTTGGGTGCAAAAGCAGGATTTTCTTTATACGTTTCTAAACTAAATTTTTTTAAGGCGGTTAAATCGATAGCATAACGTTCTTCTAACAAATCTAAATTTCCATAGCGAGCACAAATACGTACTACATTGGCTAAACAAGCCAGTGAACCACTATAAGCAGCCAGCCAAATCATATCATGATTGCCTAGTTGAATATCCAAGGAGTGATAGGACATTAATCGGTCCATAATTTTATCTGGTGCTGGCCCCCGGTCATAGATATCCCCAATAACATGTAGGTGATCGATAATCAGACGTTGGATTAGATAAGCTAATTCTGTCACGAAACGTTTGGCTTCACCTAGTAAAATAATTTTTTCAATAATTTGTTGATAGTAACCGTTTTTGGTTGTTGTTTCATCATATTGATAAATCAATTCTTCGAGAATATACCCATAGGTTTCAGGAAGGGCTTTGCGAACTTTAGAACGTGTGTACTTCATCGAAGAAGAACGGACGATTTCAACCAGACGGCGAATCGTTAATAGCCACCATTCATAAGAGAGGGCGCTTTCATTTTCTAAAAGGGTTAATTTTTCTTCTGGATAGTAGATAATAAAACAAAGCTCGTCCATCTGATGGGCATTTAATTCTTGTTTAAATAAAAATTGAACTTTTTCTCGAATTCGCCCAGAACCATTTCTTAAAATATGGTCAAAAGCTTCAAATTCACCATGTAAATCACTGACAAAATGTTCTGTTCCTTTCGGTAAATTCAAAATTGCTTCCAAATTAATAATTTCTTCAATTTGTTGATCGCGGTTCAGTGTAGCCAAGTCATCTGCCTTCTTTCTTTTTCGTATATACCAATTTTTATTTAAAAGATTAAAGTCTTGATAATAAAGGTTTTTTATTCGTATGCCAATTATTGTAGGCTATTTGGCGAAAAAAAGCAACAGGAGAAAGTCAGAGAAAAATGTGGAAAATTATAGGAAGCTACTGGGTTTTATGCTATGATTTTTAATAAAACAAAATGAAGGGGCGGGAAAACATGTTATTTGGTACAGCAAAAATGAATCGGGAAAATCATTTAGAAATCGGTGGTTGTGACACCGTAAAGTTGGCGCAAAAATTCGGGACGCCGTTATTTGTCTATGATGTCGCTCATATTCGCGCGCAGGCACGTGGTTTTAAACAAACGTTAAATCAATTAGGTATCAAAAATAAAGTGGTTTATGCAAGTAAAGCATTTAGTTGTTTAGCTATTTATCAAGTGTTAAAGGAAGAAGATATTGCTTGTGATGTTGTCTCTGGTGGAGAACTATTCACAGCTTTAAAAGGGGGCATGGAGCCAGCGGAAATTGAGTTCCATGGAAATAATAAAACCCCTGAAGAATTACGTTATGCTTTGGATAACAAAATAGGTACAATTGTCATTGATAATTTTTACGAAATTGACTTGTTGGAAGAATTATTAGCTACACGAAACCAAACACAAAAAGTTCTTTTTCGGGTGAGTCCTGGCGTGGATGCAGAAACACATGATTACATTTTGACAGGCCAAGAAGATTCAAAATTTGGTTTTGATGTTGCAAGTGGCCAGGCAACAGAAGCACTCGTTCGTCTTTTATCAAACCCCTCTTTTGATGTACAAGGGGTCCATTGCCATATTGGCTCGCAAATTTTTGCTGTGGAAGGCTTTTTAGCTGCTGTTGAAAAAATGTTCACTATTTTAGAAGACTGGCGGCAAGTCCATCAATTTACAGCACGTGTTTTAAATATGGGTGGTGGTTTTGGTGTGCAGTACACGCAGCAAGATGAGCCATTAGCACCAGCAACATTTGTTGAAAAAATTGTTTATTCCTTGAAAGGTCATTGTGAACAATTAGGGTATCCACTGCCTGAGCTTTGGATTGAACCAGGCCGCAGTTTAATTGCCGAAGCGGGCACAACGATATATACAGTTGGCGCGCAAAAAGAGGTTCCTGGTGTTCGTCATTTTGTTTCCGTAGATGGTGGCATGGGTGATAATATACGGCCTGCTTTGTATCAAGCGGTTTATGATGGATTTCTAGCGAATCGTGAGGGGCATGATTCAGTCAAGAAAGTCACAGTGGTTGGTAAATATTGCGAATCAGGAGATGTCTTACTTCGAGATATTTTATTGCCAGAAGTTAAAGCAGGGGATTTATTGGCCATTAGTAGTACGGGGGCTTACGGTTATTCAATGGCAAGTAATTACAACCGAAATCCTCGACCAGCGGTGGTTTTTGTCGAAGATGGACAAGCAAAATTAGTTGCTCGCCGTGAGACATATGAAGATATGACAACGTTGGATTGTTGATAGATTAAAAGTAGCCGCCTCTTTTTGAGACGGCTGCTTTTTTTCAAAAAATAACAAAATGTAAGGGTGATTTCTTTCAGAAATGAAAAATCCATAGTATATTAAATGAAGAAGGAAATACTTTAGAAGAGGGTGTGATTTGCAGATGAAATGGCTCCTCGGGTTACTGATCATTTTTGCAATGATTGGCGTTGTTTTTTCTGTTTACATTGCCAATTATTTTTTGAAAATCGCGTTGCTTAAAGACAATCCTTGGTATCATAAAAAAGGGCATCGGTTATTAAATCCTGATAATTTTCAAGAACGAGAAACAAGATATACTAAAATAGAAGAACAACAAAAACAAGAAGGCGAAGCTTTTTGGACAGAGTCTTTTGCTGAAGATCGTTGGTTGAAAATTAAAGATGAAACATTGTATGCACGGTGCTTTATTCCTTATCCAGATAACCATCGTTGGGCGATTTGTGTGCATGGTTATCGTTCAAACGGAAAACGCGATATGGCATATACTGCATTACGTTTTGCAGAAGAAGGCTACAATGTTTTAGTTCCCGATTTGCGTGCGCACGGGAAAAGTTCAGGGAATAAAATTGGGATGGGATGGCTGGATCGGTTAGATTTATTAAGTTGGATTAGTGAAGTTCTTGCCATTGATATGGAAGCAGAAATTATTTTAGTGGGCGGTTCCATGGGAGCGGCTACTGTCATGATGGCAAGTGGTGAAAAGTTACCAACGAATGTCCGCGGATTAATAGTGGATTGTGGCTACACTTCTGTTTATGATGAATTTAAATACGTCCTACATGAATCTTTTCATTTACCCGCTTTTCCTATTTTAACAATTGCTAATCAATTAGCATTAAATAACTATGGCTTTCAATTGAAAACCGCTTCTTCCGTGAGACAATTACACAAAAATACGTTGCCCACATTCTTTATTCACGGTACAGGTGATCGCTTTGTTCCAATGACAATGTTTGAAGAAAATTTAGCGGCAACTCAGGGGATACAAAAAGGTCTCATTGTTGCTAAAGCACCACATTTATCTTCAAGTGTCTACGAACCTGAAAATTATTACAGTAGTATTTTTGAATTTTTGGAAGAAAACTGTCCTGCAGTAAAAACAACATCCGACTAAAAAAGACATGGATTTTCATGATTCCATGTCTTTTTTTTGTCTGACTCGTTTAGCTAAATTTAAAGTGCTTAAAAAGAAAAATAACGGCGCCAAACTACCAAGGCAAAGAAACCATTTCATTGAATAAGTTAACTCTTGCTGTAAAAGAGATTCTCGTATATAGCTGAAACCTTCGCCATGGACCCGCAAATAAATATAAATGTAAGCATAAAGAATCACTAAAGGCAAAATACAGACTTCTAATATTTCCAAAAGATAAGGAAATGTTTTATTTAATAATTTGAGGCGTGTCTTATTCAATAGATAAGCAAAAATGAAAATTGACCATAAAAAACCAAAAAAACTAATCAAATAAAAAATCAGATTCGCACTTCCTGCATTCATAAAAGCTTTCGGGAAAAGTAGTCTGCCGATGAACGTATTTTTAATTGTAAAAGGAACATCAAAAATGGAAATATAAAGACAAAAAAGTACTAATGTTAACAAGGCATGCCAAATCTTTTTCTCCATTTCATTTAAAAAATATCTAATTACTTGGTACATTTCCATAAACTGTCGCTCCGTGTTTGAAATAATCGTAGTTTTGACTATACCATAGCTGTTCTCAATTTTCTTGAAAAAAATACACGCAACCAGCCTCGACTATACGAAACACACAGAGTGTCTAAAAATAAGTTGCCGATCGCATTTTTTCGCATGCTAGTGTTGCACTTCTGTTTCGCTGGTGTTTTCTAATTGCTGATTTGTTGATTAAAAAAGGGCAGGAGGGAGCGTTTTTCTAGTATAATAATATAAAAGAATATAGAGAAAATCGTAGGATGGGAGTTATTCAAAGTGGCGGAGATTACAGTTAAGACAATTTCAGCGAAAGATGATTTAAAGAAGTTGCTTTTGGGTCAAGAGTATGACCACCAGCAGCCGGTTAAAAATATTTTAAAAGCTAGAACATCGAATGTCCATATTGAAAAGTACGAGGTTGTGGAGGATGTTTTTTTAAAGTTAACTGGGAAGGCGACCATGCACAAAGATATTATGAACTCATTTTGGACAACGTATAAAATTATGTTACAACTTGTTTATCCCGATTTCTTTAGACCAGCGGAAGTAATTGGGGAAAATCAAGAAAGCTATTTAGAAAAACCTTCTGAACAGAATTTGCTTGCAGTAAATAGCAAGTATCCGCCTCATGATTCCGGGACATCGGCTGTGATTTCGGACCGATATTTAACTTATTTTGACCAAGTTTTTCCTGACTATTTACCAAATCCTGTACCCAAAAAATATACATGGAATGAATTCCTTCTCGACAATTTTACTAAATTTGATCGAGTCCATCAGGACCCACAATTAAAGCGTTTTGCCGAACTTACCCATTCAATTGGAAACATTACAGTAGTTCCACTAGGATTTAACAGCGGAAGAAGTTTATCGTTTAAAGATTATTGGGATTATTCTTTAGAACAACTTTCGATATTTTTAGCTTCATTTCATTCATGGGAAAGCTACGTTCATACGTATGAGATGCAACCATTTTTAAATGAACAGTATCAACCAGTAGCGCTATGGAAAAATCATTTGAAAAAAGACTCGTTTATCTTACCTCAGAATCTAGAGGAGATAAATGAATATTTAGTTCAAGTAAATCAACGAATAGAAAAAAGAGGGCAGCGAATAGTGAATCGGTTGTAATGAAATAAGAATCGACTTTTCACTAAACGTTGAAAGTCTCGAATCGTGTGCTCTTTTATTGACTCAGGAACAGAGAACGATTAAACTACTAGATTAGTATCAAAAAATAATTGCGTATAGGGCTAACCAGTCGCATGTTTAAATAACTTTTAGGTCTTATGTAAGTAACAAAAGTTATTAGTACGAAGCAATCATTTTAGAAAGGAGCTTTTATGTAATTCACATTATTAAATCAAGAAAATCAAGCCTATTGGGAAGCAACCTACATAGAAGCTTTTCCAGAAGAAGAGAGACTGCCGTTTGGTCAATTATTGACGTCTTCTCAAGCAGGAAAATTTCATTTGTTTGTTATTCAAGAGGCGGATGAGAACGTGGGGATTTTGTTAAATAGTCAAATTGCACCTGAAGCAACCTATGTCTTTTTCTTTGCAATTGATCAGCACCACCGAAACAAACGATTAGGCTCAACCGTGTTAGCGTTATTGAAGACACGTTATCCTAAGGGGTTCTTTTAGAGAGTGAAGAAATTGGCAAAAATGCAGCGAATGAAGCCCAAAGAGAAAAACGTTATCAGTTTTATGAAAGAAATGGCGTGCTGGATACAGGGTACTGATTATGGATAGAGGGCTCACTTTTCATATCATGTTTGCTGGAGCGTCAGGCTTCGGTGGAACGCAGCTACAGTTTTTATTAGACTTCCATCCAGTAGCAAAAATTTGGAAAAAGCCAAGTATTGATGGCATCAGGTAGTTTTTTTCAAATAAGTAAATTAAACAAACAAAAAAACATATGAAAGAACGGACCAATCGGTTCTTTCATATGTTTTTTATCATTAGTCTCGAAATAACTAGCGAATACCCAAAGCAATTCGTGCGTAACGGCTCATTTTATCCGTTGTCCAAGCAGGGTACCAGACTAATTTTACTTCGATATTATTCACTTCAGGAATATCTTTTAAAACACCATGGATTTGTTCTGTTAAAACATCTGCTAACGGACAACCCATTGTGGTTAAGGTCATTTTGATGACAGTATCACCAGTTTCTTCTGCAAATTCAACTTCATAAATTAGTCCTAAATTAACAATATCGATGCCTAATTCAGGGTCAATCACTGTTTCTAATGCAGTTAAAATATCTTCTTTAATTGCTTCAACTTCTTCGGTTGAACGTTGTTGAGGTTGTTCACTCATTCGTCTTCTACTCCTTTGCAAGTTGCCTCTTTACTATCATACCTTTTTTAAGAATGTTTGTAAATGAGAAGTATCTCACATGTCATGGAATTTACTGATTTACTAAAAAAGCTCATAAAATTCGAAATTCATTTTATTTTAATCAAAATCTCATTATTTTGTTGACATTAGAAAACAATGAGTTTAGAATGATCGATAACAATCTAAATTTAATTTTTGGATATTTTTAAAAAACTGAATTTTCAGTCAATTGAAAATATCAAAGGGAGGATTTTATGAAAATTAAGCAGGTACATGTTAGGGCATCAAAAATCAAGCTGAAAGAAACATTTACAATCGCTTTGGGGACGATTGAATCCGCGGATAGTGCAATTGTGGAAATTGAAACAGAAGAGGGACTTATTGGATATGGAGAAGGAGGGCCAGGCATTTTTATTACCGGTGAAACGTTGGCTGGCACGCTTGAAACGATCGAATTATTTGGCCAAGCAATCATTGGCTTAAACCCCTTTAATATTGAGAAAATTCATGAAGTGATGGATAAAATATCTGCTTTCGCTCCAGCGGCAAAAGCAGCAATCGATATTGCTTGTTATGATTTGATGGGTCAGAAAGCTCAACTGCCTCTTTATCAATTGTTAGGCGGCTATGATAACCAAGTAATAACGGATATTACACTAGGTATTGATGAACCAAATGTGATGGCACAAAAAGCCGTCGAAAAAGTCAAACTAGGTTTTGATACATTAAAAATTAAAGTCGGAACAGGAATTGAAGCTGATATCGCAAGAGTAAAAGCGATTCGTGAAGCAGTTGGCTTTGATATCAAGCTCCGCTTAGATGCGAATCAGGCTTGGACGCCCAAAGATGCAGTTAAAGCGATTCAAGAATTAGCAGATTATCAAATTGAATTAGTGGAACAGCCAGTTAAAAGACGCGATTTAGAAGGTCTAAAATACGTTACTTCACAAGTTAATACGACAATTATGGCTGATGAAAGCTGTTTTGATGCTCAAGATGCGTTGGAATTAGTTAAAAAAGGCACAGTCGATGTTATCAATATAAAATTAATGAAGTGTGGCGGCATTCATGAAGCGCTGAAAATTAATCAGATTTGTGAAACAGCAGGCATCGAATGCATGATTGGTTGCATGGCGGAAGAAACAACCATTGGCATCACGGCTGCTGCCCATTTAGCTGCTGCTCAAAAGAATATCACACGAGCAGATTTAGATGCGACATTCGGTTTAGAAACTGCGCCCGTAACTGGGGGCGTATCCTTAGAAGCAAAACCATTATTGGAATTAGGAGAAGCAGCTGGATTAGGCATTTCTCAATAAAAAAGGAGTAAAACAAATGAAGTATGATTTAAAGTATCTTAGTGTCCCTTTGCCTGAGGAAATTCAAAGGGTGAAAGAATTTGGCGATTTTGCAAGTGCGGATATTGCCATTGATTTTTGGTTGACAAAAGAACTTCCGCAGGCATTAAAAGAACGTTTGATAATTGAAAAAGATGTCATTAAAATGATGCGTATGAATGAGTATCCTCATAGCTTTGCAAAAGCTGATCAAATGATGAGAGACACTTTTCAGGATTATCAAACAGAGGAATTAATTCGTTTAAAAGAAACGGGTTTAGTGGACTGGGTTTATATTGACGGTGAACCGTATTTCCAACTTCGATTTTTGGCCAATTTAATTAAAACAAATGCGGCATATGTTGCACGTTTGCAGGAAGCAGAAAGCAATCAATTAGAAATTCTCCGCAAAAAAGAACTAAAAGAGAACATCGAACAAATGCAAAAAAACGGTGGTAGAAAAGTGAGAACAACAATTAAAGCCACCATTCAGGTGAAAAAAGAATTTGAGCGTCCAGGTGAGCGTGTTCGTGTCCATTTGCCGCTGCCCAAAGCGTGTCAACAACAATCAGAAATTGAAATCCTAGCTACGTCACCTGAAGCAACCTATATTGCGGCAGAAGATGCGCCTCAACGAACACTGTGTTTTGAAACAATCTTAAAAGAAAATCAAACGTTTACAGTTGAATATTGTTATGTTAATCGGATGGTTTACCAACAGTTAGAAAAAAATAACGTAGACAAAATGCAACCAAGCTTTGATTTAGAGGAACAGTTACCGCATATTCGATTCACGCCTTATTTAAGAAATTTAGCAGATGAGATTGTGGGCGATGAAAGTAATCCCTTAAAAAAGGCACGCTTGATTTATGACTTTGTGACGACAAAGATTCATTATTCTTTCATGCGTGAATATTTTACAATTTCCAATATTTCAGAGTATGCTGCAACTAATTTAAAAGGTGACTGCGGCGTGCAAGCGATTTTGTTTATCACGCTTTGTCGGATTGCAGGGATACCAGCCAAATGGCAATCGGGATTATATGTTTCTACACATTATACAGGCTGTCATGATTGGGCACAATTTTATATAGAACCGTACGGCTGGCTCTTTGCGGATTTATCTTTTGGCGGAGGTGCTTACCGAGACGGGGATAGACAGCGGTGGAATCATTATTTCGGCAATTTAGATGTTTTTAGAATGGTCGCAAATAGTGAGATCCAGGCAGACTTTCAGCCGGCAAAAATGCAATTGCGTGCAGACCCAATTGACAACCAGCGGGGAGAATTTGAGTACGAAAATGAGGGCTTGCCCTACGCATGCTTGATAGTTTCGCAAGAACGGCTTTCCATGGAAGAGTTGCCGTTTGATTGACACATAGGGGGAATAGTATGAAAAAGTTAAAAATGATGGGGATTATGTTATTTGTTAGTACGGTCTTGGTAGGTTGTGGCACAACAGCAGAAACAAAAATAGACGAGAAAGCAACTGAGAAAACCAGTGTCTCGAAAAAAGTTTTAAATTTAATGGAGAACTCGGAAATCGGTTCAATGGATTCTATTTTTACACAAGATGAAGCCAGTATTAACGCACAGTCCAATGTCTTTGAAGGGTTATATCAATTGGATGAAAAAGATCAACTAATACCTGCTGCTGCTAAAGAGATGCCAGAAATTTCTGAGGATGGCAAACGATATACCATTAAACTAAGAGAAGATGGCAAGTGGTCCAATGGTGATGCTGTAACAGCCAATGATTTCGTTTTTGCTTGGCGTAAATTAGCGAATCCCAAAAACCAAGCTAATTACTTTTTCTTGTTAGAAGGAACGATTCTGAACGGAACAGCTATTACAAAAGAGGAAAAAGCACCAGAGGAATTGGGTGTCAAAGCGCTTGATGATTATACTTTAGAGGTTACTTTAGAAAAGCCTGTACCGTATTTTACGTCGTTATTGGCATTTTCTCCATTTTTCCCACAAAACGAAGCATTCGTGAAAGAAAAAGGACAAGCCTATGGCACTTCTAGTGAAATGATTGTATCTAATGGTCCGTTTTTAATGAAAAATTGGGATCAGTCAGCGATGTCGTGGGATTTTGTGCGTAATCCCGACTATTACGATAAAGAAAAAGTAAAATCAGAAACGATTCATTTTGAAGTTCTTAAAGAAACAAATACCGTTTACAATTTGTACGAATCAGGTGAATTAGATGTGGCTGTCTTAACAGGAGATTTTGCTAAACAAAATCGAGACAACCCAGACTATGAAGCAATCGAACGGTCAAAAGTCTATTCCTTACGTTTAAACCAAAAAAGAAACGAAAAACCATCCATTTTTGCAAATGAGAATGTCCGCAAAGCTTTAGCTTATGCTTTGGATAAAAAAAGTTTAGTCGACAATATTTTAGCAGATGGTTCAAAAGAAATTTATGGGTACATTCCAGAAAAATTTGTATATAACCCAGAAACGAATGAAGATTTTCGTCAAGAAGCAGGCGCCCTTGTCAAAACAGACGCCAAAAAAGCCAAAGAGTATTTAGATAAAGCAAAAGCAGAGCTAAACGGAGATGTAGCCATTGAACTTCTTTCAAGAGATGGTGATAGTGACCGAAAAGTTGCTGAATTTATCCAAGGCCAGTTACAAGAAACGTTGCCTGGTCTCACTATTAATGTCAAAACAGTTCCTTTAAATAATGCGATTGAATTAATGAGAAAAGGGGATTATGAATTGTCTGTTGGCATGTGGGGACCCGATTATCAGGATCCAATGACTTTCTTAGAAAGCTCAGTTAGTGGTAACCGTATGAACTATTCCAGCCCAACGTTTGATCAACTAATTGAAGAAGCAACAACTAAATACGCAAATGATCCTGAAACTCGTTGGCAAACATTAATTAAAGCTGAAAAAGTATTGGTGGAAGAAGATGCCGCTTTAATTCCTTTATACCAAGAGGCCCGTAGTCAGCTTGTACGACCAGGTGTCAAAGGTATTCAGTATCATAACTTCGGTGCAACGAGCACATATAAGTATGCCTATAAAGAATAAATTAGTGAACGAGCGTGGGACAAAAATCACTTTGGATTTTTGCTCCACGCTCAAAAACTGATAAACGGCGGGAACAGAAGCAACACTACGCGTTGCTCCGATCTCAACAACTTCTAAGGTGTTTTCTCGACATGCGTCTCGTCACAGTACAGCCTTCAAAAGAGCTCCAGCTCTAAGAGTTGCGATGTTTCACTGTGAAGCATGAACAGATGAAATCATCGTACCTACTTGGTGAAGGTCCTTCGGAAATAAGCCGAAATTGTTGAGAATCACGAAGAACGTAGTGATTCGATGATGAACAATACCTACTTGGTTCTCGGAGTTAAACACTTCTGTCCCGACCTCTTCCCGATAAGAGCTTCTTTTTTGTTAATAGTCAACAATTAATAAAAAAATAATTGAAAAAGGTTGACAAAAATAATGATACTCGTTAGAATAAGCACTGTTAACAAATGAATAGCGTTTTCATGTGACTAGATAATACTAGGCATGGAAGAATTTCGTAATACAATGTGGTGTACAATGGTTACGCAACATGTTTAACGGGATTGTTCTATGCTTTTTTTGTTGTTTTCACTGAAAATGTTAGAATTACTTCTGCAGAAGAGGGTCATTTATGAAAATTAAAAAGGTGCTAAATCAAAATGCTGTACTTGTTCTTGACGAAGGACAGGAGAAAGTAGCTGTCGGTAAAGGCGTCGGGTTTAATAAGACTAAAAATGATGTCTTATCTCGACAATTGGTGGAGCGGATGTTTGTGATGGAGCCAGAAGGGCTGAAAAAACTTCAAGTACTGCTATCACAAATTGAAGACAAATACTTTTTAGCGAGTGAAGAAATTATCCAACATGCTGAAACGGTATTGGGTGAAAAGTTGAATGAACATATTAATATTGGGTTGAGTGATCACATTGCTTTTGCAGCTGAAAATATTCAAAATAATATTATTGTTCGGAACAAGCTTTTAAGTGAAATTGAGATTTTATATAGTGAAGAATTTGCTATTGCTCAATGGGCTGTAGAATATTTAACACAAACCTTAGAGATTCCATTTAGTTATGATGAAGCGGGGTATATTGCAATTCATATCCATAGTGCTCGCAGCGGGCGTACTGATAATAGTAAAAGTATCCGTGAAGTTACAATCGTTTCTGAAATTATTCATTTAATCGAGCAGGAATTGGCTATTGATATTCATGATGATAAAAATAGTCTCAGTTATTCACGTTTGGTGAATCATTTACGTTTGTTTATTCATCGCTTCCAACAAAATCAATATGCTGTTTTAGATGAAGAAATTTTGGAAGTCGTAAAGAAAAAGTATGCTGAAAGCTATGAAATCTCAAAAAAAGTACAAGTCTTATTAATGAGAAATTTTCATTATCAAGTACCAAATGAAGAACTTGGTTATTTATCGATTCACATTGAACGATTAAGAATGACCAAATAATAAAAATTAAATAGTTTATGTGAGGAGTTACGTATAATGAAAGCGTATATGCAAAGAATGGGACGTTCGTTAATGTTACCAGTTGCTGTATTACCGGCGGCTTCTTTATTAGTCGGTATTGCTAACTGGATCGTGGGTACAATCGGCGCTAGTCCAGCCACAACTTTTCTAATGAATGGTGGCTTGGCTATCTTAAACAACTTAGCATTATTATTTGCGGTTGGTTTAGCGTTAGGAATGTCAAAAGATAAAGATGGATCGGCAGCATTAGCTGGTTTAGTCGCTTATTTAGTGCCAAAAACTGTTTTAGCGCCTGCTTCTATCCAAGCCATTAAAGGCTTCAAGGATATTGCTGAAGTAAACCCAGCCTTCAACAGCATGGACAACAATGTCTTTGTCGGGATTGTCGCTGGTTTAGTTGCTGCGGCAATGTATAATCGTTTCTCTGGTGTGAAATTGCCAATGGCTTTATCATTCTTTAGTGGAAAACGTTTAGTTCCTATTATGTCAGCTATTTCGATGTTAGCAATCTCAGCTGTCTTATTCTTCTTCTGGCCAGTTGTTTATAACGGATTAGTTGCTTTTGGTAAAGGAATCTCTAGCTTAGGTTTCGTAGGAGCTGGCTTGTATGGTTTCTTTAACCGACTATTAATTCCAACAGGCTTACATCATGCTTTGAATTCTGTTTTCTGGTTTGATGTTGCTGGTATCAATGATATTGGGAACTTTTTAGCTGGTCAACAAGCGTTAGATACTGGTAAAGCAATTGTAGGACAAACAGGGATGTATCAAGCTGGTTTCTTCCCAGTAATGATGTTTGGTTTACCAGCAGGCGCGTTTGCTATTTATCAATGTGCACGTCCTGAGAAGAAAAAAGTTACAGCTTCATTAATGTTAGCTGCTGGTTTTGCGGCTTTCTTTACAGGCGTAACTGAACCTTTAGAATTCTCATTTATGTTCGTTGCTTGGCCTTTATATGTTTTACATGCAGTCTTTACAGGTATTTCTTTAGCATTCGCTGCGTTTATGCATTGGACAGCTGGCTTTGCCTTTAGTGCAGGTTTTGTAGACTTCTTCTTAAGTTTGAAAAACCCAGTCGCGAATCATCCAATGATGTTGGTGGTTCAAGGACTTGTCTTTGCAGCAATTTACTACTTCGGTTTCCGTTTTGCAATCACTAAGTTTAACTTAATGACACCAGGACGTGAAGAAGGCGATGGCGAAGAAACGCCAGATGTTGCGGAAGGCGACAACAAATTTGCTTCTCTAGCTCGTCGTATTTATGATGGTTTAGGCGCTGATGCTAATGTAACTTCTATTGATAACTGTACAACTCGTTTACGCTTAACAGTGAAAGATACAGGCAAAGTGGATCAAGCAAAAATTAAAGCAACTGGGGTTCCTGGTGTGAAAGTCATTGATGACACCAATATCCAAGTGATCGTTGGTACGGAAGTACAATTTGTTGCTGACGAAATGCAACGATTATATAACCACCAAGCGCCAGCAACACCAGTCAAAGAAACACCTGTTTCTCAACCAGTTGTTGAAGAAAAAGCACCGGTTTCAACAAAAGAAACTGAATTATATTCTGTAGCGAATGGGAAAGTTATTCCTATTTCTGAAGTACCAGATGATGTTTTCTCAGCAAAAATGATGGGTGACGGTTTTGCTGTCGTACCAACAGACGGCGAAGTTTCAACACCTGTTGCTGGTAAAATTACTAGCATTTTCCCAACAAAACATGCGTTAGGTATCCAAACAGATTCAGGCATTGAAGTATTATTACACATGGGTCTAGATACTGTTGAGTTACAAGGTGGACCATTTACATTACATGTTGAAGAAGGCCAAGTTGTAAAACAAGGCGATAAAATTGCAACCATTGATTTAGCCGCATTAGAACAAGCTGGCAAAAAATCAGATTTAATTGTTGTTTTCACAAATCAAGATATCGTTGCTCAATACGATTTACAAAAAGCAGGTCAAACGACTTCAATGAATGATGTAATCGGAAATGTTACCGTAAAATAAAAGTAAAAAAGGGCTAGCCGCAAGGCAGCCCTTTTTTTGTATTCTTTGAAAGTATTAGTGTCTGTAGAACCAGTAGTAATAAAAATCGCTTGCTCTACAAGTTTTTATTTATAAATAGCCTTAGAAAGTTTCGCATAATTGAACACTTTAACCACTCACAAAAATGGCCAATGTAACGGACAGAAAACAAGGAAGCGTTTTCTTTTGTATGGATTATAATAAATATATCAAGGAGGGGTTGCTATGAGTTCGAAAAAAGAACGTGGACAAAAATTGTTGTTACTTCTCTCAAAAAAACAAGATTATATGACTGCAGAAGAATTGGCAAACTGCCTAAGTACTTCTCCTAAGACAGTTTATCGTTTGATAAAAAAAATTAACGATGAATTTTCAGAAGGTTTACTCATATTATCTGAGAAAGGACGAGGATACAAGCTAGACTATGAACGATTTATGGAACAGAATCGACATTTAGTCGAAAAAGAAAGTGATTTTTCGCCAAGGGAAAGACGCAATCGAATTCTGGAGG
Organism: Enterococcus sp. DIV1315a; assembly: GCF_051712325.1. NCBI lineage: Bacteria > Bacillati > Bacillota > Bacilli > Lactobacillales > Enterococcaceae > Enterococcus > Enterococcus sp. DIV1315a. Next base: position 1,230,934 of record NZ_JBIOOS010000001.1, read on the forward strand.
AATTGTTGTTAGCTTCTCCACAAGCTAAAAATGTTTATGAATTATTTGCAAGATATTATGTTGGCGATTCTGTGATATTTAGCGATGAACAACAATTATCCGAAGATTTAAAGAAATATGATTTAACACTCAAACGGAAAAATCGAACGTTGGCAATTATCGGTGAGGAAAGAGCTATCAGGAAAGCCATTTCCGATAGAATACAACTGTTGAACATTATCGATATTGAGGATCTTCGAAACAACAAAGCATTAAATTTTAATAATTATGATGTCCTTTTTACGTTAGATCAAGTCAGGAACATTGAAAAAAAACTGGATATTACTATTCCACATCCATATAACGTAAACATCTTTTCGCATCTTTATATCTTAATTAGTCGTTCACGAAAAGTAGCTATTTCTGAAAAATACCAATTATCTAACGAAGAAGAACAAGAATTAACAAAGGACTTAGTACTCAAAAAGGTCGCGCAAACAACGGTTCAACAGATTGAAACTTATTTAAATAAGAGACTGCCTAACGTTGAAATTTATTACTTATATCAATATTTGGTTTCTTCTAGGATGCAAGGTTCGTTTAGTAAAGTAACTAATTTTTCTTTCAAAGTAATGCAAGTTACTCAATTTTATTTAGAGGAAATGAGTGCACAACTAAAAATTTTAACTGATAATGATCAGCTACTTCTTGAATTGGCTAGTCATATAAAACCAATGATAAATCGTCTTGAAAACGGCATACATGTTAAGAATAGTTTATTGGATCAAATAAAAATGACGTATGAAACAATTTTCAGAAAAATTGCGCAAGTTTCTAAGCAAGTAAGTAAAAACTATCAACTGCCGGCTATAAACGAAGATGAGAATGGGTTTATTACATTGTATTTTGCGCGAATGATTGAAACCAATCAGTTACCTATTCGTACTTTGATTATGTGTACCACTGGAATTGGCACTTCAGAACTATTGAGAGTAAAAGTTGAAAAGAAATTCCCTGAATTACAAATTGTTGAAATTATTGCCACACGAAATATAAAGAAATCATTAAAAGATTATTCTGATATTGAATTGATTCTTACAACGATTCATTTACAGGAAAAGGTCCCCATTAAATCATTGTTGGTAAGTGCCATGTTTACAATGGATGATCAGTATCGATTACAAAGAAAAGTTGAGGAAATCTATCATGAACGTTAATACTTTATACCAAGTTTTCCTAAACCAAGAACTTCTTTCAAAGCAGCAAGTATATCAATTCATTGCAGAAACAGCAGCACCTTGGTTAACGCCCGAAGAAAAAAAGCAGATTGAGGAATCTTTGGTAAATCGTGAGAAGATGGGAAGTAATCAGATTGCAGAGCAAATTGTCTTGCCACATTTAGAAAATGCACTCTTGAAAAAAAGTGAAATATATCTGATTGGCTTAAAAACAGAAATCCAAGAATGGACGGCAGACATTAAGCAAGTGAAATTAATTATTGTCATCTTACTAAAAGAAAATGAACGGTTAAAAGTAAAAAAAGAAATCAGTCGATTTACTAGAAAATTAGCAAATGAAGACTTCTTAGAAAAGTTGTTGCGTTTAAAAACAGAAACAGATTTTTATAAAATTATAGAAAAATTTGAGGAGGAAAAATAATGAAGATAGTCGGCGTAGCAGCCTGCACAGTAGGAATTGCTCACACATATATCGCACAAGAAAAATTGGAGAACGCTGCAAAAAAAGCAGGAGTTGAGATCCATGTAGAAACACAAGGGACCATTGGGATTGAAAACAAACTAACGGATGAACAAATTAAGGAAGCGGACATTGTTATATTAGCCATTGATGTAAAAATTTCTGGAAGAGAGCGTTTTGATGGGAAACGAATCATTCAAGTACCTACAGAAGTTGCTGTAAAATCACCCACTAAACTAATTGAAAAAGCAGAAGAAGTTATGACACAAGAAAAGTAACCTTCTAGGAGGAATTGTAATGGAAGTAAAGGATATCATTGACTTAAAAACCGTTAAAACGAATATGAATGTAAATACAAAAGAGGAAGCGTTAAAAGAATTAGCCAATCTTTTGCTTGAAAATGGCAATATTTCAGAGGAAAAAGGCTTTATAAAAGATATCTATGCTAGAGAGGCGGAAGGCCAAACAGGCATCGGAAACTATCTAGCCATTCCACATGGTAAAAGTGCGTATGTAAAAAAAATAGGCGTGGCCATTGGTATTAATAGTACAGAAATTCCTTGGGAATCTTTAGATGATAATGGCGTAAAAGGAATCATTCTTTTTGCTGTGGGCAATGATCATAAAGAAACAACTAGCCATCTTAAACTATTATCATTGTTTGCCAGAAAACTCGGAAATGATGAAGTAGTGAAAGAACTCCTTCAATCAAAATCGCCAGAGGATGTAGTGAAGGCATTCTCTTAATGAAATTACTGAGACAGCATATTGTGGATATTTTCTACAGAAGAATTCATAACAGCAATTTTTTAAAATAGAAAATAAAATGAAAAGAACAATGTTTAGGAGGATAAAAATGAAAAAACTAAAAGAGTTAAATCTTAAAGGTCATTTATTAACAGCAATCTCATATTTAATTCCAATTGTCTGTGGCGCTGGCTTTTTAATTGCAATTGGTATGGGGTTTGGTGGCTCAAGTCAAGGAACCTTGGTGCCAGGTGAATTTTCGCTTTGGGATGCTTTAGCTACTATGGGTGGCGCTGGCTTAGGCTTACTGCCGGTTGTTATATCTACTGGCATTTCCTTTTCAATCGCCGGTAAACCTGGAATTGCTCCAGGCTTTATTATTGGTTTAACTGCGAATGCAGTTGGTGCCGGCTTTATTGGTGGTATTTTAGGTGGTTACTTGGCAGGATATCTTGTATTAGCTATTTTAAAATATGTGAAATTACCAAACTGGGCGAGAGGGTTAATGCCAACATTAATTATTCCATTTTTAACCTCAATTACTGGTGGATTAATCATGGTATATATTATCGGGACCCCAATAACGGCATTTACTTCATTATTAACGAACTTTTTAGATAGCTTAGGTAACTCGTCATTATTAATTTTTGGTGGTGTAATTGGTTTATTAAGTGGTATAGACTATGGCGGACCCATTAACAAAACTGTTTTTGCCTTTGTTTTGACAATGCAAGCGGAAGGACTTAATGGACCAATTACAGCATTGCAATTAGTAAATACAGCAACGCCAATAGGCTTTGGATTAGCTTTCTTCTTTGCTAAATTATTTAGAAAAAATATTTATACAAAACTAGAAGTTGAAACGTTAAAGTCTGCCGTACCAATGGGCGTGATTAACATTGTTGAAGGTGTTATTCCTTTAGTTATGAATGATATTGTCCGAGGAGTCATTGCTACAGCGATTGGTGGCTTCGTGGGTGGCGCAACAACAATGATCTTAGGGGCAGATGCGACAGTTCCATTTGGCGGTGTTTTAATGATTCCAACAATGAGTAAACCGCTGGCTGGCGTGATTGCAATTGTTGTAAATGCTGTGGTTACCGGTTTAGTTTTAGCTATTATTAAGAAAGATGTAACTGAGAAAGATATGGAAGCTTTAGTAGAAAAAGAAGAAGAGGAGATAAACTTGGAAGATATTCAGATTTTCTAAACAAAATGAAAAAGCGCAACAAAATTAATGCAATTTATATTGCCTGTCAGAGATGTGTCAACGTCTGAATATAACGAGTTAGAAAAATTTTCAAAAACATCAACCAAATAATCAGATAGAAAGAGTTGGAAATTAGAATGAACAAAGTTGAATTTTCTCCGTCACTAATGACGATGGATTTGGACAAGTTTAAACAACAAATCACCTTTTTGAATGATCATGTTGCTTCGTATCATATAGACATCATGGATGGTCACTATGTGCCAAATATCACGCTATCTCCGTGGTTTATTGAGGAGTTAAGAAAAATTTCGAAGCTCCCAGTATCTGCCCATCTAATGGTTACGAATCCAAGCTTTTGGGTACAACAACTAGTAGATATCAAATGTGAATGGATTTGTATGCATGCAGAGGTTTTAGATGGTCTAGCATTTCGCCTAATTGACCAAATTCACAATGCTAATCTTAAAGCAGGGATCGTCCTTAATCCCGAAACGCCTATTGAATCAATCTTTCCATATATTGAATTGTTGGATAAAATCACAATCATGACCGTTGATCCAGGCTTTGCTGGCCAACGATTTATTGAAGGAACACTTGATAAAATTGTTGCTCTTCGTAATTTACGTGAAGAAAAAGGGTATCGTTATGTAATTGAAATGGACGGCTCATCGAATAGAAATTCATTTAAGCGAATTGATGCTGCAGGACCTGATATTTATATTGTTGGTAGAAGCGGATTGTTTGGATTGAACAAAGATATTGAAAAAGCTTGGAGAATGATGAGTAGAGACTATGAAGAAATGACTGGGAAAAAAATTCCATAAAACATTTGACTGTTTGTTAAAAGAATAGATAAGTTGTATAAAGCCAAGCCTAGAAAAGAATTTTGTTCATTCTTATCTGGGCTTTTTTGATGCAATAAATAAGCGCCAATAGAACAAAATTACTTGTTATTCTATTCTAGGTGAAAACGTTCAATCTTGCGAAGTTACGGTTTGTTCACAAAAAAGTTACTTTTATTAAATAAAACTAAAGAAGTAACAAAAACTTCGCTTTTTTCAGTTATTTCAAGTAACATAGAACGTATCTTAAAAGAAAAAGTTTGGATGATTCGATGCGTAGAGTAAGAAAAATAATTTATAAAATCATGCTACTTTTGTTTGTTGGTTTAGTTGCTGGTCTTGGCTATCTTGGCTATAAAATACATCAAAATGTTGAAACGGTAATGACCTTTGAAAAACAAGTAGAAGCAGAAGTCAAAAAAAATAAAATACCTGAATACAAAACATTAGCTTTAGCGATTATCTATACAGAGTCTAAAGGGAAATCTGGCGATATTATGCAGAGCAGTGAAAGTGTTTATGGACAACAAGAAGTGATTGAAACACCAGAGGAAAGCATCGCACATGGCGTCAAATTTCTTGCGGAAGCGTTAGCGAAAGCAAAAGAAGCTGGCTGCGATGAGTGGACAGGCGTACAAGCATATAATTATGGACTGGATTATATTCAGTTTGTTAAAGAACGTGGCGGGAAACACACGACAGAGTTAGCAGAAGAATATTCAAGAGAAGTCCTTTCACCGTTGCTAGGGAATGACCAAAATACGAAATATCGTTATTATCGTTGGCAAGCGTTAGTTTACAATGGTGGTTACCTTTATCAAAATGGTGGCAATATGTTCTATGCAGAAATTGTCAAAATGAATCGTTGGTTTATTGAAAAGTTAAATTAAAACGAGAAAAGTCTAAAGAATTCTTTCAACTTACAGGAATTTTTTAGGCTTTTCTTGCAGTTTCATGAAAATGCAAGTAAACTAGAAGGGATGTAACTGATTAATTGAAAAGGTAGGGAAAGAGCTGGATGTTGAATAAAGTCGACCTGAAAAAAGGGTTAAGTACAGAAGAAGTTGCCAAGCAGAAAGAGTTAGGCCTTCAAAATAACTATGAGGAAAATGTAGCAAAATCTACAAAAGATATTATTTTTGATAACGTCATGACGTTATTCAACTTTTTAAACTTTGCAATCGCTGTTTGTTTACTATTTGTCGGAGCGTATTCCAATCTGGCTTTCTTAGCGATTATTATTGTGAACATGTCAATCGGGATTTTCCAAGAAATTCATGCCCGTAATTTAGTTCAAAAATTATCTATTGTGGCAAAAGAAAATGTTCATGTTGTTCGAAATGGCGTACAACAAGAAATTGATACAAAAGAACTAGTTATGGAAGATATTGTTGTTATCTCTGCAGGGGAACAAGTTCCTTCTGATATGGAAGTTATTGACGGTAAAGTCGAAGCGAATGAAGCGTTGTTAACAGGTGAATCAGATTTAATTGAAAAGGAAATCGGCGATACCTTGCTTTCTGGAAGTTTCATTGTTAGCGGACAAGCCTATGCCCGTGTTATCCACGTTGGTGCCGAAAACTATGCTGTGAAAATCACCCAAGAAGCCAAAGTGCATAAACCAATTCAATCAGAGTTAGTCAATTCGATTCGTAAAGTCTCTAAATTTACAAGTTGGGTGATTATTCCTCTGGGGATTATTTTATTTGTTGAAGCTTTTTGGTTAAGAGATGCTGGCATTAAAACATCTGTTGTTGCTTCTGCAGCTGCTTTGTTAGGGATGTTACCAAAAGGATTAGTACTATTAATTAGTATTGCACTGACAACAGGTGTCATTAAGTTAGCCAAAAAACGTATTCTAGTACAAGATATGTACTCAATTGAAACATTGGCCCATGTGGACACTTTGTGTTTAGATAAAACTGGAACAATTACAGAAGGTAAAATGAAAGTGCAAAAGGCGATTATCTTGCATGACAAATATGAAGAACTTTTCCCGCAGATTATCGGAAGCTACCTATCTGAAAGTACGGATAATAATATTACAATGCAAGCAATTCGTGATCATTATGAAGTATCCAATCGATTTGGCGCAAAAGAAGTCTTGGCTTTTTCTTCTGAACGAAAATGGGGAGCTATTGAATTTCCAGAAATTGGGACAGTTTATTTAGGGGCTCCTGAGCGTTTGGTAGACGATAGTCGGTTGCCAGAAGCTGTCTTTACAGCACAAGAGAATGGGTATCGCGTCTTGATGTTAGCCATTGCGGAACAACAACCGTTAAACGAAACCAAAATGCCTTATTTAGAGCCATTAGCAATTCTAGAAATTGATGATCCAATTCGCCAAAATGCCAAAGAAACACTGGCTTATCTAAAAGAAGAAGGAATCGACTTAAAAGTAATTTCTGGTGATAATCCGGTAACTGTTTCAAATATTGCTCGTCGTGCTGGGCTACCCGGTTATGAGTCTTATATTGATTTGTCGACCAAAACGACAGAAGCAGAAGTGCGTGAAGCAGTTCAGCAATACACAGTGTTCGGACGTGTATCGCCTCAGCAAAAAAGAACCATTGTACGTGAGTTGAAAGACACAGAGCATGTGGTGGCGATGACCGGCGATGGCGTCAACGATGTTTTAGCGTTACGAGAAGCGGATTGTAGTATCGCCATGGCAGAGGGAGATGGCGCTACTCGGCAAATTTCTAATCTAGTTTTACTAGATTCTGATTTTACAACGTTACCAGATGTCTTGTTTGAAGGACGACGTGTGGTAAATAATGTAACCCGAGTTTCCAGCGTTTTCTTCATTAAAACGATTTATTCGTTTATTCTCTCAATCATTTGTGCCTTAACGGCCATTGCGTTCCCGTTCATTCCGATTCAAGTGACCTTGATTGATTTAGCAATTGAAGGATATCCTGCTTTCTTCTTATCTTTCGAAGGGGACAAACGAAAAGTTGTCGGGAAGTTTTTACCAACGGCTTTGAAAAATGCGTCTGTTAATGCGCTTTTAGTTGTAGCGAATATCATTGCTGTTTATCTGATTGGACAAAATCAAGGATTTTCTTCTTTAGACACCACGACGTTAATGTATTATTTATTAGTTGGAATTAGCTGTATGGCTGTTGTTCGAGCATGTCTGCCTTTAAATCCATTACGCATTTTCTTGGTTTTCAGTACCATTATTGGTATTTATGTAGCAGCTATGTTATTCCACAACATTTTAGAAATTGGTTTCTTAACTTCGCAAACAATGGGTCTCTTCTTTATTATGATGGCCATTAATATTGTAGTGCGTGTAACAATTGGTTTCGTACAAATGAAACGTGCTGGAAAAACAATTAAAGATTTATAAAAAGCAGAGGTTGAGCTAAAAGCATTCGTCTCCAGAAATGCAGTTCTTCTTTAAATCTTGAAGGAAGTCGGAGCAAGCTTGATGTTTAACTGATTATTTTAAGAGTTAGTGTCTGGGGCAGGAGTCAAGATGACTTTTGTCCTAGATACTTTCTTTTTTTGTTGAGTTGAAACAAGATACTTGAAAAACAGAGATTATGTGATACAATAAATCATGTGTAAATGTGTCCATTGGAATTCGCACTGAAATGACAGTGCGTTTTTTAAACGGTCAATCACATGAGTTAGCACAATGCTATTCTTAGGAGGTGAGGACAATGGCACAACGCATTCCTCAGGAAGTCATTGAGGAAGTTCGTCACCGAACGAATATAGTAGATATTATTGGGCAGTATGTCCAGTTAAAAAAATCCGGTAAAAATTATATGGGTTTATGTCCGTTTCACGAAGAACGTTCCCCTTCATTTTCAGTAGCAGAAGACAAACAAATTTTTCACTGTTTTGGCTGCGGGAAAGGTGGAACTGTTTTTAATTTCTTGCAAGAAATTGAAGGCATTAGTTTTCCCGAATCCGTGAAACGTGTTGCAGATTTGGAACATTTATCTGTGGACTTTGATTGGTCAGAGCCGCGTGAAGTAGCGGATACCCCAGAAAACCAACAAAGACGGAGTTTGTTACAACTGCATAGTAAAGCCGCAGAACTTTACCATCATATTTTAGTGAATACTAAAATTGGCGAACCCGCATTAAACTATTTATTAGAGCGGGGGTTAACACAAGAACTAATTGAGACCTTTCAAATTGGATTTGCGCCGCAAAAACGTGATTTCTTAAGTCAAGTTTTTAAAAACGAACAACTGGATGAAACGCTTTTTGAGCCTTCTGGGCTGTTTGTCCAAAGAGATAACGGTACGTTTTTGGATCGTTTCTATCAACGAATCATGTTTCCAATTAATGATCCCCAAGGCAATGTCATCGCCTTTTCTGGTCGCTTGTTAAAAACAGCTGATTTTCCAGGGGATGAGATGCCTAAATACTTGAATAGTCCTGAAACAACACTTTTTAATAAGCGAGAAACGCTGTTTAACTTTGATAAAGCCAGAAAAGAAATTCGTAAAGAAAATACAGTCTTGCTTTTTGAAGGATTCATGGATGTTATCGCTGCTTGGCAATCAGGCGTAAAAAGTGGGGTGGCTTCAATGGGGACTAGTTTGACCAATGAACAAATTCGGCGTTTGGAACGGGTCGCTAAGGAAGTAGTTATTTGTTACGATGGCGATAATGCCGGTGTTCAAGCCACAAACCGTGCGATTCAATTATTGCAAGAAAACAGTCATTTTGACTTGAGTATTGTCAGCATCCCTGAAAAGCTGGATCCTGATGAATATGTGCGGAAATATGGCGCAGAAGCTTTTCAAAATTTAGCCAATCATGGCCGAGAAACAGTTTTTAGTTTTAAAATGAATTATCATCGGTTAACTAGAAACATGAATAACGAAAAAGAACAATTGGATTATGTGAACGAATTGTTACGGGAGTTAACCAATGTTCAATCTCCCTTGGAACGTGATCGTTATTTAAACCAAATTGCTCAGGAATTTCAACTTTCTGTTCATAGTTTAGAAGAACAATTCAATCAATTGAAGCAAGAGCAACGTTCAGTCCAACGACAAGAAAGGCAACAATTTTATCAAGATGAAATGATGCCACCACCAATGGAAGAGCCTGTTTTTGAAGAGAATCACGTCCAGAACAAGTTACCGTTAACACAAGTTCAAAAAGCAGAACGTTCCTTATTATTTCGTTTAATGAATGAACAAGGAGTACGGCAAACCGTTCAACAATTGCCAGATTTTTCGTTCGCTCATGATGAATACCAAGAATTATATTTCTTGCTAGAAAGTTATGCGACACTGCATCAAAGTTTCGACATTGCCGATTTTATTAATTTCTTGCAAGATAATCAAACCAAACAATTAGCAATTGAAATTGCGTATCAGAATTTATCGGAAGAAAGCTCTGAGCGAGAAGTTGCCGATTTATTACATGTAATTGCCTTATCAAGTATTGCAGAGGCAATTGAGCAGAAAAAGATTCAACAGCAAGAAGCAAAACGAGTGGGCAACCAACAGCTTGAAGCCGAATTAACAATGGAGATTATCCGATTGGCTCGACAGCTTAAAGCTCAACGAACATTTACTTAAGCAATATAATGAATAGAACTAAGCGTTTTGTTCATTTTATTTTGATAAGTCCCAGTGATTTATCAGTTATTTCAAGCGTGAACCGAAAAATGAAGGGGGCCTTCTTTCATGGAAAAAGAAACAAGTAAAAAATATGAAGCTGCAGTGGCAGCATTTATCAAAGAAAACAAGCCTAAAGGAACAGTGGTTTATGATGATTTAGCGAATCAATTAGCCACACCGTATACTTTGGATGCAGAAGCTATGGAAAAATTGATCCAAAAAGTTGAAGATGCTGGTATCAGCGTGGTCGATGAAAATGGAGACCCAAGTGAACATAGCTTGAAAAAAGATGAAAAAGAAGCGGAAAAGGCCCAAGCAGAAGACTTATCTGCGCCAACAGGTGTTAAAATTAATGATCCCGTGCGTATGTACCTAAAAGAAATTGGGCGCGTTCAATTATTAACTGCCGCAGAAGAAGTTGAATTGGCACTTAAAATTGAAGAAGGCGATCAAGAAGCAAAACAACGTTTAGCAGAAGCTAACTTACGTTTGGTTGTTTCAATTGCCAAACGATATGTAGGTCGTGGTATGCAATTCTTGGATTTAATTCAAGAAGGTAATATGGGCTTAATGAAAGCTGTTGAAAAATTTGACTACCGTAAAGGGTTCAAATTCTCTACGTATGCTACTTGGTGGATTCGTCAAGCGATTACGCGGGCAATTGCGGACCAAGCTAGAACGATTCGAATTCCTGTTCACATGGTTGAAACAATCAATAAATTGATTCGGATTCAACGCCAACTATTGCAAGATTTAGGTAGAGAACCAACGCCAGAAGAAATTGGTGCGGAAATGGATTTACCAACAGAAAAAGTTCGTGAAATCCTAAAAATCGCACAAGAGCCAGTCTCTTTAGAAACACCAATTGGTGAAGAAGATGATTCACATTTAGGTGATTTCATTGAAGACCAAGATGCTACCAGTCCTGCTGAACATGCAGCTTACGAATTGTTAAAAGAACAACTAGAAGATGTTCTGGATACTTTAACAGACCGTGAAGAAAATGTTTTACGTTTACGTTTTGGTTTAGATGATGGTCGGACACGTACGCTAGAAGAAGTCGGAAAAGTTTTCGGTGTCACTCGCGAACGTATTCGTCAAATTGAAGCAAAAGCGTTAAGAAAACTAAGACATCCTTCTCGTTCAAAACAATTAAAAGACTTTTTAGAATAAACATACCGTTTAGCGGCTCTTTTCGTGCATGCGAGAAGAGCCGCTTTTGATTTTTAAAAAGTCTCTAAATGTCATTGCTAGTTATTGGAAGAAGGCGCAAGTTGTGGTAAATTAGAAGTAATGGAATATTAGCAGAATGTGAGGCGGAAGAATGACAAAAAAATGTCCGAAGTGCGGGAACGAATTCGATGCAGAATTAACGACCTGCCCAACATGTGGCTATTCACTAACTGACACAACAGTTGATAAAGAAGAAGTGGAAACGACTTCAACAAATATAGATTTTGAAACACAGGAAAATGAACAACACGAAGATCAATTAAATGAGAATATTGAATGGTCTGAGTTAAAAGATATGAGCTTAGGCCATGTGATGGAACTGTTTGGCGAATCACCAGAAGAAGAAAGTAATGATGACAAAAAAGAAGAGTCGATAGAAGATAACTTAATAGTCTCTGATTCAGAGGATGTTTCTGATTCAGAAGCAGTGCTTCAAGAAGGGGCTAGTGAGGAGACTCATGATTCGGTGGAGGAAACGACACCAGCGACAGAAGCGACGCCTACTCATTCAACAGAAGAAAAACTAGCAACGGACGAAGCAGTTAATTTAGAGGAAACAACAGAAGAAACAACAGAAGAAACAACTACTGTTGAAGCAGAAACAGCTGAGGTATCTGAGACAGTGAAGTCAGAAGAGGAAGCTTTAACAGAGATTTCAGGAACTGAAGTTATCTCTACCACTTCTGAAGAAGAAATTTTTTCACAACCACCGATAGAAGATCAAGATGTAACACCAAACGAAACTTTGCAAGCTTATATTCAAGCGCATCGAGCAGATACAGAAATGTCTGAAAATCCATCAGAAGAAACAGCAGAGACCCAAGAGTTAGAAAACAGCGGTGAGGCAGTATTAACCCAAGCCGAAACACCAACTGAATCCATTTCAGATTCTGAAGAAGGGTTAACAAGTGCAGCGTCGCTAGAGGAACCGAGCGAAGCTGACGTAACCGAGGAAAAAGTTTCAAATTCAGGTGTGATACCACCGATGAATGAAACTGGGAATGCTCAACCAGCGCCTGCTCCGAAGAAACCATCAAAAAAAGTGGCTTTCGTTGCGCTTGCGGTTGTTTTATTAGCTGGAGGTAGTGCTTGGGCGTATCATGATCAAACGCAAAAAGCTGCCGCACAAGAGGCGGCGGCACTAACCAAGAAAACAGATACGCTGAAAGATGAACTAGCAGCCTTTTATACCACGAAGGAGCAAGTTTTTATTAAACCCGATATGGTGACTGTTAGTCCAGAAAAACTCTCAAAACAAGTCGCGGAAATTAAAGATTCAGAAGAGTATTCTCAATTAAATAAACAAATTCAAACATTGAAAGAGAAGCAACAAACCATTCAACAAATCAACCAATTATTTGAGGCGCCGATTGTCAATGGCAATGAGTTGAAACCGGCGATTCTAGCTGCTGATCAACCAATTTCCGTAAAGAAATTAACAGGAAATGATCCATTTGACCAATTGATGAACCAAGCAATCGATCAAGCGAACCAACAATACAACCAATTACAAAAAGCTAAAAAAGCGGTTGAGGTCATTTATAAAGATGGAAAAACTACCAATCAGCTGAATCGAGACACGTATCAAGCTGCTAAGGCAGAAGTAGATAAAGTAACAAGTGATAAGCTGAAAAAAGAACTGGTCAAACAAGTCACGACAGCTGACCAAGCGTTAACCAAGGTTGAAGAAGAACAGAAAAGAATTGCAGAAGAACAAGCTGCCGCAGAGCAAGCAAAACAAGCAGAAGAACAAGCGAAACAAGCTGCTGCCGCGAAAAAAGAGAACGCTAAGAAGGAAGAAACAGCAAAAACAGAAGCGAATGGCTACACGGCGCCGAACAGTGACGGGGTTTACACTAGTCCGCTTTATGCGCCAGATGCTGCCGATATCGCTGATAGTAGCAATCCAGCGTGGACATGGGCACCAGGTGTGAAAGAAAAAGTCTTAGACACAGTGATTGCTCGTGGCTATGTGGTTCCTGGTGGATATTCTTTAGAACCTGCCAAAATTGTGAATGGCGAAGGTTACTACAATCTTTATGCAACAAACAATCAATCAAAATTATTAGAAGGTACTACAGAGAAAAATGTTCACATGTATTTAGTTACAATCAATGCTAAAACAGGTTGGTTCAAAGGGAACGCTTCTCGTAATGCAGGGCAATAAAAGAAAATAGAAACAATCGAACAAAAGCGGAAATCTTTTGTTCGATTGATTTTCCTTGAGGAGTTAATGATAAATGAGAGAATTACTAGCAACAACATTTACCGGCATTGTGGTCGATGAAAATGAACAATTTTATTTTGTTCAAAAAAATGGCATCACATTCCGTTTAAAAAAAGAAGAAGGTACGCATGCTATAGGGGAGGCTGTAGAAGGGTTTGGTTATTTAAATCAAAAACAAGAGCCAGCACTGACAACTACAATTCCTACTGTGCGCATTGGTAGCTATGGCTTTGGTACTGTCACAGGAACGAGACGTGATTTAGGTGTCTTTGTGGATGTTGGCTTACCAGATAAAGATGTCGTTATTTCGTTGGATGAATTACCAACCATGCGGGAACTTTGGCCTAAAAAAGAAGACCGAGTAATGGTTACTTTAAAAGTGGACAGTAAAGACCGCATTTGGGGCGAATTAGCAGATGAAAAAGTCTTTAAAGCCATGGCAAAACGCGGGAATGCTGAAATGCAAAACCAAAACTTAACTGGGCATGTGTATCGTCTGAAACTTGCAGGAACGTATATTTTAACTGATGATTTATACATTGGATTTATCCATCCTTCTGAACGATTCCAGGAACCACGTTTAGGTGAAAAAGTAGTGGGACGTGTGATTGGCGTGCGGCCGGACGGCGTATTGAATCTTTCATTAAAACCAAGAAGTCATGAAGTGATCAGCGATGATGCGTTGATGATTCTAACTTTCTTAGAAAGAGCAAACGATCACCAAATTCCTTTCACCGATAAATCAAGCCCTGATGAAATTAAACAAACCTTTGGCATTAGTAAAGCTCAATTTAAACGCGCCTTAGGCCATTTAATGAAACAAAAATTAATTAAACAAGAAGATGGTAAAACAATTCTAATTGGCTCGTTGGAACAATCAAAAGAAAAAAATTAAGGTAGCTAATTGAGAATATCTTGCAAATTACAGTTATTTCTTTTATAATTATTTTAATTTGATTGATAAATTAAGTTTCTTAATTTGTAATCATTCTAAACAAGGAGCTGTAATAATGGATTCGACTGCTGCTTTAAAAAAGACAAAAAAACAATTGCATGAATCAGGCTTTAAATTAACACCACAACGGGAAGCAACCGTACTTGTATTATTGGAAAATGAAAAAGATCATTTATCAGCAGAAGAAATTTACTTCTTGGTAAAACAAAAAAGTCCGGAAATTGGTCTAGCAACAGTCTATCGAACGCTAGAAATTTTAACAGACTTAAAAGTCGTTGATAAAGTGAGCTTTAACGATGGTTTAGCTCGCTATGATTTAAGAAAAGAAGGCGCCAAACACTTTCACCACCATTTGTTATGCTTAGAATGTGGCACAATTGAGGAAGTGGAAGAAGACTTGCTTGGTGAAGTAGAGCAAATTGTTGAAAGTCGGTATCATTTTTTAGTCAAAGATCATCGCTTAACTTTTCATGGTATTTGTCAAAGTTGTCAAAGTAAACATTAAAAAAACTGCCTTGCATTAATTTATGCAAGGCAGCTTTTTATTTATTGGCATTATAAATTAGCGAATTTTTCCAATAAGCGAATCATTTGGCAAGTAAAACCATATTCATTGTCATACCAAGCCACAGTTTTCACCAATTGGAAATCGCCAGCTGTCGTTACTTCTGTTTGCGTTGGGTCAAAAATCGAACCTTCTGTCGTGCCGATTATGTCTCCAGAAACAATTTCACGATCATCATAACCGAAAGAAGGGTTATCAATGGTGTGTTTTTTCATTGCTTCATTTACTTGATCAGCTGTTACTTTTGTTTTTAAAATGCTAACTAATTCTGTTAAGGATCCATCCACAACGGGAACACGTTGGGCATGGCCTTGTAATTTTCCATTAAGTTCTGGAATAACTAAGCCAATTGCTTTAGCAGCACCAGTTGAATGGGGAATAGTATTGTCTGCAGCAGAGCGTGCCGCACGAAGATTTCCGCCACGAACAGGGCCATCTAATAGCATTTGTGTTGATGTGTAGGCATGAACAGTTGTCATGGTACCAACTTCAATACCAAATTCATTATTTAAAAAGTAAGCCATCGGTGCTAGACAGTTTGTCGTACATGAGCCGGCAGAAATGATTTTATCGTTGGCATCAAGTGTATCATCATTGACGTTATAAACGATTGTTTTCATTGCGCCTGCAGGAGCAGAGATAACCACACGTTTCACACCTGCATCTAAATGAGCTTGTGCTTTTTCTTCAGAGGTATAAAAACCTGTACATTCAAGGACAATGTCTACTCCGTTTTCTTTAACCCAAGGGATTTTACTTGCATCTGGTTCTGCGTAGACACGGGTTTCTTCGCCGTCCACAACAATGCCATTTTCAGTGGCTGTCACGGTGCCAGGATAGGTGCCATGCGTAGAGTCAAATTGTAATAAGTGAGCCAACATTGTTGGGCTAGTCAAATCATTGATTGCCACAACTTCAATATCATCAGAAACTTCTTTTATTCGGCGAAAGGCTAAACGACCAATTCTTCCAAAACCGTTAATTCCTACTTTGACTGTCATAACAAAAATTCCTCCTTTAGATGTTTGTGTTTCTTTGGACCCTTGCTGAAAAAGTGATTTTCTTCAACTATCTATAGTATGAACCTCTAAAATTTTTTTGTCAAAAGACTGATAGCGAAGCGACAAAAAGAAAGCGAAAGATTCATGAGAAATTTTGCTTTTTCCAACGATAACTAACTAGAATTGCTAGACAAACGGTTGTTTTCCCGATACAATAATAAAGACTTTCGAATCACGCTTTTTGAGGTGATTAAAGATAGTAGAAGTAGAATAGGAGGACAAATTATATGTCCATGTTTTTAGATCAAGTGACGATTGATGTCAAAGCTGGTAAAGGCGGCGACGGAATGGTTGCTTTCCGTAGAGAAAAATATGTACCAGACGGGGGTCCCGCTGGTGGTGATGGCGGTCGCGGTGGCGACGTTGTTTTAGTTGTTGAAGAAGGATTACGCACATTAATGGATTTCCGGTTTAATCGTCATTTTAAGGCGACACCTGGAGAAAATGGTATGAGTAAAGGAATGCACGGTCGTGGGTCAGAAGATTTACTTGTCAAAGTTCCACCAGGTACAACAGTTCGTGATGCAGAAACTGGAGCCTTAATTGGGGATTTAATTGAGAATGGTCAAACCTTAGTAGTAGCAAAAGGCGGACGCGGTGGTCGCGGGAATATTCGCTTTGCTTCCCCAAGAAACCCTGCACCAGAAATTGCCGAAAACGGCGAACCGGGCCAAGAACGTAAAATCGAATTAGAATTAAAAGTCTTAGCAGATGTTGGCTTAGTTGGGTTTCCTTCTGTAGGGAAATCAACGTTACTCTCTGTTATCTCGTCCGCTCGTCCGAAAATTGGTGCCTATCATTTTACGACGTTAGTTCCAAACTTAGGGATGGTGACTACTAGTGACGGTCGAAGCTTCGCTGCAGCAGATTTGCCAGGCTTAATTGAAGGAGCTTCTCAAGGTGTCGGCTTAGGAACACAGTTCTTACGCCACATTGAACGGACGCGTGTTATTTTACATGTCATTGATATGAGTGGCATGGAAGGACGCGATCCTTACGAAGATTATTTGGCAATCAATAAAGAATTGGCTTCACACAATTTACGTTTGATGGAGCGACCTCAAATTATTGTTGCCAATAAAATGGACATGCCTGAAGCAGAAGAGAATTTAGCGAAATTTAAAGAGCAACTTGCGAAGGAACGCACCGATGAGTATGCTGATGAGCTACCTATTTTCCCAATCTCTGGGGTTACTCGTAAAGGTATTGAACCTTTATTAAATGCAACAGCTGACTTGTTGGAAGTAACGCCTGAATTCCCATTATATGAAGATGAAGTGGTAGAGGAAGAAACCGTTCGTTATGGCTTCCAACCAGAAGGTCCAGAATTTACGATTGATCGTGAACCAGATGCTTCATGGGTTTTATCTGGTGAAAAATTAGAAAAATTATTTGAAATGACGAATTTCGATCATGATGAAACAGTAATGCGTTTTGCACGTCAATTACGTGGTATGGGTGTCGATGAGGCATTACGAGCACGTGGCGCGAAAGATGGCGACATTGTTCGGATTGGTAATTTTGAATTTGAATTTGTCGAATAAGCATAAAACCAGTTCACTCAGTGAACTGGTTTTTTATTTTAAAATTAGTATTAAATTAGCGAATAGATTGAAATAATATTTTTAATAGCTTATAATTTTAAATGTAACAAAATAACAAACGAAAGGAGCGAAATTGAAATGGAAAACAATCAAGCAATGGTTCCTAAGTTTTCAGTTAAAAGTGCCGGTTTTCTTTTTAGTATGGGGTTCTTATGTGGTGTCCTGTTGCCGAGTGTTTTATTATGGACTTTCAGTCTGCCGTTTAATATTGGTGCCATGATTTTTTTGCCTGTTGGGATTGCTTTTGCGTTAGCGTATAGTCATTATTTTATTGAAACGAAAACAGGTTTTTGTAAGCGTTTTATTTGGTTGTTTTTAATTTCTCTTATTTTATTAGAGCTTATCTCTTATTTATGGCTGATTAAAGGAGTTATTTTTTAAGAGAAAAACAGAGGAGAGTGTTATTTATGTTAGATAAACTGACTGTTTGGATTGAAAATCATCTAGCTGGACCAATGGCTAAAATTGCCAATCAGCGCCATTTACGTGCGGTGCGGGATGGGATTATTGCGACATTACCTTTAATTATTGTCGGTTCTTTTTTTCTAATTATTGCGTTTCCACCGTTACCAGAATCTTGGGGCATTACTCAATTTTTAACAAGTAATGCTGCTACAATCTTATTGCCTTACCGAATGACAATGTACATTATGGCGTTATATGCGACTTTTGGCATTGGCGCTAGTTTAGCGAAATCATATAATCTTGATCAAGTCTCTGGAGGGATTTTGGCTACGATTGCTTTTTTATTAACATTAGTACCTGTAGCGATTCCTGAAGAAGCCAGTAAAGCAGCTGGCGTTTCTGGGTTTGTTTTACCAATGGCTAATTTGGGTGGTGCAGGGATGTTTGTCGGGATTGTGACGTCAATTATTGCTGTCGAAATCTATCGAGTGACAGATAAGTCTAAGTTCAAAATTACAATGCCTGATAACGTTCCACCTGCTGTTGCTCGTTCATTTGAATCATTGACTCCGACGTTAATTGTCATGTTATTGATTGGTTCAATCACTTATTATTTAGGCTTTGATTGGCACACATTTGTGGGGAACTTGGTGGGACCACTAGTTCAAGCAGCGGACTCTTTATTGAGTGTCTTGCTGTTAGTCTTTTTAACCACATTTTTCTGGTTCTTTGGGATTCACGGCGCTTCAATCGTAGGATCGTTGGCGCGTCCTCTATGGCTACAACTATTAGAGGAAAACACGACTGCTAAAGCAGCTGGCGAAGCATTACCTCGGATTGCGGCAGAACCTTTTTACCAATGGTTTATTTGGATTGGTGGTGCTGGAGCCACAATTGGTTTAGCTATATTATTAGCCTTCCGGGCAAAATCAGAATATGGTTCAAAACTAGGAAAAGCTATTTTAGCACCGTCTATTTTTAATATTAATGAGCCAGTTATTTTCGGTGTACCGATTGTCTTAAATCCGATTTTAATGATTCCTTTTATCTTTGCACCAATGGTTTTAGCAACGATTGCTTGGTTTGCCACAAAATTAGGTTTAGTAAGTGAAGTTGTCTTTACCGCTCCTTGGACCTTACCAGGACCAATTGGCGCCTTTATGGCGACAGGCGGCGATTGGCATGCTGCTGTTTTGAATATTGTTTTAATTCTAGTAGCCATCTTGATTTACTATCCGTTCTTTGTAGCTTATGATAAAAATGAGCTTGCCAAAGAACAAGGCAAACAAATAGAAGAATAAAGAGTGTAGCCGTTTAGTGTCCAGAACAAAAGGTGATGACCTTTTGTTCTGGACCTATTTGTTTATAAGTGTTAAAAATTCTCAATTTTTTTGAAATGTATAGAAAATTTTGAGAAAAGAAACGCATAAAAAAGTGTAAAATATTATATATATAATGAAAATGGTTTTCTTTTGTGTGAACATAATAAAGTTATTGTTAACTAAAAGAGAAAAGGGGTATGAAAATGGTTAGAACGAAGGTATATACAAAGGAAAAAATCTTAAACGTAGCTGAAAAAATTTTAGTAGATAAAGGTTTTTCTAATTTAACTGCTAGAAATATTGCAGATACTATGGGGATTTCTACGCAGCCAATTTATTTAGAATTTGTCAACATGGACGATTTAAAACGAACCTTAATTAAATCGTTATTTCATCGTATGCAATTATTTTATAAAGCAGATGTCGGTGCCTCAGACCCAGTGATTGCATTGGGTCTGAACTTTATATTATTTGCCCAAAAACATCAAAAAATCTATACGGCGTTATTTATGAAAGCACATGGTTATGAAGAAGAATTGCAGCAAATGCTTCAAACTTTTTTTGAAGAGCGTTTATTATTGGATAAAAAATATGTACAAATAGACAAAGGAAAATTTGTCGAATTATTTCCTAAAATGGTGGTAATTTATTTAGGTTTAGCCACAGCGGTTACAATGAAAACAATTGACTTAACTAAGAATCAAGAAATTCAATTATTAAGTCAATTATTGATAGAAGAGTAGTGTTTTGTTATTTATTCAAAATAACAAAAATACGACATAAGTCTGAGAAAAAACTGGTCGTTGCGCCCGAGGAAGGATTGTTTAAAACTTGCTATACTTTGGAAGAAGTAACAGAGAATAATTACTCGGGAGGATTTATGTGATGAAATTTATTAAATTTTTAGTGGTGACAGCAATTGTTATTGGTGGTGGTTTATTTGGGGCCAAGTTTTACGCAGAGAAGAACTCTGGCGAATTAGCTGGTGTGTTAGATCAATTAAATCCATTGGTTAAAGAAGGAAATGTGTATGTTAAAACAAAGAAAGCCGATAGCGTTAATGGCTATGGAATTGCTAGTTATACGCAAGTAGCCGCAGATGAGGAAGGCAAAACGCGAGAAATAACTTTCACAGCGGACCATGAATTAAAAACAGATCATTATCTAAAAGTCTCAAATAAAGGGGCCCACATCAATACGTATGAAGAGGTCAATCAAGACCAAGTACCAGAAAAGGCATTACAAGCGATTCAAAAATAACAAAAAGTCAGAACGTATCTTCAGCGTACGTTCTGACTTTTTGTTATTTTTTTGCTTCTTGAAGAATATTGATTTTTTCAATTTTAACATCGGTTTTTGGTTTATCGTTGGCACCAACTTCGACTTTGGCAATTTTATCGACAATATCCATTCCTTTGGTTACTTGACCGAAAACAGTATGTTTTTTGTCAAGAGAAGGATAGCCGCCTTTTTTGTAAGCATCAATGATTGCTTTTGGATAATCATCATATAAAAGACCATCAGATTGATCATCTGTATTTTGGACAATAAAGAACTGACTGCCGTTAGTATTAGGTCCTGCATTCGCCATTGATAACGCGCCACGAATGTTATATAACTGGTTTGAAAATTCATCTTCAAATGGTTTATTCCAGATGCTGTTTCCGCCAGTTCCATCACCGCTAGGATCGCCACCTTGGATCATAAAGTTATTGATGACGCGGTGGAAAGTCAATCCATCATAATAGCCATCTTTGGCATGTTTCATAAAGTTCTCGACAGTTTTTGGAGCCTGTTTAGGAAATAGTTTGATTTCAATATTTCCCATTGAAGTAACCATTTGGACTAAGTCTTGATCTTCGGCAACTTTGTCATCTAGTTGTGGTAAATCTAGTGAATTTAAGTCGACCGAATCCTTTGTTTTGCTTTCACTGGATTTAGCGACAGAATCACTCGTTGCGGTCGTGCCTTTATTATTGGTTGTGTTACAGCCTGCTAAAAGCAAGGTGAATGCTGCAACTGAAGCAACAGCAAGCATTTTCTTATGTTTCATCTGTTTTCCTCTTCCTTTCACACTGACAATTAGGTTCTTTTTTATCATAACAAAAGAGAAGATAACAAACCAGTGGAATTTTTATAAGATTTCCTATAGGAAAGGTGTAGACCATTTTTGTTTTTTTTGTTACAATGTAAGCAGATACATTATTATGTTTTACAATTTAGGAGGCAATCACATGGGAAAATTAGGTATTTCAATTTATCCAGAACGTTCAACATTTGAAAAGGACAAAGCATATTTGGATTTGGCTCATAAATACGGCTTTAAGCGTGTCTTTACTAGTTTATTGCAAATCAATGATGATCGGGAAAAGGTATTAGCAGAGTTTAAAAAAGTCGTAGATTACGCCAACCAATTAGGTATGGAAGTGATGGTCGATATTAATCCTGCATTGTTCGAACAATTAGGCATCTCTTATGATGATTTATCATTTTTCCATGATATGGGCGCTTACGGTATTCGTTTAGATCTTGGTTTTACTGGGCAAGAAGAGGCGAATATGACAAGAAACCCTTATGGCATTAAAATTGAAATTAATATGAGTTCAGGGACAAGTTATGTAGATAATATTATGGCCTACTCACCAAACACAGAAAATTTACTAGGCTCACATAATTTCTATCCACATCGCTATACCGGCTTAGGCTATGATCATTTTGTTTATTGTTCAGAAAAATTTAGAAAATATAATTTAAATACGATGGCGTTTGTGAACTCACACGATGCTACATTTGGGCCATGGCCGACACAAGATGGGTTATGTTCTTTGGAAGACCACCGCGATTTAGAAATTGCAACGCAAGTTAAGCATTTAGTTTTAACAGGATTAATCGATGATATTTCTGTCGGAAATGCTTATGCCTCAGAAGCAGAATTAGCAGCAATGGCAGAAGCCTTTCATGCACCGTATCCTTCGATCAAAGTGGATACAGAACCAGAAATCACAGAAGATGAAAGAATTGCATTGTTCGATAACTTACACAGTTATCGTGGAGATCGTTCTGATTACGTTTTGCGTTCAACAATGACACGTGTTTACTATAAAGATCGTCCTTTCCCAGCTCATACAACGAGAGATATTGTTCGAGGCGATGTCTTGATTGACAACGTTGGCTATGGACAATACAAAGGGGAAACACAAATTGCTTTAAAAGAAATGAAAAATGATGGCCGTGTAAATGTGGTTGGTCGTATTTCTGATGACGAACGTTTCTTATTAGAATTTTTGAAACCATGGTCAAGTTTTAAACTTATTGAAAATAAATAATTTTTAGTTTCCTATAAATAGATAAGTGGAGCATAGCGCAAAAGGTAACATTTTTGTGCTATGCTTTTTTTGTCGCAACAAAATTGTCCCATTGTAGTGGTAAAGAAAGATGGCTGAATCTTTGAATGGTAGTTGTCAAAAAAAGGGCGACAACTTATAATGAATCATACAGTTTAAATAAAAGGAGTACGTAGATGAATCGATGGTTAAAAATTTTGATTGCGCTTATTGTAGTAATTGCAATTGGTTTAATTGCGGCAGGCTTATATTTTTATAATTATGCAGTAGTTCCAGGAAAGAAAGACTTTATAAATGAGAATACCCCAGGGTCAAAAGTGGTCCAGACACCTGAAGGCGAGTGGTTTAAAGATGACAAAAATCGACAAGAATGGTCAATTACTTCGGAAGATGGGCTACGTCTAAAGGCCATTTATTTACCAGCCGACAAAAAAAGTAATCGTACCGTTATTATGGCGCATGGTTATATGGGTTCGGCAGAAACGATGTCTGTCTTTGCGAAAATGTATCATGATTGGGGCTACAATGTGTTAGCGCCAGATGCGCGTGGTCACGGGAAAAGTCAAGGAGATTATATTGGGTTCGGCTGGCCTGATCGTAAAGATTATGTCCAATGGATTGAGAAAGTTTTAACCGAAAATGGTCAGCAAGAACAAATCACTTTATACGGTGTCAGTATGGGTGCTGCTACAGTCATGATGACGAGCGGGGAAAAATTACCAGATAACGTGAAAGCCATTGTGGAAGATTGTGGCTATTCTACAGTCAATCAGGAGTTGCAATATCAATTGAAAGAGCTTTTCAATTTACCAAGTTTCCCATTAGTTAATGTTACTAGCGGGATTACGAAACTTAGAGCTGGCTATTTCTTTGGGGAAGCAAGCGCTGTTAAACAATTACAAAAGAATCATTTACCAATGCTCTTTATTCATGGTGAAAATGATACGTTTGTGCCGTTTAGTATGTTAGACGAAGTTTATAATGCAACCCAAGGACCTAAAGAGAAATATGTCGTGCCTGGAGCAGAGCATGCGAAAGCTTATAATAAAAACCCAGAAAAATATAAGGAAACAGTAGCTGCTTTTCTAGATAAATATATAAAATAACAAATTTATTCTTTACTAATAGTAGCAACAACAAAAGACTTGTTCTTAAGTTAACGACTTAGTGAACAAGTCTTTTGTTGTCAGTTGATTTTTTTTAATAAGTTGGAATTTACCCATGCAATCTAGGGCATAATCTGATAGGATAGTACTAGAAATGAGGGAAGGATAATGGAAGAACAATTAGTCGATTATTTACACTATTTACAAATAGAGCGGGGCTTATCAAATAACACACGACGGAGTTACGAGCGAGATTTAAAAAAATACGTAGCCTTTTTACAAGAACAAGGCTTGCATTCTTGGGACGAAGTTGACCGTTACATGATTACAGAATTTTTGCAATCCCTTCACGAAGAACAGCAAGCTTCAGCAAGTGTGATTCGGATGATTTCTAGTTTGAGAGGATTTCATCAATTTTTACGTCAAGAACGCTTAAGCGAACATAATCCGATGCAACATATTGACTCCCCCAAGAAAGTTCAAAAATTGCCAAGTACATTATCTGTTGACGAAGTGACTCGATTAATTGAAACGCCTGATACAAGTAAACCACTAGGTATGCGGAATCGTGCTATTTTAGAAGTGATGTATGCAACGGGCCTGCGAGTTAGTGAACTAATTGAAATAAAATTAGGGGATCTGCATTTATCCATTGGTTTATTGCAAACAATCGGAAAAGGGGACAAAGAACGAATTATCCCTTTAGGCGATTATGCGATTCAATGGATTGAGCGCTATATGAACGAAGCCAGACCTCAATTGATTAAAAACCATCCGAATGAAACACACCTGTTCGTTAATCATCATGGCGAACCGTTATCTAGACAGGGCATTTGGAAAAATTTAAAACAGATTGTTCGAGAAGCCCAGATAGAGAAAAATATTACCCCGCATACATTACGGCATAGCTTTGCGACACATTTGTTGGAAAATGGCGCAGATCTTAGAATCGTGCAAGAATTATTAGGACATGCAGATATCTCCACGACACAAATTTATACACATATTACCAAACAACGAATGGCAGATGTTTATAAGGAACATTTTCCTCGGGCTTAATTTGCGAGAATGCCCACAAACGAATAAATTTATGGTAAACTAGGAAGTCGAGAAAAGAAAGTAGGTGTCGTTTTTGCAAGAAATTAATTTAAAACTAGATGTCTTTGAAGGACCACTGGATCTTCTACTACATTTAATTCAAAAATTAGAAATCGATATCTATGACATTCCCATTACAGCAGTAACTGAACAATACATGTCTTATATTCATGCGATGCAAACCTTAGAGTTAGAAGTCGCTGGAGAATATCTAGTCATGGCTGCCACCTTAATGGCTATTAAAAGTCAGATGTTACTTCCAAAACAAGAGCTTGAAATCATTGATGATGAAGATTTTTTTGAAGAGGAAGACCCACGGGAAGCTTTAGTAGCTCAGTTATTGGAGTATCGGAAATTTAAATATGCAGCGACTGTTTTACATGAAAAAGAAGAAGAACGTAAACTCTATTATACAAAAGAACCAATGGATATGGATGATTATAAAGAGGAAGATACAACACTACCGCCTAATCAAATTAATACAATTGATTTATTTCTGGCCTTTCATGCCATGTTAGAAAAGAAAAAAAATCGCCAGCCTGTTGAAACAACTGTTGCTAGTGACGATGTTTCCATCGAAGAAAAAATCACCGCTATTTCAGAGCGTATGCGTCAAGTACAGAAAGGGAAGGCAGTGTCGTTTGATTCTTTCTTCGATTCTTATTCCAAACAAGAAATTGTGACAACGTTCATGGCTCTTTTAGAATTAATGAAAACGGGCGCGATTTATGCTGAACAAGAAAATAATTATAGTGAAATTTTGTTATTTAATACAGAAACCCAGCAGGAAGATACAACAGAGGTGGAGGAAACACAGTGACATTAGTTAGTCAAATTGAAGCAATTTTATTTGTGGTTGGCGAAGAAGGAATTGGCTTGGAAGAGCTTGCGTACTTATTAGAGAAGTCAACAGCAAAAACCTATGAAGAATTAACGAAATTGAAAGAACATTATGCTTCTGACAATAAATCGGCGTTAAATATTTTAGAAGTCGGCAATCATTTTGTCTTAACAACGAAGAAAAAATATGCCTCATTACTAAAAAAATATGCGCAATCGCCTATGTCGAACGCCTTATCACAAGCGGCGCTAGAAACATTATCCATTATTGCTTATAAGCAACCAATTTCGCGTATTGAAATTGATGAAATTCGTGGCGTACAGACTTCTGGCTCTATCCAAAAGTTAGTTGCCCGTCAGTTGATAGAAGAAAAAGGCCGCGTAGATGGTCCTGGTAGAGCAATTTTGTATGGCACAACGAAGTATTTTATGGATTACTTTGGGTTGAAAAGTTTAGAGGAATTACCAGATATCCAACAAATGGAAGATGAATTAGAAGAAGAACTACCAATGGATCTATTTTTTGATCGTTATCAAGAAACGAACCCAATGTCTGAAACAACAGAAGGCGAGGAAGCTTAAACAATGGAAAGATTACAAAAAGCAATTGCTCATGCTGGGGTGACTTCGCGTCGCAAAGCAGAGGAATTAATTGTCAAAGGTCGCGTAAAAGTCAATGGCCAAGTGGTCAAAGAATTAGGAACACAAGTAAGTAAACAAGATACCGTTGAAGTTGATGGTGTACCAATTTATCAAGAAGAATATGGTTATTATTTATTCTATAAACCAAGAGGGGTTATTTCTGCGGTGTCTGACGATAAAGGCCGTAAAGTAGTAACGGATTATTTTACAGATGTTACTGAGCGAATTTATCCAGTCGGTCGTCTGGATTATGATACTTCTGGGTTGTTACTTTTAACGAATGATGGAAGTTTTTCACAAAAATTAACCCATCCTAAACATGAAGTAGATAAAGTCTACGTAGCAAAAATTAAAGGTGTACCAACTAAACGAGATCTATTGCCATTAGCCAAAGGCATTCGCATTGATGGCAAACGCACAGCACCAGCCAATTTTCAAATTCTTTCAGCGGATATTAAAACAGGTAGCAGTGTCGTGGAATTAACGATTCATGAAGGACGTAATCATCAAGTGAAGAAAATGTTTCAAGCTGTTGGTTTCCCTGTTCAAAAATTAAAACGTGAACGTTATGGTGAGTTGACCTTACAAGGTTTGCGACCAGGACAATATCGTGATTTAACTAAAAAAGAAATCAGTCAATTATTAAATCAAGCTAAATAAGATAAAATGACTCGATCTCTTCGCGCTTATGGCGAAGGGATTGTTTTTTTTGAGAAATGAAACAATCAATGAAATTTAATAAAAAAGCTTAGTTAGTTGCATTCATTGTTCAAATCGGTTACACTAAGTAAGTAAAAAAATATAATACAAGGTTCGTCTTCAGGGGCAGGGTGTAATTCCCGACCGGTGGTTATAGTCCACGACTCGTTTTTAACGATTGAATTGGTGTAATTCCAATACCGACAGTATAGTCTGGATAAAGAAGATAGGGCTTATTTGAGACGCTTTTTCATCAGATAATCCTACTCTATTTTTCCCTGCAGAAAAATAGGGTTTTTTTGTATGACAAAGAAGCGAATCAAAAAGTTCGTTGAAGATGGGTCCTTAATTGGAGGATTTCAGATGAACAACAAGGTACAAAAAATGGTCAGCATTGCAATGTTGGCCGCAATCGGTACAGTATTACAATTTGTGGCATTTCCGATTATGCCGGCGTTTAGTTTTTTGAAAATCGATTTTAGTGATATTCCGATTCTACTCGGAATGTTCTTGTACGGACCGTTAGCAGGAGTAATTACTGCTTTTGTTCGTTCGTTGCTACACCTGTTCTTAACCGGACTAGCACCGCAAAATATGGTGGGAGATTTCGCTAGCTTTTTAGCAAGTAGTATCTTCACCTTGCCAATTTTTTATTTCTTTGGTAAAAAGAAAAATATCCGTACAAATCGGATAGTGGGCTTAGTAAGTGGGATCTTAGCCTTGACGATTTTCATGAGTATTGCGAATTATTTTGTCATTACACCCATTTACTTACAATTATATGGTGTGACCACACAACAATTTTTAGGAACATCTTTAGCAAGCTATGTGGCGATTGGTATTGTGCCATTCAACCTTATTAAAGGCCTCTTAGTCAGTGGTGTTTTTCTAGTACTACATGCGAAGTTATTGCCATGGCTATCAAAAAAACAACATACTATTCAGAAAAAAACACCGTTAACAAAATAAATGATAAAAAACCTGCTGTTGAACAATGTTTGACAGTGGGTTTTTAAAATTTACGCCTAAAAGAAAAGAGGTTGTCATAATCTGTCATCATTCTGTTAAAAAATACTAAACCATCTGCATTGTAATTTTAACTTTCCCTTGGTATGATAGAAATCATCAAAGAAAGAGGAGTTTTCCTGAGTGAAAAAGTGTAAAAATTGTCGTCACGTGAATCGTGATACGGAGTCCTTTTGTGAAGAATGCGGCGCTCCGCTAATGAATGAATCAATGCATCAAGAGGAAAACCAAGCGCAACCATCAATGAATAAAGGGAACGAATCTACTCCTCTCAGATCAAAAAGAAGCTGGATCTGGGTGTTTCTTTTTGTGTTCATCGTTCTTGGAGCGGGTAGCTATTTTCTCGGGACGCATTATTTTTCTAAGGAACAACAAATTTCTCATTTTATTGAAGCGATTGAGAATGGTGATGCCCAAGAATTAAGTAAAAAAACGAGGACGAACGAGTCTGAATTTCAAGTGAATCCGCAAAGCATTAAGCCTTTAATCACTTATTATCAAAAAAATCCAACTGAGCTAAAAAAATTAGAAAAAGCGCTATTAAAGGATAAAAAGCTACATGGTTTAACTATTCGTGAAACAAGTCAAACAGCATTTTTCTTTCACCGTTATCAATTCATTTTAACGCCTGTTTCTGTTCAGTTAACGACGAATCAGCGCGGTGTGACGCTAGCAATGAACGGGCGGGAAGTGGGCACTTCCGACTCAACCACTTATCAAAAGGAATTGGGACCCTTAGCGCCAGGACAATATACCTTTACAGCCACAGTGAAAGATAGCACCGGCGAACCTGTTATCACAGAAGAGTATCGTTTATTAGAAGAGGAAAATTATATTTCTAGTATTCCTTTAGATTTTAAACGAATGAATTTTGTTGTGGAGAGCAATCTGCCAGACGCAGATATTTATATTAATGATCGGAAAGTTGGTACGCTAACGAATGGAAGCAAAACGATTGGCCCTTTGTTCTGGTCCAAAGGGATGACGATTCAACTTAAAAAGACGATTAATGGAGAAGAAATTCAAACATCAAAAGAAACGATTGGTGAAAATGATTTTGTCGAAGCGCTCTCCGATAATCCAACGCTACAATTGAATTTTCCGTTAGCTAGCGACTATGATGCCCGCAAAGCGCTAGAAACCTTTTATCAAGCATTTGCCAAACAAGTGAAAAGTCATACGGATAGTACAGAATTTGCTAAAAAATATCTCGTTGGTGGGGAAAATAATCCTCAATTTCCTTCTTTTATTGAAGCACTTGAACGATTACGTGAAAAGAAATCGACCGATGTTTCACCAGATTTTGAAGTGACCATTAATACGCTACAATTGGATGGTAAAGAAAATTACCATGTCAATTATTATTTAGAAGCTAAAAATTCTAAAGCAAAAGAAAATGGTCTTCGTTATGAATGGATCAATGGCCTAAATGATCAAATTCATTTAGTCAAAGAACCGCTAAAAGAAGGACAATTACAGTTTGTTTCGATAGATGAGCAAACACTTGCTTGGCTCGAAAAAATACTCTAAGCAAAAATGAGTGCTAAATTATTTAGCACTCATTTTTGCTTATTTCTATTGCACGCGTGGGACATTTGCGGTACGCTTTTAACACATTCTCGCGTTCGTTTTCTGGAATAAATTGTTGTCGAGCATGCGGCTCGTCTTTAAAAAGGACAATTCCATGATCATCATAATCAAATATATTGGGCGCATAAACTTGACAAAGTCCACAAGCAATACATTTTTCAGGAACTAAACGTGATTGCATAAACAGTGACACATCCTATCTAAAAGAGGTTTACTATGGAAGCAACTTTTATTTTAGCGTTATTATCTCATGGATACAAGGTACGTGCATCAACTTTGTATCATCTTTTAAAAGGCAAACGGACTAGCTCTGTTTTGATTTATGGGTTTTTATATGATTGTTTACGATTCATTGGCTGGTGGCCAACGATTTCCGAACAAGCCTATTTTCAATTTCTTGAAAAACTTTCGAAGGCGAAACAAATTCAGTATCACAAAGAGACAAATGAGATTCAACTAACAAAAGAAGGGCAACTATTTTTAAAGGAGCACCATTTTTCGTTGCTGGATTATCCTGCAATTGATCTTTATCGTTTTGGCAGAAGTGATCGAGAAAGTTGGCAACTCATTCAATTTGCCGTGCAAGTGACTTCATATTTATCATTTGAGGAAAAACAGTATATTCCACTTTTATCAACACCGATTCCGCAACTATATTTGAAACGATGGTTACAACAAGACAAGAAAGAGCAGCGCGTTCAATCAATCAAAGAAGAACTGTTGCGAGGGTTTGAGTTACTACCTGAAGCAGAAAGCGACTATTTGGTTGCGCAACTTTCTGGTTATCAGCAAACTGGCAAAGTTCCTCAGCAATTAACAAGCCATAAGACAGCTCTTGAACAGCGTTTATGGCATACGCAAGCGGTTCATCATTTACTGCAGTTGATAATGTACGGAGGAAACTATCCTGCTTTACAAACGCTTGTATGGCCGTATCTAGAAAAAAATCTAAACCAAAGTATGCAAGAAACCCAACGATTGTTAACGGAAGGCAAGACGCTTCAAGAAATTGCTGAGCAACGAAAAATAAAACTGAGTACCATTCATGATCATCTATTAGAGTTGGCTATTCAAGGGCAGCTGCAGGCGTCTGTTTATCTTGAAAAGGAGGCAATACTCCAAAACTTGGCTCAAACAGAACAAAATCCGCGGTTGTGGGTGTATCGGGATTGGCGAGCGCAAGAAGAGACGCTTTCTTATTTAGATTTCCGCTTATATCAAATCCAACAAATTTGGCAAGAAAAGGAGTGAGTGTTGTTGACATTAGAACAAGAATTATTCACTCGATTTGGTTATGCAGCGTTTAAGCCTGGTCAAAAAGAAGTGATTACAAACTTACTTGACGGTATGAATACATTGGCTGTTTTGCCAACAGGCACTGGCAAATCATTGTGTTATCAATTTGTGGGCCAAAAGTTAGAGGGACTAACGGTAATTGTTTCTCCCTTACTTTCGTTAATGGAAGATCAGGTGCGTCAATTACAAAGACAAGGAATTAAAGGTGCGGTTGCCTTAAACAGTACGTTACAGTATTCAGAAAAGCGTTATATTTTAGCGGAAATGTTCCAATACGATTATCTGTTTTTAAGCCCAGAAATGCTTTTGCAGCAAGAAGTGCTTAGTGTGTTACAACGCCAAAAAATTGCATTATTTGTGGTGGATGAAGCCCATTGTGTTTATCAGTGGGGCGTCGATTTTCGCCCTGAATATAGTAAATTAGATCTGGTCCAAAAACAGCTAGACTTTCCTTTGACCTTGGCGTTAACTGCCACAGCGACACCCGTTGTACAGCACGCAATTATAAAACAATTATTTTCTCATGGTAGCTATCAAGAAGTTCTTTCTTCAGTGAATCGAAAAAATATTGGCTTGTTCGTGAAGGAAACGTCAGAAAAAGAAGAAGTATTACTAGATTACTTATCTAAAACGGCTGGTAAAATCATTATCTATTGCGCCACGCGCAACAAAACAGAACAAATCAGTCAACTTATTCAGGCGAAAACCAGTTTTAAGGTAGCCTATTATCATGGGGGCTTGGAGGCTAGTGAACGTAGTCGCTTGCAAGAACAATTTATTGATAATCAAATCGATATTCTTTGTGCAACGAATGCTTTTGGGATGGGAATCGACAAACCTGATGTTCGTGGAGTGATTCATTTTGATTTGCCTGATAGCTTAGAAAATTACCTGCAAGAAATCGGGCGAGCTGGACGTGATGGTCAAAAAAGTTGGGCGCTATTATTGTATAAAAAAGGGGATGAATTTATTCATCGGTTTTTCTTAGAAGAGACAAGAGCGAATCGAGCGACCTTAAAATCGCTGATTGAAGGAGAAGAACAAGCAGGTTTGTTAGAAAATGCCACCGAGTTACAACAAAAATGGGTTCAAGGCTATTTAGCCAAGGATTATTCTTTTGAAGAGCTAGAGCATCGTTTAGAGGAGAAAGAAAAAGATCGTCAAGCGCAATTAAGAGGGATGCTGACGTATATTGAAACCACAACCTGTCGAAGAACGTTGATTCAAACTTATTTTCAAGAATCGATTGTCAAACAATCACCGGAAACTTGTTGTGATAATTGTGCGTTATTCTTTGACATTTACCAAGATTCAATAGTAAAATCGAACAAGACCAGCAATCAAAATGAAGAAGATTGGCGTTCTAAATTTCTAAAATTATTTAAAGAACGTGATTAATTCATTTTTTTAGTCGGCAGTTGGCAAAAGCTATGATATAATAACAAGCGAGAGAAGTTTAGGAGGAAATTAGCAGTGAGTAAAAAGGACAAAAAGAAAAACCAAGCTCGTGAGCCATGGGAACAATCAATTTATGAACCTGATCAAAATGGTGGTGGTTCTCGTTTAGCAAAACGCCAACAGCAACGAGGAAATTCATTATTTCTAACTGTTTTAGTTATTTTGCTATTATTAATTATTGCCATTCCAATTGGGACTTTCTTATGGATGATGCAAGACAAGAAACCGAACGAAAGTGCTAGCAAAAATAGCCAGCCATCTTCTTCATTAGTCCAATCATCATCAAAAGAGAAGAAAAAAGAAAGTACGTCAAAATCAGTGGAAAGCTCAGAACCAGCAAGCAGCCAACCAGCTGAAAATACAACACCTTCAAGTTCAGATGCTGCTGCACAGCAACAACAGGACCAACAAGCACAACAACAACAGCAACAACAAGAGCAGCAACAACAACAAGAAGCTCAAAATCAACAACAGCAACAAGCGCAGAACCAACAACCTGTTTATGATACCGTTCAAAGTGGCGAAGGGGCACGTCAAGTTGCCGAACGTAACGGAATGACATTAGAACAAATTTTAGCGTTAAATCCTGGGATTGATACATCTGTGTTTTATCCAGGACAACCATTACGTATTAAATAATCCAGAAAAAGAGGTTTGGACAGCACTTTCAAGGGCTAAACCGCGACGAATGATTACATGAGAATGCCAATAAGCAGAAATTTCCGAAAGATGTTTTGCGTCTTTCGAGGGATTTCGGCTTATTGCTTTTTCGTTAGAGACTCGTCATCAGTTTAAATCCAAGTTCTTTTCTTCTGATTTTAATATAAAAGAAGAAGCGCATTTTAAAGGATGCATATCAGTTAAGGAGTTTTTTCATGGGGAAAATCAGTATTGCTATTGACGGACCAGCTTCGTCAGGCAAAAGTACAGTTGCAAAAATTTTAGCAAAACAATTGAATTATGTGTATTGTGACACGGGGGCCATGTACCGAGCGATTACGTATCTGGCCTTGCAAAATCAAATCGACATTCAAGCGGAAGAACCATTAGTAGCGCTTTGTGTCAACCACACTATTTCTTTTCAGCAAGCAGAGAATGGCCAACGTGTTTTTATCGACGGTCATGAAGTGACCGAAGCGATTCGCCAGCCAGATGTAACGAATGCTGTTTCAGCTGTTTCAAAACATGCAAAAGTTAGAGAAGAAATGGTGGCGT
Organism: Enterococcus sp. DIV1315a; assembly: GCF_051712325.1. Taxonomy (NCBI): domain Bacteria; kingdom Bacillati; phylum Bacillota; class Bacilli; order Lactobacillales; family Enterococcaceae; genus Enterococcus; species Enterococcus sp. DIV1315a. The sequence goes on from NZ_JBIOOS010000001.1 coordinate 1,264,699, forward strand.
TACAACAGAAAATTGGTCAAGCCGGCGGAGTTGTCATGGATGGTCGAGATATTGGTACTGCAGTTTTACCAAAGGCCGAAGTAAAGATATTCTTGGTGGCTAGCGTTGAAGAACGTGCAGAACGTCGTTTTAAAGAAAATCAAGAAAAAGGGATTGAGACGGATTTTGAAACCTTGAAGGCGGAGATTGAACGTCGGGATTATTTAGATTCAACCAGAGAAGTATCACCCCTTGTCCAAGCAAATGATGCTGTGAAAATCGATACAACAGGGTTGACGATTGAAGAAGTCGTCGCCGCCATACAAAATGTGATTAAACAAAAAGGTTTTGAACTTTTTTAAAGAATTTTAAGAAAAATAGAAGAAATCGCTTTATTTTTTTACAAAAATCTCGTACTATGTAAGTATATATAGCTAAGTTTTGGAATTTTTGTTGGCATAGGAGGATAAGAGGCATGACAGATTTTGAAGACAAACAAGTAGCAAACAACGAAACAATGGAAGATGCAATGAACAGCGTTCAAGAAGTCAGTGTTGGCGATATTGTTAAAGGCGAAGTTTTAGCCATTGAAGACAAACAAGTTGTTGTCGGCATTGAAGGAGCGGGCGTTGAAGGCGTTGTTCCTGCAAAGGAATTATCGACTTTACCAGTTGAAGATGTACACGAACTTGTGAAAGTCGGTGATGTGTTAGATTTAGTTGTTATCACATCAATTGGCAAAGATAAAGAAAACGGCAGTTATTTACTGTCAAAACGCCGTTTAGATGCTAAAAAAGTTTGGGAAGAAATTGAACAAGATTTCCAAGCGGGCAAAGTAATCGAAGCACCTGTTACAAATGTTGTTAAAGGTGGTTTGGTTGTTGATGTTGGTGTTCGCGGATTTGTTCCTGCCTCAATGGTTGAAGATCATTTTGTTGCAGATTTTTCTGAATATAAAGGTCAAACACTAGCATTTAAAATTATTGAAATCGAACCTTCAGAAAACCGCTTAATTCTTTCACATAAAGCAGTTGTTGAAGCTGAAAAAGAATCGAAAAAAGAAGAATTACTTTCTTCTTTACATGACGGAGACGTTGTTGAAGGGAAAGTAGCCCGTTTAACAGATTTCGGCGCATTCATTGATTTAGGTGGCGTGGATGGTTTAGTTCATGTTTCTGAAATTGCTCATCAACATGTGGGCAAACCAAGTGATGCGTTAACTGTTGGCGAAGACGTTCAAGTAAAAATTCTTTCAATTAATCCAGAAGAAGGACGTATTTCTTTATCTATTAAAGAAACACTGCCTGGACCATGGACAGATATCGAAACAAAAGCAGCCGCTGGGACTGTTTTAGATGGCACAGTAAAACGCCTAACAAGCTTCGGTGCCTTTGTGGAAGTTTTCCCTGGTGTGGAAGGATTAGTGCATATTTCTCAAATTTCTCACAAGCATATTGCAACGCCTCATGAAGTCCTTCATGAAGGGGATCAAGTACAAGTGAAAGTTTTAGAAGTTAATCCAGAGGAACATCGTATTGCTTTAAGTATCAAAGCGTTAGAACCAAAACCTGAGTCTCAAGAAGAACCAAAAGAAGAACAGGAATATGAATTGCCTGAAGAAAATACTGGCTTTACCATGGGCGATATTTTAGGTGACGCTTTATCTGATGCGAAAGAAGAGGAATAACACGTTACTTTCTTGAAATTTATGAGTTTGACATAGCCGTAAACAGATCGGCTATGTCAAACTCATTTTTTCTTGAATTGGTTAGAAAATCAGCAGAAACTAAAACTTTTCTTGCACTTTAAGGTTTGATTAGGTAAACTAGTAAGGATTGAAATTCTCAAGGAGGGAATCAAATGGCAAATCCAACTATTGCGATTGTCGGTAGACCGAATGTCGGTAAATCGACTATTTTTAACCGCATTGCCGGTGAGCGTATCTCGATTGTAGAAGATACTCCTGGCGTAACACGCGACCGTATTTATACAACTGGAGAATGGTTAGGGCGTGAATTTAGTATTATTGATACAGGTGGGATTGATTTAGGTGACGAACCATTTATGGACCAAATCAAACACCAAGCAGAAATTGCGATTGATGAAGCAGATGTGATTATCTTTGTTGCTAGTGGCCGTGAAGGAATTACTGATGCAGATGAGTTAGTAGCAAAAATTTTATATCGTAGTAATAAACCAGTGATCTTAGCTGTTAATAAAGTTGACAATCCTGAAATGCGTAATGATATTTATGAATTTTATGCTTTAGGACTAGGGGATCCTTTCCCAGTTTCTGGTAGTCATGGTTTAGGCATTGGCGATGTGTTAGACGAAGCAGTTAAACATTTTCCTAACACTTCAGAAGAAGAGGACGAAGATACAATTAAATTTAGTTTAATCGGGCGTCCAAATGTCGGTAAATCATCATTGATTAATGCTATTCTTGGTGAAGATCGTGTGATTGTTTCAGATATTGAAGGAACAACGCGAGATGCAATCGATACGTATTTTGAATCTGAAGAAGGTCAAAAGTTCTTAATGATTGATACGGCTGGTATGCGTAAACGTGGGAAAGTATACGAATCAACTGAAAAATATAGCGTCATGCGCGCAATGCGGGCGATTGAACGCTCAGACATTGTTTTAATGGTCTTGAATGCAGAAGAAGGTATTCGTGAGCAAGACAAGCGTGTGGCGGGCTATGCCCATGAAGCAGGTCGCGGTATTATTATCGTGGTCAACAAATGGGATACAGTCAAAAAAGATACAAATACAATGCGTGATTTTGAAGCGGAAATTCGTGATGAATTCCAATATTTAGATTATGCACCCATTATTTTTGTGTCTGCATTAACCAAACAACGTTTAAACAAACTGCCTGAACTAATTGAAACGGTAAGTATGAATCAAAACTTACGGATTCCTTCAGCGTTGTTAAATGACGTTGTAATGGATGCTGTAGCAATTAATCCGACACCAACTGATAAAGGAAAACGTTTGAAGATTTTTTATGCAACACAAGTGGCAGTCAAACCACCTACATTTGTTATTTTTGTCAACGAAGAAGAACTAATGCACTTTTCTTATGCCCGGTTTTTAGAAAATCAAATCAGAAAAGCATTTACGTTTGAGGGCACGCCGATTAAAATCATTCCGCGACGCCGAAAATAGTGCATTCTACCATACTTTTTTTAGATATTCAAATAAATTTATCAACTTTGAGAAAAAATGATTATTTTTTGAAAAAACTGGTTAAAATACACTAAAAACCTTGCTATTACAACTTTCTTATGCTATCTTGTTAACAGAATATTGAACCAGATCAATATTTGCTGTCTGTTTTTGGACCACTCAAAAATAGACGGAACTTTAGGTGTGTAAAAACATCGTATCTCTTATAGAGGAGGTGAAATGATCCATGGCAAATAAAGCAGAATTAATCGAAAACGTTGCATCTTCAACTGGTTTAACTAAAAAAGATGCTACTGCAGCAGTAGACGCTGTCTTTTCAACAATTCAAGAAACTCTTGCTAAAGGTGAAAAAGTTCAATTAATCGGTTTTGGTAACTTTGAAGTTCGCGAACGCGCAGCTCGTAAAGGACGTAACCCACAAACTGGACAAGAAATTCAAATCGCTGCAAGCAAAGTACCTGCATTCAAACCAGGTAAAGCATTGAAAGATGCAGTGAAATAAGACAGACAATTAGAACCCTTGGTTTCCAAGGGTTCTTTTTTGAATCATACATAAAAAATGTTATTTTAAGAGGTGGTCGAAACAGTACGCTAAAAGGCTAAATTGTAACGAACCTTAGGTGAGAAAAACGTGCTTCGCTCCGAGAATCAAGCGGGAACGGTTCGACACTCGCTCCTTGCTTTTTTGATAAAAAGAGAAAGATTTATGAATGAAGGACAAAAATAAGTTGTTGCCAGTAGCTGTTTTTTAGTGGTTATGCTAGACTTGGGGTGAAGGAAGAGGAAACAGTCTTAAGGTGGTGAATCAATGAAATACAACTATTCTAGAGGGGAAAACAAGGTCGCTATTATTTATGGAGAAACATTTGCTTCCGTCCTAAAAAAACGACCAGTAACGACGGAGTCAATCGTTGTTTTGGCGAATCAGCGTTACTATGATCTTTTTTCGGAGAAGATTAATTATGCCTTTGGGGAACAGTTGGGATTAAACTGGTATATTTGTCGCAATGATGTTCATTGCAATGACTTATCAGAATTAGAAAGTGTGTTACGTTTCTTAGCTGATTGGCCAGAAAATCAGGATGTTTTATTGATTGGTTTAGGTAATGAAGGGGTACTACAATTAACCGCATTTTTGCACCAAGTAAGTAAGTGTTCCTCCAAATGTTGGCTGATGCCTGTGTCTGTTCAAGCGTTACGGCAAGGACTTTTACCAAGTGTCACAATTCAGCAAGCACAGCATGCAACTATGCATATAGAAAATCATTCAGAAGAAATTTTGTTTGATAGTACCTTGACCAATAAAAAAGGTGCCGCTCCTTTAATTGATTTGCTCGTTTTTATTCGAGCGAGTCTTGTCTGTGATTATGCTTATTTACAAATGCTATACCAAACGTATCCAGATAAAAAACGGTTGAATCAAACGTCATTTAATGGTATTTTAGACGAGTTGTTATCCTTTTATGAACAAGCAGGGGAAAAAGTGGATCAATTTGGCCGAGTTTTTGAAGCGGCCTTTGCCACAACCGAAAATGGCCATTTGTTATCAGGTCCCATGAAACGATTATTGGGATTGTTGTTACAAGTTTTATGGAGCCAGCAAGTCAATCACTTTGACTTTCAATTTAAAAATTTTATCATTTGGTTTATTCGCTTAGGTTTTCCGGTGGCGTTTCCAAAAGAAATTTTAAGTGCTGATTACGCAGAACAAGTCTTGGCTCACACAGAAACACTAGGTCCTCCTATGGCGTTGGAAAAAATCGGTCAACTAGGAGCAGCTTTAAAGCCAACGCCCGATCAACTGTTAACAACGATTGAAAGATACCAAGAAATTTTAAAAGAGATTTGAGGGGAAATTATGTCATATAGTGAAAAAATGGTTCAAGCATTACAAGCTGAAAATTTAGCAGAAGCACAGTTAATGTTTGAAGAAGCATTAAAGAAAGATGATGAAAATACCTTAGCTGATTTAGGGGAAACGTTATTATCTTTAGGTTTTCTAGAAGAAGCCAAACAAATTTTCCAACAATTGTTGGAACAATTTCCCGATGCAGATGGCTTAAACATTCCATTAGCAGAAATCGCCATTGAAAATAATGAAATAGATGACGCATTCATCTATTTAGAAAAAATTCCAGAAACTAGTGACAGTTATGTCCAAAGTCTCTTAGTTACTGCGGATTTGTACCAAGTTTTAGGGATTCCAGAAGTCAGTGAAGCGAAATTAAAAGAAGCAGCCAATCTTATGCCAGAAGAGCCGTTAATTCAATTTGCTTTGGGAGAACTATACTTTACAAATGGTCAATTTGTCGAGGCTATTACTCGTTATCAAAGCATTGTAGAAAGCGGGACAGCGCAAATCTCTGCTATTTCCTTGAATGAACGCTTAGGAAGTAGTTACAGCATGTTAGGTGATTTTGAAGAAGCAGTTCCTTATTTGGAAGCCGCGGTCAAAGAAGAACAAACAGACGATCGTTTATTCCAGTTAGCTTTCACTTATTTACAGTTACATGAGAATCAAAAAGCCATTGCGTTGTTCCAGCAATTAAAAACACTAAACCCACATTATCAATCACTTTATCTATATTTAGCGGAAGCGCTCCAAGAAGAAGAGCAATTAGAGGAAGCAAAAGCGGTGATCGAAGAAGGAATTGCGGAAAATCCCTTCCAAGTAGAGTTATACCAATTTGCCTCTGAAAATGCCTATCGTTTACACGACATTGCTGGTGCTGAAAACTGGTTGTTAAAAGCTTTGGAATTAGGTGAGAAAACAGATGAAAGTCGTTTGACCTTAAGTAATCTCTACATCACGGAAGAGCGTTTTGAGGAAGTAATTACTATTTTAAATGATTTAGAGGAAACGGATCATCCTTATGCTGAATGGAACTTAGCAAAAGCGTACAACGAATTAGAAGACTTTGCCGTCGCTAAAGTTCATTACGAACAAGCAGCGCAAGAATTGTCTCACGAACCAGAGTTTCTAAAAGAATACGCATTGTTCTTACGAGAAGAAGGCGAACTTGAAAAAGCAAAACACTTGTTGCACCATTATTTGGAACATGAACCTGGTGATGTCGACATGCAATCTGTGCTAGCAGATATGGAAGAAAGATAGGAAACGACGATGTTTGTTAGTTTATCAGAAAAGAAAAAATTTTTAACTTGGTTAGTGAATACCGTGCCTTTTGGAAGAAGAGAAGTACTGTGGATTTTAAATTACTTATTAACGCACGATGCGATTTTAAATAATGTTCATTTTGTTGAGAACGTAGAGAAGACTGATCGAGGGATCCGCGTGGTAGCAGATGGTTTAGGTAAGGAGCCGTTATTGCTTTTTATCCAAGCACAAGAATTTACAGATCCGGAACAAATTTTTCATGAGATTCGGATGAATTGGCGGAAAGCTCTTTATTTAGAATGTGTATTTCCAGAGGCTTGGCAAACGAGCCAGTATTTATCTGTTTTAGAAGATAATCCGTTTGCGCCATGGAATGAACAAGTGGATCAGGAAGTTGCCAGAGCGATTGATCAATATTTTAAGCAAGAAGAACAAACGCAACGAATGGCATTACTTAAAGCTCAAATTGATGATGCTTTAGAAACAGGCAACAAAGAAGCGTTTTTAGAATTATCCGATGAACTAAATCGTTTGAAACAACAATAAATAAAACCCAGCATTTATTGAAAATGCTGGGTTTTATTTATTGTTTTAATTTAAAGCGCCGTTGTTTGCTGGGTTTTGCATAAGTAAAGCCTTCGCCAATTGCTTCATGTACGTTAATGATGGACACAAAGGCTTTTTCATCTATTTCATTAGCAATCCGTTTGACTTCCATTATTTCTCGAGGACTGACTACCGTGTAGAGAACCCGTTTTTCCACTTGTGAATAAGCACCTTCACCATTTAAATATGTTACCCCACGTTCTAAAGAAGCCATTAAACTTTGACCGATTTCTTCGGAATGATTGGAAACAATTAAAATTCCTTTCGCAGCATAGGCTCCATCGAGTACAGAATCAACAACACGACTGAAAACAAAGGACACAATTAAAGTATACATCATTCGTTTGACATCAATATAGGTCAACGAGAGGAGTAAGACTGCAACATCAAAAAGTAACAACGAGCGGCCCATGCTAATCCCAAAGTATTTTTCGAAAATGCGGGCAATGACGTCGGTCCCACCAGTGGTTCCGCCTACGCGGTAAACAAGGCCACTCCCGAATCCTGCGGCCAAACCAGCTAGGAGAGCAGCAATCAATAAATCATGATCTAAATTAATTTCAACAGGAAAATTTTGCCAAAACCACAAAAATACCGATAACGACACGGTACCAATTAGCGTATAATAGAGGGAACGTTTGCCTAAAATTTTACCACCAATTAATAAGAGCGGAATATTGATTAATAATGTCGTATATGCTGGGTTAAAATGAAATAAGGCTCTTAAAATCAAAGTAATCCCCGTGACACCACCTTCGGCCAGGTCATTGGCAATATTGAAAGTAACCAAACCAAAGGCATAGATACAGCTTCCTAATACAATAAATAACACATCTTTAAAATAAAATCTTTGTTCTTCCATTTAATCACGTCCTTTTACAGTATAAACTGTATCATTCTCTATATAAAACAACAAGTAGAACCTTTCCAGATAGCCAAGTTTTTGATAAGATGTAGGAGGTAGAGTAAGAAAGGTTGGGGTAAAATGTCAGAATCAGAACAACGTAGTTTGCAATCGATGCAAACAGAAGTTGATGATTATATTCAACAGTTTAAAACAGGCTATTTTTCACCATTAGGACAAATGGCTCGTTTGACGGAAGAGGTCGGAGAATTAGCCCGTGAAGTCAATCATTATTATGGTGAAAAACAGAAAAAAGCAGACGAAAAACCAAAGACAGTATCAGAGGAACTTGGAGATGTCTTTTTTGTATTGATTAGCATGGCAAATTCTTTAGAGATTGATTTAACCGAAGTTTTTGAAGAAAATATGGCCAAATTTAACAAGCGGGATCGCTATCGCTTTGAAAGAAAGGATGGGAAAACACATGATTAAAATAATTGTCGCTGGGTTTAAAGGACGGATGGGCAGTACTGCTACCCAAATGGTCTTAGAAACCGCAGACTTTGAATTAGTAGGTGTGTATGATCCTCATGAAGCACAAGAAACTGTTTCTTTCGATGATGAAACCGCAATTCCCGTTTTTCAGCACTTAGAAGAAGTCCTAGCTGTCAAACCAGATGTTTGGATTGATTTTACGGTTCCTGAAGCCGCCTATCCAAATACGCGTTTTGCGTTGGAACACGGTATGGCGCCTGTTGTTGGGACGACAGGCTTTACGGAGGAACAAATCAACGAATTGACAAACCTATCTCGAAAAAAAGCCATCGGCGGCTTAATTGCGCCAAACTTTGCAATTGGGGCAGTTTTAATGATGCAATTTGCCCAAAAAGCGGCACAGTATTTTCCGGATGTGGAAATCATTGAATTACATCATGATAACAAATTAGATGCACCAAGTGGAACGGCTATAAAAACTGCAGAAATGATTCAAGAAGTTCGGCCAGCAAAAAAACAAGGGAATCCGCAAGAGGTAGAATCAATATCAGGGGCACGCGGGGCTGATTTCGAGGGTCTGCGAATCCATAGTGTCCGCTTACCTGGTTTAGTGGCACACCAACAAGTCCAATTTGGCAGTGTAGGTGAAGGGCTCACTATTCGGCATGATTCTTATGATCGGCGTTCATTCATGACAGGAGTGGCGTTAGCTTGTCGGCAAGTGGTACAGAGAACAGAACTACTTTACGGATTGGAACAGATGCTATGAAATTGACAACTATTCCAAACGAATTTAAAGAAGCTGCTCCCGTTATTCGTGAAATCAATGCACAGGGCTTTGAAGCGTATTTTGTCGGGGGCAGTGTCCGTGATGCTTTATTAAATAAACCAATCCATGATGTCGATATTGCGACAAGTGCCTATCCAGAAGAAATTAAGCAAATTTTTAAACGAACCGTTGATGTGGGCATCGAACATGGCACAGTCCTTGTATTGATGGAAGACCAACAGTATGAAGTAACAACCTTTCGTACCGAGTCAACTTATCAAGACTTTCGTCGACCAGATGAAGTCACCTTTGTTCGCTCCTTGAAAGAAGACTTAAAACGGCGAGATTTTACGATTAATGCCTTGGCGCTTGACAGCACAGGCGAAATCATTGATTTATTTGATGGTATCGAAGATTTAACTAATCAAACCATTCGTGCAGTCGGTAATCCCCATGAGCGGTTTCATGAAGATGCTCTGCGAATGATGCGGGGCTTACGCTTTGCTAGCCAATTAGATTTTAAAATTGAAGAAAAAACCTTAGCCGCTATCGCTGAATTTCATCCTTTATTGGAAAAAATTTCAGTAGAACGCATTACAATTGAATTTGTAAAAATGCTTTTAGGGGTTAATCGACAAGGTGGCTTAGCTCCGTTTATTGAAACAGAATGCTATCAATATTGTCCCAAATTACGAGAACAAGGGGCTGGACTTTTTCGTTTAATGGACTTGCCTGCTCGTCAAATTGAAACAGAAGCAGAAGCGTGGACGTTACTTATCCAATCGTTGAATTTACCAGAAGCAGAAATTCGCTCCTTCTTAAAGGCTTGGAAACTTTCAAATCAATTAATTCAAAACGTTTCACAATTAGTACGCGGTTTGCGTTTTCGCTTGAGTAACGACTGGCAGCCAATGATGCTTTATGAATTAGGCGAAGAATCAGCAGTACTTGTTGAAAGGCTTTTATATTATTACCAACAAGAGAGTCAAGTACAAGTAACAAAAGAGTTAGTTAAGGCATTACCCATTCATCAAAGACATGAATTGGCCATCACAGGAAAAGACCTTTTAGCCGTCTTAGAAGAAACACCAGGCAAATGGTTAGGGGAACTGATTGCTGAAATCGAGCAACACGTTGTTGAAGGTAGCTTAGAGAATAAACAAGAAGTTCTGCTTTCGTTTGCCAAAAAACAACGTTCAAAAGGAGAGAAAGCATAATGCCAACAGAAATGTTTACAAAAAAATTCTTGGTGAAAGAATCACAAACGGCTAAAATGCTCGGTTCTGGTGACTTAGAAGTTTTAGGAACCCCTGCTTTAGCTGCCATGATTGAACAAACAGCCAAAGAAGCTGTGAAGGACCAATTATCAGTTGGGGAAACAACTGTCGGAACGGTGTTAGAATTGCGCCACTTATATCCATCCGCGGTAGGGGCGACAATCGTTGTTACGATGACCGGCATTGAACAGACTGCACACAAAATACGCTACGAATTTGTTGCTTATGAAGGAGAGCGACAAATTGCCAAAGGTTCTCACCAACGTGCAGTAGTTGAGATTGATTCTTTTTTTAAAAGAATAACAAAATATTAAGAATCTACAGCGAAAGTTTGTGACCGTTTATCAAAAGTATGGTAAACTAATAATGTAAGAAATTATTTTTAAGTAAGGAGATTTGTGCTATGGCTAGAGAAATGACAGGACTTAAATTTTATTTCAGAAATGGTGAAACTTGGACGATTGATCGTCGTTTTATTGGTGATTTATGGATTAAACATATTACAACAAGTTTTGGCCGTATCCATGGTAGTGAATTTGTTGAAATTCATCCATGTGAAGGGTTCAAAATTGAAATTTTCCAAGAAGGAGATCATGTTCAAACCCACGATATTAACTTAGGTGGCTTAGAATTAGGGATGTTCTCTCGTGCTTTAAAATATGAAGATATCGAACGTATGGAAATTCTTTACAAAAATGGCACACCAGATTTAGTTTATTTCCCTTACAAAGATAAAACAGATGAGGGCTTGGATAACATCTATCAATCTACAAAAGTCAGCGAAAAAACTAAAAACTTATACATTGTTATCGATCCAACACAAACAGTTGATGATGTATACGCTGAAGAATTAAAATAATTTTTGCTCCACAGGAATCAGTGAAATGACTGGTTCCTGTGGCTTTTTTCAGTCTTTTTACGAATAAAATAACATTGGTTTTAATGGAATAGTCAAAAAAATAAGCGAATAAGTGTTGACACATGTTTTTTCTAGCGGTATACTGTTAACAATTCTTAATTAAATCAGTTTTGGAGTGATTCTTATGACAACAACGAAGAAAAACCATACACAACTGAATAACTTTTACTTTAGCTATTTTAGATAGGTTTGTATTCATAACATTATGGGTACAGACAACAAACGTTTGTATCTATAATGGCTAGGGAAATTTAAGATGACTTTCAGCCATGTAGATTTAAGAAAATCTATAGTGGCTTTTATATTGCTTTTTTGTAGGGTATTCACTGTAGATTTTTCTTAAAATTTACTGTGAATATCCTTTTTGTTTGGCCAAAAATTAGGATTTCAGAAACTTACTAAAAAAATTTCGTAAAGGAGCACACAGGATGAAAGAAATAACTGGAGCCACTCGTTTAGCTGGGCTATTCGCGAAACCCAGCCGACACAGTATTTCACCGTTGATTCATAATACAGCATTTCAAAATTTAGGAGTTGATGCTCGGTATCTGGCGTTTGACGTTGGACAAGAGACACTGCCACAAGCAATTGAAGCGATTCGAACGTTTCACATGTTAGGGGCCAACTTATCAATGCCCAATAAAGTGGCGGCTGTAAGTTATATGGATGAACTAAGTCCTACCGCCCAACTGGTTGGCGCGATTAATACGATTGTCAACAAAGATGGAAAACTTTACGGAGACAGCACGGATGGTACTGGTTTTATGTGGAGTTTGAAAGAGAAAAAGGTTGACGTTTTTCAGAATAAAATGACCATCTTAGGAACAGGTGGTGCAGCCTTATCAATCATTGCCCAAGCTGCTTTAGATGGCGTGAAAGAAATCGCCGTTTACAACAGGAAAAGCGCGGGGTTTAACGACAGTCAAAAAAAATTGGCAAATTTCACTGAACGAACCAACTGTGTAATCCATTTAAACGATTTAGCGGATACTGAAAAACTAGCAAAAGATGTTGCTGAAAGCGTCTTGTTAGTTAATGCAACGAGTGTGGGTATGCATCCACATGCACATAGTAGTCCTATAGAAAATTATGCAATGATTCAACCGAAGTTATTCGTGTATGATGCTATTTATAATCCCAGAGAAACACAGTTGTTAAAAGAAGCCCGTTTACGTGGCGCAGAAACAAGCAACGGCTTGGACATGCTACTTTATCAAGGAGCTGTTGCTTTTGAACAATGGACAGGACAAAAAATGCCTGTATCAGTCGTAAAACGTAAAATTGAAAATAGATAAAAAGAGCGCCGTTTAAAGGCATGAGGAGAGAATATAATGATCGTAATTATGAAAGAAAATGCAACCGAAAAGCAAATGAAACAAGTCATTGATTTAGTAACAGGTGCAGGCTTAACTACTCAAACAAGTCAAGATAATGGAAAAACAGTGATAGGCTTGATTGGTGATACAGAAAAATTAGTTGAAGCAGAGTTAACAGCATTAGAAGGCGTGGAGAAAAGTGTCCGCATTTCGTTGTCTTACAAACTAACGAGTCGTTTATTTCATCCAGAGAATACAGTGGTTGATGTGAACGGTGTTAAAATCGGTGACGGCAGTATGACCATGATGGCGGGCCCTTGTTCAATCGAAAGCTTAGATCAGATTCGCGAATGTGCGCGAATTGCTAAAGCTGGAGGTGCAACAATTTTACGAGGTGGTGCATTCAAACCTAGAACGTCGCCATACGCTTTCCAAGGACTAGAAGAAGAAGGACTAAAATACATTCGCCAAGCGGCTGATGAATTAGATATGCAAGTCATTACAGAAGTGATGGATGAAGCGAATTTAGAACTTGTCGCAAAATACAGTGACATTTTACAAATCGGTGCGCGCAACATGCAAAATTTCAAGTTATTACAAGCGGTTGGTAAAACTGGAAAACCTATCGGCTTAAAACGCGGGATTGCTGGTACGATTGATGAATGGCTAAACGCAGCTGAATACATTGCTGCGCAAGGGAATTTCAATGTGATCTTCATTGAACGTGGGATTCGTACGTACGAAACCGCTACGCGCAATACACTTGATTTAAGTGCGGTGCCTTTAATTAAAAAATTAAGTCATTTTCCAATTATTGTTGATCCGAGTCATGGTGTTGGTATCTGGGATTTAGTACCGCCAATGGCCCGAGCAGGTGTTGCTTCAGGTGCGGACGGCTTGATTGTAGAAATTCACCCAGATCCAGCGAATGCGTGGTCAGATGGGCCACAATCCTTGAATGAAAAAACTTACCTACGTATGATGAAAGAAGTTCATATCATCGAAAAAGCAATGAAAGAAATTAATGCTTTAGAAGATTAGTAAAGACAGAGGAGTAGTGGACATGAAATTAACCGTAACGTTACCTACACATTCATATGATTTAACCATCGAAACAGGTGCCTTAGATAAAATTGGCACCTGGGTACGTAGCCTGTGGCAGCCACAACGGGTAGCGATTATTACCGATGAAACGGTGAATAAATTATATGGCGCAGCTGTTGAGAAAGAATTGCAAGCTGCTGGTTTTGAAACATCATTGATTGCTGTAGCGGCAGGTGAACAAAGTAAGAGCCTCGAAACAGCTCAGCTGCTTTATGATTTTTTAGCGGAACAGCAATTGACTCGAAGTGATGGTCTAATTGCTCTAGGTGGAGGCGTTGTGGGAGATCTAGCTGGATTTGTCGCTTCAACCTATATGCGCGGTATTCACTTTTTGCAAGTACCAACAACCTTACTGGCACAAGTAGATAGTAGCATTGGAGGTAAAACAGCGGTTAACACTAAAAAAGCCAAAAATCTTGTCGGTACTTTTGCCCAACCAGATGGGGTTTTAATTGATCCTAATACACTTAAAACATTAGAACCAAGACGTGTGCGTGAAGGAATTGCAGAAATTGTAAAATCAGCAGCTATCGCTGATGTTGAATTGTGGCATCGTTTATCCTCTTTGGAAAATGAACAAGATTTAGTGGCACATGCAGAAGAAATTATCACGGCCTGTTGCAAGATTAAACGTGATGTCGTCGAAGAAGATGAATTAGATTTGGGCTTACGTTTGATTCTGAATTTTGGGCATACGATTGGCCACGCATTAGAAAATACAGCTGGTTACGGGGTGATTGCTCACGGTGAAGGCGTTTCTTTAGGAATGATTCAAATAACTCAAGTCGCAGAACAACAAGGGCTTTCTCCACTTGGGACTACCCAAGAGTTGGTCACCATGCTAGAAAAGTTCCATTTACCAGTAACGACAGATCGTTGGTCAGAAGAACGTCTCTATCAAGCAATTACACATGATAAAAAAACACGTGGGGGACAGATTAAAATCATTGTCTTAGAAAAAATTGGTCAAGCGAAAATTGTCTCTTTACCAACGGAAGAAATTCGAGCATTTTTAAACAGAGAAGGAGGAATTTAAGATGCGCTTTATTACAGCAGGCGAATCACATGGACCTGAATTAACTGCTATTATTGAAGGCTTACCAGCCGGCTTGCCTTTAAGTAGCGAAGAGATTAACCGAGAATTAGCAAGACGTCAAGGCGGTTACGGTCGTGGGGGACGGATGAAAATTGAAAAAGACCAAGTACGTATTACTTCGGGCATTCGGCATGGTAAAACACTTGGCTCACCAGTAACGTTGATTGTCGAAAACAAAGACTGGAAAAATTGGACCTCCGTGATGTCAGTAGAGCCAGTTCCTGAAAAACAAAAGAAAATCCGCCGCGTCAGTAAACCACGTCCAGGACATGCTGATTTAGTTGGTGGCATGAAATATCAACATGATGATTTACGGAATGTTTTAGAACGTTCTTCGGCACGAGAAACAACGATGCGTGTGGCGATTGGTGCGGTTGCTAAAAAACTCTTAGCTGAACTGGATATCCAAGTCGCTGGGCATGTCGCGGTATTAGGCGGGATTGAAGCTACGATTCCTGAAAATTTAACGATTCGTGAAATTCAAGAACGATCTGAACAATCTGCCGTTCGCGTATTAGATCCTTCCGTAGAAGAAAAAATGAAAGAACTAATTGACCAAACCAAGAAAAATGGCGATACAATTGGTGGGGTAGTAGAAGTACTTGTGGGTGGCGTTCCAGCTGGCTTAGGTAGCTATGTTCAATGGGATCGTAAACTAGATGCCAAAATTGCGCAAGCTGTTGTAAGCATCAATGCTTTTAAAGGTGCTGAGTTTGGCATTGGATTTGAAATGGCGCAACGCCCTGGTAGTCAAGTGATGGACGAGATTGTTTGGGACGAAAGTACAGGTTATACCAGAACTTCCAACAATTTAGGCGGTTTTGAAGGAGGAATGACCAACGGAATGCCAATCATCGTTCGTGGTGTCATGAAACCTATTCCAACCCTTTATAAACCATTACAAAGCGTGAATATTGATACAAAAGAGCCTTATAAGGCCAGCGTTGAGCGCTCTGATAGCACGGCGGTACCGGCCGCTAGCGTTGTTTGTGAAGCCGTTGTTGCAACGGAAGTAGCGAAGGCTATGCTCGAAAAATTTGATAGTGACTCATTTGAACAAATGAAAGAAGCAGTGAAACGTTATCGTCTATATACTCAAAACTTTTAATGGAAGAAAGTCGCAAGTATATGGAGGGAAAAAATGAAGAAACGTATTTTAATCGTAGGATTAGGGCTAATCGGGAGTTCACTGGCTTTGTGTATCAAAAAAGGGCATCCAAACAGTGAGATTATCGGTTTTGATAATCAAGCGGAGTCAACTGAATTTGCTAAGAAAACGGGTCTAATTGATGAGATAGCTGAATCTTTAACAAGTGGGGCAAGACGAGCAGAGATTATTTTTCTTTGTTCCCCAGTTAAAGCAACTTTAGTACAACTAGAAGAATTAAACCAATTATCACCAGAAACTGCTCTGATCACAGATGTGGGTAGTACCAAGGTGGAAATTAATCAGTTAGCAACAAAGCTTAACATGAAAAATTTTATTGGTGGTCATCCAATGGCTGGTTCACATAAATCCGGCGTAACAGCCGCTGATGAACGTTTGTTTGAAAATGCCTACTATATTTTTACCGATGACCATGGCGAAAAAAGCAAACAGATTCAGGAGTTACAAACGTTACTAAAAGGAACGCATGCGAAGTTTATTACGATGCCTGCACAGGAACATGATGAAATTACTGGTGCTCTAAGTCACTTGCCACATATTGTTGCCGCAGCTTTAGTGAACGAAAGTCAGCAACTGAATACCACTTACCCTAGAGCACAGCAGCTAGCGGCTGGAGGATTCAGAGATATTACTCGAATTGCTTCCTCTGATGCAACGATGTGGACGGATATTTTATTAAGCAATCGCTTAGTATTATTGGACTTACTAGAAAATTGGCAAAAAGAGATGACTACTGTTTGCCAATGGTTAACAGAAAAAAATGCCCCAGCTATTCGTAATTTTTTTGATAAGGCCAAAGAAACACGTGCTCAGTTGCCCATTCATAAAGAAGGCGCAATCCCAGCTTTCTATGATCTGTTTGTTGATGTACCAGATCAACCAGGAATCATTGCTGAAATTACGCAAATTTTAGGCGAAGCGGACCTTTCTCTTACAAATATTAAAATTTTAGAAACGAGAGAAGAAATCTATGGGATTCTTCAATTGTCTTTTAAAAATCAATCAGACTGCCAAGCTGCAAAACAAATTTTATCTAAAAAAACGAACTATACGTGTTACGAAAAATAAGAGGTGATGAGGGTGCAACTACGTACAAATGTGAAACATTTACAAGGGACTCTGATGGTTCCTAGCGACAAATCGATTTCCCATAGAAGTATTATGTTTGGAGCGATTTCTTCTGGAAAAACGACGATTACAAATTTTCTAAGAGGCGAAGATTGTTTAAGTACCTTAGCGGCGTTTCGTTCTTTAGGTGTGAACATTGAAGATGACGGGACGACAATCACCGTTGAGGGGCAAGGATTTGCAGGCTTAAAAAAGGCGAAGAATACAATTGATGTTGGAAATTCAGGGACAACAATTCGTCTGATGCTGGGCATTTTAGCTGGCTGTCCCTTTGAAACGCGCCTAGCTGGTGATGCGTCTATTGCCAAACGACCAATGAATCGTGTAATGCTTCCTTTAAACCAAATGGGAGCGGAATGTCAAGGGGTTCAGCAAACGGAGTTTCCGCCAATTTCTATTCGCGGGACTCAAAATTTGCAACCGATTGACTACACAATGCCTGTTGCAAGTGCTCAAGTTAAATCGGCTATTTTATTCGCTGCTTTGCAAGCCAAGGGCACTTCTGTAGTAGTTGAGAAAGAAAAGACACGTGATCATACAGAAGAGATGATTCGACAATTTGGTGGGACGCTTGAAGTAGACGGTAAAAAAATTATGTTAACTGGACCGCAACAATTAACAGGTCAAAATGTGGTAGTTCCTGGTGATATCTCTTCTGCAGCTTTCTTTTTAGTTGCGGGTTTAGTAGTCCCAGATAGCGAGATACTTCTGAAAAATGTTGGCTTAAATCAAACGCGGACAGGTATTTTAGATGTGATTAAAAACATGGGTGGTTCCGTCACTATTTTAAATGAAGATGAGGCCAATCACTCTGGCGATTTACTTGTAAAAACGAGTCAATTAACAGCTACAGAGATTGGTGGCGCTATTATCCCACGTTTAATTGATGAGTTACCGATTATTGCTTTGTTAGCTACTCAGGCTACTGGCACGACAATCATTCGAGATGCAGAAGAATTGAAAGTCAAAGAAACCAATCGGATTGATGCAGTAGCGAAAGAATTAACAATTTTAGGCGCCGACATCACGCCTACTGATGATGGCTTAATTATACATGGACCAACTTCTTTACATGGTGGAAGAGTTACCAGTTATGGGGATCATCGTATCGGGATGATGTTACAAATTGCTGCATTACTTGTAAAAGAAGGCACTGTTGAATTAGATAAGGCTGAAGCAGTTTCAGTTTCTTATCCAGCATTTTTTGACGACTTAGAACGTTTAAGTTGTTAACGAAGGAGGATAACGAACCATGGAAAGCATTGTTTTAATTGGTTTCATGGGTGCGGGTAAAACAACTATCGGCCAAAGTTTGGCCAATAAACTAAAGATGCCTCATCTTGATTTAGATACAGCGTTAATTGAAAAAATAGGACGCTCAATTCCTGACTATTTCGAAAAATATGGTGAAGCAGCTTTCCGAGAACAGGAAACCCAACTTTTAAAGGAGCTGTCAAAAAATACAGCCGTCCTTTCAACTGGGGGCGGGATTGTTGTCGGACCAGAAAATCGTAGCTTATTAAAATCTTTTCAGCAAGTGATTTATTTACATGCGACACCAGAAGAGCTGTTAAAAAGAATCGCAGAAGATACTGAAAACCAACGCCCCTTAGCTATAGAACGTTCTTCAAAAGAAATCATTACTTTATTTGAGTCTCGTAAAAATTTTTATGAAGAATGTGCGAAGATGACAATTGATACGACCAATCGCTCACCAGAAGAAATTATCAATGAAATTCTGCAACAATTAAAGGAGTAGAGAAACGATGAAAGTTGGTTATTTAGGTCCGATTGGTTCCTTTACGTACAGTGCAACGTTGGCTGCTTTTCCTGATGCTACATTGATGCCGTACGCATCGATTCCAGCTTGCTTGAAAGCAATTGAACAGCAAGAAGTGGCATGCAGCATTATTCCAATAGAAAACACGATTGAAGGAACTGTTAACGCATCGATAGATTATTTGTATCATCAAGCGCAGTTACCTGTCCAAGCAGAGTTAGTTTTACCGATTCAACAACAATTAATGGTGGCAAAAGAGAATCAATCGATCTGGCAACAAAGTCAGAAAATTTTATCACATCCGCAAGCATTAGCTCAATCGCAGATGTTTCTAGCGAAAAACTTTCCAGAAGCGATTTTAGAAGCAACGCCTTCAACAGCTTACGCCGCCAAATACATTGCAGAACATCCAGAATTACCTTTTGCAGCTATTGCACCAAAACTTTCTGCGGAAATGTATGATTTGACCATTGTTGAAAAAAATATACAAGATTTATCGGTAAATCAAACCCGATTTTGGGTTCTTGGTTCTGAAAATTTAGCGATTTCTTTCCCGCTATCTGAGAAAAAAATAACGCTGGCGATTACGATGCCAAGTAATGTTCCTGGCTCTTTACACAAAGCATTAAGCGTATTCAGTTGGCGAGGGATTAATCTTAGCAAAATAGAATCGCGGCCGTTGAAAACAAAGCTAGGAGAGTACTTCTTTTTAATGGACTTAGTGAAAGATCAACCAGAAAAATTAATTGAAGCAGCTTTAACAGAACTGGAACTGATTGGCGCAGAAATAAAAATTTTAGGGGATTACCCGATCTATGTTTTGTCCACACTTTAAAGAGTTAAAAATGAAAATGAAGCTTACTTATTAGATAAAGTGAGTTTCATTTTTTATTAAATTACATATTTGTAATAGGAATTTCCTGCGAAATGAGGTATCCTAAGAAAGGTGATAAAACACAGAGGTAAAGGAGTGACACGATGAGTCGTGTAGATCGTTATAAACATATTCATGAAAAATCGAGACCAGCAGAGCATAAAAAGACCTTTAATCCCCGAAAATCAATGGGTGAACATAGAGAAGAAGAACCAGAAGAACTAGCTGAAAGCCTTCAAGAGTCAGTTTACGAAGACAGCTATACTGAGGACAGTCGCAGAAGTGAGAGGCGACATCAAACAGATTCAGGTGGTGGCAACGGTTCTGACCAACCACCCCGCGGAAAAAAAGACAAGAAACCAAAAAAGAAACGTAAAAAATCAAAAACAAAACGCTTTTTCAAATGGCTAGTGATCCTATTGATTCTGTTATTTGCCTATAGTACAGTCATGTTTTTAAAAGGAAAATCTGCAGCAGAACATGATGACTCGTTGCCTCAAGAAAAAGTAGAAACATTTAATGGTGTCAAAAGTAGCAACGGGGCTAAGAATATTTTAATTCTTGGCAGCGATACACGTGGGGAAGATGCTGGACGAGCCGACACAATAATGGTTCTCCAACTAAATGGACCATCAAAAAAACCGAAATTAATTTCATTTATGCGTGATACATTCGTGGACATTCCTGGTGTCGGGCCGAATAAAATTAATGCCGCATACGCTTATGGCGGTGCTGAATTGGTTCGTGAAACGTTAAAACAAAACTTTAATTTAGATACGAAATATTATGCTAAGGTAGATTTCCAATCATTTGAAAAAATTGTTGACTCTATGTTTCCAAAAGGTGTCAAAATCGATGCAGAAAAATCACTGAATTTAGATGGCGTTGATATTGAAAAAGGGCAACAGGTCATGGATGGACATGTCTTACTTCAATACGCTCGCTTTAGGATGGATGAAGAAGGCGACTTTGGTCGGGTTCGTCGCCAACAACAAGTTATGTCAGCTGTAATGAGCCAAATGAAAAACCCAATGACTTTATTAAGAACCCCAGAATCACTTGGGAAATTAGTCGGCTATATGTCGACAGATGTGCCTGTTAGTTTCATGTTAACGAATGGACCATCATTGTTGATTAAAGGAAAAGCAGGGGTTGAGTCATTATCGGTTCCGGTACCAGATTCTTGGAATTTTGGTGAATCCTCTTATGCAGGCAGTATTTTAGAAGTAGATGAACAAAAAAATGCTGACGCCATCGAAAAATTCCTGAACGAATAAGGAAAGCATTTTAAAATATCCTTTTTTATGCTATATTAGAAACAACGTGGAAAATTAGTGAAACGAGGTTACAAAATGAAAATTGCTATTGTGACAGATAGTACAGCTTATTTACCCGAGCGCATTAAAGATCATCCGAATCTTTTTGTAATTCCCATCCCAGTCATTTTAGATGGAAAAATATACAACGAAGGCATTGACATTGAAGCAGATGAATATTATGCATTGCTAAATAATAGTAAAGAATTTCCGACGACTTCACAACCTGCTTTAGGAGAAGTGTTAGAGCTTTACAAATCAATCGCTGAACAAGGGTACGACACCATCATCAGCATTCATCTTTCTTCAGGAATCTCTGGTTTTGTTCATACATTGCACGGACTTACTGATGAAATCCCAGGCGTTGCTTTGTATCCATATGACTCAAAAATTACAAGTATGCCAATGGGACACATGGTAGAAGCTGCTTTAGATTTAACAGAAGAAAAAGCCAGCTTAGAAGAAATTTTTGCCAAATTAGATTTAATTCGTGATAATACGTATGCATATCTAATTGTAGAAGATCTGAACAACTTAGTTCGTGGCGGTCGCTTAACGAATGGCGCAGCCTTGATCGCTGGGCTATTGAAGATTAAACCTATCTTGACTTTTGAAGATGGAAAGATTGTATTATTTGAAAAAATCCGTTCAACAAAGAAAGCTTTTGCTCGTGCAGAAAAGATTATTGGTGAACGAAACGCAGGGATTGAAGCGCCAGTTAAACTGTACGTGATTCATGCCAATAACCGCATCGTTGCTGAAAAAGAACAAGCAAAATTACAAAAGCTATACCCAAATGCAGAAATTGAAATCGGTCATTTTGGTCCAGTTATCGGGACCCATCTAGGGGAAAAAGCAATTGGTTTAGCGATTTCAGCACAATAATAAAAGATGAGACAAAAGTAAACTACTTCTGTCTCATTTTTTATTCTATTATTTTATCGTTCGCTGGTGTTACTCAGCCGAATACTTTTTGTTTATAAGAAAATGTAAAATTACTCCTTTTTATTAGAAAATATCTTGCAAATTAAGCAATTCCTTACGAAGTAATGTATACTAAGGAAGAGGAGGCGGTTAAATGAAAAGAAATATAGCCTTGTTGCAAAGCGAAAAAATGAAAAAAGTTCAAGCTTTAGCAAACTACTACCAAGAATCAATTGACTTACCGCCTGGAAAAAACCGTGAGGCGGTTATCAAAAAGATTAACGAATCAAAAAAAGAAATTAAAGAAATAAATGATATATTAACAGATATTCAAAAGAAAAAGAAATAAAGGAGTCGTTTGTGATTATCGATGGATTTACGTTATTGCTATTTTTATTTGTCGTCGTTATGTATGGTTACTTTTACTTCGTACGTAAAAGTATTGTAATTCCGGCTGCAAAACATCCTACAACAAAATATTTAGTTGCTTTTTTTAGTTTAATGATTCTGGCCAATGCATTTTCGGCAGGAGATAAAATTGAAATGATTCGAAGTGTGTTATATATTTTGATTATCTTCAGTTTTCTTTACGATGCAAGAGGTTTTGCGGAGGACTGTATTATTACGCATCCTTTTGACAATCGGGGCACGGCCTTTAAAGATATCGAAAAGATTGTCCTTGTTCAAAAGCCGAACGGTATTCGTTTAGGGTATTTAAAAAAAGGCAGAAGAGGGGTGGTTTTACGCTTTTCTGCGCCACTAGAAGAAATGGTTCTTTTTCTTTCAACACGGATGAATGAAGAGGCAGAAATTGATATTATTGTTAATGAAGATTAACCATGTTCAGCTCCTAGAAATCAGCTTTTCCCGCGTTAAGTTTTGTCTGAATTTCTTTTGAAAAAAAGAAAGCAATTTTGCTTGTACTTTTGGTAAAATTTGTTATAATTAGTCAGATTAAATTTTGGAAGGAAGTTGTTTCGGTGAGTGAAGAATTTGAAAAGTGTGTCGCTGACTTGAAAAAGAAATATCAAGCAATCCCTGAAGAAAAACGACAACACTTTGCAGAACGTATGCAAAAGAAAAATTTCTTACGCTACAAAAAAATTGAATTAATTAAAGGAGAACTTCTTCGTTTAGAAGCACGACGCGCTCAATTGGAACTTTGCGAACGCAGTTCTGAGTTAGAAGAAGTCGAAAAGAAAATTATTCTTAAAAAGAAAAAATTACTTAAATGTTTTGATCGGTAAGTCAATAAAAATTTAATATAGAAGGGAATGATAGGATGGAATTTACCTTTCTAATCATTGTTTTTGCACTGTCTATTACCTTCTCAAACATATTCAACCGGATTGTTCCCGTCATTCCGCTGCCAATTGTGCAAATTATTGTAGGCGTTCTAATTGGTTTAACTAAAATGGGGCAGGAAATTGAATTTGAGCCTGAAGTGTTTTTAGTAATGATTATTGCACCGCTTTTATTTAGAGAAGGGGAGCTAATCAATCTGAAAGCAATGATGAAAAATTTCGGGATGATTCTTTTCTTGGCCTTTTTTGGTGTGTTAATTACCTTAGTCGGAGTCGGCTGGACCCTGCATATGATTTTGCCTACTTTACCATTAGCCGCTTGCTTCGCTTTTGGAGCGGCTCTAGGGCCAACGGATGCGGTGGCGGTAGGTTCGTTATCAGGTCGAATTGACATTCCTGAACGTTCGATGAACATTTTATCTGGTGAAGGACTCATTAATGATGCATCAGGCGTTACAGCCTTTCAATTTGCATTAGCGGCTTTATTAACGGGGTCATTTTCGCCGGTGGAAGCGGCAGGGACCTTGGTTATTTCCAGTATTGGTGGAGCGGTAGTCGGAATCGTGTTAGTTCTATTAAAACAGCAAATTGTTCATTTACTTGAAACTGCAGTGGCAAAAGATGTTACAGGCTACTTGTTGATTGAATTACTCTTGCCATTTATTGCTTATTTAATTTCAGAGTTGATTGGCGTTTCTGGAATTATTGCTGCTGTGATTGCTGGAATTATGCAAGCGTCTAGTTTGAAAAAAGTTTCGCTTTTTGAAGCAGAGCTGTCAAATGTTGGCGAAAGTATTTGGAGTATGATTGAGTTCACTTTAAATGCCTTAGTTTTCTTATTCTTAGGAATTGAACTTTCTCAAGTGTTTTCGCCAATTTGGATTGACCAACAATATTCAAACTGGTTCCTACTAATGGTTGTTCTAATTATTAGCGCCGTTGTCTTTTTGATTCGTTTCTTAGCCATTTTCAGTGTTTACACGCTTCAACATGGCCTTAAGAAAGTTAAAAACGCAATGAATGAAATGCTGATTTTAACTTTTGGCGGTGTTAAAGGAACAGTGAGTTTAGCCACCATCTTTATTTTGCCAACAGCGATTAACGGCGAGCATTTTAAAGAACGACCGTTATTACTATTCATTACGGCTTGTGTTATTTTGGTGACTCTGATTGGCGGGATTCTAGTTTTACCATTTTTAACTGATTCAGAGACGGAAGTGGAAAATGAAGAGTCAGTCGAAATTGATTTATTACGTGATGTCATTGATGTCTTAAAACAGCAAAATGAAGAGAATCCTCGTGGTGAAATGAATGCGGTCATTGAAAATTATCAAGATCGTTTAAAAGAATTGTATACCGAGCAGCTAAGTGCAGAACGAAAACAAGAAGTGCAAGAGTTGCGGACGTTAATTGTGTCCATTGAACGAGACGGCTTAGAAGAAAGTCTGAAACAAGGAGAAATTAGTGTCAGAAGTTATCGTATGTATCAACGCTTGATTACACGGATGCAACGGTCGATTGCCAAACAATTATTATCGATTGTAGGCTTTTGGTTATTATTTGCTCGACAAATCATTTCGATTCTTTTACATCCTAAGCTATTTTTCAATCGTGGTGAAGCTTCTGAAGAAGAAAAAGAATTACGAAATGAAGAACTAGAAAATATTCGCCAAGTTTTTCTAAGAAATTCTCAAGTTATTCTGAAGAGTTTAGATAATTTGCGCGGTGTCTATGATGATGATTTAATTGATTTCTTCATTGACGGACGCTTGGATTTAGCCCATAAGTTTGAAAAAGGCGAATTTATTGATTCGTATATTGTTCATACGGAGACAGACTATGTCAAAGACCTATTATTAGGCTTCCAAGAAGAACGACGGATGATTGATCATTACGAACAATCTGAACGCATTTCAATTATCGAAGCGAACGAATTACGAAAAAATGTCAATTTATTAGAGAGTTATTCGATTAGCGGCGAAGTGAATAACGTTCCGCTGAAACGATTTGTTAAAAATTTTAATAAAGAATAAGTAATAGTGTATGAGATGAAACCAAGACGATTTTTATCTCATGCACTTTTTTTATAATCCAATTTTTGATACAATAAGCAAGACCAAAATAGAAGGAGTTGGTAGTGTCGGTGAAAGAATTAAAAGTAACAGATTTAACCAAAACATATGGGGAAAAAACACTATTTGATCATCTTTCTTTTTTGATTCATGAAAAAGATCGCATTGGTTTAATTGGGATTAACGGCACAGGGAAAACCAGTTTATTAAATATTATTGCTGGCGTAGATAGCGGTGATGGTGATCTTGCTGCGATTCAGCAGCCAAGTGATTATCAAATTGGGTACCTTTCCCAGAATCAAACATTTGACGAGAATATTACGATTGCAGAAGCCGTGTTTCAGGGAGACAGCCCGATCATAAAAACAGTCAAAAATTATGAATTAGCGTTAGCTGCTTTAAGTGAGAATGGTTTAGACGAAGGGGTTCAAAGACGTTACACGCAAGCAGAAGAAGCCATGAATAAACAAGATGCTTGGACAGCAGATACCAATGCAAAAATTATTTTACAAAAATTAGGTATTCCCACATTGGAAAAGAAAATAGGTGAGCTTTCTGGTGGGCAGTTAAAACGAGTAAGCTTGGCGCAAGTCTTAATTGAAGCGCCTGATTTACTGTTATTGGATGAACCAACGAACCATCTGGATTATGAAACGATTGAATGGTTGGAAAACTTTTTAAATAACTATCGTGGCGCGGTTTTAATGGTGACCCATGACCGCTACTTTTTAGATCGAGTAACCAATCGGATTTTCGAACTTTCTTTTGGAAAACTGTATGAATACAAAGGAAACTATGAAACGTATGTGATGGAAAAAGCCGAACGTGAACGTGTCGCTGTAGAACAAGAAGAAAAAAGAAAACGCCTCTTCAAACAAGAACTTGCGTGGATGCGAGCAGGCGTTCAAGCACGAGGAACGAAACAGCAAGCAAGAATTGATCGGTTTCAGGATTTAAAAGAAAACTTGCATCAGGTACAAACCAATGGCACCTTAGAAGCAGACTTTGCCACGCAGCGTTTAGGGAAAAAAGTTCTGGAAATCAAGGAAGGAAATTATGCCATTGATCATAAACAGCTTTTGAAAGACTTTAATTTACTCATTCAAGCAAACGATCGAATTGGCATTACTGGTAAAAATGGTGCAGGAAAATCCACATTATTAAATATTTTAGCTGGACGCATTCCTTTAGAGAGTGGCCTATATAGTATCGGTGAAACCGTCCGAATTGGCTATTATACCCAGCAAAACGAAGAAATGGATCCTAATCAACGGATGATTGCTTATTTGCAAGAAGCAGCAGAAGAAGTGAAACGCAGTGATGGAAGCAGCGTTGGGGTCGCTGAAATGTTAGAGCGCTTTTTATTTCCTCGTTTTATGCATGGCACACTGATTGGCAAACTGTCTGGTGGAGAAAAACGCCGGTTATATCTCTTAAAATTATTAATTAGTCAGCCTAACGTGTTATTATTGGATGAGCCAACCAACGATTTAGACATTGATACGTTGACCATTTTAGAAGATTATATTCAAACGTTCAAAGGAGCGGTAATTGCTGTTTCTCATGACCGTTATTTCTTGGATAAAACAATGGATAAATTGTTAGTTTTTCAAGGAAATAGTCAGATCCTATCATTTTATGGCACGATGAGTGAATATTTGGCGAACCAAAAAGAACAAGAAAAGGTCAAAGAAAAACCACTCAATAAACCAGTAAAAGAAGCATCGACAGAAAAGAAAGAAAAAACAAAGCTGACTTATATGGAACAAAAAGAGTGGGCAACAATTGAAGAAGACATCACACAATTAGAAACGAAATTAGAAACATTAACTGAAGAAATGAATCATCAGGGTGATGATTTTGTTCGTTTACAAGAACTACAAGAAGCGGTAACAGCAACGGAACAATTGTTAGAAGAAAAAATGAATCGTTGGGAATACTTGAGTGAATACGCGGATTAAGAGACGGAGGGAATAAGATGGAAGAAGCATACTTAGCGCTAGGAAAAAAGATTTTAGAAGAAGGTCATTTTAAAGAAGACCGTACAGGAACTGGTACGTATAGTTTATTTGGCTATCAAATGCGTTTTGATTTGGCCAAAGGATTTCCCTTACTAACAACCAAACGAGTACCGTTTGGCTTGATTAAAAGTGAGTTATTGTGGTTTTTAAAAGGCGACACGAATATTCGCTATTTGTTAGAGCGAAATAATCATATTTGGGATGAATGGGCGTTCGAACGTTACGTAAAAAGCGCAGATTATCAAGGACCAGACATGACGGATTTTGGGCATCGTGTCTTACAAGATCCAGCGTTTGCAGAACAATACAAAGAAGAACATCAAAAGTTCTGTGACGCCATTTTAAATGATGCAGAGTTTGCAGAAAAATATGGTGAATTAGGGAATATTTATGGTGCGCAATGGCGTCACTGGGAAACCAAAGATGGTAGCTTTATTGATCAATTAGCTAATGTGATTGAAATGATTAAAACCAATCCTGATTCTCGCCGTTTAATTGTTTCCGCTTGGAATCCAGAAGATGTGCCTTCAATGGCGTTGCCGCCTTGTCACACTATGTTTCAATTTTATGTAAATGAAGGAAAATTAAGCTGTCAACTTTATCAGCGCAGTGCCGATGTTTTTTTAGGTGTTCCTTTTAACATTGCAAGCTATGCTTTATTGACGCATTTGATTGCACATGAAACAGGTTTAGAAGTGGGGGAGTTTGTACACACGCTAGGAGATGCCCACTTATATCAAAATCATGTGGAACAAATGCAAGAACAATTATCACGAGAAGTTCGTTCTTTCCCAACGCTCGTTTTGAATCCAGACAAGGCTTCTGTTTTTGATTTTGATATGGAAGATATTAAAGTAGAAGGCTATGACCCACATCCAACGATTAAAGCGCCGATTGCCGTATAAAAAAGGAGAGAGAAGCTATGTTAGCAGCTATTTGGGCCCAAGATGAACAAGGAGTGATTGGTAAAGAAGGCAAATTGCCTTGGCATTTACCCAACGACTTGAAATTTTTCAAGGAAAAAACAATTCATAATACATTGGTCTTAGGACGTGCAACTTTCGAAGGCATGGGATGTCGTCCGTTACCAAATCGAACAACGATTGTTCTTACCAGTAATCCGGATTACCAAGCTGAAGGCGTTTTGGTTATGCATTCCGTAGAGGAAATTCTTGCGTATGCTGACAAGTATGAAGGCGTGACCGTTATTGGTGGAGGTTCTGTCGTTTTTAAAGAATTGATTCCCGCATGCGATGTCTTATATCGGACGATGATTCATGAAACGTTTGAAGGCGACACTTTCTTTCCAGAAATTGACTGGTCTGTTTGGGAAAAAGTTGCCACTGTTCCCGGCGTCGTGGACGAGAAAAATCTCTATGCACATGACTATGAAACGTATCATCGAAACGATAAATAATAAAATGAAGGGAGGCATGAGCAATGCCGACATTGAAAGAAAAAATTATTCAAGAGAGTCAACGTTTAGGCATCGATAAAATCGGCTTTACTCATGCTGAACCATTTATTGAATTAGAAGATTCTCTGCATGAACAACGAGAGCGAGGATATAACTCGGGGTTTGAACATCAAAATGTGGAAGAACGAATTTACCCAGAAAAAACGTTTGAGCATCCTAAAAGTATTATCTCCATTGCTTTAGCTTATCCCACCAAAGCTCAGGAAAAAATGCCTAGAGATGAAAAGCGTGGACAATTTGCGCGAGCCTCTTGGGGAATTGATTATCATCACATTTTGCAGGATCGGTTGCAAAAATTAATTGCTTTTATTGAAGAGCAAGCTGCCACTGAAGCAGAAAAAGAACACTGGCGTTTTCGGCCGCAAGTGGATACTGGCGAATATGTTGACACCGCTGTTGCTCAGCGGGCGGGTTTAGGATTCATTGGTAAAAATGGTCTACTGATTACCGAAGAATTTGGTTCCTTTGTATATTTAGGTGAGGTGACCACCAACATTCAATTTGAACCAGATGAACCTGTTCCAAATGGTTGCGGTGATTGTACTCGTTGTATCACAGGGTGTCCTACAGGGGCTTTGTTAGGGGACGGTCGAATGAATGCTCAAAAATGTTTGTCTTATCAAACGCAAACAAAAGGCATGATGCCTGAAGAGTATCGGAAAAAAATGCGTAACGTCATTTATGGTTGCGACATTTGTCAGCTGGTTTGCCCTTATAATAAAGGAAAAGATTTTCATTTTCATGAAGAGATGGAACCAAAGATTGAAGAAGTTTATCCCAAATTGGCACCGTTATTAACTATTTCCAATAAAGAGTTTAAACAGCAATTCGGACACTTAGCAGGCTCCTGGCGTGGCAAAAAACCATTGCAACGAAATGCTTTAATTGCGTTAGCGAATTTGGGCGGCCGTGAAGCTATCCCACAAATTATTCTCTGTTTAAATGATCAGCGTCCTGTCATTCGCGGAACAGCTGCTTGGTCGTTAGGTCAGCTCGCAAAAAGAGAACCCGAGCAAAGTTTAGAAGCTTTAAATTATCTACTTTCTGTAGAAACTGAAGAAGAGGTTATCGAGGAAGCTCAAAAGGCTATTCACTTGTTAACAAGCAAAAAAGGAAGCCGCTCAACGGAGTGACTTCCTTTTTTTATTAAATATGATTGCGATATAAACCAACAACTTTACCTAAAATTGTCACGTTATCTAAAAGAATAGGCGCTAATGCATCATTTTCAGGCTGCAAGCGGATATGATCTACTTCTCGGAAGAATCGTTTACAGGTTGCTTCATCTTCATCGGTCATTGCGATTACGATGTCGCCATTATTGGCATTCGATTGCTTACGAACAATCACTTGGTCGCCATCTAGAATACCTGCGTTAATCATACTTTCTCCTCGAATCGTCAACATAAATAAAGTATTTTCTTCTGTACGTAAATCAGGAGGTAACGGGAAGAAATCTGATGCTTCTTCCACCGCTAAAATTGGTTCACCAGCAGTTACGACACCTAACATCGGAATAGTTGTCGGTTGAATTCCGATCTTTTCCAAGCCTTCTGGTGTTAATTCGATTGCTCGCGGTTTTGTTGGGTCACGTAAGATTAGACCCTTTTTTTCAAGACGAGCTAAATGTCCGTGAACGGTAGAAGTTGAGGATAAATCAACAGCCTTCCCAATTTCGCGAACGGTTGGCGGATAACCCTTTAATTCGACTTGTTCGTATATATATTTAAGTACTTCTAATTGTCTTGTTTCTGTACGTTTCGCCAAAACCCGCACCTTCTTTCAATTGATAAAATTAGTGTACCATAAAATGCGAACGAAATCAAACAAGCGTTCGTGTTTTATAAATATCAGAATATAGTTGTTTTTTTAAGGCAGTTCTTATAATATAGACAGTGAGAGTAAGGAGGGATTTTGATGTTATCGAAAGAAAAAATTGCCCGTATAAATGAATTAGCGAATAAAGCAAAAGTGGAAGAACTTAGTGCGAAAGAAAAAGTCGAACAACAAGAATTACGTAAAGAGTATTTAGAAGCATTTCGTGGAGGGATGCGTCACCATATCGAAGGAATGAAGGTCGTGGATCAAGAAGGGACCGATGTGACTCCTGAAAAACTAAAACAAATTCAACGTGAAAAAGGACTTCACAACAGAAAGTAATTGCTTTCATTGTCGAAATAAGCTACACTATGAATAAAGGTAAAAAAAACCTAAATTAGGAGATGATTTTTTTGTTTGACAAGACAGATCAATTGGGCGTTAATACAATCCGGACATTAAGTATTGAAGCCGTACAAAAAGCGAACTCAGGACATCCTGGTTTACCAATGGGTGCTGCCCCAATGGCGTATGCACTTTGGACAAAACATTTAAAGGTGAACCCAACAACTTCTAGAAACTGGGTTGATCGTGATCGCTTTGTACTTTCAGCAGGCCACGGCTCTGCAATGTTGTACAGCTTATTACATCTATCAGGATACAACGTAACAATTGACGATTTGAAAAATTTCCGTCAATGGGATAGTAAAACACCAGGGCATCCAGAAGTGCACCACACAGATGGTGTTGAAGCAACAACAGGACCTCTAGGACAAGGGATTGCTATGGCTGTTGGTATGGCAATGGCTGAAGCGCATTTAGCTGCAACTTATAATCGTGATAGTTTCCCTATTATGGATCATTACACGTACGCAATTTGTGGTGACGGCGATTTAATGGAAGGTGTTTCTCAAGAAGCAAGTTCAATGGCTGGTCATATGAAATTAGGTAAATTAATTGTCTTGTACGATTCAAATGACATCTCATTAGATGGACCAACTTCTAAAGCCTTTACTGAAAATGTTGGGGCTCGTTATGAAGCATACGGATGGCAACATATTTTAGTTAAAGACGGCAATGATTTAGATGAAATAGAGGCTGCGATTGAAGCGGCTAAAGCTGAAACAGATAAACCAACACTGATTGAAGTTAAAACAGTCATTGGTTACGGAGCACCAAAAGAAGGAACATCTTCCGTTCACGGCGCGCCAATTGGTGAAGAGGGCATTACAGCGGCTAAAGCTGTTTATGGTTGGGAATACCCTGACTTTACTGTGCCAGAGGAAGTCGCTGCTCGTTTTAAAGAAACGATGATTGACGAAGGCCAAAAAGCTGAAGAGGCTTGGAATGAGATGTTTAAGAACTATGAACATGCGCATCCAGAATTAGCCAAACAATTTAAAGAAGCTTTTGCCAACCAATTACCTGAAGGTTGGGAACAAGAATTACCTAAATATGAACTAGGAACAAGTGCCGCAAGTCGTGTAACAAGTAAAGAAACGATTCAAGCTATTTCAAAAGTTGTTCCAAGTTTCTGGGGCGGTTCAGCTGATTTATCTGCCTCAAATAATACAATGGTTGCTGCAGAAAAAGATTTCGAACCTGGTCAATACGAAGGCCGTAATATTTGGTTTGGTGTTCGCGAATTTGCAATGGCTGCAGCAATGAACGGGATTCAATTACACGGTGGTAGCCATGTTTATGGCGGGACATTCTTCGTCTTTACTGACTACTTACGTCCAGCAATCCGTTTAGCCGCTTTACAAAAAGTTCCTGTAACTTACGTCTTAACGCATGACTCTGTTGCGGTGGGTGAAGATGGGCCAACACACGAACCAATTGAGCAATTAGCAAGTGTTCGTTGCATTCCAAATGTTCATGTGATTCGTCCAGCAGACGGCAATGAAACTGTTGCTGCTTGGAAAATTGCTATGACTTCTACGGAAACACCAACTATTTTAGTTCTAAGTCGTCAAAACTTACCTGTTTTAGAAGGAACGTTAGAACACGCTTCTGATTCTGTTCAAAAAGGTGCTTATGTATTGTCACCACAAAAA
The DNA here is from genome assembly GCF_051712325.1 of Enterococcus sp. DIV1315a. Taxonomy (NCBI): domain Bacteria; kingdom Bacillati; phylum Bacillota; class Bacilli; order Lactobacillales; family Enterococcaceae; genus Enterococcus; species Enterococcus sp. DIV1315a. The sequence goes on from NZ_JBIOOS010000001.1 coordinate 1,297,353, forward strand.
GGTAAACAACCAGCAGGGATTTTAATTGCGACTGGTTCTGAAGTAAATCTAGCAGTGGAAGCACAAGCGAAATTAGCGGAAGAAGGCATCGATGTATCTGTCGTGTCAATGCCAAGTTTTGATTTGTTTGAAAAACAATCTGCTGAATATAAAGAAAGTGTGTTACCTAAAGCTGTGACAAAACGTGTGGCAATTGAAGCTGCAGCAAGTTTTGGTTGGGAACGCTATGTAGGGACGGAAGGCAAAACAATTACAATTGATCACTTCGGCGCTTCTGCACCTGGCGGTCTAGTTCTTGAAAAATTTGGCTTTACTCCTGAAAATGTGGTTAATACCTATAAATCACTATAAATAAAGATTAAAAAACCTGAATGCTTGTGATAGCATTCAGGTTTTTTGCTTCATTTCTTTTTGGGAGCAAAGAGCATAAAGTGAAAAAATAATGCGAACAATTGGAACCCAATACCAGTTAAAGTAACACCAGACCAACCATAGTTTTGCCACATTAATGTACCAATCAATGAACCCAGTGAACCGCCGATGAAATAGAAAAACATAAAGACGGTATTGTTACGATTGCTGGCTTCTTCTCCCAAATTTTGGACGCGTGTTTGATTGGCTACTTGCCCAAATTGAGTACCGATATCTAAAACAATAATTGCTAAGATTAGTAAGACCACATGTGTTCCACCTAGAAAAAGTAGGATAAAACTACCGAACTGCATCAACAGGCCAATCAAAACAATCTTCCGTTCTGGATAATAATCGGATAGACGACCAATGATGGGTGCTACGAAAGCCCCTGATAACCCAAAAGTTGCTAGAATACCGACTTCTTTCGGTCCCCAATAATAAGCTGGACTACTAACAAAGAAAATTAATGTAGACCAAAAGATTGAAAAGGTTGCAAACATAAAAAAGCCATTGACAGTTGCTTCTCTTAACAAAGGTTGCGATTTGATTAGCTTAGGAAGACTTTTCAAAGAACCTAAATAAGTTAATCGATTTGAAGTTTGAGTATGTATCACTGTTTTGGGCAATTTTAATTGGAGTAGAACGACCAATGCTAACACGAATATTACGGCGATTAAGTAGACTGTTCGCCAAGAAGCTGCACTAGCAATGAAACCCGAGATCGTTCGAGACAATAAAATTCCTGTCAATAGTCCGCCCAGCATTCGACCTGTTACTTTACCACGGTTCGCTGGTCCCGCCATGACCGCAGCATAAGGAATAATAATTTGGGCGACAATAGAGAGCAACCCAATAAAAAAAGAAGAGAGTGCAAACAGGAGAAAACTTGGTGCAAAAAATGCAGCACTTAGAGACAGCGAGGAGAGCCCAGCTACTCGAATGATTAATTTGCGGCGATCAACGACATCGCCTAATGGAACAAGAAAAAGTAAGCCTAGCGCATACCCTAATTGGGTCAGCATAGTAACAAAACCAATAGAACCAATACTGACTTGAAAGGCCTGAGCAATTTGGGTGCCAATTGGTTGAATATAATACATATTGGCGACCACGACCCCGCAAGTTAACGCTAATAAAAACGTCACTTGATTTGTTAAACCCGATTGTTGTTTCTTCATCTAACCACCTACATTTCTATGTAATTCATTTTGTAATACAACAACTACTCGGCAATAGTTGTTTTGATTACAAAAACAGACTTCTCTTATAAAGTTTGTTCAAAAAGTGACAAGTCCATTAAAAATTTTATCACAATAAATAAAGAAAAGTAAGAGGATAAATAACAAAAATCTCATCAAATTGAAAAGAAGAAGTGGTTGTTTTCACAAGTGTGAAGAGGGTTAATTAAATACAAACAAGATTTCAATTACATTACAGAAATTTTAAAACTCAAAATTTAATACGTTTATTTCTTGTTTCAATAGGAAATTAACGGTAAAATAGAAAAGTGAGACAGTGAGGAGGAAAAATGAATGAGCGAACAGTTAACAAGAAGTAGTAAACATATTCAAAAAGCTCTTAAAAAGCAAAAAGCTTATAAACGTGCTACCGCCGTTGCGGGGACTTCAATGATTTTAGCACCTGTGGTTGGTGCTGCGGTACCTGCCCAAGCAGAATCAAGCCAGCAAACATTTATTAATGAAATCGGAAATTCAGCAGCAGCCGTTGCCAATAGCAATGATATGTATGCTTCCGTCATGATTGCTCAAGCGTTGCTAGAAAGTAGTTATGGTAGTTCTGGGTTAGCATCTGCACCGAACTATAACTTGTTTGGTGTAAAAGGAAGTTATAATGGACAATCTGTTTATATGCCAACAAAAGAATATTTAGACGGACAATGGGTGACCGTCACAGCAGCATTTAGAAGTTATAATTCTTATGCGGAATCGTTCCAAGATCATGCCAATGTTATTCGTTCCACTGCTTTTGGGGATACATACCATTATTCAGGCGTTTGGAAGAGTAATACTAGCAGTTATCGCGATGCAACAGCCGCTTTAGCTGGAAGTTATGCAACTGATCCAGGCTATGCCGAAAAATTGAATTGGTTAATTGAAGCATATAATTTAACTCAATATGATTGGGGAGCACCAGTCGCTCAAACCACTAGTTATTCAGATACAACGGGAACCGTTGATACAACAATCGATACAGCGGCTTCTGCAACAGCAACAGCAGAAACTGTAGCTAGTCAAAGTTACACTGTCGCAAACGGCGACACATTGTGGGACATTGCTGCACGTTTTGGAACGACAGTTGATAATTTAATGTCACTAAATGGATTAACATTGGATTCTGTTTTATCGGTGGGTCAAACCATCCAAATCGGTTAATTTTGCAATTATTTAGTTGAAGAAGGACCTTACAAAAGCGGCAGTTTTTGTAAGGTCTTTTATCGTGAAAATAGGTAGGGCTAGCAGCAATTATTTGATGAGCATAATCCGTTTTTTTATTTAATTTTTCACAAACTAAAATTCGTTTTTCTGGTAGAAATCGTTTTTTTGAGCTATGCTTAGAGAAAGAATTATTATATTGTTTGTAAAATTGGAGGATGTAGGATTATGACTAAAGGTTATGTAAAATCAGTAACAGAGTTAATTGGTCAAAGCCCAGTTGTGAAATTAAAACGGATGGTACCAGAAGGAGCTGCAGATGTTTTTGTTAAACTAGAGTTCTTTAATCCTGGTGGCAGTGTGAAAGATCGAATTGCTTTAAGCATGATCCAACAAGCCGAAGCAGATGGTCGCCTAAAACCTGGACAAACGATTATTGAGCCGACTAGTGGTAATACAGGCATTGGGTTAGCAATGGTAGGTGCTGCGTTGGGATATCCAGTTAAGATTGTGATGCCAGATACTATGAGTATTGAACGCCGCAAATTAATGCAAGCATATGGGGCTGATCTATTATTAACCCCTGGTGCCGAAGGAATGAAAGGGGCAATTGCAAAAGCTACAGCATTAGCAGAAGAACACGGGTACTTCATGCCTTTGCAATTTAATAATCCAGCTAATCCAATGGTACATGAACAAAAAACAGGAAAAGAAATTGTTGATGTCTTTGGTAAACGTGGCTTAGATGCGTTTGTTTCTGGTGTTGGCACTGGAGGAACCGTTACAGGAGTTGGCCATGAATTGAAACGGATTTTTCCAGATATTGAAATTGTTGCAGTAGAACCAACGGAGTCGCCTGTTTTAGAAGGTGGCGAACCAGGTCCACATAAAATCCAAGGAATAGGCGCTGGTTTTGTCCCAGAAGTTTTAGACACCACCGTTTATCAAAAAGTTGCCGCTGTTTCTAGTGAAGACGCATTAGAAACTGCTCGTTTAATGGGGCCAAAAGAAGGCATCCTTGTGGGGATTTCAGCAGGGGCAGCAATTAAAGCTGCCATTGATTTGGCAGTCGAATTAGGCGCAGGCAAACGTGTCTTAGCGCTGGTTCCAGATAACGGTGAACGTTATCTTTCGACAGCTCTTTACGAATTTCCAGAATAAAAAACACGCCAAAAAACGAGCATTTCTCTTAGTTTAGTAAAATGCTCGTTTTTTCCACGAGAATCCTACAATAATTCTTGTCAATCGTAATAAGAAATAGTATTATTTAAGAAAGATAGACAGGGGAGGGATACAAAGATGGACAACGTATTGGTTAAAAATGCACTTGCTGAATTAAAAGAAGCCAATATCCGAATTACTCCGCAACGTTATGCTATCTTGGAATATTTAATCGAAAATCATACACACCCAACAGCTGATGAAATTTATCGCGCACTAGAAGATCATTTTCCAAATATGAGTGTAGCAACGGTTTACAACAATCTACGTTTATTTACTGAAATCGGTTTCGTTCAAGAAATGAGTTATGGCGATGCATCTAGTCGTTTTGATTTTAGTTCGAAGAAACATTATCACGTGATTTGTCAAAAATGTGGTAAAATCGTTGATTTTCATTATCCAGGGTTAGAGGACGTTGAAATGGCCGCTAGTAAATTAACAGGCTTCGAAATTAATGAACATCGTTTAGAATTATATGGATTATGTCCAGATTGCCAACAAGCACAACAGGAGAATGTGTAAAAAATTACATACTGTTAAAAATTTATCAAAAGATAAGTCACTTGTCTAGGCAAATTTCACAAGCGTAAGAGTTTTCACTCTTATGCTTGTTTTTTTGTGTGGTTATTGACTTTTAAATTCTTAAAAACAAAAAATTAACTAGCTATTATTAAGAATTAGCAACAGTTTGTGAATTTTTTTATATGCGATTCACAAGCATAGAACTCGAATAAGCTTGATTCCTCTGATATATTTTAAACAGACAGAGGGAGACGTCACCTCTGCAAAACAAAGATTGTGAAAGAAGGGATTTACAACATGAAAGTCGTAGTCGTAGGATGTACCCATGCTGGAACTTCAGCAGTTAAAAGTATTTTAGCAAATCACCCGGAGGCGGAAGTCACTGTATATGAAAGAAATGACAATATTTCCTTCCTATCTTGCGGAATTGCCTTGTACGTTGGAGGCGTAGTTAAAAATGCTGCTGATTTATTTTATTCAAATCCAGAAGAACTGGCTTCTTTAGGAGCAACAGTGAAGATGGAACACAATGTTGAAGAAATCAACGTGGACGACAAAACTGTTACAGCGAAAAACTTACAAACGGGCGCAACTGAGACCGTTTCTTATGATAAATTAGTGATGACAACTGGTTCTTGGCCAATTATTCCACCAATTCCAGGAATTGATGCTGAAAATATTTTATTATGTAAAAACTATTCACAAGCCAACGTGATCATCGAAAAAGCGAAAGATGCCAAACGTGTCGTTGTCGTTGGTGGCGGTTATATTGGTATTGAATTAGTAGAAGCTTTTGTAGAATCAGGTAAACAAGTCACTTTAGTCGACGGATTAGATCGCATTTTAAATAAATATTTAGATAAGCCATTCACAGATGTTCTAGAAAAAGAATTAGTTGATCGTGGCGTTAATTTAGCTTTAGGTGAAAATGTCCAACAATTCGTAGCAGATGAGCAAGGAAAAGTAGCAAAAGTCATTACACCAAGTCAAGAATTCGAAGCAGATATGGTGATTATGTGTGTTGGTTTCCGTCCAAATACAGAATTATTAAAAGATAAAGTTGACATGTTACCAAATGGTGCAATCGAAGTCAATGAGTATATGCAAACAAGCAATCCTGATATTTTTGCTGCGGGTGATAGTGCAGTTGTTCACTACAACCCAAGTCAAACAAAAAATTATATCCCATTAGCAACGAATGCTGTTCGTCAAGGTATGCTAGTAGGTCGTAATTTGACTGAACAAAAATTGGCTTATCGTGGCACACAGGGAACTTCTGGCTTATATTTATTCGGTTGGAAAATTGGTTCAACAGGTGTGACAAAAGAAAGTGCCAAATTAAACGGACTAGATGTCGAAGCAACTGTTTTCGAAGATAACTATCGTCCAGAGTTTATGCCAACAACTGAAAAAGTTCTGATGGAATTAGTCTATGAAAAAGGAACACAACGCATTGTTGGTGGTCAATTGATGTCTAAATATGATATCACACAATCTGCCAATACTTTATCATTAGCGGTCCAAAATAAAATGACTGTCGAAGATTTAGCGATTTCTGATTTCTTCTTCCAACCACATTTTGATCGCCCTTGGAACTACTTAAACTTATTAGCCCAAGCCGCTTTAGAAAATATGTAATTAATAATAGAAAAAGGATGAAGAACAGAAGCTCTTCATCCTTTTTGTTAGTCACTAAGCGCTCCAGTTGTTTGGTTCATTAATGCCATTAATTGCTCTTTCGTTGTTCGTTTGATAGAAAGAGGGGGGAGATTATCTAAAGAAAAATAAGCACAATTCGAGGTTTCAATGTTTTTTTCAAAGGGATGATTTTCTAAAATCTCACAAGAAAAGATCATTTTATAGTACTGAAATAGTTGAGGAATGTCTTTTCGTTTATCTGTATCATAAACAGCAAGCAATTCTTTTGCTGTAACGACTAAGCCAGTTTCTTCCAATACTTCTTTTTCAATATTTTCTTTAGGAGAGCAGCCAATTTCGGCATAGCCACCAGGTAATGACCATTCTTTGGTCCGTAAATCTTCAACTAATAAAAAACGATTCTCTTTTTTTATCAAACCGCGAACATCTACTTTCGGTGTTGGATAACCTTCTTCTTTAGTTAAGATTTTTTCTAAGTCGGGCAAGACAGTCGCTTCGTGTCCGGTTGCGCTGATAAGTTGTAACGTAAGTTCTCGTAGTTCTTGGTAACGTTCTTGATCAAAAGCATCTTTCCCGTAAAAAAGACCTGCATCCGCCAATGCTAGCAATCGCTTGTAGGTGTTCAGATAATCCATATACGCACGCTCCTCATAGACTTAATACGTTTAGTTTAACAGAAAAAAACAAAGGAAGGGCAGATTTAGCGAGAAAAGGAGTCGGTTTAAGGAAATAATAAAGAATAAATGACTAACTTACATTTTTAAACTACCTATGCTATTATTTAATAAAAAGGATTGTGTATACAATAATTTTGTTATGTAAACAAAGCAAAAAGATTGACGTCATTCGCTAGACAGGTTAATATCATACTATTCGTTTTTACGAATCATTGGGTTTTAAGCGCCTTGAGGTTTTTCCGACATTATGGGACGCTTGGAATCCTTGTTTAATTTTAATTAAACAGTTGATTTAATCTACAAAGGAGTTTTAGTATGTCAGTATTTATTAGAGAGTGTACCGTCGCAGACGTACCAGAATTAGAGGCCATTTGCCAAGAGACTTTTGCAGATACTTATGGAGATGGCGAAAACGAAAAGGATTTACAGGCACATTATGAGAGGAAATTTAGTCCAGCAGTTTTAGAAAGCGAAATCTTACATAAAGATTCGCAATATTTCTTTGCTTTTTATAATAATGAACTTGCAGGTTATGTGAAATTAAATCACGGTGATGCTCAGATTACCTATCAACATCCACAAGCGTTACAAGTTGAGCGCATTTATATTCGTAAATCTTTTAAGCGTTTAGGCTTAGGCAAACATTTGATTACGAAAGCAATTGAATTAGCGGAAGAAGCAGAAAAAGAGACGGTTTGGTTAGGTGTTTGGGAACATAATCATCCAGCGCAAAAATTTTATCAATCATTGGGCTTCGTCAAAACAGATGAACATGATTTTTATATGGGAAATGAACGCCATACCGATTATACAATGACGAAACAGTTAAAAGAGTCAACGTAAAGCAAAAACAAGGAAACGGACGCAATGAAGCCGACGATTCCTTGTTTTTTTATCTTAAAATTGTGAAGGGGATTTTCCATAATATTTTTTGAATAATTTACTAAAATGATAGGCATCTTCGTAACCAACCGTTTTTGCCACTTCTTTGACACTTAAGGAATCATTTTTCAGCAATTCTTTCGCATGGTTTAAGCGGATTTGAATTAAATAATTGATTGGCCCAACGCCTGTGGCCGCTTTAAAGGTTTTCGACAAATAAGTCGGGGTAACATATAACATTTCAGCTAACTGTTCCAAAGTAATTTCTTCGTCATGGTGGGTTTCCAGATAATAAATCGTATGATTGACTAAATTTCGTTTTCTTTTTTCCGTTTTCGATAGCCGAGTTTCAATTTTATTTTCTTGATCAACTGCTAAACTTCTTAAAATATAGACCAATAGTTCAATAACTAAAGCTTTAATTTGTAACGCTGATTCAACTTCTTGATGGTTTAATTCATGAACAATTTGCCAAGCTTTTTCTAAAAAAGCACCATGTAAATGACTTAAATCTAATAAAGCTGATTTATTTGGAAATACGTTTCGCGCTAAGCCTTCTAAATAGAGATTTGAAATACCAATGTGTAGTTGATGTGAGTAAGTTCCTGCTTTTTGTTGCTCACCATGTTCCGTTCGCGGATTAAAAAGAAACACTGTACCAGCAGTGGCATGGTACTGTTGCCCTTGAACAATATATTCAGATTCACCTTCTAAAAGAATAGATATTTCCAGAAATTCATGATGATGACAATTATAAGGGTGGGTCTCTTCGTTCCAAGGATCAAAGGCATATAAAATTTCAGGATTAAACGTTCGACTATTTGTGTAGTTCATAAAAAATCACTCCTACTTGTATCCGCTTTCTATACTATATTGTACATCAAAATATACAAGAATGCCCATTTCTTTTCCTATAAAAAAACAGTAATCTTATACACGTCCATAAAAACAAGAGAGAGTAGGGGAGAAAATGAATAGTTTTGAATGGATTTGGCAATATGCTAAAAAAAATAAGAATAAGTTACTGCTAGCTGTTATTTTTGTCGTTATTAACGCTATTTTAATTGTTATTATTCCATTGTTATCTGGCAGAATTGTAGACCAAGTAATCAATCAGGGGAAAACTGAAGAGCTTGTCCCAATTCTTGGGATTATGATTGGGGTGACCGTTATTCGGACAGTTGTTCGTTATAGTTATCAAGTCTTGTTTGAATCGGTCGGACAATCTGCGTTATTTGACTTAAGAAAAGATATGTATATCAAACTTCAAGAATTAGATTTTGATTTCTTTAATCATACACGTGTTGGCGACATTATGGCGCGAATGACAGGGGATACAGACGCTATCCGCCATTTCGTTTCTTGGGTCACTTATAACCTTTTAGAATGTATTTTATGGTTCATCGCAGCCGTGATTGTGATGGGGACGATCAATTGGCAATTGATGCTGGCATTAATTTTAATTACGCCTTTGATTTTTCTGTTAACACAAAAAATGTCGAAGGAATCACATCCGGTATTTTTTGAGATCCGGGAAAGTTTTTCTCGGCTAAATTCGATGGTCGAAGAAAATATTGGTGGAAATCGGGTGGTTAAAGCTTTTTCTCAAGAACCTTATGAAATTGAAAAGTTTAACAAGCACAATGAAGACTATAAAAAATGGAATATGGCTTCCGCAGATGTCTCTAAAAAATATTTACCGTGGTTAGACGGTTTTGCAGGTAGTTTAAATGTTATTGCCTTAGTTCTTGGTGGCCTCTTTGTGATTCAAGGTCGGATGACAATTGGTGATTTAGTGGCCTTTAACGGCTTTCTCTGGATGTTGAACATGCCGATGCGAATGAGTGGCTGGTTGATCAATGATGTGCAACGCTTTACGGCATCATCTATTAAAATTCGTCAGTTATTAGCAACGAAACCGAAGATTCCCATTGCTCGGGAAAAAGAAGCAGAACCGATCCAAGGCTATGTGACGTTTGATCACGTGTCCTTTCATTTTTCAGATGATCCAGAAACCCCCATTTTATCGGATGTTTCATTTTCAGCAAAACCTGGTGAAACAATTGGTATTTTAGGGGAAACTGGTTCAGGCAAAACCACTTTAGTTAACTTAATCGCTCGGTTTTACGATCCAACCAAAGGCACTGTTTATATTGATGGAAAAGATGCTAAAAGCTATTCTGTTCGTAAATTGCGAGAAAATATCTCCATGGTTATGCAAGATGTCTTTCTTTTTTCCAATACGATAGAAGATAACATTGCTTTTGGTAACACATTGGCTAACTTGGAACAAGTGCAAATGATGGCTGAAATTGCTGATGCCCATAGCTTTATTTCCAGAATGCCCGAAGGTTATGCAACAATTGTTGGTGAACGCGGCGTTGGCCTATCTGGTGGCCAAAAACAGCGGATTTCACTGGCCCGTGCTTTAACCAAAGATCCAGCAATTTTAATTTTAGATGACACAACTTCCGCTGTTGATATGGAAACAGAATCAAAAATTCAAAAAGAACTAGGTCGTTTGACGGAAAAGAAAACGACATTTATTATCGCCCACCGAATTTCTTCTGTGAGAGAGGCCAATTTAATTTTGATGATGGAAAAAGGCCGTGTGGTGGAAAGCGGTACGCATAGCGAATTAGTCGAACAAAAAGGCAAATATTTTGACGTATATCAAAAACAATTAGGTCTGACAAAGGAAGGTGAGTCGCGTGGCTAGAAATACGTTTGATGTGGATGAGACTTTAGAAAAAGAATTTAATTGGTCTCATTATAAACGATTAGGCGCCTATATTAAGCCTTACAAAAAAGCTGTTTTTAAAACATTATTTGTCATCATATTAGCTAATCTGGCAAGTATGTTAGGCCCTTACTTTACTAAAATTGCGATTGACCAAGTAATTCCACAAAAGAATCTCTCGTTACTCTTGATACTAGGGGCTATTTTCCTATTTTCCTTGGTGATTATTGGTTGGTGTATGCGTTATCGGATATATGCCATCACAGAAATTGGACAAGATATTTTAAAAGATATGCGTTTTTCAATTTTTGAGCATCTACAAAAATTACCATTTTCTTACTTTGACAGTCGGCCGCATGGAAAAATCTTAATTCGGGTGGTCAATTACATCAATACGTTAAGTGATTTATTAAGTAACGGATTGATCAATTTAATTTCTGATTTATTTAATGTGATTATCACCTTAATCTTCATGTTATTTATTGATGTGAAATTAACCTTATACAGTTTGCTGCTATTGCCTGTGTTGTTCGTGATGGTTCTATTTATCCAAGGGAAACAACGGAAAGCTTACCAAGAGCTTAGCAATAAACAATCAAACTTAAATGCCTATATTCATGAAAGTATTTCAGGAATTAAAATTACACAATCTTTTGCACGAGAAGATGAAAATTTCCAGATTTTTAACGAGGTAAGCGAAGAATATCGTCAATCCTTTATGAAAGCTGTGCGTGTCCAGTATTTATTATGGCCAGCAGTGCAAAATATATCCGTCATTACGACTTGTTTTATCTATTTCGTAGGAATCCGTCAATTAGGTGTGTCCGTTACCACTGGGACGCTAATTGCTTTTATCGGTTATATCAATAACTTTTGGAATCCAGTCATCAATATTGGTAACTTCTACAATTCTCTGATTACTGCAACTGCCTATTTGGAAAGGATTTTTGAAACGATGGATGTTGTTCCAGAAATTCAAGATGCGCCGCACGCTATTGAGTTGCCGCCAATTAAAGGAACCGTCGACTTTCAGCATGTTTATTTCCGTTATGAAGAAGGAAAAAATATTTTGACCGATGTTAGTTTTCATATTGAGCCAGGACAAACAATCGCCTTGGTTGGGCCAACAGGTGCGGGTAAAACAACAATCATCAATTTGTTAAGTCGTTTTTATGATGTGAATGAAGGGGCCGTTAAAATTGATGGTTATGATGTTCGCGATGTGACACTCCGTTCGTTAAGAAAACAAATGGGGGTAATGCTTCAAGATACGTTTATTTTTTCAGGAACGATTATTGAAAACATTCGGTACGGAAATTTAGCAGCCACAGAGGAAGAAGTCATCCAAGCCGCAAAAATTGTTCGTGCGCACGACTTTATCAAGGATTTAAAAGATGGCTATGAAACAGTTGTGGAAGAGCGGGGTAGTACACTCTCGGCAGGACAACGCCAATTAATTTCATTTGCTCGTGCTTTACTGGCAGATCCCAAAATTTTAATTTTAGACGAAGCAACCTCCAGTATTGATACAAAAACAGAAGAATTGTTACAAGAAGGACTACAACAACTTCTGAAAGGACGGACATCGTTTATTATTGCTCATCGACTTTCTACCATCAAAAATAGCGATAAAATTTTCTATATTGATGGTGGTCGTATTGTGGAAGAAGGATCTCATGATCAACTAATGGCAAAACATGCGTTATATCATCATTTATATCAATCGCAATACGACTTATTAAAGAGCTAGATGATAAAACAGAGAAAATTCTTAGTTGAATCTTTCTCTGTTTTTCTGTATCGTAACCTTAACAAAGGAAAAAATGATGAGGTGCCAAATGAATCGGAATTTTGAAGTAGAATTAACAACATTATGTATGATTAGAAATCAGAAAAATGAAATCCTTGTGCAAGAACGACAAAAAAAGGATTGGCCTGGTTGGACGTTCCCTGGCGGACATGTTGAAAAAAACGAGGGCATGGAAACAGCCATGGTTCGCGAACTCCTTGAAGAAACAGGATTAGTGCTGAAGCCACAATTAGTAGGTGTTGCAGAATGGCTGAATGATTGTTCAGGTGCGCGGGAATTAGCCACATTATTCATTGCAGAAACAGCGGATGAACTACCAGAAGAAACGGAACAACCCTTGTTTTGGGTCACTGAAAAAGAATTGCGAGAAGGTCCTTTAGCTGGCAGTTTAGCAGAACTTTTCCCAGTATTTTTTGGCGAAAAGCAATTTTATTTTAAAAATAATACAGCTTAATGATTCAAACCTAAAAGATTAAATCAATCCCATTTATTAAAAGAGAGGAAATCTAAAATTAAACATTGCTATTTATAAGCAATGTTTGCTATTCTTAATAAAAGGGAATTAATTTTTTATATAATGAGGGGGAAAAAGTGTGTTAAAAAGAAAAGTGGGGATTGTCGTAGGCGTTTTCTGTTCAGCTTTGTTACTGACAGGTTGTGGCAAAAGTGCGAAAGATGAGTTCATTCAAGGAATCGGCAATCAAAACGCACAAGAATCTGGGGTTTGGGATTTCTCTATGTCAATTAGTGACATGAAATTTTCACAAGAAGATGGTGCACAAACGAATCCTATGATCGGGATGCTCATCACGCAAATCAAAGACGCATCGCTTTCTGGGAAGATTCAAGTAGATGCCAAAAAAGAAAAAGCATTCAACTTAGAGATGAAATTAAAAGCGATGGGCATGGATGTACCGATTTCATTGGTTGGATCATTAAATAACGAGGGCAAAGAGCCAAAACTCTATTTAGCAACAGATATGATGGAATATATTGTCGCTGTCGCAGACTCAATGACTGACGGTGCTATTGATAGTTCTCAGTTAGATACAGAAAAACTAAAAGGAAAATACATTGATCTTTTAGCCATGAACGAGGAAAGCGCGAAAGAATGGCAAGATACAATTAAAGAGACTCAAGAATCTGAAGAAGACCTTAAGCAAACGATGGAAGAATACAAAGAGTTTTTAGAAGGATTAGACAAGGATACGTTCGAGAAAAAAGGGGACACCATTACCCATACGTTTACAAAAAAAGAATTACAAAAGTTAATCAAAATTACGACAGAAACATCTGAAAAAGGTAAAGAACAAGATCCTTTCGAGAAAGTCAAAGATGTTTCTGCCAAAGTTTCTGTTAATACAAAAGAAAATAAAACAAATATGTTGATTAATGTGAAACCGCAGCAAGACAAGAACGTTGATATGGGACTTGAATCATTATCTAGTAAAATTAGCATTACACAAAAAGCCAAAAAAGCGACGATTTCAATGCCTAAGAAAGAAAATATTTTATCAGAACAAGAAGTTGAAAAAATATTTTCCGATAGCACCTCTATGACAGGTCTATCGATTGAAGACACGACTGTTGCGATTAATCAATAACGCTGAATGACCAATAAAAACGGTCGCTCAAAAAAAGTAACGAAAGACCTAGCATGATTGGGATGCTAGGTCTTTTTTGAATAAAAAAACAGCATTTTAGTTTTCTTTGAATTATTGGTTGTTATTTTTGGTGGCGTAAACAGTTTAAAGTTAATAAATTCTACTGCTATTTTTAATCATTCTATTAAATAACAAATGTTTTCGAGTGTTTTTAAGCATTATTTTTGTTATGCAGAGTGTTTTTTTTATACAATGAGTATAATTTTAGATGAAGGAGTGTTTTAGGTGAAAAATCAACATTTAACTACGTCACAAGGAAGTCCAGTTGGCGATAATCAAAATTCGCTAACTGCAGGAGAATTTGGTCCTGTCCTAATCCAAGACGTTCATTTATTAGAAAAATTAGCTCATTTTAATCGTGAGCGCGTGCCAGAACGGGTTGTTCATGCCAAAGGTGCTGGTGCTCATGGGATTTTCAAGGTGAGCCAATCAATGGCACAATATACTAAAGCCGATTTTTTATCTGAAGTTGGCAAAGAAACACCTTTATTCGCTCGTTTTTCAACTGTAGCTGGAGAATTAGGTTCATCAGATACATTGCGTGATCCTCGCGGTTTTGCGCTTAAATTCTATACAGACGAAGGAAATTACGACTTAGTTGGCAATAATACGCCCATTTTTTTCATTCGTGATGCAATTAAGTTTCCAGATTTTATTCATAGCCAAAAAAGAAATCCGCGGACGCATTTGAAAAGTCCAGAAGCAGTTTGGGATTTTTGGTCTCATTCACCAGAAAGCCTTCATCAAGTAACAATTTTAATGAGTGATCGTGGCATTCCGTTGTCGTTCCGTCACATGCATGGTTTTGGTAGCCATACATTCAAATGGGTCAATGCTGCTGGAGAAGTATTTTTTGTTAAATATCACTTCAAGACGAATCAAGGAATCAAAAATCTAGAGAGTCAATTAGCAGAAGAAATTGCTGGGAAAAACCCAGATTTCCATATTGAAGATTTGCATAATGCTATTGAAAATCAAGAATTTCCTTCTTGGACATTATCTGTGCAAATTATCCCGTATGCAGATGCGTTAACAATGAAAGAAACACTTTTTGATGTAACAAAAACGGTTTCTCAAAAAGAGTATCCGCTGATTGAAGTTGGCACGATGACTTTAAATAGAAATCCAGAGAATTATTTTGCAGAGGTTGAACAAGTAACCTTTTCACCAGGGAATTTCGTTCCTGGTATTGAAGCTTCTCCAGATAAATTATTGCAAGGACGTTTGTTCGCTTATGGGGATGCACATCGTCATCGTGTGGGCGCTAATAGTCACCAATTGCCAATCAACCAAGCAAAAGCGCCTGTAAATAACTACCAAAAAGACGGCAATATGCGTTTTGACAATGGCAATAGCGAAATTAATTACGAACCAAATAGTTATACTGAAACACCAAAAGAAGATCCTACGGCGAAAATTAGTTCCTTTGAAGTTGAGGGAAATGTTGGTAATTATAGCTATAATCAAGATCACTTTACACAAGCAAACACTTTGTATAATTTGCTGCCAAGCGAAGAAAAAGAAAACTTAATTAACAATATAGCGGCATCTTTAGGTCAAGTGAAAAATCAAGAAATCATCGCGCGTCAAATTGATTTGTTCACTAGAGTAAATCCAGAATATGGAGCACGCGTCGCACAAGCCATCAAGCAACAAGCATAATTTATATAACGTACGTGACAAAACCAGTCTAGATAAACTAAGGACTGGTTTTGTTTGCTTTTCAATGCTTTTTATTCTACTTTGTATAATGTATATTATGTAAACTAGAATAAATAAAAAACTTTAGCCGATAACTTGCCACTTCTCTTTCGACCAATCAATTCACCCAACTAACCTTACAGTTGTTTGCTAAGCTAGTTGGGTTTACTGTTTATTGAAACCTTGGATTGTTCATTTCTTGATGAATTTCTTTGCTCGCTTCATATAGAAATAATGTTTGTTTTTTACTTGATGCATAATCGACAATGGGTTTTGGATAATTTTCTCCTAAATGTACATGATATTGCGTTTGTAAGGCTTCGTTCATTAGATTTGGTTGATGAATATACTTTTGTGGCACTTGTTTAAGTTCTGGAACATATTTTTTGATGAACTGGCCGTCATTATCAAATTTTTTTGACTGGATAATTGGATTAAAAATCCGAAAATACGGGACAGCGTCCGTTCCTGTCGAAGCAGCCCATTGCCAGCCACCGATATTATTGGCGGCATCATAATCAATCAACATTTTTTGAAAGTATTTTTCACCCCAACGCCAATCGATGTGTAAATTTTTAACTAAAAAAGAGGCAGTGATCATTCTTAAGCGATTGTGCATCCAACCAGTTTGATTCAGTTGTCGCATTGCGGCATCAATTATAGGGTACCCCGTCTCCCCTTTTTGCCACTTGGCAAACATTTCTGGGTCATTTGTCCATTGAATATAACGAAATTTTTCTTGAATAGCTTCCTCTTTTTGTTGTGGAAACGCACTATAGATCATATTGTAAAAGTCACGCCAAGCTAATTCTTTTTTGAAGGTTTCTTTACTTAAGCTAGAAGGCGCAGATGCAAGCTCTTGCCAAATAGTGCGAATCGAAAGTTCTCCCGTTCTTAAAAAAGTAGACAGATGACTCGTTTGATCCTGATAAGGGAAATCACGCTTATTTTCATAGGATTGAAGTTTTTGATCAATAAAAGTATTTAAGCGCCTTCTGGCTGTTTCTTCGCCGACACTATAGTGTGTTAAAGGAATTCTTGCAATCTGTTCCCCATATGCTGCTTCCTCTTCTGGAAAAAGACACGCACTAAAAATTTTTTCAGCTGTATAGGAAACAGGAATCGGGGTTTCTTTAGGCGCCTCTTTCCATTTATTGTAATAGGGCGTAAACACTTGGTACTTGCTACCATCGTTCTTCTTAATTTCTTCAGAGCCATGCAAATAGGCATCTTGAAAAGAGAAAGACTGAATATTATTTTCTTCAAAAAAGCGCATAGCTTGCTGGTCCCGCTTTGCCCCAAAGCCACAAGTATCTTCATTAAAATAAATGGCCTGCCAATCGGGTAATTTGCGTTTCAAACGTGAAAATAAACCTAACGGCTCGCCGACCATGATTTGTAAATGTGCCTCTTGATCGATTCGTTCTTTAAACGAGGCTAAACTTGCAAAAAAAGCGTTATGATTAGCACTTTCTTGAATAAATTGTTGAGGATTCATTTGGAATAATAAAATCAATTCATCAGCTGCAGAATTTTGTAACGCGTGTGCTAATGCTTTATTATCCTGTAATCGTAAATCACGTCTAAACCACATTACTCTTTTCATTTTTAAATCCTCCTAAATACTTCGTCTTGCTTATCGTAACCGTGACTGCTGATTTTTAAAAGTAACTTGCCTAGACTTTTCAAAAAGCCGATAAAAACTGGGTTTTCAGCTTTTATCGGCTTTTTGATTAAATTAATAGGAAATATTAAAAGCTTTCATATCTTTCTCAATATATTGTAGGACTTCTGTATTGCCAAAAAATTGTGTAAAATAATAGGCTTGACGATAGTCATCGGCTGTGTCTTCCCCGAGCATTTGTTTGTTAAAGGCTTTTTCATATAAAAGATAATCTAGCAAATAAATGGAGTGTTTGTCACGACAAATCTGAATCCCTTTTTCGCTTAAAATGACACTTTTTTGGTAGTCTTTCATTTCCGAGTAGAATTTAGCAGAATTATAATAAATTCTACAACGCTCCAAGGAACATTCTAATTTAAATTGTTCCAATTCTTGTAATGATTTTTCGTAATACACTTGCGCTTTTCTCATATCTTTTTCCAGTTCATATAGCGTACCTAGCGCATTCAGGCTTAAAATGTTGTAAATATTGACTTTACGGTCAATTTCCGCGCCCCGGTATAGGTAAAACAAGGCCTCTGCTTTATCTTTTTTTCCTAATAAACAAGTAATTCCCTTATAATATAACAATTTAGTCGTTAGTTCATTATTAGATAAGATAAGACCTTCAGGCACTTCTTGTAATAAATTGTAGGCCTCTAAGTGAAATAACCGTAAAGATAAATCCTCGACTTTGTTTAGTAGATTTTCAATTTTCTTTTCTTCAGAAATCATCATACATTCTTCTACTTCTAAATCTAATCGGAGGCAAATAGATGAGAAAATATCTAAACTGTCACATAGATTACGGTTTTCAATATTACTAATTGTTGCTTGCGTACAGATGCCGTTAGCCAGCTCTGATTGTGTGATTTTTTTAAGTTTTCTCGCTTGTTTTATTTTGTCTCCTGCTACCTTCACGAACAGACCTCCACTTGTATTATTATGTAAATTCATTAAAAAATGTTATACTTTGATTATCAATTAAAGGAGGTACATGCTATGTTTGATTTACTTGCATTATTGACTGGAACATCAACTTATGGCAACGTTCCCCATGTTTAATTAGTCAATGCGTGTCAAGTATGGTCTTCCATACTTGGCATGTTTCCTTTAAAACTGATTCAATCATACTACAAACGGATAGACAAATACAACCGAAAATCATTGGTTTTTTATTAAGAAAAAGAACAGCAAGAAGTGATAACTACTTCTTGCTGTTCTTTTGTTTAGTTAGGTGTATTTAGATTTAAAATGATTTGTTTCTTCTTTTTAACAACCTTGCGGATAATCTCTAATTAATTGTTGATACCAATAAAAAGAATCTTTCCGATAACGGTCTAATGTTCCTGTACCATCGTCGTGTTTATCTACGTAAATAAAGCCATAACGTTTTTTCATTTCACCTGTTGTGGCACTGACTAAATCAATCGGTGCCCAAGTTAAATAACCAATTACCTCAATAAAATCTTCTGTCATGGCTTTTTGGACTTGCTCAATATGTTGTTGTAAATAATGAATACGATAGGTGTCGTGCACAGTTCCATCTTCAAAAACATCAACCGCTCCTAAGCCATTTTCCGTTATCATAATTGGTATCCCATAACGTTGGTAAAGCATATTTAATAAATAACGAATACCCATAGGATCTATTGCCCAACCCCATTTAGAAACTTCCAAGTGAGGATTTTGAGTGCCACCCCATAGAGAACCTTCAGCGTCGTCGTCTCCTTCAAATTTTGCAACTTCGCTAGCATAATAGTTTAAACCAATCCAATCAATTTTACCTTCAGAAAATGCTTCCTGATCTTCGGGCGAAATAGTAATGTGGAGTCCAAGTTTCTCATATTCCTTTTGTTTATAAAGTGGAAAGGCTCCATTGCACATTGCATCTATCTGATAAAAATCACGAGTTGTTTGTTTTAATGAGTTTAATGCATTCGTTGGATGGCAATCTTTCGCATAGGCTGGTGTCAAACCAAAAACACAACCAATTTGGAAATCAGGATTAATTGCATGGCCTAATTGAACGGCTTTAACTCCGGCAAGTGTCATATTATAGCCAATTTCAGCTAACACTTGTGATCGATGTTGGATTTTATCGTATTCTAAACCTGTCAAAATATAGGTGAAAGGTTCAGAAGCGTTTGAGGTCGGATCGAGGTGATTCATTTCGTTAAACGTAGACCAATAAGTAACCTTCTCTTTAAACGCTTCAAAAACAGTCTGACAGTAATGCAAATAATAATCAATAACTTTCCGATTTTTCCATGAACCATATTGTTTGACTAAATGAACTGGCATTTCAAAATGATACAAAGTGACAATTGGTTCGATTCCCTGACTGAGTAATTCATCAATGATTTGATGATAGAAAAACAAACCTTCTTCATTCGGTTCGGCTTCATCTCCTTTTGGAAAAATTCGTGACCAATCAATGGAAATGCGGAGTGACGTAAAACCCATTTCTGCAAATAAGGCGATATCTTCCCGATAGCGATGGTAAAAATCAATGCCAGTATGCGAAGGATAATACTTGTCTGCCTCAATGGCCTGGGTGATTTCTCGCGGCTGATCTACGGCACCCGCTGTAACCAGATCCATGATTGCTAAGCCTTTGCTGCCTTCTTGATAAGCCCCTTCTAATTGATGAGCGGCGATACTGCCGCCCCATAAAAATTTTTCTTTTTTCATGATAGGTCTCTCCTTTTTATACCACGATATTTAGCATTTCTTGATCATACGAAGCACATTCTCCTGTAGTTCCGATAACATCTAAAAATTCATTCGTATTGGTAATTACACAAATAACAGTATCTGAAAGTCCCTGTTGGCGAATGTAATCAAAATCAACGGTGACTAATGATTGTCCTTGTTCAACGTGCTCGCCTTCTGTCACATGGACAGTGAAACCTTTACCATTTAAAGAAACAGTGTCAATACCGATATGAATCAATAGTTCTACACCGTCTGCATTTTTAAGTCCGATGGCATGCTTTGTCGGAAAAACCGAAACAACCTCGCCAGAAAAAGGTGCAACCACTTCGGTATCAGTTGGAACGATTCCAACACCTTTACCTAATGCTTCTGTTGAAAAAGCCGCATCTTCTACTTCACTTAGAGGGATGACGGTTCCTTTAATTGCTGCAAAAACAGGATTTTTGGTTAGTAGTCGTTCTTTTTGTGTTGTTTTGTTAGTCGTTGTTTCTTTAGGTAGTTCTTTTTCTTCTGATGGAATCCCTAGGATAAACGAAGCAACTGCTGCACCGACAAAACCGACAATTACTGCGATTAGCATAGCCATAAAGTTCTTCGTATCATTTGTTTTGCCTAAATAAGAAGGCAAACTAGTTAAGCCCCACACATAGCCATAAGTTTTAACTTTTAACAGTCCAGCAATTAGTCCTCCTAAACCACCGCCAATCATTACAGCAATAAATGGCCGACGGAATTTTACGAATACACCATAGACAGCAGGTTCCGTCACTCCCATCAATGCAGTAAAACTAACTGAGCCAAATAATTCACGTTGTTTTGCTTGACGAGCACGCAGGAAGTAACCAAACATGGCTCCCGCAACAGCAATATCTGAAATTGTTGAAGCATGTAAAAAGATGCTATCATAACCTTGCTCGCTTAACATTTGCATAATAACTGGCATAACGAAATTACCAGCACCCAGTAAAATTAAGAATGGTTGGCAAGCGGCATATAAGGCTGTTACAGCCCATGAACCAACTGTATTTTGTAAAATATCACAAACGAAGAACAACGCATCACCAATCCATGTACCTAATGGTCCAAAAATCAATAATGTCACCGGTAAGGTAATCAGCATAATTAGTAATGGATTTAAAAAATATTGCAAGGCATCAGGTATCCATTTTTTAAAGCGCTCAGTTAAAATCCCCATAAACCAAACACCTAAAAAGATTGGCACAAAACTATTTGAATACGTAATTTGTGGTAAACCTAACCCAAAAATACTTAGACCTTTGACACCGTCAATTGAATCAGACAATAACGTAACCGCTAACAAAACGGCTAAATAGGGACTTGCTTTGAGACGTTTAGCTGCCGATGCTGCAATAAACACTGGTAAAAATTGAAAAGCAGCGGTACTAATTGTGTTTAACACAATAAACGTTGAGCTGTCTTCTTGAATAATTCCAAGTAATTTAAATAATGATAAAAAGCCTGCCAAAATCCCTGCAACAAAAATCGGTTCGATTAAGGGTGTCATTGTTTCACTCACGACATCGACAATTGCTTTGAATGGATTAGTCTTTTTCTTTGGTGCGTCTGTAGTTGTTTCCCCTATTCCTAACATAGGTAATAATTCTTGATAAATATCTTTCACTTGTGTGCCAACAACGACCTGATAAGCCACATTATTATCGATAACGTCAATCACTTGTTTCATTTCTTGGATTTCGGCTGTTTGGGCTTTACTACGATCTTTTAATTGAAATCTCAAGCGCGTGACACAGTGTGCAACACTATCAATATTTTCTGGTCCGCCAACTAAGACAATTAATTCTTTTAAAAATGTTTCATATTTCATTTTCTACACATCGCTTTCTTTTCGCTTTTCTGTTCGTTCAGTCATGCGATGAATGTGCATCATTAAGTATGTTTTTTCATCTTCAGAAATCAGCTTTCCAAAAGTGCCAATGACATACAATTCGATTTTTTTCACCGCACCATAAGCTTCTGGGTAGAGCTGTGAAATTTGTTGATATAACTCAGAATCGTTTTCACTATACGTATCATTGGTTAAAATCCGTTGGACGAAGTATTGTAAATGCTGCATGAAACGCGTGTAATTAATGGATTCATGATTCATTGGCGCACCAAGATGGTATTGAACGATGGACACAATATCTTTCATAATTTCTGTGACTTTTTCATTCTCTTGGCTATTTTGTACAGCTTCTTGGATATTTACCAAATGTAACGCAATTGAAGCAGCTTCGTCTTCTGGAAATGAAACGTTGTATTCTTTGTTTAATCGTTCCACCACTTCTACTCCTAATTGATAGGACTTCGGATAATAGCGCCGTACTTCCCAAAGAAGAGGATTGGAAATATATTGGCCTTTCTTACCACGTTTCAGGGCGTAATCAATATGATCTAAAAGCGTTAAATACAGGTAATCAGTTGCTTTTTTTTGAAAAAGCTCCTCCGCTCGTAAAATAATGCTACGAACAATTTCAAATAATGATTCTTCTGTATTCGCTAACAAATAACTAAAATGCTCTAAAACATCTGCCGAGTCTAACACAAAGACTTTGTCTACTTCTTCTTTAGAAACTGATTGGCCTACTTTTTTTCGAAAAGCAATTCCTTTAGAATAGACGATTACCTCATTGGTTCCTTTTGTTAAAATCGCTACATTGTTATTTAGTATTTGTTTGACTTTCATATAACCCCTTCTTCCTATAAAAAAACCGCGAAAAAAACTCAACAAACAAACTGTCATCCTTAACCCATGTAAAGATTTATAACAGTTGTCTGTTGAGTTCTGCCTGGTCGAACCAGTGACATACTCTTTTCTTGCAACCCCTTGTTGCAATCGTTTTCTTCTTATCCATATAATAACAATTTTTATTCGAAATTACAACATCTTTTTGTCTGTTTTATCATTTCCCCTTAATTCCAAAGCACAGAGATTAAATAATACAACAACATGATCCCTACAAATACACCGAGCATTAGTAAAACATACCACCAATTTTTGGCGCTATAGGTTTCATTTTTATCTTTTTCGGTTCGTTTCCCGGCAGCCCATTTCCATAAATCGTAATTATTCATCTCTCTCACCACCTTTAATGGGTTTGTTAACTTAAGTCTAACACGGAATGAGAGAACTTGAAAACAAAAGGATCACCCACTTATGCAATGGATGATCCTTTTTGGGCACTATTCTTCTGGTAACCCATTATTTTTAATCACTGATTGGTACCAATAAAAACTATCTTTTTTAATGCGTCGTAAATCTTTTAACTCATGGTCTTCACGATTGACGTAAATAAAACCGTAGCGTTTTTTGAATCCTTGATGAGAACTTAAAATATCCATGACCGACCAAGGGCAATAGCCAAACAACTCAACGCCGTCAGAAATAGCCGCATGACAAGCAGCAATATGATCATGCAAATACGCAATTCGATAATCATCATGAATTTTTCCGTCCTCTGTTAGGTGATCTGGTGTGCCTAAGCCGTTTTCTGTAATGATTAACGGCAAACGGTATTGACGATAATAATCATTTAAAACTAAACGTAGACCAGTTGGATCAATTTGGGCACCATACTTAGAGGTTTTTAAATGTTGATTTTTTTCGATTTTAAAATAACCGTATAGATCAAAATCAATGTCCTTTTCTTTCGTACCCAATGGGTGTTGCTCATCTGTCGGTAAATAGCTAGCGACTAACGTCCGATAATAATTAAGAGCGATAAAATCTGGTTTAGCGGCTTTCAAAATTGCTTGATCTTCTGGCTGTGTTTCGGGATAAATGCCACATTTGGTCAAATACTCTTGATAGTAACCTGGGTATTCGCCAAAACAATACATTTCTAGAGCGTAATTCGTTTTAAAGTTATCATTCATACGAGCCGCCCAAACATCTTCAGGCTTATTAGAACTAGGATAAGTCATCGTTGAGGAAACAGAGGGACCGACTTTTCCCCCAGCGACCAATTGGTGACAATCATTCGTCGCTAACGCATGGGCAACAAACATATGGTAATCCATTTGTGCACGAATTTTTTCAGCATTTTCTGGTGCAACGTCGTACATATTCATTCGTTCATCGACACGAATCATTAAGTTTTGTTCGTTTGTAACTTGCCAATTTTTGACTCGATCACCAAACGCTTGATAACAAACTTGCGCATAGCGTTGAAATGCGGAAACGCAGCGACGATCCGCCCAACCATTGTATTTTTCCACCAACGCAAAAGGTAAATCAAAATGATAAAGTGTGACAAACGGCAAAATATCGTTTTCTAAAAGTGTATCAATGACGGTATTATAAAAATCGATGCCGGCTTGATTGATTTCGCCATCACCTGTTGGAATGATTCGTGCCCATGAAAGAGAAAAACGATAGGTTTTTAAGCCTAATTCTTTCATTAACGCAATGTCCTCTTTGAAACGATGGTAAAAATCGCTGGCGACTTTCGTATCTGCTTGTACAGCTGACTTTTTAAAAGAATTGTAATCAGCGACTGTTAGGCCTTTGCCGTCCTCATTCCAAGCGCCCTCAATTTGAAAAGCGGAGGAAGAAGCTCCCCATAAAAAATCGTTCTTAAATTGTTTAACCATTAGTTTTGCTCCTTTACTTGCATGAAAAATAAATTTGTTTGTGGTGTAATCTCTGTTTGTTTGGTTGTCTCAATTATAGCCATTTCCGCAGTATTTGTTATGATGACTAAGACGGTTGGATCATAACCAGCAGCTTGGATGATTTGTTTATCAAAAGAGAGCAGTTTTTGTCCTAGTCTGACCCTTTCTCCTACTTTTACGAACGTTTCAAATCCCCGCCCTTTTAATTCGACTGTATTGATTCCAATGTGAAGGAGGATTTCAGCACCATTGTCTAACTTTAAGCCAATTGCATGATGAGTTGGATATAAAGCCGTCACTTGCCCATTTCCTGGTGAAACAATTTGTTCCTCTGTCGGATAAATAGCTAGCGTTTTTCCCATTTGTTGAGAAGCAAAGACTTCATCGTTGATTTGGTCTAAAGATACGAGTTGTCCTTGAACAGGTGCTTGAATCCGTTGTTTTTCTTTGACTGTCCCTACCTCTGTCTTTAAGCCGGGTTCTTGACGTGACTCGTCAAGCGGTAAATCATTAAAGCCTAGAAAAATCGTTAATAGAAATGCACCAAAAAAAGCAATGCCACAACCTAATAAATAACAAATAAAGGCTTTGGTTCCTGCTTCTGCGTAAACTGGGATGGTCAAGAGTCCTTGGTTAGCGAAGGCTGTCCCGTAGGAACCGCCCCAGCCCATTAAGGCCCCACCTGCTGCTCCGCTAGCCACCGCATAAATCATCGGTTTTTTTAACCGCAAGTTTGCCCCATAAATGGCTGGTTCTGTGATACCAAATAATGCAGTCACTGTTGCAGAGGCAGCAACAGCTTTCAAGTTTTTATTTTTTGTGCGGACAAACATGCCAAATGCGGCGCCCGCTTGAGAAAAGTTCGCTGCACCAGCAAACGCTAGCAAATTTTGCCGTCCTGTTCGAGCGACATCATTAATCCCAATTGGCACAAGCCCACGGTGAGCCCCAAAAATGACTAAGACACACCAAATTCCGCCGATAAAACCGCCTAACAAGATGGGACTCAAATTCATTATATAATAATACAACCAATTCACGCCGTCACCTAAATAAATCCCTATCGGTCCAAATAATAATAAAGTGGCTGGAATCATTAAAAGTAATGACAGCGTAGGAACCATAATAATTTTTAGAACTTCTGGAATGACTTTTTCCAAAAAGCGTTGCACATAAGCTAAAATAAAAATTGCAAGAATAATAGGAATTACTGTGGAAACGTAATTGGCTTTGGTCACATGTAATCCAAACAAGGTAACCGCTGATTTTTCAGTCATTAATGAAACGATGGTCGGATAACATAAGGTAGCACCAATTACCATGGCGATATATTCGTTTGTTTTGAAAACCTTAGCAGCTGAATAACCTAAAATAACTGGCATAAAATAAAAAAGTGCATCGGAAGCGGCGCTTAAAATAATATACGTATTCAAAGGTTTTAAATCGACCTGGTAAAAATTGTTTGCGACCATCACAGCAATAGCTAAAATTCCTTTTAACATGCCAGAAGCGGCAATTGCTGGTACGACAGGCGTGAAAATCGCGGCAACAGTATTTAAAATTCGATTGGCTAATGAATTTTTTTCTTTTGTAGATGTTTTGGTCGTAAGTTGCTTAGCCAACAAAGGTTCTAGAGCATTATAAACATGCGCGACTTTATTGCCTAAAACCACTTGATACTGCCCGCCACTTTCAACAACAGAAATGACACCTTCTGTTTGTAGTAAGGCTTCTTTGTTCGCTTGTTTCGTATCTTTCAATACGAAACGCAATCGTGTATAACAATGTGTGACATCCACGATATTGTCTTTGCCACCTACGTCTTTCAAAATTTCTTTTGCTATTGCTTGGTAGTCCATGATGACCACTCCTTATCTATAAAATAACAGCTCAATAAAAAAGACCAAATCACACATGCACGTTTCAGCAAACACACTCAATATTTGCTCGTCGTGAATGTCCCTTTGATCTGATCTACGTAATAACTATGTTTCTCACGATAGAATAGCTGATTGAATTTATTTTTAATTTACCATTATTTAGAGGGATTATCAATGAATTAGGTAGACCACTTCAGTGTTTTGTTACTAAAATCAGCAGTGAAAATAGTAGTTTACTACATTCACTGCTGATTTATTTGATTACAAGACTGGGGACAACAAGCGTGAAAAGTTTTGCTTGAAGCGTAGCCAGTACCCTTGTTTTTTAATTATCTCGTCGGTTAGTAAGACACTTTTTTCTATATCTTCTTCAAAGACTTGCGCTAACATCCACGCAATGTCGGGATTGTAAATAAACGTACTTACCTCAAAATTCAATGAATAACTGCGAATATCTTGGTTTGTTGTCCCAACCATAGCTAATTCATCATCAATCACCATTGTTTTTGCATGAATAAACCCACTATCATAAATATAAATTTTAATGCCGCGTTTGTGTAAGTAATTCGCGTAATATTGTGTTGCGCGGTAAATAAAGGGATGGTCAGGCATACAAGGAATCATAATTCGCACGTCGACACCTGAACGAACCGCCACTAACAACGCATTAATCATACTATCGTCAGGGATTAAATACGGTGTTTGAATCCAGACACTCTTTTCTGCAGAAAAAATCATCCGAACAAACCCGCTTTTCAAAATTTCTTCTTCTGAATCAGGACCATCTGAAACAACTTGTAAGGACAAATGCTCCACTTCATGATCTTCTGGTAATTTAAAATATTTTTCATGATACGTCATACGTTCTTCAGGATATTTGACTGAAGCATTCCAATCCATGATAAATATCTCTTGCAATGAAAATACGGCCGTCCCGACCAAACGAATATGGGTATCTCGCCAGTAACCAAATTTTTCGGTGACATTCAAATATTGATCCCCAACATTGAACCCGCCGGTCCAGCCAATTTTCCCATCGATGACAACAATTTTCCGATGCAAGTGATAATTTAGACGTGTTTTACGGATCATATCGCGAGAAGTAATAAAGGGAGCTACTTTTCCTCCAGCGTCAACGTAACGAGCAAAAAACTTTTTATTTGCGCCGGGTGAACCCCAAGGATCGTAAATTAAGTAAACTTCCACGCCTTCATGCAACTTTTCAATTAATACATCTAAAAATTGATTGCCAATTGTGTCATTAAAAAACGCATAATACTCCACATGAACGGTTTCTTTCGCTGCACGAATATCTTCAAATAATGCTTGGAATTTTTCTTGGCCATCTGTGAATAATTGCAAACTATTTCTTTTGGCCAACGGTGATGCGTCCATATTCCGGAAATAACGATTTAAAACTTTCGCATCATAAAGTAAATCATAACGTTTATCGCGCCCTGCTTTTTTGTTATCAACGTCCACTTTTTCTTTAATTCGTTGAACCATTTGTTTTTCATCATCAGACAATTTAAAAACTTCTTGTCCATCGATACCTCGCCCACAGAATAAGTAAATAATAAAGCCGATACCAGGCAAGAAAATCAACGTCATCATCCATGCTAAAACGCTGGAAATACTACGAGGTTTTCTAAAAACAGTAATTAAGGCAGCAATAACGTTAATTACTAATAAAAATAACAAAATCCAAACAAAAATTTTCATCGCTTACCTCCTTTTTACTTCATACTAAGATTATATCAAATAACAGTTAAATTAGGCGAATAATATGAGCGAGTATTCAAAAAAGAATTCATTTCTATAAGTGTTTCGCCTTTGATTCTCAGTTTTTCTGTACTATAATGAGGGCTGGATGTAAAGATTTTGAAAAGAGGTACTTATTTTATGGTCGTTGATTTGAAAATGTTAGCTATGATTTTTATCATTAATTTTGCGTATATTACCTTAAATACTATTCGTTTTATGTTAACGATGAAAGGTTATCGGGTTATTGCACCGCTGGTTAGTATGGCTGAAATAACAATTTATGTCTTAGGGCTGAGTATGGTTCTGAATCGGTTAGACAATCCTTTAAATTTACTTGTTTATGCGCTTGGTTACGCTGTTGGCATTAGTGTAGGAATTAAAATCGAAGACTATTTGGCCTTGGGTTATATTATGGTATCGGTTATCCTACCTTCTACTACTGAACAATTTCATTTACCAGAAACACTTCGTGAACACGGCTATGGTGTTACACAAAGTGTTGCCTACGGACGCGAAGGAGAACGAATGGTTTTAGAAATTCTTTCCCCAAGAAAAAACGAACGTACATTGTACAAATTAATCAATCAATTAGAGCCGAGAGCATTTATCATTTCCTATGAGCCTAAGTTCATTTCTGGTGGTTTTTGGACGAAAAAAGTTCGCAAAAGAAATGACGCCATTTCTCACTAAGAAGCGGCGTCATTTCTTGTTATCGATTTTCAGTTTACATAATAAAATTATCGTAACTTTAATGTATTCTAAGATAACTTAGAGAGTTCATACCTAGTTGCTCAATCAATTGTTGCATAAAAATTAAGCGTTCGATGGCCGATCGGTTAGCAATTTTTTCATAATAAAATGCTAGAATATCCGACTGTGCTTCTAAAGGCTCGGCTTGTTCCGTTGCTACTGGTAAAAGGAGTTTTAAGTGGTCCTGGTCAATCGTAATCACTTGGGTCAAGTGCAAACTTTCTTGAAAAATATTAGGCACAGTACTGACTTTGCGGCCTCGCAGAGCTTGTTTAATGACTCTTCTCGCTTGCGAAAGATAGTATTCAGGATTTACGTCCCCTAGCAAGTCATATAAAGCGCTGAAGGCTTCTGGCAAGGATTGCTCTTTGCCCAAGTAATCAAAATAACGAGGCATTGTTGGAACCTCTGTCTTTTCTTTTTCAAGCGTAATTATAGATAGTTGTGCCGACGCCAATCTTTGTTTTTGATAAAATGAGAGGCCACCGCTCACGCCAAAAAAATAGTCTTCCTCTTCTGGAAACACTTGTGGCCAAAAAGATTCAGCTAGCCAAAATAATTGCTCTGTTACAGTTCCTTTAAACTTAGGAAGTTCGTCTTCAGCCAAGGTCAAACTCGCAACTTCAGCTGCCGTATAAATAGGAAAATTCAAACGATATTGACGATTTTCCCGAATGATTAACTGACAATCAATCATTTCTGATAAAAATTGTTCTAACTTGGCTTCTGTTGCAAAGGCCGCTTTTAATTGTCTTAAAATGATTCTTTCTTCCCGATGTTCATACATAAAAGTAACAAGAGGGAAAAAAAGTGATTGGTTGAGCAAATGATTGTATTGTTTCGTTTGTTGCGGAGAATGATAGTAAATTGCTAAATCATTCATGTTAACGCCCCTTTACTATTGAAGCGCCTAAGCAACAAGGAATTTATCGCGTTGCTTAGGCGCTTACGGTTTTAGTTAAAGACTTCTGTTAATTGTGGTACTACTTGTTTTTTACGAGAAACAACGCCTGGTAAGAACGCACGATTGTTAACTAGTGTTACATTGAACGCTGCTTCAATTTTGGCTTGTTCCGCACCAATCGCTAATAATTCAGAATCACTGTCTAAGATATTCGTAATAATTAAGACAAACAAGTCATAATTATTGGCTGCATTTTCTGCGGCCATAGCTGCTTCTAATTCAGCTTGACGATCTAAAACTTCTGCTAAGTCGACGGTATTTACTTGGGCAACGCGAACTGTTTTGCCGTTCATTGGGAAGCTCTTAGCATCTAAATCTAAAAGAACTTCAGCTGATTTATCGCTTAAATTTGTTCCTGCTTTTAATAAGTCAAGACCATAGCCTTCTAAATTAATTTCAGCAATATCAGCTAGGGCGTGCGCTGCATCGATGTCTTCTTGTGTGCAAGTTGGTGATTTAAATAATAATGTATCAGAAATAATCGCTGAGACCATCATACCAGCAATTTGAGCTGGAATTGTCACGTTATTTTCTTTAAACATTTTATAGATGATTGTACTGGTACACCCTACTGGTTCTGCACGATAATACAATGGATCTGCTGTTTCGAAGTTGGCAATCCGGTGATGATCCACTACTGCTAAAATGTTTACTTCAGCGATATCTGAAATGCTTTGTTGGAATTCGTTATGATCCACTAACATGACTTGGTTTGTTTCGCTAGCTGCTTCAGTGACAACACGTGGTGCTTCAATATTGAAGTAATCTAAGGCATATTGTGTTTCTTCACTTGGTGTTCCTAAAGCGACAGCTTCTGTCTCTTTTCCTAATTCTTTTTGTAAGTAAGCAAAACTAATTGCTGCTCCGATAGCATCTGTATCAGGATTTTGGTGTCCAAAAACTAAAATTTTTGACATAATACACACTCCTTGGTTTTGATTCACTCTTAATGATAACAAAAAATAGAAAAGAAACAACAAAAAAATTGTCTTCTTTTCTATTTTTTCGTTTGTTAACGTGCTAGATAACCTTGATAGTCCTCGACATGTAGTAGTTTTTTCGCATTTTCAACACGATCATTTTTAGGAGGCTCAATTCCTTCTAATGGATAAGGAATACCTAGTTCTTCCCATTTGTACTTGCCCATCGTATGATAAGGAAGCACTTCAACTTTATCTACATTGTTTAATGTTTTTATGAAGGCATCCAGACGGATTAAATATTCGTCGTAATCACTACGTTGAGGCACCAATACGTGGCGAATCCAAACAGGTTTGTCAATTTCAGATAAATAGGTAGCCATTTCCAAAATATTATCATTTGATTGCGTTGTTAACAGTTTATGCTGCTCGTTATCAATATGTTTGATGTCGAATAAGAGTAAATCTGTGTA
This sequence comes from Enterococcus sp. DIV1315a, assembly GCF_051712325.1. Taxonomy (NCBI): domain Bacteria; kingdom Bacillati; phylum Bacillota; class Bacilli; order Lactobacillales; family Enterococcaceae; genus Enterococcus; species Enterococcus sp. DIV1315a. The sequence goes on from NZ_JBIOOS010000001.1 coordinate 1,328,803, forward strand.
CTTCATCAATTCATCAAATTGACTAATGAAGGGTTCTTCCCGAGTAAAAGGTTTACCACACGTATCTAAGGTTGTATGAATGCCTTGTGCTTTGGCTTTTTTAAATAAATCGATTAAAAAGTCCATTTGCAATAGCGGCTCACCACCACTGACAGTGATACCACCCTTTTCGCCCCAATAAGAGCGAAAACGTAATGCTTCCTCTAATACTTCGTCAGTCGTCACCACACGACCACCGGAACCAATTTTCCAAGTATCTGGATTATGACAGAATTGACATCTCATGCGACACCCTTGTGTAAATACGATAAAACGGACACCTGGACCATCAACGGTACCAAAATTTTCTGTTGAATGAATTCTACCTGTAACTGGTGTTGTCATAATGATCCCTCTTCTTTCAAACGAAAAGGATGACACGTTAAATGTCACCCTTTCAGTTAAATAATGTAAATGTTTTTTATAGTCTGTCGTGTGAAGTTCTTGAAATAACGTCTGCTTGTTGTTCAGGAGTTAAGTCACGGAATTTCACGGCATATCCAGATACACGGATAGTTAAGTTTGGATATTTTTCTGGATGTGCTTGTGCATCTAATAATAATTCGTTTGTAAATACGTTTACGTTTAAGTGGTAACCACCTTTATCGAAGTAGCCATCTAATACGTTACGTAAGTTGTTAATTCTTGTGTCGTCGTCTTTACCTAAACCATTAGGGTTGATGGTTTGTGTATTAGAAATACCATCTAAAGCGATTGTATATTCTAAACGAGCTGTTGAGTTTAATGAAGCTAATAAGCCATTTTTCTCACCTAAGAATTTACCGTCTTGATAACTTGGGTTCGCACCTGGTGCAAGAGGTTTGCCGGCACGACGTCCGTCAGGCGTGTTCCCTGTTGCTTTACCATAAACAACGTTTGAAGTGATTGTTAATAATGAAGTCGTTGGTTTAGAGTTACGGTATGTGTGTTGACGTTTAATTTGTGTCATAAAGTAATCTAAAATCCAGTTAGCCATTGCATCGGCTTCTTCGTTATCGTTTCCGTATGTTGGGAATTCTTTTGTTGGTACATAATCAATTGCCATACCATCTTCGTCACGGATTACTTCTACTTCACCGTGTTTAATTGCCATGATACTATCAGTCGCATGAGAGATTCCGGCAATACCAGTTGCGAATGTCCGTTGTAAATCAGTATCCATTAAAGCTAATTGTGGTGCTTCATATGCATATTTATCATGCATGTAATGAATAATGTTTAATGTGTTAACGTACAATTCAGCTAACCAGTCTAAGATGTCTTTATAGCGTTCCATGAATTCATGGTAATCTAATTTGTCACCAGTCATTGGACGATATTTTGGTGCTACTTGCATTTTAGTTTTTTCGTCGACCCCGCCGTTAATTGCATAAAGAACAGCTTTCGCTAAGTTCGCACGAGCGCCGAAGAATTGCATATCTTTACCCATAACTGTTGCAGAAACACAACATGCGATTGCGCAGTCGTCAGAACCCCAGTTTTCACGTAATAAGTCATCGTTTTCAAATTGGATAGATGAGCTTTCTTTCGCGATTTTAGCTGCATATGTTCTGAAGCCTTCTGGTAAGTGAGAAGAATACAATACAGTTAAGTTCGGTTCTGGAGATGGTCCCATGTTTGTTAAGGTGTGTAAGATACGGAAGTCATTTTTGGTAACTAATGAACGACCGTCAATACCCATACCAGCAATAGATAATGTTGCCCAAATTGGATAACCAGAGAATAATTGGTTGTATTCTGGTGTCCGTGCAAATTTAACCATACGTAATTTCATGATTAAATGGTCAATCATTTCTTGTGCTTCAAATTCAGTGATTAAACCAGCTTCTAAGTCACGTTGGATATAGATGTCTAAGAATGCTGAGATACGACCAATTGACATTGCCGCACCATTTTGAGATTTAATGGCACCTAGGTAACCAAAGTATAACCATTGGATTGCTTCTTGCGCATTTGCAGCAGGACGAGAAATATCGAAACCATAAGAAGCAGCCATTTGTTTTAAGTCATTTAACGCACGGTATTGTTCAGAAATTTCTTCACGTAAGCGAATAACATCGTCTGTCATTTCTTTGTTACCAGTGTTATCATGATCTTTTTTCTTTTGTTCCATTAAGTAGTCGATACCGTATAATGCGATACGACGATAGTCACCGATAATACGGCCACGGCCATAAGCATCTGGAAGACCAGTAATGATTTTGTTTTTACGTGCTAAACGCATTTCAGCTGTGTAGGCATCAAAAACACCTTGGTTATGTGTTTTTCTGTATTCTGTGAAGATTTTTGTCATTTCTTCGTCAGTTTCATAACCATTTGAAACTAAGGCATTGTTCGCCATTTTAATACCACCGAATGGCATAAATGCTTGTTTTAATGGTACATCTGTTTGTAAACCGACAATTTTTTCTTCTTCTTTGATTAAGTAACCAGGTTCATGTGACGTAATAGTTGCTGGGATATCGCTATCCATGTCATAAACGCCATTTTTTTCATGTTGGATTTCAAATAATTCTTGTAGTTTTGTCCATAATTTGTCAGTGCTTGGAGCGATTGGTTCTAAGAAACTGTCGTCGCCTTTGTACTCTGTGTAGTTGTTTTGAATAAAATCACGAGTGTCAACGCTTGTTCTCCATTTGTCGCCTTTAAAGCCTTCCCATTGTTTCATGAAGTGTTTGCCTCCTTAGTTAACTGCTACTTTATTGTATGTAACAGCTTTATGTGATTAGTATAACACATAACCTTTTAGATGCAAGCGTTTTTTTATTATTTATTGCACTTTCTTAATAAATAAATGGGGAGCAAAGATTCTAAATGCTGATATATAAACATTTATACTTGTGAAAATAAGAACGATTTATAGTTGTTATCACTTGTGAAAAATGTACTTCTGTATTAAAAACAGCAGCCATCTGTATTAATACAGATGGCTGCTGTGGAGATATTTATAACACAGTTTAGTTTGTTTGTTCTTCTTCAATCACTGCAGAATGCATCTCGTGGACTTCCATTACTTGGCCATCTTTTTGTTCATCGATGACAAAGGAACCGTTGGATGTTCGTTCACTGATTGGATAGTTTTTCGACTGAATAACTTCTTGTGTGCCTTTTTGTGTAGTAACTAATAAATCTAAATCGGTACTTTCAGACATAAAGACAACACGATGTGGATTTTTCTTCAATTCCCGTAAGACCATTAATCCACGTTTTGCTCTTCCTAATTGTGTTAATTCTTGGGCTAACATGCGTTTAACACCGCCACGTTGGGTAACGATGACAATCGGTGTATCCCCTTCAGAATGAACCAGTAAACCATTAACGACATAATCGTCTTCTTTGAGATTCATTGATTTAACTCCAGCCGCTTTACTACCCACGACTGGTACTTCATATAATGGATAACGTAAGCCAAAACCGCGATTGCTAACGAGGAAAACATCCAATAAGTCTTGATCATTTGTTAAATAAACATTGGTAATTTCATCTTGGTCTGATTTTAATTTCATACAAGATGTCGGGCGGCTCTTATAAGTGCGCCAAGGCTCAAAATCAGCCATTTTGGTTTGTTTAATCATGCCAGCTTTTGTAATGAAAACAAAGGTTTTTGTCGGACTTAACTCTTTATAAGGATATACAGCAATAATCGATTCATCGATAGCAAGATTTAAAATGGTTTGAGAAATATGTTCGCCAATTTCTTTCCAGCGTAAATCTGGCAACTCATGGACGGGGCGATAAATCATATTCCCTTTATTTGTTACTAGTAAAAGATGATCTAATGTATTGACTTCGCCAGCATATAGTAAAAAGTCGCCTTCTTTCATGCCGATTTCTTCTGGTTTTGATGCTGTATAAGAACGAATACTACTCCGCTTGATATAGCCTTCGTGCGTCACGGTTACGACCACGTCTTCCTGCGCAACTAACACGGCTGTTTCAATCTTGATTTCTTGGATTTCCTCTTCAATTTGAGTTAAGCGCGGATTTCCATATTGCTTTTTAACTTCGCGAAGTTCTTTTTTCATGACTGAGAATAGTTCTTTTTCATTGTTTAAAATGTTCAATAACTCAGCAATTTGTTGTTCTAAAGTTTTCGCTTCTTCTTGTAAATCAGTAATATCCGTATTGGTTAAACGGTATAGCTGTAAAGTAACGATTGCTTCTGCTTGTTCTTCAGTAAACGCGTAGTCGGATACTAAGTTCTTCTTCGCATCTTTTTTATCTTTACTGCCACGAATTGTTGCAATCACTTTATCTAAGATAGACAATGCTTTAATTAAACCAGCAACAATGTGCTCACGTTTGCGAGCTTTGTCCAACTCAAATTGACAACGGTTAATGATAACTGATTTGCGGTGCGTAATGTAACTTTCTAAAATCCGTTTTAGTCCCACTTGTTGCGGGGTCATGTTGTCGATGGCTACCATGTTAAAGTTGTAATTGATTTGCAATTCAGTGTTTTTAAATAGATAATTTAAAATACCTTCTGCATTGACATCTTTTTTTAGTTCAACAACAATTTGCAAGCCAGTTCTGTCACTTTCGTCACGAACTTCGGCAATGCCGTCTACTTTTTTATTTAAACGGATTTCATCCATCTTCTTCACTAGCGTTGCTTTGTTGACTTCATAAGGAATTTCAGAAATGACAATTTGTTGTTTGCCGCCTTTTAAGGGCTCAATCTTTGTCTTTGCACGTAAAATCACTTTACCACGGCCGGTTTCGTAGGCTTTTTTAATTTCTGCTTTTCCTTGTAGGATCCCACCTGTTGGGAAATCTGGTCCTGGAATGTATTCCATTAATTTCTCTAAACTTGCATTAGGATGATCAATTAAATACACAGTTCCATCAATGATTTCCGCTAAATTATGCGTAGGAATTTCTGTTGCATAGCCTGCTGAAATCCCCGTTGAGCCGTTTACCAATAAATTAGGATATTTGGCTGGTAAAACAGTGGGTTCTTTTTCTGTATCGTCAAAATTCCAGACGAAATCGACGGTATTTTTGTCGATATCTTTTAACAACTCACCACTTAACTGTGATAAACGAGCTTCTGTATAACGCATCGCCGCTGGTGGGTCGCCATCCATACTTCCGTTGTTTCCGTGCATTTCAATTAGTACTTCCCGTAATTTCCAGTCTTGACTTAGACGCACCATCGCTTCATAAATACTACTGTCGCCATGGGGATGATAATTCCCCATAATGTTTCCGACAGATTTTGCTGATTTACGAAAGCCTTTATCAAAGGTATTGCCGTCTTTATTCATTGAAAAGAGAATGCGGCGTTGTACTGGTTTTAGCCCATCTCGAATATCTGGTAGGGCCCGTTCTTGAATGATGTATTTGGAATATCTTCCAAAACGATCGCCCATTACTTCTTCAAGGGTTAATTCTTGAACTTCTTGGCGTTTTTCCAAAATTGTCACTCCCTACTCTATGTCAAACAAACTGATTTCAGTGTCATCGGTTTGTTCTGCTTCTTTTGTTTTTTCCGCATCTAAAAGGCGTTCTCCTGTTGGTGCAGAAGTGTCTTCTTCTGAACGATCTAAAATACTGCCATCTTCTTCCAATGTAAATTGAACATGTTGTTCAATCCATTTTCGACGAGGTTCGACTTTGTCGCCCATTAATGTGGTCACACGGCGTTCTGCTTGAGCTGCATCATCAATCCGAACACGAATTAAGGTTCTAGTTTCAGGATCCATCGTTGTTTCCCAAAGTTGTTCTGCATTCATTTCACCCAAACCTTTATAGCGTTGGAGCATATAGCCTTTACCAACTTTATCAATCACTTCTGCCAATTCACCATCGGTCCAAGCATACTCAATGACTGATTTTTTTCCAGTTCCTTTAGAGACTTTATAAAGAGGTGGTAAGGCAATGTAGACTTTGCCGGCTTCAATTAATGGTTTCATATAACGATAGAAGAACGTTAATAGCAACACTTGAATATGGGCACCATCGGTATCCGCATCGGTCATGATGATGATTTTATCATAATTACAATCTTCAATTGAAAATTCAGGACCAACGCCTGCGCCAATCGTATAGATCATAGTATTGATTTCTTCATTTTTCAAGATGTCTTGCATTTTCGCTTTTTCCGTATTAATGACTTTTCCTCGTAGCGGTAAAATGGCTTGAAACTTCCGATCGCGTCCTTGTTTTGCTGAACCACCGGCCGAGTCTCCTTCGACAAGATATAATTCATTTTTCTTAGGATTTCTGGATTGAGCCGGGGTTAATTTTCCAGAAAGTAACGATTCGCCTTTTTTCCGTTTTTTACCGTTCCGGCTTTCTTCACGGGCTTTGCGAGCCGCTTCACGGGCTTCACGGGCTTTAATCGCTTTCCGAATTAATGATTGACTCATTTCACTGTTTTCTTGTAAATAGAAGCCCATTTGTTCGCCTACGACGTTGTCGACAACGGTTCTTGCTAAAGGTGTACCTAATTTCCCTTTGGTTTGGCCCTCGAACTGTAGTAAGTTTTCTGGTACTCGAATAGAAAGGACGGCTGCTAAGCCTTCACGGAAGTCGCTACCTTCTAAATTTTTATCTTTTTCTTTTAATAGTCCCACTTTCCGTGCATATTCATTGTACGCCTTTGTCATTGACGTTTTCATACCGACTTCGTGGGTACCGCCATCTTTTGTGCGGACATTGTTAACGAAAGATAAAACATTTTCAGAATAGCCATCGTTGTATTGGTAAGCTAATTCAACTTCAATACCTTCTTTGGCTCCTGAAAAATAAACAACGGGTGTTAATGTATCTTTTTCTTCATTTAGATAGGCAACAAATTCTTTAATGCCTTCTTCGTAGTGGAAGACCTCTTCTTTGGGTTCTTCCCCACGTTCATCTGTTAAAGTAATTTTGACGCCTTTTAATAAGAAAGCTGATTCTCTCAAACGTTCTGCTAAAATTTCGTAAGAAAAATTTGTCGTAGAGAAAATGGTGTCGTCAGGTAAAAAAGTAACGGAGGTACCGTTGCGTTTTTTTGTTTTGCCGATTTTTTTTAAGGTACCAACTGGTTTACCGCCATCCTCAAATCGTTCCATGTATTCTACGCCATCACGAATAATATGAACTTCTAACCACTTAGATAAGGCATTAACAACACTGGCACCCACCCCATGGAGTCCGCCTGAAGTTTTATAGCCACCTTGGCCAAACTTACCACCCGCATGTAAGACAGTAAAAATTACTTCTACTGTTGGGATACCAGAAGCATGCATCCCTGTTGGCATTCCGCGGCCAGAGTCTGCAACACAAATACTATTATCTTTTTGGATAGTTACGTTGATTTCATTCCCGTAGCCAGATAACGCTTCATCGACTGCGTTATCGACAATTTCATAGACTAAGTGATGGAGTCCACGGCTATCGGTTGAACCGATATACATACCAGGTCTTTTCCTCACTGCTTCCAATCCTTCTAGGACTTGGATAGAGGCATCATTGTACTCATTGTTAATTTTTTTAGCCAAAGAAAAAACTCCTTATACTTAGATTCTCGTTTAGTTAATAAGCGTACATTAACTATTTCTTAAAGAATTAGAAGAAGAGTGAGCCGGTTTCTTACGTTTTCCGTTCGCTCCTTCTAAAACCATCATTACAATAATACTCTATCTGGGTCAAAAAAAAAAGAGCTTTCCGTTCAGGACGCTCTTTCTTTATAAAATTACACGTGTTTATTCAGCATCTGCCATTTTTGCCAATTCAATTTTAATACAACGGTTCATAATAACTTGACGACCTTCATTTAATAACAAGTTCGCTGCCTCTTCATTTTCCAAACCTAGTTGGGCCCAAAAGACAGGCGCTTCTGTTTTCAATGTTTCTGCGGCCACTTCTGGCAAAAATTCACTCCGCCGAAAGACGTCAACAATATCAATCTTTTCAGGAATCTCTGTTAATGTCCCATAAACCGTTTCGCCAAGCACCGTTTCACCTTTTAAAACTGGATTGACAGGCAATACACGATAGCCATGTTGCTGTAAAATTTCCGCAATTTTGTAACTTGTGCGGTCGGGCTTGTTACTAAAACCAACCACCGCAATATTTTTTGCTTGTTTTAAAATATCAAAAATTTGATTTTGACTTGGATTCTCAAATGTCATTCACTCAACCCCTTTTTTCGTTCTTATTTATTATAACGCTGAGTAAAGGGTTTTGGCAAAATTATTCTCTGAATACCGACAAAATAATTATTGGCTTTGCCAATCTGCTGGATAAGTCACGTAGACAAAGCGGGCATCACCCGTCACTGAAAATTGAATTTTGCTACTTTTCGGGATTAAAATAATTTCGCCGGCTGTTGCAGAAATTTTACGTCCGTCAATCAGTATATCTAATTGTCCTGAAATAATATAATCAATTTCATCGTATTCTAGTGTCCAGTCGAAGGTGGTATCTTTCATCACCATTAAACCGCAACCAAGGCGCGGGCTTTCTTCTAAAGAAAACAGATCTTTTGTGTAAACAATGTCCGCTGGGTTGCCTGTATCTAAGCGGTCGTCTTCTGTTACGTCGATTTCGGGTAATTTGATGGACATAATCCCACTTGGATCCACTTGTTTAGTCGGCATTAATTTTTCTGTGACAATTTGTCGAACAAGCGTTTCAATCATTTCACGATTTAATTCTGTCATATTTACACCTCATTATTTCACTTCTGTTTCGGGTTTCCCTAGCATTCGATTTGCCATAAAGATAGCCACAAAAATGGCGGTAATCCCTCCAACTAATTTGCCAACAATCATTGGAAAAATCATTTCTTTTGCTACGCCTGCAGTAAAACCAAGATGGTCACCTAAAACGAAAGAAGCCGAAACAGCAAAAGCGATATTAATAATTTTTCCTCGATTATCCATGTCTTTTAACATTTGGAACATGGGAATATTGTTAGCTAATGTAGCAACCATTCCTGCAGCCGCTACTTCATTCATTCCTAAAACTTTTCCTAGTTTCATCAATGGTTTATTAAAGACTTTCGTAATCACAGCGACTAAACAGAAAGCGCCAGCTAAAGTTAAAGCAATCCCGCCAACGACTTCAATTCCTTCAGTAACTGGTGCAATACCAGGAATCACTGTAATTCCTAATAATAGTTGAATCGACCCCACAACTAAACCAAAGATAGCGACAATCACTACGCCTTGACCAAAAATTTGGAAGCCTTTAATCATGCCATTTGGCGCTAACCATAAACCTAAAATAATTAAAGCAGCAACAATAATAATTGGAATTAAGTTAGGAATAATCAATGACAATGGCATGCCAGCTGTTAAACCACCTGCTAATAAACCAAAAGGAATTGTAATAATCCCGCTCAAAACACCCGTTGCTAAGAATTGCTGGTCGTCTTTTTGGATAATGCCAAGCGCTACTGGAATTGTAAAGACTAACGTTGGTCCCATCATTGCACCTAAGATTGCCCCCGCAAATAAACCAGCTTGTGGATCATTGGCTAATTGTTGTGCTAACGCAAAGCCGCCCATATCATTAGCCAATAAGGTTGTGGCAAACATTGCTGGATCAGCCCCTAGTAATTCATAGACAGGAACGACAATCGGACTTAAAAGATTGGCTAAGACAGGCGCTAAAGTGATAATCCCTACCATAGAAAGCGCTAGAGAACCCATAGCCATAATCCCTTCCTCAAATTGCTCCCCTAAACCTAGTTTGTTGCCAATACATTTATCGATTCCTCCAATAATCATGAAAAGAACCATAATATACATAATAATTTCATTAATGCTCATGTCTCGTCCTCCCTATTCTTCCTCTGTAGAATCAATGACACCAACAATCATTGCATCAATTGGGACATTCGGATCTTCTGCCGAAATACGGGCAGCATTGCCTTGACTAATTAACACTTTGTCCCCGACACCAGCTCCAGCGTTGTCAGCAGCAATTAGAAATCCTTGCTTTTCGTCCTCTTGATTCAAAATATCAACCATCATAAATTTCCAGCCATTTAATTTTTCATCTTTTCTTGTTGACCAAAGGCTACCAGTCACTTTTCCTAAAAGCATCGTTTTTCCTCCTTACGTCAGCAATTGATGTTTCCTAGCATAATCTTTCGCTAACGGGGTTAAATAGGCGTTTTTACTTAAAGAAACACCTGATTCTGTCATTCTTATCAATTGTTTTTCAGTAATGTAGGTTCGTTTGGTCTCAGCTAAAGAACGAAGTTGTTTTTGACAGGCCGCCTGAAACACAGCGTAATTTTCTGAATCATGATAAAAAATCATCCCAAACTGTTGGCACATGTCCACGTTTTCCTGAATCGTTTGTTTCAAACGATACTTCAATCGTGAATTTTTAGTCACTGAAGGTATTGGGGTTAAAACCAATACCGGCTTACCTTCAAATAAGAATGCTAAGATGTTTTTGACTAATTCATCCGTTTCCTGTAAATGCGCAATCGCATTTACTTGGGAAATCGTTAGCCTCTTTACAACCAAGCCTCGTGCTAGCTTCTGCTCCTTGGTTACCCAATTTACATCAGGAAAACGAATAAACATTTCTTCAGGAAATGCTTCTTTTGCTTCTGCTAAAGCCACTGAATAAGACGACGACAGCAATTGTTGGCAAATTCGATCAGTAATCTGTTGAATCAAATTTTCCATTTCAGAAACGTTCATTGTCCTGCCTCCTTTTACTTAAGAATATAGCCACGAGCTCCTTTGGTTAAGCCGCAAGCGTTGGCTTCATCATAGTCAATGTGCATGTACGTTGCAAATCGCGGACTGATTCGCACAACTACATCATCAAAGATTAACGGACGTGTGCCTTCCACTTTGACTTGCACAATTTGGCTATTGCTTACTTTATTTTTCAAGGCGTCTTCGGGTGTCATGTGAATATGACGTTTGGCAACAATTAAGCCGTGACTTAATGTCACAACTGCTGATCCGTTCATCAGCGTGACACCTGGTGTCCCTTCTGTCTTGCCACTCTCTCTAACTGGGGCGTTAATTCCTAAAATACGTGTATCCGTCATAGAGACTTCAACTTGTGATTCGCTACGTTCAGGGCCTAAAATAACCACATTTTGAAAAAGTCCTTTAGGTCCAGCAACCGTAATTCGTTCTTTACAAACGAACTGTCCGGGTTGTGATAAATCTTTCACTTTTGTTAGTTGATATCCTGGTCCAAATAATGCATCAATCTCTTGACGAGACAAATGAACATGTCGGCCAGAAGCTTCAACTTCAAAAGTATTTTGTTGTTGTTGCTGAATTCGTTTAACAACTTCTTCAACAATTTCATTCATTGAATCCAATTTGTTCATCTCCTAGTTTCGTGATATTTCAGCCATGGTGCTAATTAATTCTGTAGCCCAAGATTGAAAAAGGCCGAACAGTTGTGATTCTCCTTTTAACTGGAGAATAATTTTATCTAGTTGTAATTGAATTTCTTTTGAGGAATAGCGCCATTGTCTCTGTTGGTTAGTTAGAATAGTTACCTTTGATTCCAAAATGACTGGTTCCATTACAAGCGACTGTTCTAAAATAAATTTCTCTAACCACAGTTGTTGTTGTTCGAAATATAACCAACCTTCTGTTGATAACGCTTCATTCGTTAAGAAAGGCAAATACAATAGATGGCTTAAGTGCCGAATCTCATAAATTGTTTCTTTCGATAAATGTTCTTGTTTTTGTTTTTGTGAGGAGGCCTTCACTGAATGAACCTCAGAAAGCAATGGGTTTGTTGAAGAGAAGCTGCTATTAATCCGATGCTCGCGTAGATAGCTTTTGGCGGCTGGCGTCAGAAAACTGCCTACAGGAAACACAAAATCCGTGCCATCTTCTAGTTCTTTTTTAAGCCTTTTGATGCGAAGCATATCTTCTGTAATAACTGTCATAACACCCCTCCTCAATGAAAGTTTAGGACAGAAGTAATGAACCTACCTCTGCCCCAAAAAATCAAAATTATAATTCAGTTGTTGCGTGTGGTAAAATAGCGTCTACTTCTGTATGTGGACGTGGAATTACATGGACAGATAATAATTCGCCAACACGCTCTGCTGCAGCAGCACCAGCATCTGTTGCTGCTTTTACAGCACCAACGTCACCGCGAACCATTACTGTAACTAAACCGCCACCGACTTGTTCTTTTCCAATTAAAGTAACGTTTGCCGCTTTCACCATTGCATCGGCTGCTTCAACAGCACCTACTAAACCACGAGTTTCGATCATTCCTAAAGCATTTGTACTTGACATTATAATTTCCTCCTAAGATGTATGTTTTATTTTTAAAAATTTGGGACAATTATCAATTTGACTTAGGTCCCAAACCCTAAATCCAATAATTCATTTGTTTTACTCTTACTCGCTCGTTTCTTGTTAGTTTAAGCGAGCTAAAACTTGGGCTACCACGGCATTTACTAGTTCTTCTTGATTGGTTGTTTCGCAAGAAGTAGCCACAGATGTGGTTGATGTTTGACCAAATTCTTGACGAATCTCTTCTAAATCACGCACGCCATAAGCAACACGACGTAAATTGAACAGATTTTCAACCCCAATATTATCAGAAGTTGAGCTGCCACCAACTGCGCCACAACCAAGTGTTAATGCTGGCACTAAGTTAGTTGAAGCACCAATTCCGCCAAGTGTACCAGAGGTGTTAACAAGCAAACGAGAGACGGGTTTTCTTAAGCCAAATTCACGAATGACTTCTTTGTTTTCTGTGTGAATGCCCATTGTATGACCCGCACCTTCACCTTTCAAAATTTCAATTGATAACGCGCAAGCTGCTTCCCAGTTTTCAACTGTATAGAAAGCAATAATCGGTGCCAATTTTTCTCTTGAAAATGGATATTTCAAGCCTACATGTGTTTCCTCGGCAACAATTAAGCGGCGATCTTTTGGAATAGATAAACCAACTAATGAAGCAATATGTTGAACGGAACGACCCACGATTTGCGGGTTCATTGTACCGTTTGGTCGTAAAATAAATTTAGCTAATTTGTCGGCTTCGGCTGGACTTAAGAAATACGCTCCCTGCTTAATTAACTCTTCTTTGACCGCTTCACGGTTGACAGTTTCAACAATAATTGATTGTTCCGATGCACAAATTGTACCGTTATCGAAAGTTTTTGAATCCATTATTTGTTTCACTGCATGAGGAACATTTGCGCTTCGTTCGATGTAGGCTGGTCCATTACCAGGCCCAACACCGATTGCTGGTGTTCCAGAAGAGTACGCTGCTTTAACCATTGCGTTTCCACCAGTAGCTAAAATTAAATTTGTTTCTTTATTTTTCATTAATTCGCTGGTCGCTTGCATAGTTGGCGTTTTGATGACCGAGACACAACCTTCTGGTGCCCCTGCAGCAATAGCCGCTTTTTGGATAATTTCCACTGTTTCAATAATCGATTTCAACGCATTGGGATGTGGTGAAAAAACAATGCTGTTGGCCGCTTTTAATGAAATTAATGCTTTGTAAATGACTGTTGATGTCGGGTTGGTAGAAGGAATTAATCCTGCAATTACACCAACTGGGACAGCAATTTCAGTGACTTTTTGGGCAGCGTCATCATGGATCACACCAACTGTAGCTTTGTCCTTCATTTCGTCATATACTACTTTTGAAGCGAAAGCATTTTTGATGATTTTATCTTCATAAATACCAAATCCTGTTTCTTCATTGGCCATTTTCGCTAACTTTTCTCGTTGGTTAAACGTAGCCTCTGAAACTGCTTGGACAATCGCATCGATTTGTTTTTGCGAAAATGTTGCTAATACTTGCTGTGCCTCTTTGGCTTTTCTGATTAAATTTCTTGTTTCTTGGATGGAACGTAAGTCTTTATCTACTAATTCCACTCGTCTTCACTTCTTTCTATTTCAGCCATGATTGCTTGAATTAAAGCTTCTTTATTGGCAAATTTAATCTCACTTTTCTTTAAACTACTTAGGTTCATTTTGTAGGCTTGTTTGCGTAAATCAACCACGCGTTGTGTTTCTAATTTTTGGCGTGTGCCAGTGTGTTCTTCCAAATCTGGTGTTTCAATCTCTTCTTCAATTACTTCTACTTGTTCCATCGGTTCAGGTGCTGACTTGGGTTCTGGATCTGATAAAATTACTTCCGTTTGAGCATCAACCCGTGAGATCACATGATGAGCAATTAAACAATTTAATTCTTTAGCTACTTCCGTGCCTACTTCAACGGCAGCTTGAACCGCGGCAACGTCACCAATCAGTTCCACAGTTGTTAAACCGCCATTAATAATTTCAGCTTTTAACAAAGTAACGTCGGCGGCTTTCAATGCCGCATCGGCCACACTAATGGCACCTAAAAATCCTTTGACTTCGACCATTCCTAATGCTTTCATTCAGGTCACATCCTTAATAACTCAACGGATTGTCAGCGATATTTTGAATGACTTGTTCAAACGCACTGCAAGCAGCTTTACATGCAGATTGACTACCTGTCAATAAGGCGCCGCCAAAGTTCGTTTCAGAAGGTGGGCCATAAAAGACACCCATTTGAACATCGGCAGCTTTCATTGCTGCATCTAAGCCAACCATTGCTTCTAGCGGTGGTGCAATCAGATAAGCAATCGCTTCACCTTCAGGAATATTCGCTTGTTCAGATAAAAAGCTACCCGTTCTTGATACTACATGTGCAAAATAAACAATACTGTCATCTTCGTTAGCACTATAGAAGCTGGCTTCTTCTTCAATGACTTGCGTAATGACACTCAAGCCACTATTGACTTCGGCAGGACTCGGACCAGCAATAATGCCAATCACTTCACCGGCTAATTTGGTTGAAGCATTTGCTGCGCCAGCATACATACTTTTACCGTAAACTACAGTAACATCGGCGGCTTTGGTTGCTTCATCTAATGCAACATAAGTGACATCATCACAATCGGAAGTAACAATTCCTAATGAGCGATGTTCTGGTTTCAATGATAATTCTTTTGCTAATGCCGGATCGACATTGGGAATGACTTTCATACTTAGGACATTTGCGCCTAGACGATCATTTTTCATGAGAAATCCTCCTTTATTCAGCTTCTTTTAAATCAATACCAGATTTTTTCTTGTCTAACATTTTTTTGATAATTTCGGCAATGTAGGCCCCTGCTTCAACAGCCGGTGTCCCACCTTTGTGAATATTTGAAATAACTGTCCGCCGTGCTTCTGGCATACCGACAGTTGGTTTGTAAGCAATGTAGGCACTCATAGATTCAGCTGTTACTAAACCAGGACGTTCGCCAACTAGCAAGCAAACAACATCAGCGTCAGTGATTTCACCAATTTTATCCATTGCTGGCACACGACAATATTTAACAAAAACTACATTGTCGAAATCTAAGTTGTACATGTTTAATCCTTGTTTAATTGCTGGTAGGACTTCTTTAATATTCGCTTCGATAGCAGCTGAACTAAGGCCATCCCCTACGACCATTTGGATTTTAGCTTTTGGTGTCGTATTTTTCCGAATGATTTCACTATTTTCTTCATCAAATTGACGACCATAATCTGGACGTGTTAAATATTCATCTTTACTGTTACAGATTGTTTTTGTAGAAATAAAATTCATTTCTTTTACCAAGTCTTCGCTTACGTCTGAAAAGACCGCATCTTGTGCTGCCGCATGGTCCGCTCGGAAACGTAATGTTGAACTAGTCATATAACGCGTCCCTGCACGACCAACGCCTAAACGAGCTGGCGAGAAAGCTTTCATTTTTAATAGTGCTTCAGGATCTACGGCATTTTTCAATAGTAATTGTTTACGTAAATCTACTTCAGTAATGTCAGGAATTAGGCCTTCTTCAATTTCTGTCGTTTCAGTGACGTGTGTTGTGACTGGTTTTTCTTCAGCAGTCACAGTGGCAGTCGAAACCGCTTGATTGTCAGCGACCATTTCTGTTAAAATTCCGGCAATCATTTCTTTTAATTCTTTTTCGTTCATTTGTATTCTCACCTCGTTTATTTAATAAATACAGATGCATCGCCAGCGCGACTTGTTAATTTTCCGTTTTCCATTAAGCCCATTTTTTCCATCCATTCTTCAAATTCTTTAATTGGACGTAAGCCTAATGTTTCACGAATCGTCGCAGTTTCATGGAACCCAGTTGTTTGATAATTTAACATGACATCATCGCCATGAGGAATCCCCATGATATACGTACAACCAGCTGTTGCTAATAACATTGCTAAGTTTTCCATATCATTTTGATCAGCTTTCATATGGTTGGTGTAGCAGACATCACAGCCCATTGAAATTCCAGTTAATTTGCCCATGAAATGATCTTCTAAACCAGCGCGGATGACTTGTTTTGAATCGTAAAGATATTCTGGTCCAATAAAGCCGACAACGGTATTTACAATATACGGATCAAATTTTTTGGCTAAGCCATAACAACGCGCTTCCATTGTCACTTGGTCTGCGCCAAAGTTTGCTTCAGAAGAAAGTTCTGAGCCTTGACCTGTTTCAAAATACATCACATTAGGACCAGCTGCTTGACCACTGTGAAGCGCTAAATCTTGTGCTTCAGCTAAAATTTCTGCATTTAAACCAAATGCTGTGTTCCCTTTTTCTGAACCAGCGATGGATTGAAAGACTAAGCCAGTTGGCGCGCCTTGACGCATGGCTTCCATTTGTGTCGTTACGTGAGCAAGCACGCAAGTTTGTGTTGGAATTTCCCATTCACTGCGGAACTCTTCAAATTTGTTTAAGATCCGTTTAACACTTTCTGTAGAATCATCAACAGGATTCAAACCAATTAACGCATCACCGGCGCCATAAGAAAGACCTTCCATAACTGAAGCCATAATGCCATCGACATTATCGGTTGGATGGTTCGGCTGTAAACGATTTGAAAAAGTTCCGGGACGACCAATTGTTGTGTTGGCGGTTTTTTCAATATTGATTTTTTTTGCGCCAACAATTAGATCCATGTTGGACATTAATTTACAGACAGCAGCAATCATTTCTGAAGTGAGTCCACGGGAAATTCGTTTGATATCAAAATCGGTTGTTTCCGAAGATAAGATAAATTCGCGTAATTCTGCGACTGTCCAATGTTTAATACTTTCAAAAATTCGCATATTGACTTGGTCAATAATAATGCGTGTCACTTCGTCTTCGTCATAATCAACGACGGGATTGTTAAACAAGTCATTTAAGGACAATTCTGATAAAACGACTTTCGCCGCCACGCGTTCTTCGGCTGAATTAGCAGCTACGCCAGCTAACTTGTCGCCAGACTTTTCTTCATTGGCTTTGGCTAAGACTTCTTTAACGGATGTAAATTGATAGACTTTGCCAAATAGTTTGGTTTTTAAAATCATCTTTGTGTCGCTCCTTTTTAATTAAATACTAAGGTCTTAACAATGACTGGAAGGACGGCTCCTTCTGCCACTGGTAAACCGATATCTACATAATCACCGTTTTCTACTTTGACCGAATCAAGACAGATAAACGGATAGTCTTTTGGCAGATGGGCACTTAAGGCATGCCCTAAAGCTTTCGCCATGTCTTCATCCACCATAACAATAATGGGAATTTGTTCAGCAACTAAACTAGCTAATCCTTCCACAATCCCTTGACCATAGCGTTGAATATCAGCAAATGTTGGATTGCTCATGCCTCTAATTGCTAGGGCAATCTGGGGTGTTTCTTCAATACGATGCCAATTGAGTTTTTCTTGGATTCGCTGGCCTAATTCTGTCACAGTAAGGGTTTCATCCTCTTGCGCTAATTTTAGAATTGGGATATTTTTTACCGGCAAAATTTGCTCACGGTAAGCAATCGTGCTTCCGCTAATTTCAGCAGTATGTGAACCTGCTCCGACGACCGTCGCTCGGATTGTTTCTGCGCTTTCTAAGACTTCTTTTTCCGAAAAAATCAGTGACTTTCTCAGATATTTTCCTAAAAGTAAGCCGATGTCCCCATATTTAAAGAGATTCGTACTTGTCGTATTTAAGCAATCAGCCACACCACCAGAAAATGTTACAATTGGTAATTCCTCACCTTTTCGTAGTGGATGGTTAGTTACTAATAACTGGTAGAACGGACTTTGTGTCCCCAAGCCAATGCTATTTTCTAACACGGCAACTAATTCCGAAATAATTGGCAGTAAGTTTTGTTCGGTGGCTTGGTCACCAAGGTGCAAGGTTAGCTCTTTTTTATTTATAATTTCTTGAATCTTCGGAGCTATATAGGTGATTTTTTGTTGTTGATCTAATTTAATTAAGCGTCCGCCAATGTCAAAACAAGCCGTATCAATCACTTCACCATCTTTAAAGACAGCTAAATTTGTCGTTCCCCCACCAATGTCTAAATTAACCACTGGTTTGCGTTTCGTTTCAGAATAAGTTTGAGCACCAGCGCCTTTCCCAGCAATGATACTTTCTAAATCAGGACCAGCCGTAGCAACGACAAAATCACCTGCATAGCCACTAAGTGCTCGTAGCACATTGTTGGCATTGCTTTTTCGAGCAGTTTCACCTGTGATAATTACCGCACCCATTTGAATATCTTGTTTATGAATGCCTGCTTGGCGATATTGCTCCGCTACAAACGCTTTGATAGGTTCTGCATCAATTTCTGATTGGTTAAGTAAGGGTGTAAAGATAATGTCACTTCGGTAAATGACTTTTTTATCAGAAATGCTGATACGTGGTACTGTAAACGCAGAGGCAAAATTTTCAACAGTTAATTCTGACAAGACTAATTGGGTTGTAGACGTCCCTAAATCAATCCCTACGGTTAAAAGTGTTTCCTTCGACATCGCCTGACTCGCCTCCTTTTGCATACAAAAAGGCACTTAAAGAATCGTTAGAAAATTTCTTTCTACTTTTCTTTAAGCGCCTTTGCTTAATCAATGAACAACATCACTGGTGTTCTGTTCGAAATAGAAACAGGTTTTAGTTCCCTGTTTATTGGATTCAATTGTAATTTTTCCTTTTAATTTATCTTTTACGTAGCTTTTGACAATCATCAAACCTAAACTGGTCTCGTTACTTTGATGAACGTCATAGCCTTTACCATTATCTGTAACAGTAATGGTAATCATCTTATTATCTAATGTTCCACTAAGTTTAACAACGCCACTTGTTTGTGGCTCAAATGCATGATCAAAAATGTTTTGTAATAGTTCGTTGACAACAAGGGAAATGGTAACCATTTGTTCGCTAGAAACCATAATGGCTGGATCAACATCCATCATCATCTCAATGGGTTGTGCGCCTTGAAAAAGATGTCTAAAATTATACATCACTGCTTCCAATGTTTGCCGTAAAGCAACGTCATCTTTGACTTGTTTTGACAGCAATTCATGGGTGGCTGCAATCGCCATAATTCGATTGACACTTTCATGAAGGACTTTCTTTGCTTCGGGGCTTTGCGTTCGCCGTTCTTGAATACGCAATAAGGAAACCACCGATTGCAAGTTATTTTTAACACGATGATGAATTTCACGAATCGCAACAGATTTGGAAATAATTTCCGCTTCTTTTTCTTTAAATTCTGTATTGTCTTGAATAATCATAATCAGTTGTTCCTCTGATGCCAACCACACTTTCCGAACCTTAAAATAATAATTAAGGTAGGTCGTTTTGCTTTCAATTGGTTGATTACTCATTTTATATTTCATTTGATACAACACATATTCAAAAGTTGTATAATCGATGGACAAATTGTCATAACTCATTCCAATGATATTATCCCGATAACCAAGTTTGCGATAAAGCTCTTGTGCATTGTGATTGGTAATTAATAAGTGACCCGCCGCATCAAAAATCAAAACGGCTTCTGCCAATTGATCAATAAATAATGCGTCGACTTGACTAGTTGATTTCGCTACTTTTGCTAACTGGCAGTTATTTAGCTCCTCTTTTTGTAAGTCCGCTTGAATCTCTTCATCTGCCGCAATCTCGACAATAATGACACCAATCGTTCGATGTTCATTGCGAATGGGATAGATATTTTGCTTAATCAAACGATTTTCCTGAGTCACTGCTAACAAACCAATGCTATTTAAGCTAGTTTGCATGGTACGCAGAACACCAGGTTCATTTTTTAATAAAGCTTCCATCCCGACGACATCTCCGCTATATAAAGAAGTTGTCTTCGCAGGCGGCTTATGATAAACGACTAGTGCTTGCTGTGACATTTCCTTATACACATCAATAAAAACATCTGCACTTTGATAGAGTGTCGTCGAAGAAAGATAACGTGCTGTACGTTGTAATTCTTTAATGTCTGATTCTGAAAGATTGGTATATTGGTGACATAATTGCTCTAATCGTTTCATTTATTCATCATCCATTACAATCAATTCTGCAATTTCACTCATACGTGCGCGTTTGTTCATACTTAACGTACGCAACATTTGGTAGGCTTCTTCTTCCGATATATGATTTTCTTTTACAAGAATACCTTTGGCTTTTTCGATAATTTTACGTTCTTCTAATTTTAAACTTAATTTATCGATTTGATTTAGTAACAGCTGCGTTTGTTTGCCTCGTTCAATGCTCATTTCAATTGTAGGTATTAATGATTTTTCATCTAGAGGTTTAACTAAATAACCCAGTGCGCCTAATTTTTTAGCCTTGTCCGTATTTTGTACGTCACTGTATGCAGATAAAAAGACAATACTACTGGCTAGTTGGTCTTGAACAATTTTTTTACCTGCTTTTAGACCATCTAAAATTGGCATTTGAATGTCCATTAATACTAGGTCAGGTTGTGTTTTTTTACATACTTCAATTGCTTCAAAACCATCAGCTGCTTCACCGACTACTTCGTACCCTGCTTCTATCACAATATCACGAATATCGAGTCTCGTAATAGGTTCATCATCGACTATTACAATTCGTCCATCCATTTTCTTCACGCCCTTGTCCTTTCAACGCTATGTTCTGGTAATTTTACAAGTTACAGAAAAGTTTAAAATCTGTTGTAAACCTTCAATCACCGCTTGTAAGGCTGCTTCCACTGAGCTTACGTCACCAGAAATGACTACCGATCCAGAAAAACGATCAATAAAACCGATTTGGATATCTCCGCTTTTAGTCGCAATATCAACAGCGATAATTGCCGCTTCGCTCGGAGTGATTGTCAAAATACCTAGTGCATTGCTGGTGCCTTCTGGCAACCCTAATTTTGTATAAATTTCTTTATTAGGACTAGCAATGATGTGCGCTAACGTTACTTGTTTCCCAGGAACATATTCTTGAATCATTCGTTGTTTTTCTTCCAACCAGACTCGCTCCTTTAATTTAGCAAATAAAAAATCCTCAATAAAAAACGTAAAGGTTCCACTTTCGCTTTCTACTAAGGAGCTTCTTTGCTCTTAAATTTTGAAGCACGCCGTTGTGCTACCCACATTATATGTTATCGATTTCATCCTGTCAATCGCTTATAAGATAGAATTTAAAATTTTTGTCACTTCTGCTGCTGTTGGTTGGACAGGATTTGTTTTGGTGCAACCATCCATCAATGCGCCTTCAGCTATTTTTGGGATCGCAGCTTGGACTTCTTCTTTTGGTAAACCATAGTCACTAAAAGTGGCAGGCATGTTTAATTTTTGACGGAGTTGCTTGATTTGTCGAATAAATTGTTGAACACCAATCCGTGCATTGGTTGTCTGTGTATCATTTAGACAATTTGCTAACTGCGCATAACGTTTAGCTGTTGGTTCGTTGGTGACTTTGCCATTCGCTAAGCCACTGTTATATGCAATGACTTCAGGTAAGAGCATTGCATTCATTCGTCCATGTGGCACATGTAAACGCGCACCGGCCGCATGAGCAATACCGTGATTCAAGCCTAACGAAGTAACATTAAACGCCATCCCTGCCATACATGAAGCTAAATGCATATTTTCACGGGCTTGTTGGTTGCTACCCTCATTAAAGGCTATTTCTAAATTGTCGAATACTAAGCGAACGACTTTTTCGCACAACGCATCTGAAATCGGATTTGCTTCTGTTGAAACATACGCTTCAATAACATGCGTTAAGACGTCCATTCCTGTATCCGCTGTGATTTTTGGTGGCACACTCATCACTAAATTTGTATCTAAAATCGCAATTTCTGGTTGAATTTCATCCGTTACAAGCGGGATTTTGGTGCCAGTTTCTGCAACCGTAATCACTGAAAAATTCGTAACTTCTGAACCAGTCCCACTAGTTGTAGGAACCGCAATAAACTCAGCAATCTGAGTTTGCAAAGTACGTTTGCCAAAAAATTTCATTGCTTTGGCCGCATCAATAGCGGATCCCCCACCTAAAGCTAATATCGTATCTCCTTGAAATGCCGCTAACTGCTTAATTCCCGCAGCAATCTTATCAATTGGTGGATCGGGGATGATGTCACTAAAAATTTGCCATTCACTTTTTGTTAAATGCTTTGTCACTTCATTCACAAATCCAGAATCAACCATGAATGGATCTGTGACAATGAAAACACGTCTATCATGAAGTGTTTCCAAATTGGCTAATGCGCCTTCTCCTACCCATAGTTCGGTAGGGAAATGAATTGTTCTCATCTCAATTCCTCCTTAATAAAATACAAAAAGACACTTCAAACAAACGAAAAATCATCTGTCTGAAGCGTCTTTGCTTCCTTATGTATACGCCATTGTACACGAAACCTTATCCATAGAGTACAACGCCTTTAATTAATTGTCAATAAAAAAAGGGAATATAGCAGTACGTCATTGTACCTGAAATCTCCTTCAACATTGAAAGACCAGCCCAAAATTCCCAAAAGCACTTCCTCGTGCCATTAATTGGATTAATACAAATATCTTGGGCTGGATTTTCAACACAAGCGTTGTTAAGAAACATCCTGTTTTGCCTCGAAACAGCATGCCCAATAATGAAAAAATGAAAAGACCTGACTTAAAAGCAACCTTGCTTCTTCACAGTGGCGGGACCGTGCCAGATTCTCACTGGCTTCCATTCATATTTTTCATAAAATATTCGTTTAATCTATCTGAAATTTACCATAAGTTTTTTAGAAAAGCAACTGTTTACAATCCATCTTCTTTAATTTTATGGAAAACCTTTTCGCTTCGTTCATAAAAAACATCAGGTCGTTGTGCTTGAACATTTAAATAGCGAGCCAACGCATAAAAATAATCTGATAAACGATTGGTAAAAATTAATACCTCTTCGTTAATTTTGGCTGTCCAATTTAAACGCACAATGATGCGTTCTGCGCGCCGTGCAATCGTCCGAGCAACATGAACCATACTGGCTGCTGAGGTTCCGCCAGGTAAAATAAAACGATCAATATCTGGTGATTGTGCAGTGTAGAAATCAATCCGCTGTTCTAGCCAATGCACACTTTCCTTTTGTAATTTAAATGGTCGTTGTGCTTCAATCGGTGTTGACAAATCTGTTCCCGCATCAAAAAGTAAATGTTGTAAAGCTTCTAGTTCTTCTTTAATTTCTTGATTTTCTTGGGGAAGTTGGCTGATAATATAGCCGACCCAAGAATTCAATTCATCAATTGTTCCATAACTTTCAACTCGATCAGAATCCTTAGCGACGGTTGAGCTGCCGACTAATTTCGTCATTCCCTTATCGCCAGTTTTTGTATAAATTTTCATTCTGCTTCATCCTCCTCTAAATAATCTACTAATTCTTGCAAGCCAATTTTTTCAACAGAAGAAATTTCAAAAATTCTTGTTGCACCCGCACTTTTTAATTGTTGCCGAACAATCTCTAACTGCTGAGAATCTTGTGCTAAATCAATCTTGGTTAAAATACCAATGATTTCTTTCGGGAAAATACTACCAAATCCTGGTGAAAAAACTTGTTGTGTTTCTACAGCACTTTGGACCAAACCGATCACATCTGCTTCTGCCGCTGTGACGTTTAATGCATTATAATATTGCCGATGCAAAATAAACTCGCCTGGTGTATCAATCATTTCTGTATGAAATTCCACCGCCTGTGTTTTATCATAAATTAATTCTTTGCCTTGCAGAGCTTGACATAACGTGGTTTTGCCACAACCGATAGCTCCCATTAAAATGATTCGTTTCATCGCTACCTCCATAAAAAAGGAGCCCAAAGCAAGTACCATACGTACTTAGTCTTGGGCTCCTTTGCCGATTTGTTAAAACACGCCATTGTGTTTCTGATTCTTTGCCTTTATCTTACCTGTTTCCAAAAAACTTGTCAAAGTTATTGAATAGTTTCCCAAACTTTATGTTGTTTCTGAAAATAGGAGACAATATCTGTTTCAAAAATTGTTTGTAAAAATTCTTTGGAAGCCAACGTTTGAAAATCACCTTGCGCGGCCACTTTCCCTTGCTTCATAAACACAATTTTTTCACTTAGCGTTAACGCTAAACGGATATCATGAAACACCCCGATTAACGTTTTCCCTTCTTGCGCACTCCACTCATTTAACTGCTGAATCAATTCTTGTTGATACCGAATATCCAAATGATTATTGGGTTCATCCAATAAAATAATTTCTGGATCTTGTACAAATAATTTAGCCAAAAATACTCGTTGTTGTTGTCCTCCTGAAAGCTGATTGACAACTTTATCTTTTAAAGGCAATAAACCCGTGCGTTCTAAATAATAAAGGACTCGTTCTTTTTCTTGCTTAGAAACAATAGGTAAAAAACGTTGTGCTTGTTGTCGATACGCCCCCATCAAAACTGTTTCGTAAACCGTATAATCAAAAGCAACTGTCGTGAATTGACTCATCATCGCTACTTTCGTTGCCAATTCCTTCCGCTTTTGTCCATGAACTTCTTGACCATCAATTAAAACAGAACCACTATAAGGGACAAGTCCGGCAATCGTTTTTAAAAGTGTCGTTTTACCGCAACCATTTGGACCTAAAATACAAGTTTTACTACCTGTCGGAAAAACGAGGGAAATATCTTTTAAAATGGGGGTTTGTTGGAGTGTTACAGCTGTTTTTTTTAATTCAATCATGCAGCAACGCCCCTTTTTTTAAAGTAAATATACAAGAAGAATGGCGCTCCAATCAAGGCTGTTACGGCCCCGATGGGAATTTCTCTTGGTGATAAAATCGTGCGAGCAATTGTGTCCCCTATTACCATGATGGTCCCACCTAAAATTGCCGAACCGGGAATCAGCCAGCGATGAGTCGCCCCTAAATAGCGACGGACAATATGTGGTGCTATTAAATCAACAAAACCAATCACACCGACAAATGAAACCGCACTTCCTGCTAATAAACTAGCCAAAAGAATAATGCGTAGTTTTGCTGTTTTGACTTCTACTCCCGCTAACATCGCATGTTCTTCTCCTAAACCGAGAACATCCAATGCGTTGGCATCAAACCAAAGAAACAGACTGCTGACAAGCAAGATTGGACAATAAATAGCAATTTTTTGCCAATTACTGCCAGAAAAACTACCCATTTGCCAAAAGACTAATTGTTTCAAATAATCTTGGAAAAGTGCTGTAATCAACGTCAAAATAGCACCGACAAATAAGGTCATAATCATTCCTACTAAAACAACTGTTTGATTGGACATTTGACTATCCATTGTTTGCGTAAATAACAAAACTAAAAAGACCGTTGCTAAGCCAAAGATAAAACCAGTTAAAGGCAATAAAAATGCCCCTAAGATCGAAGCAGTTACTCCAGTTACCATGATTAACGCAGCGCCTAAGGATGCTCCCGCTGATACGCCCAAAGTATACGAAGAAGCTAAAGGATTACCTAAGAGCGATTGCATCACCGTGCCACTTACTGCTAAGCCTGCGCCCACGAGATAGGCCATCACGACACGCGGTAACCGAACATTCCAGATGATTCCCTCTAAAATCCCGTCTTCTGAAACCGTCTTTTTCACTAAAATTTGAAGCAAATCCGTTAACGAAATCTGAACACTTCCAATTTTAATACCCAAAAAGAGCATGCTCATACTGATCAAGAGCATCAGTATGAGACACGTTTTTTTACTCATCTTTTAAATCCTTGTATTCCTCTGGATAAACAGCTTTTGCCATTTGTTTTAATGCTTTGGTAATGTGGTTATTTGGTAAAGAGCTAGACATGTTATCAATTTCGAAAACTTCTTTGTTTTGAACTGCAGGAACGTTTTCCCAGTTTTTACGAGCTAAAATTTCTTTGGCGGGATCTTTCATATAGTTAACATTGGTTAAAATGACTTCTGGTTTTGCAGCAATGGCCGCTTCTTCTGTCACTGGTAACCAGCCTTTTTCATTTGCCAAAACATTTTTTGCCCCAATTGTTTCAATCATTTCATTTAAAAATGTCCCATTACCAAAACTATAAATGTCTGGTAAGGCAGCCACTTCAAACAAAACAGTTTTTGGTTTTTTAATGGTTTTACCAATTTTGGCTACTTCGTCGATTTCTTGATCCATTGTTTTGATTAACTTTTGTCCTTTTTCATGTTCAGATAAGCTATCCGCGATGAATTGGACGTCTTCTTTGATTGCTTTGATACTTGTACTAGTGGGGATGTTAACGACTGTAATTCCAGCATCTTCCACTTGTTTCCAAACACTTTCTGAGCTAGCTAAATTGATGTCATTCACATAAACAATTTGTGGTTTCAAGGCAATCAATTTTTCGGCATCGACAGCCATCATATCCATTTGTGGTAATTTTTTTAAATCAGTCATCATTGTGCTACTTTGAGTATCAACTGCGATTAATTGGTCGGTTTTACCTAAGTCTTCAATCACTTCTGTTGTTGATGGTACTAGGGAAATAATTTTGGTTGCTTCTTTGGGTAAAGTAATTTCTTTGCCGCTACGGTCTTTGGTTGGTAACGTTACTTCTGTTTTTTCAGAAGAGGTAGTTGCTTTCTTTTCCTGTTTGCCACACCCTGCTAAGCCAAGTGTTGCTACTAAACCTAAAGTCATCATTGTTAAAGTAAATTTTTTCATTTTTTCATCCTCGCATTCGTCTATTTTATTTTGGGGAAAATTTTCTGAAATGAACCTCCTTTGTCTCAACGTCAAAACAATACAAAAAAACCACTTTTTTCTCCAATAGAAAAAAAGCAGTCACTTAACTATGCTAATGATATACTCAGCCAGTTATCTTCAAAGCCCCTTCTTTTTCCTACAAAAGAATGATTAGACTTATCAAGCCGGTATCCTGACTTAGCTTCTTCTTACTCCCAATCCTTCCAGAATAATCTGTGGTCTTATTGGTTTCATCCACCATACAGTAGGTAGGTCTGTAGAGGATTCGCACCTCTTTCCCTGACACTTCATAAGTACATATATATTGTATCTTCGTTGATAACTAATTTTCAAACCAGTGATTAGACGTCTTTGTCTAATGACACACATTTATTATAACGGTTATCAACCATTTGTCAACGCTTCCTCAAGCAAAAGAAAAACTTTTCTTGTTTTAGTTATTAGACGTTGTTCCGTTTTTCTATTCATGATAAAATAAATCCTAGTTTGAATAAGAAAGAGGTTAACTTGATGAAAATCGTCATTTTGTTACTTGTTGCCTATTTATTAGGTTCGATTCCCTCAGGTGTTTGGATTGGCAAACTTTTCTTTAAAAAAGATATACGCCAATTTGGAAGTGGGAATACAGGAACAACCAATACATTTCGTGTCTTAGGGAAACCTGCCGGAATTACGGTATTATTAATGGATATCTTGAAAGGAACGTTAGCCACTTCATTACCCTATTTGTTTGGTTTACAAGGCGTGAACCCGCTCTTCTTTGGGGTAGCCGCTGTTTTAGGGCATACCTTCCCTATTTTTGCCAATTTCAAAGGTGGTAAAGCCGTAGCCACTAGCGCTGGCATGTTATTAGCATACAGCCCCACATTTTTTATTTATTCTGCTCTTATTTTTGTGATTTGTCTGTATCTAACCAGTATGGTGAGTTTAACAAGTATGATTAGCGCTGTACTAATTACACTTTCTACTATTATTTTGCCTTTCACTGTCCCAGCTATTTTACCAACATTTAACTGGTTATTAACCGTGATTGCGATTGCTTTGACTACTTTTATCTTTGTCCGTCATCGTGAAAACATTCAGCGAATTAAAAATGGAACAGAAAGTCGCCTTTCTTTTGGCTTACGTGCAAAAAAATAAAGAAAAAGGCTGTGAACAAATAATGTTCACAGCCTTTTTCTTTATTTTACACTAATCATATACTGTGTTTTAAATAGTTCGTTAGCTGGTAACTTATTGATGCCAAATTTTTCAGCAAGTTGGCCAGTTGCGTCGACAGCATCAGCAATCCCACACCAAGGTTCGATACAGACAAAAGGCGCTTCTTTCGGTGTCGGTGACCAAATCCCCACAAAAGGCATTTCTGGATAACTCAAAGTGACTTGATGGTCACTTTCGTCTGTGGCAATCGTAATTGCTGTTTGACCTTTTGTTTCAAAAATCATTGCATCATTTTCAAATAATTGATGCGTTAAGTCAAAGCTGGTATTCGTTTGGGCTAGCGTTTTATTCGCTAAATCAATAAACGGGCCTGCTAAGGGAATTTGTGTCCGTGATTTTTTAGGTGAAAAACTTAGATAATAATCTTCAAACGTTAGTGAAGATTCTAAAGGTACATTAAAGGCTGGATGACCACCAATCCCAAAATACATCTCTTCTTTCCCTGTATTTTCTACTTGGTAGTTTACAGTCAATTCTTGGTGTTCTAATGTATAAGTAATCACTAGTTCAAAATCAAAAGGATACTTCTTCTTGGTTTCTTTTGTTGATTTTAGTGAAAAAGAAACTTCTTCTCCACCTTTTTCAATCACATCAAATACTTGATCACGAGCAAAACCATGTTGAGTTAAATGATACGCTTGATTTTGGTACATATACGTATCTTCTTTTAGACGACCAACAATCGGAAAAAGTACGGGCGCATGGCGGGCCCAAAATTCAGGATTTCCTTGCCAAATATATTCAATGCCGGTTTCTTTTGATTGTAAACTTACTAATTCTGCTCCTTCTTCAGCAAATGTTGCGATTAGAAATTCATTTTCAATTTGTACAGTCATTGCGTTGTCCTCCTAGTTGATACGAGCAATTGCTTATTTTTCCAACTCTTTAATAAATTGTTGATTTAACACTTTTAAATAAGTCCCTTTCATACCAAGAGAACGTGATTCAATAATTCCAGCTGATTCTAATTTTCTTAAGGCATTCACAATTACGGAACGAGTAATGCCTATTTCATCTGCAATACTTGAAGCAGTTAAACGACCTTCTTCGCCATCTAAGGCTTCAAAAATAGCATGGACGGCTTTTAATTCACTATAGGAAAGAGTGTTGATGGCCATTTGCACGGCAGTCGCACTGCGAACTTCTGCTTCAATTGTTCTGGATTGATGATACAAAATTTGCATGCCGACAACGGTCGCACTATATTCAGCTAACACTAAATCATCCTCGTTAAAGGATTTTTCAACACGCGCTAAAATAATCGTACCCAAGCGTTTGCCAGCACCGTACAAAGGCACAATAGTGGTTAACCCAAACGGATACAGCTCTCGTGATTCAAAAGGAAATGCAGTTAAATCACTGTCTATTGGAATATTGGCTTCGGTTACTTTGAGCATATCCACGGCCTCGGTGTATCCTTGAGGAAATTTTTTCTCTTTAAACATATTTTTGATACGGGCATTATTAACATCTAATTTTTCAGTATACCCCAACAAATCCCCTGAACTGCTAATAATATACGCATTGCTTTCTAAAATATCCCCTAAAATCATTGCCATTTTGTTGTACGGAAGTTCTGCTTGTACGTCAAACAGATTGTTTTTTTGCAAAAGCTCGTTCACTTGACGTGTTTTTTCTAATAATGTAGCCATCTTTTCTCCTCCAGCCTTTTTTATAAGATGTAACGACTTAAATCTTCATTTTGAACAATGTCATTCAATTTTTCATTGACATATGCTTCGGTAATCGTAATTTCACCCATTTGCATATCTGGTGCTTCATATAATAAATCTTCTAATAAACGTTCTAAAATTGTGTGTAAACGACGCGCCCCAATATTATCTGTATCACGGTTTACATCATAAGCGATGTGTGCTAACCGTTCAATTGCTTCTTTTGTAAAGATGACTGAAACATTTTCTGTGCCAATTAATGCTACATATTGTTTAATTAAAGCATTGTTTGGCTCAGTTAAGATACTTACGAAGTCATCAGCCGTTAAATCATCTAATTCAACTCGAATTGGGAAGCGGCCTTGTAATTCTGGAATCAAGTCACTTGGTTTTGACAAGTGGAAAGCACCTGAAGCGATAAATAAAATGTGATCCGTTTGTAAAGGACCATACTTCGTGTTAACTTGAGAGCCTTCAACAATCGGCAAAATGTCTCTTTGTACTCCTTCACGAGAGACTTCGCCCGAATTTTGTTGACTTTTAGAGGTGATTTTATCAATCTCATCGATAAAAATAATTCCGCTTGATTCAGCTAAACGAATCGCTTCACTATGAATATCAGCGTCATTGACAATTTTTGCTGATTCTTCTTTCACTAATAATTCTTGTGCTTCTTTCACCGTTACAGTACGTTCGATTTTTTTCTTTGGTGACAGAGCACCTAACGTTTCATTTAAGTCGATACCCATTTGTTCTAGGCCGTTGTTCATAGCTGGCATCGTTTTCTTCGGTTCTTCAATTTCAATTGTTACTTCACGATTATCTAATAGACCTTTTTCCAGCTGTTCCAAAATTGTTCGGCGATTCGTTCGAATATCTTCCGTTACTTCTTCTTGTGCTTCTTGCTGTTGCTGAGCCATGTTAAACATGTTCATCATTTGTTCAAATTGATTACCGCCAGCCTGTTTTTGTTCTTTTTTAATTCCAGGCACTAATACTTTGACTAAACGTTGATTGGCCTTTTTCAACGCTTGCGCGTACACGCGACTGTATTGTTGTTTTTCAACAATTTGGATCGCATTTTCTACTAAATCCCGAACCATTGATTCGACATCCCGACCGACATAGCCTACTTCTGTAAATTTGGTTGCTTCAACTTTTACAAAAGGCGCATTGACAATTTTTGCGAGACGACGAGCAATCTCAGTTTTACCAACACCTGTTGGTCCAATCATTAGTAAGTTTTTAGGCGTAATATCTTGTTGCATATTTTCTTCTAATTGCAAGCGACGATAGCGGTTACGTAAAGCTACCGCCACTGATTTTTTGGCAGCTTGCTGTCCAACAATATATTGATCTAGTTCTTTGACTATTTCTTTTGGTGTTTTGTTTAATTCATTCATGGATTTTCCCTCGCTTATAATTCTTCTACAATGATATTATGATTCGTAAATACACAGATATCTGCAGCAATATTTAAGGCATTTTTAGCAATCTCTTTCGCTGGCATTTCTTTATCACCAAAGTTTTTCATGGCTCTTGCAGCGGACAAAGCAAAATTACCGCCAGAACCAATCGCTAAAATACCATCGTCTGGTGTGATGACTTCCCCAGTTCCTGAAACTAAGAGCATTTCTTCCTTATTCATCACAATCAGCATAGCTTCTAATTTTTGCATAGACTGTTGTGTACGCCACTCTTGGGCTAACTCAACCGCAGCTCTCGTTAAGTTTCCGTTGTATTCATTTAATTTTCCTTCAAACTTTTCTTCTAATGTAAAGGCATCTGCCACACTTCCTGCAAAACCGACAACGACTTCATCATTGTAAATACGGCGCACTTTTTTGGCCGTACCTTTCATAACGACAGATTCGCCCATTGTTACTTGGCCGTCACCAGCCATTGCAAATTTTCCATCTTTTTCGACTGCACAAATTGTTGTAGAGTGAAATTGTGATTCAACCATTGTTGTTCCTCCTAGACGTTTACCTCCATTATGCACGAGGATGAAACGTTCGATAATTTTTTTGTAAACTTTCTTTTGTCACATGCGCATATATCTGAGTTGTTGATAAATTAGCATGTCCTAATAATTCTTGAACTGTCCGCATATCGGCGCCATTATTTAATAAATGTGTCGCAAATGTATGGCGTAACATGTGGGGATGAATTTCCGCATTTAATGAACTTTTTTTAATTAGTTGGTTTAAGACGTATTCAATCCCTGTTGGCGTGATTTGTTCACCATGATGATTAACAAAGACATACGGATGTTTTTTTTGATATTTTGTCATTAATAGCGCGCGGCCACTCGCTAAGTAATCCTTTAAGGCGTCTTGTGCAAATGAACCAAAAGGCACATAGCGATCTTTATTTCCTTTTCCGTGAACCAATAAAACAGAAGCTTGAAAGTCAACTGCGTCCACCGTTAAGTTCGCACATTCACTGACCCGAATGCCAGTCCCATACAGAACTTCTAGCAACGCTTGATTTCTCAAATCAAGCGGTTGCTCCCCTTGTGCGCTCTCAAATAATGCATCCATTTCTTTTTCATAAAAAAAACGGGGCAACCGTAACTGTTTCTTTTTCATATGAACATAAGAAAAAGGATTCTCTTGGATTGCTTCATTTTTTAATAAGAATTGATAAAAAGAACGCAAACTGGCAATTTTTCGACTAATCGAATTGCGGCTATATTCCTGATCGTATAATTCGCTCAAATAAGCCCGAACATCCAAATGTTCCACAGTCAAATAATTGTCATTACCTGAAGTCTTTAAAAACGAAAAAAAATGTTGTATATCTTCTTGATATGCTTTTTTTGTTTTTTCTGAATAGCCTCTTTCGACAATAAGATAACGAGCAAATAACTCAGGCCAATTCTTTTCTTCCATGTGATAGCCCTCCTCATTCGATTACAAAGTAACTTTAGCATAACCTTTTTCAAAAGACAATTAAGTTGTCAGAATTTAATCAATATTTCTAAATATGTTCACAATTTTAACTATTCTTTAGCTTTTGTTATTTTTTTCTAAAAATTAAAAGACTGAGTATCATCGCATTTCTCAGCAATGATGCTCGGTCTTTTCTCATATTTTTTCTAATTTAGTCTAAAGATTGGATAACTTGAGCTTGAACATCTAAGGCCCGATTAGCAATCGCTTCATAGCGTTCTTTTTTGTCACGAATTCGTTCAGGTAACTCTGGGAAAAGCCCAAAGTTTGCATTCATTGGTTGGAAATGTTTGCCTTCTGCATGTGTAATATAATAAGCCATACTTCCTAAAGTCGTTTCGCGAGGGAATTCAATCGGCTCTTCCCCTTTGGCAAGACGAGCTGCGTTAATACCTGCGAGTAAACCACTTGCCGCGCTTTCAACATATCCTTCAACACCAGTCATTTGTCCAGCAAAAAACAGATCGTCACGTTTTTTTGATTGATAGGTTGGTTTTAGCAACTCTGGAGAGTTCATAAAACTATTACGGTGCATGACGCCATAGCGAACAAATTCAGCATTTTCTAATCCCGGAATCATACGGAATACTCGTTTTTGTTCGCCCCATTTTAAATGCGTTTGGAAACCAACAATATTGTATAAAGAAGCTGCAGCATTGTCTTGACGTAATTGAATTACAGCATAAGGGCGTTTACCTGTTTTAGGGTCTTCTAGTCCGACAGGTTTCATCGGGCCAAACAACATGGTTTTAATGCCACGTTGCGCCATTACTTCAATGGGCATACAGCCTTCGAAAAACTTCTCTTTTTCAAACGTGCGTAAAGGAACCACTTCTGCATTGACTAGCGCTTCATGAAAAGCATTGAACTCTTCTTCAGTCATCGGACAGTTTAAGTAAGCCGCTTCTCCCTTGTTATAACGAGATTTTAAATAAACTTTATCCATGTCAATTGTTGATTTATCAATAATTGGTGCTGCTGCATCGTAAAAATAAAAGCCTTCAGAACCATTAAATTCTTGAATTTTTTGTGATAAGCTTTCAGAAGTTAAGGGACCCGTTGCAATAATTACAATCCCTTCTGGAATATCGGTGATCTCTTCATTTTTGATTGTAATTAATGGATGACTTTTAATTTTTTCAGTGATTGTTTCAGAAAAAGAATCACGGTCAACTGCTAAGGCGCCGCCAGCTGGTACAGCGGTTTGATCTGCACTACCAATAATGATTGAATTTAAACGGCGCATTTCTTCTTTCAAAACACCTACCGCATTGGTTAAACTATTTCCACGTAATGAATTAGAACAAACTAACTCTGCAAAATTTTCTGTTTGATGCGCTGGTGTCTTTTTGACAGGGCGCATTTCATATAAATCAACTGGTACGCCAGCATTGGCCACTTGCCATGCCGCTTCACTTCCGGCTAAACCGGCACCAATAATTGTGACTTTTTTTGTCATGTATAAAAATTCCTTTCTATGTCAAGAAGTTAAGAGCTGTCTCTTACAAACTCAATTCATTTTACTAAAAGAGAAGACCGAAGTAAATTCTTCGGTCTCAATTTTTCTTATTTTTGGACGTTTTCTTCATAATCGCCATTGATACAAACGACTTGTTTGCCACCTTTAACTTTTTTCTCTACTAAATATTGCCCACATTTTGGACATGGTCGGCCTACTGGTTTGTCCCAAGAAGTGAAGTCACACTCTGGGTACCGACTACAGCCATAGAAAATTCGATTTTTCTTTGATTTGCGTTCGATAACTTGTCCTTCGTGACACACAGGACACGTCACGCCAATTTCTTTAACGATCGCTTTTGTATTCCGACAATCTGGGAAATTACTACATGCATAAAATTTTCCGTAGCGACCCAGCTTAATCACCATTGGATGTCCACACAGTTCGCAGTCAAAGCCTGCTGGTTCATCTTTAATTTGGATTTTTTCAATTTTTTCTTCGGCATTTGTTAATTCTTTTTCGAAGGGCTTGTAGAAGCGATCGACAACTTCAACCCATTTTTCTTGGCCTTCACCGACTTTATCTAGGTCCGTTTCCATTGTCGCTGTAAAATGTGTATCGACAATTTGTGGGAAAAACTCTGAAACTAGGGAATTCACAATTTCACCTAATTCCGTTGGTTCAAACCGTTTATTGGTTAGCTTCACGTAATAACGCCGTTGAATGGTTTCTAATGTTGGCGCATACGTTGATGGTCGGCCCACACCATTTTCTTCTAAAGTCCGGATTAACGTGGCTTCACTAAAACGAGCCGGTGGTTGAGTAAAGTGTTGTTTCGGTTCGATATCGACCGATTTAACAACGTCACCTTCCACTAATTCAGGTAAAATATTTTCCTTGTCCTCTTTACCATCATCGCGTCCTTCAACATATACTTGCATAAACCCTTTAAATTTCACTTTGGAACCATTGGCAATAAACGTTACGCCGTTTTGTTGAAGCGTGACCTTCATGGTATCTAAAATCGCTGGTGTCATTTGACTAGCAACAAAGCGCGACCAAATAAGAGTATATAATTTTAATTGATCTTTATCTAAATACTTCTTCATTTCATCAGGTGTTCTTAAAACGCTTGATGGACGAACCGCTTCATGGGCATCTTGTGCACCTTGCGTATTTTTTGCTTTGCGGCCGCCATGTGCTGAGAACTCATCTCCGTAGGTCTTTTCAATGAATTCAGCAGCTTCTGCTTTGGCGGAATCGGCAATTCTGGTTGAGTCTGTACGCATGTAGGTAATCAGCCCCACAGTGCCTTGTTTCCCTAAAGCAATTCCCTCATACAATTGTTGCGCAACCATCATGGTTTTACGGGTACGGAAATTTAATTTACGTGCCGCTTCTTGTTGTAAACTACTGGTTGTAAAAGGTAATGCAGGATTACGTTTCCGTTCTTTTTTCTCAACTTTTGTAACATCGTAATCTTTACCGTCAATCCGAGAAGTGATTTCTTTCACCGCTTCTGCATTTGGTAATTTTTTCTTTTTACCATCTACGCCCCAGAAATTTGCTTTGAATTTCTTGCGACCTTTTTGGAAATTCCCATCAATGCTCCAATATTCTTCAGGTTTAAATTCTCGAATTTCATTTTCTCGATCAATAATCATTTTTAAAGCAACAGATTGCACACGACCAGCACTCAAACCTTTTTTGACTTTACGCCATAAAATAGGACTAATCGAGTATCCAACTAAACGGTCTAAAATGCGCCGTGCTTGTTGTGCATCAACTAAATCAACGTTGATGGTTCTAGGTTCTTTAAATGCCGCTTTTACCGCTTCTTTAGTGATCTCATTGAATACCACGCGGTTTTTATCTTTTAAATCAAGGCCAAGAAGATAAGCTAAATGCCAAGCAATTGCTTCACCTTCTCGGTCCGGATCGGCTGCGAGATAGACTTTTTCAGCTTTTTTTGCAGCCGCTTTTAAACTTTTGATGACATCGCCTTTTCCGCGAATCGAAATATAATGAGGTTCATAATTATTTTCAATATCAATCCCCATTTTACTTTTTGGTAAATCGCGAATGTGACCAACACTGGCAACCACCTTGTAGTTTCTTCCTAGATATTTTTCAATTGTTTTGGCTTTGGCAGGTGATTCTACAATCACGAGATACTTATAGGCCATTCAATTAGCTCCTTTCGCGTTCGCTTTCCTACTATATAATATATGTAAAAAACGCACAAATCGTAATACATCATATGCTATATAGAACAGGTTTGTCAAGACTAGGCTTTCTAACATTTCTGTCATTTCTGTTTGACTGTCCGAATTTATAAATAAAAAATGCCTATGATTTATAGATTTTATCCTAAAGCATTAAAATACCCAAAACATTCCAAATAAAATGAGTCAAGACAGCAGCTTCAAAGCGACCCGTGCGTAGATAGACCCAACTTAACGCTAAACCCATGCCCCAATAAATAATAAAACTACCTATATCTGTGGGCGTGTGCACAAGTGCAAATAAAATAGAAGAAACGAGTATGCCTATTTTTGAAGCTGGCTTGAAAAACGCTTGAATCCCGACACGAAAAATTCCCTCTTCAAAAATTGGTCCAATCACACCTGCAAAAATAAGTATAAGCCCTTTAGGAATGGCTTGGACAATTTCTTCAACACTTTGTTGGTTAGAGGTCGTCTCTAGTCCTTCCAGACGTAATAAGAAATCACCAAGTATTCCCACACAAAAGATTATCACCAAACCTAACAAGGCCACTGGCAAGGTTTCTTTGATTCCTAAAAAAGTCCAAGTTATGAGCTTTTTCTTTTTCAAAAAAGCAACAAATAGATAGACGAAATAGGCACCAAGTCCAACAGCCACTAATCCACTAACAAAGCGAAACCAAAAGTTTTCTGTAGAAACTTGAACAACTGAGACCATCATCAAAGGAATTTGATCCAAAATCAAAAAGCCCAGTAGCTGCATACCAAACAACCATCTTTTTCTAACAACCGTTTCCATTTAGACACTCCTAACTACCAACCAAAAGATTAAAATCTGATTAAATAGTACCGAAGTGAACGTAGGTTGTCAATTCACAATTAGTAAAAGTCACAATTCTTCACAAATATCATCAATTGTCTGAACACATTTAGCGCCGTCCTGAATTAATTCATGGCAGCCTGTTGAAAAAGACTGGAAAATACTTCCCGGTACGGCAAATACCTCGCGCCCGTAATCCATCGCCGCTTGTGCAGTAATTAAAGAGCCACTATTCTTACGAGCTTCCATCACGCAGACCCCTAAAGATAATCCAGCAATAATGCGATTACGTGCAGGAAAATGATATTTTTTCGGCCCACTCCCATTCACATATTCTGTTAAAACAAGCTGATTCTGCTTCATAGTTTGCTGTAATTCTTTCTTTTCATACGGATAATATACATCTAATCCAGTGCCTAAAATTCCAATTGTCTGACCCCCGTTCTGGATGGCCATCTCATGGCTACGACTATCAATGCCTTTGGCAAGACCACTGACGATTGTGAATCCTTCTTTGACTATTTTAGGAACCAGAGCTTCAGTCACTCTTAACCCATACGAAGTGGCATAGCGAGCGCCGACGATGCCAATTTTCCTTCTACTTAACAATTGTAAATTTCCTCTATAAAAAAGAATTGCTGGTGGATTATAAATTTCTCGTAATAATTTAGGATAGACGGCATCTAAAATTGTCATAAATTGGTGTTGGCATTGTCGTATATATAACGCTTCACTATGAATCGTATGGTGTAACCAAGATTGTTCAAATAATTCACGATATTTCTTGATTTCAGCAATTCTAATAATTTCTGTACTGGAAAAATCAACACGCTTTTGTGCGATAGCTTCTTGTAACACTTTTAAGATCCCTAAATTGCCAATTCCTTGGCATACCGCTAATTTAAATAATAATTGTCGTTGTAAAATTTCCAACAAAAAACACCTCTTTCACATCTTCTTAAAATAAGAATACGTAAAAAAAGTGTTTTATTTTTAAATCATATCTTTTATTGGCGCAAACGTACGTCGATGAATGGGTGTTACACCGTATTTTTCTAACCCGACAAGATGTTCTTTTGTTCCATAACCTGCATTGTTTTTAAATCCATATCCAGGATATAATTCATCATATTCTTCCATTAATCGATCTCTTGTTACTTTTGCAATAATACTGGCTGCTGCAATCGAAATGGAGCGCGCATCCCCTTTAATCAAACTTTCTTGTGGTTGGGGAACGTCTAACTGCATTGCATCAATTAATAAATAATCTGGTGCAAAAGCTAAATCGTCAATTGCCATTTTCATCGCTTGTTTAGTTGCTTGATAAATATTAATTTGATCAATGACTCCTTGATCAGCGATACCTAACCCGATAGCGACAGCCTGTTCTTGAATCTGGTTATATAACGTTTCCCGTTTTTTAGCAGATAGTTTTTTTGAATCATTTAAGCCTAATAATTGACAATCCTTCGGTAAAATAACTGCAGCTGTCACAACAGGGCCAGCTAATGGTCCGCGGCCTACTTCATCAATTCCTGCAATTAAACGATGGCCTTTTTTATAGGCCGCTTCCTCAAATTGACTCATTTCTTTAAAAAGTTGCCATTCTTTTTCTTTGGCTAATTGGCGACGTTCCCATTGTTTGATCGCTTGTTGCACTCCTGAACGTTCATCTTCTCGCCAGCTTGCTAATCGTTCATCGGTTGCATCAGTGACAGTTAGCAACGCTTCTTTGATTGCCTGAATCGACTCTTTTGCCATGTTATTCGTCTCCTAGTTCTTCCCAGCGGTCCAAAGTATACGTACCTAATTTTCCACTGCGAATTTCTAAAATAATCATTTCGCTGGCTCGATTATAATCATCTCTAAAACCACGTTTTTGGCTAATTAACATCAATTGTTCTGGGGCAGGTAAAAATAGCTCTTCCTCTGTTAAACCATATCGTTCCGTCAAACGTTGCGGATAAAAACGTGCAAAAAATTCTAATCCATAAATCGCCAAATCATCTAAATGCAATAATTGATCTTTTATAGCGCCAGTTAAAGCTAATTTTTTCCCAATTTCTTCATCTTCAAATTTTGGCCAAAGAATTCCTGGTGTATCCAGTAATTCCAATTGGGAACCAGAGCGTAACCATTGTTGTCCTTTTGTCACACCTGGCTTGTTCCCAGTTTGCGCAATTTTTTTTCCGACTAAACGATTCATTAAGGTTGACTTACCAACATTGGGGATCCCAATACACATGGCGCGAATCGCACGCGGTTTCAAGCCTTTCGCCTGTTCACGAGCCAATTTTTCTTTTAACGCTTCCTTGGCTGCTGGCACAATTTTATTGATTCCTTTATTTTGTTGGGCATTGATGACTAGGGTTTGGTACCCTTTCTTTTGAAAGTAATGTTGCCATTTTTTATTTTGGTCGTTATCTGCTAAGTCCCCTTTATTTAAAAGGACTAATCGTGGTTTTTGTTGGACAATTTGGTCCATCATTGGGTTACGGGAAGAAAGCGGTAACCGCGCATCAACTAGTTCAAATACAATATCGACATATTTGATTTTTTCCGAAACTTCTCTTCTTGCTTTGGCCATATGGCCGGGAAACCATTGAATGGTCATAATCTGTTCAAATCCCTTCTTTAACACATTGTTTCTTTGATTCATTTCTTCAACGAGTCCTGTGTTCCGCGTAGATTCTTGCGAAAAAACACCTTCTCTAGTTTAACATATTTTTCACGGATTTGATTTATTTTCTGTAGTGTTCTTTAAAAAACAAAAAAGCTGAGACAAACTCACTTTGGATTTTGTCTCAGCCTTGTACACTGGCAAAGTATAGAAAGAAGTAGGTCAAGCTCTTCTCAAGACTGACTCAAGAGTATTTCTGTTTTTACTTGTTATTTAGCATGAAGTAAATTTTCTTTACAATGAATTAACTCTGTTAAAAACTGACAGTACGGTGTAGCAATCCCATAGACTTTCCCTTTGCGAACAATTGCTCCATTGATATAATCAATTTCGGTTAAACGATGATTGGTTATTAAGTCCTGATACATCGATGGATGGTGCAAACCAATTGTTTCTCGATTATAACACGAGCGGATTTGTTGAAGAACTGCTTGTTTATCTAACGTAACTTGTTCCACTTCAGCGACTGCTAAAAATTCATTAACTATTTGTTGAACAATTTGATCTGCTTGCTCTGTTTCACCAAAGTCTGCCATATTACAATCCAACAAAGTACATAAACCATTCATTGTTCCATTTACGCAAGCCTTCTTATAAATGGATGATAAAATATTCTCAGAATAACGTGCATTTAAGCCAGCGTTATTTAATACCTTAATGACTGCTTCTGCCGCTTGTTCACTTTGCGCTCCTAAATTTTGTAAATCAATCGAACCATTGCCAAATAATTTTACTTTACCCGGTCCTTCTAACCCAGCGGTCCACATTGTGTTTCCTAATAAAATATTTTCGTAAGGCACATATTTTTTGATAATATCTTCGTGACCAATTCCATTTAACAAGCATAAAACTTTCGTATTTTTATTAAGGAAATGTTCTAATGCTTCAAGCATTCCTTCCAGTTGCATTGCTTTTGTAAATAAGATAACTAAGTCTGCTGTAAAATCGATGCTTGCTACTTCTGTTTGAGGATAAATAGGAATTTTAGCGGTCACCACTTCGCCATTAAAATCAGCAACTAACCCGTTTTTTCTTATTGCTTCAATATGTTCTGGCCAACCATCAACAAAAATAACGTCATTTCCTGCTTGATGTAACATTAGTCCAAAGCGACTGCCCATAGCGCCAGCACCTGCGATAATAATCTTCATTTCTTTTCCTCCGTTCAATTTTTTATTTTTAGGTAAAAATCTGCTAAGAAAATCTCTATCTCTTACTTTTATAGCAATAAAAAGGCAAAACATATGTTATATTATAAGTGATCTATTTGTTATTTTTTTATCCAAGCGCATTTATGTAAGCGCTTTTAAAAAGAAGGGGAGTTTCTGATGAATATTCAGGTTTTAAAGTACTTCATTGAAATTGTTAATACCCGCAGTTTATCGGCGGCCGCTCGCAATTTATTTGTCACCCAACCAACACTTTCTTTAGCATTGAAAAAAATGGAATCTGAGTTAGGCACAGCGTTGTTTGATCATTCTGATCAACCGTTTCAATTAACCGATACAGGTGTTTATTTATATGAACATGGCCAAGAAGTTGTTTTTCAATTCGATCAATTGGTAACAGATATTCGTGAAATGAACCAGAAACCAGTTAAAAAGCAATTGCGTTTAGGCTTAACTACTTTATTTGCTGTACAATTTATGAAAGAAATTTCACGATTTTTAACAACCCATCCACATGTGAATTTAATATTACAGCAAGATGGCTCGCCAAAATTACAAACGATGTTAGCAAATAAAGAAATTGATATGGGACTAATTTCTTTCCCAAATACCTTACCTGAAATTATTCATATTGAACCTTTAGAAACGACTACCAAAGGCTACCATGTTTATGTCGTGGTACCAGAATCAAATCCTCTCTCCCAATATGAAAAATTAACTTTTAAAGATTTGAAAGATCAACGATTTTCATCGTTAAGTGATAATTTTATGATTGGTCGCCTACTACTAGATCGGACTCGGAGCTTCGGTTATGAGCCGAATATCATTTTGCATAACGATGATTTACAAGTACTTCTTTATAGTTTGCAAAAAAATAATTCGATTTGTTTGCTGCCGATTGAATATTATGAAGTGGGAAAAAGTCAGGGACTGAAATGGATTCCTTTAAAAGATAAGTTTGACTATTTCCCCATCGGCATTGCTTTGCGCCGCGATTTTAGTATGACAGAAGATGTTAGAGATTTTATCCAAATCATTAAAGAAAATTAATGGATAATCTAGCCTTGATAAGCAAAGACGACTTTACTATCATAAAGTTTCAACACTTTTTCAAATAAGAATTTCGAGAACAAACCTGCGACAATTGGAACAACAAACCAAGAAAAGAGTAAGGGTAAGATCCCTAAGCCCGCATCCAATGAAGCAAGTGGTCCCACGAGTCCAACCAAGCCAAATCCAGCCGATTGTGGGGTTCCTGAAATGTTGAATAGAACCACAGGAATTGCTGAAATAGTCGCTGTAAATAAACAAGGAATTAAAATAATTGGGTATTTAAATAAGTTAGGCATCATCATTTTCATGCCGCCCAAAGAGACAGCCAACGTCACTCCCGATTGGTTGACATTCCAAGAATTAATCACAAGAACAACAGTTGTGGCTGCAATTCCCATTGCAGCAGCACCTGCAGACAAGCCATTCAACTGAATCGCCAAACCGATTGCCACAGTAGTGATTGGCGAAATAATCAGTGCAGCAAATGAACAAGCAATTAAAATACTCATGATAATTGGCTGAAAATCAGTAAAATTGTTAATCACTTTCCCGATGGCGACCGTGATTTGTGTCACATATGGATAAATCAACATGCCAAACAAACCTGCACCTACTCCAACAACAATCGGTAAAGCAATGATTTCCACTGAACCGAATTTTTTATCGATGACTAATAAAAGTAAGACTGCAACAGAAGCGGTAATCATAATATTAATGATGTCACCAGTGCCTGCACCAATAAAGCCTCTCACTTCTGAATTAAATTTAATCACGCCAGAGCCAGCAAATGCTGCACCGCCAGCAATCATCATTTTCTGTGGCGTTAAGCCAAATTGAAAAGCAATCAGTCCACCAATAATTAAAGGGGTGGCTAGTTGGAAAATTTGCGCCGCATGAATAATCATTTCGATAATCTTGTATTCTGCAAAATATTTTAAAATGGCTCCTAATACAGCATTGGGAATTAAGGCGATAATGGTGCCGGAAGCTGTTCCAGCTAACACTTTGTTAAAAAATATTCTTGGGGTTAATTGAGCATCCAGTTTA
This sequence comes from Enterococcus sp. DIV1315a, assembly GCF_051712325.1. Classification (NCBI taxonomy): domain Bacteria; kingdom Bacillati; phylum Bacillota; class Bacilli; order Lactobacillales; family Enterococcaceae; genus Enterococcus; species Enterococcus sp. DIV1315a. Next base: position 1,372,082 of record NZ_JBIOOS010000001.1, read on the forward strand.
TCAGTGGGCATTTTCAACACTCCTATTGATTATTTTTGTTTTTTTAGAACAAGTTTGAGAATGATTGAACTTTCTATTAGATAAAGAGCGGCCTCAAAGAAGAGCGCTTATTTCTTTGAGGCGCTTTTTATTTAACTAAAGCAAGGAACGATTTTTAATATACATCCGTATCCGCATTATATTTCGCTAAATTATCTTTAACATCTCGCAAGAACTTACCTGCTTGTTGTCCATCTAAAATTCGATGATCAATAGAAAGACATAAATTAACCATATCTGCCACTTTAAAGCCTCCATCTGCGGTTGGCACAAGGCGTTTATTAATTGACTCTACTTGTAATATCGCAGCTTGTGGATGGTTAATAATTCCCATCGATTGGACGGAACCTAGTGTTCCAGTATTATTAAGAGTAAAGGTCCCTCCTTGCATTTCTTTGTTTGCTAGCGTTCCTTGTCGGACTTCTTGTGCCAAGCGATTGATTTCTTTGGCTAGCCCTGCAATCGAATAGTTATCCGCTTGTTGAATCACTGGCACATAAAGATGCTCGTCTGTCGTTACAGCTATGGATAAATTAACATCTTTATGATAAATAATTGAGCCATCATCCCAAGATGTATTGATTTTTGGATTTTTCTTTAACGCTTGAATGACTGCTTTGGCAAAAAATGGGAAGAAGCTTAGAGATAGGCCCTCTTGTTGTTTAAATTCATCTTTTAATGAATTTCTAAGTTGGACTAAGTTGGTCACATCCGCTTCCACCATTAACCAAGCGTGAGGGATTTCGTTGACGCTTTGGACCATTTTTTTAGCAATTGCTTTACGTACAGGATCTGCAGAGACAATTTTATCTGTGCTTGTTTCAGTTGGACTAGCTATTGCGGCGCTTTCATTTTGCGAAGCAACTGGCTCCTCTGGAATTGAAGGGCTAGTTCCTGGACTCACTGTTTTCTCAGGTGTTCTTGCCTGTGTTGGTGTAAAGTTTGTAACATCTTTTCTAGTAATCCGACCATCACGACCTGTCCCTGTAACTTGTGTTAAATCAATCTTTTTTTCTTGGGCAATTTTAAGGACTGCTGGGGAATAACGACCATTATTTTTTTGATGGGGCGTCGCAGTGCTTGTTGTTTCAGCCGTTTCATGTTCTTGCGCTTGTTCCGCACTTGCTTCTTTCACTGGTGCTAAAGTAGCTTCTTCTGTTTTTTCGGTTGTTTCTTCTGTCTCTAACGTCATCACCGCTGTTCCGATGGGCACATCTGTATCTAGAGAAATCAGAAATTCTTTTACTACACCATCAAAATCTGATGGGACTTCCGTGGTGACTTTATCAGAAACGACTTCCATTAAGGGATCATAGCGTTTCACTGAATCTCCTGGTTTAACTAACCATTGGACAATGGCTGCCTCTGTGACACTTTCGCCTAGATGAGGCATTTTGATTTCTTTTGTGGCCATTTATTTTTCCTCCTTGCTTCAATTAAAATTCTGCTAATTCTTTCATTGCTGCTAATACTTGCTCTTCATTGATTAAAAATTCTCTTTCTAAAGGTAATGCATAAGGCATGCTTGGACAATCAGGTCCTGCAAGTCGTTGAATCGGTGCATCTAAATCAAAGAGAGCATCTTCTGAAATCATTGCCGCAATTTCACTCATCACGCTGCCTTCTTTATTGTCTTCTGTTACGAGTAAGACCTTCCCTGTTTTCTTAGCTGCAGCCACTAATGTTTCGCGATCTAAAGGATATAATGAGCGAACATCGACGATTTCGGCATCAATTCCTTCAGCGGCTAGTTTTTCCGCCGCAGCTAAAGCTAATTGCAAGGTCATGCCGTAACTAATCACGGTTAAATCACTACCCGTTCTAACGACATTGGCTTTGTCAATTGGTACGATATAATCATCTGCAGGCACTTCATCTTTTAGTAAACGATATAAACGCTTATGTTCGTAAAAAATGACTGGATCATCGGAACGAATCGCTGCTTTAATCATCCCTTTTGCATCATAAGGATTAGAAGGGGTCACCACTCTCAATCCTGGTTGTCCACAAAAAACTTTTTCTGTAGACTGAGAATGATACAGCCCACCACGAACACCGCCGCCATAAGGGGTCCGATAAACGATTGGCGCAGTCCAATCGCCTTTTGTTCTATAGCGCATTGTCCGAGCCTCTGATAACAATTGATTGGTTGCAGGCAAAATGTAATCCGCAAATTGAAATTCACCAATTGCGCGATAGCCCATTAAACCTAAGCCGACAGCTAAACCACCAATTAAGCCTTCTGTTAACGGTGTATTAAAACAACGCTCGTCACCGTATTTAGCAGCCAAGCCCTTTGTTACACCGAACACGCCGCCTTTTTCGCCGCCGACATCTTCCCCAAAAATAACTACTTTTTCATCACGAGCCATTTCTTCAGAAATTCCTAAGTTAATTGCTTCTAAATAAGTCATCTCAGCCATTATATTTCTTCTCCTCTTCTCTTATTTTGCATACACTTCTTCTAAAATTGATGTCGGTACAGGATCTGGCATTGCTTCTGCTTCATCCGTTGCTTGATTGATTTCTGCACGAATTTCTTCATCAATTTTGGCAATGTCTTCGTCTGTTAAATAGCCCTCTTCTAATAATTGTTTTTCAAAAAGCTTCACTGCATCGTTCTTTTTCATCTCTTCAATTTCTTCTTTTGAACGATAAACAGATTGATCATCATCAGCGGAATGAGAAGTCAAGCGAGAAACCATTAATTCAATCAATTTTGGTCCTTTTTTCCCGCGAGCCGCTTTTACTGCTTCTTTAAATGCTAGATAGACTGCAGTAAAATCACTACCATCAACGGTCACACCTTCAAAGCCATAAGCTTTCGCGCGATCGGCCATTCGTTTATTGGCATACTGTTCTTCGATTGGGACAGAAATCGCATATTCATTATTTTCAACAACAAAAATGACTGGCAATTTTTTTACGCCTGCAAAGTTCATAGCTTCTTGGACTTCTCCTTGATTGGCAGAGCCTTCCCCAGTGGTGGTCAATGCAACAAAATCAGCTTTTTGAAGTTGCGCTGCATAACCAACACCTGTCGCTAATGGCATTTGTGTACTTACTGTTGAAGAGAAGGAAACAATATTATGCTCTTTTGAACCATAATGATTCGGCATTTGACGACCATGGGAAGAAGGATCCGCTTCTTTTCCAAAAGAACCCATTAAAATATCTTTGGAGGTCATGCCCCAAACCAAGCACGCGGTCATATCACGATAATACGGTAAAAAATAATCTTTTTGAGGATCAAAAGCCATCGCCATCGCTACTTGTGCAACTTCTGCCCCTTGACCAGAAATATTGAAAGAGGTCTTACCAATTCTTGTTAATTGCCACAACCGTTCGTCTAAACGACGTCCTCTTAGTACTTCACGATATGCCTGAATCAATTCTTCTTTTGATAAACCTGATTTTTTAAGCGTTTTCATTTTCATCAACCTTTCTCTATTTGTGAATCGCTAAGCCATAAGTATCTAAGGCTGCTTCTTGCAATACTTCTGTCATTGTTGGATGCGCATGGATTGCTTCACCAATTTCAATGGGCGTGGCATCTAAATACATGGCAGTACTTGCTTCGGCAATTAAATCCGTGACATGTGGCCCAATCATAGAAACCCCTAATAAATCATCGGTCTTCTTGTCACGAATTACTTCTATAAAGCCATCTGTTTCTCCATAAACAAGTGATTTACCATTACCATTAAAATTAAAGGTACCAATCACTACTTCTTTATCTGCTGGTAAAGTTTCTCTAGTATAGCCGACACTTGCTATTTCAGGATTTGTATAAACACCTCGAGGCACGTTTGTATAATTTAAAGGTTCAACTGTCTCGCCTAAAAGATGCTGAACAGCTAGCTCTCCTTCTTTCATAGCCACATGCGCTAGTTGAAGTGTATCGATACAATCGCCAATCGCATAAATATGTCCTTCTGTGGTTTGATAAAATTCATTTACTTCAATGCCTTTGTCAGTATATTTCACTGAGGTATTCTGTAACCCTAACTTATTGATATTGGGCTGACGTCCAATTGCTACCATGACTTTGTCAACGGTGAGGGTTTCTTGTCCTGCAACTTCTACTTGAACCTTTTGTCCAGTAACTTTCGCTTCTTGGACTTTGCTTCCTAATAAAATGTTAATTCCTCGTTGCTCTAAACGTTTCTTTAATTCTTTAGAAATTGTTGCACTCTCATTTATAAGTAACCGATCCAAAAATTCAATGATAGTTACGTTGACACCTAAACTATTTAATAAAGAAGCCCACTCGACACCAATAACGCCACCACCAATAATTGCAATTGATTCTGGTAATTCTTCTAATTCAAGCATTCCATCAGAAGATAAGATAAATTCTTCATCCAACGGCAAATTAGGTAACGTTTTAGGACTAGAGCCTGTCGCAATAATGACATTTTTAGGAACGATAATTTCTTCTTCCCGTGTTGGATCATTAAACGTAACTGCCACTGCGCCAGAGACTGGTGAAAAAATGGAGGGACCTAAAATCGCACCTTCGCCTGCTAAAATTTTGATTTTATTTTTCTTGCATAAGCCTTCAACACCTTTGTGTAACTGCTCAATAATTCCTTCTTTCCGTTGTTGTATTTTAGAAAAATCAATGGACGCTGCCTCTGTTTCAATCCCAAAAGAAGCCGCTTGTTTTAAGGTATCAAAAACCTCTGCGCTTCTTAATAAAGCTTTTGTAGGGATACAGCCTTTGTGCAAACAAGTGCCACCTAATTTGTATTTTTCAACAATTGTGACGTTTAGCCCTTTTTGTGCAGCTCGAATTGCTGCTACATAGCCTCCTGTTCCGCCACCTAAAATCAGTAAATCTGTTTGTTCCGCCATTTTGATCACTCCTGCTCAATTTTTGCTTCACTATAATTTAAAGCTTGTTCTTCCCCTGTTAATACTCGATTGACGCCTTCATATAAAGCAGCCATCTCCATTTCACCTGGGTAAACCTTAATTGGTGCAATCCAAGTGACTTTTTGACTAATTTCTTGAACAACGGTTTGCGAATAGGCTGCACCCCCTGTTAAAATAATTGCATCAATTGTGCCTTCAAGAACCACGGCCATCTCGCCAATACTTTTTGCGATTTGGTAACACATTCCTTTTAAATAGTAATTTGCTGTTTGATCACCTGCAGCTATTTGTGCTTGGATATGCCGTAAATCTGTTTCACCTAGGTATGATTTAAGACCGCTATTCCCCGCAATTAGCTTTTTCACTTCGTTAATCGTTAACTCCTGTTCAAGTATCCGTTGCGCAAATTCAACGAGCGGTAAGGCACCACTGCGTTCTGGCGTATAAGGACCTTCACCATCAAGCCCATTTACCACATCCACCATGCGGCCTTTTTGATGCGCCCCCAAGCTAATGCCCCCACCTAAATGAACAACGATAAAATTGCTTTGCTCATATGTTTTTCCTAAATCCTCAGCGATTTTTCGAGCGACCGCTTTTTGATTTAAGGCGTGACCAACGCTACGCCGGTGAATGCCTTTTAATCCAGAAATCCTGGCTAATGGCTGTAGCTCATCTACAACAACAGGATCGACAATAAAGGCTGGCACGTGATATTTTTCTGCAAACTCATTAGCTAAAATCGCCCCTAAATTTGAAGCATGGGTATTAAAGCGTTCTGTCCGCAAGTCTTCTAGCATTTGTTGGTCGACAAGATACGTACCGCCAGGAATAGGCTTAAGCAAACCACCACGCCCTACAACAGCGGCTAATTGTGTGATGTTATGTGTTTCTAAAAATTCCGCGATCATTTGTTTTCGAAATGATGTTTGACTGACAACATTTTCAAAAGGTGCCAATTCTTGGACGCTATGTCTAAGCGTTTCTTCTGCCAAGCAATCATGATTAGCAAAAAGCGCTAACTTCGTGGAGGTCGAGCCAGGATTAATAACCAATACTGTTTCCATTGTTTTCTGCTCCTTTTTTTAAACTTGTCTCATGGCAAATCTTAATGAATGGAATTTGCTTTCTGTCGAATCGCTTCTAGATGTTAAAACGACTGGGACTTTTGTGCCAACAATCGTTCCTCCCACCTTGGCGTGCCCAAACAAGGTTAATGATTTGTATAAACAATTTCCAACATCAATAGTTGGGACCACTAAAATATCTGCATCCCCCATGATAGGACCGCTGTAACGTTTATGCGCAACCGCTTCTTCAGAGGTCGCTAAATCAAGCGAAAGTGGGCCAAAAACCGTAGCCTCTTGTTGATCATTAAAATGTGCCGTGACTTCTTTTGCTAAAACAGACGAAGGCATTTTAGGATTAAAATTTTCCGCTGCGCTTAACAAAGCAATTTTCGGGTGGTGCAGTCCCAATTTTTGGGCGACTTCTTTAGCATTTGCAACAATTTCAATGAGTGTCGCTTGAGTGGGGGCGATATTCATCGCACAATCGGTTAACAAGAAGGTTTTTCCCGCAGGTAGCTCCACCATTGCTACATGGGAAAGAATCGGTTTATTTTTTAATTGATGCTCGCTTTTCAACATTTCTTTCAGTAATGTGTGGGTCTGAATAATTCCTTTCAATAAAATTTGTGCTTGACCGGTTGCAACTAGACTGACAGCTTCCTGTGCTACCGCGGCCTCATCTGAGCAATGAACATATTTCCAGAGATTTTCAGTATCAAGATTTTCATTTGTATCAAATACAATAAACTGCAACGGTTGCTCGGCTTCTTTTAGCGCTTTTTTAACTAGCTGTAAAATCTCTGGTTGTGAACCTCCTGCAATTGAAACAGTGATCATTTTCTCACCTCATTTTTTCTTCTTTACACTTTAAATCTACCTCAGTATGTAAGCGCATACAAATTGTTAATTTTTATGTCCTTATTAATATTTTTTATAGAGAAGGAAAAGCTTAGTAAATCAAGCTTTTCCTTCTCTAAACAATTGTTATCTAATTTACTTTCCATGAAAAAACTTCTTTTCTAAGAATGAAAGGAAAACTTATGCTTCGGCACCGCTGTTTATTTATGTCCGATCCTAAAGCATGTTATACTTTAGATACTTATTTTTAGGAGGAATTAAATGGCACTACTACTATTCTTTTTGTTTATCGCCCTACTAGGATTTGGTATATTAAAAATTAATAACCGCAGTATCCTCGGCGGTATCACTCTGGCTTCTGGCACCTTATTGTCATTAGTCACCTTACTATTTATCGGACTAGACAAAATTTATTTACATTTTAAGAATGGCGACCTCATTACCTTGGCCATTGCTTATCTATTAATTCCCGCTGTGTTTATCGGCATTTGCCTTTACTTTATTTTTAACTCACGTACGATGCAAACGAAAGAAGGCAAAAGTGTCACGGCTAAATTGTCGGCGGGCTTAGGGCTGAACTTATTAATTGCTTTACCAGCCTTTCTATATTTATTATCAGTTGGCACAGCGCAAATACCTTATGTGCTTTTTCTGTTCTTACTTTTTCTATTGTTAATGGATCTTTTGCTGACCTTTCTATTTGCTGCTTACGTCTTGTATTCATGGATGTACCAAATGATTCCTTTAAAAAAAGCGGTTGATTATATCATTGTTTTAGGTTCGGGAATTCGTAGCGAGGAAGTACCTCCACTTTTGAAGAGTCGGTTAGATAAAGGAATTGAATATTATGAGAAAAATCCCACCGCTAAATTTGTAGTCAGCGGGGGTCAAGGTCCTGACGAACCTGTGGCCGAAGCTTTCGCAATGAAAAAATATTTGCTTTCACAAAATATTCCTGCAGAAGCAATTTTGATGGAGGAACAATCCACAACCACTTATGAAAATATGTTGTTTTCTAAAGCAATAATTCAGGCAGATTGGCAAAAGATGCCGTCTGATTCTAAACAACCCTCTGTTATTTTTTCAACAAATAACTATCATGTCTTACGAGGAGCTATGTATGCCCATCGTGTCGGCTTAAAAGCTGAAGGTGTCGGGGCGCCAACTGCCTTATATTTTTTACCAACTGCTCTAATCCGAGAATACATTGCCTTACTGGTTCATGATAAGCGAATTGTGCTTTTTGTTTTTCTACTTGTCACTTTTCTTTTAGGAATCAGTATCTTACCCATCTAAAAAAACAGCGACTCACATTTTTGTGAGTCGCTGTTTTTATTCTTTTAATATAAAAAGGTTTAATGAACGTAATTGGCTATCAATGCAATCAGCCATAAATGAAGCGGATAGAATCCGTAAAATAAATATTTGAAAAATGGTGCTTTGTTTCCTCTCTCACCATTGTAAAGCGATATAAATGGTAACACAGTGATAAACATAAAATCAGAATTATAAGCTAACATTTCAATTGTCGTTGGCCAATCTCCCAACCATTGAAAACTTGTAACTAAGAAAAAGAGCGCTAATGCACCATATAAACAGTTCCGTAAGACAAGTCTCTTTCTGGCTAAATACGTAATCAACATAAAAGGTAACATCACAATGCCACCTTCAGCAAACATTGCTCCTATTCCTAAAATTGCTAATATACTAATCAATAAAACAATTTTTAAACTGATTTTTGGCATCTCTAGCATCGCTTTTGTCACAATTAACATACTGACACCAAGGGCTAAGGTGAAGAAAATATTGTTGTGAACAGCAACAGCTGGATTATTCACTAAATGATTTAGAAGCGTATTTCCAACAAACATGATTGCTGCCCAAATATACAAACGACCATTGTAACGATAAACATTCCGTGTATAGTTGAACCCTTCTACAGCCATGTAACAAAAAAATACACCGACACAACGAGTAATTACATGAAAAATCAGTGCCCATTCTGGCGGAACAAAATAACTAATATGGTCAAGAACCATTAACCCCATCATCAATAACTTTAAGCGATTTGCGTTCATGAATCGTCTCCTTTATTTTTTCTACAGAAACTATCATATCTTTTTATATAACAGAAAACAACGAACATTCTTGTTAGATTCAACCATTCTTTTTGTCACTTCCGTTAAACTTGGTACCGCAAAGATAAATCTTCAAATAAATAATGTTGGTATTTAAATTGTTCAAAATGAATTTTTCGAATTTCTTGCTTAATGGCTGTTAAGCATTCATCGACCGTCATCAATGATTCTTCTTTCAGAAGCGCCTCTTCTATTAATAATTTGCATTGGCAATCAATCAATAAAAGTTGACTATAGAATGTGTAAAATGTTTCTTTATTTAATTTTTCAATCAAATTTTTAGCTTGATTCTGTAGCTTTTGATAACATTTGGTCAATTTTTGGTAATCCATTAAATCAACTAACTGACCTTGTTTTAACATGTTACTAAAGTCTAAATCCCAAAGCATTTCTTTAGTCGGCTGTTGCAATAAATAATACATAGAATGACTACTAATAATTTCAGTGGTCGGTTCTTCAATTGTTTCATAAAAAGTCACAAAATATTCTCGCTCAATCACAGTAATAATTTCTTCTTCTGAAAGCTCACAATCTTCTAAATTTTGATAGAATATCAATAATTTAATCCGTTCATCTATTTTATTCAGCGAAGCGACTAATTCAGGAAAAAGAACCGACTGACAATTTTCTACTAATTCTCTTGCCTTATTTTGTTCATTTTTATAAAAGTTGTATAACTTTTTCCGCTGTTTTAACGAGTTTAGTAAGTTATCGGGTATATTCCAGTAATATTGTTTCTTCATAGCATTCCCACTCTTCTTTTTTATGTACAATTTTACAAAATTGGTCTTAGCCAATTTCGTCTCTAGTTATTCTATCAAAAAAGTGACGCTTTTTTACTGACAATAATTACTCGTTTTACGCCCAAAAAGTGAAAACTCAGCTGTTAAGTAATTATTGGGGCTTGTTTCTCGCGGGCCGAAAAAACTTTTTCCTTTTAAAAGTCCAGAAAAAGACCTACACTAGAGATAGACAAACGTTGGAGGGATTTAAATGGATTTACACTTAACGAATAAATTAGCATTAATTACTGGTTCAACCAAAGGAATTGGCAAAGCAATTGCGATTGAAATGGCTCGTGAAGGGACCGATGTCATTATCAATGGGCGCAATGAAGCCGAAGTAACTAAAGTTGTTAAAGAAATACAAACAATGTTTCCAGACACTCATCCTCAAGCAGGGACTGCCGATATTTCCATTGAAAGTCAACGAGCTACTTTGCTTGAAAAATTCCCTAAAGTCGACATTTTAGTGAACAATATGGGGATTTTTGAGCCAATGGAATACTGGGACATCGATGACGCCACTTGGGAAAAATTTTTTACTGTGAACGTGTTGTCAGGCAATGCATTAGCAAAAGCTTATCTACCTAAAATGCTTGCACAAGATTTTGGTCGCATTATTTTCATTGCTAGCGAAGAAGCGGTGATGCCTTCTGGCGAAATGCCCCAATATAGCATGACAAAAACGATGAATCTTTCCTTAGCTAAAAGTTTATCCAACTTAACTGTCGGCACACATGTCACCGTTAACACGGTTATGCCTGGCTCAACCCTTACCGAAGGTGTAGAAAAAATGTTGGAAGATATGTACACTGATTCAGACATTCCCAAAGAGGATTGGGAAAAAGATTTCATGAAAAATCATCGTTCTCGTTCACAAATCCAACGGCTCATTCGACCAGAAGAAATTGGTCGTTTTGTTACCTTTGTGGCCAGCCCGGATTCTTCTTCCTTCTCAGGCGAAGCCTTAAGAATCGATGGCGGCTTAGTTCCAACGATCTTCTAAATTAAACAAAAAAGACAGCCAGCAAAAATTCACATTTTTTGCTGGCTGTCTTTTTAAGCATATTAATTGATTGCTTACCAAAAGTAAGTTATATTTATCTCGAATTCGAAATAAAAAGAGGTGAAACAATGAGCCAACAGCAAGAAGCTTTAAAAGCCTATATCGGTTTATTAAGAACCAGCCATCAACTAGAGCAACTTGCCAAGCAAGATGTCACTTGTTATGACTTAAACATTACAGAATTTTCAGTATTAGAGCTGTTACTCCATAAAGGTCCTCAGACCATCCAAAAAATTAAGGAGAAAATTTTAATTGCTAGCAGTAGCACCACTTATGTTATTGACCAATTACATAAAAAAGGCTATGTAACGCGCACCCCCAGTGAAAAAGACCGACGCATTACTTACGTTGAATTAACAGAAGCTGGAAAAACATTAATTAAAGAAATTTTCCCGACGCATGCAAAGCGAATTGCAGAAGCATTTGAACAACTCTCTTCCGAAGAATTAACACTTCTTCAAAAAACTTTACGAAAAATAACAAATGAAACGAAATGAGGAAATAATGATGAAAAAAGAAGATCAATTATTAGGAATCCACCACGTTACATCTATGACAAGTGATGCAGAAAAAAACTATCACTTCTTTACGGATGTTTTAGGGATGCGTTTAGTCAAAAAAACAGTGAATCAAGATGATATCTATACTTACCATACCTATTTTGCTGATGATTTGGGTACACCAGGTACAACCATGACCTTTTTCGATTTTCCCAATAACCCTAAAGGATTAAAAGGAACCAATACAATTTCAAGAACAGGGTTCCGGGTTCCTTCAGATGCAGCTTTGACTTATTATGAAAATCGCTTCAATGAATTTGCGGTCAAACACACAGGTATTTCTGAAGAATTTGGCAAAAAAGTCCTTCGCTTCTGGGATTTTGATGATCAAGCGTATCAATTAATCTCTGATGAATTAAATCAGGGCGTTGCAGCGGGCACCCCTTGGAAAAAAGGACCTGTTCCAACAGAATTTGCGATTTATGGCTTAGGACCTGTCGAAATAGCTATTTCCTATTTTCATGAATTCAAAGAAGTCTTTGAAGAAATTCTAGGCTTTCACCTAGTGGCACAAGAAGGCAATCGCTATTTACTAGAAGTTGGCCAAGGTGGCAATGGTGCCCAAGTCGTTTTGGTAGACGATGATACTAGCTCACAAGCGCAACAAGGATATGGTGAAGTACATCACGTTGCGTTCCGCCTAGCGGATCGTAAATCACTTGGGACTTGGCAAGCGCTCTTTGATCATTTAGGCTTACAAAACTCTGGCTATGTCGATCGTTATTATTTTGAATCATTGTATGTTCGCATTGGGCATATTTTAGTCGAATTAGCCACCGATGAACCAGGATTTATGGGGGATGAACCTTACGAAACATTAGGAGAAAAGTTATCTCTTGCACCATTTTTAGAAAACCGTCGTGAGTATATTGAGAGTGTTATCAAGCCTTTCAATACAAAACGAGCCTAAGGAGGAAAAAACATGCATTCAATTTTTAAAAAAGGACATCCTGAAGCACCTGTCTTTGTGCTACTTCACGGTACAGGTGGTGATGAAACATCTCTCCTACCAATTGCCCAAGAACTAAATAAACAAGCTACTGTGCTAAGTATTCGTGGTGATGTTTCAGAAAATGGAATGAATCGTTATTTTAAGCGCCTAGCGGAAGGTCATTATGACTTAGAAGATCTAGAAAAACGCGGCGAGGCGCTTCATAAGTTTATTCAACAAGCCGCTAACGAGCATCAATTTTCATTGGATAAAATTATTTTTATTGGCTATTCAAATGGGGCCAATATCGCTATTCAATTATTGCTTACTCACCCCGACAGCTACCATCAAGCTGTCCTCTATCATCCCATGTTTCCTGTAGAATTGACCAATCAACCAGACTTGACCGACACTTCTGTTTTATTATCTCTAGGAGAGCATGACCCGATTGTTCCACTTCCTGAAAGTATGCGTGTGATTCAATTATTTCAGAATCATGGAGCAACCGTACAAGAGGTTTGGACACAAAGTCATCAATTAACCTATCAAGAAATTAAGGAAACACAAACTTGGTTGGCACATCTGTCCTCTTAACAAAAAAGTGGGTCCTAAGTCGAAATGACTTAGGACCCACTTTTTCTATTTTAAGATAATTCACTGTCTGATCTTCTTTTTATTCTGCCATTTGAACAACTATTTTACCAACTGCATGGTGCGTTTCACTGAGTGCATGTGCATCATAAATCCCTTGTCTAGAAAAAGGGAAAACTTCACCAATAATTGATTTCACTTTTCCAGCTGCCATCAAATCAGCAATTTTTTGTAATTGTTCTCCATTTGGTTGAAGCCAAATACTTTCAGCAGAAATATTTTTTTCGGCTGCCAATTGTTTATCTTCAATGCCCACAATTGAAACAAGACGACCTGTGTTTGGTTTTAAGACGTCAAAACTATTTTTTTGAACCTCACCACCCATTGTATCAAAAACCAAATCAACATCAGTTAATACCTCTGCAAAATTCGTTGTATGATAATCAATCACTTCATCTGCACCAATTTTTTTCAGTAAGGCATGATTTTTTGCGCTAGCGGTCGTGATGACATGTGCGCCCGCTTCTTTTGCTAGTTGAATCGCATAAGTACCGACCCCACCTGCACCAGCATGAATTAAAACAGTTTCTCCTTCTTTAAGGTGACCATGATCAAACAATGCTTGCCAAGCGGTTAAACCAGCCAACGGAACGGCAGCAGCTTCTTCAAAACTAATTGTTTCAGGGATTTTTGCTAATAAATGATCATCCACAATCGTTACTTCTGCATAGGTACCAAAACGAGTAGTTTCAGGACGAGCAAAAACTTTATCGCCAACTTGCCAATCCGTTACTTGACTCCCCACCTCTGTAATCACACCAGCGACATCCCAACCAAGAATAATCGGAAAGGACCAATCAAACATCTGTTTTAAATATCCTTCACGCAATTTCCAATCAATTGGATTAATTGATGTCGCGTATTCTTTTACCAACACTTGATGTTCCGATAATTCTGGCAGTGTTACTTCTGCTTCTTCAAGTACCTCTTTACTTCCGTACTGATTAATCACAACAGCTTTCATAAACCAACTTCCTCTCATTTGTTTCATTTTTCACACTTTTAGTATACGCCTATTGTCTTCTTTTTATATAAGAATATGCTTTAGTTAAATGTTGTTGTTTTGAGAGAAAGTGTATTCATTATTAATCTCGATCTGTTTTAATTAGTTATGCATTTACGCGTTTAATTTCACGATGTTTATTCAATAAATAGGTCAAACCAAGATTAATGCCCACAAAGCAACTGATTGTCAGAAGAAGTGGCAGGACAGTAAAACCAGTGGATTGATAACCCACCATTGTTTGCAAGACGTGGAGCATTCTCAGGCGCATTGGTGCCCCCCCTAATTGTGCAATCGTGCCCAGTAAAATAGGAATCATTAATAACAGCAATAAAACAATGAGTTTTTTTACGCCATCTATCCGATCATTAAAGACACCTGCTAACAAACCAAGTGAGCCGCTAAGCATTAGTAAGATAAAAAAGAGCAACCACGACATGAAAAAGTTTCCTTGCGCATAGACATCAATTAATTTCATTGATAATTGAAAATGAGAAATGAAATTGCCGCTAAATACTTTAATCAGTACAAGTACAGCCAAGGATCCAACCAAAGATAAAATAGCATTACTTACAAAATTCACCAAAAAAATTGTCCAGCGGGAAAGCCCGTTTTGAATAAACAGTTTAAAATCTGTGTTCATCCCCAAAAATGATAGTATCCCCATAAAAACCAGACAAGGAATTACTGCATCAGAGCTGACAGTGTTCACGTCGTTAGAAAAGAGCAACCCAATAAGAGGAAAAAGAATGCCGAACAAAGCATAAAAGCCAAAATAAATTGCTAAAGAACGGACTTGATAAATAACACGATACTGCAAAGCTGTTTTAAATTTCATTTTACTTTTCCTTCTTTCTATTGGTTAATTGCACAAAATATGTTTGTAAATTTAGCGGCGCAATTTGAACCTCTGCTTTTTCAGTCGGCAAGTCGCCGTACACGTAAGCCGTAACTGCCCCACCTAAAGTGTCCATGCCTAAGATTTCCAATGACTGAGTATAGCGCTCTACTTGTTCTTTCGGCCCAGAAACAATGCGACCGTTTTTCAAAATTGTTTCAATAGATTCTGCGCGAATCAATTTTCCTTGATCAATGATGATAATATCTTCTAATAAATTCGCAATTTCTTCAATCAAATGGGTAGAAATCACAAACGTACGGGGACGTTCTTGGTATGTCTCAATTAAATAAGTATAAAATAATTCCCGATGATTGGCGTCTAAACCTAAGACTGGCTCATCTAAAAAAATATACTCACAGGGGACGGATAGCGCCACTATTAGTTTAGCAATACTCCGATAACCAGTTGATAATTTTTTGAATGTCTTTTTACTATCTAAACCAAAATCGCTTAACATTTGTTCGGCTAAAGACCAGTCAAAGGATCCATAAAAACCTTCAGTCGTTTTAAAAATATCTTTAATTTTTAACTGAGGAGGAAACAAATTATCTTCACTCATTAAGTAAATATGAGTCAAAGCAGCCTCATTATCGGTCACTGTTTCTCCCGCCAATTTAACGGAACCTGAAGTGGCAAAACTTCGATTATTTATGATATTTAATAACGTACTTTTACCAGCCCCGTTTCTGCCTAAGAGCCCATAAATCGTTTCTTTTTCAAAAGTAATTGAAATATTATCTAGTGCTTTTTTTTGATGATATTTTTTGCTTACTGATTCCACCCGCAAACTCATGCGTCATACCCTCTTTCAATTAGTTGTTTTAATTGTTCAGCTGTAATCCCTAATTTTTTAGCTTCTGCGACAACTTCTAAGACTTCTTTATTTAAAAATTCTTCTTTCCGTGCACTTCTTACTCTCTCTTGAGCGCCTGGTAAAACAAACATGCCAATCCCCCGTTTCTTTTCAATCAACTGTCGTTCTACTAATAAATTCATTCCTTTTAAAACGGTGGCTGGATTGATTTGGTAACTTTTTGATATTTCTGTGGTTGAGGGAATTTGTTCGCCTTCTAAGTAAGCGCCATTAAAAATTCCTTCGGCAATCTGATCGGCTACTTGCTGAAATAAAGGCTTTTCCCCCGAAAAATTAAATTCCATTTTTACACCTCACTTAAACGGTTAACTACTTATGTAACTAACTATATATCTTAGAAATTCTTTTGTCAACAAAAAAACCATTGTTTCCAAAGAAATTTTTCTTTGAAAACAATGGCTATACTTTTGAGTTTATTGAATGGTTTCGTTCTTATAGGGTTCCATTGTATAACAATTCATCGGTTGTTTCGTTGACAATTTTTAAGCGATTTTGTTTTTTTATCAAAATACTTTTATAGGTCGTTCCTGTAGCCTTTTCTTCCATCACAAGAATGCGTTTATACTCATTATCAGTGACTTTCTTAATCGTTGTTTGATTTAAGGACGGGATTTTTTCTTTTAGCGTTTTTTCTTCCGCCAGACCTTTTAAGATTTCTGATTCTGTAGTGGAACTTGTGGATTTACTAGAATCGCTTGATACACCTTCGTTATTAGACGCACTTTCAGATGACTTGCGACTTGATTCGGTTACTTTAGGCTGTGATGATTCACTGGTATTAGTTGAATTCATTTGAGTTTGGGTTTGATTCCCACATGCACCAATTAGCAACCCAACGCCTAAGATAGAACTTGCTAAAATTGTTTTTCTAATCATTTGCATGACCTCCTACATCTATCATTACTTTAACCTTAACATTTTTCAGCTAAGAGAACAATTTTTCAGATTAGAAAAGACCACTAGTCGTTATTTAAATAAACGAACTAGTGGTCTTACTTATTTAGGAATGATCTTCATATGAGTGAGTGGGTAATAAACAAATTGTGCTTTCCCTAAGATTTGATCTGCATGTATTGCACCAAAAGAACGGCTGTCTTTGGACATACGGCGATTATCACCAAGTACAAAATAGCTATCTTTAGGTAATTTTTCTTGCATTAACAATTCTTTTGAATCAAAATTCGTAGTGTAAGGCATCGTTTCATGATCTTTTTTTCTGTTTTTAGTTAAATACGGTTCAGCGATTGGCTGATTATTGACATATAACTGATCGTTTTCGTAACGCACAGCTTCTCCTGGTAAACCAATCACACGTTTAATCAGAATCGATCCTGTGTCTGTTTTAAAGACCACCACATCAAACCGTTTAATGGCGGAGAATTTTTCCATCACAATCATATCTCCTTGATTCAAGGTTTTTTGCATAGAATGGCCATCCACCCGAACAGGAATCAGGAAAAATCCTCTTAAAATAAAAACGGCTACGATTGCTGGTACTAAAATTTTCAGAAAGTACATTAAATACCCAACATAATCACGTTTCTTCTTCAACTTCGTGCCACCTTTTTTCTAGTTTTTTTGAATTTCTTTGACTGCTGTATCGTAGGCAGCGTCATTTTCAAGAATTAATTTACCTAAAGTGGCTTCAATTTTTGTGGCTGTTTCATTGTCGATTTCTCCAGTTACAGGCAAGCCATTTTTCTGTTGAAGATCGCTAACCGCTGCTTTTGTTTCTGCGGTGTAGTTTGCATTGTTTTCATCAACAGGATACGCTAATACAGCTAAAATAGCATTTAAGTTCTGAATATCTTCAGATTGATCTCCTTCTTTTAGCGTTTTATCGCGAGGAATCAATTTTAAATAGGCATACTCGGGGTAATCAGCTTTGATGGTTGGTTCAATTCCTTTTTCGTTGATCCATTCGCCTTTTGGTGTTAACCATTTTAAAACAGTCAATTTTATTTCGGTTTGGTCATTTAAATCTTTCACCGTTTGGACCGTTCCTTTGCCAAATGTTTTCGTTCCAATTAATGGGACATTCGCAGATTCATGCAGTGCTGCAGCAAAAATTTCGGATGCACTGGCACTATTGCCATCAATGATAACTGCAACAGGTTCTTTTACTTTAAAGCCGTCGTCTAATTCTTTGGAAGCAACTTCTTTCATCGTACGTCCTTTTTTGTCTTCAAATTGAACAATTGTTTCGCCATTTTTTAAAAACATACTGGCCATTCGCTCTGCTTGATCTAGCAGTCCACCAGGATTTTGGCGTACATCAATTACAAAGGATTTAGCTCCTTTGGCACGTAAATTCGTGATTGTTTCTTTCAATTCTTGATATGTTTTTTTACCAAAGGACGTAATTTTAATCGAGCCAATTTGTGCATCATTTTTGTCTAACTCACCAGTCACTGTTTTAACGGGAATTTTCCCACGTTTGATTGAGATATTTTTAGTTTCTCCCTCTCTTTGGATAGTCAATTCAACGGAAGTTCCTTTTTTTCCTCGGACTTTTGAGACGACTTCTGCTAGTTTCATCCCTTTTGTAGCTGTACCATCAACTTTTTCAATAATATCGCCTTCTTTGATTCCCGCTTTTTCAGCTGGGGAATCTGCTACAGGGGCCTCTGCTACAACTGGTTCGCCATCTTTCATTGTCATAGTGGCACCAATTCCTTCAAAATCGCCAGATAAGCTTTCATTTAAATCATTGGCAGCAGATTCATTTAGATAAGTTGAGTATGGGTCTCCAATGGCTTCAGACATGCCTTTTAAGGCGCCTTCAACTAATTCATTTTTATCTACTTCACCTACATAATTGGTACTAATTTCATTATATAAATCCTGCACTTTGCTTAAATCATCATTGGTAATTGCCCCTTCTTGACTCATCTTTTTAACACGATGATCAAAATAAATATAACTACTTCCTCCAGCTAAAAATGCGACACAGAGGAGCGAAATAATATATTGATAAAAAGGAACAGTTCGTTTGTTCTTCATAGATTTCATCTCATTTCTAACAAATTCGTCACTACTTTTGTTTACTATAACATGAATGAAAAAAGAGGAAAAGCTTTGTTTGCTTTTCCTCTGGATTTATTTATTGTTTTCAAGGTACTTTTCCCATAACTCATCAAAGATGTCCATGTTGCTTAAATAGTCAGCATTCATTTCTAAATAAGAAGAAAGTTCATGATAATCCTCGGTTTGTTTTGGAAACTGAATATCTTTGGCCGCTTCATTGGCAAAATCAGTTTCAGGATCTTTAGCCGGACCTTTTAATGTCATTAAGTAATGGTAAAAGCTTCGTCTCATGTAAATTAATCACTCCATTTTTCTTCGATAAATTCACTTCTACGTTGATGGGACAATCCATAACGCAAAGCGTCTTTTTTATAAAAGTCTTGATGGTATTCTTCAGCAGGATAAAATGGTGCTGCTGGTTCGATGGTAGTAACAATTGGTTCTGTAAAACGACCGCTATTAGCTAGACGTTCTTTACTTTTCTCAGCAATTTCTTTTTGTTCTTGAGAACGATAAAAAATAACTGGCCGATAATTATCGCCGCGGTCTTGAAACTGACCGAAAGCATCAGTGGGATCCGTTTGTTGCCAATAAATCTCCACTAATTGTTCGTAAGAAATAATCGCTGGATCAAAAGTGATTTCTACTGCTTCCGTATGGCCTGTTGTGTGTGTTAGAACCTGTTCATATGTTGGATTAGGCACATGCCCACCTGTATAACCCGAAACAACTGAGATAATCCCTGGTTGTGTATCAAAAGGCTGCACCATACACCAGAAACAGCCGCCTGCAAAAATTGCTTTTTCTTCCATCTCTAACACTCCTTTTTTATTTCTCTTTTGGCAAGTATATATTCATCCGAATGTCATCGTCAACTAAATTAATCTTTTCTGCTCGAACAAATAGACCATTTTGCATTCTAAACTGATCTAAACGTAATAAAACAGTTTGATCATCTGGATTGATTTCAACCCATTTAGGTAGTTTGTAAGAACGTTTAGCAAATTTCAATACTTCTTTAATTGGCAAGCCTAACGTTCCTATAGATAAACTTTTTGCTTTTAATTGTACATTACCATTCGCCATCACGTAAGGATCAAAATATAAGTAAAAAGGAATGTCATGCCCTAACACCTGAAATGTTCCATTTAATAAAGCATCATTTTCTAAATAAAATTTATATTTAATCTCCGAGCCTTTTTGAAAGTCGGCTAAATAAAAGTCAATCAGTTTGTTCACTTGTTGTTTTTTTGACTGAATGGTGACGACTGGCTCGCCTTCTTTTTCAACAATTGCTGGTATTTTCTTTAAATCTGGTTCGCGAACTTGTGTTGCTCGAAATGTCACGAAAGCTACACTACCAATGACTAAACCAACTAGAACAAGAAAAGCGATTTTCCAGGGATTTCGTTTAAGATTGGTTGGTTGTGTCTTTTTAATTGATTTACTTGTTTTTGGCTTTTCTTCATTCATTTTATTCACTACCTTCTGATTTGGTTATCCATTCTTTCTCTGTCTTGACCATTTCATCCCGGACAGCTCCGGCCATAATTTGGTAGCCAAGATTATTCGGATGGAAGCGATCTTCTTCATATAACAAATTGTTTAAATCCTCTTTGCTAGCACTACTTCCTGTAGTTTCTGAGTCACCACCAGTTACGCCAACTTCATCGCCACGACCTTTATAGAGTAAATCATTGATAGGAATGAAATAGGCTCGTTTTTGCTCTTGAACCATTTCTTCGGTTGCTTGATTCCAGTTATCAACGATTTCTTGCATTTCTGTAATTTCGGAAAAGTTTAAGTAGAAGGGATTGTAAATTCCTAAGACATAAATAGGGGCCTTCTCGTTGTACTCTCGGATTTCTTCAAGTAGTCGTCTTACTCGGCGTTGATAGGCTTTTTGTGGACGATTGAACGAGCTGACTTTCAAGTCGAAAATATTACTACTAATTACTTTCATTAAGTCATTTCCGCCAACCGTTAGCGTAATCACGTCCGCAGAGGCAAGGCCCTTTTGAATTTCAGGTTTTTCTTTGATTCGTTTTAAAATTTGATCACTACGATCCCCATTTTTCCCAAAATTGTCTGTTTGAACACCGTTCAAGTTGTAGTGTTCTTTTAAATCATCTGCCACAATAGGAACAAAACCTCCACTATTCGTCAAATCGCCAATTCCTTCAGTTAAAGAATCACCGATTGCTGTATAATGAATGACTTCTTTTTGATTTTTTTGAGCAGTTGTGGCCACTTTCTCTTGCTTTAATAGTGGCTTTGCTTTGGGGATGGCCACACTTAACAATGTAAAAACACCTAGCGCAATGAGGATAGGTGTTAAGACGGTCAGCAAAATATGCTGTGTTTGTTTTTTCATCTTCGTCACTTCCTTTTAAATAAACTAACAAGAAATTTTCCTTTTCTTGTTAGAAAGAGGTTGCGTCTACTCATTTAAGAGTGAGACCCAACCTCGTTATTTCTTAGTCTGTATAGTACATAATAGCAAAGGCATTTTTTCCTGTATGTGTTGCAATGACTGGATTCGTATGTAATACGGGAATATCCATGTCTTTAAAGATTGCTTGTAATCCTTCTTTGAATCCATTTGCTAGTTCTAGCCCATCCGCATGAGAAATGCCAATTTGTCGAACATTTGGAATCTTACTTAATTCTGATTTCAATTCGTCAAACCATTTATTAAACGTTTTAACGCCTCGGCCTTTCGCTACAGGAATCAATTCCGTATTTTCAAAGTCCATGACAACTTTCATATTAAAAATGTTTGATAATAATCCTGTTGTACGGCTGATTCGTCCACCTTTAACCAAATTATCTAATGTTGAAATGCCAATGTATAATTTAGTATTTTGTTTGACGCGTTCAATTTCAGCTAAAATTTCTGGAACACCCGCTCCCGCTTGTGCCAATTTTGCTGCTTGAATGACTTGGAAAGACAAACCTTGGTCTGTAAAATCGCTATCAATCACCGTTACTTTACTTGATGATAAGTTGCTAGCTTGACGGGCCGCTTCAACCGTTCCACTTAAGCCTTTTGTCATGTGAATCGAAATTACTTCACTGCCATCTTCACCTAAGCGATCATATAATTCTACAAATTCACCAATTGGTGGTTGACTGGTTTTGGGTAAGGCCTTCGCATTAGCCATCATGTCCATAAATTTTTCGCCTGGCAAATGATCATCATCTGGATAAACAACGCCATCAACCATAATTGATAAAGGCATCATATGGATATTTAATTCATCTCTAAGACTTTTTTCCATCGTACATGAAGAATCCGTTACGATTTTAACGTTTGTCATAAATTTATCACTCTTTCTTTAAAAGGAACCTGTTTTCATGGTAGAATACCATTAAACGGTTAATTATCTAGTTATAGTATAACAGACACTGCCGAATTTTTCATCAAATTAAAATAAAGGAAGTGAATTTATTGGAAAAAACGCATTTCTCAAAAAAATACCTAATCGTGAACGAAGTCTTAAATGCAGTTACACATGGCATAGGCGCAGGTTTAAGTATTGCTGGCTTAGTCATTTTACTTGTTAAAGGAGCTCGTTTAGGTTCACCAATTCACGTGGTATCTTATGCTATTTATGGCTCCATGTTGATTCTACTTTTTTTATCTTCAACGTTATTTCATAGTTTAATTTTTACAAGAGCCAAAAAGGTCTTTCAGGTCTTCGATCATAGTTCTATTTTCTTATTGATTGCTGGCAGCTATACGCCGTTTTGCTTAATTAGTATTGGCGGTTGGTTAGGTTGGACCTTATTTAGTTTAGTCTGGTTAATCGCCATTGTCGGTATTGTCTATAAATCCCTCACGTTGCATAAACAAGAAACAGTGAAAAACATTTCAACGATTATTTATATTGTTTTAGGTTGGCTCTGTATCATCGCTGCTCGTCCGTTATATGAATCTCTTGGGTTTACAGGAACGGCGTTATTAGTCGCAGGGGGCGTGTCTTACACATTAGGTGCAGCCTTCTATTCATTGAAAAATGTGCGGTTTATGCATGTGGTTTGGCACTTGTTCGTCATGCTTGCAGCGATCCTCATGTATTTTTCTGTTCTCTTTTATACGTAATCACAGCACAATAAGAACACGATGCTTTGAGCATCGTGTTCTTTTATTGCCCTAAATCTCTTTATTATAAAGGATTATTCTTCTTTTCGAATTATTTTAACATAAATTAGTAGAAAAGACTTTACAAAACGAACATACATTCGTATAATAACAATACGAACACTCGTTCGAATCAAATGAAGAGGTGATACACATGGAAGCAATTCGTCGTGTTGGATTTTTATTTTTTGTATTGGTTATAGGTATTTTTTTGGGAACATTAGGATTACGTCTTGCTTTTATGATCGTGACGCCGTTATTTATTCTTTGGTTTATGTCATGGGATGAGAAGCGTTATACACGTACACGTAAACAACAGCAAGCAAGATACGTTTATCGTAAGTTCCCTTAATAAATAATAAAACGGTGTGTTCCCCCCAAGCTATGCTCCGTTTTTATAAATATGTCAAAGAAAGAGCGAAGGATTAAATTCCTTCGCTCTTTCTAATTAAATTAGATTAGTATTCCATTAAGGTAACAATATCGTAGCCATCAATTTTATCGCGGCCATGTAAATCCATTAATTCAATTAGGAACGCACAACCAACCACAATACCACCTAATTGTTCGACTAATTCGATGGTTGCTTTAATTGTACCACCAGTTGCTAGCAAGTCATCACAAATCAAAACACGTTGACCTGGTGTGATGGCATCTTTGTGCAACGTTAATGTATCTGAACCATATTCTAAGTCATAAGTCACTTCGATGGTTTCACGAGGAAGTTTTCCTTTTTTACGAACCGGAGCAAAGCCAACCCCTAGTTCATAAGCCACTGGACAGCCGACAATAAAGCCACGAGCTTCTGGTCCTACAACCATATCAATTCTTTTTTCTTTCGCGTAATCCACGATTTGTTTCGTTGCTTCACGGTAGGCATCCCCATTAGCCATTAATGGAGAAATGTCACGGAACACGATCCCTTTCTCAGGATAATCTGGAATGCTTGCAATGTAATCTCTTAAATCCATTTTTATTTGTCCTCCTCATTCCACAGCCATTGTTGTATTGTTTGACAATCACTGTAAAGTAGAAATTCTTCTGTTTTTATTTTTTTCAATCGTTGTTGGTACACTTGACTTTCAGTCAATGGTCGATTGTCGGGTTTCTCAATACTGTTTAAAACACCGCTTTCTATTGTAACAAATCCTAAGTCAAAAAACACCTGTATCATGAAAATTAATAATTTTTCTTGGATATTTAAGTAATTTGCCACCTTCGATAGCTGGGAACGTAGATTTACTTCTTTTTGCTGCAAAATAAATTTATACAATGTTGCAAATTGTTCACGTGAAGCCATACCGTTTAAATAAGCTTCTTCTGGTGAAATAAACATCATGTATATACGTTGTATCTCAGTCGCTTCAACAATTTCTTTAACCGTGATTGCTTCCACAGGACAGTCGACAAAAACCAGTTGTTCGATTTGATTTTGAGAAACAGCTTCCACCAATTCTTTTTGGTTTGACCAAACAATAATATTAGCGGTTGGATCTGAAATGAATTTTTGATTTTTTTCATCAAACAAAAGATAAGCTGTTGCTTCTGAAGGAATTGGTTTCGTTTGATTATTTTTGCCACGAAAATCAAATAATTGTCTTCCCGATACAGCAAAATCAGTCACCATTAATTGTGGTTTCTTACGACCATTCCATTCATTGATGGAAAGTTGGCCTGCCACATCGGCGGTTCCTTGTGCTAGTTCATCCGCTTGAGGCCCCATTTGAAAAGCAATTGCATCCAATTGTGCCCCTTCTTGATTCATTTGAAATTTCAGATGTGCATTATCTGCACCAATTTGCCGAATTTGCGTAGGCGTGATTTCCTTAAATACAAAAGTTGGAACAGTATTATCGGTCCCAAAAGGCGCCAAAATACGCAATTGATCAATAAAAGTAGTCGTGGCCTGCGAAACCGCTAAGCTCTCACTAATGAGCAACTCTTGTCCATTAGCCATATCAATTTGATTTTTTTCAATAAAGTGTACCAAATGTTCTTGAACAAAAGGAATATTTTCAACAGGTAAAGTCATTCCCGCTGCCATATGATGCCCACCAAAATGAGTGAATTGCTCACGCACTTCGTTCAACGCCTCATAGAGATTCAATGCGCTAATGCTACGTCCAGAGCCTTTAGCGGTCGTACCAGATTCATCTATTGCTAAAATAATGGTTGGTTTCCCCGTTTCTTGCATAATGCGGCCCGCGACAATCCCTAAGACGCCTTCATGCCAGCCTTGTTTCGCTAAAATATGGACCGGCGCATTCGGGTCGATTAAATCCAGGGCTTCTTTGGCAATCGTCGTTACAATGTCTTTTCGTTCATTGTTTTGTTGATCGATATATTTAGCGATTTCCAGCGCTTGTTCTTCATCAAATGTAGTCATCAATTCAACACCTGGTGCGGCTTCCCCTAATCGACCTAATGCGTTTAAACGAGGTCCAATGGTAAAGCCAATTGATTCTTCTGAAACAGCTTCCTTTTTCACACCCGCTTCTTGTAATAAAACGTCTAAACCAATTCGATCACCAGTTTGAATCATTTGAAGGCCCATTTTGACAAACGTTCTATTTTCATCGGTTAATGAAACCAAGTCAGCAATCGTCCCAATTGCTACCAAATCTAATAACTCAATTGGCAATTCACCAAGTAACGCAGTAGCGACTTTGAAAGCCACGCCAACACCAGCTAAATCTCCAAAAGGATAGTCACCTTGTGGATGTCTAGGGTGGACAATCGCATAGGCTTCTGGTAATTGTTCAGGCAATTCATGATGGTCAGTAACGATTACATCTACTCCTTGTGCCATAGCGTAGTTAATTGCTTCATGTCCGGCTACACCATTATCAACGGTTACAATTAATTGGACTCCTTGTTCAATTTGTTCAGCAAATACGTCTTTATTAGGCCCATAGCCATGAACAAAACGATTCGGTAGAAAGTACTGAACCATGCCACCGACTAATTCGATTGCTTCTTTCATAACCGTGGTACTAGTGATGCCATCTGCATCATAATCCCCATAGACAAGGATTTGTTCACCCGCTTCGACGGCTTGCTGGATGCGGGCTACCGCTTTCTCCATATCATGCATTAAGAACGGATCATAAATATCTTCGATAGTCGGATGTAGAAACTTACGTAATGCTTCTTCTGTCCGGATATTGCGGTGCCATAAAAGTTGGCCAATTAATGGATTAATTTCTTCTTTTTTTAATTGTTCTATAAATTCTACAGGTAATTCTGTCTTTGTCTGTAACTGCCATTGATAGTTTGATTTTTTCACGACGTCACTCCTAACCAAGTAATTATAGCAAAATTTTTCCAAAAACTAAAGAAAGCATTTTTTTAAATCTGAGAAAAAAACTGTGATATCTGTTAGATAAATAGCAGATATCACAGTTTTATTTTAAAAGAAACTTAGTGATAAAGTCTCTTCCTTATTTTTGTTCCTCTTCATTCACACGAGGTTTCACATAACGATCAATACGACTACCTGACACAGGCGTTACGTCTACTTCTGTGTTTGACGTTTGTTCGTTGACCACTGGTTCTGAGACTTGTGGTGCTGCCGCTTGTTTGGCTTGCAAATCAGCCAATTGATTATCAAAAGAACGTTGAACTTTTTCCGTTTCTTCTTTGACTAATTTATCCATATCATTTTTATAAATATCCAACTCTTTTTGTACAGCTTTTAATTCCTTACGTTGGTTCCAAATGGTGGTTGTGGAGGTTAGTAATCCAACTAGTGCGCCAATAATTGCAGAACCTAAAATAATTAAGATTAACGGTCCACTAATTTTAGTAAAACCAAAGTTTACTGGAACAGCTTGATTATTTAAAACAGCAAAAATAACAACAATTAAGACCAACACAAGGCCCAAAATAACACGCCATTGATTTTTCATGACTTGATCGACTCCTTTATTTTTTATTTAAAATATTTCCCGCTATGAAATCTCCTAAATGTGGAAACAATGTATAAAAGCGGGCTGCCGCTTCCATGACAAATGGACGATTAATCTCACGTCGAGAAGTCCCCATACTCCCAACCACTTCTTTCGCTAATTTCGTAGGGTCCAAAACAATTTTATCCACCGCAGCTAGATATGTGCCTGTCGGGTCCGCTTTATCAAAGAATTCTGTTTGGATTGGTCCTGGATTGACAGTCGTTACTGCTACACCCAACGGTTTCAATTCTAAACGTAAAGCATTTGAAAAACCTAACACAGCAAATTTCGTTGCAGAATAAACGGTTGATTTAGCTGTAGCCATCTTCCCAGCCATTGAAGCAACGTTGATAATATGTCCTTGCCCAGCTTCAATCATTTTAATAGCTACTTTTTGAGTAAACGTCATCATTCCTAGAACGTTGACATCAAACATTTGGCGTGCAACAGCCAAGTCAATTTCAACAAAATTTTCAAACAAGCCAAAACCAGCATTGTTGACTAAAACATCTATAGGACCAACTTCTGCTGAAATAGCTTCAACCACACGTTCAACACTTTCTGGATCGGCAATATCTAATTGATAAGAAAATGCTTCTCGTCCGCTTAAAACAGCACACTGCTCGCGAACTTTACCAATCAAATTAATTCTGCGGGCGCAGACAACGACGACCGCCCCTTGTTTAGCTGCTTCATAACAAATTTGTTCACCTAAACCAGCTGAACCTCCAGTTACGACAACGACTTTATTTGTTAAATCCATCTAAGCTCCTCCTTCATTGGCAAATGGAATCTCAATGATATCCATATCTTTTACGATTTTTGTATTGGGGAAAATTTCTTGGGCTTCTTCTTGAAGCTGATAGGCCTCTTTGGTTAAATAACGGGCACTAATATGCGTTAAAATAAGTTGTTTTACTTGCGCTTCTTTTGCAACTTCAGCTGCTTGTTGACTGGTTGAGTGGAAGTAGGCTTTTGCCATTTTTGCTTCGTGTTTATTAAACGTACTTTCATGGACTAAAACATCCGCTCGTCGTGCTAAAGTTACACTATTTTTGGTTTTGCGAGTGTCTCCTAAAATCGTCACGATTCGTCCAGGTTTACGCTCTCCCACAAACGCTTGTCCATTAATTTCCTGTCCATCAAAAACAATCGTTTCACCACGTTTGAGTTTGCCATACAACGGCCCAGAAGGAATCCCTAAAGCTTGAAGTTTCTCTACTTGTAATTCTCCTTCATGCGCTGCTTCCTCAATTCGATAGCCAAAGCTCGTGATGCCATGGTCCAAGATATTACAGCGAACAGTGAATTGTTTATCTTTAAAAATAACGTCATTTTCTTTCGTTAATTCAATAAATTTCAGTGGATAGGACAACCGCGATTGCGAGACCCGTAAAGAAGTCTTGACAAAGTCAGCAATCCCAACTGGTCCATAGATTTCTAAAGGTTCTGTCCCGCCCTGAAAAGAACGACTACTTAACAAACCAGGTAAACCAAAAATATGATCCCCATGTAAATGTGTAATAAAAATCTTTTCAATTTTTCTTGGGCGAATACTACTTTTTAAAATTTGCAATTGAGTCCCTTCCCCACAATCGAAGAGCCAAACTGCATTTCGTTCATCTAATAATTTCAACGCAATTCCTGTGACATTGCGATGTTTTGCTGGTACACCAGCGCCTGTTCCTAAAAATTGTATTTCCATCTGCTACCATACTTTCTTTTAAACTTCCTTTTTATTTTAGAAGAAGTTTGCTCCTTTAGCAAATAATAATTTATCTATTTTCTCAAAGTTTCCTTCTTAGTTTACCGTATTTTACGATAAAATAACAAAAAATTAGCAAACTACCATAAAAAACCGTGATTTCTTAGTATTTTAAAAGACTGTTTTCCTTTATTCAGAAAACAGTCTTTGCTCCTTATTCTTCTTTCGATGTTGCTTCTTTGTGTTGTTCTTTTTTTGCTTGCCACGATTGTTTCGCTTCATTTGCAACTTCGTTCGCATCGTTAATTTCTTGTTGGACTTCCTCTAAATCAAGCCGCGTGATTTCGCCACCTAAGTCAAACATAACCAATTGGTTGAGCGGACGGTTGTCTTCTTCTTCTGCAATTAATAACAATCCCGTTTGTCCTTCATCAATCTTTTGAATCACATGTTCAAAAACCGTTTGTGCTTCTTGAATTTCTTTGGCGTCTTTGCTTGCACCATACATACTTCCAGCAAACCAGCCAAAAAGAATGCCCAGAGGACCACCTAATATGCCTACTAGCATCCCAATCATGCTATCTTTTGATGTATGATTGTTGCCTGTAAAATCGATAAAATCATTGATTTTAAATTGATGCTGGCCATCATTAACATGCGTAACAACCGCCATTTGCTCACCTTTAAGCTGTCTTTCTGCCTGCATCTTTTTTATTTCGGAAAATGCTTGGTACGATTTACTTTCAATATCAAAGTTCATAATGATAATTCGTTTTGCCATACAAATCGCTCCTTTATT
The DNA here is from genome assembly GCF_051712325.1 of Enterococcus sp. DIV1315a. Taxonomy (NCBI): domain Bacteria; kingdom Bacillati; phylum Bacillota; class Bacilli; order Lactobacillales; family Enterococcaceae; genus Enterococcus; species Enterococcus sp. DIV1315a. The sequence goes on from NZ_JBIOOS010000001.1 coordinate 1,401,458, forward strand.
CTGGATACATCTATTTTAGCAAGAAAGGCCTATCTCTAGCAATGAAAACTTTTTGGTTATGTATAAAAAAAGAAGATAGCTAGGCTACCTCCTTGTTAATGCTTATTTACCATCAAGAATATTTAAACGGACCTTTTTCGGACCATCGATACGTACACTATAAACAATTGTCCGAATTGCTTTTGCAACACGCCCTTGTTTACCAATGATACGTCCAATATCTTCTTTGGCCACAGTCAAATTATACTCGAGGAAATCAGTTGATTCCTCAATTTCTAATGAGACTGCTTCAGGTTGACTGACTAACGGACGGACAATAGTTAAAATTAACTCTTTCACATCTGCCATATTCAATCACCTTATTTCTTAACGTTTTTAGCTTCATGATGTTTTTTCATAACGCCTTCTTTTGAAAGGATGTTACGAACTGTATCAGAAGGTTGCGCACCTTTAGATAACCAATCTAAAACTAAATCTTCTTTTAAAACTACTTCTGCAGGGTCTTTCAAAGGGTTGTAAGTACCTACAGTTTCGATGAAACGTCCATCACGAGGAGAACGAGAATCAGCTACTACAATACGGTAAAAAGGACTCTTTTTAGAACCCATACGTTTTAAACGAATTTTAACTGCCATTATTAAATACACCTCCATTAACTTAATCACAAGAGTTAGTTTAACAGATTAACAACAACCTGTAAAGAGTTTTTTCTTGACACCTTTACTTTTTTTCAATTTTTTTAGCCAATTTGCAGGAAAACAAACGAAATAATGAAGAATTTTTACAAAATTTGATAATAGTTGTACTGGTTTCTCACTTGAAAGCCTTCTGTTTGATAGAGATGAAGCGCTGCTTGATTTTCTGTTTCAACTTCTAAAAAAATAGTCGCTGAAGCTGAATTTTCTAAAATCATTCGGAGCGCAGACTGTAACACTTGACGGCCAAGACCGCGACCTCGTTGCGTTTTTGTCACAACAAAGCCATAAATCCCCCATTCGTTTTCAAAATGATCCAAACGTAGCGTGGCTAAAAGTTGATTGTTTTCTTTATAAATAAGTGTTCGTTGAAGGTCCTCCGGCAAAGGCGTACCTTCGAGTAACCTAGCCAAGGAATCCAAATCAGCCACTTGTGGTCGGAGAAGTGTCAGCTTCGCCAACGCCTGTGAGTAAGTTTCTCTTTGAAAAACCAGATACTGTTCTGAAAAAGCTGGCACAATTCCTTGTCTATTAAAATAATTCAGGCCAACAGATTGCTTGTCGTCCATCACGAGAAAGACTTCTTTCATTCCCCACAAAGCTGCTTGCTTTTCGAGTTCTTGAACAAGTTCTTCAAAAAATGGTCCTACATTTGGCGCAACAATCGTCGCTTCCAAGGTTTCCCCATCAAAACAATACCCTACGATATATGCTTGAATGGTTTGTTCCTTCCTGTATAAACCATAATAAGTATAAGCTGATTCCTCAGGAAATGTTTGTTCCAATTTATAAAAAGTTCCTTGTTTAATCATTTCCTTGTTTTTTAATTCAGTCAATGTTTGTTTCTCCAACTGTGTTAACTGTCGGCGCCAATTTATTTTTTTATTCAAGCAGTTGCTCCTTTACTCATCCTTTTACTAGCTATTATACGTGAAGTTACGAAGTTCAACAATGTACAAGGATAAAACGTTTGCGCTTTTTTTGAAAAAGTACTATCATAAAGTAAGTAAAAGAAAAATGGAGGGATTTACATGACAAAAAAAATTGGTATTTTTGTAGGGAGTTTAAGAAAAGATTCATTTAACAAATTGGTAGCAAAAACAATGGCGGACTTATTTCCAGCTGATTTCGAACCTGTTTTCATTAACATAGGTGATTTAGAATTATACAATCAAGATTTGGATGATGAAGGAACCCCCACCGAAGCTTGGACAACATTCCGTGAAGAAGTTAAACAAGTAGATGGCGTAATGTTTGTAACACCAGAATATAACCGTTCAGTACCAGCTGTTTTAAAAAATGCATTGGATGTCGGTTCACGTCCGTATGGCGAAAGCGTTTGGGATAAAAAACCAGGACTTGTGGTGAGTGTTTCACCAGGTGCAATTAGCGGATTTGGTGCGAACCATCATTTAAGACAATCATTAGTCTTCTTAAATGTTCCAACTTTACAACAACCTGAAGCCTATATTGGCGGTATTACGAACTTAATTGGTGAAGATGGTAAAATTATTGATGGCACTGTTGGCTTCTTACAATCAATTGTAGATGCTTACGTGGATTTCTTTAATCGCTTAACTGCCTAATTGAATCAATCGAGAAAAAGTGAGGCAACTTTTTACAGGTTGTCTCACTTTTTTTATTTTTTTGCTTGACCCTCTCGTTACGTAAAGGTTTATGATAGATTTTGTCAGGAGGAATGAATGATGGAATATACAATTAAAAAAATGGCTTCACTATCTGGCGTCAGTGCACGGACGTTACGATATTATGATGAAATTGGTCTTCTTCAACCAGCCAGAATTAATTCTTCTGGTTATCGAATTTACGGGCAAGCCGAGGTGAATCGTTTGCAACAAATTCTTTTTTACCGTGAATTGGATCTGAAACTAGATGAAATTAAAGAAATTTTGGAGCAACCTGACTTTAATGTTGAACAGGCTTTATACGAGCATCAACAAAAACTATTGGAAAAGCGCAATGAAATTGATCGTCTTTTAGCCTCTGTTCAACAAACCTTACACCATTACAAAGGAGAGATAAACATGTCAGATCAGCAAAAATTCGAAGCATTCAAACAACAAAAAGTTCAAGAAAACGAAGAAAAATATGGTAAAGAGATTCGGGAAAAATATGGCAACGAAACGATTGAACAAGCCAACAAAAAATATTTAAACTTGACGGAAAAAGACATGCAAGCAATGCAGAACGTGGAAAAAGATTTATTTTCTAAGTTAGCCATGTATCAAAAATCACCCAAGTTGACTAGCCAACTTGCGCAAGAAATTTTCCAATTACACAAAGATTGGTTAATGTACTCTTGGTCAAGCTATTCGCCAGAAGCACACAAAGGGTTAGGCCTTATGTATGTTGGCGATGAACGATTTACGTCATATTATGAACAACACGGCGCTGGTTTTGCCGAAGCGTTAAACGCAATTATCCAAAACTACGCTTAAACAGAAAGTGCGCCATCAGTCGAAGAGACTGATGACGCACTTTCTGTTTCTTCCAATAATTAACTAAAGCCTGTTTATCTTTTTTTCTTTTTCTTCTTTTTGTTTTTCTTCATCATACGATTCATGGCCATTTTACCTAGCTTGCCTTTAACGCCGCCACCTAACATTTGATCCATACCAGGAATGTTCATATCCCCTTTGGACATTTGTTGCATCATTTTTTTGGATTCTTTAAATTGTTTAATCATACGATTGACTTCAACCACACTATTTCCTGAACCAGCTGCAATTCTGCGGCGGCGACTAGGATTTAATAGATCAGGATTTTCACGTTCTGCAGGGGTCATTGATAAGACCATCGCCCGTTTCCGTGCCACATCTTTTGGATCGACTTTGACATTTTCAATACCAGGCATGTTACTCATTCCAGGGATCATTTTTAATAAGTCTTCAATCGGTCCCATGCCCATAACTTGATCCAATTGCTCAATGAAATCGTTAAAGTCAAAACTGTTTTCTTTCATTTTTTGAGCAAGTTCTTCTGCTTTTTTCTCATCGTAATCTTGTTGCGCTTTTTCAATTAGCGTCAACATGTCCCCCATACCTAGGATACGACTCGACATACGATCGGGATGGAAAATTTCTAAATCGGTTAATTTTTCACCAGAACCGACAAATTTAATCGGAGCACCCGTTACTGCCCGAATTGACAGCGCAGCCCCCCCACGAGTATCGCCATCCATTTTGGTAATAACAACCCCAGTAATTCCAAGCTGTTCATTAAAACTATCTGCAACGTTGACAGCATCTTGCCCCGTCATCGCATCAACAACTAACAGAATTTCATTGGGATCAGCCAACTCTTTAATTTGTTTCAATTCGTCCATTAAAGCTTCGTCAATGTGTAAACGGCCGGCCGTATCAATTAAGACATAATCATTTTTCTTTTCTTTTGCTAATGCTAACCCTTGACGAACAATTTCCACTGGATTAGCATCTGTTCCCATATCAAAAACGGGAACTTCTAATTGTTGACCTAAAACCTTCAACTGATCAATCGCTGCTGGACGATAAACGTCACCAGCGATTAAAAGCGGACGAGCGTTTTCAGTTTTCATTAAGTGTTTTGCTAATTTACCAGTAAAAGTTGTTTTACCAGCCCCTTGTAACCCTGTCATCATAATCACTGTCGGGATTTTTGGAGATTTATTCAGTTCAACCGTTTCTGAACCTAACGTTTTCGTTAATTCTTCATCAACAATTTTTACAATTTGTTGGGCTGGTGATAAGCTTTCTAATACTTCGACTCCTACTGCCCGTTCTCTGACACGTTTTGTGAAATCTTTGACCACTTGTAAATTAACGTCGGCTTCTAATAAAGCCAAACGGATTTCTCGCATCATTTCTTTTACGTCGGCTTCGGAAACTTTTCCCTTACGACGGATTTTACTCATTGCCTGCTGTAGGCGGTTTGTTAAACTCTCAAAAGCCATAGTTTCATTCCTCTATTTCTTGAATTTGTTCAATATATTTTTTGATTTCACTATCTTTGGGATAAGTTTCTTGAACATACTGCTGTAGTTGTTCAAGATATTCTTTCCGTACAACATAGTTTGAATAAAGATGTAACTTTTTTTCATATTCTTCTAAAATTTTTTCGGTTCGTTTAATGTTATCATAAACCGCTTGGCGACTAACCTCATATTCTTCCGCAATTTCTCCTAAAGAAAAGTCATCAGCATAGTAAAGCTCCATATAATTCATCTGCTTTTCCGTTAATAATGTCGAATAAAATTCAAATAACGCATTCATGCGGTTTGTTTTTTCCATTTCCATGAGCCGTGCTCCCATCTTCAATCCCTTATAGGTTACCGATTTCATAGGGAATAGTCAATCTTTTTTTACTAAGTTTTTACCTTTTAAAAAGAAATGTCCGCAAGTTGCCATGTTTCTTCAGAATAAACGGTCATTCCTTGTTGAATAAAATAAGCAGTTGCCACCCCAACTCCAGCTTTTTTAATGCCAGAAAATTGTCCATCATAAATCAGCTGGCTGCCACAGCTGGGACTTTTTTCTTTCAAAATCAAGGTTGTAATTTGTTGAGTTTTTAATTTTTGATACGCGCGTTGTGCCCCTGCTTTAAATGCCTCAGTCACATCTTCCCCGTTATCCGTATATACATAAGCAGTATTCGCCCAAACATCAAAGCCATCCCCGCCAATGATTTCTGCTGGCGGACGTGGAATGGGCAACTCTCCTAAAACTTCGGGACAAACCATTATTGCTTTTCCATTAGTTACAAGTTGTTTTAACGCTTCTTGTTCTTGAGATTTTCCATCGTAACGGCAACAAATCCCACCTAAGCAACTACTAATACCAATCATTTGCTTCTCCTCATTTCATTTCTCTATTATACCATGAGTTGACTTTTCTCAAAAGTAGCATTCTCGCTTACTTTAAAGTACGTTCTTCCTCTAAAAATATGTTAAACTAACAATAGTGAAATATACACTTATTTTCAGAAATTTCTTGAAGGAGTTATGTAAATGAAAAAAGTTCTTGTCGTCGATGATGAACCATCGATTTTAACTTTGTTAACCTTTAATTTGGAAAAAGAAGGCTATCAGGTGACTACTTCCGAAGATGGTAAAAACGGCTTCGAATTAGCTTTGTCTAATCAATATGATTTTATAATTTTAGATGTAATGCTTCCTGGTATGGATGGCTTAGAAATTACCAAGGCACTTCGTCGAGAAAAAATTGACACGCCTATTTTGATTTTAACTGCCAAAGATGAACAAGTAGATAAAATCATCGGCTTAGAAATTGGGGCGGATGATTATTTAACAAAACCTTTTAGTCCCAGAGAAGTCCTAGCACGCATGAAAGCTATTTTCCGTCGTTTAAAACCTACCACGACCGAAACGCTTCAAGAGGACACACCTAAAGCTCCGCTTGTGATTGGCGAGATTCGTGTGGATGAACAAAATTATGAAGTCTTTGTGCGCAATCAGCCCATTGAGCTAACACCGAAAGAATTTGAATTACTCGTTTACTTCATGAAACGCAAAGATCGGGTCATCAATCGGGAAACCTTGTTGGAACGAATTTGGCAATATGACTTCGCTGGACAAAGTCGCATCGTCGATGTCCACATTAGTCATTTACGTGATAAAATCGAGCCCGATCCCAAACGGCCCGTTTACTTAGTAACTGTCCGTGGCTTTGGCTACCGTTTTCAGGAGCCAAAACGATGAAAAAGAGACTGCGGATTGAATATTTTTTAGTTGCGGCAGTCATGCTTTTATTATTTGTCGGGAGTATTGCAGCGACCAATTTTTTCTTTCAAAAAGAAATGGTTGCTCAGCAAGAAACCTATTTAAGAAGAAAAAATACCCTTTTAACAGACCAGTTGCCCCCTTCCGTTTTCGAAAAAGGGCAACTGACAAACCAACAACAACTCCTTGTCACCCATGCGTTAGATGATGCAGAAGAACGGGTAACTTTGTTGCAAAAAAATGGTACCGTCTTTTTTGACAGCAGCCAAAATGAACCGCTAGAGTCGCACAAAAAACGACCTGAAATCGCTGCGGTTCTATCAGGAGCTACCTATGGTTCAGCTTTACGAAAGAGTAAAACGTTAAATAAAGAACTTCTGTACGTTGCCACGCCTGTTTTAAAATCAGGAGAAATCGTTGGCATTATTCGGATTTCGGAACAAACCGCGCTATTTTCTAAAAATATCCAATCTTTTCGTCGCTATATTATCTTTACATTTGGCATCTTGTTCCTGCTAATTACCTTGTTTATCTTTTTATTGTTACGGCAAAAAAATCAACCGCTAGTGACTGTCTTACCGATTCTGAAACGAATGCTTAAACATCCAGATGAAAATCGATCCATTATCCAGCAATCTTCTGAATGGAATGAACTTTACGAAACTATTAACCTACTGAGTCAACAAGTAAGTCAAACGTATAAAGCGTATACGTCTGCGGATGAGCAATTTCACGAACTTTTAGATGAGCTGATGATTGGTGTCTTTATCATTGATACGCAAGGACGGCTTCGTCTGTTGAACCCTAAAATGCAGGAAATGTTAGGACTCTCTGCTAAAAATATGCAAAGCAATTATCTTGAAGTGATTCAAGACGCCGATTTGATTCATTTAATCCATCAAGTCGTCGCTGAAAAAAACAGCTTACATCAAGAAATCACTGTGACACAGGGACCAACACCTTTACGATTAGATCTTTCTCTTCGTTACTTGGATGATCAAAGCGCCAATGATTATCAAGTGTTAGGAATTGCCTATGATTTAACGCGCGTTCGCCAACTAGAAAAAATGCAAAAAGATTTTGTATCAAACGTGTCTCATGAACTAAAAACGCCTGTCACTTCTCTTTTAGGCTTTACCGAGACACTCATAGACGGTGCCAAAGAAGATCCGGAAGTCCTTGATCAATTTTTGCACATCATGCAAAAAGATGCCCAGCGTCTGCAACAATTAATTCAAGAAATTTTAGAACTTTCTCGGGGCAGCGCAACAATTCCTTATGCAGAACAAGAAATTACTTTAGAAAAATTTATTACAGAAATTCTCGGTTCTTATCAGCAACAATTGGCAGCAAAACAGCTTAAAACAGTCGTTCATGGTCTGCCAGAGAGCCAGTTTTTCACCAAATACGAATTGTTTTATCCAATCGTGAAGAATCTAATTGAAAATGCCATTCAGTATTCCCAAGAAAATGGTCAGATTACTATTTCTTATGCTATTGAAAATCAGCAATTACGTTTATCTGTTCAAGATACTGGCATTGGCATTAGTCAAAAAGACCAAGAACGGATCTTTGAACGGTTCTATCGTGTCGATAAAGCACGTAGCCGTCATTCTGGTGGCACCGGTCTAGGTCTAGCTATTGTCCAAAATTACACAGAATTATTAGGCGGTAAAATCGCCATTGATAGTCACTTAGGCTTAGGGACCACTTTTACAATCACCTTGCCTTTAACAAAAAAAGAAGCCTAAAAAAACTCAGCCAATCCTGTTTATTGGCTGAGTTTTTTGTTTATTTTTCAGTTACTTTTCCATTTACATCACGTTCTACTTGCATATCTGTGATGGCTAAATAACCTAAGTCTTTGACAATTGTTTTTTGAACATCATCGGTGACCATATAGTCTAAGAAGGCTTTTACATCTTTATTAGGCTCCCCTTTTGTATACATATGTTCATAAGACCAGATTTTCCATGAATTGTCTTTCACGTGTTCTTCTTTTGGTTCAACACCATCAATGCTTAAGGCAACAGTGGAATCATCCATATAAGAAAAAGCTAAATAGCTGATTGCTCCTGGTGTTTGTTCAACAATTTTACGAACTGTTCCCGAAGAATCTTGTTCTTGTGATTGAACTGGTTTAGCTCCATCTAAGCCCCATTTTTCAAATGTTGCTCGGGTGCCACTTCCGTTTGCGCGGTTTATTACGACGATTTCTTGATCTTTGCCGCCCACTTCTTTCCAGTTTTTGACTTTGCCAGTAAAGACATCAATCAATTGTTGCTTCGTTAAATTCTTCACGCCGACTTCTTTGTTGACCACTGGTCCCATACCAACCACGGCCACCCGATGATCAACTAATTTAGAGGCATCCACGCCATCTTTCTCTTCGGCAAACACATCGGAATTTCCAATGGTCACTGCGCCATCTGCAACTTGCGAAAGTCCTGTTCCGCTGCCGCCACCTTGGACAGAAACTGTATAATTAGGATGTTCTTGTGTAAATTGATCTTTCGCAGCATCTACTAACGGTTGTAAAGCGGTGGAACCAACAGCGACAATTTTAACTGGTTTGTTACTATCCGCTTCGCTGGATTTTTCAGTTGTGCCTCCTTGAGCTCCACACCCAGTTAATAATAACCCTAGACTCAGCATAGTTGCTGCAATTACACGTTTTTTCATCTTTGCACTTCCTTTTCAATTAGTTACAAGTTTAGTCTACCAAGACTCTGTTAATTCTGTTTCAATTAAATGTAAATAAAAGGTAAAGTTGTGTAAAGAATCTATAAAGGCTAGTACGTTACGCGTTGTGTCGCCATGTAATGTGCAATTCGTTCCATGGCCGTTGTTAATTTATCCATATCGGACGCATAACTAATTCGGACGTATCCTTCTGCTTCTGGGCCAAAAGAAATACCTGGAATCAACGCTACTGCTTCTTTTTGTGCTAAATCAATACAAAATTTCATAGAATCTTGTTCATAACCAGTAGGAATCTTAGCAAAAATATAAAAGGCGCCATTTGGACGCGCAACCTCAAACCCCAATTGAGTCATCTGTTCATAAACAAAATCGCGCCGTTTCCGATACTCTTCTTTCATAATTTCAGCATCATGCATTCCTTTGATTAAGGCACGAACAGCCGCTTTTTGAGACACAGTTGCAGCCGCAGTAACTAAATACTGATGAACTTTAATGATCTCCGCTGTTAAAATCGCTGGTGCAAAAATAAAGCCAATCCGCCAGCCTGTCATGGCATGTGATTTCGACAAACCGTTAATTAAAATCGTTTGGTCACGTAACATTTCAGCAATCGAAACATGACTCTCATCATAAGTTAACTCACTATAAATTTCATCGCTAATCACAAAAATGTCGTATTTTTTTAGAACATCAGCAATTGCTTGCAACTCTTGGCGGTTATAAGTGACACCAGTTGGGTTGCTAGGATAATTTAAAATAATTGCTTTGACTTGTTCCCCATGCTCGGCCATTGCCGCTTCAATCATTTCAGGGGTCAAGACAAAATCGTTGTCTCGTGTATCCAAATATACCGGCTCCGCCCCCGCCAATGTAATAATTGGTTCATACCCTGGGTAAATAGGTGCTGGCAATAGCACTTTGTCACCTTGTTCTAAAATTGCTAATAACGAAGCTGAAATCGCTTCTGTTGCTCCAACTGTTACTAAAATTTCTGTCGCAGGCTGGTAAGTCAAATGGTACTTTTCTTTCATAAAATAAGCGGCTGCTTCACGAACATCTAACAAACCAGACATCCCTGTATAATGAGAAAAATTCGCATCAATTGCTTCTTTGGCTGCTTTTTTGACATGCTCAGGTGTGTTAAAATCCGGCTCTCCTAGCGTTAATTTTAAAATACCTTCAATTCCTGAGACTTGTTCGTCAAATTGACGAATTAAAGAAACAGCAATTTTATTTACTTGACGATTAAAACGATTGGTTAAATCCATTTAGCTTCACTCCTTCAGTTGACGTTATAGTAGCACAAATTGACCGTAAAATGAATGATTTTCTCATTGTTTCGCTAGATTTTTATTATAAATATCTCAAAAAAACGACAGAGAAGAAAATAGGAGAACTTTGTCCTTTTCAACAAAGTTCTCCTATTTATTTATTTTTCGAAACGCCATGTCCGAATTTCAAACGGACGTAATGGTGTATCAACTTCTATCGCTGGTGTCAACGGTTCTTCTAATACATTTGTTAAACAAGTCGCTGGTTGTGTCTCTTTGTGAAGTTCACAAGGAATATTTTGCGCTGTTAGATTAAAGCCACGAACGACTAAATGATTCGTTTGCTCTTGACGTTTAACGGCTGTCCAACCAATCGGTCCTTCTGCCGTTGTCAAATAAACATGGTTCGGTGCTAGTTTACCTTCATGACGCGCAGTAGTAGCTGCAGTAAAAGGAATTTGTGCACTATAGGCTTGTTGATACGTAGCAAAGCGTTCTTCTGGTTTTCCATGCAATGACAAACCATATTTAAAGGTATATTCTCCTTGGCATTGTGCTTCTGGTGTCGCAAAATAGCCCCAATCACCTAGTTCGCCAACACAACGAATTAATGTGACAGCAATGGTTCCATCTGCTAAGACTTCATACTCATTTAAGCCTTCATTGAAGATAGTCACGCCTTTGTTTTGGTCATGAACATTCACAAACGCTTGTTGGTGCTGCGGGTTTGTTGGATTTTCCCATGTGTCGCTTACTTGATTTGGTCGTGTCACGACTTCATAAATACTATCCGCTTCATGTGTTTCTGTGACCATGCCAGTTGGGAAAAGCACGCGTAAACGATGATCTTTGATTTGATTATTAATGGTTGTTTCAAAGAACAATTGGTTACTTTCTTTGATCATTGTAACCACTGTCGTTATTTCGAACGGGCGAAGCGTCGTTGAACGTTGTGCTTGGCGTTCTCTAAACTCACGAACAGCCTTTTGTTCTTCTTCTAATCGTTCATCTGCTGAAACTGGTAACATGACGGTTTGTTTAATTTGATAACTTGCTTTTACAGGGGAATTTTCTTTATTCGTAATTTCAGCCATTACATTTTCGGTTGTAATTCCTTGGTCTTCGGTCGGTTTGAAAAAGATATATTCATTCCCAATGTCGCCAGTATCTTCAAATGTTAACAATTTTGAAAATGTTTCTCCTGTTTTTTTGTCAGCAATGGTTAAGCTACCATTGTTTTCAATTTTCACTTGAATAAATTCGTTTTCCATTTCATTTGTTGCTGGTTGAGCCAAAAGACTTCCTTCAAAAGCTTTCGTTTCTCCTTGAATCAATGCAAAGCTATCCCAAGAGAATGGCGCCATTTCTTTGACAGATAATTCGACCGTTAAGTATTTGGCCATGTACGGTTGACGGAAAGCATCTTTAGGTAAATCGTAACCAAAACGAACATCTTCTTTGACAATACGGCTTGCAACGGCTTTTCCAGTTGGATCAATCACTTGATAATCTGGGGTGGCTTTTTGTTTTAATTCATGATAAAGATCTTCAGGTTTTCCTGTATAAAATGGCAATCGTTCAATCTCCACTTCCACAGTGACAACCTCCGTTTTCTGATAGCCACTAGTATTAAATAAAACAAACGGGTGCGCTTTTTCTGGGAAAACACTTGTATCAATTGCTTCTGTTAATTGTCGTGTTGCTTCATCTGCTAAGAAATGCCCGACATCATTGGCATTTTCAAAGCGAGTCATCATGCCTCGGTGAACCTCGTCGACAGAACAGCCACAAATACTATCGTGCGGATGGTTTTGAAGCAATGTTTTCCAAGCATAATCAAATTGGTCATGTGGGTAGTCGCCAGTTACTTCGTAAGCCATTGCTGCTAAAGGTTCTGCGATATTTTCTAATTGGCGTTGGACTTTTGTGTTCCACTGTTTTAAATAGACGCGAGCAGAAGAAGTATTGGCTAATGTGTACCAGCCATCCGTTTCTTGACTCGTTAATTCACCTGTTACTGTTCCTAAATCTTCTGGTAACTCCTCTTGAACAGCTTTCAAATAGTCATCGAAATTGGAATGAATAAATTCATATTCTGGGAATAGTTCATTGGCTAAAGCGATGGCCTTAGTAATATCTCTTTGTACCGGTTGGTGGTCGACCCCATTCATCATCAATAAATGGTTTGTGGAAGCGTAACGTTCCACATCAGCCAATTTTTGTTTCCAAAAAGCGATTGCCGCTTCTTTTTCTGAAGGAATTTCGTTCCCATTACTATACCAGTTAGCAAAAAGCAAGCCGAAAATTTTCGTTTGATCAGGACCTTCCCACCACATTTCAGAATATTGTGAGCTATAGTCGCTTTCTAAGACTTGGTTATCAAAGCCAATCGGTTTCACCCCGCGTCCAAAGGCAGCCGCAGGCAGATTTGCTAATTGCATCATTTGAGGCGTTTGACCCATATTCCCAAATGTATCCGGGAAGTAACCTAATTGAACTGGTGCTCCCCATTTTTGACTTTCTAAATGCCCAATCAGCATGTTTCGAACATTGGATTCAGAGCTAATTAAAAAGTCATCTTGTAAAATATAAAATGGTCCGATTTTTAGTTTGCCTGCTTGGACAGCTTTTTTTACGGCTTCTTTTTTCTCTGGGCGAACTTGTAAATAGTCGTCTAAGATAATCGTTTGTCCATCTAAATGGAAACTGTTAAACTCTGGATCATTTTCAATTAAATCTAATACATTATCCACTAATTCAATTAAGCGCATATGATGTTCTTCATAAGGAAGATACCATTCACGATCCCAATGACTATGGGAAACAATATAGACTTTTTTCTTTGTCATCACTTTTCCTCCTATTTTTCCACTCGGATGTCAAAATAATCCATAACTAATTCACAAAACATCATATTAGCCCATGAAAACCATTCTCTTGTATAATTTTCAGGATTATCTACGTCAAAACCTTCATGCATCAAATGAGTCCCCGCATCTGTGGCAACTAATAAATCTAAAATTCGTTCTTTTTCTGCTTTATCTTTGGTTGTCATTCCTTCCATTGCTAAAGCAATCGGCCACACGTAATTTTCTGGTGTATGCGAGCTACCAATCCCTTTCGCGTATTTGCCTTCATAGAAGTAAGGATTTTCTTTACTTAATAAGGTTTGACGCGTTGTTAAATATTGTTCATCCTCTGTTGAACAATAGCCAAGATATGGAGCTGCTACTAAATTGGGAACATTACTGTCATCCATCACGCTTGCATTGCCTAAGCCATCCACTTCATACGCGTAAATCGTTTCGTTATTTTGATTTTTTGTTCGTCCAAATGTTTGGATGCCTTCTTCAATCTCTTCTTGTAATTTTTTAGCAATCGCCACAATCGTAGCATCTTCTAAAACATCAGAGAAAATTTCTTGAATATAGCCTAAAATTACGACTGCAAACATATTAGAAGGAACTAAGTAACCATATTGGCAGGCATCATCACTAGGACGGAAGCCTGACCATGTCATCCCTGTTTTGCCAACTGGTGTTCCTTTCCCTGCTTCAACCAACGTATCTTCTTGACGCCACGTATCTCGTTCAAATAAATAAGGTGACTGTGCGTGATCTTGTTCTGTTGTGAAAACGTTGAGAATTTTTTTGACGCCTTCCACAAAATCTGAATTAAATTGTTCGGTCATCCCAGTATTTTTATAAAGTAAATAGGCTAATTGGACCGGGTAACATAATGAATCAATTTCATATTTCCGTTCCCAAATCCAGCCATTCATTTCTGTCTTATCAGTTTGATGGCCTGCATGATTATCTGTTTCATTAAACGCATTGGCATAAGGATCAATGCAAATATAACGAAACTGGCGCTTAACCAACCCAGCAATCATTTGAGCAAGGTCTTCGTCTTCTTTCGCAATCACTAAATAGGGACGAACTTGCGCTGTTGAGTCTCTCAACCACATTGCTGGAATATCGCCTGTTAATAAAAAGGTAGTACCATCTTCTTGACGTTTCACTGTTGTTAGTAAAGTATTGGCAAAGGCCGCCTGAAAGTTTTTTGCCCAATCTTGATGTGCTTCACCGCATTTTTCTGTAATTGTCTCCATAAATGTTGCTACGGATTTTGGAACTTCTGTATAAACCATTCTCGTCACCTCTTAAATTTGATATATCATTTTACAATTGAATTATAGCGTTTTCATTTCGCTTTGTCTAGTGATTTCAATCATTTTTTTCATTTTAAAACCAATTAATTTATGGTAAACTATAAATAAGATATATCTTATTGTGAGGTGAAATGAATGAAGCAACCATTATATCAACAAATTATTGATTATTTACAAAATGAAATTGATTCAGGGCGATTGCCTGTTGGAGCGCAAGTGCCTACCGAAAAAGAATTATCGGCTCAGTTTAACGTCAGTAGAATTACGTCCAAACGAGCGCTAACTGAGTTGGAAACGCAAGGCGTAATCCAACGTCACCAAGGAAAAGGAAGTTTTGTTCAAGCACCAAAGCATCCTCTTCATACCTCTTTAAATAAAGTTCTTTTTTTATTGCCTTTTGCAGACGATTTATCAGTAGGAAATTTCTATAGCGGTTTGGCCCCTACTATTCAAGCAGCTGGTTTAGAAGTCTTTATGACCTCGCCTAATTTTTTGAGAGAGAAAAATGCTGCGGACATTGTGAATGAGTTTGCCGGGCTTGTCTATTATGCTGCTACTAGTAATGACTATCTCGACTTACTGTTCGAGTTGGCTTTGATGAATTTTCCAGTCGTTGTCTTGGATAAAAAGATCCATGATTTGCCTTTTGCAACCATTCAATCAGACAACTTTGCTGGTGGTAAAACAGCAACCGAACGCTTAATTGGCTTAGGACATACAAAAATTGGATATATCCTTTCAGGAAGTCCAGCCCTACAATCCGTTCGGCAACGTTATTTAGGTTATCTCCAAGCTTTAAAAGAAGCCAATCTGGCATTTCATACAGCAATCACGGAAACCAATCTCTTAGATGAACACAACTTTAAACATTATTTTGAGGCGCACCAACTCACAGCCGTGGTCTGCGATAATGACTTCAGCGCGTTACATTGTTTACGAAACTGTAAAAACCTAGGTATTCATGTGCCAAAAGAATTATCGATTATTGGTTTTGACGATATTCAAGCAGCAGCATTTGTCGAACCGCCATTAACAACCATGGCACAAGACTTTAAAGAAATGGGAAAACTAGCTGGCGAAGTGTTATTACAAACGATGCAACAAGACCTTCAAATCATAGAAGACATTCAAGTGCCTGTCACATTAATTGAAAGAGAAACCATTTCTACTGTTTCAAAATGAGCCAAAAAAGAAGGAACTATCAGTCAAATCACTGATAGTTCCTTCTTTTTATTCCTTAGTGCTAAACGTTTTGGTATCTACCTCTTTTTTAAACAACGCTTTTAATTCTTTGATAAAGTAGCGACCAATCGGACTGATTTCCCGATTTTTGGGAAAGAGTAAACAAATACGATTTTCCAAGGCTGGCGCCAATGGTACTAACCGAATTTCTTTCTTCGTAAAACCCGTTACGACTCCTGAACCAGAAGCATAAGCATTAGTTTCTACCAACAAATTCATCAAGGTTCCACGATCTGTAGTATGAATGACCGATTCCTGTTCAGGAATTTCAACTAAATCTTCAGAAAAATAGGAAAAATTGCTTCCTTCTTGATTAAAGCGAACTTGTGGATAGGGAACTAATTCCTCTAAATGAATTTCTTTTTGCTTGGCTAAAGGATGATGATTTCCTAAAAAAATGTGTGTATTAAAAGTACTAATTACCTCGTAGGCTAGATTAGCTTGTTCTAAATACCGTTCAATACTGACACTATTTTGTTCATTTAAATAAATAATCCCCAGCTCACTGTGAAATCCTTTGACATCTTCAATTACTTTTAAGGTCGTGGTTTCAAAGACACGAAAATCTTTATATTGATCCCCATACTTTTTAAGAACTTTGGCAATTACCTCACCTAAAAAATCATAATGTTGCGAAGAGATGGAGAATCGTTCGCTGGTCACTGTCTCGCGATAGCGATTTTCCAATAACTCCATTTGAACTAAAACTTTCTCTGCTTGTTCTAAAAAAACCATTCCTTCTTCTGTTAAAAAAGCGCCCTTATTGGTACGTAAAAAGAGGGAAATCCCTAGTTCTTCTTCTAATTCCCGAATACTATTTGACAAGCTAGGTTGTGTAATAAATAGCTTTTTGGCTGCTTCCCGAAAACTCCCATTGTTAGCTATGGCAGCAACATACTTCATTTGTTGAATATTCAACCCTTTTTCCTCCACACACTAATCATTTGAAAAATAAATCTTACGCCCATTCAACGGCTGAAGGGGCCGATTGTTAAAGGCCAACATACCTTCCTTGATCTTATTTAAAAAGGCTTGATCCATTTTTTGAATGGTATCAAATACAAACCATTTCACTGGACCCTTAGTTGGCGGTGTTGTTAACGAGCCTACATAATGGTAGTGTAGACGCTCCTCTGGTAAAAAGATTGACGGATTAAACCATTGTTGGTGCGTGCCGTTTTCCCAGTCCATCGGATGATTCGCTTCTGAAAAACGATTTTCTTCCTCAGTGATGGTAAACAGGCAACCGACAACTAAATTTTCGCCAGCATCGTTCATATGAACCAAATGGAATTCTAGCGGATACTGCTTTCCCGATAGCAAATGTTCGCTAGGCATATGAAAATGAATATCGGTTAAATGATACGCAACATTTTCAAACATTACGTAACTTTCCGTATTTGGTGGTACAAAATGAAACGTATTTTTGAATTCCTTTTCAGTGAATTCTTCTTTTTTATAATGAAACGTAATCTGAGAATTTACTGTCTCAGCACTTTCTTTTTCTAAAGCAATTGGCGATTGATAAGCAAACTTAGCACCTTCTGCAAACCAGTCACATAGCGTATGCCAATGTTCCGGTCCATCGTTGCCTGTATAGCTCCATTCAACGTCCATATTTTTTATTTTTTTCATACACTCTTCCTTCATTCCACATAGTAATCAGGTAAAACTCATGTTAAAACTCTATCCTAACATCTTTTCTACGTCAAACAAAAGAACTTAGATCATTACGCTCCTCGGCAAATGACCTAAGTTCTCCTACCGTTAAATCTGGTTACTGAAAATGACACTAAAAATCAGACGACAAGAACCATCTTTAGTGCAACGGTTATTTGCCCCAGTTTTCAGGATCTTTTTTCCATTCTTGTAATAAGGTAACATCTTTTTCTTCGATATAATTTGCTTCTAATGCAGCATCAATTAAAGTTGAGTAATTGGTTAACGTTAGTAACGTCATCTGTTTATCTGCAAAATTTACCGTTCCTTTGGGTAACTCATAAGTGAAGATTGCCGCAACGCCTAAAACCGTTGCTCCTTCACGTTCCGCCGCTTCTGCCGCTTCTAACACGCTACCGCCGGTTGAAATTAAATCCTCGATAACTACCATTTTTTGTCCTTCAGAAATTCGGCCTTCAATTTGATTCCCTTTGCCGTGGTCTTTGGCTTTACTGCGGATATAAACCATTGGTAATCCTAAAATATCGGCTACCCATGCCGCATGTGGAATCCCTGCGGTAGCTGTCCCAGCAATCACTTCGACTTCTGGGAAAGTCTCTTTAATTTTTGCCGCTAAGCCTTCTGCAATTTCTTTACGCACAGCAGGATAACTCATCGTGATACGGTTATCACAATAAATCGGGCTTTTTATGCCACTAGCCCAGGTAAACGGCTCATTAGGGTTTAAAAATACCGCTTCAATATCTAATAAATCTTTGGCAATCTTTTTTGCTACTTTTGTCATGTTACTTTCCGCTCCAGTCTTTTTTGATTTCTTGATAGGCTTCATAAGGATTTTCTGCTTGGGTAATAGGTCGGCCAACAACGATATATGTGGACCCGATTTCGCGAGCATGTTGCGGCGTAACGACCCGTTGCTGGTCACCTACTGCACTTCCCGCTGGGCGAATACCAGGTGTTAAGCAAATAAACGTCTGCTTGGTTGCTTCTTGAATACCACGTGCTTCTAATGCTGAACAAACCACGCCATCCAGACCCGCTTTTTCCGCACATTTAGCATAATGAATGACACTTGTCTCTAAAGAAACGTTGATTAATTGATCGTGGTGCATCTCTTCTTCACTAGTAGAAGTCAACTGGGTTACAGCAATTAACTCAGGAACCTTAGCGCCTGGCTGAGTCCCTTTGATTAGACCTTCCTTAGCTGCTTGCATCATTCGAACGCCCCCTGCTGCATGGACATTGGTAATGGCAACGCCTAATTTTGCTAAATTTGTCATCGCTTTTTCCACAGTATTCGGAATATCATGTAATTTTAAATCCAAGAAAACATCATGTCCTTGTTCTTTAAGCCAGCGAACAATCGCTGGTCCTTCTGCGTAAAAAAGTTCCATCCCCACTTTAACAAACAAGGCTTCTTCCTTAGGAAATTTTTCTAAAAAAACAGCCACTTCTTTTTGCGTGGGAAAATCTAACGCAATAATTGGTCTATCGTGCATTTTGCTGCCCCTCTCTCACTTCTTTAATTAATTGTTCCAACGATTCAATACCTAACTCTTCCATTCGCTTAGGTAATCCGTCAATCAACTTCGGACAAATATATGGATCTGTAAAGTTGGCCGTACCAACACCGACAGCGCTAGCACCTGCCATGAACATTTCCAAGACATCATCCACTGTTTGAACACCGCCCATTCCAATAATTGGCAACTGAGAAACACTGGCGACTTGTCGGATTAAGCGAATAGCAACAGGTTTAATGGCTGGGCCAGATAGTCCGCCAGTTTGATTGGCTAAAATAGGTTTTCTCGTTTTTAAATCAATGCGCATCCCTAGCAATGTATTAATCATAGAAAAACCGTCTGCGCCCCCTGCTTCAATTGCTTGGGCGATCGGCACAATGTCCGTTACGTTTGGTGATAGTTTAACATAAATCGGAACAGAGGCGACTTTTTTGACTGCTTGTGTTAATTGAAAAGCAACCTCTGGATCTGTACCAAAAGCTATGCCGCCATGTTTCACATTAGGACAGGAAATATTCAATTCAATTGCTTTGACGTTAGGCGCTTGCCCAATTTTTGCGCAAACAGCCACATAGTCCTCTTCGCAAGCACCTGCAACATTTGCAATAATCGGTAAGTTAGGGTATTTTTCTAATTTTGGTAATTTTTCTTGCATAACCACGTCTAAGCCTGGATTCTGCAATCCAATGGCATTTAGCATACCACTAGGTGTTTCAGCTACACGTGGCGTGGGATTTCCATATCGTGCTTGGGGCGTTGTTGCCTTAATCATAATTGAACCTAATTGATCAAGGTCATAATAGTTAGCATATTCTTCCCCGAACCCAAAGCAACCACTGGCGGGAATAATTGGATTTTTTAATGTTAAACCTGGAATTGAAACAGCTAAAGGATTTTTCATTATAAGATAACCTCACTTGCTTTAAAAATCGGACCTTCATCACAGACCTTGACACTTTTTGCTCCAGTAGTGTCTCCTTTTTTATGGCAAACGCAGGCATAGCAAGCCCCAATTCCACAGGCCATCCGTTCTTCTAAAGAAAGGTAAACGTGTGGATGTGTTGGAAATAAAGAATCAATTGCTTTTAACATACCATTCGCACCACAAGCATAAACTGCATCAGGGATCCGTCCTTTTGCTAACGCTTCTGACAATAAACGGCCCACGTTGCCATGAGTGCCAAACGAGCCGTCATCTGTGGCAAAATGTGTTTCTCCTAATGCCATAAATTCTTGTTGGTAATAAGCAACCTCTTTTGATGCATAACCAAGAAAATGAATCACTTTCACGCCTTTTTCATTGAGTTGTTTTGATAATTCATACAATGGGGGAATCCCGATTCCTCCACCAACGATAAAAGCAGTTTGACCAGCTGCTACGGTAGTTATATCAAAGCCGTTTCCTAAAGGACCTAAAATATCTAATTGTTCACCAGCCTTCATGGTGGCAAACACTTCCGTTCCAGCGCCTTCGACTCGATAAATCAAACGACAGGTTTCGTTCGAATGATCAATTTGGTTGATGCTAATCGGTCGCCGCAAAAGTAAATCTGCACGCGGAACCTTGATATGCACAAACTGTCCAGGTCGTGTCATCTCTTTCACTAACTCGCCTTGTAAGTCTAACTGATAAATCCGTGGCGCTAACTGTTTTTGAGCTACAATGGTCATCATTTCTTGCTTTCTCTGCATCAGTATCCTTCACTCCTTTATTCTCTGATTCCCCTATAAATGATTTTCTATTTCTTCGTAAAAGAATCTGGAACAGTCCTCCTCAGACGATTGTTCCAGATTTTTGCTTAAATGGCTTCTGTCGTAAAGGCTCTTGATTCTAAAACTTTTAAAATCGCATTCGCTGTGTCAAGTGAGGTAAACAATGGAATCCCATGTTCGACTGCTTCCCGACGGATTGAAAACCCATCTTGGTTGGCACTGGAACGGTTTTTATCCATGGTATTGATTACCACTTGTGCATTCCCATTACGAATGACATCCAGCACGGTTTCCCCTTCAGGATTAGAAATTTTCGTCACTTTCTTAACAGGCAACTGATGCTTCGCTAAAAAGTCAGCGGTTCCTTCCGTTGCGACTAAACTATAGCCAATTGCTGAAAAACGCTTAGCAATTTCTAAAGCCTCTTCTTTTGTTTCATCAGCAATGGTGAAAAGTACAGCCCCGTAACTTGGCAAATGCAAGCCAGATGCTTCAAAGGCTTTATACAAGGCTTTTTCTAAATAATAATCACTACCCATAACTTCCCCAGTTGATTTCATTTCAGGCCCTAAGTACGTATCTACTTTTTGTAGTTTCGTAAAGGAGAATACAGGGGCTTTCACATGAACTTGTTTACTTTCAGGATATAACCCATCTTGATAACCTAGGTCAGTCAATTTCTCACCAAGAATCGCTTTTGTAGCAACTTGGGCCATCGGAATCCCTGTGATTTTACTTAAGAAAGGAACTGTTCGACTCGCACGAGGATTCACTTCAATCACATAAACACGATTTTCATGAATAACAAATTGAATATTCATCATGCCTACACAGTTTAAACCAAGTGCCAGTTTTTTTGTATAATCGGCAATCGTTGCTTGAATTTCTTGAGAAAGATACTGCGGTGGATAAACCGCCATTGAATCACCAGAATGCACGCCAGCTCGTTCAATATGTTCCATAATCCCTGGAATTAGTACTGTTTCACCATCACAAATGGCATCAACTTCACATTCTTGTCCCAATAAATAGCTATCAACCAAGACAGGATGTTCTGGAGAAGCTTTGACTGCATGTCGCATATAATCTTCCAAATCCTTTTGATTTTCGACAATTTCCATTGCCCGACCACCTAAAACATAACTTGGACGCACTAAAACGGGATAGCCGATACGATCAGCAATCACGACTGCTTCTTCTGCACTTGTGGCTGTATCTCCTGGTGGTTGAGGAATCGCTAACTCTTGCAAAGCTTGTTCAAATAAATCACGATTTTCCGCACGATCTAAATCTTCAATCGTTGTTCCAAGAATTTTAACGCCTTGTTTTGTGAGCGGCTCAGCTAAATTAATCGCTGTTTGTCCACCAAATTGGACGATCACGCCAATCGGATTTTCTAAATCAATCACATTCATGACATCTTCTAAAGTTAATGGCTCAAAGTATAATTTATCAGAAACAGAGAAATCTGTTGAAACTGTTTCAGGATTACTATTCATAATAATTGCTTCATAACCAGCCGCTTGGATTGCTTTGACAGAATGAACGGTTGCATAATCAAACTCGACCCCTTGACCAATGCGAATGGGACCAGAACCTAATACTAGTACAGAAGGCTTTTTCGAAACATTGCTTTCGTTTTCCACTTCATACGTGCTATAAAAATAAGGCGTGTGTGATTCAAACTCTGCAGCACACGTATCGACCATTTTATAGACGGGCACAATTTGATTGGCTCTACGGAAGTCAGCAATGGCTTGTTCTGTTTGTCCCCAAAGTGCTGCGATTTTCCGATCAGAAAAGCCATTTTGTTTGGCTTCTTTCAAGACAGCTACGTTGTTCACGTGACTTTCAAGGGTCGTTTCAATTTCGATAATGTGTAAAAGTTTATCCAAGAAGAATAAATCAATTTTCGTTAAACTTTGTAATTCTTCGATGCTATATCCTCTACGAATAGCTTCTGATAAGTAGAACAATCGATCATCTTGCGCATGAACCATTTTCTTCGTTAATTCTAAATCACTGACATGACTTAGTTCTTCTAACTCGTTGTGATAAGCACCAATTTCTAAAGAACGAACTGCTTTTAATAAGGATTCTTCAATGTTGCGGCCAATTGCCATGACTTCCCCGGTAGCTTTCATTTGCGTTCCTAGTTCTCGAGCACCTTTTTCAAATTTGTCAAAAGGCCAACGAGGAATTTTGGAAACAACATAGTCCAAAGCGGGTTCAAATTCGGCATAAGTGGTTCCAGTAACTGGATTTTTCATTTCATCTAATGTTAAACCAACAGCAATTTTTGCAGCTAACTTCGCAATGGGATACCCTGTGGCTTTACTAGCAAGTGCAGATGAGCGAGAAACACGAGGATTCACTTCAATCACATAATAATTAAAACTATGCGGATCCAAAGCTAATTGAACATTACAGCCACCTTCAATTTTTAATGCACGAATAATTTTCAAAGACGCATCTCGCAACATTTGGTATTCATAATCTGATAAGGTTTGACTCGGAGCAAAAACAATCGAATCCCCAGTGTGAATGCCGACAGGATCAAAGTTTTCCATGTTACAAACCACAATCGCATTATCAGCCGAGTCACGCATCACTTCATATTCAATTTCTTTAAAACCAGCAATACTTTTTTCAATTAAACATTGTGTAACTGGTGATAATTTCAGACCATTTTCAGCAATTTGGCGGAGTTCTTCTTCCGTATCGCACATGCCGCCGCCTGTTCCACCTAAAGTAAATGCGGGACGAACGATAATTGGATAGCCAATTCGTTTGGCAAAAGCCACGGCTTGTTCCACCGTATTGACAATTTCACTTTCTGGAATCGGTTGTTCTAATTCTTCCATCAATTGTTTAAATAAATCACGGTCTTCCGCTTGGTCAATCGCACTGAGCTTTGTTCCTAGCAATTCTACATTTAGCTCATCTAAAATTCCTGATTCCGATAATTCCATCGCCATATTTAATCCAGTTTGACCACCTAATGTTGGTAGAAGAGCATCAGGACGTTCTTTTCGCAAAATTCTTGAAACAAATTCTAAAGTAATCGGTTCAATATAAACATGATCCGCGATTTCTTTATCGGTCATGATGGTTGCTGGATTTGAGTTTACTAAGACAACTTCATACCCTTCTTCTTTTAGCGCTAAACAGGCTTGTGTGCCTGCATAGTCAAATTCTGCTGCTTGTCCAATAATGATTGGTCCTGAACCAATCACCATGATTTTCTTGATGTCCGTTCGTTTTGGCATTAGTTTTGCTCCTTCCATGCATCCATTAATTCCATAAATTCGTCAAATAAATGAAGACCATCGTGCGGTCCTGGAGCCGCATCTGGGTGATATTGCACAGTAAAAGCAGGATAATCTCGATGACGCACGCCTTCAACCGTTCCATCATTGACTTCCACGTGGGTCACAAGTAATTTTTCTGGATCAATTGTTGCTTCATCCACGGCATATCCGTGATTTTGTGAAGTGAAATCAATGCGTCCTGTTGCAATTTCTCGTACAGGATGATTCAAACCGCGATGTCCAAACTTCATCTTATACGTATCCGCACCATTTGCTAATGAAAATAACTGATGACCTAAGCAGATGCCGAAAATTGGAACTTTTCCTTGGATTTCTTGAATCATTTCAATAGCTTCAGGCACATCTTTGGGATCTCCAGGCCCATTTGTCAACATGACACCATCGGGACTTAATTCTAAAATCTCTTCGGCCGTTGTATTATAAGGCAACACGGTTAAGTTGCATTGCCGTTTTGATAATTCTCGCAAAATACTATGTTTCAACCCAAAATCAACGACGACCACATTACGCCCAATACCTGGACTCGGATAAGGCTTAGTGGTGGAGACTTGTGCCACTTGATTTTTCGGCATGACTGTCGCTTTTAGTTGATCAAACGCATGCGGCAAATCATCCACGGCATCAATGATGCTCCCCTTCATTGTTCCAGCTGATCGTAACTTACGAGTCAGCGCACGCGTATCAATTCCTGAAATTCCCGGAATCCCTTTGCGCTTTAAAAATTCATCCAAGGTCATTTGTTGACGCCAATTTGAAGCAACCCGCGCATGCTCTTTAACAATGACACCTTTACAGGTTGGTGCAATGGATTCATAATCATCTCGGTTGACCCCGTAATTTCCAACTAATGGATACGTAAAAGTAATCATTTGTCCATTAAAACTTTGGTCAGTAATTGCTTCTTGGTAACCTGTCATGCCAGTAGTAAAAACAACTTCTCCTACTACATTGCCTTCTGCACCAAACGCTTTTCCTTCAAATACTGTTCCGTCTTCTAAAATCAATAACCTTTTCAAACCTACTGCGCCTCCTCCGACCAAGCTAATGCTCCGTCAACAAATGTCATAAGTGTCTTTCCTTTGACTGTCCACCCTGTAAATGGTGTATTGACAGCCATTGATTCAAATGCTTCTGCATCAATTGGTGCAGCTGTTGCTAAGTCAAAAACTGCAATATCTGCTGGTGCACCAATTGTTAGTGTTCCTGCGTTTAATCCAAAAATTTCTGCCGGTTTCACTGCCATCCAATCAATCACTTGTTCTAATGTGAAAATGCCTGTTTCGACAAAGTTCGTATAAATCAATTGGAAGGCCGTTTCACTACCGACAATACCAAAAGGTGCGTTTAAAAATGATTGTTGTTTTTCTTCTAAACCATGGGGCGCATGGTCGGTAGCAATACAGTCAATCGTGCCATCTAACAAGCCGTCAATCAATGCTTGTCGATCTGCTAAACCACGTAATGGCGGGTTCATTTTCCAAAACCCTTCGTCACCAGGAATATCCTCATCGACTAAAATTAAATGGTGTGGCGAAACTTCGGCTGTTACGTGAATCCCTGCTTTTTTAGCATCTCGAATAACGCGCACGCTTTCTTCTGTTGAAACATGACAAACATGATAATGAACGCCTGTTTCTTTTGCTAAAGTAATATCCCGAGCAATTTGTGAAGCTTCCGTTGCACTTAAAATCCCTGGTAGGCCTAATTTCTTAGAAACTTCGCCTTCATGCATCACACCACCAAATAATAAAGATTCATCTTCCGTGTGCGCAACAAGTGCCATATCTAATGCAGCCGCTTCTTTCATGGCTAAGTACATCGTTCCTGCCGTTTGGACACCAACACCATCATTCGTAAATGCAAAGGCGCCCGCTTCTTTTAAGGCCTTCTGATTGGTTAAAACTTCACTCCGTAGCTCTTCTGTAATGGGGGCATATTGTAAAACTTTCACGACTGCATCTTTTTGAATTAAGTCGTAAACCTCACTTAATTTTTCAGCCGTATCTGGTACTGGATTCAAATTGGGCATTGCGCAAACCGTAGTAAAACCACCGCGAGCAGCAGCTTTACTACCCGTTTTAATCGTTTCTTTATACGTAAAGCCTGGTTCTCTAAAGTGAACATGCACATCCACCAAGCCTGGCGTGATTAGTTGCCCTTTCGCATCAAACACTTGCTCAAAATCTGCTTCGTCAAACGATTCTCCGATTGCGTGAATCACACCATTTTCTAGCCAAAGTGCTGCCTCAATCAATTGATTCTCTTTTTTGATGATTTTTCCATTCTTAATTAACGTCTTCATTTCTCCACCTAGGCCTTTCCATGTAAAATTGCTTCTAAAATTGCCATGCGCATAAAGACTCCATTACTCATTTGCGCGACGATTCTTGATTGCAGACTTTCCACTAATTCATCTGCCAGTTCAACATCCCGATTGACTGGCGCTGGATGCATAATAATTGCGTGTTTCTGTAAACGAGTTGCCCGTTCGTTGGTTAAACCATATTCCAAATGATAGCCTTCTTTTGAAAAACTTTCCTTACCATCATGACGTTCGTGCTGCACGCGAAGCAACATCATCACATCGACTTTTTCAACAATTTCATCTAATGGCACATATTGTCCATAGACATCAAACTGATGATCGTACCACTCTTCTGGACCTGAAAAATAAATTTCAGCGCCTAAACGGTTTAATAACTGCATATTTGATTTAGCAACGCGAGAATGTGTAATATCTCCCACAATCGCCACTTTCAAGCCTTCAAATCCACCAAATTCTTCATAAATGGTCATAAGATCCAATAAACATTGTGTAGGGTGTTGTCCACTCCCGTCCCCACCGTTAATAATAGAACATTGAATCGTTTTACTTTGAATCAATTCATCGTAATAATTTTCTTTACCATGACGAATGACTGCTACATCTACACCAATTGCCGACATCGTTAGTACTGTATCGTATAACGTTTCTCCTTTTTGAACAGAACTTCTACTTGCTTCAAACTCAATCACTTCTAAGCCTAATTTTTTCTCAGCTACCTCAAAACTTTTATGTGTTCGAGTACTATTTTCAAAAAACAAGTTTGTTGCAAAATATTGACGTTCTTCTGGGTGCCATTTTGCCCCCTGTTTAAATTCTCCTGCGCGACGGATTAACCCCATGACTTCACGGTCGGTTAAAGCCTCAGCAGTTAAAAGATGTTTTAAACTAATTCGTTCAGATGTAATAATCATTCGTCCAGTCCTCCTACTGTTCTTCGCTACGTGCGTTTTCCGGTAAAATTAAATTCAAAACAATTCCTAAGACGGTTGCTAATGCCATTGAAGACAATTCAAAAGTTCCTACTTTGAAGACTAAGCCACCAATGCCGATGACTAAAATTACTGAAGCAATCAATAAATTCTTTTTCTTATCAAAATTAATCTTATTATCGATTAAGATTTTCAAACCACTTGCGGCAATCACACCGAACAAGACGAAACTAATTCCTGAAATAACTGGTCCTGGGATACTTAGAATCAAGGCACTTAATTTTCCAACAAAGCCTAAAGCTACAGCGAACACCGCGGCTCCACCAATCACGAAGACACTGTGTACTCTTGTAATTGCTAGCACGCCGATATTTTCACCATAACTTGTAACTGGTGGTCCACCAACAAAACCTGCTACAATTTGCGCTAAGCCATCTCCCATTAAAGTTTTAGATAAGCCTGGGTCTTGGAAAAAGTTGCGCTTGGTTAATTTATTCAAGACCATTAAATGACCAATATGTTCTGTCATTGTTACAAAAGCAATTGGTGCCATTGTTGTAATAGCATTTAAATACAATTTCGGTTCATATTGAACAAAAGGTACTTCAAAATTCGGTAAAGCAAACCAAGCAGCTTCTTTAATAGGGGTTAAATCAATAATTCCGAAAGCTAAAGCGATTAGGTACCCACTGACAATTCCCAAAAGAATTGGAATTAATCCTAGGAAGCCTTTGAAAAACATGTTGTAAAAAATGGTTAAGCCTAAAGTAATTAAGGCTACGGCAATATATTTAAAATCATAAACGTTGTTGTTATACATTGCGTTATTTGCGGCGTTAGCAGCCAAGCCTAAACCGATAACCATCACGACAGGTCCTACAACGATAGGTGGTAAAATTTTATCCAACCAGTCGGAACCAATTTTTTTAATGATTAATGAAACGATTAGGTATACCAAGCCGGTTGTCATAGCACCTTGGGCAATGGCTGGATAACCATCACTCTTCATTAACATCTGCATCGCTGCAATAAAAGCAAAGCTACTGCCAAGATAGGCGGGGATTTTTCCTTTTGTAGTAATCAGATAGACCATTGTTCCTAATCCTGAACTGACTAACGCAATCCCTGGGTCAATTCCCACTAAGATTGGTACTAAAACCGTTGCACCAAACATCGTAAATAAATGTTGTAAACTCAGGCCAACCCAGTGAAAAGCTTGCGGTCTGTCTTTAATATCTAAGACTGCATCTTCATTTCGAAATTCTTTTTCTGACAACGTTGTTCACTCCTTTTTATTCGTTTCCTTTACTGATCATAATACGATCTGCACCGTCGCGCTCTTCCATTTCCACAATAATTTCCTCAGTTTTTGATGTTGGAATATTTTTTCCTACATAATCGGCACGAATCGGTAGTTCCCGATGTCCACGATCTACTAAGACTGCTAAAGAGATTTTTCTCGGACGACCTAAATCCATAACAGCGTCCATCGCAGCACGAATGGTCCGGCCAGTGTACAAGACATCATCCACTAAAATAACTTCTTTACCTTCAATTGAGACTGGTACGTCAGAAGAATGTAATTCAGGTTCCTCCATATCTTTCACATCATCACGATACAAAGTAATATCTAATTCACCAACTGGCACGTCAATATCTTCTAATTGTTTTAAGCGTTCGGCTAGACGTTGTGCAATGTATATCCCACGCGTTTTAATTCCTACTAAAACAATGTCTTGAATTCCTTTGTTTCTTTCAATAATTTCATACGAGATTCGAGTAAGCGCTCGTTTCATTGTGACTGCGTCAACAACTTCTTTCTTTGGCATAATAATTTCCTCCTCATTTCTTTTTTATCTACGTCCTCGCTGTCTTGGGGTCAGCGATTCTTCCTTCAATTGAGCAGCTGAAAAATAAGTGGGTTTTTATTGAAATTGTCCTGTTATTTTTTCCAACAAAAAATCCTCCTACCCGTATGAGGATAGGAGGATGTTGGTTACAGTTTAAAAAGGTACAAGGGTACCATGTAGCCCACACAACTTACTAACTAAGCGCACCTAGTGTTCTTTTGCATGATTCCTTCTTAGCCTCACGGGACTAAACTTAAAGGTTACAGTTATTTAGTTATTTTTCTTCTTAAAAAAGAGTTTACCTCTTCTTCAGAAAAAAATCAATGATTATTTCTTAATTGGTGTAAAGTTTTTTCAAAAACTTCTGGTAAAGGCGCTTCAAAGACTAATTGTTCACCTGTAGTAGGATGTGTAAAGCCTAATAACTTCGCATGTAAAAATTGTCCATTGCCAGGCAATGTTTTTTTCGGTCCATATAACGGATCTCCAGCTAATGGATAACCGATATATTTCATGTGAACACGGATTTGGTGTGTCCGACCTGTTTCTAGTTGTAATTCAACTAAGGTAAATGCATCAAAACGCTCTAAAACAGTAAAATGCGTGACTGCTTCTTTACCGCCTTCAATGACCGCTTGCATTTTGCGGTCAACCTTGGAACGACCAATAGGCGCATTTATCTCTCCCTTATCGTGAGGAATAACACCGTGGACCAAGGCAACGTATTTACGTAACGATGTTTTTTCTTTTAGCTGTTTCGCTAATGATTCATGGGCTTGATCATTTTTAGCCACCATCAATAGCCCCGAAGTATCTTTATCAATTCGATGAACAATTCCGGGTCGCACCACATCATTAATCGCCGATAAGTGATCCGCATGATGAAGTAACGCGTTCACTAATGTACCATTGGGATGCCCTGCCGAAGGATGAACAACCATGCCTTGAGGTTTGTTGACAACAATCACATCATTGTCTTCATAAACAATGGTCAAAGGAATATCCTCTGCTACCATATCTAGCACTTCTGGTTCAGGAATTGTTACAACAATTTCATCGCCTGCTGTAACTTTGTAATTTGCGCGGACCGTTTCACCATTAACTGTTACGTGTTTTTCTTTTAACCATTGTTGAATTTGCGAGCGGGAATGATTGGGTAAATGTTCACTTAATACTTTATCAATCCGGCCTTTTTCTGTTTGAATCGTTACGTTAATTTGTTCCATTTTTGCCTTCCTTTGCTGCTTTTTCATCTAAAATCAAATAAATAAATATACAAATAACGCCGACCACTAACGTACTATCTGCAACATTAAAAATAGGAAAATTCATAAAATCCGTTTGGAGCATGTCCACCACGTAGCCTAAACGTACACGATCAATAAAATTCCCAATGGCACCTGCTAAGACAAAAGATAAACCTACAGAATACCAGACACTCTTTTTATAATTCTTAATTAATAAATAAATAATCACGACACTAACAATTACTGTGATGACATAAAAGAATATCATCTTTCCTTCTAATAAGCTCCAAGCAGCTCCGGTATTTCTTAAATGGGTCAGCGACAAAAATCCAGGAATGAATTCTTTTGTTTCACCCAAAGAAATGTTTTGGACCGTCAAATATTTGCTCCATTGGTCAAACCCTACTAATAAGGCACTGATTAAAAAATATACTACTAACAATCGCGTCATTCCTTTTCTCTATGAATACTTGCTAAATCTCTTGGTCGAACAATGCCTACTAACTCACCATTAGGATGGCCACTTTTACTAATAAGCACAGCTTCTAAGCGTGGCTGCTCCCGAAACATTTGTTCAACTTCAAAAACGGTTGCTTCAATTGAAACAAATTGATAGTTGCTGCGTTTATAATTTGATGCCAACAATTCTCGCACCGTTCGGTTGGCAATGTGAACTTCTCCTTTGGTGCTCTCAATGGCAAACCATACACCAATCCCTCGAACCGTGATTAATCCTTTAAATACACCTTTTTCATAAATCGGAAATTGGGAATATTGTTTTTTTGCAATAATCGTTAATAACGTTTCTAAAGAAGTGGTGATTTCAAAAGCTGTAACACGTTTCGCAAATTTAGGCACTACTTTTTCTGGTTTTGTTAAAGCTTGTTCAATCGTTTCAATTCGTTGAACCGCCCATTCGTTTGGCTCTGCAATTACAAAATCATCAGCAATTCGCTCATGAACGATGGCATTTCTTAACTGAGCCATTTGAAGCAAATCCTCTTCAAATTGAGCAATCTGTCCTTTTTCTTTTCGGGAAAGACGTCTTGTCATTTCACTGAATCCCATATTGACAGGATTGTTCAGTCTCTCTCTCATCCACTTTTCAATGCGATTAAAGTGTGCTAAAAATGTATCTGCTCGTTCCCCCATAGTCGTTGCTCCTTATAATAAACTACGCAATAAATTTCCGTCATCATTTTTTATTGAGCTACTTTCAAGTATATACTAAAAATAAGTCTCAGGAAAGAGCGGCTTTAAAAGAGACCGCTCGCTTGACCCGTTTCGTCCACATCCATATTTAACGCAGCAGGAACTTTCGGCAAGCCAGGCATCGTTAAAATGTCACCCGTTAACGCCACGATAAACCCTGCACCGATTTTTGGAACTAGCTCACGAATCGTAATCGTAA
Source organism: Enterococcus sp. DIV1315a (assembly GCF_051712325.1). Lineage (NCBI taxonomy): Bacteria > Bacillati > Bacillota > Bacilli > Lactobacillales > Enterococcaceae > Enterococcus > Enterococcus sp. DIV1315a. Next base: position 1,433,288 of record NZ_JBIOOS010000001.1, read on the forward strand.
ATCCTTCTGGCCGTCCTAATTTTTGAGGATCGTCCGAAAGTGAATACTGTGTCTTCGCCATGCAAATTGGTAATTGATCCCAACCATTTTTTGTAAAATCTGCGATTTGTTTTTGCGCTTTCGGAGAAAAAATCGCCTGTTCCCCGCCGTAAATCGTTTGTACAATGGCTTGAATTTTTTCTTCAATAGTTTGGCGAGGATTATATAAAGGTTGAAACTGTTTTGTATTGGCTTCAATCTCTGCTACTACTGTTTTCGCTAGGTTCGTGCCACCTGCGCCACCTTGCGCCCAAACACTTGTTAACTCGACGGGCACGCCTAACGCTTGGCAGGCTTCTTTCAATAGTTGAATTTCTTTTTCTGTATCCTGTGTAAACTCATTAATTGCAACAACTACTGGTACATCATAACGTTGCATGTTTTGAATATGTTTTTCTAAGTTGGCAAAGCCTTTTTGTAACGCTGGTAAATTTTCTTCTGCTAACTGATCTTTCGCCAAACCGCCATGCATTTTCAACGCGCGAATCGTTGCCACAATCACAACGGCATCGGGTGCTTTTCCTAAAGAAGGTACTTTAATATCTAAAAATTTTTCGCCACCCAAGTCACCACCAAAACCCGCTTCTGTTACGACATAATCCCCTAGATGCAAAGCCGTTTTTGTCGCTAAAATACTGTTACATCCATGAGCGATATTGGCAAAAGGACCACCGTGAACAAAAGCTGGAGTTCCTTCAATCGTTTGAACTAAATTAGGTTTTAAGGCGTCTTTTAATAATAAAGTCAGCGCACCTGCCACGTTTAAATCTTTAACCGTCACCGGCTCTCTTTGGTCATTATAGGCGACAATAATCCGACTTAAGCGTTCTTTTAAGTCCGTTAAATTTTGCGCTAAACAAAGAATCGCCATAATTTCGCTTGCCACAGTAATATCGAAACCGTCTTCTCTTGGTACACCTTGGAAAGGACCGCCTAAACCAACGACGACCTGTCTGAGCGCACGATCATTTAGATCCACTGCACGTTTCCAAATCACCCGCCGAGAATCAATCTTTAATTCATTTCCTTGCTGTAAATGATTATCTAGTAACGCAGCTAAGGCATTATTGGCTGTCGTAATGGCATGCATATCACCAGTAAAATGCAAATTGATTTCTTCCATTGGTAATACTTGTGCGTAACCGCCACCTGTTGCGCCACCTTTAATCCCCATCACAGGACCTAATGATGGTTCTCTTAGGGCAATAACTGTTTTTTTATTGATTTGATTTAATGCATCTCCTAAACCAATGGTCACGGTTGACTTTCCTTCTCCTGCTGGCGTTGGATTAATCGACGTAACGAGGATTAATTTACCTTCTGGTTTCGCTTCTAAGGATTGAAGCGTTGGAAAATCTATTTTCGCTTTGTATTTCCCATAAAGTTCTAGCGAATCTTCTGAAAGACCGATTGTTTCGGCAATCTCTTGAATAGGTTTTAATGTTGCTGCTTGTGCAATGTTAATATCTGTCTTCATAACGGACCCCTTTTCAATTCTTTATCGTCTTTGTGACACATTGTTTCTTTTAAATTATAGCTTGTATTGAATAGAATGGCTAGAATAACCTTTTTTAAACAACCCAACCATTGACGTTTGGTAGCCTTTTCTCGTATAATGAAAGTGTCTTTACAAATCTAAAAGGAGCGTGAATTGGATGCAAAAAGGAATTGTCAAATGGTTCGATAACAGAAAAGGTTATGGTTTTATCGTTTACAACGAAGAAGATGAGATTTTTGTCCACTTCACTGCTATAGAAGGTGACGGATTCAAATCACTTGATGAGAATCAATCTGTAGAATTCGAGATAATGGAAGGCAATCGTGGGCTACAAGCAGCACATGTCAAAAAAATAGATAACTAAAAAAGCTGAACCAACAACGCTTTGCTCCAAAAAGCAAGTAAACGCAGCGTTTGTTTCAGCTGATTATTTTAAGATTTTGAGAGTGGGTCACCAGTCGTTTCGACTTATGACTCACTCTTGTTTTTTTCTTCTTTTTTATGAAGGCCCAAAGAATGATCTTCTGCTACCTTCAATTCAGGCTTTTTTACCTTAAGTGCCTCAAGAAATAACGGAATCGTTTTCTTTTTCATTAAAAAGACTTTTGAGCCTTCCTTAAATTCTGAGGAAAAAATTTCGATGCTTTTTTCATTGTAGGTTACTTTTTCTATCTGAGAAAGCGGAAGTGCTTTTTTGCGAAACCACAAAACATCTCTGACAATTAAAGATGTTTCTGTCATGTTAAAAGACCGCGCAATCCCTAGATACGCAAACACAAAAAATGGAACCATCACCAGATTACTAATCAAGTAAGGACCATTATTTTCCAATGCTAAAATTAAACTAATAAATAATATACAAAATGTGCAAGACCAGTAAATAATTGTTGATGCTAATTCTGGCTGCCAATAAAATTTCTGTGTTTTCATAAAGTGCCCTCACTACTTCTGGATCAACGCCGCTAAATTTAAATATGTTATAATAGTAACATACTTTTTTTAAGAACAAAAAGAAATTAGGAGTAATTTTATGTTAAGAATTTATGTAGATGCTGCAACAAAAGGCAATCCAGGTGAATCTGGCGGCGGTATCGTTTACCTCACCGACCAATCGCGGCAACAATTGCATGTGCCTTTAGGCATTGTTAGTAATCACGAAGCCGAATTTAAAGTGCTGATTGAAGCTTTAAAACAAGCGATTGCCAATGAAGACAATCAACAAACCGTTCTTCTCCACTCAGATAGTAAAATTGTTGTCCAAACAATTGAAAAAAACTATGCTAAAAATGAAAAGTACCATCCTTATTTAGCAGAATATCAACAACTAGAAAAGAATTTTCCTTTGCTCTTAATCAAATGGCTACCTGAAAGTCAAAACAAAGCGGCCGATATGCTCGCACGGCAAGCATTACAAAAATTTTATCCCAATAAAAAGTAGCACTGTTTACTTAATGCTTTTCCTTTATTAATTTGATAGTTAAGCGTGGAGCAAAAAAAACTAGGGATTTTTGCTCCACGCTTAAAAACAGATAAACGGTTCTGTCTCGACTTCTTCTTATAGCCCACTTATTCTTCTGTCGTTATTTCCGCAAATTGTCCATTAGTTAGCGAAAGGATTGCTTCAGGCGCTAATTCAATTTGCATGCCACGTTTGCCTGCAGAAACAATAATTGCAGAATATTGTTGAGCTTCTTCAGCCAAATAGGTGGGAAATTGTTTTTTCATCCCAATTGGGGAACAACCGCCACGAATATAGCCTGTGGTTGCTTCTAAATCTTTTAAGTGAAGCATCTCTACCTTTTTGTTGCCACTAGCTTTCGCTAATTTTTTTAAATCTAATTCTTGGTTACCAGGAATGACAGCCACGACTGGACCTGTTTTATTACCTACTGTAACCAAGGTTTTAAAAATTCGTCCTTTGTCAATACCTAAACTTTCAGCGACACTTTCTGCACTTAAATGATCTTCGCTCCAAGCGAATTCATATTCTTTATATGGTACTTTATGTTGTTCTACCATGCGCATCGCATTCGTTTTTTGTTGTGTTTTTTTCTTTGCCACTTTTTTCACCTTCTGAATCACTTGTTTTGTTCGAATGTCTTTAAATAATTTCTTAATACTTGTACGGATAGTTGGCCTGGTGCAGACGCTTGCTGGGCGGAGCCAAAAGTTAGTGCCGATCCGAACAGTTGACCTGTTACGCGACTAATCATCCCTAACTGTCCCATTGACATAGTAACGATTGGAACAGATGCATAATGGGTGTACATTTCATTGGTTGCTGAAAGTAACGTAAGTACATCTGTCGCATCTTGTGGCATCACAGCTATTTTACAAATATCCGCCTGACGCATTTGCATTTGGCGTAACCGCGCGACAATCTCCTCTTGCGACGGTGTTTTCTGAAAGTCGTGATTACAGAGAACAATTTTAATCCCCGCCTTTTTAGCTTCGTGAATTAACGTATCTGCCGCCAGTGGATTCGCAAATAATTCAATATCCAATAAATCCAACGCACCCTTTTTCACTAATTCATGATACAAAGCAAAATAATTTTCCTCGGAAAAAGCCATTTCGCCGCCTTCTTTTTGTGTACGAAAAGTTAACAATAACGGTTTTTGCCCCAACCGTTCCATTACTTGTTGTGAAAGATTACATACATCGGAAAAATCAGCGACATTTTCATAATAGTCTAAACGCCATTCCACCAAATCACAATCTAGTGTTTGGCTCGCCGTTGCTTCGGCCAAAATATCCTCGGCTGTTGGAGCAACAATGGGCACCACAATTTTGGGATTCCCTTCACCTATTCGCACATTTTTGACTATAACTGGCTTCACAGTTCCACCTAACTTCCTCGTTTGTTTTTCTCTCTTCATATCATACCATTTCTATTCTTTTTTGCAATTTAAAGAGCTACAAAGACACCTAGAATTAGGAATTTCCTAACACTAAATGCCTTTGTTTAGGTTATTTAACTCTTTCTATTATTACGTTAAACTTCCGTACTTTGTAACTGATACATATCCGCATAAAGGCCACCTTCTGCCAGTAACGTTTCGTGCGTTCCTCGTTCTACAATCTGCCCTTTGTCTAAAACTAAAATCAAGTTTGCATCACGAATCGTCGAAAGGCGATGCGCAATCGCAATTGTCGTTCTCCCTTGACGCATTTTGGCTAATCCTTCTTGAATCAATCCTTCTGTTTCTGTATCAATATTAGCGGTTGCTTCATCTAAAACTAAAATTTTGGGATCAGTCACAATCGTTCGTGCAAACGAAATTAATTGACGTTGTCCGCTAGAATAACTCGCTCCTCGTTCAATGACTTTCGCATGATAGGTATTGGGTAACGTGTGAATAAATTTATCTGCCTGAACAAATTCCGCAGCCTGTTTAATTTGCTCATCTGTAATATTGGGATTCAGTAAACGGATATTTCCAGCAATATCTCCATAAAACATGAAAGCGTCCTGTAATACTAAGCCCATCTTTTCCCGTAATTCTGTCATGGGAAAATCACGAATGTCTCGATCATCAATTAAAATCTGCCCTTCATAAAATTCATAGAAACGCATGAGTACATTAATAATTGAACTTTTACCACTTCCAGTATGACCGACTAAAGCGACGGTTTCCCCGGGATTTGCGACAAAGCTAATATTTTTCAATACTTCGTTTTTGCCGTCATAAGAAAAAGTAACATTGCGAAATTCAATTTTCCCGCGAATAATTTCCCCATTCGCACCTACTGATTGTTGCGGCGTTAATTCTTCCGTATCCATAATTTTTAAAATACGGCTACCTGCGACAATCCCATCTGTAAAGATACTTAGGAAGTCCATCATTTGTGTCATCGGATTAAAAAAAGCTTGGACATACGTTACAAAAGCATAAATCATCCCCGCTTCTACAGGAGAATGTAAAGCATCGATGCCAAACATAGTTAAGGCCAATGCAATCGCCAACGTATACAACAAATTAATGATGGGACTTAATAATAACGAATTCATACGAATCATTGCTACTCGTGTTTTTAAATAGTCATCATTGGTTTCTTCAAATTCTTTTTCCAAACGCTTTTCTTGGCGAAATTGTTGAATGATTTGCATACCAGAGATGTATTCATTTAGTTTGGTGTTTAATTGACTTAATTTTTCCCGCATACTGCGATATAATTTTGAACTAAATTTTTGGTAATACCAAATCACAACTAATAAAATTGGCAAGAAAATTAGACAATAAAATGAAATTTTTGGACTGAGTTGAAACATTGCAAAAAATGACGAGATTACGGCAAAAATTCCTGTAATCACCATTAGGAATACATACCAGAATTCAAACAATGTTTCTGTGTCATTTGTAACACGAGACACCGTCGAACCCGCTGGTGTTTGATCAAAATAACGCATACCTAAAGTGTGTAATTTTTCAAATAATTTCACTCGTATATATTGATACGTTTTTAAAGAAGCCATCGAATACAAATACCATTGGAAAAACCAAACAATACTTTTGACAATGACACCAAAGAAATAAATAGCAGCAAAAGTTAGAATCACTTGCATTGTAGCAGTTTTAGGCGTTAAATAATTATCCATAAAAACTTGAATGACTCTAGGCAAAAGAATATTGATAATTGATAAGCCAAATGCAAAGAGAATAGCTGTGTAAAACATGCGTCGAAACGGTTTGGCAAAACGAAACAAACGCTGAACAATCGTTAATTGTTCTTTCAGCGGTAACTCTCTGGACCATTCGGATTGATACTTTTCTTCCATTAACTCTCACTCCCTTCAATTTTCGCTTCTAATTGCTGTTTTTCCCACATCCGCTGATACCAACCCTTCTGAGCCAGTAACTCTGGATGCGTCCCCCGTTCAATAATTTTCCCTTCATCCAACACTAAGATTTCTTTTGCATGCATGACACTACTTAAACGATGCGCTGTAATAATAGTGGTTTTTTCTTGGCGCGTTTCTTTTAGATTTGATAAAATCGCCTCTTCAGTCTTCGCATCGACTGCAGATAAGGCATCGTCTAAAATTAACAATTCTGGTTCAACAATCAAGGCCCGTGCAATAGAAATCCGTTGTTTTTGTCCTCCAGAAAGCGAAACGCCACGTTCCCCAACCATTGTGTCATAGCCTTCAGGAAACGCTTTAATTTCTTGGTTAATAAATGCTAATGCTGCCGCTTGTTCAACTGCTGCTTGTTCCAAGTGTGGTTTAGCAAAACGAATGTTATCTCGTACCGTCATGGAAAAGAGAAAATGGTCCTGTGGCACGTACCCCATTGCACCCATCAATGCATCTAATGTGTAATTTTTAATGTCATGTTTTCCAAAGGAAATCGTTCCTTGGTATTGGTCATATTCACGCATCAACAACTTCAAAATAGTGGTTTTACCAGCGCCTGTTTTGCCAACAATCCCCAAAGTTTCTCCTTCTTGCAACGAAAATTGGATATTTTCCAACGCCACTGCCTCTTCTTTTGGATAAGAAAAAGAATCAATCTTCATTGAAATTGTTCCTTGCGCCATTGTTTTGATGGCATCTTTTCGTTCGATAATATGCGTTTTTTCATGTAATAATTCGTTCACACGATCGTAACTAGCATTCCCACGTTCTAACACATTAAATAAGCGCCCAATTGCAAACATTGGCCAAACTAGCATCCCAATATAGGCAATGAAAGAGACCAACTGACCTAAACTAATCGTTCCTTCCATGATGAAGCGACCACCAATAATAATTGTCAAAACATAAGAAACACCAATAATCAGCGTAATAAACGGATCAAACAGTGCATCTAAAAAGTTCGTTCGTTTATTTTTGACGATAGCATCATCAATTTTCTCTGTAAAATCAGCAAGATCTTCTTTTTCTTGCCCAAATGTTTTAATGACTTTAATTCCAGTGATACTTTCTTGTGTTTTATCATTAATCGCTGAAAAAGCAGCTTGTGAATCTCGAAAGGCATCATGCAACTTAGAACCTAGAACTCGTGAGGTGACCGCTAATAAAGGCAGCGGTAATAAAACAATTAATGTTAAGCGCCAATCGACAAATAGAACCATTGCGATAATCGTTGTTCCTCCCGTAATCACAGAGTCAGCAAATGTTAAAATCCCAGCTCCAGCCACATTTTGGATGGCATTTAAATCATTGGTTGCATGCGCCATCAAGTCACCTGTCCGATATTTCTGATAAAAGATGCTATCCATTTTTGTGAAATGATGAAATAATTGAGTCCGTAGCTCTTTTTCCAAACGAGCGGCACTCCCCCAAATATGCATCCGCCAAATATAGCGAAAAAGATATTGGGCAAGCCCAGCACCAATCAAGAGTACAATCCACACGATAATTTTCGTTAAGCGAATTTCTTTGTTAACGATTTCATCTACAACGACGCCAATAACTTTGGGCGGGACTAATTGAACAAGAGCGACCATCATTAATGAGAAAACCCCAATAATATAACTTTTTTTCTCTTGCTTAAAAAACCAGCCTAATTTTTTGAATATGGACATTCAGTTGTCCCTCCTTTTACTTTGTTGTTCTACGAAGACTACTTTCGAGCTAGAAGGTTTCTTCGTTATTGTTGTTTTTGATTAAACGTTTCGCTCTTTTCCTCCTAGATTATCCTATTCTCCCGCAAAACAACAAAAAAACGGACTGAAAATCAGCCCGTTTTTACACTTATTCATGATTACCTGAATAACCTTTACTATTTTCCTTGGTTTTTCATTTGTTGCATCATTTGTCTAACCTTTTTCTCTGACGGTTTTTGACCCATTGATGCCATCATCATGCGTAACATATCCTCATTAACGGGAGGATTTTTTTTGAAATAATCTTGCATATATTTGCGTGCAAGGAAAAAGCCCCCTGCAGCGCCTACTAATAAAGCGATTACTGCGATTAATACTACCCAACCTGTTGCCATTGAAACTCTCTCCTCTCCGTATAGTTTTGCTCTCAATGAATTATTTTACTAGAAATAGCAAAAAAAGAAAAGTTCTTTTTGCGGGATTTCTCTTAAATAATGAAAAAAGTCTGATTTTTTTGCAAAATAGTGATTAAAAGTCAAAAATATACGCTCTTAAATGTCAATAGGACCTTTAAGAGCGATTGTTGCTTTAGTTTTGTCCTTGAATTTTTTCTAATAATTCTGGATCAAATGTTTGATTTTTTAACATCGCAATTTCAAAGCCGTAAGGGGCCTTTTTATTTTTTTTGTCTTCTCCGACATAAGGTGTTTCTAAAATTTTTGGTAAAGCAGCTAATTTTCCATGGTGAACCACACCATTTAAAGCTTCAAAACCAATAGTGCCAAAGCCAATATTGGCATGACGATCTTTATGTGAGCCCATAGGATTTTTAGAATCATTCACATGAATAACTTTTAAACGATCCAATCCGATAATTTTATCAAATTCAACTAATACGCCATCAAAATCATCTTTTACATTATAACCTGCATCATTAATGTGGCAAGTATCCAGAGTGACAGAAAGTTTATCATTTAGCGTAACTCCGTCAATAATCGCAGCTAGTTCATCAAACGTACGGCCGATTTCGGTTCCTTTACCAGCCATTGTTTCTAAAGCGATTTGAGGGATTTGCTCTTTCCACAAGACTTCGTTTAGTCCTTTAACAATTTGTTTGATGCCGGCTTCTGGACCTGCACCAACATGCGCACCTGGGTGTAACGTGATTTGCGTTGCTCCCAACGCTTGTGCTCGCTCAATTTCTTGTCGCAAAAAGTCTACGGCAAAACCGAAATTTTCCGTTTTAATTGTATTACCTAAATTAATAATATACGGGGCATGAACGACGATATTACTTAAATTGTGTTCCTTCATAAAAGCTTGCCCAGCTTCAATATTCATTTCTTCAATCGGTTTCCGGCGCGTGTTTTGTGGCGCGCCTGTATAAATCATAAAGGTTGTTGAGCCATAGCTAGCCGCTTCCTCGGCAGAGCCTAATAGCATTTTCTTGCCACTCATACTAACGTGTGATCCTAATAACATGTGGTTCCTCCTAATAATTCTTCTTTTTCTTTTGGTGGTGTTGATACTGTTGCAGCCATTCTTCTAGCGTGATTTTTGTTACTAATTCGCCAATTAGTTCATAGGGTATTCGCTTAGGATTAGTGAAGCGAAGACAACTTTTCCCCATGTTTAGCTTTGTTGACACTTGTTCCTGATAGGCTTCTTGAAACCAACTTCGGACGGCTTCATTTCCCATTAATCCCATGTGATATAAAGCTACTTGCCTTTTAGTAGCGCCTAAGCTGATAAATGGTAACGGTTCATCCACACGGTTTAGATAGCCTTCTGGAAATACTGAAAGCGGCACAACAAAGGTTGGCATGCCATATTGCATCGTTAATTCAAATCCTGCTGGCAAATTTTGCGAAACGACATCTAATACTTGCTGATAAGCAATTCGCCATTTTGGTTCAACTGTTTCGATGTATGCTGTAACTGTTTCAATTGACTGCGCCATTATTTCTTCCTTTGCTGATAAAGAGCTTTGGTTTTATAGCCTTCTTTTAAAATGACTAACATTTCAGTTTGCCGCTTTTTCCGTGTCTCCGCTCGCTTTGCACTAAATACATACCGCGCCCACTCTTTTTGATAACCAGGCGTTAATGCAGCGAATGTCGCTGCAGCAGCTGGTTCTGTTTGTACCAACGCTTCAATTTCTGGTAAATATTGAACATAATCCCCAACAGCAGAACTGGTCTGATTCTTCGCTGGCTTTTTAAGAACATTCTTCATGCCGACAACCGTAAAAGTCTCATCTAAACTAACCATGCGATTAAATTTTAAGGTTGAGCCTTTAATATACCCATCTGCCTCGTTTACTTGTAATGTTGGAAAAATTTCATCTCGGTGGACAAAGGTTGGATACATTTTATTGCCTTTTTTCGGATAAGCCACATATAACAACCCATTTTCTACTAAATGTTGACCTTCAATCACCATTGAAACAATCTCTTGAAATTCCGCCATCGTTTTTACAAATGCAAAAATCAGCTCAACTCGTTCTGAGGGTAATTGCTGCGCGGCTGAAGCAAATTCAGATAGATACTCTGCCTGTGGTCTATTTAAAATAACTGGGTGCTGATACTTCGTTAAGTTTAACTTTTCGACAATTGATTTCATAACCTACTCCTTATAGCGACTGCACTTTTTATTCTAGCATAGCACAAGTTATCTGTAATTGAATATGCCCAATAGTAAAAAAGAGTTTTTTTGTAACAGAATTAATCCCAATTTATCTTTTTTAAAAACGAAAGCTTGGAACCTGTTGTCTAAACGACCTTCGTCCCAAGCTTTCATTTTTTTAGTATTTTAACAAGAAATATTTTTTCTTACCGCGACGAATCACAGTAAATTGCCCTTCGATTTTATCAGTTTCTGTCAATTCAGCTGCTAAATCTTGTCTACGTTCTCCATTGACGTAAATCGCTCCATTTTGAACATCTTCACGGGCTTGACGTTTGGATGGTTCTATTTTTGAGGTAACTAATAAGTCGACTAAACTTAATTGATCCTCTGGTTGCACCTCATACGTTGGTACATCTTTAAAGCCTTGTTTAATTTCTTCTGCTGTTAAGCTTTGGATATCCCCGCTGAATAAAGCTTCTGAAATTTTAACCGCTTGATGATAGGCTGCTTCACCGTGGACTAAAGTAGTAACTTCTTTGGCTAACGCTTTTTGCGCAGCACGTTGACCTGGGTTCGCTGTAAATTCTTCTTCAATTGTTGCAATTTCATCCAATGTTAAGAAAGTAAAGTATTTCAAGAACTTCACGACATCACGATCATCTGTGTTAATCCAGAATTGATAAAATTCATATGGCGAAGTTTTTTCCGCATCTAGCCAAACTGCGTTTCCTTCTGTTTTACCAAATTTGGTGCCATCTGCTTTTGTAATTAAAGGCATAGTTAAGCCAAATCCTTGAACTTCTTGTTCTCGGCGTAATAATTCAATCCCTGAAGTAATGTTCCCCCATTGATCACTGCCGCCTAATTGCAATAAACAGCCTTCTGTTTCGTACAATTTCAAGAAATCATACGCTTGTAATAATTGATACGCAAATTCAGTATAAGAAATTCCTGTTTCGATTCGGCGTTTCACGCTTTCTTTACTCATCATATAGTTAATTGTAAAGTTTTTTCCCACATCACGTAAGAAATCAATTAACGAAAGCTCTCCAAGCCAATCATAGTTATTTGCTAGAATCGCTGGATTTTTTTCATCTTCAAAATCGATAAAACGTGACAACTGACCTTTAATACTTTCAGACCAAGCTTTCACTGTATCAAGTGTGTTTAAACTACGTTCTGCATCTTTGAATGATGGATCACCAATCATGCCTGTTCCGCCACCAACTAAAGCAATGGGCACATGACCATTTTGTTGGAAACGACGTAACATAAGAATTGGCAGTAGATGCCCGATGTGTAAACTGTCTGCCGTTGGATCAAAGCCGATATATAATTTAACAGATTCTTCATTTAATTGTTTTTGTAAGGCTTCTTCATCTGTGACTTGGTAGACCAACCCACGGGCTTTTAATTCTTCAAAAAAAGCTGAATTCATGATTTTCCTCCTATAGTAAAACATAATAATAGATCAAATTCCCCTATTCATAGTAACCGATTCTGTCACACTTGAAAAGTCAAAAAATGAGATTTCCCTATTTTCTCTTAAGTTTTTTCAACAAAAAATGGCAATTGGTGTAGAAACTATTCATAGAAGCTTTTTTTTGCTATAATAACACAGAATGTATCATTTTATTGAGGTGAAGCTTTTGAAAAATAATTCAAGTAACAATAAGCAAAAACCAACGACCTCTTCTGGCGGCAATGTCTTTTTACTTATTTTAAATGTCATTATTCGCGTTTTTCAGTCATTAGTGGTTTTTGGGGTTATTCTGATTGTCTTAGGTGGCTCTCTTGGCTTAGGTATTGGAATGGGCTATTTTGCTTTTCTAGTTGAAGATACACAGCCCCCAACGAAGGAAGAATTGCAAAAAGAAATCAGTGATATTACCGAAGTGTCAAAAATGACTTACGCAGATGGTACTCCGATTGCTAACATCAAATCAGATTTAATTCGGACACGAATTAATGGCGATCAAATGTCTCCATTGCTAAAAAAAGCCATTATTTCAACAGAAGATGAATATTTTGAAGAACATCATGGGGTGGTACCAAAAGCGCTAGTTCGAGCGTTGATTTCTGATGCGACAGGTATCGGCGGTTCTTCTGGTGGTTCAACATTGACTCAGCAATTGGTCAAGCAACAGATTTTAACTGACGAAACGACTTTTAAACGGAAAGCCAACGAAATTTTATTAGCTTTACGTATTGAAAAATACTTTTCTAAGGACGAAATCGTGACAACTTATCTAAATGTCTCCCCTTTTGGTCGTAATAACAAAGGTGAAAATATTGCAGGCGTGGAAGAAGCAGCCAAAGGACTCTTTGGTAAAAGTGCCAAGGACTTGAATCTTCCTCAAGCGGCCTTTATCGCAGGACTTCCCCAAAGTCCCATTGTTTACACGCCCTATACTAACACTGGTGCCTTGAAAGACGATTTGTCTTTAGGAATGAAGAGAAAAGATTTTGTTCTTTTCAGTATGTACCGAGAAAAAGCAATTTCACAAAAGGAATATGAAGAAGCCAAAGCTTACGACTTGAAAAAAGACTTTTTACCAACTGAACAGGCCAATGTCAATACAGAAGGCTATCTATACTATACGGTGTTAGATAAAGCAGTTGAGATTGTCATGGATTTAGATATGAAAAAAGCTAAAGTTAATCGTGATGATTTAGATCAAGTTGGTTTAGATCAATATGAAGAACAAGCACGTCGCGAAATCCAGTCGCAAGGCTATACAATCCAATCGACCATTGATCAGAATATTTACAACACGATGCAAACCGCTGTCGCAAATTATGGTTATTTGCTTGATGATGGCACTGCAGATGTCAATGGGAATACAATGATTGAAACTGGCAATATTTTAATGGATAACGCTACTGGTCGTATCCTCGGTTTTATCGGCGGTAGAAACTTCGATATTAATCAAAACAACCATGCCTTTAATGCCAATCGTCAAGTTGGTTCTACGATTAAACCAATTTCTGTCTATGGTCCTGCGATTGATCAAGGAATCATTGGTTCTGAAAGTCGTCTGGCCAACTACCCAACGACTTATGCTGATGGTACAGAATTTGTTAATTCCACAAATGTGGATTTAAATCAATTCGTGACTGTTCGAAATGCCTTGAATTGGTCTTTCAATATCCCTGTCGTTCATGTTAATAATGAGCTAAGGAAAAAAATGGGTGATGATAATTTCTCTTACAATCACTACTTAAGTAAAATGAACTATCCAGCTTCAGATGCTTGGGCTTACGAATCTGCGCCATTGGGTTCAGTAGAAACAAATGTTGTAACACAAACAAACGGCTTCCAAGCGCTTGCTAACAAAGGTAAATATCAAAAAGCCTACATGATTGAAAAAATCACAGACAATAGCGGACATGTGGTCTACGAACACAAAGATGAAGGAACGCAAGTTTATTCACCGGCGACCGCTTCTATTATGAATGACTTGTTGCGCTCAGTGGTGGATTCTGCGAATACGACAAAATTCAAACCAACATTAGCTGGCTTGAATCCTCATTTAGCCAGTGCTGATTGGGTCGGAAAAACTGGGACAACTAATGACTATAAAGATTCATGGCTGATTGTCTCTACCCCGACTGTGACACTAAGTTCTTGGTCAGGACATGATCTACCAGCGCCAATGACGACGACCAGCGGCGACAATAACGGGAATTATATGGCGAACTTAGCCAACGCGCTGTACTATGCGAATCCAGAATTGTTTGGCATTGGTCAAAAATTTGAATTAGATCCAAGCGTTATTAAATCAAAAGTTTCTGAATTTACTGGTGAAAAACCTGGCTCAATTACCTATAATGGTGCCAAGTTCAACACACCTGGCAAAACAACGACTTCATACTATGCCAAAGATGGTGCACCACAAAGTACCTATAAATTTGGGATCGGTGGAACAGACAGCAATTACGCTTCTTACTGGGGAACTCTTGCTCCACGTGCCACTACAAATAATAACAACAATAAAAACAACGATAATAAAAAGAACAATAATTAACTCGCTAAAATGAGCCAGAAAAATACGTTTTCTGGCTCATTTTTAGGTATCAAAAAACGGCTAAACTAAGAGTTAACGCTCTTAGTTTAGCCGTTTAATTCAATTTATTTTGTTGAACCTTTTTGATCAATTCCATAAGGTAAAACAACTGTTTTTTCTTCAATTTCTTCTTTGTTCATTAGTTTTGTTAATAAGCGCATTGACACGGCACCGATATCATATAAAGGTTGTGTAATACTTGATAGACGTGGACGAGAGACTTCTGTAAGCAATGAGTTATTGCTTGTAATGATTTCAAATTCTTCTGGAACTTTCACACCAGCATCTAGCATCCCATCTAATAAACCAATCGCTAGCTCATCATCTGTAACAAAGGCAGCAGTTGCCCCACTATTACGGACACGCTCAGCCAAATTAATCCCTGCTTTAAATTTATATTCAGATTCAAAAACTAAGCCTTCATTATAAGACAAGCCATTTTCCGCTAAAGCTTCTTTGTAGCCTTTCATTCGGTTTTGACCATTAATTGGATCGATTAATGCACCACTAACAAAAGCAATTTTTTTGTTCCCATTTTTCGCTAAAGTCGCTGTTGCATCTTTCGTTGCTTCTGTGTAATCAATATTAACGCTACCAACTTGTTCGTCTGGATCAATTGAACCTGCTAAGACAACAGGTGTTTTTGAACGTGAAAATTCACCACGAATATCATCTGTAATACGATGACCCATAAAGATAATCCCATCTACTTGCTTGGCAAGTAAATTGTTTAATACAGTAACTTCTTTTTGATCGTCTCCATCTGAATTAGCTAAAATGATATTATATTTATACATTGTAGCCACGTCGTCAATGCCACGTGCTAATGAAGCAAAAAATGCATTACTAACATCTGGAATAATGACACCCACTGTTGTCGTTTTTTTACTTGCTAAACCACGTGCGACTGCGTTAGGACGGTAATCTAAGCGATCAATCACTTCTAAGACTTTTTTACGCGTTGCTGGTTTTACATTGGGATTACCATTGACAACACGAGAAACAGTAGCCATAGATACATTTGCCTCTCTAGCAACATCATAAATTGTAATTGTTTGTTTTTCCATGTTTCTTCTCCTATAAATATGAATTTGTTCTCATTTTCTGAAAACACTGTTTACATTTCTTTCCTAGCCTAGAATATCAAAATTCTTCTATTTTTGCAACCGTTTTATCGTTTTTTCATGAAAATTTACTTTCCATTTCAAAAGGAACTTTTTGTCATTTCATGTTATGATAGTACTGTGATTCACTTCAGAATAAAAGAAAGAAGGATGTTTTATGAATCAAGAAAAAATTGCCGATTTAAAAAATTGGATGCACCAAGAAAAGATTGACTTCACTTATATTAGTGATCCTGGTCATATCGCTTACTTTTCTGGTTACGAAAGCGAACCTCATGAACGCGTGTTAGCTTTGTTTATCGCTGCGGACGACCAATCATTTTTATTTACACCTGCATTAGAAGTCGAAGATGCCGAAAAGAGTAGTTGGACTTATCCCGTTTATGGTTATTTAGATAGCGAAAATCCTTGGGAAAAAATTGCGGCTTTATTAAATAAACGGACACAAGGCACGCCACGCTTTGCTTTAGAAAAACAAGCTCTTTCTTTAGCTCGTTTTGATCAATTGAAAACCTATTTTCCAGCTAGCGATTTTTCGCATGATGTTACGCCTTTAATTGAAAAACTTCAATTAATTAAAACAGAACCTGAAATTCAACGTTTACTAGAAGCTGGTAGTTGGGCTGATGTCGCTTTTGAGATTGGCTTCAAAGCAATTCAAGCAGGCGTTGCGGAACAAGAAATTGTTGCAGAAATCGAGTATCAATTAAAACGTCAAGGTATTCGCTCAATGAGTTTTGATACGTTAGTCTTAACAGGAAAAAACGGAGCTAGTCCTCACGGGGTACCTGGCGAAACAAAAATTGAGCCCCATGACTTAGTGTTATTTGATTTAGGTGTCGTTCATAATGGCTATTGCAGTGATGCCACACGAACAGTCAGCTACTTGGAACCTTCTGATTTCCAAAAAGAAATTTATGGAATTGTTTTAGAAGCACAATTAGCAGCAACTGAAGCGGTGAAACCTGGTGTTACAGCAGGCGAATTAGATGATATTGCTCGAGGTGTAATCACAAAAGCTGGTTATGGTGAATACTTTAACCATCGCTTAGGCCATGGCATTGGAACCACTGTCCATGAATACCCATCGCTGGTTCATGGCAATGATTTAGTCATTGAAGAAGGTATGTGTTTCTCTATTGAGCCCGGTATTTACATTCCTGGAAAAGTAGGCGTTCGTATTGAAGATTGTTTACACGTAACGAAAACAGGCTCCGAACCATTCACTAAGACAACCAAAGAATTGCAAATTATTGAATAGCATAAAAATAAAATGAGGCCATCAGTCAACCGGACTGATGGCCTCATTTCTAAATTTTAAGGTAAGCCGCTGAACAAAAGCAACACGATCCGTTGCTAACTTTCATAAGCTAAACGCTTGTTACCCTTTAAATTCTTTTTTTACGTCTTTCGCTGCATCTTTAACATCTTCTTTTGCTTCTGCAGCTTTTTCAGGAACATCTTTGGTGGTTTCTTTTGCTTCATCGACACCAGCAGAAACAGTTTCTTTGGCCGCTGCCGCAGAATCTTTAACGTCAATATAGATATCTTCTGCTGCATCTTCGGCAATTTCACCTAAATCTTCTGCGTGATCTTGAGCATCGTCAGCTGCTTTTTTAAATTGATCAGATAAATCACCTGTTTGTTTTTTAAAGTTATCAAGCATGTCGCCAGAAACACCTTGTGCTTTATCCAATGAATCTTTTGTTTTTTCTTTGACAGAACCTGCCAAATCAGAGGCTTGATCTGATAAAACGCCGGCTTTTTGTTTTGCGATTTCTGTTAATTCTGTTCCTTTTTGAACAGCATAATCTGTGTAATCTTGCGCTTTGTTTTTTAAATCATCTGTTTGATTTGATAAATCATCACGTAATTCTTTACCTGATTTTGGTGCAAGTAATAATGCGGCAACGGCTGCTGCTGTTCCACCAATTACTGCTCCTAAGAAAAATCCGCCTTTTTTAGCCATAAAAATCTCCTCCAATTAGTTATTTGTTTTTTTATTTTTTGAACGCATTGCTCTAAAAGCAGAACCGCCTACTTTACTCACTAAACCAGCTTTCGCTGTGCCTTTCCCTACGGTTCCTACCTTTGTAATCAAATGTTTACTTGAGGTGTTCAATTCAGAGACACTTTCGCTTAAATCAGCAACGGCCGTAAACAACGGATCAATCGTTGCCACTTTTTGATTCACATCTGTCAATAGTTCATTACTTTTAACAAGCAAGCCTTCCACTTGGCGACTCAATACATTCACATCGCTAGTCACGACTTTGATTGTTGTATTTGTTTCATCAATTGTATCTTCAATTTTTGAAACAACTTGAGAAACTTTATATAACACAAGTACTAAAAAGATGACTAAAACAACAAATGCTACCGCTGCAATTAAGGCAGCAATTTCCCCACCTGACATATCATTACTCCCCTCTGAAATTTTATTTATAATCTTAGGATAACACCAACTTATATTTTTCACAACTCATAAAGCTAAGAATGCCAATTTATTTTATAAAATTCTCATGCCCTTTTCTTTAAGAAAATAAGCGTAAAATTTCCTTCTAACGAATTGAAATTTTACGCTTATTTTTATTTATTTTTCTTTTGGTTGCTCTTTTTTCGCTAATTGAGCACCTAAATTAATAATGTATTCTCGTAAATTATCTTTTACTTCTGGATGAGTCAAACCATATTCAATGCTTGTTTTCATAAACCCAAATTTATCGCCAACGTCGTAACGTTCTCCTTTAAACTCACGAGCAAAAACGCGTTGTGTTTTATTTAAAGTGTCAATCGCATCTGTTAACTGAATTTCGTTACCAGCTCCTGGTTTTTGATTTTCAAGTACATCAAAAATTTCAGGGGTTAATAAATAACGGCCGATAATCGCTAAATCACTTGGTGCTTCCTCGGGTTTTGGTTTTTCAACAAAATTCTCGACATTGTATAGTCCTTTTTCGATTTCTTTTTCTGGGTTGATAATACCATATTTTGAAGTATCTTCATGGGGTACTTTCATTACCGCAATTGTCGAAGCATGTGTTTGTTCGTAATCATCCATTAATTGTTTCGTTAATGGCACTTTATCTTCCATTAAATCGTCGCCTAACATCACGACAAAAGGTTCATTGCCAACAAATGCTTTCGCTTGTAAAACAGCGTGTCCTAAGCCTTTCGGATGGGATTGACGAATAAAATGTAAATTAACATCCGTTGTTTCTTCGACTAATTTCAATAAATCGGTTTTATTTTTTTCTTTTAAGTTATTTTCTAGTTCAACATTTGAATCGAAATGATCTTCAATCGGACGTTTGGCTTTGCCTGTCACAATTAAAATATCTTCGATTCCTGAAGCTAGTGCTTCTTCTACAATAAATTGAATCGTTGGTTTATCAACAATCGGCAACATTTCTTTTGCCATCGCTTTAGTAGCCGGCAAGAAACGTGTTCCTAACCCAGCTGCTGGAATAACTGCCTTTTTAACTTTCATCTTTTTTCCTCCTAAAAATCAAGTGTAAATTCGTTTTCGGTTTTGCCATCGCGCAACATGATTTCTTTTGCTGCTTGTTGTACATCTTCGTCATTGTACAAGACATTGTAGATTGTTTCTGTGATTGGCATTTCGACTTCTAATTGTTGTGCCAATTCATAGGCTGCTTTAGTTGTTGAAACACCTTCCACAATCATGCCCATGTTTTCTAAGACTTCATCTAACTTATGGCCTTTTCCTAATAAATTACCCGCACGCCAATTTCGAGAATGGACACTTGTACAAGTAACAATTAAATCCCCAACACCACTTAAACCAATAAATGTTAATGGGTTTGCTCCCATCGCAACCCCTAAACGACTAATTTCTGCTAAACCACGAGTCATAATTGCCGCTTTGGCATTATCACCAAAGCCTAAGCCATGAATCGCTCCGGCGCCCAAAGCAATAATATTTTTTAAGGCCGCCCCTGTTTCTACACCAATCACATCATCATTCGTATAAATTCTAAAGTAATCATTCATAAACAACTCTTGCACATACACAGCGTCTGCTAAATTTTCGCTTGCTGCTGTAATGGTTGTAATGTCATGAACAGCGACTTCTTCTGCATGGCTTGGACCAGATAAAACCACAATCCCTTGCCGTTTTTCTGCTGGAATCTCTTCCGCTATCACTTCTGAAATCCGCTTATGTGTAACTTGTTCGAGCCCTTTACTTGCATGAATAATAATTGGTTTTGTTTTTAAATGTTGGGCCACTTCTTGTGCTACTGAACGAATGGCTTTAGTTGGTACCACAAACAGTACCGCATCCACATCTACTAAAGCAGTAGCTAAATCAGTGGTTGCCTGAATTGAAGTAGGTAAGATTAATTCTGGTAAATAATGTTTGTTGGTATGTTTTGTATTTATTTCATCGATTTGCTCTGGTTTATTTCCCCAAATACAGACCTCGTGTCCATTTTCGGCTAATACTTGAGCTAAAGCTGTCCCCCAGGAACCTGGACCTAAAACAGCGACTTTTTGTTTCATCGGTGAAACTCTCCTTTCGCTAAACAACGTTACTTCTTTAGTTTACCATATTCTTCGATCAAGTTGGATTAAGAAGTTGTTATTTTTTTCTTTTGTTTCTCCCGATTGTAAAATTTCAAATTGGGATTTCTTCTACGAACGATCACAATAACAATTGCTGCCACGAACATCACTAAAGACAACAATTGTGAGACACGAATGTTACTAAACGCATACAAACTGTCCATCCGTAACCCTTCGATGAAGAAGCGGCCGAAAGAATACCATATTATATAACCTAAAAAGACTTCGCCTTCTTTTAAAAAGTGTGGCTTTTTGCGTAATAACACTAAAACGATAAACCCTAAAACATTCCAGACAGATTCATATAAAAATGTTGGTTGATGATACGTTCCGTTGATATTCATGTTATCAATGATAAACGTTGGTAAATGGAGATTTTCTAAAAATTGTCTGGTGGTCGCTGGCCCATAGGCTTCATGATTCATAAAGTTGCCCCAGCGACCAATTGCTTGCGCTAAAATCACACTTGGTGCGGCAATATCTAAAAAAGTCCATGTAGAAATGAAACGATGACGCGTAAAGAAAAACAGCGCCAGTCCCCCACCAATAAGACCACCATAAATCGCTAAGCCACCATTTCGAGTAAAGAAAATTTCAATCGGATTGTCTACATAATCTTGCCATTGAAAAGCGACGTAATACAAGCGCGCGCCAACAATTGCTGCAGGTAATCCCCAGAGCATAAAGTCAAAGACATCATCTTCTTTTAAACCAACACGAACGGCTTCACGACTACTTAGCCAAACAGCTAAAGCAATCCCTGAAACAATAATAATTGCATACCAATAGACGGGAATACCGAAAAGGCGAAATGCAATTGAATTTACTTGAGCTAACATCATCACATCTTCTCCTTCTATTCTCCTGAATTTTCTTCAATCAAACGGGTTAAGCGCTCTTCGAACGTTTTTGTTGCATCATAGCCCATTGTTTTCGCGCGGAAGTTCATTGCTGCTACTTCAATGATAATGGCCACATTTCGGCCGGTCTTAACAGGAATACGAATCTGAGGGACATCAACGTTAGCTATTTCAACCATTGCATCATCACTACCAAGACGATCATATTTCTTGTCTTTTTCCCATGCCTCTAAATAAACGACCAATTGAACTTGCATAAAGCCACGGACCGCACTAGCTCCAAACAGGTTCATGACGTCAATAATCCCGATACCACGAATTTCAATTAAATGCTGCAAAATTTTTGGTGGCTCTCCCACCACGGTTAATTCATCTTGCTGATAAACATCGACACGATCGTCTGCGATTAGCCGATGTCCACGCTTAATAAGCTCTAAAGCTGTTTCACTTTTACCAATACCGCTATCTCCTTGAATCAAAACACCAAGTCCATAAACATCAACTAAAACCCCATGGACACTTGTCCGAACAGCTAAACGGCCATCTAAATAACTGGATAGTTCCCCTAGTAAACGGGAAGTTGAAATCGGTGAACGTAATACAGAAACGCCATTTTCTTTTGCTGCTGTAATTAATTCTTCGGGGATTTCTAGTCCTCTGGATACTATAAAGGCTGGAGTATCTTTCGCACATAAACGGCGCATCACTAATAAACGCTCTTCAGGCATCATTCGTTCCGCAAAGGTAATTTCTTTGCTCCCAAATAATTGTAAACGGTCATGGGAATAATAATTAAAATACCCAGTTAATTCTAAACCTGGCCGGGAAATTTCACCAGTTTTAATTGTTCTATTTAAGCTTTCTTCATCTCCGTATACTACTTCTAAAGAAAGATTTTCTACCAGTTGATAAATCTTTACCACTTCTGTCATATCGAATGTCAGTCCTTTCTGCTACTTGTTATATTTTATCATTTAAAAATACAAGTTTCTAGCTATTCACTAGATAATTCCTAGAATTATCATATTTCAAAAAAATGAAACTATTTTTCAGTGAAATTACCTATGCTATTTCTGTCACTTGACTATTTCAGAAAACTTTGTATACTTGAAGCCGATCCTTTTAAGAAAAGAGGAAACTTATGAAAGAATATTTAAAGGAAAAAGCCCATCAATTACCGTTAACACCGGGTGTTTATTTAATGAAAGACGCAACCGACACAATTATTTATGTGGGTAAAGCCAAAAAATTAAAAAATCGCGTGTCGAGCTATTTTATTAATAGTAATCAACATTCTCGAAAGACGATGCGTTTAGTCAAACAAATTATAGACTTCGATGTTCTCCATACTGACACAGAATTGGATGCGCTCCTTCTAGAATGTCAACTGATTCAACAGTATCGGCCGCGCTACAATCGCCAAATGAATGCTTATGAACAATATTCTTATGTATCGGTAGCCGTTAATGAGCGGCAATTAGAGATTAAACTCTTAAATATTCCCACTAAAGAGAACTGTTTTGGTCCTTATTCGATTCGCCGAAAATTAAACCGTTTAAAAATAATTTTGGATAGTATCTACGATCTCGTCCCAACCAACTATTGGCATCAAACCTTTCAAAAAGAGAGTGCCATTCCGACCGAACTATTTCAACAAGAATTGTTCGACTTTTTCCATAATCAAGGACGAGAACCAATCAAACGAATTGCTCAACAAATGCAAGAAGCTGCTGAAAAACAAGCCTTCGAAAAAGCGGCAAAACTCAAAGAAGATTGGCTCTTTTTGACGCGCTTTGCAAACCAAAATCAACGAATTAGTCAAGCTAACCAACGAGATTGGCAACTGATGTGGTTACCTTGTCAGAAAAAAATTAAATACTATTTAATTTACCAAGGCTTGGTGGTAGCAACACGTGTTGTAACTAAACAAACGTTTCAAAAATATTCACCGCTTGAACTAGCAAAAAAAATCATGCCCAAAAAACCACCGAAAACAATTGAGCATTACTCGAAGCAACAAGTTGATTTTTTAAACATTTTATATGGCTATATCAGCCGCCATCCAGAATGTCACCTAGAAAATTTAACCATCGAAAAAGCCTGAAGAACGCATTTTATGCTACGTTCTTCAGGCTTTTTTTATTCATATTTAGATAAATTGTGATCCGTAACGATCGTATTGACAATTGACATAATTACAGCCATTAGCACCGCTGCCCAAAAACTTGAGAAGCCAAAGTTCATTTCCCCCACAAAAAACGAGGTCATTTGTAAAATCGCTGCATTGACGACAAAGCTAAATAGACCAAACGTTAATAAAGTAAATGGGAGCGACAAGATTGTTAAGACTGGTTTCACCAACATATTTAGGATTGAGAGAACAAAGGCGGCAATAATTGCAGGCATTATGCCTCTCACATGAATCATGCCAGGAAAAACAACTGATAAAGAAATGAATGTCAGTGTATTAACAACCAATCGCTGAAAATATGTCATTAAAAGTCACTCCATTCGTCATCATCAATTTTTTCCGCTTCTTTACGTTGCTTTTTATTGGCAGCATAAGGATTTTCATTGCGAACATTTCTATTATAAGGATTTTGATGGCCGTAGCCGCGATCGCTTCCTGTTCTTCCAGAAGGGATCAAGACTGCTAAGGCAATGTATAAGAGAATGCCTGGAAATCCTGCTGAGAAAAAGCTGAGCAAGACATAAACGACACGAATAATTGTTGGGTCAATTCCTAGCCAATCAGCAATCCCAGCTAAGCTTCCTGTTAAAACCACGTTATTCGGAGATTTTGTTAGTTTTCTTTTCATATGTTTTCACCTCGTCTACTAAATTCTACACTAGAAAGGCTGATTCGTCAGCCCATCTAGCTTAAAATTATTAATTATTTATCCGTATCTTTTAGGAAAATACTTCCCGTTGTTGTAGAAGCATTAATTTGAGCCATTGATTCTTCCAGTACACGTCTAAAATGTAATTGTTGATTGCCGCGATCTTTCTTTTCACGAACAACTTCAATATCTGTTAAACGGCTGTTAATACTACCTAAATTCGTTTTCACTTGCCCTTCAACACCTAAGTCATTTGGTAAGGCCAATTTGATATTCCCATTTGCAGAGCTTGCTTCAACACGGCGAAGCGTTTTTTCTTTAGCTGTAATGCGGATATCTCCATTAATCAGAGAAACACTTAGACTTTCTGGTGCCGCGGAAATAGACACATCACCATTGACTGTTTCAATAATGTTATCTAAAATCGTTCCTTCTAGGACTTTAATTTCACCATTCACGCCTTCAATTTCTAACATAGTTGCATCAATTTTTTTAAACGTAATCGTCCCATTCGTTGATTTTGTGTAAACATCTTTCGCTGTTAACTCTTCTACTAAGACATTTCCGTTTAATAATTTAACAGATACATGATCGTAAGTGCGTTTTGGTAAATAGAACGTTAAATCTGCTTTCACTCGTTTGTTTGGCACTTGGAAAGAAATCGTTTCATCATCCACATCAATGTCACTTCGTTCTAAGAAAGCTTCCATTGGTGAATCTCCTGCCATTTTACCATATAATTTGATTTTTGCTTCGACTTTCACATCTTCTTGATCCCAAGTTTTGAAAACCACGGTACCATTTGCTACCTTGACATCAATTAAACTTGCTTGTGGATTTGGATAATTAAACTCATGTTCAAACTTAGTTGTTGCCACACCAGGAACTTTCATTTTAATGTCTTTCCATTCCACATTATCATTCATGGTGTCACTGAAAGAATTAAATGTTTTTTTCAAGAATTCTCCCACTTGACCACCAACTTCGGCAACTTTGCCGCCGACTTGGTTAAAGGTGTCTGTGGCTTGATCTTTCCACTCTTCAGAGAATTGAGAAGAAACTTTTTCTTTTGTATCATTCCATTGACCTTTCCATTGTTCTTTGCGAATGTTTTTTAGTTCTTCTTCCAGTGCTGTTTTTTCAGTACTTTGAGTCGCTAATTTTTCTTCTAATTGTGCAAGTAAAACGTGCAAGTCTTTTCGTTGAACTTGTTCATCTTCTGTTAATGCATCTAATTCTTCTTTTGTATCTAATGTTCCAATTTCTTCTGCGACTTCTTTAATTTCTTCTTTGATGCCGGCAATTTCTGCGTTGACTTCGTCCAATTCAGCCGAAGCACGATTGGCTTTTGTTGCTAACTCATCAAGAATTCTTTCTAAGTTTTCACGATCTTTTTCTGCACTGTCCTGTTTATTTTCTTCAAACGAATCAACAGTAGGTCCTTCTGATTCGCCTTTTTCTAATGCATCCATTAAATCTGCGACTTGATCTTCTTTATTTGTTGTTCCAATATTTTGTGTATCAACTTTTTCAGCAGCTTTTTCGATTTGTTTTTCATCTTTTTCAGTTGCCATATTTTCTAATAAAATTAACGCTTCTTCTGACGTTAGAATACCTTTTTTCACTAATTCTAATACGCGTTCTCTTTCTTTCATGGATATTGCCTCCTTAGCAAATTTTTCACTCAATAGTGTTTTCCTTACATGCATTATTATGCCTTGTTTTTGATCATTTGTCATAGGACTTAAGAACGATTTCTTCTCATTAGTAAGGACTAGTTTTATAAAATCAGTTCATTTTACGCTAAAAAAACTAGGAATTGGTCTAAAAAAGGCCGTCTCCTAGTTTTTTTATTTGTTTTTCTTAAAATTGTTCGTCACGATTACTATTCAATTCGGTAATTTTACCAGTTGCCAAGTAAACAATCCACTCACAAATATTTGTGACATAGTCGCCAATTCTTTCCAAGTATTGTGCCACATGCAGATAATCAGTTCCGCTAATGACCGTTTCTGGATTAGCTTTCATTGCTTCTACGGCATGTTTGTAAATACTATCGAAATATTCATTAGTACGATCATCCATTTGTGCAATCATTCGTGCATCTTTTTGATCCGTTTTAACATAGGCGATTAAAACATTATCCACCATTTTTTTCACATAATCAGACATATCTGAAATTTCTTTTTCAATTTCAGGAATACGTGTTTCTCCTTTTAAGCGAATCGTTGATTTAGCAATTGAAACGGCATGGTCCGCCATTCTTTCTAAATCCGAACTAGCTTTCATAACAGTA
Organism: Enterococcus sp. DIV1315a; assembly: GCF_051712325.1. Lineage (NCBI taxonomy): Bacteria > Bacillati > Bacillota > Bacilli > Lactobacillales > Enterococcaceae > Enterococcus > Enterococcus sp. DIV1315a. The sequence goes on from NZ_JBIOOS010000001.1 coordinate 1,459,779, forward strand.
ATAATCATACGTAAGTCTGTTGTCACTGGTTGTTGTAACGCAATCATTTCAAAACTCTTTTTCTCAAGTTTGACTTCCATATCATTAATTTCAATATCGCGATCAATCACTTCTTGAGCCAATTTTTTATCATGATTAATATATGCCTTCACGGATTTATGGACGGCACTACTAACCATCATACCCATTTCATAAAATTGATTGTGCAGATTTAATAGTTCTTCTTCAAATTGTGTCCGTAACATTCTTTTTCCCCCTTTTAACCAAATTTACCAGAAATGTAATCTTCTGTTTGTTTTTCTTTTGGATTTAAAAATACTTTTTTCGTGTCATTAAATTCAATTAAATCACCTTGTAAAAAGAAGGCCGTTTTATCAGAGATCCGTGATGCTTGCGACATATTATGTGTCACCATAATCATGGTATATTTCTCTTTTAATGTTAACAGCATGTTTTCAATTTTACCACTAGAAACTGGGTCCAAGGCGCTAGTTGGTTCATCTAATAAAATAATATCTGGTTCCACAGCTAAAACACGAGCGATACAAACCCGCTGTTGTTGTCCACCAGAAAGTGAAAGTGCACTTTTGTGAAGTTTATCTTTGACATCCTCCCAAACGGCAGCAGCTTTCAAACTGGTTTCAACTGCTTCATCTAAGACTTGCTTGTCTTTGACTCCTTTTAGGCGCAAGCCATAAATCACATTTTCATAAACTGAAAACGGAAATGGATTAGGTTGTTGGAAAACCATGCCAATTTCTTTACGTAATTCAACGTTATCTGTTTTCGGTCCATAAATATCTTTTCCTTTATAGACGACACTTCCAGTAATAGTTACGTCTGGGATTAAATCATTCATACGATTCAAGCAACGTAAATACGTTGACTTCCCGCAACCAGAAGGACCAATCATGGCAGTTAATTCTCCTTGATTAAAAGTTAAATCAATGCCTTTCAATGCTTCTTTTTTCCCGTAATATAAATGTAAATCTTTTGATGAAATAATTTCTTTGCCCATCTTGCTCCTCCTAACCAAAATGTCCTGAAACGTAGTCTTCCGTTGCTTGAATTTTTGGTCGTGTAAAGATTTTTCTTGTATGGTCGTATTCAATGACTTTACCCATATAGAAGAAAGCTGTATAGTCACTAATCCGCGCCGCTTGTTGCATGTTATGTGTCACAATGATGATCGTGTAATCATCTTTTAAATTCACTAACGTTTCTTCAACCGTTCCTGTTGAAATCGGATCTAACGCGCTTGCCGGTTCATCTAACAATAAAATATCTGGTTTCATCGCAATTGCCCGAGCGATACACAAACGTTGTTGTTGCCCACCAGACAGAGCTAAGGCGCTTTTGTTTAAGTTATCTTTCACTTGATCCCAAAGTGCGGCTTGCTTCAAACTTGTTTCAACGATTTCATCTAATTTTTTCTTATCCTTTTCACCATGCTGTTTCAATGCGAATGTGATATTTTCATAGATAGATTTACTAAATGGATTGGGCCGCTGAAAAACCATGCCAATGCGTTTTCTCATTTCGTAGACGTCAACTTCTTTCGTATTGACATCGACATCTTTATACATGATTTTTCCAGTAACACGTGAATTGGCAATGCCATCGTTCATACGATTTAGCGAACGTAAATACGTGGATTTACCGCAACCAGAAGGTCCAATTAAGGCGGTTATTTTGTTCTTTTCAAATTGCAAATCAACACCTTTGATAGCCTCATTGTCCCCGTAAAAGACATGTAAGTCTTCCGTGTGTAACGCAATCGGGTCTTTTTGGCTATCTAGTTGAAGTAAATGGGTATCATTTAAATTGTATTCTTTCATGCTAATTCCCCTAACATTAAGCTGATGTCATTCTCTTATAAAGACGGTTGCCGATAAAACGAGCGCCGAAATTGAAAAGTAAAACTACTAAAATTAACACAGCGGAGGCACCTGCTGAGACCGCAGCGCCATCTGGCATCGTTCCTTCGGTATTAATTTTCCAAATATGCACAGCCAACGTTTCCGCTTGACGGAAAATGCTAATTGGACTTGAAACGCTCAATGGATTCCAATTACTGAAATCTAAGGCAGGTGCGCTTTGTCCTGCTGTATAAATTAACGCAGCGGCTTCACCGAAAATCCGACCAGAACTCAAAATAACACCTGTCAAAATTCCTGGTAATGCTTCTGGCAAAATAACTTTTTTAACTGTTTCCCAACGTGAAAGACCTAAGGCTAACCCCGCTTCACGCTGTGTATAATGAATGGCTTTCAAAGATTCCTCAACATTTCTAGTCAATAATGGTAAGTTAAAAAATGTTAATGCTAACGCACCTGATAAGATTGAAAAGCCATATCCGATTTGTACAACGAAAATCAAGAAGCCGAACAGCCCGACAACAACGGAAGGCAATGAACTTAAAATTTCAATCGAGGTACGAATTAAATCAGTTAACCAATTCTTTTTCGCATATTCCGATAAGTAAATTCCAGCACCCAATGAAATTGGAATACTAATAATCATTGTAATCAATAGTAAATATAGTGAGTTGAAAAGCTGAATACCAATCCCACCACCAACTTGATAGGCTCTGGATGGTTGTGTTAAAAATTCCCACGAAATATGTGGAATTCCTCTAGCTAAAATGTAAATCAGTAAGGCCGCCAAAATTAAAACAATGACGCCAGATACGGCATATAAGATACCTGTTGCGATTTTATCTGCTTTTTTTGCATTCATTATTTTAAGGCTCCTCTCTTACCGATAATTCGGATAACAATGTTGAATAGTAAAGACATCAACAATAGAATCAAGGCTAAAGACCAAAGAACGTTGTTTTCTACTGTTCCCATAATTGTATTCCCAATCCCCATTGTCAAAATACTTGTTAGTGTCGAAGCTGGTGTCGTCAAACTAGTTGGCATCACAGCTGCATTTCCGATTACCATTTGGATTGCTAAGGCTTCACCAAACGCACGAGCCATACCAAAGACAACCGCAGTTAAAATACCAGGCACAGCTGCCCGCAAGACAACTTTATAAATCGTTTGCCAACGCGTAGCACCAAGCGCCAACGACGCTTCACGATAATGTCGAGGCACAGCTTTTAATGCATCTACGGTCATCGTAGTAACCGTTGGTAAAATCATGACAAATAGCACAAACGTACCAGCTAAAATACCGAAGCCAGTTCCGCCAAAGATTGAACGGACAAAAGGAACAATGACAGATAAACCAATAAATCCATAAACAACAGAGGGAATCCCTACAAGTAATTCAATAACTGGTTGTAAAAATTTCGCTCCTTTTTTAGGTGAAATTTCTGTCATAAAAACAGCCGCTCCAATCGCAAATGGTGTCGCAACAATCGCTGACAAAAACGTTACAATAAAGGAACCCGCAATCATCGGTAAAGCCCCAACCATGGGTTTACCGTCTGCGCCGATATCACTTGGGTTCCAGTTTGTTCCAAATAAGAAATCAAACACATTAATCTTATCTTTAAAGAATGTAGCAAGTCCTTTACTTGCAACAAAATAGAAAATTGAAACAACCACTGCTACAATTAAGGCAATACATAGGAAACTAATAAATTTCCCTCGTTGCTCCATCTTGGCTCTTTTCGATTTTGTTAATAATTTTTTCTGTACATCTTCCAAGAATATTTCCTCCTCAAACAATCCAACTTTTACAGATAAAAATAGTGTACCTTTTTTACATCAATTTGTTTTTAATAACATGTAAATTTTATGTTAAGTTTGTAAATTTTGTGTTAAGAGAATTATTTAATGACATTTCCTTGCCAATCCCGTTCAATTTCCATTTTCGAAACAGGAATATACCCTAATTGACCAATCACACGTTCTTGGATATCATCTGACAACATAAAGTCTAAAAACTCTTTGGTTAAATCACTTGGATTTTTACGAGTGTACATGTGTTCATAAGACCAAATAATCCATTTATTGTTCATTACATTTTCATCTGTTGGTTGAACACCATCAATACTTAACGTAGCTACTTCATCAGTAACATATGAAAATGCGGTATAACTAATCGCTCCTGGTGTATCAGAAACAATGGAACGAACCATGCCGCTGGAATCTTGTTCTTGCGCACGAATGGCTGTTTTATCTCCCAAGACCCATTTTTCAAAAGTCGCACGCGTACCACTACCGGCCGCTCTGTTCAAAATAACAATTTTTTGATCTTTTCCGCCAAGTTCTTTCCAGTTTGTTACTTCACCTAAAAAGATTTTCTTTAAATTTTCCATTGAGATATCTTTGACACCGACATTTTTGTTAACGATTGGTGTAATCCCAACGACAGCAACTTTATGATCAATTAGGTCTTCCGCTTTGATGCCCTTTTTCTCTTCTGCAAATAAATCAGAATTACCAATGTCTACCGCGCCAGATTGGACTTGACTCAGACCTGTTCCGCTTCCGCCACCTTGGACATTAATAAATCTTCCCGGATTTTGGCTTTGATATTCCTCACTCGCTGTCTCTACTAATGGTTGTAAAGCTGATGAGCCTACCGCTGTGATGGATTCACCACGATCAATCCATTTTGCACATCCTGTCAAAGTAAGTATACTTGCCAAACCAATAAATAATAGCAATCTTTTTTTCATCGATTCATTATTCCTCCAATTAATTTCAATCTATTCTATTTTACCATTATATGTAGGACTTGAAAATTATAAGTTATCAATTTGTTGGTACAACTGAGAAAACTCTTAAATTAAATAACAAGTATTTTAAAAATAAAACAAAAAAAGCTCTCCAAAATGGAGAGCTTTTTTTCGTTTAAATTTTCAAGAAACGACGCATTGAAATAACTGAACCTAGTGATCCAATAATCATTCCTGTTGCAATCATTAATAGATTAACTTTCCAGATAAAATCTTCTGGACGAATTAACGAATAATTCGAACGCAATAACTGCGGGTTAAACATGTTATAAACTTGATGGTAGCCTAACGTCATAATGATGACTGGCACGATTGCGCCAATCAACCCAATCCAAGCACCTTCTAAGAAGAACGGCCAACGAATGAAACTGTTTTTCGCTCCTACAAGACGCATAATTTGGATTTCTTTTTGACGAGATAAAATCGTAATCCGAATGGTGTTGGAAATTAAGAACACTGCAACGAATAAAAGTAATGCAGCAGCTGCTAGGCCCCAAGTTCGAACGGTTTGAGCGATTTTAAAGATTTTGTCTGAGTTTACACCACCGTAATCGGCTTTAAAAACACTTGGGAATTTAGCTGCTTGTTTCGCAATATCTTTCGTGTCTTCTGGTGTTTTCGCACGGACATAATACACATCGTATAATGGGTTACTGTCGCCTTCGAAAAGATTCCAAGCATCCCCCATTTGTTCTTGGATTTTTTTCAATTGTTGATCTTTGTTTGAATAAGAAATATCTTCAACATTGTCTAATCCTTTAAGTTGTTTTTCTAATGTTTTCATTTCATTTTGTTTTGTACCAATATCGACAAAAACTGACACTGTCACGTTTTTTTCGATATCATCAGCAAGTTTCGTTGCATTAAAAATAACGCCCATAAAAATACCAACTAAAACTAATGTAATTGTAACCGCACTTGCTGAGGCAACAGTCATCCAACCGTTCCGTTTTAAACTTTTGATACTTTCAAATAAATGAGAAAAGAATGTTCTAATCATCGTAGCCGTATTCTCCTTCCACTTGGTCACGGATAATGCGACCATTTTCAATGGCAATAACACGGTGACGAATCGTATTTACAATTGTACTATTATGCGTTGCCATCACGACTGTTGTTCCTTGTGCGTTAATCCGGTCCAACAATTTCATGATTTCCCATGAATTCTCTGGATCTAAGTTCCCAGTTGGTTCATCGGCAATTAAAACTTTCGGTGTATTTACGATTGCTCGTGCAATGGATACCCGTTGCTGTTCCCCACCAGAAAGTTCACTTGGAAAAACACGTACCTTATGTTTTAGACCGACTAAATCTAAAACTTCCATCACGCGTTTTTTGATTTCGCGAGGACGTCGTCCGATAACTTGCATCGCATAGGCCACATTCTCATACACAGTTTTCTTCGGTAATAGTTTATAGTCTTGGAAAACGATGCCGATTTCACGACGTAAATAAGGAACTTCTTTATTTTTTATTTTCATTAAATCATGACCTGCAACTGTCAAATTACCTTTCGTTGCTTTTTCTTCACGATACATTAATCTAATAAAGGTTGATTTCCCTGCACCTGAGGGACCAACCACATAGACGAACTCGCCTTGGTCAATCTCTACTGAAATATTCCGAATCGCTGTTGTACCATTCGAATATTTCTTCATTACATCTTTCATTTCAATCATGGCGTTCTCTCCATCTCTTTTTTCTTCAATCCTACTCATTATAACATGTCAATATTGCAAACTTCTTGCATTAAGTTACATTTTTATTTCAATTTAATGAAGAGCTTAACTTAAGCGCTGTTTTAAGTAGGCATCAATGAAACCATCAAGGTCTCCATCCATCACAGCTTGTACATTGCCAGTTTCGTAATTTGTCCGATGGTCTTTGACCATTGAATACGGATGGAACACGTAAGAACGGATTTGTGAGCCCCAGCCAATTTCCATTTGTTCACCACGTAAACTTGCTGCTTCTTGGGCTTTCTTTTCCATTTCCAATTGATATAATTTGGCTTTTAACATACTCATTGCTTGCTCACGGTTTTTTAATTGAGAACGTTGTGCTTGGCTTGCGACAACGGTACCTGTTGGAATATGTGTAATTCGAACAGCCGATTCTGTTTTATTAATATGCTGACCACCGGCACCACTTGCTCGATAGGTATCAATTTTTAAGTCATCTGGATTGATCGCAATCTCTATTGTATCGTCTAATTCAGGCATTACATCAACTGAACAAAACGAAGTATGACGGCGTTTAGCGGAATCAAATGGCGAAATCCGTACAAGACGATGGACACCTTTTTCAGATTTTAGGTAGCCATAAGCATTGTAACCTTTGATTAATAAGGTGACACTTTTAATCCCTGCTTCATCTCCAGCTTGGTAATCCAACGTTTCAACTTGGAAACCGTGACTTTCTGCCCAACGTGTATACATTCGTAAAAGCATACTTCCCCAATCTTGTGATTCAGTACCACCGGCACCAGGGTGTAATTCAATTAGGGCATTATTATGATCATATGGCTCATTTAGTAGTAAGGATAGCTCATACGTCGTTAAACGTTCTTGCAAGAGATGAATTCTTTCTTCCAATTCTTCTTGAATCTCTGCATCATATTCTTCTTGTTGTAATTCAAACATCACCGTTAATTCGTCAAGTTCCTCAGAAAGCTGATGAAATTGTTGATATTTTTCTTTCAAACTATTGGTTTCGTTAATTAGCTTTTGAGCCGTTTCTGTGTTGTCCCAAAAACCAGGTTCTCCCATCCGATTTTCCGCCTCGGCAATGTCTTCTTCTAACTGGTCTAAGTCAAAGAGACCTCCTGAAGCTAGTAATTTTTTGTGTCATTTCGTCTAATAATGTACGAATTTCTGGGTTTTCCAAAATGATTCCTTCTTTCTCTTTATGGTAAAAAGAGCAAAGGCGGGACAAATTGCCCCACCCTGCGTTTTTTCTTTAATTAAGCGTTTCTTCCATGACAATTTTTGAATTTTTTGCCACTTCCGCATGGGCATAAATCATTACGGCCCACTTTTTTATCTACACGCACAGGTTGACGCTTCGCACTTGTGTTGCTTTGTGCAGCTGCATCTTGTTCTGTTTCTGGATGTTCCGCTTGTCCTTGAGCTACTTGCTCACGTTGGACATTTTGGCGAATTTCCGATTTCATGAATAAACGTGTTACTTCATATTCGATTGAACCCACCATATTGTTATACATAGAATAACCTTCTGTTTGATATTCTACTAATGGGTTGTTTTGACCGTACGCACGTAAGCCGACAGATTGGCGTAATTGATCCATTGCATCAATGTGATCTGTCCATTTAGTATCGACAACACGCAAGATGACTACTTTTTCAAATTCTAGCAATTGTTCTTGGCCATTCAATTGTTGAGATTTTTCTTCAAATACTTCTTGCGCACGTGCCACTAAGTAGTCTTTGATTTCTTCAGCTGATTTATTTTCTAAATCTTTTTTAGAAATCGTATCTTCATGGACAAGTGTTGAGGCTGCAAAATCGACAATCCCATCTAAATTCCATTCTTCTTTTTCTAATTGTGTATGGCTATCCACCACTCGGCCAATCGTCCGTTTTACCATGCCCATCAATACATCAGACAAGTCATTTTCTTCCATAATTACTTCTTGTCGTTGCGCATAAATAACTTCACGTTGCTCGCGCATCACGTCATCGTATTGTAAGACATTTTTACGTGTATCATAGTTATTTCCTTCCACACGTTTTTGAGCAGATTCTACTTGGCGAGTAAACATTTTACTTTGAATAACTGCATCTTCTTCTTGCACATTCATTCGTTCTAAGAATGTTTTAATTCGTTCTGAACCAAAGCGTTTCATTAAGTCATCTTCTAAAGATAAATAAAATTGTGAAACCCCTGGATCCCCTTGACGTCCTGCACGTCCACGCAACTGATTATCAATACGACGTGACTCATGACGTTCTGTCCCGATAACTGCTAGACCACCTAGTTCAAGTACACCTAAACCAAGTTTAATATCCGTTCCACGACCAGCCATATTTGTTGCAATTGTAACTGCGCCTTTTTGACCGGCATTCATAATGATTTCAGCTTCTTTAAAGTGATTTTTCGCATTTAATACTTCATGAGGAATTTTAGCTGCGTTTAATTTATCAGAAAGTAATTCTGACGTTTCTACCGCAACAGTCCCCACCAACACTGGTTGTCCTTTGTGGTAACGTTCTTTAATATCTTCCACCACTGCATTAAATTTACTTTCTAAGGTTGGATAAAGTAAATCTGGACGATCGTCACGGATAATTGGACGATTGGTTGGAATTTGAATGACTTGAATATTGTAAATTTCACGGAATTCTTCTTCTTCTGTTTTAGCAGTACCAGTCATCCCGGCTAGTTTTTTGTACATCCGGAAGTAGTTTTGGAACGTAATCGTCGCCATTGTTTTTGTTTCATCTTCAATTTCGACGCCTTCTTTTGCTTCAATCGCTTGATGCAAGCCATCAGAATAACGACGACCATCCATGATACGACCAGTAAATTGGTCAACAATTAAGACTTTATTGTCTTGAACCACGTAATCAATGTCTAGTAACATGATATAGTTTGCCCGTAACGCTTGATCTAAATGGTGCGTTAATGCTGTATTTTCAATATCGTAAAGGTTATCCAATCCGAAAGTTTGTTCCGCTTTTTCAATCCCTGCTTCTGTTAAGCCAATTGTTTTAGACTGAATATCAATTTTGTAATCTTCGTCTTCTTTTAAGCGTTTGACAAAATTATCGGCACGCGTATAGAGTGCTGTCGATTTTTCAGCTTGTCCAGAAATAATTAATGGGGTTCTTGCTTCATCAATTAAGATTGAATCCACTTCATCGACAATTGCATAGTTTAATGGACGTTGAACCATTTGGCTGCGATAAACAACCATGTTATCACGCAAATAGTCAAATCCTAATTCGTTATTTGTACTATAAGTGATATCACAGTTATACGCTTCACGTTTTTCATCAGAAGATTTAGAGTTAATGTTTAAACCAACGCTTAAGCCTAAGAAATTATATAATTCTCCCATTTCGTTAGAGTCACGGGTTGCTAAGTATTCATTAACTGTAACAACGTGTACTCCTTCGCCAGATAGTGCATTCAAGTATACAGGCATTGTGGCAGTCAAGGTTTTCCCTTCACCTGTTCTCATTTCAGGAATGTTCCCGTCATGAAGCACAATCCCACCCATTAATTGGACACGGTATGGGAATAAACCTAGTACTCGTTTAGCAGCTTCACGGACAACCGCAAACGCTTCTGGTAATAGTTCGTCTAAGGTTTCCCCTTTTTGATAACGGGCTTTAAATTCATCTGTTTTTTCACGTAATTGTTCATCGCTTAGTTGTTCCATTGCACTTGCATGTGCATCAATTTTATCGGCGATTTTTTCTAATCGTCTTAATTCTTTTTTATCGTTTTCAATCATTTTTTTCAAAAAATTTGCCATTGGTATCTGTGTTCCTTTCAATTACCTCTTTTTATTTTTGTATCCTTTTTGTACAAGAAGCACAATCTATCCGTTTTATTTTATCATTACTTGACGAGAAAGAAAACCATTTCTCTCTATTTTACAGACATTTTCCTTTAAAAGAGGAACTTTTAAAGTTATTTTATGTATTTCTTTACTCTGTGCTTTAAAGATGTTTAAAGAGCTGAAATGCACGAAGGCATTTCAGCTCTTATTTTAAGCTTTAGTCTGTTTCAATCAAGCCATATTTGCCATCTTTACGACGGTAAACAATGCTTGTTCCATTTGTTTCAGCATCTTCAAAAATGAAGAAGTTATGTCCTAACATGTTCATTTGTAAAACAGCTTCTTCACTGTCCATCGGTTTTAATGATAGACGTTTTGTACGAACGATGTCTAATTCTGAAGGTGTTTCTTCTGTTTCTTCACCAACTAAGAAGACAGCGGCTTTTGTATTGTTACGTCCTGTTTCACGAGATTTTCTGTTGATTTTTGTTTTAAATTTACGAATTTGTCGTTCTAATTTATCGACAACCAAATCAATACTTGCGTATAAATCAGGTGACGTTTCTTCAGCTCGTAAAACTAGATAAGGAAGAGGAATAGTAACCTCGACTTTGGCTGTTTTTTCAGTGTACACTTTCAAATTCACGTGAACCGTTGCTTCAGGTGAATCGCTGAAATATCTTTCTAATTTACCGACTTTTTTCTCAACATAGTCTCGAATCGCTTCGGTTACCTCGATATTTTCTCCACGTACATTATATCTAAACATAACAATTACCCCTTTCATCTACCAGTAAAGAAAAGATTAAAGGACCACTCTTTAATTCCCTTCTTCTTAATTTCATTATATCGAATAATCTGGGTTTTGCCAACAAAATAGTCATCAAATTTATGAATTCTTTTCTTTTTACCGCGCGAGAGTAAACGTATTCAAACTTTTAGGATAACAGTCATTGATAACAGCAGCTGCGTGGAAAAGAGTTCGTCCAGTGGTATAGATGTCATCCACCAAAATAATAGAACAATTTTTTAATTTTTTTTGATTTTCTTTTTGGATGGCAAATGGTTGTTGCAACTGCATCCTTTCCTTTCTAGTTTTCTTAGATTGCGGAACATTTTCCTCTTTTCTAATTAAAAAAGGGCTGTACGGAACATCAGCCGCTTCTAGTAAGCCAATTACTTGGTTGAAGCCTCGTTCTTGCATTCGTTTTTCGGATAAGGGTACCGGAATAATATAGTCCGCAGATTGTTGCTGAAAGTAAAAGTTGATTTCCTCACTAAAACACATTCTTAAGCGATAGTCTCCTTGAAATTTATAGCGTTCCATCCACTCTTGCATTCCTTCATCATAATGAAACAACGCTGCATTATGAAAAGAATACTCTGGATAAAGCAACTGCCACCTTTGACAATCAAAACAATAGCGCTCTTGGCTGACGCGACTACAGCCAAAACAAGTGCCTATCATTGGCAGTTTCTGGAACTTTGCTTGGCAGTGCTGGCAAAGTGAAGGCCTCGCCCATTTTTTAAATCATAAGAGCATTTTTAATGTTATCTCCAAACGAATGGGGCTTGCGCAATTTTTACAATCCATCTAACATCCCTCGTTTGCTAGCCAAGCGATTCATTTGCTTTATTTGCCGAATCGCCTCTTTCATATCTCTTGTTTCCCCATCATGTAAAAATAAAACTTCGCCGTAATTGAATTCTTGTCTTCGATCGACTCGGCCCGCAATTTGGACAAGTGTTGAAGAAGTGAAGACTCGATGATTAGCACCATAAACAATAACTGAGACTGCATCAAAAGTCACACCACGTTCTAAAATGGTTGTAGTGATCAAAATATCCGTTTTCTGCTGACGCATTGCTTGAACTTTTTCCAGACGAAGTTCATCACTACCATAAACGGCGACAACTTCTTTGTCGGAAAATCGCTCAGCTATTAATGGATGCAATTGGTGAATTAATGGAATGCTTGGGCAAAATAATAAAACTGAATTACGCACCAATAAACGTTTCAAATGATGTGCAATGATTTTAATATTTTTGGTAGAAATACGTTGCCACGACTGAACCCAAAATCGGCGTGGCACAGGTAATGGCCTACGATGATATCTTGCTGGCAAAATACTGGCCGCTAACTTCTTTTGCTGTAAAAGCTTCCGTAATTCTTTCGTAGGGGTTGCTGTTAAGTACACCAAACTACTTCTTTTTTTTCGTGCGTTACGCACTCCATAATAAAGATGCTCGTTATTAACAAAAGGAAAAGAGTCTACTTCATCAACAATAAGTAAATCAAACGCTTGATGGAATTTCAATAATTGATGGGTGGTGCAAATCACTAGTTTCGTATAACGATACGCTTCTTGACTGTTTCCATGAAGTAAAGCAATTGCTTCGTGAGGAAAAACCGCTTGGATTCTGGGAAACAGTTCTAAGCAAACATCGACACGCGGCGAAGCCAGCGCAATTCGTCCCCCTTCTTGTAAGGTTTGGTGCAAAACAGCAAATAACATTTCTGTTTTGCCTGCACCTGTAACTGCCCACACTAAGCGATTCTCCCTTATTTTTACCGTCTCACAAAGTTCAACTGAGATCGCTTGCTGTCCCTTTGTTAATTGTCCAGACCACTCAAAAAAGACAGTTCTTGGGCTATTGGGCCTTTCTGGTAAATGACAAAATTTTTGACAAGAAGTCACACGGCCTAATTGAATGCACGCATGACAGTAGTATACATTTGTCGCCAGTCTGTTTTCTTTTTTGGATACTACTTCCCCGCACCGCTGACATTGAATTGTTAGGGGTGAACGCTCTAACATTGTTGGTAAATAAACCAGTTTTGTCTGTATTGAAGGTTCTGTTTCTTCAAGAATTATTTTACGTCCATGCAAATCTTCCATGTTAACCACCTCATTTATAAAATACGCATTTCTCTAGCTTTTTTGCGAAAAAGGAGATCTCCCACCGTTATCTTTCTATTCTTATCTAGTCGTTACCTACTAAACAAACTCTTGATACGCTTTATTGTTTACACGAATCTTCTACTTTCGACTTACCTATATGCAGATTTTTTATAAACAAATTTATCTACCTTTAAAGAAAAATTAATGTTAAAGTATATCTAGTAATTCAAGCTTTAATTTGAAAAGACTAGAAAGGAGCAAGCTTTATCATGGAAAATATTTTTTTAAAAAGACTAGAACTCAAAGCTTTTGAAGAAGATTCTGTTTTTTCAAAAATTGAAGGGCTGAATAAATTTAATTCACTAAATTTTAAAAAACCTATTACTTTTTTTTCAGGTGAAAATGGAACTGGAAAATCCACTTTATTAGAAGCAATCGCAGTCAATTGGGGATTTAATCCTGAAGGCGGTAGTATTAATTTTAATTTCTCTACAAACGATACTCACTTGGATTTACATAATTATTTAACTGTTGGAAAAAGTGTAAAGCGTGCTACGGATGGCTTCTTTTTAAGAGCTGAAAGTTTCTACAATGTCGCTACATATGCAGAAAATATAGACTTAGATTTTTCTGAATATGGCGATAAATCCCTACATCATCAATCACACGGCGAAAGTTTTTTGAATCTGGTGAACCATCGGTTTAGAGGAAATGGTCTGTACCTGTTAGATGAGCCTGAAGCGGCTCTCTCACCTCAACGCCAACTAGCCTTAATGATATCTATAAAAAAACTAATTGATGAGGGGTCTCAGTTTATTATTGTCTCTCATTCACCTATATTACTTGCAATGCCTGACTCACAAATTATTTCTTTTGATAAAGATAGTCCTTTAGAAATCACGTATGAAGAAAGTATGCCTTATGAAATAACCTCATTATTTTTAAACAACAAAAACAGAATTCTCTCTCATTTATTTGCTGAATAAGTCTGTTATTCGAATTGCTTATGCCATACTATAATGACTCGTATATAAAAATATTGTTAATCATTCTTTGAATTACTACTTTTTACTACTTTTAGACTACAGAAAAAGGTGTTCATTATTCAGAAAATAGATTGTTAAGTATGTTTTTTTAGTATCTAGATTAAAGTAAAAAATTAAAGACAGTTGTCTTTCTCTAGCTCACAGGACTAATTTCGGCTCTATAATTTATGGAACTGATAAACCAGAATGACTGCTTCAGCTCAATTCTAATTAACTAAAGTCATAAAAAAAGACAAGTTGCTTTTTCGAAGATTCTCGAAAAAACAACTTGTCTTTTTACTCTTTTTTATCTGCTTGTGCTAACAAATCCAAGGCTTGTTCCAACACTTTTTCCCCGTTCATTAAGCCGTAATCAGACATGCTAATGACATCTGTTGGGATACCTTTTGGTGATAGACGCTTTTCAAAATCACTCTTCATATAACGAACTTGTGGACCTAACAATAACACATCGACTGGATTATTTTCTAAATTTGTGTCTGCTTCCGATGCAGAAGCCGCAAATATATGGGCATCTAAGCCTTGATTAAATGCTGCTTTTTGCATTTTTGTAACAAGTAAACTAGTACTCATTCCTGCGGAGCAAACTAACATAATTGTTTTTTTTGACATTTTAACAGCCCCTTTTACCATTGCCTTTTTCAATTTTCAACATTATCTATTAAAAATATTATAGTGTAAAGTTAATTTTTGTCAATCATTCTTGTTTTTTAAAGCGGATACAATCCTAGTTTAAAAGTACCATGCTGACTTCAGCAATTTATTAAATACCACATATTCTTTTTCCAAATTCACTTGAACTACTTGGTAACTCGCATTCAACCAACCATAAGCGCCCTTTTCTGGATGCTTATAATCGTTCGCCCACCAATCGACATCTGTCTTAGCAGTTTTTGGTAAACCAGAATGAGGGAATAACAATTCATCAAACTGGGTAAAGGTCAAGGTAACTTGGGAACCGCCATTCGTTTTCAAATAATGAGTAATTGTATCATATTTTTTCTGTCGTGTATGTACCATTTTCCAGCGCCTCCCTTTTCTCTATCATACCTTATTATAACGTTTTTTTCCAAAAAATCTCACAAAAAAGATGAGAGAAAAAGTTGCTATTCAGTTGATTCTTTTTTATACTGACTTTATTACGAGAGAAAAGGATGCCCATATGTTAGAAAGCTATATTACAGTCAAACAAGATGGTTTCAGCGAGATTGAAATCAAGAAATCGCGGTTTATCTGTTCTGTAAAGCGCGTAACATCAGAAGAAGAAGCAAAAGCCTTTATAGCCGCAATAAAAAAAGAACATTGGAAAGCCAATCATAATTGTAGTGCTTTTGTGATCGGCGAAAAAAATGACATTCAGCGGAGCAGCGATGACGGCGAACCTAGTGGTACTGCTGGTGTTCCAATGCTGGAAGTCTTAAAGAAAAAAGAGTTAATCAATGTAGTGGCTGTTGTCACTCGTTATTTTGGCGGAATAAAATTAGGCACTGGTGGTTTAATCCGAGCATATAGTCATGCTCTTTCCCACACTTTAGATGAAATTGGTTTAGTCATTGGCAAATTGCAACAAGAACTATTGATTACGATCGCCTATCCTTTATTAGGAAAAGCCCAGGCCTTTTTGGAACATAGTCCCTACACGCTTAAAGAAACTATTTACACAGAGTCTATTCAGTTAATTTGTTTAGTAGATGAACAAGCAACAGAAACATTTATAGCTGAAATGACGGATCTACTTAACGGTCAGTTGACAATTGAAAAAGGCGCAACGAGCTATCATGAACTACCATTTAACGAAAAAGGAGCACAATCAAATGACATTTGAAGAAGTATTGCCACAGATTAAAGCAGGAAAAAAAGCCGTACGTAAAGGCTGGAGCGGTTTTGAACTTTTTATTGAATTACGTGATGAAATTGGCACCTCCGAAGGTGAATTTTTACAAGTTACCCCGTATTTTTTAATCAAAACTTCTGATGAAGGCTACAGCATGTTTTCACCAACACCTTGTGATGTCTTAGCAGAAGATTGGGTGATTGTTGAAGCATAATTATACACATAAGGTCTGGCAGATTACGGCGATTGCTCGTTCTTCCAGACCTTAATTTTTAAATGTTTAAAGGAGTTTTTCTTATGCCAAAAGAATTTGAAACAAAACGGGTGCTTGTAACCGGTGCAGCTTCAGGGATTGGCCAAGCACAAGCAATTGCCTTTGCTGAGCAAGGTGCTGAAGTTATTGGCATCGACCTAGACGAAACGGGGTTAAAACAGACAGCCGCACTGGTTAACCCAGATTCTACTAAGCCATTTACTTATTTTGTCGGTGATGTGTCTTCTCCCTCATTTGTGCAAGCCACGATGAAACAAATTGTGAAAAACAACGGCCAAATTGATATTTTATTAAATACGGCAGGTATTTTAGATGATTATCGTCCTTCTCTAGAAACTTCGGAAGCTTTATGGGATCAAATTTTAGCAACCAATTTAAAAAGTGTCTTTTTAGTGACCAATGCCATATTACCTTATTTCCTCCAACAAAAAAAAGGAGTAATCGTTAATATGGCATCTATCGCCGGCTTAGTAGCTGGGGGCGGCGGCGCAGCGTACACTGCCTCCAAACACGCAATCATCGGGTATACAAAACAACTTTCCTACGATTATGCCAAATTAGGCATTCGAGCAAATGCGATTGCGCCAGGTGCCATCCAAACACCCATGAACGCAGCTGATTTTGCAGGAGAAGGTGAAATGGCTACTTGGGTAGCACGTGAAACACCCGCGGGCCGTTGGGCACAGCCACAAGAGGTAGCAAAACTTTCATTATTTCTAGCTAGTGATGACGCTGATTATATCCATGGCACAGTTATGACCATCGATGGTGGTTGGACCATGAAATAAAAAGACTTTACAGAGTGTCTCTTCTTCAGTAACATGTAACACAGTGAGGCAACTCACACCATAACACTTCAGTTGGCTTTGCTGCCCTTCCTTTGGTTATGGTTATCACTAAAACACGTCGTTGTTTTATAAAGGAGAATCTTAAATGAATCATTCATCAAATCCACAAACCAGTACGTGGTCAGCTACGGCGTTGGCTAAAATGGCGCTGATTACCGCTTTGTATGTCGTTGTCACTGTACTTCTCGCTCCGCTTAGTTTTGGTCCGATACAGCTTCGTCTTGCCGAATTATTTAATTATTTAGGCGTTTTTAACAAGCAATATATCTGGTCCATTACGTTAGGGGTTGCGATTGCCAACACCGCTTCGCCTCTTGGTATCATCGATATAGTCATCGGTAGTGCTGGAACGTGCGCAGTCTTATGGATTGCCTATTTTGCGACAAAAAATCAGCAAAATTTATTGATTAAACTAATGCTGACGGCCATTCTTTTTGCTTTGTCCATGTTCACTGTTGCCGGACCCTTAACGTTCTTTTATCAGTTACCTTTTTGGTACACATGGTTGACCGTTGGACTTGGTGAACTTCTTTCAATGACAGTCGGCGGCATCCTGATTTACGTATTAAATAAAAAAATACAGCTTGTAAAACGCATCGAAGAATAAAAAAGCGCTTGGGATTTAAACCCCAAGCGCTTTTTAGCACTATCCTTTAGGTTGAATGAAGTCTGCTTGCCATTTTCCAAGAGATGGATTGTAATCAAAATACCAAAGTTGTGAAAAATATTGTTTTTGATGCTTGTATCCCGATAAAACACGACCGCTTTGAGTATCTTCCTCGTAGTCAATACAAGAAAAATGAAGCATCAGTGAAAAACTGGTTTCACTAATAGGATGATAATTCGAAGCTGGCGCTACTTTCACTTTTTTTACATGATTTCTGATGCCCGCTTGTTGATTTTCTTGTAATACTGCAAGATGTTTTTGATAAAGTTTTTCTGTATAGTTATCTTTGACTACAGACAAATTTTCTTGATCCCACGCTTGTTGTATTTCTAAAAACGTTTGTTGTATTTCTTTTAAGAGTGCCTTTTTTTCTTTTGATGTTCCAGGTAATGCTGCCCACATTTCTTGAAAAGCGCCTTCATCGACTGGTTGATTTCTACGGCGTCTTTGCCAAATCATCGCGCCCCCAAAAAGAACAAAAAACACTGTTGAAATTAAGCCTTCCAGTGGCGTTGTGTTGCTGGTCCCGGTCTCGTTATGATGAACATAACTTCTTGATCCATCACCGCTTGGCGAAAAACCATTCGAGGGATTACCTCCGCTAGGACTTTCTACACGTCCGCCGCCATAGCCACCAGCTACAGCCGCCGATTGATTAGGCCATAAACAAAAGGCCATGGCACAACCCACAAAAACTAAAATTAACTTTCTCATTTTCTCACCTTTCGACCCCTTCAAACCAACAAATGAATAAATAGACGCAGAATACTAAACAAAGCGCCAAGATTAACAATGATTAATAATACCTTCAGCCATCTGCCATATGGTTGTACTGATTGATAACTTCGTTGATAAATACTCAAGCCAAACAGGACCGCTGGCCACATAAATATACTAGATCTTGGGCCAAACGAATTCCCCTCGCCCCAAAAATTCACATGAATGGGCACATGAGCTGGTAAATCAGGATAAACCACCGCACTTAATAACAGTAAACTGACTGCTAAAATACTTGTAACAATAAATAACCCCTGACTAACTTTTTCAATCTGCTTGTTTCTCATTATCTTAGCTTTCTCCTCTAGTTTAATGATGGATATACTTTCAGTTTATGCCTCCCTATCTGAATTTGCAATAAAAAAAAGACAAGGAAACATTCGATTAAATGTCCTTGCCTCTGTTTTTGAAAATCCTAAATCAAGCCTTTCACGCCTATATCTTTTCGATAGTACATTCCAGGAAATGAGTAATTATCCAATGTTTGATAAACTTTTTTGCGGGCTTCTTCAAGAGTCGAAGCAGTTGCTTCTGCTAAAAAGATTCGTCCGCCAGCCGAAACCAGAGCCTGTTCTGAACGAGTTACCCCTGCATAATAGATGGTTTCACCAGACATTTCGGGTAACGGTAGATTTGTCTTGTATTGATTAGGATAGCCTTCTGCTGCTACAACAACACCAACACTCGCTAACTCATTCCATACAATCGTTGGTTGCTCTTTCGCCAGCAATGAAGAAATTATTTCTGAAAGGGGACTCTCTAAACGGGCCAACACAACTTGTGTTTCTGGATCCCCAAATCGAGCATTAAATTCAATAACCTTGGGGCCAGTTGCTGTTTGGATTAAACCAGCATATAAAATCCCTTGAAACGGACGTTTTTCAGCCACCATTCCTTTAGCAGTCGGTTTCAGGACTTGACTAATGGCTTGCTGAACCGCTTCTTCTGGGATCTGAGGCACTGGTGTATAAGCGCCCATCCCCCCTGTATTCGGACCAGCATCCCCATCGAAAATCCGCTTATGATCTTGAGCAATCACCATCGGATATACCTTCTCATTAGAAACAAAAGCCATTAAGGAAAATTCTTCTCCTTGCAAAAATTCTTCGATTACAACCGTTTGACCGCTTGCTCCAAATTGTTGGTCCTCCATCATCGCAACTAGCGCACGTTTTGCGGCTGCTTTTGTTTCGGCAACTACTACTCCTTTTCCAGCTGCCAAACCATCCGCCTTAATAACAATTGGTACTCCTTGCTGTTCAATATATTCTAAGGCAGGTGCCAAACGTCGAAAGACCCGATATTCCGCCGTTGGAATCTGGTATTTTTGCATAAAATCTTTCGCAAAACTTTTTGAACCTTCAATTATTGCAGCTGCTTTTGTCGGACCAAAAATCAGTAATCCCGCTGCTTGAAAGGCGTCTACAATCCCTTCAATTAATGGCGTTTCGGGTCCGACGAATGTCCAATCAATCTGATTATCCTTCGCAAATTGAATTAGTTCCGTTTGCTGCTCTTCACTGATAGGTACAGTCCGAATATTATCACCACTCATACCAGGATTACCTGGTGCACAATAAACAGTCTTGACTTTGTTTTCTTGCTGTAATTTTTTGGCGATTGCATGTTCACGACCACCACGCCCAATCACTAATATATTCATCGGTTTCTCCTTTAAAAATTAATGTTTGAAATGACGAGTCCCAGTAAAAATCATCGCAATACCATAATGATTCGCTAGATCGATTGATGCTTGGTCTTTAATGCTCCCGCCTGGCTGAATAATTGCTTGAATGCCATGTTGTGCAGCATATTCCACGCTATCTGCCATAGGGAAAAAGGCATCACTTGCTAAGACGGCCCCTTGTAATTTTCCAGCTGCTTGGGCTTGATCAACTGCAATTTTTACTGAACCAATTCGATTCATTTGACCAGCGCCAATCCCCACCGTTTGGCTTTTATTGGCTAAAACAATAGCGTTTGATTTTACATGCTTGACTGCTTTCCAAGCAAAGTTCAATGCGTCTCTTTCAGCTGGTGTGGGTTGGCGCTCTGTAACTACTTGCCATGCTTGTTCATTTTCAACAACTGTATCTTGTTCTTGAATTAATAACCCGCCCATAACAGAAACTAATTCCGCCGCTTTTTTTTCTTGAGCATGAAAATCTAACGTTAACAAACGAAGATTCTTTTTCTGAGACAACAGTGCCAGAGCTTCTTCCTCAAAACTAGGCGCAATAATTATCTCTAAAAAGATTTGATGCATTTCAGCCGCAGTCGCTTGGTCCACTGGACGATTCAAAACAACAATGCCACCAAAAATTGAAACTGGATCTGCTTCAAATGCCTGACGATAGGCTGCCAAAATCGTTTTTCCTGTTCCAATTCCACATGGGTTCATATGTTTAACAGCGACGACCGTTGGTTCTGTAAACTCGCTAGCAATCCGGAGTGCTGCATCAGCATCTCGAATATTGTTATATGAAAGTTCTTTGCCATGAAGTTGTCGAGCGGAAGCAATGGATAATGATACAGGTACAACGGATTGATAAAAGGTGGCCTGTTGATGGCTATTTTCGCCATAACGCAATGTTTGCTTACGTTCATAAGTAAGCGTCTGTTTCTCTGGTTCAGTTTCACCCACTTGCGTCGTTAAATAGTCAGCGATAAGCGCGTCATAAGCAGCAGTATGACGAAAGACTTTTGCTGCTAATCTTTTTCTAGTGGCTAACTGGCTAGTTCCAGTGCTGCTAATTTCACTTAATACCTGTTCATAATCACTAGGATCAACCACTGCTGTTACGTCTTGATAATTTTTTGCCGCTGAACGTAACATGCTAGGACCCCCAATATCAATCATTTCAATTGCTTCTGTTTCAGAGATCGCTGGTTTTAAAATTGTTTCTTTAAATGGATAAAGATTCACTACTACAAGGTCAATAAAATGAATGCCTTGTTCAGTCAGTGCTTTTTGATGCGCTTGGTTTCCCCTTTTTGCCAAAAGTCCGCCATGGATATTCGGATGTAACGTTTTGACACGGCCATCTAACATTTCTGGAAAGCCAGTGATGTCGTCAATAGCAAGTGTCGGTACCCCCGCTTCTTCTAAGACAGTCCTTGTTCCCCCAGTGGAGATAATTTCAAAGCCATTTGCAACTAAGCCTGCTGCAAATGTTGTCACTCCTGTTTTGTCTGAAACGCTAATCAATGCTCTTTTGGTCATTTCATTGTCTCCTTTACAATTTGTGAAATTATTTTTGGGTACCATTCGTGCTCAAGAGCATGAATTTTCTCTGCTAATGTGTCCAATGTATCTTCAGTATCAATCTTGGTGGTTGTTTGAAAAATAATCGGTCCTGTATCAACTCCAGAGTCAACATAATGGATAGTGATTCCTGTTATTTTCACTCCATAATGAAATGCCTCTTCAATTCCGTGAAGACCTGGAAAACTAGGTAATAGAGAAGGATGAATATTGACGATTCTCTTTGGATAAGCCTCCAGTAAAGTCTTGCCGATAATTCTCAAATAACCAGCTAACACGATTAAATCGATCTGATGCTCTTTTAAATGTTTCAATACTTGTTCCTCATATTGCTCACGAGATGAAAAATCAGATGGCGAAAAGCAAACAACGGGAATCTTGCGTTTTTGGGCACGGGTCAATACGTAGGCTTCAGGCTGATCACAAAAGACTAAGCTCAACTGCCCTGCGATTTTTTTCTGGGAAAAAGCTGCAGCAATCGCCTCAAAATTGCTACCATTGCCAGATGCAAAAACAGCTATCTTCATAAGGCTTCCTTAAAAATAACGGCTTTCGTTTTCCTAGGTACCAAACGACCAATTTCAAAAGCTTCTGGCAAAAGCTCCTGAACTTTTTCAACATGCTCTGGACTCACCGCTAAAATCATCCCTAAGCCCATATTGAAAATTTCATACATTTCTTCAGGTGGAATTTCACCGTATTTTTGAATCAATTTAAAAATTGGTAGCACTGGCCAACTATTTAATTGAATCTCTGCAGCTAATGAAGAAGAAAACATTCTTGGTAGATTTTCTAAAAACCCGCCGCCAGTAATATGCGCAGCCCCATGCACGAGTCCTGCTTTTAACAATGGCAATAATTCCTTCACATAAATTTTTGTTGGTGTTAATAATTCTTCCCCTAACGTTTTGGGTGCCAATTCTGGAAGCTTGTCCGTTGTTTTAAACGAATGTTTCTTAAAAAAAACATTTCTTACTAAAGAGTAACCATTAGAATGAAGACCACTTGAAGGAAGACCAATCAAGAAATCGCCTTCTTTTACGTTACTTGGAGTCAAGAGTTGACTTTTCTCAGCAATACCCACGGCAAAACCAGCCACGTCATAAGCATCTGCTTCATACATATCAGGCATTTCAGCTGTTTCGCCCCCAATTAAGGCTGCATTCGCCTCACAACAGCCAGCCGCAACACCCGCAACAATTGCTTCAACTTTAGCTGGATTAACGGTCCCTAACGCTAAATAATCTAAAAAATATAACGGTTCGGCGCCTTGTGCGACGACATCATTGACACACATTGCTACACAATCAATTCCGATTGTCTCGTGTTTCTGTTCTTCAATTGCCAAGAGTAACTTTGTGCCTACGCCATCCGTTCCTGATACCAAAACTGGTTCTTTAAGCTTGTAACTACTTAAATCAAAACAACCACCAAAACCACCAAGCATGCCCAACGTTCCCGTCCGTTGTGTCTTTTGGCTATGCTTTTGAATTCGTTCCACTACTTCGTATCCTGCCTCAACATTTACGCCAGCTTTTGAATAGGCATTTTCCATGTCAATTCCTCCTAGTTTCTTTTTTCAAGGATGCTTGATATTGTTCTTCATAATCATACAAAGGCGTTGGATAGTCTCCATTAAAGTAAGCCATACACAGCCCAGAATAAGGAGCATCATAATTTAATTGAATCCCATCAATCAGCCCTGCTTCACTCAAAAAAGCCAGCGAATCTGCGCCAATCTGCTCTTTGATCTCTTCAATTGAATAGTTTGCCGCAATTAGTTCGTCCCTTGTCTGTATATCAATGCCATAAAAACACGGATATTTTAATGGCGGTGAAGCAATTCTGACATGAACTTCTTGCGCTTCTGCTTCTTTTAATAAATGGATAATGCGCCGAATAGTGGTTCCGCGAACAATCGAATCATCTACTAAAACGACTTTTTTTCCTTTGACCACGCCACGAACTGCCGATAGTTTCATACGGACACCTTGTTCTCTTAATTCTTGTGTCGGCTGGATGAACGTTCGAGCGACATATTGATTTTTTACTAAACCTAGTTCGTAAGGTATCTGTGCTTCTTCTGCATAGCCGCTAGCTGCAGACAATGACGAGTTCGGTACCCCAATTACCATATCAGCTGCGACTGGACTTTCGATTGCCAAGTTCTTCCCCATTCTTTTACGAGCTGTATGCACATTAACTCCAGCAATATTTGAATCTGGTCGTGCAAAATAAATATATTCCATTGCGCAAATCGCCGGTTGGACTTCCGTAGTGAAAACCTCTATTTTCAAGCCTTCATCAGAAATGATGACTACTTCACCAGGCGCCACATCTTGAATAAAGCGAGCCCCAACTGTTTCTAATGCACACGTTTCGGATGCCACAACGTACGCCCCATTGTTCATTTGTCCGATGGAGAGAGGGCGAAAGCCATTGGGATCGAGTGCAGCAATCATCATCGTTTCTGTTAATAAAAGATAAGCAAAGCCCCCCTTAACCAAATTCAAGCTCTCTTTTAGTTTATCGAGAAACGAGGCAGCAGTGCTTTTTCGAATCAAGTGCATTAAAATTTCAGTGTCTGAATTAGAATGAAAAATAGCGCCTTCTCTTTCTAGTTGTTTTCGTAAACGCTTGGCATTTGTCAAATTGCCATTGTGTGCTAACCCAATTTGACTATCATAAAATTTAAATAAAAATGGCTGAATATTATCCACGCTACCCGTACCAGCGGTTGCATAGCGTACATGACCAATAGCCGCCGTTCCCTCTAACGCATTCAGTTGTTCTTGCTTTTGGAATACTTCTGCTAATAAACCTAAATCACGGTGGCCATCTAATTTCCCAGAATTGTTCGCCACAATTCCTGCACCTTCTTGGCCTCGATGCTGTAAGCTGTGTAAACCAAAATAGGTCACTTGTGCCGCATCAGGATGACCCCAAATACCAAAAATACCACACTCTTCATTTAAGCTTTTTGCTTCATAAGACATGGAATCGCATCCTCCCATAAGGCTTTGGCTTCTTTTGTTGAACAATTGATCACATCATCTAACGCATGAAGGACCAAACCAGTTTCAGTCACTTTCCCAATATGTTGAGCTTTTCTTCCGATAAGTGTTTCAAATGCTTCTTGATGCTGGGGACTAACTGAAAGAATAAAACGGGATTGCGTCTCCGCAAATAGATATTCTTTTTTTAATGGCAGTGTCACCTGTAACCCCAGTTCGTTAGCAAAAGCCGACTCGGCTAAAGCAACGGCAACGCCGCCTTCAGCGCAATCATGCGCGCTAGCAACTAGGCCTGCTTGAATTGCTTTTAAAACTAATTCTTGGTTTGCTTTTTCCTCTTTTAAATCAAATGAGCGTAATTGCCCTTCAATTCGACCCAGTTGCATTTTTTGAATTTCTGAGCCGTTAAAATCTGCGTGGGTTTCACCGATGAGATAAATTAAGTCATCCACTTGTTTAAACGCTTGTGTGGTAATTTGTGAAACATCTTCAATCACTCCCACCATGCCGATCATTGGCGTTGGATAAATGGCTTGACCATCTGTTTCATTGTAAAGAGAGACGTTCCCAGAAATCACGGGTGTTCCTAGCTGACGGCAAGCTGCGGCGATTCCATCCGCCGACGTCCATAATTCCCAAAAACTTTCTGGTTTATCAGGGGAACCATAATTCAAACAATCAGTGATAGCCAAAGGTTGTGCTCCACTTGCTACAATATTACGGGCTGCTTCTGCAACCGCAATTTGCCCACCAATTTCAGGATTTAAATACAAATAACGGCTATTACAATCTGTCGTCATCGCTAAGGCTTTATTGGTGCCCCGCACTCTTAAAACAGCTGCATCACTTCCTGGTTGCACCACTGTATTCGTTTGTACTTGACTATCATAGGTTTCGTAAACTGATTTTTTTGATGCAATCGTTGGCTGTTGCAATAGGCGTTTTAATAATTCCGTGCTATTCGTAATTTCTGGAATGAAGGGCGCTAATTTTTTAAAAGCACGCATCCGTTCTGGTTCTTGATAGGCTTTCTGGTAAACAGGTGCTTCTTCTGCTAAAGCATCTACTGGTACATCTGCGACTATTTTGCCACTGTGAAAGACACGATACTGTCCATCATCTGTTACGGATCCAATCGCTACCGCTTCTAAGTCATACGTTTGAAACAATTCACAAACTTGCTGTTCTGCTCCTTTTTCCACACAGATTAACATCCGCTCTTGGGACTCAGACAAGAGCATTTCATAGGGGCTCATCTGCGTCTCTCTCTGTGGAACTTTATCTAGCTCTAGAATCAAGCCTGAACCTGCTTTTGATGCCATTTCAGCACTTGAAGAAACCAAGCCAGCCGCCCCCATATCTTGGATGCCGATTAAAATATCTTGATGATTTTTGATTAAATCAAGACAAGCTTCCAATAATAATTTTTCCATAAACGGATCACCTACTTGTACCGCAGATCGTTGCTGTTCTTCACCTTCACTAAATTCTTCTGAAGCAAAGGTCGCACCATGAATTCCATCTCGTCCTGTTTTCGCACCTACGTAAAGAATACTATTTCCGACGCCTTTTGCTTGGCCTTTTTGAATCTCATCATGACGAATCAATCCCACACACATAGCATTGACAAGTGGGTTTCCTTGATAACATGGCTCAAAAGCAATTTCGCCGCCAACGGTTGGAATACCAATACAATTTCCATAACCGCTAATCCCCGCCACAACTTCTTGAAACAAATAACGTGTTCGTGCATCCGTCAGTTCGCCAAATCTTAGCGAATCCAGTAAAGCAATCGGCCGCGCCCCCATACTGAAAATATCGCGAATAATTCCACCAACGCCTGTAGCTGCTCCTTCGTAAGGTTCTACTGCAGAAGGATGATTATGGCTCTCTGCTTTAAAAACAACAGCTAATCCGTCACCAATATCGACAATCCCAGCTCCTTCACCAGGGCCTTGAAGCACTTGTGGCCCTTCCGTCGGAAACTTTTTTAAAACGGGCTTGGAATTTTTGTAAGAGCAATGTTCACTCCACATCACGGAGAATAAGCCAGTTTCTGTATAATTAGGTTCTCTTTGCAAAATGGTCTCAATCTGATGATATTCTTCATCTGTTAGTCCCCATTCTGCATACAACCGTGTCTCCTTGATTTCTTTTGGTGTTGGTTCATTCATCATTGGCTTAATTCCTTTCCAAAGTTTTTAATGATTGAAGCAAAAAAGCTGCGTCCATCTGTTGAACCTAACAATTCTTCCATCGCTCGTTCCGGATGAGGCATCATTCCTAGAACATTGCCCTGTTCATTACAAATACCAGCAATATTCGCAAGACTACCGTTCACCTTTTCTTGATACGTAAAAACAATTTGGTTCTTTTCTTTCAGCTCTTGCAACGTTTTTTCATCACAATAGTAATTCCCTTCGCCATGTGCTACTGGTAAATGTATCGAAACATTTTCAGGATACTCGCTTGTAAACTTTGTGTGCGTATTCACTTTCAATGGGACACTTTTACAAATAAAACGAAGCGAATCATTTCTTAACAACGTACCAGGAAGCAAGCCAATTTCTGTTAAAATTTGAAAGCCATTACAAGTACCAAAAACCATTTTGCCTTCTGTAGCAAAGCGAATCACCTCATTGATAATTGGCGAAAACCGAGCAATTGCACCACAACGTAAGTAATCGCCATAAGAAAAACCACCAGGCAACAATACGCCATCAAATTTTGCTAAAGAAGTGGCATCGTGTCGGACAAATTCTGCATCGATGCCCATCACCTCTTTGACAGCCCACAATAAGTCTGCATCACAATTGGATCCTGGAAAAACAATCACTGCCAATTTCATTTAAATTTCCTCCAAAGATAAAATTTCAAAACGATAGGATTCCATATTTACATTGGCTAATAGTTGATCACAAATTTGTTCAATTTTCTCTTCAATTGCTTCTGTCTGCTGGACGTGCATTTCAAAATACTTACCGACACGGATTTCGGCTACTTCTGTAAAACCAAGCCGATGGACTGCTTCCTTAACCGCTTCACCTTGGGGATCCAAAATTGATTCTTTATACGTAACATAGACTTTGACAAAATACATACGCGCTTCCTCCTCAATTAGCTGTTAGTAAACGTTGTAAAACTTCTTCATATACAGGAACTATTTCTCCTAATTCACGGCGATAAACATCTTTATCCAGATGTTCGTTTGTGTTTAAATCCCATAGACGACAGGTGTCTGGAGAAATTTCATCTGCCAGTAACAATTGATTGGCCTTCGTCCGACCAATCTCGATTTTAAAATCGATCAAACAAATATTGAGGCGTTGAAAGAGTTGACTAAGCGCCTGATTAATTTGTAAAGCCAATGCTTTAATCTCCACAATTTCAGCAGGAGTGGCTACTTTTAGAAATTGAATATGGTCTTCGTTAATAAAAGGATCATCCAGACGATCTTCTTTGTAATAAAATTCAATAATGGGCGTCACTAATTTAGTGCCCTCTTCAATCGCTAAACGTTTTGAAAAACTTCCTGCCGCATAATTACGTACGACAACTTCCAAAGGAATCATTTCTACGGCCTGAATTAATTGTTCGTGTTCAGATACTTTTTTGATAAAATGATTGGGAATCTTCTGTTGCTGTAAATGTTCAAAAATTAGACTAGTGATTTGATTATTCAAAGCGCCTTTCCCAAGAACTTTGTCTTTTTTTTGACCATTTAAAGCTGTTGCTTGATCAAGATATTCCACAAAAAGAACCGCTGCATTTTCTGTTTGATACAAATTCTTCGCTTTTCCTGTATACACAAGTGCTTTCTTTTCCATTCTTTCCCTCTTCTCGTTAGCTTCATGAACCCTATTCTTTCTAAGTCAGCTGATTTACATCAGACAAAAACTTACATTAGTTACAAAAAAACAATAATCGTTCGTGTTTGTCGAATGTAAAAATAAAAAACTTGCTTGGAGCAAGCATTTATTAAGTTACGTTCCAAATACCAACAGTCTCAATTTCCTTTAACGTTTCTGATAAGCAAGGTGTTGTAATGGTGACGTGGCCCATTTTTCTGCCCACTTTTGATTCGGCTTTTCCATAGTAATGGACTTGCCAAGTGGGTTTTGACGTGCATAACTGGTAGCTTTTTTCTAAGTGTTCGCCTAGGAGATTCACCATAACCACTGGTTGAAGTAACTGGGGTAACCCAATGCCCCAATTGCTAATCCCTCGAATATGCGCATCAAATTGACTAAATGAGCAAGCTTCAATAGAGTAATGACCTGAGTTATGAGGCCGTGGCGCTAATTCATTGACGTACAACTCTTCTGAATCCGTTAAAAACAGTTCGATAGCTAAAACCCCAGATAAATTTAATTCCTCAGCAATGTGTTGCGCCAATTCCGCTGCTTTTTGTTGCACATTCTCAGAAATTCGAGCTGGCACAATTGATTCATGCAAGATATTCTTTCGATGAACGTTTTCAGATACAGGAAAGCTTTGGTAACCATGCTTATTCCCTGCAACGATGATTGAAAGTTCTTTAGTGAAAGGCACCCACTTTTCTAATTCACAAGTGGCGTTAGCTAATAATTCAGTCGCTTGGAAGAAATCCTCTGCGCATTTTAAGACGATCTGTCCTTTTCCATCGTATCCACCTTGAATAGTTTTTAAGACACATGGAAAACCAATCTTTTCTATTGCTTGTGGCAGCTCTTTCTGGCTTTTTACTTCCGCAAAAGGGGCAATCTTACAGCCAATCGATTGAAGAAACGTTTTTTCAAGCAATCGATTTTGAGTAATTTTTAACAATTCTGTTCCTTGTGGCAACTTTTCTAGTGGAATGGCCTTTTCTAGGGAGGCCACTTCAATATTTTCAAATTCATAGGTGATCACATCGCTTAACTCTGCTAGTTCAGTTAAAGCAGATATCTGATCAAAGGCTGCCACAATTTGACGGTCAGCTACTTGACCAGCTGGACTATTGAGCGTTGGGTCCAACACAATCATTTGGAAACCCATTTTTTTACCACTCATGACTAGCATTCGCCCTAACTGTCCCCCACCTATAATGCCAATAGTTGCTCCTACTTTTAAAGGTTTATTCAAGTTGTTCCCCACTTTCCATAACCGCTTTTTCCAATGATTGTCGTCTTGCTTGGATTCTTTCTGCTAACTGTAAATCATCAATACTTAGTATTTCTGCAGCTAATAACCCAGCATTGGTAGCACCTGCTGAGCCAATCGCAGTTGTTGCTACAGGAACTCCCCCTGGCATCTGCACAATAGACAACAGTGAATCAATACCGTTTAACGTTCGTGTTTTAACTGGAACACCAATGACAGGTAAGGTTGTCTTTGCAGCTACCATCCCTGGTAAATGGGCCGCTCCACCAGCGCCAGCGATAATAACCTTCAATCCTTTTGTTCGTGATTCCTCTGCAAAACGAAACATCAAGTCAGGGGTCCTATGTGCTGATATCACTCGTTTTTCATAAGGAATTTTCAACTCTTCCAACACAAGACAAGCAGCTTTCATCGTTGCCCAGTCTGAGGTACTTCCCATAATCACAGCGACTAATGGTTTCATGAATGTAATAACTCCTTCCGCCTTTTTTCACTGTTATTCTAACAATGAGAAAAAGAGATGTCAAAGAAAAACCGAAATATTATAGATTAAAATTATATAATGTTCGTGTTTATCAAAAAAAGAGTCATCGGAAAGATGACTCTTTTTTGCTATTTTTAGCGTTGCTTCCTCTTTAAGAAGAAACGTCGCCTGTATTAATAACTGGTTGTGTGCCCTTATCAGTAATGATTGAGACTAGTAAATTATTAATAAGTTGTACTTTTCGTTCATCGGTAAAATTAATTTCTTGCCCTTCTTCAATCTGTTCTAAGGCCATTTGTGTCATGCTTACCGCACCTTCAACAATTGTTTGTCGAGCCGCTAAGATTGCTTTTGCTTGCTGTCTTTGCAACATGGAGCTAGCTATTTCAGTTGCATAAGCTAAATGATTCAACCGTGTTTCGATAACCTCTACACCAGCCACTGCTAAGCGTTCTTGCAATTCTTTGGTTAACTCCTCGGAAATTTGTTCGGTATTTCCTCGCAGAGTTACATCATTATCTGAAAAAGTGTCATAAGGATATTGTGTTGCTACATGCCGGATTGCCGTTTCACTTTGAATTTCCACAAAGTCTTGATAATAATCGACATTAAATAACGCCTTAGCTGTATCGACTACCCGAAAAACGATGACCGCAGAGATTTCGATTGGATTCCCGTCAGAGTCATTGACTTTTAATAGAGAACTATTGAAATTTCGCACTTTCAAAGAAATGTTCATTTTTTGCGTAAATGGAATGGTAATAAACAACCCATTTTCTTTAATCGTACCTAAGTAGCGACCAAAAAATAAAATAGCTTTCGCCTGGTTGGGACTAACAATGGTTAAGGAACTTAAAAATAAAATAGCCCCAACTAACAAAATAATACCTAAAACAACAAGAACACCATTGGTATGACTCGCTCCATAAATAAATAAACCAATTCCCGCAATTAAAATAACTAATAAGCTCGCAATTCCTACGTAGCCACTCATATAAAATGTTTTTTTCTCTTCCATCTGTTTCACTCTCCTAACTCATTTATCTGGTCCTTATTATACACCTCATTGCCTTCAATAGAGTAACTTTTAACATTAAATAAACTGATTTTTTCGGGGCTCTTGTAGTATACTGAGAACAAAGAAATCCCAAGAAAAGGAGTGATAGAATGCGCTATTTAAGCAAGGACATTTTAGAGGAAGTCATCACTCAACGCCCCTCTGACTCTTATAAAAGTAATTTTGGGCGTGTTGTATTAATCGGAGGAAACCGACAATATGGCGGAGCCATCATCATGAGTACCGAAGCGTGTATCAATAGTGGCGCTGGTCTCACCACTGTGATTACTGATGTTAAAAATCACGGGCCTTTACATGCAAGATGCCCAGAAGCGATGGTCGTGGGCTTTGAAGAAACAGTCCTTCTGACGAACGTCGTAGAGCAAGCGGATGTTATTTTAATTGGTCCAGGTTTAGGCTTAGATGCTACTGCACAACAAATATTAAAGATGGTACTCGCCCAACATCAAAAACAACAATGGTTAATTATCGATGGCTCAGCAATTACCCTGTTTAGCCAAGGCAATTTTTCCCTTACCTATCCTGAAAAAGTTGTTTTCACACCTCATCAAATGGAATGGCAACGTTTGAGTCACTTACCTATCGAGCAACAAACACTGGCAAATAACCAGCGCCAACAAGCAAAATTAGGCAGTACGATTGTTTTAAAAAGTCATCGCACCACAATTTTCCACGCAGGAGAACCTTTTCAAAATACAGGTGGCAACCCTGGGATGGCTACTGGCGGAACTGGGGATACCTTGGCTGGCATCATTGCTGGTTTTTTAGCTCAGTTTAAGCCGACAATTGAAACCATTGCTGGCGCCGTCTACTTACACAGTCTCATTGGAGATGATTTGGCCAAAACTGACTATGTTGTTTTACCAACGAAAATTAGTCAAGCCTTGCCGACATATATGAAAAAATATGCCCAGCCCCACACTGCACCTGATTCTGAACTATTAGAACAGAAGCGTTCGAGATAAAACCCGAAAAGGCTAAATGGTGACAAATTTTGGGTTAAAAAGCAGGATTTAAGCCTGGGCCGAAAATCAAAAGCGATTTTCAGCCCAGGCTCTCTTTTTATTTTTCCTTATAAACATTTTTTAACGTTAATGGAGCGCCAAAGGTATGAAAATTCAAGCCTTTGACTTTATCATTTTGCAGGACTGTTTGTTCATTTTGGCTAAGTGGAATCATGCCAGCAGTCGTTTCAATCACTTCTTTTTCAGCTGCAATCAGTGTCGCCCATCTTTTTTCTGGCTCTAAGGCATAGGTTGTGGCTGCTTCATCTAATAATTTGTCATAGACAGGGTTCTGATAATTGCGATCATTGCCCTTGTATAAAGTCATCAGGGTAGAAATAGGGTCTTGATAGTCTGGTGTCCAGTAAATTAAGAATAAATCATAGTCACTTTCTCGCCCAAAGTTCAATGCAGCTTCAGTCGGCAATGCGGTTAGCTCTATTGTCAAACCAGGAAACAATTCTTGTAGCGAGCCTTGCAAACTTTCACCAATTTTTTTGTAAGAACCATCATCTGTTACCATCAATTCAACGTTAACCTTTTCTCCTAATTCTGCTTGTGCTTTTTTCCAATAACTTTGCGCTTTTTCTTTGTTATAAACCATTAAATTACCTGCTTCTTGACGAAAATCGAGACCCGTTGTGGGATTCGCCACAAAGCCTTCCGTAATCGCACCATGTAGCGCTTTAGAACCATCTGCAATAATATTATTGACTAGATTTTCTTTATCTATTCCTAAAGCCAATGCTTTACGCAGGTTTTCGTTTGCAAGCGGCGTTGCTTGCCCTTTCCGTTTTTGATTTAAGCGCAAATAGTTCATTGTCGCTGTTGGATACGAATGATACAACGTATTATTTTTATTCTGTTGCGCCAGTTCACCACTTAGTGTAGCCACATCTAATTGTCCATCTTCAAAAAGATTCAATGCGGTAGATGTTTCTTTGATAACTGTATAATTGATAATGTCTGAGCGCACGTTCTGGTGATCCCAATAGCGATTATT
Source organism: Enterococcus sp. DIV1315a (assembly GCF_051712325.1). Classification (NCBI taxonomy): domain Bacteria; kingdom Bacillati; phylum Bacillota; class Bacilli; order Lactobacillales; family Enterococcaceae; genus Enterococcus; species Enterococcus sp. DIV1315a. The sequence continues at coordinate 1,493,320 of NZ_JBIOOS010000001.1, forward strand.
TTTTGCTAGTTGCCAGTCCATCTTTGTTTGCTGCCAATCTTTTACCACGAACGGACCATTATAGACGACTTTATCACTAGCAGTTCCATAGTCCGCACCAAATTGTTCGACTACTTTTTGATTTTGCGGGAAAAATGTCGGAAAAGCTAACAAGGACGTAAAGTACGGTTTTGGCTCTTTGAGCGTCACCTTTAATGTATAATCATCCACAGCTGTGACACCTAGTTCATTGGGTGCTAATTTCCCCGCTGAGATTTCTGCACCATTTTGAATTGTTTCAACGATGAGGAAGCTATAAACAAAGCCGTTTTTAGGATCAATCATTTTTTTCCAAGCATATTCAAAATCATGTGCTGTGACAGGATCATCGTTACTCCAAACCGCTTCTTTTCTCAAAGAAATCGTGTAGGTTTTTCCATCTTCTGAAATCATCGGCAATGCTTTTGCTACGGCTGGTACCAATTGGTCTTGTTCATCTAAACTATATAACCCTTCAAACGCTGCAGTTTGGACAATAGCATCTGGAAAATCCAATAATACAGAGGTGTTGAGCGTTGTTAATTCCGAGGGTGACATCAGTTGAACGGCTTCTTTGGTATTTTTCTGTTTCTTTTTATTTTCATTTTTATTGGTACACCCAGCTAAAAATCCTACCAATAAAATACAAACCATTGTGATTTTTAAATACTTTTTCATCTTCTTTCTCCTATAACTCTTCATTTTTTTATGCTCTTACTTACAGAAAGACAGCTCCCCTTTTATTTTGTCCTTTCCACAAGCATCCAGACAACGACCGCTGGCTCCAACCCATTATTATAATTAATGTGCCCCTCACCAGCTTCAATTAATTGGGCTTGTCCAGCTTTTCCAACTAAGTCTTGACCATCTTCTAAAATCGTATGTGCTTCGCCAGAAATCACATAAGAATATTCATCCTGTTCATGGCGAGCATATCCAGCTAAAGGCCGTTTTTCACCAGGTTGTAATGTAATAATGCCCATTTGAACTTGTGCATTTGGTTGGTTTTCTTTATCAAAAAAAATCGTCATTTCTTCTGATTCTGCTGATTTAATAAGCAATAGCTTCCCCTCCTTTTTTAAATCTTGTATCTTCCATTATTCCTTTAAATAGAATCAAAGTCAATCTTTTTATAGAAAATTCTGAATATTCTACACAAAAAAAGAGAGCATGAATTCTCTCTCTTTTGTCTCTTTAAACTTTTACAATCCAGCCTTCTGGCGCTTCTTTGTCACCAAACTGTATGCCAACCAGTTCATCATATAGTTGCTTAGTCACTGGTCCAACTTCCGTTTCACTATAAAATACATGGAAATCTGTGCCGTTTTGAATCCCACCAATAGGAGAAATAATCGCCGCTGTGCCACAAGCACCCGCTTCGGAGAAGTCCGCTAATCGATCAATGTAAACGTCTCCTTCAAGCGCCGTCATCCCTAAACGTTCTTTTGCTAGCGTCAATAATGAATATTTAGTAATACTTGGCAAAATAGACGCTGATTTCGGCGTAATAAAAGTACCATCTTTGGTTATGCCAAAGAAATTGGCTGCACCAACTTCTTCAATTTTCGTATGCGTATACGGATCTAAATAAATGCAATCACTAAATTCTTTCTCATGTGCTTCTGCACCTGGTAAAAGACTAGCTGCATAATTGCCCCCCACTTTAGCTGCCCCAGTTCCTCGACCCGCTGCTCGATCATATTCAGAAACGATAAAGTTGGTTGGTGCTAAACCATTTTTAAAATACGAACCAACCGGCACGCAAAAAATAGAAAAAATGTATTCTTTGGCAGGTGCTACGCCAATATTATCGCCGACACCAATCATATAAGGGCGAAGATACAACGTACCGCCCGTTCCATATGGCGGTAAATAAGCAAGGTTGGCTTTCACCACTTCTTGGCATGCAGAAACAAAGGTTTCTACTGGCACTTGTGGCATCAGTAGACGCGCACAACTTTTTTGTAGCCGTTTGGCATTTTCATCTGGACGAAACAAATTGACAGAACCATCTGCACATTGATACGCTTTTAATCCTTCAAAACATTGTTGGCCATAATGTAGAGCAGGCGAACCTTCACTAATCGTTAACTGATTGTTATCTGTTAGCGTGCCTTCTTCCCACTTGCCATCTCGCCAATAACTAATATAACGAAAGGGCGTTTTAATGTAAGAAAATCCTAAATTATTCCAATCAAGATTGGCTTTTTCCATTGTCGTAGCACCTCAATTATTTTGATTTTTTATCTTAATTAGTGTAATTGTACCCACCAAAAACTAGAAAAGCAAGTCTTATTCTCATTCTTAACTTTTGTTATTTTTTCTTACTTGTCCATTTCTCCCTCGCAAAAAAACCTTGATAACCGTTTCTTGAATTGCAACGGAATATCAAGGTTTCGAAAAATTATTCAGTATACTCTTTGGTTTCTTGTAACGTACCATCTTGCTTATAGATTTTCAGCTTTGTTTGCTTATTCCGAGCAATTTCTTGGGCTCGTTCAATCGCCTCTTGTTTGTGGGTAAATGTATTACTTGCTTTTTCAGCGCTGTCTGAAATCACCAACCATTGGCCGTCTTTATATTTAACGTTGACAGCCGCCGTTAATAATTTTCCCGCATGTTTATCCTGTTTATGCGAATCTTGTTTCGTAGGATTTGCTTCTTGTTCAAATGCCTTTTTGTCTGCTGCACTTGCCTCTTGATACCATTTCTCCGCTTGACTAATCGCAATTGGAATGGCGCGATCATCAGGGTAGCCATCCGCAAGCAACGCATTGCCAATATCTATCGCTTTTTTCCGAATCAAAGGTGCTAAATTTTTCATTGATGTAGGATAATCATTCATATTCCAAGGCATCAAAATCTCCTCCTTAAATTCTGTCTATTACTAGCTTACTACAGAAAAGGAACATTTGAAAAAGAAATGATTACTTTGAATATTTCCTGAACCTTCTTGAGAGAATAAGCCTAATTTCCCATTAGCCAAACTTCTCAATCTTTGAGTGTATGATTACTCATTTCCCTTTGAATCAGTTATGATAAAGGAAGAAATAAATAAATTTTTTGGAGGGATTTTCATGAAAATGTCTAAAGTACTCACCACTGTTTTGACGGCAACTGCTGCTCTTGTGTTGCTTAGTGCTTGTTCATCTGATAAAAAAACAGATAGTAGTTCTAGTAGCAAAGAAACAGCTAATTCAAGTACAGAAGTAGTCTCTGGTGCTTCAATTAGTGCCAAGCCTGAAGAGCTCGAAATGGCGTTAAGTGATAAAGGAAATTGGATTGTCGCAGCTACTGACAATGTCACTTTTGATAAAGAGGTAACAGTTGCTGGTACTTTCCATGATAAGGGGAAAGATTCCAACGATGTCTATCGTAAATTAGCACTTTATTCCCAAGATGATAATAAAAAAGTAACTGCTGAATATGAAATCACGGTTCCTAAGCTAATCGTTTCTTCTGAAAATTTCAACATCGTTCACGGGACTGTCAAAGGTGATATTGAGGTGAAAGCAAATGGCTTTACTTTAAATGGTACCAAAGTTAATGGCAATATTACTTTTGATAAACAAGAATACAAAGATTCTGCTGACTTAGAAAAAGATGGTGCCACTGTTACTGGTGAAGTCACCGTAGCCAATAATTAAGTTATTACCAGACAATTTTAACTAGTAAAAAACCAATGACAAATGTTCAATCAAATTTGTCATTGGTTTTAGTTTGTAAACACAGTGCCAGCATTGGTAGATAATTACAAAATGAACTCACTCTTTGCCATAAGCCTAAATAATTAAATGGTTTTACCTGTTGCAACTGTGGAATCCTTGCTAAGCCATATAAGCCGGCTGCAAGCATACATAAAATAAACAAAAAGCCAAAAAGGTTTTTATTTTTTTGCGAACCGTATTTACTGTAGATAATGGTTAAGACGCCTGATAACAACAAAAAGCCTGTATAACCGACTGCTGATCCTCCGTTATGAAGCGCGGCAGCAACTGTGCCAGCGCTTGAAGTGTCTACGCTGAAGAGCCCACTGAAAATACAATCAAATAAACCATAAGCGCCAATCATTGCCACTACTAACCAAGCACCTTTTTTCGTTTTTCTGGAAAAAATAGCATATATCCTAGGTAAACTTGCTAACATCAACATTCCCGCAATGATAGTTAACCGATTAAAGTTTTCCCTAACTGGACTATTCACATCACCTAATAAGCTAATTACTTCTGTCAATTGATTGTAACCTTGATCTTTGAATCCGACATAATAAGGTGTAAAAAAATCAAGTAAGACCCCTAAAACTAAAAAATAGCCGCCATATTTTTTTAAAAACTGCATCTATTCACCTCAATTTTGATTTTTTATTTACTTTAAGTATAGCATATCAAAAATTCCAAATAATTAAACTTTCTTTTCCACTAAAAAACTTTTCGTCAACGCGCGACGAAAAGTTTTACTTTAGGATTCAATAGAATCTACAATCTTATCATTTTCTTTTGATTCATTTAGCCACTCCGAGACAATAATTTTAATGATTGCAGCAACAGGAACTGCTAAAAACATCCCTAAGACGCCGAAGTACGCTCCCCCAATCGTGATTGAAACAATAATTAAAATCGGATTGACATTTAGGGCATCTCCCATAATTCGAGGACCAATAATATTGCCGTCAATTTGTTGTAAAATTAATAAAACTAGTAACACCGTAATTGCTTGAGTAACACCACCTGTGAAAAGCGTAATCACACCAGCAACAATTGACGCAAAAATCGAACCAAAATAAGGAATCATATTACAAATACCTAATAAAATCCCCAAAGTCACAGCAAATTTCACATTCAAAATACTTAACAAAATCGTTGATGAAACGCCAATTATACAAGCATCAAGAAATTGGCAGCTGATAAATTTATAGAAAATTTTATTCGTTGTATTTAACCAAGTTTGTGTTTGCTTGTACACTTTTTCAGACAGCAATTTGTGGGCAGCCTTTTCAACAAATGTCAAAATAGATTGCTTAAATACCAGCGCATATATTGAGATAATCAACGTCAAAAATGCATTTAAAAAGAATGATGAAACATTTTTAGTCAACGTTCCTAATGAAAACAACGCTTGTGTCCATTGATTTAAAAAACGTTCTGGCGACAAATCTTTAAGGACACTATTTAAATATTTTTCAATCGCGGCTGTTTTTAAAATCCCTTTATCTTCTAAACTCATTACAAACTGAACCATGTGATCATAAAAAGTGGGTAAAGAGTTTGCTAAATCTACTAAATTACTAATGAGTAGCGGAACGATATAGTTTAATGTCAAAACAAAAATAAACAAAATAATCAGGTACAAAAGGAGTACGCTCAAGCCGTGTTTCGCTTTTTTAACGACTGGTAAAGGAACTCTTTCTAGTAATCCCTCGATTTTTTTCTGACTTCCACTCAATAAATAAGCAATCACAAACCCAGTAATGAATGGGGATAAGATGCCTAATAAACCCGAAACACTATGGACAAAGTGCTGATAATTCGTGATTAATAAATAGCCAACAATCAGCGCCATTACAAATAAAAAGCGGACAACCCAGTAATTCCAATCAACATTGTATTTCTTCAATCACTTCACCTCTAAATAAATTATGCCTATCATTGTAATTGTAAACGATTTGTGGCAAAAGGCAAGTTTGTCCATTCGTTCTTGATGAAATACACAAAGAAGCCTGACACTTTAAAAAATGTGTCGGTTTATTCTGCAGTATAAAAATGAGGCACTAGACCTTGCTTCTTTTCATAAAAGAAGCAACTTGGGCTACAAGTACGTTTAACTTGTAGACCAAGTTGCTTAGATAGACTAAATTTATTTTTTTGATTCCACTGTGACCGTAAAGTTATCCATAATGAAATCTTTATCGGCACCTGTTGTAAAAATACCAAACGTAGTGTTTCCTGAAGCATCCCCAATTATTTCTGCTTCATAATGCTTGGTTTGACCATCTGCTGCTGTCGAAGTTAACTCACCGACTGGCTTAAAGTCATTGTTATTTTTCAACTCCCCATTAATGGTCCCAGCAGTAAAGACATTTTCACCATCAGTTTGATAATCAAATTGGACCGTATATTTCTTGTTCGGTTCAAATTTAATATTTTGCGGAATTGTTTGAAGCATCAATCCTGCTCCTTGTTTATGGGCTTTCAAGGACCAGTTGCCTTCTAATACATCTGAAACAAGGTTTCCATTCCAACCATATTGTGTGTAAGGTTCATTTCTTTCTGATAAATGAATCCGTGGATCTTCTACACCACCAGCTGAGCCTTTAACAAACGGATATAACCCAACTGCTTGTGTGTCTTCAAAATCTTGCTTAATAACTGTTTGTTTGTCTGGGTTCATGATATCCGTTTGACGCTCAACAATTCGTAAATCATCAAATTTTGTAACGGAATTGCCTTTATCAACCGCTAATGTCACCGAGCCTTTTTTGGCATTATCTGGGATTTCAAAATCAATTCGCATATTTTGCATATACTGCGGATTTTTCCTGCTTGTATGGTTAATATCTGCCTGAATGTAGTTTTGGGCAACCGAATTATTCACTGTCCGCGTATATTTCTTACCACCAATTTTAACAGTTACTGTGGCTTTACGATCATGTGTTTCTGTGTTTAGATACAAACTATATTTTCCTGGTTTAGGAAGATTGATATCTTGTTTGATTTCGGTTCTTTCTTTTTCTGAACTAAAGACATAATCACCATTGGCATCTTTTTTAACCTCTCCATCACCTCGGAAAACTTTCCAGTTATTTTTTAAGGTATTGGCTTCATTAAATCCAGGATCTTTAAATGGTGTTCCTGTTCCAAATGTCATCGGTTCAATACTGTCAGGTTCAGCAATGACATACGGTGTATTAGCCTCGGCTTGGATGGTCACTTGGTTATTTGTAGTGGCAATTGCGCCTTTGTCAATACGCCCTTGATCTGTTAATTCATATAAATGTAAATTCGTTTTTCCTTGCATTTTCTTATCCAATGACCAAGTGCTGGTACCGCCTTTTGGATTCCAGTGATATAGTTTGTCTTGACCATTGACATTCCAAGGCAGTAGATACGCATCACCTTTTAGAACTTCTGTCTCATTTAACGTAATGCTTCTTGGCGAATTAGCATCTGCTTGAGTAACGGTCACTTTTTCAGCACCGTTCGCTAATTTAATTGTGCCATAGATTTGACCATCTGCTGCTGTTGTAGTTTCCCAGTTTGTAATTTGGTAATGTTGTAAGAACTTAGTTGGGACATTAATGGCAAAAGTTTTTTGGCGATAGGTATTAAAATTGGTTTTACCCACCCAACCTTCATAGGCTTCAAATTCAGCTCCACCTAACAAAGGGTTGTCGGAAATAATCCAAGTGTCTTTTTGATGATTCCGAATAAAACGAACGATTGTACTGTTAAAGCCTTTCGTTGTTGTACCGCCGTAATCTTTTTCTGCAGACCAATGGTTCCAAACCGAGTCATACTCTAAAGCATTCGGAAATTCATTGGTTGTAAACCAACCGAGTGAATTAATTTCTTTACTTAGTTGACGACTTGCCCAACCTGATTCGCCTTGGTTGCCCCAAACATCAACATAAATATAATCTAGATTCGGTGCTTTTTGTTTTAATTCTTTAAAGCGCTCATAGCGACGACCACTCAATGTATCGGGTCTTTGTTTAATAAAATAAGACGGATCTAACCAATCCCAGCCACGCTTCGTTGGATCAACTAATTCCTCATTAAATCCTTTTGCTTCTGGGTAAGACTCGGTGTCATTAATATGCACACCGAAAACGGCATTTAATTTATGTCCTTCATCAATTAATTGATTCAACGCTTGTTCCCCACCAGGTCGCTGACCAATAGCACCGTAATCTGGATGCGCAGAATCATGTCCTTCATTTTGATACCCTTTTAGTAAATTCATTTGTCCTAATCCATCTGTTAAATTGTAAATACGTTTTGATTCGTCTAACGTCACTAAGAATGGGTTTGTCGCCTGACTAGCAAAGTTAAAAGGAATCCGTTGGTTGACTAATTCAGGGACTTTTTCCGCACCCATTGGGTTATTCATAATTGAACGGAACCCAATTGCCGCATCTTGCCAATCCACCCGATTGTCGTCGTTGCTATCTTTTGAGAATTTAACTTTCACTTCTGGCGTTTCTCCAGTTGTGTAATCTTCCGGTGCATCAAATGGTCGATAGGTCCATGCCCCACTTGACAAGGTTGTTACAAAACCAGTCGCCGCTTCTTTTGTTTGTTTATGGATTCGATTGTTGTCACTACCATCGACAGAGCCGTCTCCATAGGCGTTCGTCCAAAAACTTGCAGCATAATTCGCCGTATTTAAGAAACCATACATATATTTTTTCGTTTCTTCTTGGCTTGTTGTAGTTAAATCTTGGATAGTATCACCATTTTTATTTCCGTTATTTGCATTTGTCCCAGTATTCATCACAACGCCAGCAAAAGTCGCCCCTTCATCTGTACTATTGACAGAAATCAAGCCTTGATTTGGAATTGAAATTGTGTGTATTTTGGTTCCTTCTTCACGAATATCTGAGAGTTTCATAGCTAATTCTTGGCCTTCGGAAACAGTCAATGTCGTTGTGAAACGCAAACCAATTTCTGGGACAGCTACGTTATAAACGGCTTGATTTGCTTCACTCTTCTGTTTTTCAGCAGTTGCTTTATATGCTTTGCCATCAATCATTACTTGGTCAATTTTCTCGTGTTGGCCATTAAAAATCACTTGATTACTCTGAGGGTCTTCGTAGCGAATAATTCGTGGAAATTGTGGATCAACCACGGCTGTTAAATCTGCGGAAGAGATTTTGTCGCCTTTTTCAGCTTCATTGTCTTTAGCAACAACAATGCTGGCTTTTGCTTTGATGTTTGTATTTTCCAAAGTACCGTCGACTTCAAAAGTTCCTGGTTCTTTATATGCATCAGGATCGATTTCATTCCAACGGACTGCTTCATTGGCTTCTTTACCAGTATTATAGGTCACTTTTACTTGTTTCGGTAATTTTGGTGCGACACCAATTTTTGTAAAAACTTTGACTGGCGCAATTTGTGTCACTTCTGGCACAATTTCTGGAATGCTATCTACGGGGCCATTTTTAAAATAGTCATAATTGACAATTTTTTTGTCGTACCACAAACGGACACCCACATGTCCGGCTTCTGTTGGAATTTTGTCTCCATTGGCCAAAACAGGTTCTCCTTCGTAAATCAACGTGGTGTTAAGCCAGATAGTAATTTTTTCACCAACATAACGTACTTTCAACAAATAATTCGTATCTTCATTTAACGTTGGCCCAGAAATTGAATCATTCCACGAATTAGGGCTTTCAACTAACCATTTGCCATTCGCGTTATAGCCTACAAAAACCCAGCTATCTTTGGTATTACCACGTATAATCACACCCGTTCGACCGCTTCCAGCAGTGTATTTAAACTTTGTTTCTACTTCACCATCAGCTAATTTAGGGGAATCTAAATTTAAAGATACGGCATTATTACCTGCTGCTGCATCTCGTGAAATCGCCAATGACTCTCCCGCTAATTCTCGATTTGTTTTACCAATCACATCTTGCCACTCACCAGTTTTCCCTCCTGGAAAATCAGATTGCCACAATTTTTCTTCTGTTGCGGTAGGTTCCACCATTGATGAGCTTGTTTCAGTGCTGCTGTTTGTTGTTTCTTCTGCAGACGTACTTAATGGTACTAAAATCGTTGCGCTTGCCAATAGTGTCAATGTACTAAATCGTTTTATTTTTCCATGTTTCATCTGATAAATCAGCCCCCTAACATTTTTGAACACGCTTTCATTATTAACAATTAAAGGGGCGTTCCAAAAATAAATTCTTTTATTTTTGGAACGTCCATCTCTAAATCATTCTCTTAAAAACTGTAATAGCTTACGACGACAAGTCAGAATTATTCATCCTCATCATCTACTGCAACATTTAGCAGCAATTCGTTGACTTTCACAATACTTTCTGCTGATTCCTTAACATAGTCACCTTCGATCGCTAATAAACTTGCATTTACATAGCTGATAACCATCGGTAAATTCATCCCAGTATATAAGTCAAACGAAGCACCTTGCATAATTTTTTTGGATAAAATATTACAAGGTGTCCCCCCTAGTAGATCAGCAAAGACAACAAAATCTTCTAGCGATTCCGTAATCGCTTCAAATTTTTCTAAAAAGTCAGCTTCACCTTCTTCTGGTAATAAAGCAACAGTGGAAATTGTTTCTTGCGGTCCCATAATCATCTCCGCACTTTTTTTCAATTCCTCGCAAAAACGGCCATGACTTACTAAAACTAAATGTTCACTCATCGATTTTCTCCTGTCTTACTTATTTTGAAATAACACCTAACGCAGACAATGCGACACAGACAATTAATACGATAAAAATGGCTTTAGTAGACGTCATATTCTTTTTACCTAGCATCCAATAAACGCCACCGACAATTCCTGCAGGAAGTAGACGTGGTAAAATCATATCCAAGTTATTTTGCATGTTAAGTGTTACATCCCCAATACTTGGTGCCCATGATAGTTTGACATTAACCATCGTTGCCACTAAAGCGCCAACCATGAAGACCCCTAGTAAAGTTGCAGCGTCTGTTAAGGCAGTTAAGCGGTGTTGCATAGTTGTTACCAAAGAAATTCCTTCGCGATACGCAAATTCCAATTGTTTCCAACGGAAGACCATCACGGCAATTTGAGCAACAATCCAGATAAAGATACCAGTTGGGTTACCATTAATCGCCATGTTGGCAGCTAGCGCCCCAAAAATAGTTGGAATTAAAGCTGCGAAAATTGAATCCCCAATTGCTGCAAACGGTCCCATTAAACCAGTTTTCAAACCTGAAACTGTTTGTTTTCCAGCAATGCCTTCTTTTTCTTCAATGGCCAAATCGATCCCTGTAATAATTGTATTAAAGAAGTTTGAAGTATTGAAAAATTGCGTGTGTGTTTTCATTACTTCTTTTAATTCAGGCGTATCATCCCCATAAATTTTACGCAATTGCGGCAAAATCGTATACAAGTAACCTGATCCTTGCATTCTTTCGTAGTTCCAACCTAATTGGAAAGTAAACAAGCTTCTGCGATTAATTTGTTTAAAATCTTCTTTCGTCAATTTATAATTAGATTTCGTCATCTTCAATCTCTCCTTCGTCTGAATCATTCGCTGCATGTTCTTTTTTGGCTGCTGGCCCACTCGGAATCATTTGACCATTTTTGTAGCTAATTGCGGCTAAAGCGAAACCAATTAAAGCGACTGCTAACATTGGTAGTGCGTTAAATACACCACTGAAGTCTTTCACAACGCTCGCAACAGATGTTCCTAAAAGTTGCATGTTTGTAAAGATTGTTCCTAGTAAAGCAGTTACAGTAAAACCAAGAATTAAATAAGGGAAATGTTTTTTCACTGGTAAGTAACGTAGTAAAATTGCAAAACCGACCGCTGGTAAGACCGCCCCAGCAACAGACAAGCCATCACCTAACCATTTCAAATCGCCATTTAGGACAGATACAACTTTTTGTACTAAACCACCACCAAAAGCAAGTGCTAAGAAGACTGGAATCATTCGAGAAAGAGACCAAGGTAAGGCACCCATTAAGAAGTTACGTTCAATTCCTTTGTAGTTCATATCTTCGACCATTTTATCAATCCGATGTGCAAAGTAGGTATTCGCAAAACGAGCCAAAATGTCTAATTGAATCATTAAACTAGCAACTGGTACTGCAATAGCAGCGATTGCTTGTTCAGGGTTCATTCCTAAAGACACAGAAAATGCTGTGGCAAGAATCGTGCCTGAGTTAGCATCAATTTTGGAGGCACCCCCGAAAGTCCCAACTCCTAATACAGTTAATTGCATACTTCCACCAATAATAAGTCCTGCTTTAATATCCCCCATCACTAATCCTGCAAAAAGACCTGCAAACACTGGCGCACTTAATGAAGAATAAATTTGTAATTCATCTAAAATTTGGTATCCTGCGTATAATGTTAATAATAAGATCTGCCACCATAAGATATTCATTTTTTGTTCCCTCCTATTTTGTTATCAAACTCATAAAGTCTTCCGCTTTGTCACTTGGCACCATTTGAGCAATCAGATGGACACCTTTAGCATTTAACTCTTTAAAAACCTCAATATCTTGATCGACCACATTGATTGACTTAGTAATAGACCGTGTTTCGTTTGTTTGTGACATGTTCCCAACATTGATTTCTTTAATCGGCACCCCAAGTTCTACTAGTTTTAATAAACGATCTGGTTTCCGTACCACAATTAGTAAACGTTGTGAGTCGTATTTTCCTGCTAAAATATTTTGAGCAGCTTTTTCAACTGGTAACACGCTTAGTTTCACGCCAGCTGGTGTTGCTAATTTTAAGCCACTTTTTTCAATGGCATTCCCTGCAACCTCATCATCAACGACCATAATTCTGGAAATATTCAATTTTGTCGCCCATAAATTTGCCACTTGTCCATGAATCAAACGTCCATCAATTCTTACGCCAATAATACTCATTGTAATCCCTCTTTCATTTCTTTATATAGTGGTTCTTTTACTAACTGAATTTCTGGTTGGTACGTTCCTTCCGTTTCAAAAATGACGATCTCATTTTGCCCTTCTTTTAATAATCCTTTGGGAATATATAAGGAAAGCGTCGGACCAACATTCCAGAAACGACCAAGATTGGTTTGGTTAACAAAAACAATTCCTTTGCCGAATTTAGAAACATCAATAAATGTATCTTTCACTTCTGCTAACTCCATATGATACTGGTAAAAGCTTGGTTGATCAGGTTGCCATTCTCTTGAATAGTCTACCTGTTCACAGCTTGTCATAGGTAAACAATATTGTTGCCATTGCGTCATAAAATGTAAATCTGCCATGACACCCGTTCGAATCCCTTTTTTCTGAGTATCTGCAAATAGTTTATGCCCGTAATTGACACGACCCATATTTTCTATTAAAACATCGATTTGATTATTCTCTTGCGGCAGTGTAACGTAAATATCTTCGCCAATTTCCGTTTGATATTGCGTTGCTTGATGTACCTGATTGACAAATAATTGCAGACGATCACGACCGTCAATCACTCTTAGCTTTTCTTCTGCAGCATCTTTTTCAATGCTTGTTCGGTAAAGAAGATAGCCGGTATTTTGTCCTAATTGTTCCATGGTTTGCGGATAAACGCTGACCACTGGCTGACTAATCGTTTCTAAAGTCGCAAACAAACTCACTTTGTTTGTTAAAGGAATTGCTGTTTGCGCAAAAGAATCTTTTACTAATGGTTCAGCTTGTGGTAACGCAGGGTACTCTTCGTGAAGCATTTTTTGTAACGCAAAATACTTTTCGGTTGGGTTCCCTTGTTCATCAAGTGGCGCATCATAATCATAGGAAGTGATTTGTGGTAAATCAATGGTTCCTCGTGCGGAGCAGCCATTCATAAACCCAAAATTGGTGCCGCCATGAAACATATATAAGTTGATACTGCCTAATGCTAATGCTTCTCTAACTGATTCAGCCAATTCTTGTGGATCTCGTTTAATAATTGGCTCTTTCCAACGATTAAACCAGCCATCCCAAAATTCCATACACATTAACGGCCATTTTTTACCATGTTCTTCAAAAAAGGCTTGCATCATACCGAAATTTTCTTTGGCTTTTGAGCCAAAATTCCCAGTTACTAAAATATCATCTTCAATCATGCTGCCTGCCCGCAATGTTGCGCGCCATGGCCCGTCAGAAGTAAAAAATGGTGCTGTCACGCCACGTGCAATCATCAAATCACGAATCGCCCGTAAATACGCTTTTTCTTCGCCAAATGAACCATATTCGTTTTCGATTTGAATCATTAAAATATTGCCACCGTTAGCAAGTTGATGCGGAACAATTTTTTCCATTAAAACATCATAATATTCCGCAACATGCTTCAGATAGGTTGGATTATTCGAACGCATCCGTCCTGGTTCATTTAATAGCCAAGCTGGAAAACCACCAAACTCCCATTCTGCACAAATATAAGGAGACGGCCGCACAATCGCATATAGTCCAAGTTCTTGTGCTAATTTTAAAAAGCGCTCCAAATCTAATATTCCCTCAAAATGAAATGTTCCTTTTTGCGGTTCATGTAAATTCCATGGCACATAGGTCTCAACTGTATTGAAGCCTAAAGCTTTCAAGTTATAAAGTGAATGATACCAATCTGAGGGATCTACACGAAAATAATGAATGGCGCCCGATAAAATTTTAAATGGTTGACCATTTAAAAGAAACTCCTCTTTAATTTCAAATCTGTCCACATTGCCACCCTTTCTAGTAAACGCTTTCAATTGCTGGATAATTGCTAAATAAAGAAAGCTCTTTATTTAGCAATTTCAACTACTTGGATGTTCATAAGATGTTTCTTCACGTTCTCTACGTCTACATGCCCAGTCGTTCTTTCTTGGGCATTAGCCATTCCAGCCGCCATGCCCCATTTTAGCAGTTCGGCAGCTGGTGCATCCTTGACTAGTCCATAGGCAAGACCAGCAATGGTTGCATCTCCTGAACCAACAGGATTTTTAGCGTGAATCGTTGGAATTTTTACACGATAGAATTGATCGTGATGTTTGGCAATTGCACCATCTTTTCCTAAAGATACGACAATCCATTCAATTCCAGCAAACATTGGTTTTGTTAAAGCTGTTTGCACAGCTGCTAATGGATTTTCTGAAAAATCTTGTCCTAGTAATCCTTCTAGTTCCTCTAAGTTAGGTTTAATTAAATACGGTTTCCATGGTCCTTGAAGAACTTGCCTTAAACTATCTCCAGAAGTATCTAGTAGTACTTTAACCTCTTGTGCGTGAGCTTTTTGAACTAATTCTTGATAAAAATTTGATGGTAATCCTTTCGCTAAACTGCCAGAAATTGTGACAATTTCTGCTTGCTTAATTAATTGATCGAAATTTTCAAGGAAGTTACTGATTTCTTCTGGGGAAACAGTCGGTCCAGCTTCTAAAATTTCAGTTTGATTCCCTTCGTGCAAAATCGCAATCGAATCACGCGTTTCTTCTTTGATTGACGTAAATGCTTGGGGGATGTTTGCTTTCTTTAACTCGTTTGCAATAAACGCCCCATGAAAACCACCAAGAATGCCGGTAGCGATAACATCTCCACCTAAATCATGAATAACGCGAGTGACATTTAGTCCTTTGCCACCAGGGGTTTTGGTCACCTGACTGGTCCGATTAACGGTATCAAGCTTTAGATGATCTAATAGGTAGGAGATGTCAATTGACGGATTCATTGTTACTGTTACTATCACAGCTATGCCTCCCAATTACCCTTCGTTTACTTGAACTTTCGCATGCCAAGAGCTGGCGGTTGCTGCGATGACTTCATTTAAACTTTCAATGTTTTCTCGGCCTTCTGTTTTTAACCAATCACAAGCCGCAGTTTCTCCTGCTTCAACGAAAGGTTTCACGCCATTTTTCCACGTAGCACGGCCACATAAAACACCATTAAATGTTGAACCAGCTTCTTTAGCGAAACGTAGTGTTTCTTGGAATAGCTCTGTTGAGACACCGGCACTTAAAAAGATAAATGGTAAATCAGTGGCTTGACTTTGTTCTAAGAAATAATTCGCCGCTTCCTCTTTTGTATACGCTGTTTCAGCCGGCGCAAAACCTTCTATAAAATTCATATTAACTGGAACTTCCACTTTCAATACATCTACTTTATATTGGGGTTTAGAAAATTCTTTCATCATTTCATTCACTTTATGCGGTTTAACTTTTGCATATTCTAAAGAAGTCGCATCTGCTATTTGTGCATCGTAAGAAACTAATTCTAAGTAAAATGGTAGGTCTTCTTCTGCACATTCACTTCCTAAGCGTTCAATGAATACATGTTTTTGATGATTGATTTCTGGATCCTCATCCACATCATAGTATAGTAAAAATTTAATCGCATCTGCGCCTTCTTCTTTCAAGCGTAAAACAGACCAATCTGCTAGTAAATCAGGCAATCGTCCCGGAGTTGTTGCATCATAGCCCGTTTTTTCATAAGCGAGTAACAATCCAGCCTCGGTATCGCGTGCTTTTGCAGCAGGCAATCCATATTCTGGATCCAATAAAATGGCAGACGCATAAGGTGTCAATTCTTTCGAGACTAATTCTTTAAACGTTTCAATTTGTGCATCAGTTGGCTCTACATCTAGCGCTTTGATCATTTTTTTCAAGGCACCTCGTTGATCAATGGCTAATGCGCTAATGATTCCTTCTTGGGTTGACAAACGATCCATTGCCGCTTTTTTTCCAGCTGTTAACGTAAGCATAGTTCCTCCTCCAAATGTTGTATTATTTATAGTCATAAATCGTTACGCCTTTAACCACACGATTCACTGTACCTGTCGGTGAAGGGGTATCCGGTTTATTTCCAACTTTAATAGATGTTAAAAGTGCGACTGTTTGGGCTACCATGATATCTGCTAATGCTAAATAGCCATCAGGTAATAGAGCAGTTTCTGCGGAATATTCAATAGTTGAACCTGAGAAATTACGTTTGCCAGGTTGAGCAATCGCAAAAACACCCGCCGCAATTTCGTCACCGTGAACTTCTTCTAAGATATCCAAGTCGTAATCTCTTGTGTATGGTGTATTATTAACAAAACCAAACATTATTGTTTTTTCATTAATAAATGATTTTGGTCCATGACGGAAGCCCATAGAAGAGTCAAAAATTGTGGCAACTTTGCCGGCTGTTAGTTCTAAGATTTTTAATTGCGCTTCTCTTGTCAAACCAGCTAAACTTCCAGAACCAACATAAACAATGCGTTCAAAATCAAGGTTAACAATTTCATTTAATTCTTCTTCACGGGATAGCACTTCTTCACCTAATTTAATTAGAGCGGTTACATAATCTTGTTTTTGCTCAAAGGCTGTTTGATCAAAGAGTAGTAATGTACCCAAAGTCATGCAAGAAAAGCTACCAGTCATCGCAAAACCACCATCATTGGAACGTGTTGGCATTAAGAATAAAAAGCTGTTTTCTTCTTTTTGGCTTATTTGTGCCAGTTGTCCTTCTTCGGCACAAGTAATCGCTAAATGATGAATTGTTTCAACCACTTGATTAGCTACTTCAACTGCCGCTAAACTTTCAGGACTATTTCCACTTCTTGCAAACGAAACTAACAATGTTGGTTCGTCTTTAATCAGATAATCTTCTGGTTTGGCCACAATATCCGTTGTCCCAATACTTTCGAATGAAAAGGGTTGTGTGTCGCCGTGTGCTCGGAGATAAGGTACAACCGTATCACCGACATATTGCGAAGTCCCTGCTCCTGTAAAAATTACTCTTGTGCGTTTTCCTTGCGCTTTGGCTTGGACTTCTTTTAAAAAGTTTTCCAAAGCTGTTTGATTTTCATGATAAAGTGTCACGGTTTCTTGCCAAAGCTCAGGTTGCTGACGAATTTCACGTGTCGTGATTTCCGCTCCTAGTTGTTCTAGTTCTTCTTTTTCTGCTGTAAACATACTTAACTCTCCTAACTATTCCGAATATGGCGTATCTGATAATGAAATTGATCTGCTCGCGCCACACTCAACGTAAATTCAATAATTTCATTTTTCATGTTATATGTCTGGCGTGCTAAATGAAGGACTGGCGCTCCTTCTGGAATCATCAATAATTTGGCATCTTCTTTTGAAGCAATGCTAGCGTATAATTCTTCATCAGCTAAACGAACGGTTTGCTTAAAATCTTCCGAAAATAGATCATATAATGGTTTGCTACGTAGTAATTGATCCGTGAGTGATAAGAAAAATTTCACAGGCAAGTATGTGTCTTCAACCATTAATGGCTCGTTATCAGCAATCCGCAACCGACTTAATTTAAAAACAGCCTCTCCTAACGAAAGATTCAAATGCTGACAAATAAATTTATCCGCTTCCAATTTTTCGAAGGATAATATACGGGTATGTGGTTTTCGACCCAGCCCTTTCATTTGTTCTGTAAAACTATATGCGCCAGCTAAATCAGCGGCCTCTTTTTTTATATCTGAAACAAACGTTCCTTTGCCATGACGACGATAGATGGAACCTCTATTTTCTAGTTCTTGTAGCGCTAACCGGACCGTCGTCCGACTCACTCCATATTGTGCAGTCAATTCACGTTCAGAGGGCAACTTGTCATGAGGAATCATGCATGTTTCGATTCGTTCCTGCAGCAAATCAACAAGTTGATGATACAAAGCTTTGTTTTTAAAGGCATTTTCCATAACTTTCTCCTTTACCCTAACTGGTTATAACCACAAACCAATAGTACGGTGGTTTTTTTTATTTTGTCAATAAAAAGTATTAATAAATATCTTCATACCGCTATAACCTTGAAATGATAACGTTTACATGTTTTTATTTTTCTTTATTGTAATATTTTTTTCCTAAAGAAATCATTTTTTTATAAAAAACCATCCTTAAATATGATACCAGTTGCTGGCTTTATTTTAAATAGACAAAAAAGAGTATGAGACAAAAATCACTTTAGATTTTTGTCTCATACTCAAAATCTGAAAAACAGTTCGATCCCGACTTCTTCGTTTCTATTGTTTGGTTCTGACAACAACTAACAAGTAACTGATTTTACGAAATCCATGACAATATTCATTATTGAGCATATTCAATCCTTCTGCTAATTTTCGTATAAGATAAATATTGATTGAATGTGTTGACACAACGAAAGGCCGTCCTATTCGCATATTGATCATAATAACGCTTGGTATACCACTGAAATTCTTTCGTCCAAGGTTTGACATGGCCAGTAAAGTGGATAATGGATGGTGCTCTTCTCGTTTCTTCATATTGTTTTTCTCCATAAATAGTTGGATGTTTTTTCGCTTTTGACAGAATATAACCTTGGGCGTTCCACTTAGGATGCAACAGGGTCCAACGGTCGTGTAAAACCGCATTCAATGCATCTTGATCATGGAAACGTAATTTATCTGGATTTTCTTCAATAAATCTTAAGACTTTAGTGGTTACATCTAAATTCAACCATTTTTTAACATCGATTAGCAACAAGCCTGAGTTAAAATAACACATAGATTCTGCAGGAATCGCCATTTTTTCCAAACGTTGATGGAACCCTGCATCTTCAACAGCGGCGATGATATTTTCACCTAAATCAACTGTCCATAATTTTGCGACATCATCTAAGGCAATCATGTCACAATCCATATACAACAGCCGTTCGATCTGGCTTCCTCTAAACAGCTCTGGAATAGCAATCCTGTAGTAAGCTGTTTTGGGAATTCGTTCACTGGTTACAACATTTTTGAAAAAATGGGGGTTGATTTTTAAAAATGTTAACTCTGCATTGATTTGGGTATGTTTAATCGTAAAATACAGTAGTTGCTTGCTTTCAAAATTGATATTGTCATCAATCACATAAAAATGAACAGCTGCCGCTGAAGGACTATTTTCTAAAATTGAAACAAACATAGCAGCAAGATGCGGTACAAAGTTGGTATTGCAACAGGAGACAATCGCTAATTCTTTTCTATTTTCCATTTCTTGCACCTACTTTCTTTAACTTGTTTAGATAAAGAGCTGTATAAGGATGATTTTCTAACGTATTCCAGGGTTTATCGTGACCAGTAAAATGAATAATCGCTGGCTCTTGATTTCCCGCTGCATATAATTTTTGGTAAGCCTCATTAGGCGCTTCATGACGATTAAAAACTAAAGACGTCTGCATATTCCATCTTGGTTCTAAAGCTAGCCAATCTTCATAAAGAACAGCGTTTAAAGCATCTTGATCATGATAAACTATGCGGTCCCCATTTTCTTCTAGATACTGAATTGTTTTTTGAGTGATTGCTTTCTCGTTCCATCGGTCAATATCAATAATCATAACTCCTGAATTAAAATAATAATCGGAGGAATCGATGCCCAAACGTTTCAAGGCATATGCTTGACCAGGATCAATAACCGCACCAATCGTTTGGTTCACTAATGGCGTATCATACAACTGGACAATATCATCTAAAACAAGCGTATCTGCATCTAAATAAAGAACCTTTTTATAGCTATATTTTTGTAAAAGTGACGGTAAAGAAATGCGTAAGTATGCGGTCGTTGTAATATGATCACTCACTAAAAAATTTTGATAGACTTCTTTGTCTGCTGTTAGAAATTCAACAGTTGCATTTTGTGAGTTACTACTAACCGTTTCTCGGAGTGCTTTTTTGCTAGATAGCGACAGCCCATCATCAATCACATAAAAATGAACAGGTCTCTCCGCATGACAATTTTCTAAAACAGTTGTCATCATTACATTCAAATAAGGAGCATAATTTTCGTCTGAAGCTGTCACAATTGGCACAATCTTCTGATTTTTTCTCATCAAAACCACTCTCCTCTTTTATTTTTATAGCTAAGTTCCTATTCAGAATAGGCCCTGAAAAACTTATCTGCAAATCATATGCTCATTATTTTATAATATAATTATAATAAAAATATATTTTATGGCTATAAAATAATTTTGTTTTCCGTTAACAACTATTAAAAAAACAACATTTCTCTTACTTTATCCTCAAAAATACTATTTATTTAATACTTGTTTTACTAATTTTTTTATCTAAAAATTCGCCTGTTGTATTTTCTGTTGATGGTAATTTTAAAATGTACAGCGAAACTTAATATAAATTCTAAACTGACTTCTTACTCAATAAAAGAGCGAAAAAGCCTGGGACAAAAATCACTTTGGATTTTTGTTCCAGGCTCAAAACCTGATAAATGGCGGAAACAGAACCAATTGCTTCGAAAATAAACGACTCTGTTCTGACCTCTTTCACTTCATATATGATTCTCTTTCCCTTCCAAAAGTTATCCTTCTTAAATGATCTATGGCGTAGTCGGATAATTTTGGACTGTCGTTTGATTGCCATTTTGACTAAACAAGCTAGTTGATTGTGCATTTTTTTGTTTTTCTACTTCTAAGACTTTGTTTTTTTCAAAAGCCACATCATAGTTGTAGTCCTTTGGTTGCACTTCTTGGAATCCTTGTGGTTTATAAAAACGTAAAAGGTTTTCCTGATTTAATTTGTCAGATAAACTTAACGATTTTTTCACCCAATCGTTATCTTTCGTGACTTCTGCTTTTAAATCTGCTGGAACTTGGTCTAATTTTTTCCCTTGATTATTGTAGATTTCCCCACCTAGATAAGAAAATTGAGGCGTTACAAAATCGCCATTTCTAAAAGGAACCACTTGTTTATATTGAGGAGATAAAAGGTCCGTGCCAAAATGGATATAATTTTTATCATCGACACCTAAAAGATGGTACAGTGTCGGTAAAACGTCAATTTCCCCACCATATTCGTGCTTGATTTTCCCTTGCGTATAGCCTGGCGTGTAAAACATCAAAGGTACTCTTTGCAATTGCGCATTGTCATAGTTTGTCCACGTTTTTGGATCGCGGTTGAAGGCTTTACATAAGTCCTTGTTGTTCGCATCTGAAATACCGAAGTGATCACCATAAATAACAAAAATAGAATGATTGTATAAACTTGTTGTTTGCAAGTAATGGAAAAATTGTTCTAGCGATTGATCCAAATAGTGCGCTGTTCGAACATAATCATCCACAATCGAATTGCCTGTGTTCAATTTAGGAAACGGGAAGTTTTGGTCATCCGTATAATAAGGGGTATGGTTGGTCACAGTTAAAAACTTCGCATAGAATGGTTGCTGTAAATGCTCAAGCTCACTAGCTGATTCACGCAACAATTGTTTATCTAAAATACCGTAACCTAGCATTTTGTCATCTTTTGAAAAATATGACCGATCAAAAAAGTATTGATATCCTAAGTTTTTATACACATGGTCTCGATTCCAAAAACTCCCCACATTTCCATGGAAAACAGCGGTTGTATAGCCTTTTTGTCCTAAAACAGCGGGAGCCGCTTCGAAAGTATTGTCTGATCCTAATTGTGTAAAAAGAGAGCCTTGCGGGAGCCCGAATGTTCCTGTTTCTAACATGTTCTCCGCATCACTCGTTTTTCCTTGCCCTACTTCATGAAAGAAATTATCAAAACTGATTGTCGCTTTGTTTTGATAGAGCTGATTTAAAAACGGTGTAACCTCTTGGCCTTGGACTTTCATATTAATCAAAAATTGTTGAAAACTTTCTAAATGAATCACAAATACATTTTTTCCTTTGGCAATTCCGGCATACTGTGGATTAAGCGGTAAATTGTTTTGCTTGGTAAATTTCATGATTTCAGGTAATTCGTTTGAACTAGCTTCTGCTCTTACCTCATTTGACATGGCTGTTTTGACACCATCGATGGCTGTGAATGCATCCAAGCCAAGATATTTTACAATATAATTACGGTCAAAAATTCTTTGAAGCAATTGAGGACGATCGGTTTCGCTTAAAAATAAGTTAACCGAAAAGAGCAAGACACTTAAACAACTAATTGAGATCGCCAATCTTCTGTTGATAGGTTTGGTCACAAAGACTTGATGATTCCGTCGCTGTTTAAAAGAGTAAAATACCAAAACGAGCAGCACTAAAGTATCTAGCCAATAAAAGACATCGTGGACCCTCATTAAGGCAAGTAAATCACCAGAAATTCCTTCTGAAACTTTTGAAAAGCCAAAAACAGATTGGATGGTAATAAAGTCAGTGAATTCACGATAAAAAATAATATTCAAATATAAAATTAATGTATTTAAAACATTTAAAAGAGTTAAGCTAAGCATAAATGTTTTATGCTTTTTAAAATACAAACTAAAACCAAATAATAACAGCGTAGTAGCAACTGGATTGAACCATAAAATTTCTCGCTGGAGACTGCCCTTAACACCCAATGAGAAATCTAGGTAATACGCCAGAATCGTTTTTGCCCAAAAGAGTAAAACAAAAAATAAAAAGAGTCCTAATCGGTTATTTATTTTTTTCATCTAAGTTTGTCTTCCTTTCCCTTCAAAAAAATCTTGATTTGTTAAAAATAAAACCTAACTCTGCGCAATGACTTTTTCGCTAGCGGAGAATTGGATAAATAACTTAAAAAGATAATCGCAATGGCGCAACATCCAAATAAAAGCCATACGTTTGTAAAAGGTGTTCGAGTAAGCGAACTAGTAATAGGCTTTGTAATTAAAAGACTTGGTAGCGCCACCCCTAAAGAATTGCCAATTTGCTTACATGTCACCGCAATGGCTGCTGCAGTTCCTGACTGAGAAAGTGGCATTCCTTCAATCGCTGTAATGGTAATCGGTGAATTTAACATCCCAAACCCAATGCCTAAAAAGATATAAATAATAAATAAAATAATCATAGGCGTTGTTTTAGTTACAAATAATTGTAAAAAGCTAACAGCCAACATTGAAATACCACAAAGCATAATAGGACGTTTCGTCCCTATTCTCCCTACCATTTCGCCGGCTCTCGGTGCAACAAGAAAACTAACAAAAGCCAAAGGAATGGTTGATAAGCCAGCTTGCAACGGGCTGAAGCCTCTCATCTCTTGCAAATATAGCGTGTTTAAAAATAAATAGCCGTTATATATGATAAAGCCAAAAATAGCTAAAAAAGAAGCCGATGTAAATGGAATAGATAAAAAGAAACGCGGGTTGATTAACGGATTGTCAATGTTATATTCATAAATAAAGAAAATAACAATGGCTAAGCAGCCGATTATCCCAGTACTTAAAATATCTGGCGCGAAAAGCCCTTTTCTAGGTAGTCCGATAATGGAATAGATAGAACTAAATAGAAAAAGAATCATCAATGCTTGACCAACAAAATCATTTTTCACCGTCTTCTCTACTTTTGACTCAGGTACAAACTTTTGTGTAAGGATGATTGCCGCAGCAATGATCGGTACATTTACAAAAAAGACATACCGCCAGCTAAAATAAGAAACAATCAGTCCACCAATAATCGGGCCCATGCCTAAGGAAATCCCTGTAACAGAGCCCCACAAGCCAATTGCTTTCGCTCTTTCTAACTTTTCGGTAAATACCTGTGTAATAATAGACATTGCTACCGGATTTAACATAGAACCACCAATCCCTTGCAACATGCGAAACGCGATCAATTGCCCTGGGGTTTGCGAAATCCCACATAGGAAAGACGCTAAACCAAAACAGGCTAAGCCCAATTGAAGGACTCGTTTACGGCCAATTCGATCTGCTGTAGACCCAGACAACAATAATAAGGATGCTACCATTAAAGTGTAGCCATCTGTTACCCACTGTAATGTAGACAGATTCGTGTGAAAATCACTTTGAATGGATGGTAACGCCACATTGACAACCGTAACATCCATGGTCACTACAAACAAACTCATGCAACAAGTATACAAAATAACTTTTTTTCTATCGATCATAAAAACAGTCCTTTCTAGCAACTACATAAAACAGGAAAAGCAACAATGACACTTAAACTTCTAACGACACAGTTATCGCAAGTACTCACGTATCAACAGTTCTTTATATTCCTTGCCATTTAGTTATTTTATACTTAAAAAAATAAATCTTTAGATAGCCAAACTATACACCAGAACCCCTTTAAATTGAACCGTAATAGATACGATTTATCGATTCTTAAGTTATTAAATAATTGAACATTCTGTTCAGAAATATCGAACAGCCCCATAATTGAGCATCTCTTTTAAACAATGAACAACAAAAATAGCCTTATCCGCAGCAGAAGTAAATCTAAGCGAATAAAGCTATTTTTGGTAACTATTCCAAAGTAATTTTAATGGCTAAGTCTCTAGCAACTTTTGTAAAGTTGCCTTGATTTGACCAGGTTGGACAAAAACCGAACTGGAAACATTTCGGTATAAATAAAATTTTTGTTTTCGTTCAATCGGTAAAAAGAAGAGTTTAGAATCAATTTCCTGCAGTTGTTCTTTCCGAAGAGAGATTACCGCATAAACTCCTTTACTTTTTTCAATGAGACGAGTAAGCATCAATGTATCGTAGCAACAAACAAGCGGACTTGTTAATTGCAACATTTCTAGCACACTCTTGGTAGCTTCTAAATGATCTAAGTGATGAGGCAAAAATAGAAATGGATAGTTGGTCAAACAGCTGAAGCCTTCTTCCTCAATTTCTTGTTTAATTTCTCTTGAAACACAAAGATACATTTTTAGTTCAATTAATTGTTCTTTCTTTAAAACTGGACTATTCACATCTGCAGAAGTAATCACAAAATCCAACTCATGATTCTCCAATTTATTCAATAACTCAAACGATGAACCATGGTAACATTCCCAAAAACGATTCAGTTGATCCTCATTTTCTGTCACTTTATACATCAAGGACGTATTTCCAAAACCTAAACGCATCACTGGATTCTCAATCATTTCATGCAAATTAAGTTTCATTTTCTTAGCCTCGTTTAAAATGATATATACAGATTGGACGATTTTATCACCATAAGAATTTAACGTCAAAGAATTACCGTTACGATCAAAAAGTAAATGGCCCAATTCACTTTCCAAATCTTTTAATGACGCACTTAAGGTTGATTTACTAACATGAAGTTCAGAGGCTGCTTTGGAAATACTATTATATTTTGCAATGGTATAAAAATATTCTAATTTTTCAATAGTCATCTTTTGTCATCCCTTTTATTCAAATTCATTTGCCCACGCAACCTGTTCAAAACACGCCTCACTCTTTATCAATAGCGTAGTTATTTTTGCTCTAATAAGCTATGTCCATCTTGTTATTTTTCTATAACTAATAGCAGATGGATATGAAAGTGCCTTTGGTAAAACTTTTTCTCGGAAATAGCATGAACATTCACAACAAATTCAGCTTATTAAAAAAGGCGTCTAGCTTTTTCTATTTTACGCATATTTACTTAAGAAATTCCATTTCAATTCTTCTCTAAAAAAGGTAAGATGGACACAACAAATGTTTCAGTTTCCATGCCCATTTACTTTAAGGTTCAGCGTTATCTACTAAGTATGAAGAATGTCAAAGAAAGGTTAGGTACTCCCAATGAAAATCAACTATTTAGGTACGGGTGCAGCAGAACGGATTCCAGGAATTTTTTGTAATTGTAAATTATGTAAGTACGCTCGAGAGAAAAAAGGACGAGAAATTCGTACACAAACTCAATTAATTATTGATGATGTCCTGCTGATTGATTTTCCAGGGGATTCTTATTTACACCTGTTGCAGTACGACTTGTGTTTTGCAGACTTTGACTCTTTACTAATCTCTCATTGGCATTCCGATCATTTTTACGGCGAGGATTTGGCTTATCGAATGTCTGGTTATGCATTAGATATTCCCAATCGTTTAACTGTTTACGGAAATGAAGCAGTTAAGACGTTTTATCAGCGCGCCTTTGATTTAGAAGGTCGTCAAGACGATACCCGATTACATTATCAGGTTATTCAGCCCTACAAATGTTTTACTATTGCGAACTATACGATTTATCCCCTTCCTGCACAACATGGAAATTTCAGTGAAGATTGTTTTATTTTCGTTATAGACGATGGTAAAGATGCTTTTTTATCCACCCATGATACAGGTTACTTTACGTCAGAAATGTTTGAATATCTTGAAAAGAGCCATTTACTTCTTAGTATTGTTTCTTTAGATTGTACTAGTCAAACAAACGAAACTGGCAATAGTCATATGAATTGGGAAAAAAATTTAAAATTAATTGCAGAATTAAAAGAAAGAAAACTCGTCACAGATAAAACGATTTACGTTGCCAACCATTTTTCTCACAATGGCGGCTTGTCTTATGCGGAGATGGCGGCTTTATCTCAAAAGCATGAAATCATTACGAGTTATGATGGTTTAGAAATACTAACTTAATCGGATTATTTGCCTTCTTTTCAGCACTATTATATGCTTTTAACCGATAATTACAAGGTACTTTTATCGTAACTTACACTATCTTAAAAAACAAAAATACTCGAGATTTCCCGTGATTCTGGAAATTCCGAGTATTTTTATGGTTCTTTACGCTGCTGGCACAGCGGATAAACGTTTATTTTCTTCTTCATTCACTCGATTGACAATAAAGTTATAATTCACTTCATTTAGTCTTTGACCATGGTTTCCTGTTTGCTTAATCCCACCATTGGAATGAACACCAACTACTTCAAACTGAGCATTATAGATTGGTGAACCAGATTGACCACCTGTTGTATCGATATCATAAAATAGTAATGGATTTTCTAAGTCTGTAAAGTTAGATGTAAACAAATCATTTTCATGAGACCATTGTGTGTGGTTTTTCTCACCTGGATAGCCTGATATTGTGACATGGGTATCTGAAGATTCAAACTTTTTCAAAACAAATGGCGTTAAAATTTCTCCCAACTCTGGGCCATCTGGACGATCGTTTTGTTTGCCAACAGTCACGACCGCAATATCCGCATTCGGGGAAAAAGCTACATCAATCACTTTGAATTTGCCAAATGGTGTCGCACTGCCATCTCGACCTGGATAAAACCAAGCATCATCTTTGGCATTCGGATTTAATACTTTGGCATTCTTAAAACTTTCAGCCACATGATTATTGGTGACAATTGTATTAGTTCCAACAACAAAGCCTGTTCCTAAAGAAATATAGCCTGGTTTACTGGCAGGGGAAATGATTCTTCCGATTGACGCAAAAGGCGCTTCGGTTGTATCTGCCACTTCTTGTCTTCTGTCTTCAGGGTCCAGTAACGATCTTTTTTGTCGTGAATGACTTTCGGCAGGAACGATATACTCTTCTGCATTTGCAGACAAGCTAAAACCGGCGATCAAAGTTACTAAAATCAGAAACAAAAAACCAGCACTAATTTTTCGTATGGAGAACTTTTTCATAAGATTATGCCACTCCTTATCCATTTTTATTTAATTGGGGAATTTTTTTTATTCATTGACTAGAACAGATTCACTTGGTTGGTTTACCTGAATGTCTTCTTTAGCTCCGATTCCAGCAGAGTTAAAGGCTGCTGACACCACTGAAGCTGCTTCATCGCCATATTGAACTTTTGCAGCAGCAAGCATCGCATCACGAGCATCACTGAATTGTGCTTTAGGTGTTAAGTAATTTACTAACGAGCTGTAGAAAATAGTCTGTGCTTTTTCAATGCCTAAGTTCTGGATAATGGTGTAACCAATCCGATTTATAATTCCACTATTATAATGAACACCGCCTTGATCATAATAAGGCGTTCCTTTATACCGTGCTCGATCGTCGTATTGAGCCATGGTTTCTGGTTGTCCGTGTTTACTTGGCGTTTGTAAATTTCGAATACCTGTTTTTCGGTCAACACTCTGAGTATCCGCACCAATTTCTGGATTAGATGCACCCGAAATAATATAACCCATCAAATCAGAATAAGATTCATTCAAGGCACCTGATTGTCCTAAATATTCTAAACCGGCAGTATGTTCCGTCACACCATGTGTCATTTCATGACCAACTACATCTAAAGAGGAAGCATACGTTTTTCCTGTTGGTGTACTTGTTTCACCATAACGCATTGCTTTTCCATCCCAAAAAGCATTGTCATAAGCATCTGGATGTTGTTCATCAACAACTGACAAGATGGGCATCCCTCGATCATCAATACTGTGTCGTTGGAAATGATCTTCATAATATGTTTTCACAAATTTTCCATGCGTATAGGCGTCAACAGCATTCTGATTTAATGCTACTAGTGATGGTGCTTGAATAATAGAATAATTATTTTTGCCATCAACTACTGCATGGTAAACCCCTGTGTTATCCGTTCCGTGTAAAGTAATTCCCGTATTGCTTTTTTCAACTGGTACATTAAACGTTACTTGAAAAGAGTTTTTTAACGTTACTTCACTACCGACATGTTCCGTTAAATCTTGTTTTTCCATAATTGTTCCATCTGTAGCGTTCACTTTATAAACCAATGATACGGGGTCACCAGTTGGTGAAGAAGTTACTCTGACTTTATAAAATAATTGCCCTTCATTATTTACACGTTTGTCAATAGCTAAAAAGACAAGATCTTTATTTTCCGGATTATCAGAAGCAATAATTTTTTTAACTCCTTCTTCACCGATTGCATCAACCGATTGAATTTTCACTACTTGATCAACTGGATTTCCTGTAACACTTGTTACTGCACCGTTTTTATCTAAATGAATAATCACATTATCTGAATCAACAGTAACGCCTTCCGTTTGCTTTTCTAACTTAAGATGCTTCATCCCCCACGCATCTTCTTTTCGATCTACAACCGTATATTGTTCAGCAGCTGCCTCAGAAATTGCCTCCTTTTCCAACTTCGATAAAACTGTTGAAACTTCACTTTCTGAATAAACTTGTTCTTCTGCTGCTACAAAAAGTGAAGAAAATAGACATGAACTTCCAACAAAGATGCCTGTACCTAAAATGTATAAAATTTTATTTCCCTTCATCAAACGATTAACTCCTTCCCCAGTTTCCTTTTATTTCTTTTCCCAACAAAAGTATTGCTTTATCTTCCCTAATCTTTCCCGTTAAACGACCGCTCCTTTCCCTGCGTAAATATTTGTTGCTATTTTCATTATAGACAACTGCCTAACCGGCACTATCTAAATTCCTTAATCAGCCGACATTTTTCCCTGTATTGCCCCTCATATCTCAATACCATAGCAAAAAAGTTGTTAACAAATTCATTCGTTAACAACTTTTTTACTATTATGATTTTTTTCAATAATTAAATGTTGAGTGACCGCTCCTTCATTGAAGGACGTTTGCAAATCAAATTGATCTGAAAAATCAACAATTTCTTTTACGTATAACAACCCCCAACCATGTTCTTCTGGGTTACTTTTAGAACTAAATTTGGTTTTCTTCATAACCCTAAAATCAAATTCGGCTTGGACACTATTTGTTATCACAAACTCTTGTGTTTCATTTTTATTGAAAATTGAGATAGCGAACATTTTCAATTCTGATTTTGCACTGTTTTCAATCGCGTTATCTAATAGAATAGCCAACAAACGAATCACAACCACTAAGTCGATTGATGTATCAAGAATAAATACTTCTGGCACATCAACAATCACTTTTAGTTTTGCTTGCTTTGCGGTATTAATTTTCATACTTATGAGTGCCTTAAGTTCCATATTTTTCAAACGATTTAACTTCATAAGTTCAAATTCTTCATTATCAATAATTTTTTTGGTTGGTGCAATCGTTTCTTCATAAATTCTTTTGATTTCCAGAATATCTTCGTATGAAATAGCAATTTGTAAACTATACAATAAATTTTTATAGTCATGACGAAACATCGCTAGCTCTTCGTTAATGGATTCTATTTTTTCAGTATAAATCGTTAAATTATTCAATAATTGAATGTTGATACGTTGTTCTTCCAAATAAGCTTCAATGACTAAGCCAATCAGAATTAAAAATAAACCTACACTTATTAATAACTCCAATTTAGAACTATTTACCGTGACAAATCCTCGCATAAAGTCAGGTGAAATCTCTGGCGAAATCAAAAACACAAAAAGTAACAACAGAATCAACAATAAAAGTAAACAACCAAAAAAAATTCGGCTATTTTCTAACACACGATTTAATCTTAAAAAAACACTATTGGGAATTTTTAAAGCAATCCAGATATTTATAAGCAACAGAAGAACATTTGAGGCAATCCATAATAATTTATTTTGATAAATCTGCTGAAAAAAAACACTTAAAATCGTTTGCTCCGTGTAATTGATAAACGAAACCATAAGCAATGTAAAAACGGATAAAAATATCGCTTTAAAAATTGAGAACCTCTTTTTGTGAATGAGTAAAAATCCTGTAAAAATAACGACTGTCAGCGCATAAATCAACCAAGAGTAGCCCAACATTAATGCCGCAAACGAACAAAGATTAATGACAATAAGCAATGAAAGTAACGGTATTTTACATTCAATCTTGATCAATGTTACTCGTAAAAAGACAAAAACGATAAAGCTAGATGCCAGCAAAACGTTAGTAGCTAATAACGACAAAATCATTTTTCAATATTCTTTTTAGGTTTTTCAGTTTGTCCCATCCATTGTCCAAATATATTGGGCGAATTTTGATTTAATCTAGGCTTAGTTCCCACAACATCACTAACTTTTGCAACTCTTTTTTCAATAATATTTTTAATTATTTTTTTACCAAATTTCATAAAAACACTTCCTTCAATTAAATTTTTTGTTACCGGGAGTATCATCAGACCTTGGATGACGAGACCGTAGAGTATTACTGAAGCAATCTTTTCTTTGACAAACAGACTACATAAAATAAGTAAACACACCCTTATAAGGCTTTGCTTTTTGAGCACGTTTAAATTAGATGGCTGAACAGGTTCGATTGCTGTTCCTTGTGGCGCATACCAATAAAATAATACAACTAAGAGGCACATCAATAGAATTTTATAAATAAACGGTAAGCTCACAGAAGAATTTTTCAATACAAATGGTATGGCGACATAGATAACAATGCTTTCTAGACGACAGAGCCATTTAGTTTTTGCATGCCAGCCACCTGCGACAGGCCGTAAAAAAATCAGTACGACGTATACAATAAAGGTTTCGCTTAACGTCCCAAATAAAACTGATAAAATCAGAATCATCAGAAAATTAAATAAGCCAGAAAAATAAACGGTTAGATAATACTTTGTCCATTGTGTTTTTCCTGATTGATCTTCCTGATCCATATCCATAATATTTTTTAGAATCCAATCGATTAGCATATCGCCCTCCTCTTCAAGTATTGCACTAAATTATAACGAATATAGCGACTAATAGATAGATAATTCCTTAATTAGTCATTATCCCTCCCTAAGTAAGAAACAGCGCCTTAACCTGAGTATAATATCTTCTTGAGACTGGTACTTCCGTTCCGTCTCTCATAGTTAAAAGATGCGTTTTATAATTTAATTTTGACGCATATTTTTTATTAATGATGATTGATTGATGGACTCTAATCAAATCTGGATGCAGTTGTTCAATTTTTGATAACGTTCCATAAAATTCTCTTTTAAAATTTTTACCAACCATTGACACACGATGATCGTATTCCGTTTGAAAGAAATAAATATCATTAATATCCATTTTTATAGAAGACGCTTTTAAGTTAATGATAATATATTCACTTTTTGTCTTTATATTTTCTTTTTGTTGAATATATGCGTCGACACATGTTTCAACTTCTTTTTGGAAATCTAGAAAATCCACGTTCTTTTGAATAAATTGAAGAGCTGAAACCATATATTTGTAGGAAGTTAAAACTAATTCTGTGTGAGTAGAAATAAATACAATCAGACTTTCACTGTCTGTTTTTCTAATTTCTTTAGCAACCTCAAATCCTGCCTGGATATGATTGTTCATTTGAATATCTAGGAAAAAGATATTTAGTTGGGCGTCCTGGTGTGCCACTTGTAATAATTCATCTGAACGTGAAAATAAATGGATTGTTTCATTATAAATATTTCTTGAATGTAGGATATTTGTTACCAATGCTTCTAACGCTTTTGCTTGAATAATTTGGTCTTCTAATATATAAATAGCCATTTGTTCACTCATCCCTTTCTCAAGAAGATATAAAATTACACAACAAAAGACAAATGATTATAATGTTCAATCAATTTATGCAACAATAAAAGAGATAAAAAATTGATTGTCTGTTAGTATATTCACATAAATTTAGTATAGCGATTTCAGTAGTTTCCTGCAAACAAAAACATAAAATAACAAAGCATCAAGAAAGAGTACTTTGGACTATTCATCTTTTTCTAACGAATCATGAGGACTATTGTCTCTTCGTTGATGAAAAACAAAGAATCAACCGCCAAACTGTTCTTGTCATTTTATACATGACAAAATCAATTCATTGGTCGATTCTGGTTATTTTAATTTGTTAGTTCACACATGGATCATTGCGCTAATTTTTTACTTAAACATCCACACTTCTTCCTGTTGAATGAGTCGATTAAGCGCCAATGTAGGTCACGCCACTACTATAAGCAATTACATTAGGTAAGACACGATACGAAATCGTTTGATCATTGATGACATTGCTTTCAGAAATAATGATTCCATCAGAAGTGACCGCTTCAACAAAAGCAACATGTCCATATTGATTATCTGCGCCAGCAACTCCTGGTTGGAAACTAATCGCACGACCAGCTTTAGGCAATGAACTAACTTGATAGCCTAATGCACGTCCTTTTCTTCCCCAGTCACTGCCATTTCCCATAAATTCATCCACAGAAGTGCCCAACTGTTTGAAACGATTATAGACATACCACGTACACTGGCCCACGGGATAGCTACCACTCCGATTATAATTGATCCCATCATAGACTGGAAAATGCATTTGTTGCTGTTCCGCTTCCGACAGCTCATTTTTAGATTGGATAATCAAACCGTCCACTGTTTTTGGTAAATCAAATTGCGTTAAGTTATAAACCGCAATTAACGAATTTAATTTATTATCGTATTGCTTGTCTGTTGCATATTTACCTGTTAAAAAACGCGTTGCTTGAAGGTAGTTTTTGGCTTCCGAACGCCACGCTGGTTTATAAAAATCTTGATTTCCGTCAATCCCTTGTCGGAGTAATTGAACATAATCTTGCAGTGAGTCATTATAGCCACCGTAATCGCGAAACCCAGCGGAAATTGTATAAAGTTGGCCCCTCTGATCAGCCTCTTTTGTTGAAAAGCTAACACTATTTCCTTGGAACGAACCTTTCACGCCAAAGAG
This sequence comes from Enterococcus sp. DIV1315a, assembly GCF_051712325.1. NCBI lineage: Bacteria > Bacillati > Bacillota > Bacilli > Lactobacillales > Enterococcaceae > Enterococcus > Enterococcus sp. DIV1315a. The sequence goes on from NZ_JBIOOS010000001.1 coordinate 1,527,135, forward strand.
ATTATAATAAGGTTCTTTGGCTAGTTGACTTTCGCCAGAGCCACTTTCTAAAATAGCCTGAGCTATCATCACTGATGCAAAAACATCGTATTTTTCGCCAAGTTCTCTGGCTGTCTCACCAATTTTTTTAATAAACGCTGTGGTTTGTTCTGACTTCTGCATTTCAAATGACGCACCATATGTTGCTAAAACTTCTTTGCCATACTCCGTTAATGTGAACTCCTTAAAAGGATTAGTCACTACCAAGCGTTTCTCCTCTTTTGAGTCTGGTTGTTGTTTGGCAGTATAGATATTCTCTAACTGACCAATTACTTCTGGCTCCTCTTTAGAATCCGCTTCCGCTGCGGCAATTAAATATTTTCCTTGGCCAAGATAAACACCATTTTGAAGCGTTTTTCCTTCAGCTGTTTGCCAAAAAATCAGATCACCAGGTTCTGCCTCCTCTATAGAACGAGCTTTACCAAATGTCATTTGTTCTTGCGGCGTACTGCCAATGTCTATTTTAAATAATTGTTGGTAAATTTTTTGGGCAAGGAAACTACTGGTTAATGCTTGCTCCGTCAAATTAAATTCTTTTTTTGTTTTCCCAATGTGTCTTAATGCTTCAGCCACCACAACTGCCCGTTTCTGTTCGTCAAAAGACGACAACAGTGGAAGTTCGTAGCCTTTTAAATTTGAAGAAGCTATTTCATCTACTTTGAGGGACGGATTTAACGATACAGCCTGATTTTCTTCAACAACGTTATTGGTGGCTTCAGGAACTTGAATAGGTTCTTCAGGTTCTTGCTTGGTCACAGGAACTTGTGGTGGTTGCGATTGTTCAACAGGCTGCGTGATTTCTGATGATACCGTAGGCTCTGTAGGTTCTTTTTTTGTTTCAGAACTAGTATTTGTGGTTGTCGTTTCTGTCGTTGAATGACTCGTTGATTCGGTAGTCGTATCGGTAAAACTACTTGATTCAGATGACGAACTACTAGTGGACGTTGTAGATGTAGCAACAGTTGTTTCGGTTGTTTCGGTTGTTTTGGTTGTTTCAATTACTTTTTCTTCCGAAGTAATTGTCGTTTCCGAGGACAGAGCTGTTTGTAGCGAGCTACTTGGTAATTCTGCAGCCAACGTAACAACTGGAGCGACTTCCAAACTCAGAAGAACGAGAATACTTGTTAAAACAAGTAGTTGATTCTTGATTTTCTTTCTTTTCATTCGTAAAAATCCTCTCCTATTACTTACTTGCGCATTTGCACACTGTTTTTGTACAAATGCGCCTTGTAAGTTAATGATACGCTAATTTTGGTCTTTTTTATTTTTGAAGAATAATTTTCCTAAACCAATACTTACTATCAATAGAAAACCACTGATTGACCAGATTGGCGAAACAACTTCATTTGCTTTTGGCAAAGTGCCAGAAGTGCTGGTTTTCGTTGTCGTTCCACCTGTTGCTGTGCCCTTTCCTGTGCTGGTTACGCTACCAGTCCCGCTAACCGTGCCATGATTTCCATTGTTGCCTGTAGAGTTGCTACTGATTGGCTCTTCTGCCATTGCTTCAATGGCTTGTGCTAAAACACTTAAACATTTGTCCACAGCTTCTTGCGTCGCATTTGGGTCCTCAACAAGTGCTTTTGCTTGTTTAATTGCTTCAGCTAAAGCTTCTTGCGATGCTTTTGTAAATTGTTTTCCTGCTTTAGGTTTCAAGGTTTCTGCTTTTTGAAGCAGTTCTTTCAACTTTGTTTTATCCGTTTGAAGGACTTGTTCCTCTAAACTATCCAAAGCAGTTTTTACATTTTTTTCAGCAGTATCAATTTGTTCTTGCCGAGCATTTTTATCAGCTAAAATCCCTTCCGCTTGGTCAATTGCTTCAGTTAAGCGCGCTTTAGACTCGCTGGTAAATTCTTTTCCGGCAGATGGTTTGATTGCTTTTGCTTTGGCTATCATTGCCTCTAAGGCTTTTTTATCTGTAACTAACACTTCTTCTTGTAACCCATCGATGGCACTAGTTAATTCAGCAACCGCTTCCTCAATCATTTTTTGATTAGCTGCTGGGTTTTTCAATGTGTTTTTAGCTGCTGAAAGCGCTTTTTGTAACTCTTGTAACGAGGAGGCAGTAAATTGGTGCCCTTCACTTGGAGTGACTTGCTACGCTCGTTTGACTACTTCTTGTAATTGATCTTTATTTACAAGGGGTACTTCTTTTAATTGAGCCATTGCAGTTTCCAATGCGTTTAGAGCCGCTGAGACTTCTTCTTTTGTCGCCGTTTCTTTCGCTACGATTGCTTCAGCCGCTTGAATTGCTTCTTGCAATTGTTTTTCTGTTTCTTTTGTAAATTGGTATCCTTCTTCCGGCTTTCTTCCTCGGGCTTGAGCGATTTGCTCTTTTAAGGTTTCCTTATCAACGGCGACGGGGTGTTCTTTTAATTGTGCAATTGCTTCACGCAATGTTTTAGTCGCTTGGTCTATTTCTTCTTGGGTAACTTTTTCTTGAGCAAATACTTTTTGAGCTGCTGCTAATGACTCTTCGAGAACTTTTTTAGTTTCTTCGGTGAATTCTTGCCCATCACTTGGTTTTTTCGCCAGCCCCTCTTGAATTGCTTTTTCTAAATCAGCTTTATTCGCTACATCAGGCATTTTTTCCAACTGACTTGCAGCCTTTTCTAGGTTTTCCGCGGCAGCAGAAACGTCTGTCTGTGTGGCTTGTTCATTGGCTAGAACAGCTACTGCCTCATCTAAGATTGGTTTAAAGATTGCCCAAGTTTCAGGCGTATATTCTTTTTCGACACGTGCTTGATTTAGCGTAATTAGCGCTTGTAATAACTCTTTATCTACTAGCTCTGTGGGCTTCACTGTTACAGAAAAATCTGAAAGTGTGGCTTGTTGGAATCCTTGGCCTACTAATAAGCCTTGACTCATATCAAATTGTAATGGCTGCTCAACAGTTGTCGCACGTTTTACGCGAGTTGTTTCTTTTAATTTAACTTTAAAGGTAACTAAGTCCATTGAACCGTTTAACAATTGTTTATTTCCTTGATTACTAAGAACTAAATATAGATTCTCCACATCATTTGAATGTTTCCGATATTTAGAATAATTTTCCATTTGTTTTGTATTATTCGTGGTTGCAGGCTGACCGACAAGTTCAAATTTGCTAGAATCAAAGGACATTTTTGTGCTTAACGCATTAATGTTTTTTAAGTCTTGACCTTTAAGTGTAAAGGTTAATGTATCGCCAGGAAGATAGGTATCCTTGCCATTTTCATTAACCACAGCAAGGGATAAACCGCCCGCAATTTCTTCGACATCAGGTATCTCAATCCCGCCATCTAATTGTCGTAAAACATAACTGATATCATAAGCATCAATTACCCCATTTTTATTTAAATCACCTTTTTCAACATAGCCATTAAAGTCACTGTCCACCGATTCTAAGCCTGTATAGTTTCGATAACTCATTGCATCATTTTCATCAATCGTTCCATCGTTAGTAATGTCTCCATGTAAGATTCCTTCTGTTCCTGGTTGTTTGTAAAAGAGCATCTCACGACCAGAGCCAAAATTACCCACCGATTTTAATACCTTCATTTCAACAAAACGATACGCTTGGTCCTTCGTTTCAATGGTTTTTGTCAAAGCATCTTGCTTCCAGTTAATAGGTTCTGAAAACTCTGTCCAATTAGCTCCATCTTTCGACGTCCGATACTGGAGCTGCAAAATATTTCCGTTGCCGGCATTGTCTCTTGGCAAGTATTCAATTTTATCCATTTGATACTCCGCACCAAGATCAAATTTTAAAGACAAGAAATTTCCATCACTTGGATTAGCGATGCCGGTTGACCAGTTCGTATGCCAACCTGTACTTAAGTCTTTATCTGTTAATTTCTTCAATTCTGCGCCTGGTTGTTCTGGTAAATTACTTGTTGCTTTGACTTGATTAATTGTTTCTTTATAGGGATCATCTTGTGTTTTTCCTTTAATCGGTTCACTCCATTCAGAGACCCCGTTTTTTCCAACAGCTCGAACTCGAAAAGTATGTTCGCTTAGGAAGGAAAATCCATCAAATGTTGCTGTATTCGTTTGAATATTTCCGAAAACAGTCCCGTCACGCTCTACTTCATAGCTTGTTGCCTCAGTTACTTGATCCCATTGAAGAGTCAAAGAAGATGGTGTTGTTTTTTCTTCATTGATTGCGACATTTGCCGGAATAGTTAACTGGTCATCGACCGTTGTATTTCCTCCGTCAACCGTTCCTTTATTAATGAAACCTTTTACAGTTATTTGAACATCTTTGGCGGTCACAGATTGTTTCGCTAGTTTTACTGATAACGCTGATTGGTTCAGTTTTTCTCCTGAAGCTTCAGAAAGATACTGATTCACTTGGAATTCTTTATCAAAATAATATAGATTTGCGCCAGCTAAAAATTCTTCTTTATTAGCTGCTTGTTTCAAGGTTACTTCTGTTCCCCCCACCATTGCTGTTACGCTTTCGGGCGCTTCTGAAGCTAGCAAATCAAGCGTGGTGCTTCGTTCATCAACAAAGCCTTTGTAACTTCCTTTTGTCGGTTCGATAGTAACGGTCAGATCCCCTTTTTCGTTTGATTTAGGGCCTTGACTATTTATTTTAGTCGTAGCTGATTGCCCAGCTTCATAACTAGTTGAAATTCCGTCATCTTCATACATATTAAAAGAAGTGGCACCATTTGGATAAATCAAGAAAGATCGTTGATCCCGTTGGATTTCCTTTGGATTGTTGTTTGGATTTGTCATTGGGATAATACTGCCATCTTTGACGAAAACGGGCACCTTCCACAGCGGTGTTTTTACTCCATTTAAGACACGGCCACCTTGATATTTTTCGCCTGTAAATAAGTCAACCCAGACTTGTTTTTCATCTGGTAAGTAGATTCCATCACGGATTGAATTTCCTGCCTCATCTTGATTGCCATTATAAATTGGGGCAACGAGTAAATTGGGTCCCCACATATATTGGTATTGAGAATCTTTTGTATATGCTGTTCCTTCATTAGGAAATTCTAAAGCCATGGCCCGTACCATTGGTAGTCCATCAACTGATTCCTTGGCAATACTGTAGTTATAAGGCATCATCATTGATTTTAATTTTAGATACGCTCGGTTCAAATCTGTGGCTTCTTGATCAAAAGCAAATGGCGTTTTTGGATTGGAGCCCCAGCCGTCCATATTTAGCTGCACTGGTGTAAAAGTTTTCCATTGGAAATCACGTATGTTGACCTCTTTATTTTTTCCACCAAAAATTCCATCCATATCTGAACCGACATTTGGTTGGCCAGACAACGAAGTCCCGATATATGTTGGAATATGGAAGCGAATATATTCCCATTGACCACCCGTTTGATCGCCTGTCCAGATACCAGCGTGCCGTTGGGTTCCGGCCCACCCATCTAATGAGACAATCATCGGACGAACTGCGCCGTCTGTTTCTTTTACAAAAACATTTGCAGCATCTTCTACACCATTTAAGCCAAAGGAATACCCATACCCGACCCACGCCACGTCAGTTTTGAGAGCTTTAACACCAGCGACACTAACTTCTTTCGCAATATCCCGTTCTCCTTTTTTAGGATTTTTAGGATCCGCTGGATGGAGATTAGATTGAGTCCACAGCCCCACTTCAACACCATTGGCTTGAGCATACTCTGTAAATTCTTTTAAGTTTTGTACATCGCCGTCCAATGAATCTGTTTGGCCATAGCCAGCACCGTAGCCGTCATTTGGCAAGAACCACCCTAACGGCATATCGTTTTTCTTATATCGATCAATAACTGCGCGTGCAGAAAATTGATAATTCTCTTTTTCTCCATTTAAAGATTCTAGCGTGCCATTTAAGTTTCCTAGATCGCCTGGTTGGTATTCTTTGTAAAAATTACCATCTTCAAACTTAACTGCTCCCGCGGTTCCTTCTGCTACTTTCACCCAATAGTCCCGATTATACGCGTTTAAATGCGCTTCATAGAACCCGTATTCTGGCATCAAAGCTGGTTTCCCGGTTAATTCATAGTAATCTTTTAAAATACCTGCTGAGGAATCATTAAAGAAATAAAAAGCATCAAAATCTGTTCCTTCGTGCGTTGTTGTGGTTGTTTGTGGATCATGACTTCCAAAATCATAGTTGCCAGGTTTCCATGTATTTCGAACAACGCCATACCCTGCAGTTGACCAATAAAATGGGTTAGGCGATGCTACTCCGCCATCTACCCAATTGTTCGTATTGACAATCTGGATAGCTGTTCCTTTATGCGTAAATCGACCATTTTGAGTTCCTCCGCCAAAATAATTTTCTTGACTACTTTGTTTTAACGTTTGTGTAGCTTTATCATTTTTAAAGGATAGCGGAGCGGTTTCTTCTAAAATAACTTGATTCTTTTTCTTGTCTAGAACCTTCATTAAAGCGCTTTCTTTTTCGAACATAATTTTTAAACCATTATTTTCTAGAATAAATTGGTTTCCTGAATCTGTGACGTTCGTTTGCTCAAAGGCTTGTGTGCCATAGTCGGCCATTGTTTTAGCCGTAATTTTCGCAACATGCTTTGGATCATTTGGCGTTGGATATTCTTCAAATTTACCAGTTGGATCTAGATGATAGCGAAAAAGATGGTCGTTTAAAATACTAATTTGTGCTTTTTTGCCAGAAGCATACGTAATGACAAAGTTTTTCTCCGCTTTTTCAATCGACACAATTGCTCCGACTGACGTTGCTGAATCAGCTACGTCTTCTTTTGCTGTTTGCTCTTGCGCATCAACCACTTGAGAATCCATCGTAACAAACGAATGGAACGCCAATACAGACGAACTCACTAATAAAAATGTCAACCAGTGCTTTTTACCGTAAATTTTTTTACCCTGATACTCTTTGTTCATTTTTTCCTCCTTAAAATTGCTCCCCATAGAATAGTTCCGACACAATTACTCACAAAATCCAAAACCCAACAAAGTTTTATCCAGATGAAAAGTCATAACGATTTTCTTAGTTTACTGAGACTGTTAGAAAGTCAGTTTCAGTAACCCCTTCATAAACACATCCTTTCAATAAATTATTAAATGAAAACAATCCATTTTCATCTTATATAAAAATTTTAGTACAGAATCACAATTTTCTGATGAATGCGTTTTCATTTATTAACTACCAATTTTTCACTTTTTTAATAACATAATTATCGTATGATGGTTTTTTTGTGTTTGTCAACGGTTAATTATAGCAGCCACCATTAACAAGTATTAACCCTTGATAAACCTGTTAATTCACTTATAATGATGATTTTATTGCGAAAATATCCACATCAGAAAAAGAAAGACTTTTTCAAAAATCTAATACCTGTTACTCAAATTTAGTCTATTTAAAAATAATCAACACCCTCCTGCTCAGCAAGAGGGTGTTTAATAATTGTTTTTAGTGATTGATTTGACTTGCTGGTGTGAAAAGCAAACTAATGATGATGCCAACTATCAGTACCGCTAGCAATATAAAAATTAACTTTCCAAACCGGTGATAGGGATTGATCGAAAGCCCAATCCCATAAACTTTCGGAACCCACAAAGGAGGCGTTGGATTATCTTTTTGATCTTTATAGGCTATCTTTAAAATCTGCCACGCAAAATACAACAATGGTAAAACCAAAATTACCCCAACTATACCTAGCCATTTTGCTAATAAATCACTGGTATGCAAAAGAATGATTGTCAGAATTGGTACAAACAAAAGAATAAAGCTAATTGTGGCTCCCACTTGTGCTTGTTTAAGCAGTCGTCTCTCACGGAGAGTAAGATTCGCAAACATTCCATCCATCCTTTCATGGTTTTCAGATTAAATCAACGAATCACTAAAAAACTAAATTAACTGCGAAAATCAATGACCATGCGCCCGCGAATTTTTCCTTGTTCCATTTCTTCAAAAATAGCATTAATTTCTTCTGGTTGGCGTGTTTGACAAACAGGAACAACTTTTCCTTCTGCACCGAATTGGAAAGCTTCGCTTAAATCTTGACGGGTTCCAACTAACGATCCGACTACGTGAATGCCATCAAGAACAAGACGTGGAATAGATAAATCCATTGTCTCAACAGGCAATCCAACAGCGACAACCGTTCCTCCCGCACGGACTGCATCGACTGCGCCATTAAATGCTGATTTAGCTACCGCAGTGACTACTGCTGCATGGACACCACCAATTTCTTTTTGAAGTTGTGCAGCAAAATCAGGATCTTTAACTGGATTAATTAAAAGATCAGCACCCATTTCTTTCGCAAAAGCTAACTGATCATCATTCACATCAACAGCTACTACTTTTGCATTAAAGACATGCTTGGCATATTGTAAAGCTAGATTACCTAGCCCACCTAATCCTGAAATCATTAGCCATTGACCTGGACGAATCCCAGATTCTTTTATCGCTTTGTAGGTTGTTACCCCTGCACAAGTAATAGAGGAAGCTGGCTCTGATGCTAAATTTTCTGGCACTTTCACTGCATAACCGTCTGTGACGATGCATTCTTCGGCCATGGCACCATCAACTGTATATCCAGCATTTTTTACTGAACGACAAAGCGTTTCTCGACCAGAAGTACAATATTCGCAATGCCCGCAGCCTTCATAAAACCATGCAACAGATGCACGATCACCAATTTTTAAACTAGTAACGTCTTTTCCAACCTCCGTCACAATCCCAATTCCTTCGTGACCTAAGGTACAACCGCTAACATCGCCAAAATCTGCATTCTTAACGTGTAAATCCGTATGACAGACACCACAGACTTCCATTTTCAACCGCGCTTCATTATCTTTCAATGGACGCGATTCTTTTTCAACAATTTTTGTTGTTTTTCCTTTTGCTGCGACAATTGCTTTATACATGGTTCTTTCCTCCTTGTCTCTATTGTGAATCATTGAACAATAATAGTATAATACTACTTTCCAAAATAAGGAACACCAATGACTTGCGTAAATTAACGTTAATTTGACAATTTATCCTTGCTAGACAGCTATTCTTCCCTTATGTCATAGATAATTCATACTGGCATGATTTTTTCTGCATAATTGTCAACTATTTTAAAGGCAGGTTTTACAACCTCATTTTTCCCTTCTTTTTTCCCAAGATATAGCAGACGGTACCTAAAATAACTAGAATTAAAAAGGCCATGAGGTACTTAAGCCAGTGAAGGTTTTTGACTTTATGATCAACAGAACGCTTATTATACTGATCAGCTTGCTTTTTGTTTATCGTGAAATCTTTTGAGAACGTCCAGCTCCCCTCATGGTTTTTCAACTTAATGGTATAGGTATAGTCTCCAGGTTTAAACGAATCTTTCAGTAAAATAGGTAGGTCAAACCTTGTGTTTGGTGCAAAACTAAGATTATTTTTCTTTTCGTGAATGATCGTTTTGTTTGTTCCTTTTTCTTTAACAAAAAAATCTCCTTCGACTTTTGACAATAACTTCCGCTGTGGATTTTTAATTTCCATCGAAACAGTATTGTGGCGGTTAATTTGCCCAATTTTAACAGAACCACTTTCCAATTTTGCAGGTATGGTCTCTGCTGTTTCATTCACCCGAATAGCAATCGTATGCATATAAACATTTTGAATCCCACCCTTGCTTTGGTCCCCAGCTATCTCTACAGGTCGAATCGTCACTCCACCTAATAAAATTCCTGAGAATAACTTTTCTGGCATCGTTATTTGAAAATCAATCGTTTGTGATTGTTTACCAGGAACACTAATGTCCTTCCTATTGGGACTAATCAAATCACTAAGTACCAAACTCATCGATGGATCTTTTTCAAAGCTACTTTTTGTATAGTCAACTATCCCATTACTATTTGTTGTTGCTGTATTTACCTGAACTTTAAATTTTTGAGGGTTCGGCGTAGTATTGGTTATCGTTAATTTGAATGTATCTTTTTGTTTCGGAGTTAATGTCATATCAAAAAAATTACTGGTTTTGTTATTTTGAGTTGCTCCGAAAACGGGTGTGACTGTATACGCATTCGCATTGTCAATTGTTGCTGAACTATTGGTATTAGACGGCTCTGCCCAGGCACGCATCGCTCCACCTAAACAGAGAATAGTCAATATAAAAAGTATCTTTAAAATTCTTTTCAATTTATCTGCCTCGTTTTCTTACATCGTTTTATGTTAAATTCTTAGGCGGGTGCTCCATCGATGGCATTCCAGACGATGGTCCCAGAGTAGGTATTTGCAGCAATACTTTTAGGTATATTTAACGTTGCATTTAAATCGGCTGTCGTGACAGTGTCTGATAAACGGATATCACTTTTATCTAGCGAAATAATGGTTGAAGCATCTGTGGTTAAATCAACGCCCGTAAAGGTACCTTTTTCAGAAGATCCGTCAGGTTTTTTAGTGTCTAAATGAAGTGTCATTCCGTCTAAGCCAGTGACACCTTTTCCTTTATCTTCTAAATTCGCTGTCAGATACCAACCTGTATTCGTTGTCCCACGATTATCATTAATTATAAGTTGCGACTTGCTTTGATCTGGTTGCGTATGATCTTGGCCGTCTTTTGTCACCGTCCCAAAGTTAATTTGTGCTAATGGTGTAATGGTTAATCCGCCACCTAAAACCGACACATTCGCTGTGGTATTGGTATTATCAGCCGCATTCACAGTTTGTTGTCCAATTAAAAAGATCCCTGTTCCTAAAGTGATAGTTAAACCAATTATTTTTTTATTCATTATTTTTCCTCTTTTCTTTATAAAGTCCGACGATTAATGTACTTCCGAGTACCACGATTCCTAAAAGCGTCTCTTGAGACGTAATCTCGTTTGTTTTTGGTAAAAAATTAGGTTGTCCTCGTGAAGTTGGCATATCGTTAGTCTGCGGTATAAGCTCATTGGGATGCGGAACAATATCCTCACTCTCTTTCACTATTACCATGACTTTTGTGCCAGCTTGTGCGTCAGTTGTCTTGTCTTCAGCTTGTGCTTGAATTGGCAAACCGAGAATAAAGGCAACAAACAATAAATCATAGATAAACCATTTCACAGCTATTCCCTCTTCCCTTACGGTGTTGCTTCTAAGTTCCAAATTAACTGAGCTTCATATTTATCAGCAGGTGTGACTTTTGAAATAGTTAATGTGGGCAATAATTGTAATTTCGTCAAAACTTTTTTATTTTTGATAGATTGGTTACTTACATCAGCTACTAATTGTTGCTCATCGTTAACCATAATATTTTGCTCAGTTGTTACATAATCGACTGACTTTGGATTTAGCGTGAGATCAAGCCCTGCGTCTTTCCACGCTTGTGTTTTCTGATCATTTAAATTATAGGCTACTTCAAGCTGCCAGCCAGTTGTCCGATTAGGATCCCCCGTATCTTCAATGTTCATCTCACAACTTTTTAATGTCTGTGTTTGATCTTGGCCATTAAATTTTACGTTCTCAAAAGGCATTAGTTGTTCAGATAAGTGATAAAAGTCTAGACGATTAGAGTAATAGTAGGTCCAATCAACAGTAATACTTTTACTAAAACCTACTATTTTAGAGATATCATAAGTAATTTTATAGACGCCCGCTACTTCATCGTTTACCTGATCAGGCGTATAGCGAATCGTTATCTTGCTATAAGGAATGGACCGCCCATCATTATCTGTTGCACTATCAAAAAGACGTTTTGGATCGAAGGGCGTCCCCACAGAAAAGCTGTCGTTATGTGCACCAATATGAGCTGAAGAGGGAATGACTTCTAGTGCAGTCTGCGCCTCTAATCCTAGGTAGTTATAATCAATTTCATATTTACCAACCACTTTTGTATCCACCGCATCTACTGGGACCTTTTGCTCTCCGTCCAGTTTATATATGGTGACACTTACGCCTCGAAAATCACCTTTTTTACCATCTGGTGTTTGTAAGCTAGTCACTTCACTTTCTGGTTGCCATTGAGTATATTGATAAATCGTATCTTGAGATTTAACTTTAATTTGCGCTTGATCAATGTGCACAGCTAAACTTTTCTCATTTGAGTAGCTTTTAGATGTATCATCAACATCAAGAATTCTAAATGTTAATGTGTAATCTCCTGAAGTTGGTAAAGCATCTGCTAAACAGTTAAAACTAACGCAATCATCTGTGACTGGTAAATTTTTTAAATCTTGCTCCCCAATTTTATGAAAATCAGTTTGGGCAGCACCTGAAATTTTTTCTTCAATCTGAACTTTTCTAGTTGTCGGAGCCTTAACGGTTAGTTCTACTGGTATCTTTTGTTGCGGGTGAAATGTTGTTTGACCTTTAACAAAAGCTGCCCTTTCTAAACTTGGCACTTGGTATGGATCTATTGTGACGCGCATATATGTTTTATCTGTGGGCTCTGAAGAATCCGTTCCTGGCGGATTGACTAACGGCAGCCCACAACCGTCTTTGCCACTAAACAAATAAGTTGTTAACCCGTTTTGCTGTTGTGAAGAGACATTCACATTGGCCTTAGGATCAACTGTGTGAGTATGAAAATTAACTACGCGCGCAAACCGTTGAGCAACATACCCATCTGTCCAATTAAGCGGATTGTCTTGTCTTTGGTTCATCGTAAACTTTGGTGATAAAAACTCCCCTGGTAACATCGTTGTGCTTTCAGGTATTTCAGGATATTTAGAGGCATCTTGGGTATTGTAATTGGATAATGGATTGTCTTTATCACCGCTGTCCCATGGCGAGATATAAGAAGACCAAGTAGCCACTTTCCCGGTGATTCCAGTAATAATTTGATGATTCAAATTATTTGGATCTTGCTTTGCTGCTGCCGCTAAACTTGTCGCACGTAACCACATGTCTGCACTAGCCGTTACCATATTATGATTAACTGTATTCGTTGTATCTGAAAATCTACCCAATTCATACGTCCGGCCAAAAAAATCTGCCGATAACAAAAATTGATCACTCTCATTACCATCCGACAAAACATTTGATACAGGTAAGCGATGTTTCGTTAAACTTTTATTGAGGGAATAATCCTTCGAATCGCCATCTTTCATCAAAGTTGCCACATCTAAATCAAAATGAAGCTCAAATGTTATTTTAGTTTTATCAGGTTCATTACTCCAAATGTCATAAATTTTCCCAAGAGACAAATCAATAGAATCTCCACGTTCACAAAACATCACCTGATGCTCAGTATCAACCCCACTATAGTCTTGTTCGGGATCACCCCACCCTGGTGAACCATCTTCTGAAAAACCGTTAAACGTCCGCATTCCTTTTGTGTTGATGATTGATATTCGTGTATTTTTTTGTCCACTAATTGAATAAAAATTTTCTGGATTATCCGCATAAGCCTTGTCATAAGCCGCTTTAAAATTATCTGCACTTATATTTTCTGGTAAATGAAACATCAGACCATATTGCATCCCATCGGTATCGAAAGCAAGAGCAGTAATTTTTTGTGTATGAGAAGTGTCCACTGTTCCGGATAATTTTACGTGTAATTTTCCTCCAAATGATCCATCAGGACCACCACCATCGTCATGGCTTATCTCCATTCCATAAGGTAAATCAGTTCTCAAATCAATGGCTATCCCTCCCGCTTGATAGAGTGAAGCTGCCTCACATTCTTGAAAATGCACGCTCAAAAAACAAGAAATCGTTACCAATAGTAGACAAGAGTAAAAGAAATAAGCAATGCTTTTTTTTCTTTTGCAGGTTGGCATTTTAATTTTTAATTGTTCGTTGATTTTTTTCATTGCTTACTCACCTTGACCTTTTTTGGAATTAGAAACTAAATAATAATTATTCTAACTACTGCTAGCTTATCAACATTGAAATTGCTTTGCCACACACAATTAATGTATAAGGCTGTACATTAATTGTGATGGCCGCTTCTTATTGCGCTTGTGTTAACATATCAATACAAAAATTTAAAGAAAGTAGACTACAATGAACCTAAATTTTACTTTTGGAGGTCCATAACATGTTTCCATCCTACCTAACGAATGAGCTAGAAATTTTATTTTATATAGTGAAGCGAGCTCATACGTCATTAAATGAAATTTCTTCCAATTTAAAAATTTCAAAAAGAACGGTCAAGGAAAATCTGATAAAAATAAATCAAGAATTCGAGGATACTTATCAAATCCAACATTTTATTGTCTCTAACAATAATGGCATTGTTTGTGTAAATCCAGCGTACCGAAAAAGCGCGGTCGAATACGCCTACACGTTAAAACTCAATCTTTTAAAAAACAATGTACAATTTAATTATTGCGTACAATTAGTCACACATTCTTCCATTGATAAAAACGAATTAATTAAAGTTTTATATATTTCTGAACATTATCTGGTAAAAATCACGAAACAACTGAATAACTTTTTTAAAATTTTTGATATAGTAATCGTTAGTATTAAGGGTATTTATCAATTAACTGGCAATGAATTATCGATTCGAGTGTTTTCTTTCATTTTCCTACAAGATTCCTTTCAAGAATTGGTTTGGCCTTTCTCTAAAATAAGTCTTGAAGAAATAAAAAAAAGTCTACCCGATGAACTTCTTGAACGATCCTATAAAAATGTCCGAATGAAGAAAAGAGCGTTTTATATTTTATATGCGATATTTAAAACTAGAACAAGTGCACAAAACTTCTTAAAGATGCCGCACTCTAAAAACCTGCATTCTTTTTTTATTCTGATCAATCAATACAGTCATGTGACTTTATTTTTTCTTGAACACTCCTTCGCTGACATTCAATGCGAAACAAGAAAAACTGAAATTTTATACTTTAATTTTTTATCTCGCATTTTTATTCCTTATATCTTTTCGGAAAAGCAAACGAAACAAATAGAAAAATTATTTATAGAATCTAACCATCCTTATTGTGTCTTATCAAAAAAATTGTTTAAGCAAGTAGCCTACTTACTGACAAATCAGCATGATTATCAATACGTTTACTATCTTTCTATTTTTAATGCTTGGTACTTTTTAACGGAGGGCAATTATTATACTTTTTTAACACTTTATTTACCGCAGCCAGAAATTTGTACTCCGTCAGATGTGGCATACTTTAATCGAATAAAAGGAACGGTGGCAAAATTAGTTCACCAAGAAACGCATTTAGAGTTACTCAGTCAACTGCTTTACACATTGTCTGTGTCCGAAAAAAAAGTACAAGTGAGAATCTATTTACAAATTATCAAAGATTTTTATGCAAGTTATTTTATTAAAACACGGTTATCCTCCTTATATAATACAAACGCAATCTCTATTACCGAAGACTTCACAAATGCGGATATCATCATCACAGATTCCTTCGAAAAAGCTACTTCTAATCAAGATATTTTCTACTTAGATTCCATTGAAAATGAAGAAAGTTGGCATGAGCTTACAGAATTTATTCAACAAAAATATATGGCTAAACTTAATGTTGGCTTATAATTGTGAGTTTTCTTAAAAAGAGCAAATTTGAAAAAAAAATTTAGAGGTGTATACTAGCAGAGGAATAATTTTTTAGCTTTTAATAAATTTTTAAAGAAGGAATGTTTTGTGAAATTATCTATCAAAAAATTTTTTGAGGTCTTCTTAGAATCGTCTTGGGCGTATAGTCGCCCTATACTAACTTTTGATACAAGACAGAACTGGTTTGCCCTTGTTCTTAGTATCATTATTGCAAATGCTGTTGGTGCTGTTCTAACAATAGTCTTTCCTTTCGCTTTTGTTTTAGTAAATGTTGGTAGCTTTTTGGGCACTGTAATTTGTGTCTTACCACGACATGGCTCTCCACAAAGAAGTGCCATAAATGGTATTTTAATGATTTTTATTGGTGCCAGTCTGGGGATACTTTTACAGTCGTCAAGTATATTCATTATTTTATTATTCGTCCTTGGTTTGTATTTTTCAGGGATTGTGAGAAACTTTAGTATTGGTCTGTATATCCGATGTCTCTTTGGGACCATTGCTTTACTAGCTGGTGCGCAATTAAAAGGCAATCTGTCTATTGGTCAAACTTTTGAAGGTCTGGGTGCAATAATTTTAGGTATGTCCATCCTTTGTTTGTTCTATTGTCTTTATTCTAAGCCGCAAAATAATGAAGCACGAAAATTAGTAGCCGATTTATATAAACAATTATATTTATTAGCACAAGGAAAACCTGCAAGCTATGTCCATTTCAGAATAAAAGTACGCGAATCTGTTGAAACGATGCCATGGGTCAATCATCAAAAAACACCATGGATTTATCCCTTGGTTTCACAAGCAGATGCAATTGCAGGCTCGTTAGATTCAACCAATGCAGCTGAAAATCTTCCTGCTTTAAAAGCAATTCAACTCTTTTTAAAAGGAGAACAATTAACCCTACCTCTTCAAGAATTTGCTTCAGCAAACACCGAAATAAAATCAGCAATCCTTCTGATACAAAACGAACAATCCTTTAAAAAAATCTCATTTAAATCTTTCTTACCCACAAAAGAAGGACTTGCAGAAGCCAAAGAGATCCTTCATTCTTACAAAGGCAGCTCTGCTAGATTCGCAATTCGTTTAGCTTTAACAGGTTTAGTGTGTCATTTTTGTTCGCTTATTCTTAATTACATGTACCCTTTGCCTTTAGCTAATCACGAATTCTGGGTAGTTATTTCTGGTTGTTTAATGGTTATGCCAGGTTATCATGGTACACTCGGTAAAATCACTTCAAGAACTATTGGTTCTATTTTAGGTGGTTGTTTAGGCATTTTTTTGTCTCAATTAATTGCTAACTTAACAAACCTAAATCCTTTATGGCCAATGCTATTGTCTTGTTTGCTAGTTATATTGTATGAAACCGTCCGTAAATTAAGTCAAGCATTTCTAATGCTAAGTGTGACCACTTGGTTAACTTTCACATTAGGTGGTAGTTCTGCAGGCTATACAAGAGTTTTTGATGTAATTATTGGTGCGCTGATTGCTTTTGTTATGTTTTTTATTTTCCCAACATGGCATAGTCAAGTATTACGTAAAAATATCAATAGTTGGTCAAAAACGATCAGCTCTATTTTGCTAGCGTTAATCAATGAAGAGACCACGTTACCAAGTGATGCTTGGGTACTAGCTTATCGAGTACAACGTAGAGTAAACTATTCTATTCAAGAAATTGTTCTTGAATCTCCTATTTATAGTAACGATGCCTCTGCTGAAAGCTTAATGCAACAAAAACAACTAAATGATCAACTGTTGGAAATGCAAACTGCTATGGAAGAGCTTCTTTTAGAACTTATGAAAACACAACACTACTTAAAAAAATTAGCACCAGTTAGGCCGGACACACTAAACACTGAGTTACTTAACTATTCACAGCAAATACTTTCACTCACGAATCCCAAAAATAATCGACTAATCAACCAGTCCAAACAATCCATTTATTTTCCTCAAATTGAACAATCACTGGTAATCTTAAAAAATTCTACAGCTAATTTCTTTTTAGCAAATATCAAATGATTAAATAGACAAAAAGCCTAGGAAAAATCCAAAGGGAATTTTTCCTAGGCTTAAAAGTTGATAAACTACTGGCAGAGTAATCAATGAAAACAACCGACCTAATCGAGCAGAAAACTTGGTTTTTGTAACGGAATACCCCTGTCCTGACTCCGTTACACCGACTCAATTTTATAAACTTATCTGTCTAACATTCACAAAAAACTTTTTTTTCAGTTTCAGTAAGAATATCATTCATTCGGCCAGATTTAAATCCTTCTAAGTCAAAAGTTACATAATTAAATCCTTGTTTTTTAAGATAATCTGCAATTTTTTCTCTGTTTTCTAATAACAGAGAAAGTTTGTCTTCTGGAATTTCAATCCGTGCTAAATCATGATGTGCTCTGACACGGACAATTGGAAAACCTATTTCCCGTAAATATTTTTCACTAGCAAATACTTGATCAATAGCTGAGCGTGTTAACTTAATGCCATAAGGAATTCTTGAAGCAATGCTACATGAGGCAACTTTACTCCAATTGGAAATACCTGCGTCTTTAGCAAGTTGACGTATTTCAATTTTATATAATTTAGCTTGTTGTAGCGGACTGATGACCCCTTCTTGATCTCTTGCTCTTAATCCAGGACGAAAGTCAGTATTATCATCCATAATCATCCCATCGGCCAGAACATCAAATCCCTCTTTCTGAATAGCCGAACGAATAGTTTTATATAATAATTTTTTACTGTAGAACCAGCTATTAGGGTTATTTGCAACAATTCTATCATCCGCTAATTCGCTCATTTCAAGGCCTAACACATTTGCTCCCAACCCATTAGCTAAATCAACCGCTTTATCAAACTCATCATCAGAAAATAATTCTGAATTTACAACAACCGCAAGTACATTTTCAGCACCTAAAGTGTCCAAAGCTTTTTTTAGCAAGTAAGAGCTATCAATTCCACCTGAATATGCAACAGCCAACTTATCCATTTTTTGTAATTCGCGAACTAAATTTTGTTCTTTCGTTTTCATGACAGACATTTAAACCATCTCCTATTGATTTTCTTTTACATAATTAATTATAGACATCTCCACATTAGAAAAAATCACGATTCATAGTATCAATTATTGTCAATATTTGTACACTTAATACCGTTTTAAATGTTGTAACAAGTTAGCATTGGCTTCTATCTCTTCCTTTGAGTACCTTGTAACAGCCGAATCAAACAATAAAATGGAATCAGCTTCCTCGCAAATACTCAAATAGTCATGGGTGGAAAGGATAATTGTTTTACCAAGTTGATGCAGATTTTTTATTATCTTTTTAAATAATTTTTCCGATTCTTTTGTCAACCCAGTAAACGGCTCATCTAATAAATACACGTCTGGATTCATTACTAACAGACTAGCAAAAGCCACTTTTTTCTTTTCTCCTCCCGATAATTGATAAGGCACTTGATTGCTTAAATGGGTAATTTTTAATAAATTCAAACAATCATTAATTCTTTTTGCTGTTTCATGCTCGGATAGTTGGAGCTGTCTAGGGCCAAATGCCAATTCGTCATAAACTGTTGCATTAAATAATTGTGTGTCCGTCTCTTGAAATAATATACCCAAATGAGCATAATACTTCTTTTTATGAATAGGGTCTTTTTTCCAGGCCGTTAATGATTGTTCCATAAAATAAATCGTTCCCTCGGAAGGTTTTAAAAAACCTGCGAGCAAATTTAAAAAAGTGGATTTTCCACTGCCGTTATCTCCCATCAAAACCAGATATTCTCCTCTGGCTATTTCCAAATTACAAGGCGAAAAAACAGGCTTCGTTTGATAGCGATAAACCAAATGATTTACTCGATACATATTAGTTCCTCCCTAAATAAAGCAACCCCCCGAAAAATAAAAGATAGGCAATACTAACCAAAAAATCTTTCGTTTTTAATGGTTGCTTTACTCGATAATATTGACCAGTATATCCTCTTGCTTCCATCACCATGTCCAACTTTTTCCCATACGTAAAAGATTTTAAAGAAATAAGACTGATTAAATTACTACCCGTACTCAACTGGATATTCCCACCAACTGCTCTAGCTTCTACAGCGGCAAGCAGTTGGATTAAGAGATTTCCAAAGAAAAAGATATATTTAATCGTAATATCTAATTGTAAAAGTATTATATTCGGAAAATGAAAGATTTTTAATGCTGCTATAAATTGATTCATGTTGGTTGTTTCCATATATTGACTAATCGCTATGGCTAAAAAAAACAAATGAACAATAAATAATAAACTAAATTGACCTAAAAAAAAGATCGGTAAATAGATAATCAGCGGCATCAAAATGAGGATACTAGCTTTTTTGACAATGTTTCGTAGAATAGTTGGTTTTTCAACTAAAAGTAACATGCCTAGGTAGATGCCTACGAGCCACAAAACAAGAACTTTTTGTGCTGTGCTGATTAAAACAATTAGTAAAAAAGTACTGATCAGTTGAATTGCTGGGTGTATATCACTGAGAATAGTCTTATTGCGTTTCCCACTCACCTGAAATTTATTTAATAAAAAAAGGATTCCTTTTCGATTTTTAAGCATAAAGGTTTCTTTTTTATTAGGTTCAAGGGACGTGGAAGATTCTTTCATCCATTCAGGCATCAACTTTGCCTTCTTCCATTAAATAAACGAAAAATGAGTAAAAAAACGATTATGGCTGTTACGCCACTTAAAATATATCCAAGTGCTAATGGCAGTCCTGGAATAAAGTAATCACTGAAAAGTGCATGAAATGAAAAACCATTCACCATACCTTTTGGTTGTACTGCAGGTAAATGATTCTGTTTTAAATTCTTGACTAATTCAGATAAATCCCATTCACCCCAAGCAGTGGCATGATCAATCAAACCTAATGGACATAAAATTACCATAACCAATAACAGTCTCTTTAATCGCAACAACGGAGTCCTTTTCTTCTTTTCTTCGATAAAAATTGCATCTTTTGACACACTTTTTACAAAATTATAGACACACACGGTGAAGATACCTTCAACAATTCCTATTACTAACAGATGGACACTCATCATTGCTGGTATAGTTATAGAAAGACCATATGGGTTATAAAGTGGCGTACCATTCGCTTCATGGAATAGTAAGGGTTGGATACCTAATAATACAGAAGTAGAAAATGCCGCCACATTTACACCAAGATACCCAGCTAAGAAAAGACCCATTGTTTCAAATTTTTTTACACGCGTAACTAGCTTATAAACTCCATATCCCACGAATGGCATCACAAACGCCATAGAAAAGGCGTTTGCACCAAAAGCTAATATACCACCATCACCAAATAAACAAGCCTGTAATAGTAAAGCCACCGAAACAGACAGCGCCGCGGCCCAAGGTCCCATCAATAATGCGATGAGAACAGCCCCAACAGCGTGCGCAGTTGTTCCACCAGGTACTGGCAAATTAAACATCATTATTAAAAATGACAAGGAGGAGGAAATCCCTAACATGGTCCCTGTATCTTTTTTTAATTTAATTTGAACGTCAACTTTTTTTACAGCGCGGTACCAGACAGGTACCATAATCGCGCCCATCACTGCGCAAGTTTGTGGGCTTAAATAATTTTCTGGAATATGCATGTTCGTCAGACTCCTATCTTATCGATCAATATAATCAGCTAAATAACTTTGATCGTAAATCACAATTTTTTGTTTTTTGATATCGATGACTTTTTCCTCTTTTAAATCATGGATAATTCGGTTTACGCTATTTCTCGTTGAAATCCCGCAAAACCCCGCAATATCCTCATTAGTTACTTGAAAATCAATTAATATTCCTTCCTCTGTCTGTACACCAAACAAATCAATTAATTGGTAAATAAAAGTACAAACAGCCCCTTTCTTACCATTCATTGTCATATTCTGTAAGGAACTAATACTCTCCGATAATTTTGCTCGGTAGTAATCCCGTACATAATCTTGAAGAACAGCATCTTCTCTAACATATTCCCAAAATACAGTCCTTGGTATCCGATAAAAGCTAGCCTCTTCCGACTCAATGCGGATATTAAAAGGAGCAGATGTATAATTTGATACTTCATCACGTAACAATGAAATAATGTCAGGAGACACAATATACGACAGATTAAATTCTCGTCCATCCTTTAAAATAATACTCGTCTTAACGACCCCTTTCTTTAATACATAGGTGTACGCTTCCTCCAATCCATGATAAGCGAGATAAGTATGGCGTTTTTTTTTGATAATCGGCGTCTTCTTTCTATCTAAGAAAGCTGTAAGATAATCTGACTCCATAATTGTCACTCCTTTGACTAAGTTTCTGTTTGATTCGTTAACTATTATAAACACTCTCACCAACCTTTTGTTAGCAAATGTTACCCACAATAAGGACTGTGTGATTTCTAAATTTCATTATACTTAGTCTCGTAAAATATTACTTAGGAGATGATTGCTATGGTAGAAATTAACCTACCTTATGACAAGAAAATGATTACTGCAAGAATTCCCGATAAAAATTTTATTGGGCTTCTCGAATCAAAAGCTGAACATTTTTCAAATCCATATACTGAGAAAGAAACAGTCGAAAAATCGCTGGACAATCCTATTGGAAGCCTTCCATTAGAAGAATTAGCTAAGGGTAAAAAAGACATTGTCCTTATTAGTTCCGATCACACACGTCCCGTTCCTTCCCATATTATCACCCCAATTATTTTGCGTAGAATTCGTTCAGTGAACAAAACAGCTAGAATCCGGATTTTAGTTGCTACAGGCTTTCATCGCCCCTCTACACGAGAAGAACTGATTAATAAATATGGTAAAGAGATCGTAGAGAATGAAGAAATCGTTATGCATATCTCTACTGATGATTCCTCAATGGTCAAAATCGGTCAACTACCTTCAGGGGGCGATTGTATCATTAATCGCATTGCAGCAGAAGCAGATTTACTGCTGGCCGAAGGATTTATTGAATCACACTTTTTTGCAGGATTTTCTGGTGGACGTAAATCTGTTTTACCTGGAATTGCTTCTTATAAAACCATCATGGCTAACCATTCTGGAGAATTTATTGATTCCTCCAACTCACGGACAGGAAATTTAACGGATAATCCGATTCATAATGACATGGTCTACGCTGCCGCTAAAGCGAATCTAGCTTTTATTGTTAATGTTGTTTTAGATGGTGACAAAAAAATTATTGGTTCCTTTGCAGGCGATATGG
The DNA here is from genome assembly GCF_051712325.1 of Enterococcus sp. DIV1315a. NCBI lineage: Bacteria > Bacillati > Bacillota > Bacilli > Lactobacillales > Enterococcaceae > Enterococcus > Enterococcus sp. DIV1315a. Next base: position 1,549,777 of record NZ_JBIOOS010000001.1, read on the forward strand.
TTGAAGCGCATAAAGTTGGTTGTAACTTTGTAAAAGAAATTGCCCGTGTCAAAAAAATACCTTGCGACATTGCGGTTTCAACGAATGGCGGATTTCCACTTGATCAAAACATTTATCAAGCAGTTAAAGGGATGACCGCTGCAGAAGCAACCAATAAAGACGGCGGTGTCATTATTATGGTCGCTGGATGTCGTGATGGTCACGGTGGTGAAGGTTTTTATGAAAATATTGCCAATGTTAAAAATCCAAACGAATTTTTAGAAGCAGCCATCCATACACCACGATTAGAAACCGTGCCAGATCAATGGACTTCGCAAATTTTAGCGCGAATTTTAGTTCATCATCATATAATTTTTGTTTCAGATCTTGTTGATCCTGAGCTTATCACTTCGATGCATATGGAAATAGCAAAAACGTTTGATGAAGCATTAGAGCGAGCATTTGAAAGAGAAGGTCTAAATGCAAAAGTGACTGTGATTCGAGATGGCTTGTCTGTCATTGTAGAATAATGATCCTTGAGAAATCAGGAATAAGGAGCGTTGTATTATGCAACCGAAAGAAATTTTAGGAGCTTTTAAAGAGGGAAAATTATCTTTAGAAGAAGCAACAAACAAATTAAATGGCTTTTGCGAATTAGACTTTGCAAAAATTGATACGCAGCGCAAAGAAAGAACTGGGTATCCAGAAGTCGTTTATGGGGAAGGGAAAACAATTGAGCAACTCATCAAAATTATCAATAGCTTAAGAAAAGAAAACAATACAATCTTAGTTACTCGCGTTTCACAACAAAAAGCCCAGCCTTTAGAGTCGAACTTTCCTCATGGAACCTACTATGAACTTGCACGTTGTTTCGTTATCAACCAAATGGAGACTACAACAAAAAACTATATTGCGATAGTTACTGCTGGAACGTCAGACATGTCCGTTGCTGAAGAAGCAGCAATCACTGCAGAAACTTTCGGGAATCAAATAAAACGTATCTATGATGTAGGCGTTTCTGGCATTCATCGTTTGTTCGCTCACCTAGATGAGATTCAACAGGCTTCGGTGGTTATTGTGATTGCAGGCATGGAAGGCGCACTGGTGTCCGTGTTAGGCGGACTAGTTAGCGTGCCAGTGATTGCCGTCCCTACTAGCATAGGCTACGGCAGCAATTTCCAAGGACTGACTGCTCTTTTAGGAATGCTAAATAGTTGTTCCTCTGGCGTTAGTGTAGTCAACATAGATAACGGGTTTGGTGCCGCTTATAATGCAAGTATGATTAATCAAATAAAGGAGTCTTCACTATGAAAAGCTTATTTTTAGAACCATTTTCTGGTCTTAGTGGTGATATGTTAAATGGATTGTTGCTTGACTTAGGCGGGGATTTAAACAAACTGTTAATCGAATTAAAAAAACTTCCCATCGATGGGTTCACCATTCAAGCCCAACGAATTGCTAAAAGTTGTATTTACGGAACAGATTTCGATGTTCTCCTACAACATGGAAAAAAGGATTACGGTATAAAACACAGTCTCTCTCCTCACCACGAAAATGAACATCATGAAACGAAAGAACATGCACATCATCATAGCCATTCTAGAAATTTAAAAGATATTTATACATTAATTGAAAAAAGCGACTTGTCCAATTTTGTAAAAAAACATAGTAAAAATGTTTTCTATGACATTGCAAAAGCTGAAGCTGCTGTGCATCAACAAACAATTGACACTATTCATTTTCATGAAGTAGGAGCAATTGATTCAATTGTTGACATCGTTGGCTTTTTTATCCTATGGGAACAGTTAGAGATTGAACAAGTCTATTCAACGCCAATTACAGATGGAAGTGGTACTATCACAATTGCCCATGGAGTCATGCCAATACCAGTTCCTGCGGTGATGGAATTACGTAAAGAAACGAATTTAATCATTCAACAAGACTTTGAGATAAAAACTGAACTTGTCACACCGACTGGCTTAGCTATTTTTAAAGAACTTAGTCCTCTATTTGTCGCACCAGAACAACGATTAATTGAAAAAATAGGTTACGGATTTGGCAAACGGGAAACAGGCAAGTTCAATGCCCTCAGAGGATCAATCTTTACTGAAACACATAGTAAAAAAAAGAGGACAGAACACCATGACCAAGTCTTAAAAATTGAAACAAATATAGACAATCAAACACCTGAACAGTTAGGTTACGTAATGGATCTATTATTGGAACATGGTGCTCTAGATGTTTTTTTCACGCCCATTCATATGAAAAAAAACCGAAGTGCCATTCTATTAACGGTTTTAACAACAACAGAAGAAAAAGAATATTTTACAGAACTACTCTTTAAACATACTTCTACAATTGGTGTACGTTTTCAAACAATGGAACGTAGTGTGATGGACCGTTCTTTCAAAATCTTGGAAACACCTTTTGGTAAGGTCCATATTAAAAAAAATCATTATCATGGCCTATTGAAAGAGTCTATTGAATACCAAGATTGTGAACGAATTGCTAAACAATATAATTTTACAATTGAGGAAGTCTATCGCCTCGTCCAAACATTAAATAATAAAACTATTGATTAAAGGAGCTTTATCTTATGTTTCATCATATCTTATCAGAATTTATGGGAACTGCATTAATGATCGTATTTGGGGTAGGTGTTCACTGCGACGATGTCCTAAAACGAACAAAATACGCTGGTTCTGGTCACATGTTTGCAATCACTACTTGGGCTTTTGGAATCTCTGTTGTTCTGTTCGTCTTTGGCGGAGTCTGTATTAATCCAGCAATGGCCCTCGCTCAAGCTATTTTAGGAATGATTCCATGGTCTTACTTCATTCCCTATGTCATCGCTGAAATGTTAGGCGGCATTTGTGGCGCCGTCATTGTTTATATTATGTATGCTGATCATTTCAAGCTATCCGCCGATAGTGTCGATCCAATCGCTATTCGTAATATTTTTTCTACAAATCCGAACCAACGAAATTTACCAAGAAACTATTTTGTTGAAACTTTTGCAACATTCATTTTTTTAACATCTATTTTAGCAATTGCACATTCCTACGAAACACAACTACCCATTGCTGTTGGTTTGCTTGTTTGGGCAATCGGCATGGGGCTAGGTGGTACTACAGGATTCGCAATGAATCAAGCACGTGATTTAGGTCCTCGTATCGCCTATCAACTTTTACCAATCAAAAATAAAACCAATAATGATTGGCAATATGGTTTGATTGTTCCCGGAACTGCACCGTTTTTAGGAGCCATTTTCGCGACACTTTTCGTAAAATTTTTCCTAAAATTCTAATAAACCAACTAAATTTCTAAAACAAAAAAATATATAAAATAGAAGCTAGTCTCTAAATTTCTTCTATTTTATATATTTTTATTTTAATCACAAGATTTTTTCTGTGTCTTAGAGAGTAAGAATTTAATTTATTAGCTTTTTCGTCATCGATTTTCTGCAAAAGTCAGTTTGCTCTAACAGCTAGAGTCCTTTTTGGTGATTGTTCAGTAAGTTAATCCTGGATTGAAAACACCTAATAAAACGCCAACGAGAGAAATAACAACTAAAATAAGCATCGTCCAAATAGCGGAAACATGTTTTTTTGACATTAACCACCAACAAAACAAGGTAACAAGTATCGTTAATAGTCCTGGATAAATACTGTCAATTTTATCTTGCAGTTTAAGGAAAACTTTTCCGTCAGCACCTATTAATTTAAAAGAAGTAGTCACATTTACCCAAGATGCAAGGACCCCACCGACAACCATACTACCAATAACTCCGATAGCAACTCTAACGGCGGCTCCTTCTTTCCCAACTAAGAAACTTACTGCTTTATCACCAAAATGATAGCCTCTAAAATACAAAAAGCGTTGGCCAAAATAGGAAATTAACGTCCAAACAATAATATAAAATATGGCACCAATTGGCGAACCGCCCGTGGACATTCCTAAGGAAATTCCTAACAAGATAGGAATCAAGGTACCATCAACTAATGAATCACCAATCCCTGCAATTGGCCCCATTAATCCTGCCCTCATATCATTAATGGTTTCTCCATCAATTTCATTCTTACTTGCTCTAGCCTCTTCCATACTAGCAGTCACACCAACAATGACCGTTCCAAGCATTGGATTTGTGTTAAAAAAAGCTGTATATGCTTGAATGGCTTTCACTTGGTCTTCATGTTTTGGATAAAGTTTTTTGATAATAGGAAGCATTGAAGAAAGATAGCCGAACGTTTGCATATGCTGTTGTGAAAAACAAGTTAACGCTCCCCAAAACCATAAATGAAAAGAATGCTTTAACGTTTTTTGATCTAATTTATTTGCTTTCAACTCTTCCATCTCATATGTCCTCCTCTTCATCATCATTCGTCAGACTTCCTGTTGAATCAACCAGTTTAGTATTGTTTTTAATCAAAGCAATTTTATAAAAAATTACAGCAAAAAGAAGCGCAATAATCGTTATTGAGACTAAATTGAGTTTTAATGAAGCAGCTAATGTGAACCCTACAAAAAAAGGTACAAAATCAATGTTCTTATTAACAATTTGACGTAACAAAATTGCAATTCCCACACACGGAAGCATGCCACCTACAGTAAAAAGCGTTTTCATTGCAAGACCATCCATAGGTAATGCATCTCTCATTGCTGTAACAGCCGTAGCCCCAAAATAGGTTAAAATCACGGTTGGCAAAAAGGAAAAAAGTAGATGAGAAATCCACGGCCAACCAAAATTAATGGCATATAAATGATCAAGCTTGCCTTTTTTTATATCTTTCCAACCAAACGATTGCCAAACTAAATTTAACGCAGCAACAGAATAAAATAATACCGTTCCGATCGTTCCAACTAATGTGCCGACCGATTTAGCCAGGTCGGCTGCAGAGCCGCCAAGTGGATCTAACCCTTTGGTCGAAATCGCCACCATCGCCAAAGGAATCCCGATATATGAAATTGCCCGCACGTCAGCAGACACTGTGCCTCCAGGTGTGACTAAAGCAATGTAAACTAATTGCATCGCTACGCCACAAGCGATTCCTAATTTTAAATCTCCTAAAATAATGCCACAAACTAATCCGCCGACTAAAGGACGCCCAATCGTATAATTTCCCACCGCTTGTCCAGCCATACAAGAATTTGAACACAGACAAGCAAATAGGCCTAAAATAGCCGCTTGTATCCAGTTGATTGTCATAATACTACTCTCCTCTTTTCAAAACTTCTAGAATCAGTAACCAAATTTAGCTTTAAAATGCGCCCAAGAACCAATTCGTTGATCAGGTAACAAGGCAAAATCCACTTTGTAACCAGCCTTTTCAATTTCTTCAAAAGCCGCTGCTTCTTCTGCTGTAAAGGATTGGTTATCCCCTAATTTAATTGTCCCTTCGCGGTCATTTCCCGGTCCAACATTAATCATTTTTACTTCACTTGGAACAAAATGCCAATCCACCAAAATTTTTTTCATATCCAAAGGGCTCTTTGTAATCAAAAAGTATTTTGACTTAGACGCTAATACTTTATCCTTTACATCAAAAAAATGCGCCATTGTCCAAATAAAGGTTTTTTTATCTTGTGCAGCTGCTTTATAAGCTTCCTTTAAAATAGGGTTACTTGCTGCTTTGTCATTCACAGCTATAATGCCATCACAAGGCATTTCTTTAGTCCAACGTAAAGTAATTAAGCCATGAATCATTCGATCATCGATTCGAACAAAAGAAATTGACATGTTCATCTTCTCCTTTAGATATCCTCTTCAGTTATATCGTTTTCAGTTACATCGTCTTCAGTTACAGTTAACTCTCTAATGCCATGACAAGCATCTGCTACTATCATTTTTTTCAAATCAGATAATTCACTAGTTTCTTTCATTAGAAGCGCATTTAAAGCCATTGGAAAATTTACTCCTCCAACAATCAGAGAATTTTCTAGCATTTTTTGCTTATCTAATACTTTACAAATAGTAGCAAGTGGACTCCCGCCTACAATATCAGCCAAAACGATTAGCCTCGTTTCCTGCGGTAATTTTTCAACTTCATAAAGAAACCGCTTACCAAAATTATCGGTAGATTCACCAGGTTGTAAGCCAAACACTCTGACTGTCTCTATCTCATCGCTAGCAAACATCCCTAATGAATTTTTTAACCCTCTAGCAAAATCGCCATGACTGACCAGAACTAAATAAGTCATTTCCTCTCTCCTTTCTTAACATTTCCACTTCAAAATTTTTTAAATCACCTCTTTTTAAGAGTCCATAATACAACTTTTATAAAATGAAAATATTTGCTTCGTTCGCCTCACACTCCTTTGATAGCATGAATGTTTAACAACAGTACCTTTCTAAAATTAAAGTCATTCACTAAAAAGTTCTAATGAATTTGGCTGTTGTAGCTTGGTGACAAGGAACAATGACTTTCTTTATCCATAAAAACATTTAGTTGATTACGCTTAAAAAAATAAATAATATAGCAATTCCCAAAAAAGTTGCTTTTGAATAGTCCCTTTTCTAAATTTATTGATTCATTTTTTCAACTATTAGGTTAGCAAAGTCCCAACACACATTCCACCCACAATAGGTGTACATAGTTGTACATTATTCGGAGTTAATCAACTCATTTAAGCTATGGTAAAATAACTATATATCACTCCAATTTTCTAATTATATAGGTCATTCCAGGTCATGCTCTTTTGGATACAACAAAATGAACTTATATCGAATCTATGGTTTTATGCTCTTAATAAATTAAAAAGTAAAGTAGGGATATTTGTATGTCAGCAAAAGAAAAAACGATGAAATATGGATTGGTAGGCTTCTTTTTGGGGATATTGTTATTAGCTCATCTAAATTTATTAGCTGAAAATCTTAGTTATCTTCTCTTAGGATTATTACTTTTACTTGTTGCATATCTAATCTTGGTAAAAAAATTTTATTTTTTCTCAAACTTGATTCCTAAAAATACTACTGATATAAATTTAGGTAAAAAATATGGTACGGCTTCTGGCATCGGCAGTTTAGTTATCGGGATTATTTTAATAATTCTGGGACTATTTTTATAGAAAAATAATTACTAAAATAAAACAAGCAGCGAAACCATAAAAAGTACACGAGTTCTTTTCTCGTGTACTTTTTATGGTTACCTGTATAGCCTTCAATTTGTTCCTTTGTTACTTCTTTTTCTTAATAATGCTCTTTACAGTGCCACATTAAAACAGCAATAAAAATTAATGAAGGGGAATTTAACTCAAATACCAATGATTATTATTTAAGACCGCTTTCTCAAATAACCCTCATTGATTACGTACTAATCGTGATAGACTCCTCGTTGCCATTTATCTAAAAATTCATCGAAAAAGTGCGCATCTTGTTGTTCTGGATGTTGTTTTTCAACTTGATTAATTTTTTCAATTAGTTGTTCGTTGTCTTCTGTTGGATGATAGTGTGCTTCAATAAAGGCCGCAGCGATATCACAGATCAAGAATTCTCCTGTTATTTTCCCACCGAAACCAATAACATTTGCGTTCAATTCCTCTTTCGCATACAACGCTGTAGTCATATCGCGAACTAAAGCAGAACGGATACCCGGCACTTTGTTAACCGCATTGTTAATTCCAACGCCTGTTCCGCAAATACATATACCCAAATCAGCCTGATTGCTCATTACGGCTTCTCCCACTTTTTTTCCGAAAATAGGATAGTGAGTTCGAGTAAAATCATACGTGCCTACATCTAAAATTTCATATCCCTTTGCTTTCAAAAAATCAGAAACTGCTATTTTGGTATCCGTCACAATATGATCACAACCAATGGCAATTTTCATAAAAACGCTTCCTTTCTATTATTTGTTAAGCCATTTTATTTAACATATCTACACGTATTTGATGACGCCCGCCTGCATAATGACCTGTTAAGAATTCTTTTATTATGTTTTTGGCTAGTTCCGTTCCAACAATTTTTGCGCCCATCGTGATCATCCGAGCATTGTTGTGTTCTCGCGCCATATATGCAGAACGCTCATCTGACAACTCAGCGACAATCATTCCTTTAATTTTAGCAGCAGTCATAAAACTACCTGCCCCATAACCATCAAAAACGATTCCTAAACTTTCAGTATCCTTTAAAACTTCATGAGCAACAGCAAGCGTTGCTTCTATAAAGTCTTCCGAAGCACTTTCACTTTTATCGATTACCTCAACTTTTTCTTGCAATAAGTATTGTTTCATTTCTGCTTTTAATTTTATTCCATCTAAATCTGAACCAAGTATGACACGCATTTTGTTTTCCTCCTTACCTCGTGTATCTACTATTAAAATTCTGTCCCTTTCTTTAAACTCAAATCCCCTTCTCGAAAACATAATAAAACAATATCGAACTTTATTCAACATTTATTTTCTTTTTTGTTTATTGTTGTTTAATATTGTGTTGACATCTTTTTGAAAGCGTTTTATATTATACTTGTAAATAAATAATAATATATTAAAGAAACGAGGGGTTCTATGGTTATTAAAACATCGATTTTTTCATTAGATACTACCTATATTTCAAACAAAAAAACACAAGAAGAAGTTTTTGAAGAAGTTTATTTAGACTTGTTAAAAAAGAAATTAGTTACACCTGATTTTCTAACTAATTTATTGGAACGAGAACACAACTATCCGACTGGTTTAAGTTTAACACCGATTGATCCTGCACTACCGAATATCGCCATTCCGCATACCGAAAGTACCTTTGTACGCACGACAAGAATTATCCCGATTAAATTGAAACAATCCTTATCATTTCATAACATGATTATCCCAGATGAAACGCTCTCTGTTTCCTTTCTTTTCATGATTTTAAATGAAAACGGTATTGAACAAACGGGTCTTTTAGCGACTATCATGGATTTTATTAACACGACAGACCGTTCATCACTATTGGCTTTTTTTCAATGTGAAGATAAAGAAGAAGTTTATCGTTTTTTACAAAAAAATTTTAAAGGAGAGATTTAACATGATTAAAATTTTAGCTGCATGTGGGGCTGGGGTAAACTCTAGCCATCAAATCAAATCTGCATTAGAAACAGAATTATCTAAAAGAGGCTACCAAGTTTCTTGCGATGCCGTAATGATTAAAGATATCAATCAAGAGATGCTATCCCACTATGATATTTTCGCCCAAATCGCCAAAACAGATTTGGGTTTCCCAATCACGATTCCTGTAGTTGATGCAGGCGCAATTCTTTATCGAATTCCAGCAATGGCTGAACCTGTTTATCAACAAATGGAAAGTATCATTCACTCTTTAAACAAATGATTTCCTTTTCAGACTAATTACTTACGCTTCACTGTCAACAATAACAAAACTAAGATAAAAATTTTGTTATCTTAGCTTATGAAGGAGAAAATAAATGAATACGATTATTGACCTAGCAAATACAATTTTTAAACCTTTAATTGATTTAGGTGCTGCTCCTTTAATGACTATTGTTTTAACACTGATTGCCCTTTGTTTTAAGGTAAAACCCACTCGCGCATTAGAAGGTGGTCTTAAACTAGGAATTGCTTTAACTGGTATCAGTGCTATTATAGGAATTTTAACTACTGCTTTCTCAGATGCAATGGCCTCTTTCGTAGAACGTACAGGAATTTCTTTAAATATTACAGATGTTGGTTGGGCACCTTTAGCCACCATCACTTGGGGATCTCCTTACACGCTTTACTTTCTTTTAATTATGGTGATTGTCAATGTCATTATGTTAATTCTAAATAAAACAAACACATTAGATGTGGATATTTTCGACATTTGGCATCTATCGATTGTTGGTTTATTTGCTATTTTTTGTGGCGCAAACTTAATAATTGCAACAATCTTAGTTATTTTCATAGGTGTTTTAAAAATTATCAATTCTGACTTAATGAAACCAACGTTTAACGATTTACTTAACGCCCCAGATACCAATCCTATGACTACCACACATATGAACTATATGATGAACCCAATCATTATGGTTTTTGATAAAATTTTTGATAAGCTTTTTCCTTGGTTAGACAAATACGATTTTGACGCTGCCAAATTGAATAGTAAAATTGGCTTTTGGGGATCAAAATTTGCCATTGGGATTTACTTAGGGATTTTTGTGGGTCTTTTAGCTGGCCAAACACCCACGCAAATTTTTTCTCTATCCTTTACGGCTGCAGTCTGTTTGGAACTATTCTCTTTAATTGGAACTTGGTTTATCGCTGCAGTTGAGCCTTTATCACAAGGGATCACTGATTTTGCTTCGAATAAATTAAAAGGGCGTACACTTAATATTGGTTTAGATTGGCCTTTCTTAGCTGGTCGTGCTGAAATCTGGGCAGCAGCTAACGTATTGGCTCCAATTATGCTATTAGAAGCCATTGTCCTACCTGGCAATAAACTTTTACCACTTGGCGGAATTATTGCAATGGGTGTAACCCCTGCTCTACTAGTAGTAACAAGAGGTAAACTCATCCGAATGATTATCATTGGAGCAATCGAATTACCTTTGTTCTTATGGTCTGGTACCCTAATTGCACCGTTCGTTACCGAAACCGCAAAAAAAGTTGGCGCTTTCCCAGCGGGTCTAAATAATAATACTTTAATTTCACATACTACCATGGAAGGGCCAATGGAAAAATTCTTAGGATACTTAGTCGGCAATGCATCACAAGGTCAACTCGAATTTATTTTATACGCATGTCTGGCGCTAGTCGCCTATCTACTGATTTTCATTTGGTATGCAAAACAAATGAAGAAGCGAAATATTATTTATGCTCAAAAAGCTCAATAAGGGAAACTAAAAAGAAGAGGTGCATCTGCACCTCTTCTTTTTAGTAGATCACCCTGACAACTTTTTCCAATACTTTAGATGTGTCAAATTTATCTTTATTTGTAACTACCGCTGTCACTTCTTCTAATTGATAAAAAGAATAAAAATCCTGTTTCTCTACTTTAGAAGTATCCATTAACAAATATTTTTCTATTGAGTTATCTAATGCAATTGCTTGTGTTTGTCCTTCTTCAATAGTCGCTGTCATAATTTTATTATCTTTTAACGCATTGCAACTAAAAAATGCTTTATGAAAATGCATTTCTTCTAATGCTTTATTAGCGATTTCACCAAAAAAAGATTTAGTTAAAAGTCGCATTTCTCCACCAACCAAATAAATGGTCAACGCATTCTTTTTTTTACTTAACGTTTCAAACACAGGCAAACAGTTTGTTACTACTCTTAAATGTTTAAATTCCATTGCCTCGGCCAAAAGTTCAATAGTTGTTCCTGGTCCTAGGAAGATAGTTTCTTCTTCGTGAATTAAACTTAATGCTTTTTGGACAATTTCTTTTTTTTCAACACTATTAATAATTTGTTTATCAGCATGAGACAATTCATGTGGACGATATGTATTTAAACTGCTAGCTCCTCCATGTACTCGTTTTAAACGCCCCGCTGCTTCTAATTCTGTCAAATCTCTACGAACAGTCATATCCGAAACATTTAATCGTTCCATAATTTCAGTAACTTTGATTGCCCCTTTTTGATCTACTAGAGAGACTATCGCATTTAATCTTTCTTCTTTTAGCATTTTCATCGCTCCATTGTTAGTATATCTTTTATTCTACGATAAAATACTTACTATGAATACTAAAACATTTCTCCATTTATTTTAACATGAACGACGATTCGTAAAAAAATGACAATTTAGCCTATCTTTATATAAACAGATATCACTCCAACGATTGATTTAGATCTATTTGAGCCTAGTCAAATAGAGATCTAGCATAAAAATTTCCCATAATTATTTTTACAGGAATATTCTCTTTTTTCGCCTGTATAGCCATTTCTTTGATGTGAATCGGATAAGAAACTCGATTTCCCATTGAAAAAGCACCTCCTAGTTAAATTCATTTTACCGTAAATTCAACAAGAGGTGCTTTTTTATTTTGTCTTAGTTTATTGGGTCAGTTCCATACCATGCTGGTACTTTTTTGTAAATTTATTTTCTAAAATAAATATCATTTAAAATTTAATCCTTTTTTATCTACCCAGCCCCTTAAGTCTGGACTATACACATACGAACCTGCATCCTGCGTGATGTGAATATATTGACTAGCATGATTATTGACATTACTTAAGTTATTGAATCCTTTTTTCCCCCAAGGCAAAGTGTCTATTGATTTTCCATTGTTCAAAACAGTTAAATGATTTTCTGTATTTTTAATAGTCCATTTTGTATTAGTAACAGTATTGCTGTTCTTTATATCATCTACTTGACTTTGTGTGCTTACACTAAACGCTTTCTTATCTATCCAACCTAAATCTGGCACGAAGTAATATGAACCATTACGAGCAATTATGGTTACAGACTGATTTATATGGTCTTTTGTGTATCCTATGTGCTGAATACCTGATTGCCATGGAATATAATCAATAGAAAAGCCTGAATTAACGATTTTTGTAGGAATACTCATTGAAATTACTTCTGTCAATGCACTTTTTTCAACCCATCCTTTTAATTCATTACAATACAAATTTGTTCCAGTTTCTTGAGTAGCCGTTACGACCCATCCAGCAAATTTTCCAGAAGAATTAATGTATTCTGATCCAATACGTCCTGTTGGTAAAGTTTTAATTGTTCCAGACTGGTTATTAACCATCATTGTTTTACTTACCTCAGTAACCGTCACTGGATTTTCAGAAACTTTTAAGGGTTCTTTACGTAAATTAATTCCCGAGAATGCCCAATTATATACGTACGAATTTAAATTCCAATGACTAATATCTTGTTGATTCGTTAACATTACTTTATTCCACCAAGGATTCCAAAAATAATAATATGATTCAGCTGAAGGGTTACTTGGAACGATGTACCCCATCAACACAATTGCATGCCCTTTATAATCCGAGCCTTCGTATGTGGGTTTTAAAGAAACATAAATTGGTGCATTTTTATCGATTTGTTCCTTCACACCATTTCTATCTAAAGGTTTTATAGCCATGTCTAATGTATAACCATATTCTCTTTGCATCACCTTAATGACTTCTGACATAGTTCCTCCAGTGACATAATCAGTATTCAGTAGTTGCTCTTCTGTAGCATTAGGATATTCTTTTTTTAATAAATCTTTTGCATTAGAAATTTCATTTCCTTCCACAGTGTTCATCATTGCTGTCAGAGCATACCGTGTACACCAGGGAGCATATGTTTGAGTTTCAGTAATCATCCAGTTTGGTATAACTTTTCTAGTGTACTCTGGTACAATATCATCTGGTACAGAGCGCTTCTGTCTAGTAGATTCTTTTGCTGTTTGCATAATATTTACTGAATGATCATTGTAAGCTTGTTTTTCAATAACTAGTTGTTGTGTGTCATTATCTACTTTCAATGAAAAACATGAACCTTCTGATGTAGTTGTCAAATTATTTAATTGCTCTACAAATTGACTTGATATTGTTATTGACGGTTTGCTATTTATCATTGAAATCTCTAAAAGATTTGCAATAGTTCCTGTTTGTTTGTTAATAATAGGAAAGAACGCATCTTCATAGATTACTTCATTTGTAAGCAAAAATGGCTGTCCTAAATAGAATTCATCTACATTCAAAGAATCTGTGTTTTCCATTATTGACAAATTTTCGAAATAAAATTTCCAATTTTTTTGTGCTTGCGCTGTCAGTTCTTGATTCACTGCCTCTGTTTGAATGTACAAAGAAGAAGTATTAGATTCTGCTGCAAATGCTGGAATTCCTACTAACATACTCAATACAAATAAAATCATACCACCAAAAATTTTTTTTGCTCTCAATTAAATTCACTCCTTGAAATGTTTAATTTAGTGTAATAGATCCAATGTATGAATAATCTTTTTGGGGATTCCCATTTGTTGAAAAATCAGTTACACGTAAATTATTCACATTACTATTCACATTAATTGTGGTTGGCGTTATATATTTGGAATTCCAAATACTAGCCATCATAAAGTTTTTGTTCACTTGACCATCTCCTTCAACGTATACATATCCATATGCAACTGTAAGTAAATAAGGCTCCATCCAATCGAATTTATCTGGTTTAAAGCACAAAAGAACGGGATTTAAACTGTCAATTTGTTGTTTAATATTGTCATATTTAATTGTAGTCTCATCATTCCATTGCATAGTAACTCCCAAAGATTCTGCATATCTCATGCAATCTTTTATAGACGCTGAAGAATTTTCTAGTTCTTTATCCCTTCTTGTAGGATAGACATATTTTAAAATAGATTTAGCAGTAATATCTGTTCGCTTCGTTTTGTAATTAAGAACCTTCGCAAAAGCATGCTCAGTTCCTTGCAAATCGTCATATTTTTCAAGAGAATTGAATCCTTCTAAGCTCTTCATTTGAGGTGCTGAAGCAGCAAAAACTTGGCTTCCACAGCCCAAAAATAAAGTTAGTGAAACAATTAACATATATAATTTAAAGAAAGAAACTTTTTTCTTTTTCAAAGATTAACACTCCTCATCTTCATTGATTTGTTACTTACCAATATTTTTGCAAAAATACCTGCAATATTAAGAATACTCTCTTAAAATATTGCAGGAAAAAATCTTTTAAAATTCTGGTTAACCTTTATATTCACTTTGAGACCATACATCATATACAGCCGTAAATTTATTCACTTCAAGAACAATCCCTGAATAATTATTTTTATATTCAGTGTTTCTAGCCATATTTTGGAAATACAATGCTGTTAAACCAGAAACACCAGCCATAATACCAACAAAAGGCGCTAATGGTCCTGAAGAAAATATTCCTACTATTCCCCCTATACCAGCTCCTGCTGTTAATACATCAGCAGCATCATACATATTTTTTATAGAGGTTTTTGCAGTGTTATGATCTTGCCAACTACGATAGTAATTCCATCCTTCTTGAAAATCATTTTTATTATAAGGGTTTGTATTGTAAGTAGTGAACTTATTCTCTTTAAACTTAGTCTGATCGATTGACTCTATAGCAATATTGTAAAATGTTTCTTTAGTGTAATTTAAATCTAATTGCTGATTAAGTTTATCAAAATCAAAACTATAAACAATGTTTCTTACATCATCTTTGTTGTAAACATAATGACCATCTTCAATCTGTAAAACCGAAGTAATCTGATCTTGCATTGCTAAAAATTCTCTTGTAGCTACTTCTTCCTCTTTGCTTTGCTCAACCATATTCATTTCTTCATTACTTGCTGCCATAGCCACACTTGGCACACCAATCCCACCCATTAAACTAATTGCAACAATAGAACACAAAAAAAACTTTTTCATATTAACTCTCCTCTATAAAATATTTTTTGTAAGCCTTTACATTATTGTACACCTGTATTAGAATTGTGTAAACAACAAATATTAGGAGGATAATCATGAATCTGATATCATACAAAAACTATTTAATTTATACGGTTATTCTAATTTTCACATTATTATTTTTCTTCATCAAATTTGGTTATTCCAGAGCCTGGGAACAACCTATCCTAATTTTAGTACTTATAGGTTGGCTTTTGTTTTCAATTTTGTACGAAATTAAAAAGAAAAAGTATTCTAAATCAAAATCGTTGAGTAATTTGATAGTATCTTTTGTGTTCTTGTTACAAATATATCAAGTTAATAGTGTAGTTTCTAAGTTAGTTTTAACATTATTCTTCAGTGTCTGTTTATTTTTAACATTCTATGAATACATAAAATACAAACAAAACAAATAGTTATTTTAAAAGTATTCTGGTCTCTAAAATTTTGACCGTCAACGAAGTATCCTGTGTTTTCTATTTTTTTAATCTCTTTTAATAAAATAATTATTTGTTAAATCATTAAATGGTATAGAATGGTTATATGAAGCAAAAATCACTTCTTTACAAATTTATCTCTTTGGCCAGTCGTCTGAAAACGGCTGGCTATTTATCTGGTAAATAAAATAAAAACAATCAGTGGTCGATTGCTTTTTTTGTGCATAATTTTAGTGTAATTCCTTGTAAGATAGATACAGCAAATAATTTGTTTTTTCTATGAATTGATAAAGAGCTAGTTTTACTGAAGTTCCCAAATCCATCACCTTGTTTATTCTACTTTCTATCTCTTCCTTGTTATAAGTAAAAAAAAATATCTTCCCATACCAACGCTATTACTAATTCTTCTTCATGAAAACTTATAAAATAGGTACATCTATAAGAATTTCCTCTTTCATGAGCATAAATTTGCATACAAACCTTTTCCTTCCCTTTTTATTGATGGACATCAACCACTATTTTTTTCATCCTACTGGTACATCATAAGTTGCAATTACATAGGAAAATATTTATTCTGAACACAAATTTTTCAAAACTATTGAATTCAACAAGTACATCAATACAAACCAAAGAGGTCAAAACGTTTAAGTTTTTGACCCCTTTATTTTTAGTTGAATAATACACAACTAGCTTTTGTCTTATTCAAGTTGCTGTCGGCTTGCTTGATTTGCTTGCAGTGCTATCACCACTTTTGTTGGAAGAACATCCTGATAAAATACTCAATAAAAGACCTATCAAGATTATTTTTTTCATTGGGAATCCCTTCTTTCTGACAAGAATACTGTACTACTTTTCCACTTTTCTCACCAGCAAAACTCGACTAAAAACGACTATGTTTATTTGTTATTTAATTATCAAATTAAGTTGATTGTAAGCATCCCATAACCAAGGATGCACGACTTTAATATCGTGTTTCAAAATATAATCGATATAGAAATATGCGGCATTTTCTAAAGAACAATTTAAAGCTTGTAATAAACCATCTAAGTATGGTGGCTTCCCTTCTTGATCCCACTTTATTTTATCAGCGACAAACAAAACTAAATCTATGTCCGAATAGTTTTTCTTCAATGTTGTATGGCATTCAATAGCTGATAAAATTTCATTGTCTTCAATACCAAAATCCATTTTCGCAATAGACTTAGAAATTTTTTGATGAATTATCATTGGAAAGGCCATTTCTGCTTCGTTTAATTCAATCCCATATTTTTGTGCGACACTAATTCTCTGATTATTTGGATAAATCGCAGAGATATCGTGTAAATATCCTGCAATACTTACTTTTTCTGGACTAGTTAAATATTTTTCACCAAGTTGATAGGCATACTCTCCAACTTCCATACAATGATAATACGTCTTCTCACAGTTTTTACTCACTAAATATTGTTTAATTTCATTTTTCAACACCTGTTGATGATCCATTTCCACAGCCCTTTCTCATTTCTCATTACGATTACTCTTCTAGATAAATAAAGTATACTCCTTTCATCCTCTAGCAACCTTTTATTTTTTATTAAATAAACAACTAACTAAATTGAAAAAATTGAAACTTTTTGGTCCTCAAATTCGTCTATAACTAATAGGACGTTCAATTTTGTATAACGTGGAGGTGTATTTTTTAACTTTTTCATTAACCAAAGAGGAGTGAAAGTATGCGACATAAGAAAAGAAAATTCAAAATAAACGGGTATGTATTATTTAGTGCGTTAATCCTCATTGTTCTTGTTTTCATTCAAACGTTCCTATTAACTCAACCCAAGATAACAAGTAAAAATGATGATACTACGCAGACATCGACTAAAAATTCAACTGCAAAAAAAGATTCCCCGACCAAGTTAGAAAAGGAATCAACACACATGACTATTTCATCAAAAAAATATGCTTACTCAGCAGACAAAATCAGAAAATATATAACTGGAGAAGAACCTTACAAAGGTGAAAAATTAGTATTCTTAACCTTTGATGATGGCGTTAATAATCAAATAACCCCACAAGTCCTAGATGCATTAAAAAAGTATAACGTCCACGCAACTTTTTTTCTTGTAGGAAATACCCTAACTTCCGAAAATCAAAACATAGTGAAACGCGAAGTTGCAGAAGGACATTCAATAGGCTTTCATAGTTCAACTCATGATTATGCAACGTTATATCCAAACGGGATTGTCAACACTGAAGAAATACAAGCGGAAATAGCAACCATGAAAAACTCTCTTAAAAAAATATTGGGCGAAACATTTCAAACAACTCTCTGGCGATACCCAGGAGGTCATATGTCATGGGGAGGTACAGAAAAATCTGATGAATTATTCAAACAACTTGGCATCCATTGGATTGACTGGAATGCGATGGTTGGGGATGCGGAGCCGTTAGACAGACAGCCTACTACAGTCGCAGAAATGCTCGCTTTCCATCAACATTCACTTGAGGTTTATCCGGATTATAATATTAGAGTAGTCTTAATGCATGATTCAGTAGATAAGGAATTAACAAAACAAGCATTGCCACAATTAATAGAGTTTTATCAAGCAAATGGTTATCAATTTGGCGTGTTATATTAAAGCAACTCGGAGCACTAAAGGAAGCATTTCTGGTCTTAGCCAATGTTGATTTTTTGTTTAATTACACACAAAAACACCCTCTTGCTGAGCAAGAGGGTGTTCGTTTGTCGAATAGTAAAGATTAACGACGGATTTCTTTGATACGAGCTGCTTTTCCGTGTAATGCGCGTAAGTAGTAAAGTTTTGCACGACGTACTTTACCGTAGCGAACCACTTCAATTTGAGCAACACGTGGTGTGTGTAATGGGAATGTACGTTCCACACCAACACCATTTGAAACTTTACGTACTGTGTAAGTTTCGCTGATTCCAGCACCACGGCGTTTAATTACAACACCTTCGAATAACTGGATACGTTCACGAGTACCTTCGACTACTTTCGCATGAACGCGAACAGTGTCACCAGGGCGGAACGCAGGAATATCCGTACGTAATTGTTCTTGTGTTAATTCTTGAATTAATGGATTCATTTTATCCTTCTCCTTATTCCCAAATATTCTTATGGTCACTTCTGCCACAGCGGAATATTGTAATAGTTAGAGCGCATTGCACTCACCAAATTAGTTTACCACAGACAAAATAAGCTGTAAAGAGAATTTTCTTGAAAGTTCCCTTATTTTTGCTCTTCTTGTTTAATTTCCTCTAATAACTTCAACATTTCAGGCGTCATTTCTACTGATTCCAACATGTCAGGTCGACGTAAAAAGGTCCGTCGTAATGATTCTTTTAGTTGCCATTCTGCAATTAATTTATGGTTACCATTCGTTAGCACGGCAGGGACTTCCATATCGTTGAAAATAGCAGGTCTGGTATATTGTGGATGCTCTAATAAGCCAGTGGAATGTGAATCCGTTTGTGCAGAAAGATTGTTACCTAAGACATCAGGTAATAAACGGACTGTCGCATCAATCATGACCATTGCGCCTAATTCGCCCCCTGTTAAAACGTAATCCCCCAATGAAACTTCATCTGTAACCATCGTGCGAATTCGCTCATCATAGCCTTCATAATGTCCACAAATAAAAACTAAATGTTCTTCTTGTGAAAATTCCTCGGCCATTTTTTGATTAAACGGTTTTCCTGCTGGATCTAATAAGATGACCCGTTTTGGTTGCTGGTTTGTCTCTTCTTCAATTGCTTTTAGGTTATCATAGATCGGTTGTACTTTTAAAAGCATCCCCGCGCCACCGCCATACGGATAATCATCGACCGTTTGGTGTTTGTTATCTGAAAAATCGCGAAAATTAGAGACATTCAATTCTAATAACTGCTTTTCCCGAGCTTTCCCAATAATTGATTCCCCCATTGGTCCTTCAAACATTCTAGGAAAAAGAGTTAATACATCAATTCTCATCGTCAATCAATCCTTCTGGAATGTCCACATCAATCCGTTGATTTTCGACATCGACTTTTGTAACAACGCCTTCAATATACGGTAAAAGTAAATCTTTTTTCTTTGGTCGTTGGACGACCCACACATCATTCGCACCAGGAGATAAAATTTCTTTAATTTTTCCCAGTTCACTACCGGTTTCATCATAAACAGTGGCACCAATGATTTGGTGATAATAAAATTCGTCCTCTGCCAATTCAGCGAGATTGTCTTTTTCAACTTTTAAAATACCGTCACGATATTTTTCAACATCGTTGATATTTGGATGTCCTTCAAAGCTTAAAATGTCAAAATTCTTATGCTTGCGGTGGGACTTCACGACCAATTCAATTGGTGCTTTTTTCTCTTGAAATAGCAGTAACGTTGCCCCTTTTTGATAACGTTCTTCTGGAAAATCCGTTTTCGAAATGACCCGAACTTCCCCTTTGATTCCTTGTGTGTTCACAATTTTTCCTACATTTAAATAATCTGTCACGTGAAAGCCTCTCTTCCTTGTATTTCATCTTTCCTATTCTACCATTTCTTACGCGCAAATTCTATGAAAAAACAAAGGCCAACTTTTCCAGTCAGCCTTTGTTTTTATTAATTCGTTAAACCAGTTAATGTGCCATAAATTAAAAATAAATTCAATAACGTCAAGGCAATAGCAATAATCCAAGCTAAAAATTTCACCCACGCTGGATTCGCAAATTGGCCCATTAATTTTTTATCACTTGTATACATCGTTAAAGGAATAATCGACACTGGCAAAGCAATACTTAGGAAAACTTGCGTATAAAGTAACAAGTCTTCAACAGCCGTTTCGCTACCGCCATAAATAATGACACAGATAATGACTGGCACAATTGCTAACAAACGAGTTAACACTCGTCGTGCCCACAACGGCATTTTTAAATGGATAAAGCCTTCCATTACAATTTGTCCTGACAGCGTACCTGTAATCGTTGAATTTTGACCCGAAGCCAGTAAAGCAATTGCAAAAAGAATACTTAACACTGGGCTAGCAATATTACCAACAATATCTGGATTTTTCAGAGCATCAAATAAATCAACAAATTTACCTAATTCACTGTTGGTTCCATAAAATAATGCTCCTCCTAAAATTAACAACAAACAATTTACGACAAAAGCGACAGTTAATTGAATATTTGAATCCCAAGTAGTGAAACGAATTGCTTTGGCTTTCTCAGCATCATCGTTACGATCAAATTTCCGTGCTTGCGCAATGGAAGAATGCAAATATAAGTTATGAGGCATGACTGTCGCTCCAACGATCCCCAAGGCTAAAAATAACATGGATTTATCTGTCGCTATTTTTGTGTCTGGAATAAAACCTCGTAATACTTCACCAACATTTGGATCTGCTAATGCCACTTCATAAGCAAAAACAAAAAAGATAACTGCAATTAAACAAGAAACAATTGCTTCGATTTTGCGAAAGCCTAACTTTGTCAGTAGCAAAAGTAATAAAACATCAAACGTTGTTATCAACACACCAATTAATAATGGAAAACCAAATAATAATTGCAAAGCAACGGCACCACCAATTACCTCAGCGATATCTGTTGCCATTATGGCTAACTCCGTCACCACCCACAAGGCAACGCCCGTTCGTTTACTTGTATGCTCTCTAGTCGCTTGGGCTAAATCCATTCCTGTCACGATTCCTAAGCGCGCAGCCATACTTTGTAGTAACATGGCAACTAAACTAGAAAGCAAAATCACACTAAGTAACGTGTACTTATATTCCGCTCCGCCAGCAATTGACGTAATCCAATTTCCTGGATCCATATAACCAACAGCCACTAAAGCGCCAGGTCCGCTATAGGCTAACAAAGTTCGCCAAAAGCTTGCGTTTTTAGGTACCTCGACGGTATTATTTATCTCTTCTAAACTAGGTCCATTTGCATAATTAAGCATTTTTTCCGTTTTCTTTTCTTTCATCCAACATCCCTCAATCTATCTTGTTCAAACATTTCACTTTTAGGTACACCTAAAACTAGTTAACATAATTATAGTCTTCTTATTCTTCGTTGTAAACTGTTACATTTTAATTTTTTAAGCACTTTCGCTATAAATCGTTTGGTTTTTACCAAAAAATCCCTTACACTTATTTTATCATAGATCGGAGGTTATGAGGATGAAGTTAGATATGGTCGGTATTATCGTCAACGATATGACACAAGCACTCTCTTTTTACCAAACGCTAGGTTTTAACGTGCTGGGAGAAGCTTCGCCCGATTACACAGAATTACAAAACAATGGCGTCAGGATTTCTTTAAATTCACTACAAATGATTACTGGTGTCTATGGGTTTGCGCCTAGTCAGCAAGGCGATAAAATCGAACTTGCTTTTCTTTGTGAAACGGCCGCAGAAGTTGATAACACCGTGAAAAAAATGAGCCAAGCTGGTTACATTGTTTTTAAAGAACCTTGGAATGCACCTTGGGGCCAACGATACGCAATCATTAAAGACGTGGATGCAAATTTAATTTCACTCTTTGCCCCTCTATAATATTACTAAAAGATGCGCCACTTTCGTTTCTTTTACTCTCTTTCGAAAGATCAGTGCAGAATGGGTCTTAAGTAGGATGTCTTTTCTGTCTCTTTTTTTGTATAATAAACTTATCAAATGATGCGTATCTTACAACTTTGTTCGTTTGCAGAAAGAACAAACGATGTTTTTTATTGATGAAAAGTTATATACTAAAAGTACGATGAGTATAACTAAAGGAGATGAGAAATGTGAGTGTTACCCTATCTAGAAAAATTGTTAATATTATTTCCATTTTGGGCATTGTTGCAACCATAATTGCAACCATCTATTTTATCCGATTAGGTGTCTTCAAGGACATCAATGCACTAAGAGGACTAGTAGGGCAATCTGTCATTCTCGGTCCGATTATTTTCATGTTAATTCAGATTATTCAAGTGGTTATTCCGATTATTCCTGGTGGTGTTAGCTGTGCTGCAGGGGTCTTGATTTTCGGGCCAACAATGGGCTTCGTCTATAATTACGTTGGTATTGCACTTGGCTCTATTATCATTTTCTTATTAGGTCGTAATTATGGGAAACCATTCATTATGAGCCTTGTCAGTGATAAAACATATAACAAGTATATCGGTTGGTTAGACAATGAAAAACGTTTTGAACGATTGTTTGCTTTAGCAATTTTCTTCCCGATTGCACCAGATGATGCGCTTTGTTTAATGGCCGGTTTAACAAAAATGTCTGTGAAAAAATTTACTCTGATTATTTTATTAGCAAAACCTGCTTCTATCTATTTATATAGTCTTGCGTTAATTTATGGCGGTACATTTTTAACTAGCTTACTGGGAATGTAAAATAAATAAAAAAGCGAACGGACTAAATCAAAACTCTGCCTGTGTCAGTTTGATTTAGTCCTTTTATTATGGAATTTTGGTAGAAACTGGGGGACTTTTGATGTTTAGTTATTTTAAAAATAGTATTGTGAATACGCTAGATTTTCTTAAAGGGACAACGGCGTATTTTCGCGATGTGCTCTTGATGCACGGATTTATGTTATTCGTTCTATTGCCTTTATTGACAAGTTTGTCCAAATTGGTACTCAAAGAAGGTGGGATTGATTATATTTCCTACGATAACTTAGGGGCAATTGCTACGCAACATCCCTATGTCCTTTTGACTTTTCTACTAATTGGGCTGTTAATTTTACTGGCGCTCTTTTTTGAATTTACCTTTTTATTGCTTAGTGTTTATTTTATTAAGAAAAAGCAACCAATTACTCTAACGCAATTATTGCACGGCACCTTGCTTCAGATAAAAAAAGTTCGAGGAATTACCTTTCTGTTTTTCCTAGCATATTTCTTTTTGATTTTACCATTAAGTGGGTTAACCTTCCGCTCTTATTTATTAACAAGAGTTAAGATTCCAGCCTTTATCTTAGATTTTATTTTTGCAAATCGCGTCATTATTATTATTGGTTTCGTATTGTTAGAACTGATTATCTTATATTTAGCGATTCGACTTGCTTTTGCCCTTCCAGAGTTGATTTTACGTGATGTTGGTTTTCGTGAGTCTTTAAAACGTAGTTGGCAAATTACAAAGCGACGCTTTTTCCAGATTTTAGGACAATTTATTATCATTGGTGGAACTGTTTTAGGGATTTTTACGGCTGGCTATTTCTTGATATTTTTAGGTCAAACCGCAGTCGAAACGTTTAAACCTGAGTGGTCTTTACCTAGCGCTGTCATCGCTATGACGCTCCTTCAGGTTATGATGCTCTTAAACTTGGTGTTGTCTAGTGTTGCTATTTTTTACATTATTGTTGATGATATGGAGGATGAAGGGATTTTGCCTGACACGCCAGAATGGTTCACCCCGAAATCAGAGGTTCGGGTAGAATGGACCACCTTCAGAGTCGTTCTTTTTTGTTTGATTGCAATCATCTTCGGAATTGGTGTAGGCACCTATAATACGAATTACCTAAGTCATACACCTGACCGAAAACCGGTTACCATCTCCCATCGTGGTGTTAATGGTAACAATGGCGTTCAAAACACCTTGGACTCTTTAATCGAGACCAATAAGGCAAAACCTGATTATGTTGAAATGGATATTCAAGAAACCAAAGACCATCAATTTATTGTCATGCACGATTTTAATTTACGGGCGTTAATGGGTGTTAATAAACGACCAAATCAATTAACACTTAAAGAATTAACGAACATGAATGTCACAGAAAATGGTCAAACTGCTAAAATGGTTTCTTTTGATGATTATTTAGCCAAAGCCAATCAATTAAAACAACGTTTATTAATTGAAATCAAAACCACGCCTCAGGATAGCCCTGATTTAGTACAGCGCTTTGTCAAACAATACCGTGAAAATATTTTAGAAAACGGCCATATCCTTCATACCTTAACCTATGATACGGCGATGGCCTTAAAGAAAGAAGAACCACGCTTTTATGTAGGCTACGTTATTCCTTTCAACATTGTGGGACCGCCTAAAATGCCAGTTGACTTTTTTACTATGGAATACAGTACAATGAATCGTAACTTTGTAAATGCCGCTCATCATGATGGGAAAAAGGTTTATGCTTGGACAGCAAATGATGAAGATGTTATGACGCGAATGATTTTTTATGGCGTCGATGGTATCATTACCGATCAGCTCAGTCTACTGAATGAAACAATGAAAACCGATTTAGAAAACCCAACATACTCCGATAAACTGTTGAATTTCGCTATTGGAATGGGTTAAAAAAAGAGCGTGGGACAAAAATCACTTTGGATTTTTGCTCCACGCTCAAAAACTGATAAACGGCGGGAACAGAAGCAACTCCTTCGGAAATAAGCCGGAATTATCCAAAAATTAAAGAACAATTTTCGGAAATTCCTTCTTATTTCTCGGAGTTAAACGCTTCTGTCCCGACCTCTTTTACGTTCATGTTAGTTGTTTTTACCAAAAATTCTTAAGAAAGCTAAGAATAAGTTGATGAAGTCAAGGTATAATTGTAATGCGAAGAAAACGGCCATCCCAGTACCTGCTTGATCACCTGTTTGCGCATAGACTTGGCGTATACGTTGGTTATCGTAAGCAGTAATCCCTGAGAAAATTAGGACCATTAAAATGGAAATAAAGAATTCTACAGCATTACTGTGTAAAAGGAACATATTTAGCAACATCGCAATGATAATTCCGATTAAGGCACTATAAGCGGCATGACCAACTGCTGATAGGTCTTTCTTCGTAAAGACACCTACTAATGACATCGCGCCAAAGGTAGCTGCTGCACTTAAAAATGCGCCGGCCACTGTTCCACCAGTATACATTAATAACGTCACGGATAAAGTGACACCATTTAATAATGCATACGCAACAAATCCTGCAATCGCAATAGTTGGATTCTTCTGTGCTTTTGCGCCTAGATATAAAACTAAGCCAATTTCAACAAGCCAAATCATCCAAAAAGCTAAGCTTGATTGGAATAAAGTAGCTAGAACAGGTGAAAAGACAGTTGTCATTGCATAAGCCATGATTGCGCTAATACCAATTCCTAACGCTAAAAATCCGTAAATTTTGGCATAAAATTTATTCAAACCTGTGCCAGTTTGGATATATTCTTGATTATTCATAAGTTAAAGTCCCTTCTTTCTCTGTTAGTTCATCAATCGTCACTTGGGGTGGTTGAACCATCACCACTGCATCTAACACGCGATTTTCTTGCTCATTAACAGCCTCAACTGAAATGGTAATCACATCTTTCATTTTGTCAACTTTGATTACTTCTAATTGGAAAGTTAATGTTTCGTAATGAAAAACGGGTTCCACAAAGTTCACAGAGAAATTAACAACATGTGAACCTGGTCCTGGTAAATGTTTTGAAATCGCACTAGTGATAATTCCCATCAGCATAATTGATGGTACGATTGGTTTTTCATATTCTGTTTTTTGGGCATAATCATGTTGGATATATAAAGGATTCGCATCATTGGTCAAGCCCAAGTAAAGTAATAAGTCCTTGTCTTCAATTGACTCTGTCAAGGACAACGAATCTCCCTCTTCGATATCTTCGATGGTTTTGCCTAATTTTCTCGGTTTTCCGATATTCAAATTAGTACACCTCCGTTATTGATAAGATAATTGTACCAAAATGTACTTAAAAGGCAAGCTAAAAAGTAGTCCTTAAAGGATGTTTAAACAAAACCAACTTATCTACCATGTTAGCATTCTAAAAACAAACAACGGAACAGGAGCAGCTTCTTATTTTTTGAAGCCAGATACCCCTGTCCCGATTTTTTTTATGTTCTCTTATAAAACGTTTCTAGTTGTGTTACTTAGTAATGTTTCGTAGGCTTGTTCAAATTTCTGAACGTCGCCAGCGCCCATAAAGACAACCACTGCATTTTCAAAATCTAGTAAAGGCGACACATTATCTTCGGTAATTACTTGTCCACCTTTTTGAATTTTTTCACCTAAATCTTCAATGCGTACCTCGCCTTGTGTTTCACGCGCAGAGCCAAAAATATTACATAAGAATACTTCATCTGCTAAATCCAGTGCTTCAGCAAATTCATCCATTAAGGCAATTGTTCGTGTAAATGTATGTGGCTGGAAGACAGCAATAATTTCTTTATCAGGATATTTTTGACGAGCGCCATCAATCGTTGCTTTAATTTCAGCTGGATGGTGCGCATAATCATCAACAATAATCATGTCACTGACTTTTTTCTCGCTAAAACGACGTTTTACACCTTTAAAACTTAGCATTTCTTCTGCGACTTTTTGCATATCAAGTTTTTCAAAATAAGCCACAGCAATCACACCTAGCGCATTCATGATATTGTGATGGCCAAATGCTGGTAAGACAAAATGACCTACAAAATCATCCTTGTGATAAACATCAAAAGATGAGCCTTCCGTTGTTCGTTGAATATTTCGGGCTTGGATATCATCCTCTTCGCTGACGCCATAATAATAAACTGGCACTTCTGATTCTAACTGACGAAGATACTTATCATCACCATAAGCAAAAATTCCTTTTTTGACTTGATGAGCCATTGTTTGGAACGCTGAAAAAACGTCCTCAATGCTCTTGTAGTAATCTGGATGATCAAAATCGATATTCGTCATAATCGCATAATCTGGTGAATAAGCCAAGAAATGACGGCGATATTCACACGCTTCAAATGCAAAGAAATCAGCATCTGGTTCGCCGTGGCCAGTGCCATCCCCTATTAAATAACTAGTTGGATTGATACCACTTAATACATGTGCTAGCAAACCAGTCGTACTTGTTTTCCCGTGTGACCCTGTTACAGCAATGCTTGTATACGGTTCGATAAAACGAGCAATGAAATCGTGGTAACGAATTACTTCTGCGCCTAATTCGATGGCGCGGGCGATTTCCTCATGGGTATCTGGAAAAGCATTTCCAGCAATAACAATCATGTCTTTATCAATATTATCTGCATTAAATGGTAAAATAGGGACACCTGATTTTTCAAGATCCCGTTGTGTAAAGAAATACTCTTCTACGTCTGATCCTTGAACGTTGTAGCCTTTTTGGTGTAAGACCAACGCTAATGAGCTCATGCCAGAACCTTTGATTCCGACAAAATGGTATAATTTGTTCTCTTGATTTCCCATTATAATCCTCTTCTCTGTCACTATATAAAACATACCTTTTTTAAAAAAATTTCAATCATACGAGATTCATTATCGTATAAAACAAAAAAATAATCAACTATTAAAACAGAATAAAAAACTTACATGTTTCAATTCCACATGCAAGTTTCATCTCTTAACTAAAATATTTACTGTTTTCTAATACAGAACTTGAATCTTCTAGCATCCCACTTAATGGTTTATCCAAGATACCCTTTTTCTTTTCTTCTGTCACAGGTGCTTCCGGCTCCACTTGAGCATTCGCTTTAGCTAATTTTTTCCCATAAGCCGTTTGACTTTTAGCATTTTTCTTTGCGGCATTCAAACGGGAACGCGAACGTAAATCCAACGCATCTTCGCCAAAACGTTCTAAGTCTGGTTTGATTTGTTGATATTGTCGTCTAGTTAAAGGAATCTCAGGTTCTGAGGTTGGAATATTAAACTTCCGCACCGTTGGATCTTCTTCCGTATCTTTCACTTGAAAAGCCGTTGGTTCATCATCAAGAATGACATATGAACGCCGATCTTTTTTCATTGCTTTTAGCAACTCTTCTTCAGTAAAACTAGGTTCCTGTTCCTCAGGAATCACAGAAGCCGGGATATATTTAGGAACAAAATAAGAAGGTGTCGTTTTCTGCACTAATGGTGATGCGGCAGGTCTACTTGGTTTCGCTACGACTTCTTTTTTTTTATACGTTTGTGTCCAGCCATTTCCTTTTGGCGTCCCAAAAAGGCTATTATTTTTTTTCGTTGCTTGTTTATTTTTCGTTGCTTTACTAGCATGTTTTGTGTAGTCTGGCAAATTAGAACGATGACGTGCTAATTGCTCTTGTTGTGCTGCTGTTAATTGTTGTGTTTGTTTATTTGTAGTTGATTGATTCGTTGTTGGTTGTTGGACGGATGGTGTGCTTTGTCTGGTATCTTCGGCAGATGTTGCAGTTCTTCTGCTACCTGACATTGCTTTACCAATCAGATCATCTTGAAATAAGTTACGTTCATTATCTGTTGGTAATTTTACGCCCTGTTCATCATCATATGCTGGAAAACGGAAATGTTTTCTCTTCACTTGAGCATTATCCATTGCGGTCATTCCTTTTATTTTTCTTTCTCATTAGTTTAACACATTCTCAATGAATACTAAAGAACTTGCCTGAATTTTTAAGAGAACAAAAAAAGAAACCTCCGTTTAAAAAGGTTTCTTTTTTGTTTATTTATCTAGTTGTAATTTGGCAAAGTCCGCTTTGACTTGAATGAATGACTGAAACAATTGTAAAAACTGAAAGAGTCGCGCCCGATTTTCAAATTCACTCCTTGTTTGCGGCAATGGTTTTGTGCGATAGGTTTCATAAACGGTCTTAATTCGATTCATAATTTCTTGTCCATCATTATTCTCTGCAAATGTTTCTGCCGTATATTCCAACAATTGTTGAATATAACGAACTTGTTGCGCATCAACAGTAATATCTTCTAATAATTCCAACATGTTTTTTAGAATATTACTTTGCATTTTTCTCATCGCAAAGTATTCTAAATAATACGTATTGGTAGACAGCAATTGATTCTCGGCATGATTTTTGGCCCACGTCTCGCCTGTGCGAATAAAGGTTTTTAAATCTGCACAATGCATGACCAAATTTCGCTCTCCTGCAGCGTTGTTTAAATGTAGCGCCATTTCCCTTAAAATTTTACGAAACATTGTTTCAATGACTTCTTGGTCTTCTCTTAAACGTTTTTCTGTATCAGGCATATAAGAATTAGCTAATAACGCTAGTCCCACACCAATACTCATTAATAAAAACTCATTTCCAATAATCGCCCAAGAAAGATTTTTTTCGACTAAATAATGAGTTACCAAAACGGAACTCACAACAATCCCATCAGATAATTGAAAATACACAGCTGCTGGAATAAATAATAACAAAAAAATACCAAAAGCAATCGCTGTAAAACCTAAAAAAGTAAAACAAATATACGCTAAAATAGTTGCTAAAGCTAAGGATAACAAACGATAAATTCCTGTCATGACAGATGTTTTTTTCGTGCTAGTAACACTTAAAACTGAAATAATCCCTGCCGAAGGGGCATAAAGTAATCCCAGTTTTTCCGCAATAATCATTGCTAATGCAGCGCTAATGGCTGTCTTGACTGTTCGTAAACCAATTTTCATGCATACTCCCCTTAAAAAATAATAATTCTTCACTTTTCTCTAGTAATTTTACCTCTATTTCGGTTATCATTAAAGAGAAAAGTTATTTAGGAGCGAATATTTATGATAGTGGGTCGATTTCGTTTAGGCATGCGAACGTTAAAAACAGCAATTGCTGTCATGCTGTGTATTCTTTTATTTCAATTTTTCCATCGTGGCTCACCTATGATTGCCTGTTTAGCAGCTGTTTTTTCATTAAGACAAGATTTAAATACCAGTTTGTCTTTTGGAAAATCGCGCATTATTGGAAACACATTGGGTGGCTTTTTAGCTTTGCTTTATGTATTAGCACAAGATTATTTTCCTAATCAACACTTAGTAGAATTACTGCTACTACCACTTTTAGTCATTATCGTCATCGT
Organism: Enterococcus sp. DIV1315a; assembly: GCF_051712325.1. Classification (NCBI taxonomy): domain Bacteria; kingdom Bacillati; phylum Bacillota; class Bacilli; order Lactobacillales; family Enterococcaceae; genus Enterococcus; species Enterococcus sp. DIV1315a. The sequence goes on from NZ_JBIOOS010000001.1 coordinate 1,580,252, forward strand.
TGTTTCTGATGGGATTAATAACAATGCTGGGATCATTTCTGCAACTGCGACACTTTTAATGATTTCTTTAAGTATTCCGCAAAGCGATTCCTTTCAATATGCAATGGAACGTGTGTTGGATACATTCATTGGGACCTTTATAGCGATTGGTTTAAACGTCTTTTTACAACCTAAGCCAGCAGAAGAAGCCCATGAAATTTCTGAAGATTTAGCTGAATTAGAAAAGAAAGAAAAAGAACTAGAAGCTTTACGCCAACAAGTTCGAGCGCGGATTGCTGCAGAAGAAAACACTGACGACAAGGCAAATAAATAAAGAAACAGCCGATTGAAGAGAATAACAATCGGCTGTTTCTTTATAGTTCCCAATTCGTTTTTGCTTGAAAGTTGGCGGCTGCACCAATCAAGTTGGCATCATTTTGATAATGGCAGGTCACGATTTCTGGAACAAAATCTTTTAATTCAAAGGTCTGTAAATGCGTTAGCATCCGGCGATTAATCTCTGCTAATAAGCCTTCTTTAGCAGAAACACCGCCTCCAAGTACAATCATTTCAGGATCATAAGAAAACTGTAAGCCGAATAATCCTTGTGTTAAATAATCATAAAAATTATTGACTTCTTCGCGAGCAACCTCATCCCCTCGTTGTGCCAGTTCAAAAACTTCTTCTCCTGTCACCGCCTGTTTTTCGACTCCAATTCGTTCACAATAGCGCTGAGCCATTTTGACAGCTGTGCCAATTTCACTGAATGTTTGGCCATTACTTAAAAAGTTCAGTCCAAACTCGCCTCCATATAAATGAGCGCCTTTGTACAATTCGCCATTGCGAAAAATCGCTCCGCCAATTCCTGTCCCAATAACGACAAAAAGCACTTCTTTTTTCCCTTTCGCCGCGCCTTCATATATCTCAGCTAAACCAGCACAATTCGCATCATTTTCGATAGTCACTGGTAACCCAAACAACGCTTCTAATTCTTCATAAATGTTAAAATGATGAATATATGGAATGGCGGAAATCCCTAAAATCTGTTGACTTTTTTCGTCAACTACTCCAGGTGAACTAAAAGCAACACCACTAATCGACTCATTTCTTTTGTCTGCATAAACCGAATATAAATGCGCTTTCATTTCTTCCCAAGAGCCAGGTGTTGGAAAGCTCCCTTGATTTGTTAATTCTTTGCCTGTCCAAACGCCGTATTTCACGGAAGAACCGCCAAGATCAAATGCTAAAATTGCCATATTTATCCATCCTTTTCTACTTCTGTTTTCTTATTTCTTCGATACGTATACGGTCCATGATAGGTCTTATCAGGATTTTTCGTCAAGCGAAATTTCAACGGAACATAGTCAATGCCGCCTTTAACAAAAGGATGACATCGTAAAATCCGTGCTACCCCCATCGTTGTTCCTTTGACACTTCCATGTGTATGAATTGCATCAATCATATATTGTGAACACGTTGGGTAATAGCGACAACGTGCAGGCAATCCTGGAGAAATAAATCGTTGATAAAAACGAACACCGCCGATTAACGGATTTTTCATAAAGTGCCTTCTTTCTAACTAATTCTTACTAAAGAATAGCTTGTTTTTTCATGTTTGGCAAGTCTTAGTTACGAGAAATTACACCAGGTGCACCTATGACGAATTCTTACATTTCTGTTGCTATCCAAATGAAAAAAAACGTGCTACACTATAAAAAAAGGAATGGAGGCTTAGTAAATGGGATTAAAATTTGAACGTTCCAATGACTTAGATAAACTCTTCGATTCTTTCGCCGTTGATCCATTAAAGAAAGAAGTACCTCTTGAAGAACTGGCAAAACAACGACAAGAAGTAAAAAAAGAAGAAGCAAAAAAACAAGCAAAAGAGTAATTTTGCTTGTTTTTTTCTATAGAAATTTTTCAATTGCTGTCCAAGCTGCTTCTTTTCCTTCTTTTGTTTCAGAAGAGAAAATAATAAAGTCATCTTGTTTATCAAAATTCAAGGCTTTTTTGATGACACTCTCGTGTTTGTTCCATTTGCCCCGCGGAATTTTGTCTGCCTTAGTTGCCACAATAATAACTGGCAAATCATAGTATTTCAAAAATTCATACATTTGGATATCATCTTGGGTCGGCGGATGACGTAAATCAATTAAAGAAACGACTGCACGTAATTGCTCACGTTGCGTAATATACGTTTCAATCATTTTTCCCCACTTTGCACGTTCTGTTTTAGAAACTTTGGCATAACCATAGCCAGGAACATCCACAAAGTGTAAGGCGTCCTCAATTAAATAAAAGTTTAGCGTTTGCGTTTTACCAGGTTTGCCTGAAGTTCTTGCTAAATTTTTACGATTAATCAAGGTATTAATAAAAGATGATTTCCCAACGTTCGAACGTCCAGCTAAAGCAATCTCCGGTAACTGAGATTCAGGGTATTGTTTAGGGGATACCGCACTAATCACGATTTCTGCATTATGTACGTTCATTGTTTTCCTCCGTTCTTCTATTCAGTCTTTCATTCAAAAGCTTAACAAAAACAGCTCTTTCGGAGATCCGCCGAAAGAGCTGTTTTCAGCTTCAATCTTATACAGCTTCTTTATCTTTTTTGTTATAAATAATTGTTGGTTTACCGGTACCTTCAGCGGCCATTTTAGTAATGATAACTTTTTCAATGCTTTCATCTGAAGGAACATCAAACATTACGTCCATCATAATTTCTTCAATGATTGAACGAAGTCCGCGTGCGCCTGTATTACGTTCAATGGCTTTGGCTGCAATGGCTTTTAATGCTTCTGGTTCAAATTCTAATTTAGTGTCATCAAGAGACAATAATTTTTGATATTGTTTCACCAAGGCATTCTTCGGTTCTGTTAAAATTCGAACCAAATCATCATTCGTTAATTTATCAAGCGCAGCCATTACAGGTAAGCGTCCAATAAATTCTGGAATTAAACCAAATTTCAATAAATCTTCCGGAATAATATGTTGCATGATGCTTTCTTCTTCATTTAAAGCAGAATTAGTTTTACCAAAACCAATAGTTTTTTCGCCTAAGCGGTTTTTAACAATGGTTTCAATTCCATCAAATGCTCCACCAACGATGAAGAGAACATTCGTTGTGTCAATTTGGATAAATTCTTGATGTGGATGTTTGCGGCCCCCTTGTGGTGGTACACTTGCAACTGTTCCTTCAAGAATTTTTAGTAAGGCTTGTTGAACACCCTCACCTGAAACATCTCGAGTAATCGAAACATTTTCACTCTTACGGGCAATTTTATCAATCTCATCAATATAGATAATGCCCTTTTCCGCACGTTCAACATTATAGTCAGCAGATTGTAGTAATTTTAAAAGGATGTTTTCAACATCTTCCCCTACATAACCTGCTTCTGTTAAACTGGTCGCATCAGCGATTGCAAAAGGTACATTTAATGTTTTTGCTAACGTTTGAGCCAAGAAAGTTTTACCTGAACCTGTTGGTCCAATTAAACAAATGTTACTTTTTTGCAATTCAACGTCATCTTGAGTTGCAGCTGTTTCTGATTGATTCACACGTTTATAGTGATTGTAAACAGCAACAGAAAGTGTGCGTTTTGCACGTTCTTGTCCAATAACATATTCATTTAAAACATTTAAAATTTCTTGGGGTTTTGGCACATCCGTTAATTCTCGGACTGCTTCATCATAAAATTCTTCATCAATAATCTCTTTACATAGATCAATACATTCATTACAAATATAGACACCCGGACCAGCAACAATTTTTTTTACTTCTTCTTGTGTTTTCCCACAAAATGAACAACGAACGGTCCCGTTATTATCCGTATTGTCGTACATGTTCGTCACCCCTCTAAAAATCAAAAAATGACTGTCATCACAGTCTCTCATCATAATAGCACAAACCACTTTAAAATGCGAACATCTCAGATAGAAAGTTTTATTGTTCTTAGACTTCTTATGGTATACTACATTATATAAAAGCACTTTCATAAAAAGTGATTGTGTTGAAACAAATTGGAGGAATTGTGATGTTAGAACAAATTTTACTAGGTACCTATACTCGAAGAGCCAGCCAAGGCATTTATAAAATTGCATTAGATACGACACAAGGTCGTTTAACAGAAGCGACACTTTTGTTAGAAGAAACGAGTCCTACCTATCTTGCTCTGAGTCAAAAGGGCGAACTTTTTAGCGTCACTAGTGTTGACGGTGAAGGTGGCACTGCCGCTTATCAACCAGAAATGGACCATTTTAACTTATTGAATAAAGTAACTGAGGAAGGTGCGCCGCCATGTTATGTAGCTGTTGACGAAAACCGACAACTTGTCTATGCAGCAAATTATCACCAAGGTATCGTTCACGTGTATCGTATCTTAGAAGATGGTTCTTTGGAAGATGCTGACAAAGTGATTCATACAGAGCCAACTGGTCCTCATGAAAACCAAAACAATGCCCATGTTCATTACACAGATTTGACGCCTGATCAACGCTTAGTCGTCTGTGATCTAGGAACCGATCGTGTGTATACGTATAATGTTAGCTTAGATGGAAAGCTTTCTGAAATCGCTCAATTCGTGACTGAGCCAGGGACTGGTCCACGTCATTTAGTGTTCCACCCAACAAAATCATTGGCTTATTTATTTGGTGAATTAGATAGCACTGTTTCAGTTCTTTCATATGATGAAACAGATGGTTCTTTCACTGAATTACAAAAAGTTTCTACTTTACCTGCTGATTATGATGCGTTTAATGGTGGTGCTGCGATTCGTATTTCTTCTGATGGCCGTTTCCTTTATGCTTCAAACCGTGGCCATAACTCGATTGCTGTCTATGCTGTTTCAGAAAACGGCGAAGCGATTGAACGAATTCAATTAATTTCAACAGAAGGCGATATTCCAAGAGATTTCGATTTAGATTCTTCTGAAGATTTCGTTGTTGTCGCTAATCAAGACTCTGATAACTTAACACTTTATCGTCGGAACCAAGAAACTGGCTTATTAGAAATGATTCAAAAAGATGTTGCCGTTCCCGAATGTGTTTGTGTTTTATTTGTATAATTAAGTTGACTATTTCCTTGGAAAATAACAGGAGGTCGGGACAGAAACGTTTAACTCCGAGAAATAAGAAGGAATTTCCGAAAATTGTTCTTTAATTTTTGGAGAATTTCGGCTTATTTCCGAAGGAGTTGCTTCTGTTCCCGCCGTTTATCAGTTTTTGAGCGTGGAGCAAAAATCCAAAGTGATTTTTGTCCCACGCTCCCTGTTTTCTTATTTTAAACGATGGATTAGTTCTCCAATTCTTTAACGTATAAATAAAAAGAGCCAAAGTCTAAGCGATTCATTTGTAAAGATTCATGAATTTTTGTGAACCCTTTACTTTCGAAAAATCGAATCATTCTATGGTTTGTATGATTAGTTTGAGCATACATTTTACGTCTTCCTTCCCAGACTGCTCGTTTCTCCAATTCATGGAACAACAAACTGCCATAACCCTTGGCAATATAATTAGGCGAAGTTGCAAAGCGCTTTAACCAAACAAAGTCTTGTTCCTGCTCCATACATAACGTTGCCATTGAAAAAATCATTTCTTCGTGCACTAGCAAATACAATCGTTTTTTTGTAATGTCTTCTTGGATATCTCCTTGAGAAGGATAGTCCTTTGTCCACTGTGTAATGCCCACAACATCCATGTATGCCTTTACTTCTGTTAAAAATTGAAGAATCATCGGTAACTCTTTCTCATCAGCCACTCTAATTTTCATTGTTTATTCTCTTAATAAGGTAACAATAGAATCGACAAGATAATCACACTAATAATGCCAATGATGGTCGGTACACTCGTCCGTTTTAAAATTCTGATGGGACTAACTCCTACTGTTGATGCGACAATCATGACAACTGCTGCTACAGGAGAAATCGTTCTAGTTAAATTCGCGATCATCTGCATTGGCAAGGAAATTAAAATACCATCAATCCCAGCTTTTTCGGCAATCCCAGGGATTAGTTCGATAACCGCATAAAACATTGCCAGACCACCACCGCTTAAAATTCCAAAAAGGGTCGTTGCACCGCTGAAAATTAAGGTCGTAACGATTCCTGCTGAACTTGACGCTTCGACAGATGCCATAATACTATCAATAATTCCTAACGTTTGAATCGCAGACGTGAATAATGAACCGCCTACGACAAGCATCACAACTTGACTAAACCCTTGCCCCATTCCTTTAAACATCTCGACAGCCGTATCTTGAACCTTTTTAAAAGATTTCAAGCGAAGCGTCTCAACCAATACAGCAATGAAGAAAGAAATAAATGTAAGAACAAAAATATCCATCGTTATTCCTTTAATAAACATTCCTGCGATTCCCACTCCAACAATTAATAATAGCGGTAATATTGGCAATATTGCATAAAATTTAGGAACATCAAATTCTTTTTGTTTGCTTAAGCCCTCTTCATTTAATGAAACATAGGCAGCCTCACCTTCTTTTTTATCGCAGTATTTTTGCCAGAAGTACTGTGCAACCGCAATGATTAATAACGATGGCAGCGAAATTTTGGCATTCCATACAACATAATTTAACACATCATAACCAAGGGTATTTGCGGCGATTACGTTATCCGCGCCTAAAGGTGTTGGCATGATAGTTGCCGTCATTGCAATCACACCTGCAGCAGTTAATGATGAAATCCCCATGCTGGCTAGCATCGGATATAATATAGACATTAAAATAATCGCTAAGCTTGATGCACTAGGAACTACTAGTGACATTAAATTTCCAATTAAAAAGACCACAGGGACAAATAACGATTTACGTTTAATCTTCATTAATGGTTTCACCAAAAAGTTGACAGCCATCTGATTGGCCCCGATTGCATTCATATAGCCTGAATAACCAAAAAGAATCATAATTACAATTCCTGCTGAACTCACTTGTGCAATAATTGTATCTTTAAACTTCAAGAAAATATCAAATAATCCAAAACCGGTTCCTTCTCCTGCAGGATAAATGGGATGTCCTAACATCCATGCACATGCAAGTAGAACAAGCGCACCAATAATTAAACTGAGTGCGGGATGATAATTTTTTACAATCAAATAGGCTACAACAACTAAAACGACCAATACCAATAAACTTTCAATCATACTTATCCTCCTTCAGTTAATTAACCGCTTTCATTTTTTCGACAACCCATTTTTGAAAAGCTTCAACATTTACATCTATACAGGCAACGGCATTCACGTTTTTATGATACTTCATTTTTAAGTCCGCAACAGTAGCTCCCGCAGCTGGACCTTCCAAAGCAACTTCAATGAACGTTTCAGTTGTCTCAAATAATTCTGGTGAAGTTAAATAGGCAATCGCACAGACATCATGCATTTTCAAACCTGTAGTTAGACTGCCGCCTCTATAATGACGGAAAAGACCATAAAACATTTCCCCCACTCTGCCAAGCGCTCTGATGGCTGTTACTTCATGATTCGTTAACACAGCTTGACTTGTAACATCTAATCCTACCATTGTTAGCGGGACACCTGATTGGAAAACAATTTGTGCAGCGTGTGGATCGACATACGTATTAAATTCGGCACTTGTATTTGTATTTCCCCTTGCTAATGAGCCACCCATCATGACGATTTCTGCAATATTTTCTTTGACTTCTGGATAGAGGGTCAGTAACAAAGCAATATTCGTTAATGCAGCAATTGGAACAATGGTCAAAGGAACATCACTAGACAGAATTTCTTTTCGCATAGCTTCCACTGCATGAATATCTAAACACGTAGAGATAGGTTGCGGAAACTCAAAGCCATCCATGCCAGTCTCCCCATGAATCTCAGCAGAATCTTCCAATTGAATAAGTAACGGACAATTACACCCCTTGGCTACAGGAACCTTTTTCCCAAAAAAATCGACAAGTTTCAAGGCATTATTTGTTGTTTTTTCTACATCTACATTCCCTGCAACCGTCGTTATTAAGCGAACTTCTAGGTTAGGATGATTCAGTGCAATCGCTAAAGCTACAGCATCATCAATTCCTGGGTCCGTATCAATAATGATCGGTCTTTTCTTTGTATCCATTTTTCTTCCTCCATTCACATTTAGGAAAAACATTTCCGGAAACGTTTTCTTAATTTGAGATTAACAGCGCTTTCATTAAAAGTCAAGCAGAATTTCTAAATAATAAATAATTAGGCTTTTTCTTGACTTTCTGCTTTTAGAATGCTTACTATAAAAAAGAGTTCAGTGAAAGGACGAAAATGATGAATATTAAAGATATTGCAAAATTAGCTGGCGTTTCCGCTTCAACTGTATCCAAAATTATAAATAATAAAGATCAAACTATTAGTAAAGAAACCCGTGAGCGTGTCTTAAAAATCGTTCGAGATTACAACTACACACCTTACTCAGCAAATCTCGTCACAAATAGTACTACAAAAACCTTCGTGTTATTATTAAATAGCCATGAAACTTTTGAGGCTTGGGTTACGAGCTTTATTGATAAAGCTCAAGAAAATGGCTATAACTGCTTGATTTTAAATAGTCACGGTAGTTTAGAACAAGAACTGAAAAATATTACCTCGCCAACTTTAAAACAAGCCAGTGGCATTATTTGGGACCCAATCAATGAAAACAGTAAACAATACGCGAAATTTATAGAAGAATTAACGATTCCTTACTATTTCGTCAATCACTCAACTAACGAATTGCCTTCTCTAGCGAGGCTTTATGAAGAAGCTAGTTATGTTTTAACCCGAGAATTATTACAGAATAACCATAAAAAAATTAGTTATTTCGTCACTAACCAAAAATATAAAGAAGCAATTATTGCAGGCTATAAAAAAGCCTTATTTGATGTCAATTTACCCTTTAGTAAAGAAAATATTTTAACTACTATCCCTGCTGATTTCAGTAATCAGCTTATCACAGATGGGATTACGGGTATCCTTACTGATGACTATACCCAGGCTGTTTTTTTGGAACAGCTTTTAAAGCAGAGCGGTTTGCGAACCCCTGATAATTACTCTTTACTCGCAATTAAGCGAAAAATTGATCGTTCATTTTTACCTGATCATATTTCTTCCGTTTTATTAGATACAGAGACGTTTGGCAGCCAGTTAGCCTTATTATTGCTTAACAAACGCAAAGAAAAAACAGCCTTGATTAATGAGGCTGAAAAATTGGTGCTAGATCACAAAAATACATTAGGCATGTCTAGTGTTAATCCACATAGCAAAATGATTGTAGTGGGTAGTTTAAACGTTGATAATTATCTGTATTCAACAAATTTACCACATAACGGCAAAACAAATTTTTTGTCTAGCTATGCTAAATTCCCCGGCGGAAAAGGATTAAATCAAGCTGTTGGCTTAACCAAACTGGGCCATCAGGCCACCTTAATTGGTTGTTTAGGCTCAGACACAGATGCGAATTACTTATATAAAGAATTAGAAAAATACCACGTTACGACAGATGGTATCACACGTATTCAAGATACTGAGACTGGTCAAGCTTATATTTATGTTGAGACAAGCGGCGACTCCATGATTTCAATCTTACCTGGTGCAAACACAGCGCTTACGCCTAAAAAAATCGCACAGCAAAAACACCTATTTATGGATGCCAGTTTTTGTCTCATTCAAACAGAAATTCCTTTGTCTGCTGTAGAGAAAGCTTGTGAAATCGCCCAACATTCAGGCGTACCGATTATTTTAAAACCAGCTGCTATTCATCATATTCCAGTGAATATACTAGAAAAGGTTGATTTTTTCATTCCCAATGAAGATGAATTATTGGAACTTCAACCAGATACTGGTACATTAGAAGAGAAAGCGGCGTACTTCTTAGAAATGGGCGTAAAAAATGTCATTGTTACTTTAGGAAAAAAAGGCGTGTTATTAAAAACACCCCAAGTATGCCACTATTTCCCTGCAACAGAAAATATAGCTGTGGATAGTACTGGTGCCAGTGACAGCTTTATCAGCGCGCTCGCCTCCTATCTTTCGAAAGGTTATCCGACTGAAGCAGCCATTCAAATAGCAATTCAGGCTGCAGGATTTTCAGTTTCTAAAGAAGGGGTGATTGATTCTTTAGTTGATCATGTCACTTTGGAAAATTATTTGATAAAAAAAGAACCCACTCTTTTTGCTCATCGTAACACCTGTGTCGACTGACACAGGTGTTTTCCTGCTGAATATCTTGTTATTTTCTCATAAACCAATGAGAATTGTTCTTTTTTATTACAATTTATTAGGTGAACTATTATAATAAAAGAGAAGTTATTACTAAGGAGTGAGTCTCATCAAAACACAAGATGCCATAAAAACATTTTTACTTTCAAAGAAAACACAAAAAAAATTGGCTGTCTTTTTATACTTAGCAAAACAAACGAACCTTGATTTATCTAGTGTTGCCCGAAAATTCGATCTTTCTACTAAAAATTTATCAATTTATCTTCGTGAAATTCAAGAAGACTTAGCAACCCTTCCTGAAAATACCTTAGAGATTCAGATCCATCACGGAAAAATTTCATTACATACGACTTCCAATGATTTTCTTTCCCACTATTTTTTATTATTTAATTATTACTGTGTCCATTCTACTGACTTCATTCTTTTTCAAGCAATTATCAAAAAAGAAAACAATTCTGTCTGGAAAGTGAGTCAAGAAACTAATTTTAGCTCATCTTACATTTACAAACGGTTAAATAACATTAATAAACTATTTGGTTTGTATGGAATTTCCGTCCATTTTTCCCCCTCCGCGAGTAAAGTGATTACAGGTTCTGAATTTCAAGTCCTATATGCTTTTCTTGATGTCTACTGGACCATCTTTTTAAATACCTTAGCCTTACCACGTTATACCTCTACTTATTTTGAAGATATACTGACGCAACATATTAAACCAGAAATTCTTGAACGCTTGGAACACGCTTCTCTACTAAAATTAAATTTACTTTTACACATCGCAAAATATCGCTTTCCATATACTTGTGAAGATGATCTCCAAAAAGAATTTGAAGAACATCCTTATTTAAGGCTTTTCTCAGACTCAAAACAAACTATTTTTTGTTCCCAATCAAATTTTTCAGAAGATCAACAGTGGGTTGTAGATATCATTGCACCCATTGCTATTGATAATTTTGATTCAGCAAAACGAGCCAAAGATTTACTGGCTGCTCTAAATGAAATTTCTTGCCCAGAATATTTCTACGTTGATTCTTTATTAACCAATTTTTGCGAAGTTTTTCAAATTCCAAAAATGCGTGAATTTGATCGTCATTACTTCTTACTTATTTTATTTAAAAATATTATCTATAACCAATTATTTATTTCACAGCAACCAAATACCGCAATTCTAGATTTTTTAGTCAATAAAAATAGTACTTATCAAAAAGATTTACAGAAAGAAATTTATGCTTTTTATCAAAACTTTTCAGCGCATTCCCCTTATCAGTTAAGATTTAAGGATCAGGAGAACCCAATTTGGACATGTGAATTGTTGTTACGAATTTATAAGCACTATAGTCCCCGCAAAAAAATTAAAATTGGTGTTGCATATTCTCGCGATTTTTACATTGCTAGCTTTATTATGATGAAAATCAAGCAAGCATTTAGTGAGGATATTATTTTTGAACGAACCGATTTTTCTAGTTGTGATATTGTGATTACTGACTATCCCTTATTTGATTTACCAAAAGAAATAGACCGAATTTACATTTTAGAAGAAGAATTAACCCGAGAAGATTGGGAACTAATTTTCAGTAAAATAAGTATCGCCATTTTTGATTTGCAATATTAAAACAAACATCAAGCGCCAACCTGTCTCACCAGCCATAATGAAAACAAGCAACCTACAAACCACTTCTGCCAGTTTTAGTCTGACAGAAAATAGTTTGTAGGTCGCTTGTATATTGCTGTTCTTTTCTATGTTACCTTCAAAGACAATCTAGTAACGTACTTCAGTCCTTAAAGTGCTACGCTTCCACCGCTGATCAGTTTTTAAGCCTGAGACGAAGATCCAAAGTGTTTTTTGTCTCAGGCTCTTACATTTTTTCAACAAAGGTATTGCTAGGCGCTACTTGAAGCTGAAAACTATTTTCTCTATCGAGATTCCTCATCAGTAGACTCAAATTTAAAACTTTTTTCTATAAAAGCGACTTCTTTTGCGTATGTTTTTACAAAAGAAGAATAGTCTTTGGAATCTTTGACCTTTTCCAATTGGTCAACAGAGACTTCTAATTCAAATCCTGTTCCATCTTTAAAGAGATAATATTTTGAGATGTCTGTATATCCTTGATTCCGTTTTAAAATATAGCCGGTTTGTACATCAGCAATTTTATCAATTGGATATGCTTTGATAAACTCTTTACTTGTATCTAAATAATCAGAAAGACTGTTGATAAGATTGCCAGAAAGGTACATACCTGCCGATGTATAATAGTCTCTTTTTTCATAAAAACTGATATTGCCTAGATATTTTGTATCTGGATACTCCTCTGTAGAAGGTAAAATTAAAAAGTTCTTTCCGCCACTGGTTTCAATATCGGCATCGCCGATAATTTCTATTTGGTAGCCTTGATTAAATAAAAGTTTATTTTCTTCTATTGTGACTTTTAGTGGTTTTTCTAAATCAACAGGTCCAGTTGTGGTAAGTCCAGCTTCTTTTAAAGGATAAACATCTTCTGATGAAGCGGAGTAATCCCAATAATCATCTTTCTCCGCAAGATCAATATATACTATAAAGCCAATTGCTACAGCAATGCCTATCCAAATAATTTTTTTGTTCTTTTTTTGTTTTTTCTTTTTTTTCGTCTGTGGTTTTACCACTTTTTTATTGGGGTTAGGAAGTTGCTTTACTGTGTCTGTTCTTGTGACAGGAAAAAACGACCATTTTGGCTTTTGAAAAAGCGCATCATATGTATCATAAAAATTCTTTTGTTTAGCCATTTTTTCTCTCCACTAATTTTTTTGATAAGGCAATTTCCTCAGATGCTTCGGAGACTAATTTTTCGTAATCATCTGTGATACTTTCCGACAACACTCTTATGGTACTTAAGATACCATTGGTTGCAAGTGTTATTTCTTCTGTTGACAATTTATCTTCTTTAATGCTTAAAAACCGTTCTGATGCTCGTAAAATCTCTGGTACCTTATGATATAAAAAATCACTAAAATGAGTAATTGCTTCAGGATACTTCACTAAGTGTTTAAAGATGCCCTTAGCGGAAGCAACACCCAGTTCTACTTGTTCAATTTTTTTTAAATTTCGTGACTTATTCGTTAGTTCGTTTAAATAAATAATTTGTTTTTTTAATTCGTCCATAATTCTTTGGTACATCTCTAGGTCACTGTCCGTTAGATGGTGCGTCGTTTGATATTTTTTTAGATTTTTTTTATAACGGAAATACGTACGACCATTTCTATAAATAACCCAACCAATGTACCCAGTCCCCACTAACAAAACCATTATCCCATTCAAATCATGTACTCCTTTTTAAATTAGTATATATTACTGAACACATTGTCCAGATTAAAATTGACAAATAAGTATGAAATGTTACTCCCCCACTTACTTGTGCACTTTTATTGTATCATATAGGAAAATTGTTCCGTTCCGCATTTAGACAAATTGTCTAAATGTCTAACGAAATCTTTTTTGGTTTAATATGTAGCAAAAAACACTTGCAAGAATTGATTACTTCTCACAAGCGTTTTTTATTGTCTAAAACAACTATTTACATTTCATTTTATTAAATAGTGAATAAATAAATTACTGCAGCTAATGAAGCACCTAAGATAGGTCCCACAATTGGCACCCAAGAATAAGCCCAATCAGAATCACCTTTTGTTTTCACAGGAATAATTTGGTGCGCTAAACGAGGTCCTAAATCACGTGCAGGGTTAATTGCATAACCTGTAGGTCCGCCTAATGATAGACCTAGTCCTAAGACCAAAATCCCAACAAGCATTGGGTTAATGCCAGCCGCTAAGTCGTTTTGAGAAAAGGCTAGTAAACCAAAAACCAAGACAAATGTGCCGATAATTTCTGTTAAAACATTGGCTGGATAGTTACGGACAGCTGGACCAGTGGCGAAGGTTCCTAAAATAGCACCTTTGTCTTCTGTAATGTTCCAATGGGGTAAATAAGCTAACCAGACAACTAAACCACCAATAAAACCGCCTAGGACTTGAGCTACGATATAAGGTAAAACCATGCCCCATTCAAAGTTTCCAGTAATTGCCATCGCAACTGTTACAGCAGGATTTAAATGCGCTGGACTCATATACCCAGACATGTAAACAGCTAATGTAACAGCAGCGCCCCAACCTAAAGCAATAACGACCCAACCAGAAGCAAAGGCTTTGCTTTTCTTCAAGTTAACTGCGGCACAGACGCCATCCCCTAGTAAAACTAAAATCATCGTTCCGAAAAATTCACCGAATAATTGTGTCATCATCGAAGTTCCCATTTTTTCTTCACCCTACTTTCAAATTTTTTAAATCTGATTCTTCAATTACTTTTTCTAATGTTTCAATGTGTCGTGCTCTTTCTTCCGCTGTCCATTGATAATGCTGTGCCATTTCTTCAATGACTCCCGCTTTCACTTGGTCCAAACGATCACGCATAAATAATAAGTGGTTGGTCCGTCGCAATAAAAAGTCGACGGGTGTTAAAGCCATTTCTTCTTCCATCGCATAGTTTAAAGAGACAGTTTCTGTTAAGGTTAAACCAGGAATTACTTTGGCATCATCAATCATTTCAAAAACAGTTGGTACGTTGGAGCCATATAAATGAGCTAAGTATAGTGCATCCTTTTCACTTAACCCTTTAGATACGCCATGTTTTGCCAACGCTTCTAATTCTTCGTCTACCGTTGCAGGGTTCAATTTCCCGCCTGAAACTGGATAGTTTTTAGAATCAATTAAGGTGAATTCTTTCTGGTATTCTTCTGCTAAGATGGTTTGAATCATTTTCATCGCACCTTCTGCCATTTTACGATAATCTGTTAATTTCCCACCAGCCAAAGTGAGCAAGCCATCCGCTGATCTTTCCAATGAGCTGCCTCGAGAGACAGCTGAAGGATTGACTTTATTTTCCACCAAACTGTCTTCTAGATGGTTTAGGACTTCTTCAATTTCTCGTTTATCTGTTTGATTTTTTTGGTATCTGTCAACTACATCAATGACTTCATCAATACTTTTATCTGAAAGTTTGCCATTGTTTCCCCCGTTATAATCTGAGCCACCGTTAGCAGAAATTAAAGGTCGTAAGCCAGCCCAGCTGGCTTCAATATCATCAATTGTCAATTGTACCTCTGGATAACGATTATTGACTACTTCCAATAGGTAATCCACATCACTTTGTTCTACTGTTGGATGTTGAAAGTCTCCATGGTAATCTGTATCCGTCGTCCCAAAATATGTTTTTTCTTCTCTTGGAACAACGAAGACCATGCGGCCATCTTGTTTACCTGTATCAAAATACGTTGGTTGAGGAACATTTAAACGGCTTTTGTCGACAACTAAATGAACCCCTTTGGTTGGACGCATTTGTGGTGTAAATGAATCATTTTTGTCTAAGCCTCTTAATTTATCTGACCAAGGACCAGTAGTATTAATCACAACATCTGCGTGAATCTCAAACTGTTCGTCAGTTAGTAGGTCCTTTGCTTGAATGCCAGTAATTTTACCTTCATCATTGTATAAAAAGCCCACCGCTTGAACCCGACTCACAGCATGTGCCCCGTCAGCTACTGCTTGTTTAATATTTTCAATAACTAAACGAGCATCATTATTTCGGTAATCTAAATAAACACCGCCACCTTGTAGACCTTCACTTTTTAGTTGTGGCTCACGTGCCAAAACCTCGTCTTTTGTCAACAGATAGTTGGCGTACTTGGTACCTGTTACATCAGCTAACTGATCATATAAATCCATTGCTATTTTGACAGAAAATAGATTAAATGTTGCATTTGGCTCATCATAAATCGGCAATAACATGGGATCCGCTTTAGGGATGTGTGGCGCAATGGATTGAACGACGGCTCGTTCTTTCACTGTATCTGCCACCACCTCCACGTCAAACGTTTTCAAATAGCGGATACCACCATGAACTAATTTGGTTGATCGTGAAGAGGTGCCCTCTGCGAAATCCTGCATTTCAATTAACCCTGTCTTCATTTTAGCGGCACTGGCTTGCAGGGCAACGCCTGCGCCAGTAATGCCACCACCAATAATTAAGACATCTAAGTGTTGTGTTTTTAAAGCGTCGATTGATTGTCGGCGTGTTTCTATTGAGAAAGTCATAGAAAATTCCCCTTTTCCATTTACTTATTTTTACGTTTGAATTGTTGGGTAGCTGCTACTGCTTGTTGCCAACCTTCATATAAATCTTCTCGTTCTTCTTCCGCCATAATTGGTTCAAATTGTTGTCCTTCTTCTTGGAATGCTTTGATTTCTTCTAAGTCTTTCCAGAAGCCAACCGCTAAGCCCGCCAAGAAAGCTGCGCCTAAGGCCGTTGTTTCTAAGTTATGGGCTCTTTGAACAGCAGTGTTTAAAATATCTGCTTGGAATTGCATCAAGAAATCATTGTTTGCTGCTCCACCGTCTACTTTTAAGACAGGAATGTCTATGCCTGTATCTTCTTTCATCGTGTCAATAATGTCACGAACTTGATACGCAACTGCTTGAAGTGTCGCTTTGACAAAATCTTCTCTCGTGGTACCGCGTGTTAATCCAAAGACAGCCCCACGCGCTTGTGAATCCCAATATGGTGCGCCCAAACCAGTGAATGCCGGAACCACATAAACTTCATTGTGCCCTGTTGACGCTTTGGCTACTGCTTCAGATTCAGCAGCCGTTTGCAACATTTTTAAGCCATCTCGTAACCATTGAATCGCTGAACCAGCCACGAAGATACTTCCTTCCAAGGCATAATATACTTTGCCGTTAATGCCATAGCCAATAGTGGTAAGCAGATTATTTTTAGAAAGTTGAGGTTCTTCGCCAGTGTTCATGACAATAAATGAGCCTGTTCCATAGGTATTTTTAACCATCCCAGGTTCAAAGGCCATTTGACCAAATAAAGCGGCTTGTTGGTCACCAGCCATCCCAGCGATAGGAACTTCACTTCCGTAAAAATGGTAATTTTTTGTTAATCCATACACTTCAGAGTTCGAAACGACTTTCGGTAACATCACTCGTGGGATATTTAAAAGATCCAAAATTTCTTGATCCCAATCTAAATCATGGATATTAAACAACATCGTCCGGCTTGCATTTGAATAATCAGTGACATGAGTATCTCCCGTTAATTTCCAAACGAGCCAAGTGTCAATTGTTCCAAACATCAATTCTCCATTTTCTGCACGTTCTTGCGCACCTTCTACGTGATCTAAGATCCAACGAACCTTCGTTGCTGAGAAATAAGCATCAATGATTAACCCAGTTTTTTCATGAATCATTTCGCTGTAGCCATCTTCTTTTAGTTGATCAGCAATAGGTGTCGTTTGGCGTGATTGCCAAACAATTGCGTTATAAATGGGTAACCCAGTTGCTTTGTCCCAAACAACGGTTGTTTCCCGTTGGTTTGTAATCCCAATTCCGGCAATATCCGTTGGTTTCACTCCTGACTCAATTAGAGAACCTGCAATAACGGATTGAACAGAATTCCAAATTTCATTGGCATTATGTTCCACCCAGCCTGCATTAGGAAAATATTGAGTAAATTCCTTTTGTGAACTACCAATTTTGTTTCCTTTTTTATCAAAAATAATTGCACGAGAACTAGTCGTTCCTTGATCAATCGCCATAATGTATTTTTCTTCTGCCATGATAATTCCTCCTAAACGTTTTTGAAATCGTTTTCTTTATGTCCCTATCTTACAAACAAAAGACTAACTAAACATGTCAAAAACTTTTTTTATTTTAAAAAAATTGAAAGGATTTCTACTAAAACCAACAAAGACAACGCTTTCAATAATACTTTTATTATCTCTAATTTTTCAATAAAAAGAAACATTTTTGTTTAAAAAAGCCTAATTTTCGACTTTTAGTTGTAAAAAGGCAGGTGCGAGGATCAGACAATTTCCGTCACACCAACCTTTTGTTTATTTCTCCCGCAAGGTGCGTATTTTCTTTTTTAATTGTTGCACATCATAGGTCGAACTTAATTCTGACAAAACATAGACTTCCGGTGTTCCTTGATAGCTCGTTTGCTGATAATTGGTCACAATTAAATCATATGTTTGTTCAGGCTGATACCTCTCCACCAGCGTGCCATTCATATTTTTAAGACTAAGCATTAATACTTGTGTTAACGCCGCTTGATAAAGAGCATCCATTGCTAAATGAATTCCAATTTTTATTTCACCAATCATTTTAAATTCAATTAATGCCAACACGCTTAAATATTTGACCAGAGAAAGTTCATGCAAACTATCTCCTGGTTGATACGTTTCATCAAAACAAGCTAAAGCTTTTTCTAATAACGTTGTTGAAAAAGAAGCTAATTCCCGACTAGATAATTGCTGTTCTTTTTCCCAGATATGGGCCCGATCAAAGACTTCCAATTCTCCTTTAAAAAAATACAGTTTTCCATGAATTTGTGAAAAATAGTAAGCCATGGTTTTCTCAAGAGTAGGTTCAAATTTATGGGGCCGATAATACAAGACCACATTTTCCAAGATAAACGTATCAGCTAAAGAAACAGCGGAACGACGTCCCCGAATTAAGGAATATTCATCAAAAGCTGATTCTGGTATGACCGACATTGTGATTAGAAAAACAAAATGAATCATGCTTTCTCCTTCGTCTAATTCTAATGAATAGCGACTAGAAAAACGGAAAAACAATTGTCGAACTTGCTTAAATAACGGATCTTCTTTAAAATCAATCATTTTCTTTCTCAATTGTTGATATTTTTTTGAAGTGACCGCTAGGCGCTTTTTCGTAATACTCAACCAAAGGCTAACTTTTAACGCATTATGTTCATTAAAAGTAAAACCTAAGCCAGTCTCAATCCCTTCAATTATCCGTTTATTTAACGGGGACATCGTTTTTTTCTGGTGTGTTTCATAGGGAGTAATATACCAATACAACTGAAAGTAAAAGTAACGAATCTGCAATTCTTCGCCCTGTAGTTGTCCATTTTTTATTTGCAAATCAAAGGCGGCTAACAATTGATTGAGTTCCTTAATCTTTCGAAATAAAGAAGACTCACTAATCATAAATTTAGTCGTTAATTGAGCAATAGAAAACTCTTTATTACGATATAAATAATCTAAAAGTTGAAATTTAAGAGACTCTTTTACAAATGCTTCAATTAAATGATTCAACGAAAAAAAATCCGATAAGGTGATTGATAGCTGTTGGCCATCATAAGTAAGCTGACAATCCTGTCCAAAAGGTTTCAAAAAATAATGTAAATCCTCTAAGTCTTTTTCAAAGGAAGCTTTTGTGACCGCTAAGAATGCTGTTAAATCAGAGACTGAGCAGGTGCCGCCTGCTAAGATGGTTTGTTGCACCGTTAATAATTGTCGCATCGCTTTCTTTTCTAATAACGTCTCAACTTTCATCGTTCTCTCTCCAATAAGCCGAAGCACCCATCAAATTTGTAATATCATAAATATTGGTTAAGGAAGGTTGATAAAAATAATCTTTTTGTAATAGGTCTGTCAGTGTCTGACCTGTTTGGATACTTAATGCTAACGTATTTATTTTTTCTAAACAATTGTTTTTTGAACAAAGCTGTGCCCCAAGGACCCGTTGCGTCACTTTATCATAGATTAATTTGCCTAAAATTTCTGTCCCATGTTGTAGAGGCGGCGCTGGCTGTCTAACAATTACGGAAGCAAGTGTTTGCGGAAAAAATAAACCTTCCGTTTCGGTTAGACCTGTACTAGCAAGGTAATAGTCCCCCACTTTTGTTCCCATTGTTCGTAAAGAACCAATGAATCGGTGCGTTTTTTCTTCTAAATTGTTGGCGACTACTAAGCCAGTTCGTACCGCATTGTTCACTAACGGAGCATAAAAAGTTTCCGCGACTGGTTCATTCATAACTGAAATGCAATCACCGATGGCAAAAACATTCGGCACTGAAGTTTGTAAATAAGCATTCACCGCGATTGTCTGATCCAGATTCCGTTGAATTTTTTTATCTAAATAGGCTAATTGAGGATGTAAGTTTAAAGCAAAAATCCCACTGTCACAAGAAATTTTCTGTTCACTAGTTTCAAGAACAATACCATTTGCTGTTTCTTCAATTCCTAGGACCGTTTCTTCAAAATGGAAAATTACTGCTTGTTTTTCCAAAGATTTTTGAACTTCTGCGACCATTTCTTTATCAAAATATTTAGGCAATAGATTTTCTAAACTTTCAAAGACATGGACAGTTTTCTTCATTTTCACAAGAAAATCAATTGCTTCTACTCCAATGGGGCCTGCACCAATGACAGCTACTGTCTGGCTTTTTTCCAGTAATGGAACAGCCGCTAAAGCACCTGATAAAAATTTATATTTGAGTAATTTTTCTGTTTGACTACCACGAATTTGCGTGGAAAATTGGCTCGCGCCTGTCGCTAAAATCAATTTATCATAAGAATACCACTGTTGTTCTTCCTTTTGCGTCCAAGCAATCAATTGGTTCTCAACATCCATTGCCACGACTTCTCTATTTAAAAGCAACTGAATCTTTTGACGACGTAATTCCTCTTCCGTTATGTAACGTGCTTCGTGTAATTCATTGATGGTATGATTAAAATACGCACTTAAGCCACCAGATAAATACCCCACTGTTGCTTGTTTGTCAATTAAAGAAATTTCTGCTTGGGGATATTTTTTCCTTGAAGCAATTGCTGCGGAAATACCTGCGAATGATGCACCAATAATCACAATTTTCATTTGTTTCCTCCTCTGTCAGGACCTACTATACTTCTCTCAGTTTATCATGATTAAAAAGAATGCTAAAGCAACAACTATAGTTTTCCCTTAAAATAATTATTTTTGCTGAGCGCATTGCTTTTCAAGCACTTTCATTTTCATTTATAATAAATGTTACTACTGTTTGAGGAGGAGTTTTCATGTCTGCAACAAAAGAGCAATTGGAACTATTTTTATTTTATTTATCTGAAACCCATACAAAAAGTTTATCTTTACATGACTTAGTTACAAGTCGACCACGCCCAGAAGAAGCGCGTATTTTATTAAATATTAACGAGGTTTTTACTTACTATCATAGCGCTCGTGTTCTCTACACAAGTGTTCCTGCTCTTGAAAACAACAAGTCTGAGCCTTTTTTCCAAGCCTTCGAAAATTTTTATTTTGAATTAAAACAACATTTTTTCAATGAAGAAGATGAAACCAATCAATTGAATGAACGTCTAGAGGAAATGAAAGTTGCCTTTGAACAATTGACGGATGACTACAATGTTCTATAATAGAAGAGAACAATTCGTTGAGAAGGGGTCCTTATGAAGCAAGAAGAAGTGATTGAACGTTTAAAAGAAGAACTAAATTTGCCATTTTTTAATGGTACGCTAGAAGAAAAGAACTATTCTGAAGCAGATTATCAACAAATCAAGAAAGAGTTAATTCAATACTTTGATGATTATGTGCGAAATGTTGAAAATTAACAAGCTAAAACAACCTTTGATTTTAATAAAATCAAAGGTTGTTTTATTATCAAAATAAAAAAATAACAAAAAAACCACCGGCAGTTTTGCCGATGGAAAAGGAGTATTTACTCAATAAGAGTAAAATGAAAAATAAAAAGGTTGTTGTTGGTATGAATTAATAATACAATACACTTTCTCTTTTGTCCATAAAAAAGACATGAAAAAAATATTAAATTCGTTAGTTATTTTTATTAGTTTTTTATTTTTTCAAAAGAATGTTGCTCATTCGCGTAATGGCAAAGGTTAATTCATCCGTTGCTTGATCCTGCTTTTCCTCTGAAGTATTAAATAAATCTGCATCAATACCTGTTTCTGGATCTGTTGCTAAAATCATTTCATTGCATCCTGCTACATATTCTGTATAAGCATGTTGAAATTTTTTGTGAATACCAAGTACTTGTGGTGTTGGTTTTAATGTTCCGACTTTTTTGAGCATTAATTCATATTTTTCAGTACCTTCTTTAAATTTTGCTTGAATTTCTGCAATTCGTTCGGCTGTTAAATCATTCACTTTATTCTTATCGATCGCTTGACGAACTTCTTCGTAATATGGATTCATGACTTCGCCAATGTCTTCTGTTGTTTTAACGATATCATTAATTGTTTGAACGTAAAATCCTAAATTTGGTCTCATAACCATCCCTCTTTTCCCTTTTCTCTTTCACTCCATTTTACACTTTTTCTATTCCATCTGACAAGTGGCACTTTTTCAGTCTTCATTCTTTTGATTTTTAACAGAGAAAACATAGTGAGGCATCGTTTTGCCACGGTATGTTTTAATGTATCGATCCCTAACAAGCATCTGGTTTCGAATAGCGACATTCATAGAGGCTAAGTTCGTATCACGAATCGTTGAAATAACTTCTGGAAAATTTAATACATCGAATGCGTACTGTTTTGCCGCTGCGGCAGCTTCAATCGCATACCCTTTGTGCCATTCTTTCACACATAAATGATAACCAATTTCTGGATAGCTCTTACCTTTTACTAATTGATTGGTGAGACCACACTCGCCGATGACTTCGCCTGTTCGCTTCTTCTCTAACGCCCATAAGCCGTAGCCGTATTCTTGATAGGACTGTAAGTTCCACTTTAGCCAGTTTGCGACCTCTTCATCAGAAAAAGCGTGTTCATAAGCATACATCACATTTTCATCTTGCAAAAATTTTTTCAATTCCACTTCATCTTCCGACTGCCATTCTCTGACAATAAGTCGTTGTGTTTCGAAAATAATTTTCCGTTTCAAGCCCTTTCACTCCTTACATAAAGAAAAATTGACTGGTTTAAGTACCAGCCAATTTTCTTTTCTTATTTATTAAGCACCTTTACCTGCTTTACGTTGGAAGAACTTCACAATTTCCACAATTGGGATGATAGCAAAAGAAGTACCTGCTACAATTGCCCATTGATATGCATCTAAATGTGTGACGCTGAATAAATCATTAAATCCTGGAATAACAATCGTTGCAGCTAATAGCAAGAACGAAACAAGAATCCCATAGTTAAATGATTTGTTGCGGAATAAGCCAACTTTGAAAATTGATTGATAAATCGACTTCACATTAAAGGCATGGAACAATTGAATTAATCCCAAAGTAGCGAAGGCCATGGTTAAAGCATCGCCGTGTTGTAAATCATACAACGCTTGCGCCGATAAGTTTGTGTTAGCTGCGGTATGTGCTGGGAACATAATTGACATTTTGTACACAATCAAAGTCAATGCCCCTTGCGTAATCCCTTGATAAACAACACTGCTTAAAACGCCGCCAGAGAAGAAGTTCGATTTTTTACCACGAGGTTCATGGCTCATCACATCACGTTCTGCTGGTTCCACACCTAACGCAATCGCTGGGAAAGTATCTGTTACTAAGTTAATCCACAATAAGTGAACAGGTAACAAGGTATCCCAATTGAGCATTGTTGCAATAAACAAGGTTAATACTTCCCCTAAGTTAGCTGAAAGTAAATATTGAATCGTTTTTTGGATATTTGAGAAGACTTTACGTCCTTCTTCTACCGCTACAATAATTGTTGAAAAGTTATCATCGGCAAGTACCATATCTGAAGCACCTTTTGATACTTCTGTTCCGGTAATTCCCATACCAATCCCGATGTCAGCAGCTTTTAAGGCTGGGGCATCATTTACGCCATCACCAGTCATAGCAACCACTTTTCCTTCTTGTTGCCACGCTTTAACAATCCGAACCTTGTGTTCTGGTGAAACACGAGCATAGACAGAGTAGTGTCCCACGACTTGTGCGAATTTTTCATCTGACAATTCATTTAATTCAGCGCCTGTAATGACTGCATCGTCGTCGCCTTCTTTGATGATGCCTAAACGTGCCGCAATTGCTTCTGCTGTATCACGGTGGTCACCCGTAATCATAATTGGACGAATACCCGCTTCTTTCGCGACTTTTACAGCATCTGCAGCTTCTTTTCTTTCTGGGTCAATCATACCGACTAAACCAGCAAATGTTAAATCTTTTTCCACAAGTTCAGAACTCATTTCGGCTGGAATCGTCTCAACATATTTATAAGCCATTCCTAAAACACGTAAGGCTTGTTTCGCTAATGAGGTGTTTGTTTTCAAAATTTCTTGACGTTTTGTTTCATCTAATGGACTTGTTTCTCCATTTGATAAGATTTCCGTACAACGTTTCAATAATTCATCTGGTGCACCTTTGACAGAAACTAGGAAGCCACCTGTTTTTAATTCATGAACAGTAGTCATTAATTTACGATCAGAGTCAAAAGGAATCTCTGCCACACGAGGTTCAGCTGCTACTTTTTCGGTTACATTAAACGCATGATCTAAACCAAATTGTACTAAGGCAGTTTCTGTTGGGTCACCAATTAATGAACCATCTTGAGCGATTTTTGTATCATTCGTAAAGTTCATGATTTTTAAAGCCATATTATCGGCAGGGATTTCTGTGGAAGCAGATAAAACTTGACCATCTGTATACAACGCTTCAACGGTCATTTGATTTAAGGTTAACGTACCTGTTTTATCTGAACAGATAATATCTGTACTTCCTAATGTTTCAACGGCTGGTAACTTACGGACAATCGCATTTTTCTTGGCCATTTTTTGGGTACCTAAAGCCAAAATAATCGTGACAATCGCTGGTAATCCTTCTGGAATTGCCGCTACAGCTAACGAAATTGACGTTAATAACATGTCAATCCATGAACGACCATTCATCATTCCTACCACAAACATCACCGCTGCAATGACTAAAATGGCAATTGTTAACATTTTACCCAATTGGTTTAAGTTTTGTTTTAAAGGCGTTTCCGTTTCTTGTTCGCTTGCTAGCATGCCAGCAATTTTACCGACTTCTGTATTCATTCCTGTGCCAACCACAACGCCAAGACCACGTCCATACGTCACATTACTATTGGAATAAGCCATATTGATTCGGTCACCGATACCAATATCGGTTCCCTCTAAGATGGTTACTTCTTTTTCAACTGGAACAGATTCACCGGTTAACGCTGCTTCTTCAATTTTTAAGCTATTCGCTTCCAATAAACGTAAATCAGCTGGAACGACATCCCCTGCTTCTAATAAAACAATGTCGCCTGGTACTAATTCATCACTTTTAACAGTAATGACGTGTCCATCACGGCGAACATTCGCATTTGGTGAAGACATTTCTTTTAATGCTTCAATGGCTTGTTCCGCTTTGGCTTCTTGAATGACCCCAAAGATGGCGTTCAAGATAACAACCACTAAGATGATAATCGAGTCTACCACATCATGGGAAAAGACGGCTGAAATGACCGCTGCCGCTAATAAAACAATAATCATAAAATCTTTGAATTGCTCAAAGAATTTCACGGCAAGTGATTTTTTCTTCCCTTCATCTAGCACATTTTCCCCGTACGTTTCTAAACGCTTTTGAGCCTCCTGTGCACTTAATCCATCAGTTGTTGTGTTCATTTTCTCCAAAACAACTGTGTCGTCTTGTGCGTAAAACGCTTCAGACAATTGTGTTTTCTTTTCTTCTGACATGTTCTTCCTCCTCTATTTTTTGCAGCATCCTTCAAGTACTATTTTACATTTCATCAAAAATAAATGAAAAAAAATAGACTTGTGTATGCTACTTCGTCGAACATACATAAGTCTCACCGTTTAAGACAACACCAGAAATTGCTTTCGGAGTTGGTGATGTTGTCACAGCATAAATACTGTCAGTTACTCCCTCATGAAAAAACTATTTAACATTGATTGGAGAACCAATGTTATGAATAATTACTTAATTAGTATACCGTTTTCCACTCTTTTTTTCAAATAAAAGTTCTGCTCATTTGAAAAAAACTGAAATCCTTTCATTCGGATTCCAGTTTCTTGATTTGTATTCGTAAAATACGCTGTTGTCCCCGCTTTCTCGACCAACTAATAACCCAAGAAAGTAAGAAAAGACTAATCACGGTTCCTTCACGAACAAAAATCGGCAAATGATAACTAATGGACAATCCTAGTGCTAAACTGACACAAAAAATATCAACTAAATAACGATAAACCTGAAAACTATAGCGCGTTCTTTCAGAAATAAGTGTACAAAATTTTTCAATGGGAAATTGCAAAACACCTAGCGCAACTACCTGTCCTGTCCCAATTCCTGCTATGATTGTCCCTAAAATAAATAGAACAATTTTAACCAAATAATTTTGAAAAACAAGCGAACCAAATAATTGATATAAGAAAAAATTAATGACAAAACCAAAGCCAATTAACGCCACCAAAATAATCAAATAGTCCTGAATTTTACGCTGCTGATCTAACAACCAACACGTGCCTAAAAAAGCGAAATTAATAGCTGTGGTAACCGTCCCGACTTTTAAATGAGTAAGTGTTGCAAAGGTCACATTAAACGCATTAAAACTGCTAACCCCGATGCCTGCTTGAATTGTCAAACTGATGCCCAATGCACTAATTAAATAAAAAAGAAACGATAGCACAATTTTTTTCTTCCACATTATAAAAACTCCTCTACTCTTGATACGTCTATTATGTGCTACAATAGAAGAAACAAATAGGAGATATCTCCTATTATAAGGAGAAAAAAATGCTTAAAACAGCCTACCAACAATCACCGAAACAAGAATTAGCTAAAAATACGCCTTTTTTTAATGAAACTGATTTAAAACACAGTTTTATTATCGATTTTGAAAATCAAGAATTCATTCATCATCAAGCAGAGCCATTAAATTATCTTTTTTATTTAATCAAAGGAAAAGCGAAAATTTTAAAAACAGAACGCAATGGCCGCCAATCCATTGTTCAGTTTTTAACGACAGGTGATTTAATTGGCGATTTAACATTAGTTCAAGCGGAAACGATAACCAAGGACGTTATCGCCTTAGGTGAAACCTGTTGTTTGGCTATTCCTTTAGCTTACGCAGAAACTGTTTTAAAAAACAAGGTGCTTTTTATGCAGCAACTCAGCCATTATCTAGGGAAAAAAATGCTCCAACGGGTGGACCACTTTACAACGAATCAGACCTATGAACTAAGTTATCGGCTAGCGGAATTGCTATTGGTTGCCGCTAATCACGAAGATGTTTATAAAGAAAAACATACTGAGATTGCCGAATACTTAGGGGTTAGTTATCGCCATCTTATTTATACCTTCAAACAATTTCGAGAGCGCGGCTTTATTCAAAAACAAGGAACTGCTTATCACATCAACCGCTTAGCGTTACATTCTTTTGTGCAAAAAATGAAGAGTTAAAGTGGTGGATTGTTGACAAATAGTGCGCTTCCCGCTACCCTATTCTTATTAATAAGAAAGAAGGGACAGCAATGGAGCAAGCATCATTTACTGTATCTAGTTGGCAAGAACAACCGATTGACAATCTTAATGAAAATTTCCCAGTGAATCAAGCGAGCGCTACTTATCAATTGTCAGGCGCCTTATCTGGGACAGCTTCTGTGGAATACTTAATGACTTATCAAGGCTCTTCAATGGCTGATGGGCTTGAAGCTGTGGCTCAAGTGGTCGGTTTCCTACATTTCGAAGGAACTTATTTAGGAAAAAAAGGCACCTTTACTGCTTGCGAAAAAGGGACGTTTACACAGGGTCTTTTAGACTGCCCAGGTGAACTATTTCAAGCATCAGGTGAGCTTGCCGGTTTATCCGGTCGCTACACTTATGAATTTAGTCAAGAAGAAGCGCTTCTTCATTTAGACTTTGTATAATAAAAAATTTCAAGGAAAGTTGGTGACATTATTTTACTTATTTTAAATTTGGCGGTTGTAAAAGACAATGGGTGTTTTTGATTAGATTAAACTTTTAAGGAGAAAAATCATGAAAAACACCCGAAACACCGTCCCATCATTACTAATTATTATTTTGCTTGTGGGATTTCCACAAATCAGCGAGTCGATTTTCACACCTATTTTGCCAGCGCTTAGTTCTGCTTTTAACATTCACGATAGCGTGGCACAATTAACCATGAGTATTTATTTTGTTGCCTTTGCCGTTGGCGTTTTATTCTGGGGAATTCTATCCGATACGATTGGACGTCGCCCAGCTATGTTATTAGGAATTTTATGCTATTTAATTGGAAATATTGGCCTTTTTTTGAGTCCGACATTTCCTTGGCTGTTATTCTTCCGTTTAATTCAAGCATTTGGTGCAAGCGTTGGTTCTGTTATTACCCAATCAATGATGCGGGAAAGCTTTAACGATCTTCAAAGAGGGAAAATTTTTGCTCAAACAAGCGCTGCCCTATCGCTATCTCCTGCCATCGGACCCTTAGTCGGCGGACTTGTTCAAACCTATTTTGGCTATCAGCATGTCTTTAGCACCTTAATTGTCATGGCTGTTCTATTACTTTTCTATAGTTTTTATCGTTTACCAGAAACCTTTCACTTAGGAAATGCCTTAACGAAAGCGCCTTTTTGGTCCGTGGCGAAACGCCTTTCCTTCGACTCGAAAGTTTGGTGCTACGGCTTATTGATTGGGGGCATTAATGGTTTATTGTTTAGCTACTATGCAGAAGCTCCGTTTATTTTCATCAATCACTTTGGCTTTAGCAGTGTCCAATATGGCTTTCTTGGTTTAGTTTTAGCTGTGTCTAGTATTCTTGCTGCGGTTCTTATCAATTGGTTGCTAGGATATTGGTCAGCGGAAAAAATTGCCTTTGCTGGTTTGCTGCTAAGTATCTTTGCGGCTTGCTGTTTATTAATAATGACACAATTTGAAACAATCATTGGCCTTATTTTGTTTATTTTTCTCTTTTTCTTAGGGATTAATATTACTTTGCCCAATGCCTTAAGTATGGCCTTAAAAGGCTATGAATCTGTAATTGGTACTGCCAGTGGAATTTTTAGTTTTGTCTATTACTTGTTTGTTAGTTTCTTTACCTATTTGATTAGTTACTTTCACAATGGTACCATTTGGGTCTTACCGCTTTACTTTTTAAGTTTTGCTTGTCTGTTAGCTTTCAGCTATTATGTCATTGTTTATCGTAAAACTTTAAAATAAAAATCAAAAACACACGAATATTTCGTGTGTTTTTTTTAGCTAAAAAATTGATTTTCTAAACTATATTGCTTCCCTGAAACAATATCATATTGAATCAGTCGGTATTCCTCATATAGTTGTTCTTGCTTTATATTCATTTCTACTGTTTTTTTCCATTCCCCACCGAGATAGTAATTACCCTTTTCAAAAGCAGGCAATTGTTCTTGTACCTCATTTAACATAGCGTAAAATCCCGATTGCGGTAAGCCGCTTTGTTGGAAAAGTGAGGGAGCAAAATAAAATGGACTAATGGTTGCTTGATGCTGATTTTTTTCTGTTAACTGGTTCGCCGTATCATACATTAGAAATTCTGTCTGGTGAAGGGCTGCCCCTTCATTCAACGCTTGAATGTTTTCATCATAAATACTTGGTAAGTGATCTCCCCAAAAAACGACTAATGTGCGTTTGGGCATTTTTTCGATTTCTTGTAGGAAATTTTTCAAAGCTTCGCTACTGTAGGCAATATCTTGCAAGTAATTATTGAGCGCGACTTGATTGCCGTTTCCTTGAGAAAAATAATTGGACGTTGTGTATTTATTTTCATAGGGCATATGTGTTTGCATAGTAACTAAATGAATGAATTGCGGTTGCTCTTTTTCTTTAAGCAGTGTCGTCACTTCCTGATACGCTGCTTGATCTGAAATGTAAGGATTATTTTCTAGTTTATCCGTATAGTTCATTGTTTTTTCATTGATAAATTGATCAAAACCTAAAATTTTATACACATCTTTTCGTTTATACATAGATGTATTGTACGGATGAATAGCCGTTGTTTGGTACTTTTGTTCCTTAAGTAATGAAACAATGGAAGGCAATTCCGTCATCTTAGGAATCATCATTGTATAAGGTGTAGTCATTTGGGCATTCATTAATTCCATCGAAAAACTTGTTAGGGCTTCAAATTCAATATTCGCAGTTCCGCCCCCGTAGTTTTGTGAAAGCATCTGGCCACTGTAAGTTTTATCAGCGATTTGCTGATAATCAGCTAAAGGATTACCAATAATGGACAAGCCTTTCAGATGATCTGGATTTGAAAAACTTTCACTCATGACAAACACAATATTGGGTTGCTCATTGCTCGGCACTGTTTTCGCCTCGGCCAACTTTTGATACTTCTGAGTAATTTCTGAAATAGCTTCTTTTGAATAACCCTTTGGTTGGTCCATAGCCTCTACTTTTAAATTATATAGAAAACCACCAATAAATCCCGTATTGTAGTAATTCATTTTTTGGCTGTAAGGAATCCATAACGCGGTTTTATTATAGGCTTTACGTAACAAATTTTGCGGATTGTTAAAATCACCAATATATGAAAATAGACCAATCGAAAGAACAAGACTTAACACACGAATCGTTTGTTTTTTCTTCGATAAAAAGAAACTTTTATAAAAGGCTTTTCCTAAGAAAAAAAGTGCTACACAACATAACGCTACCACAAAAATAAACGGCCATAAACCAACCATTTCTTTTAATAAACTAACTTCTGTAATCATTTTTAAGTCGTCTGGGTAAATAGGTTCGACACGATAAAACATCTTTTGATAGTCCGCAAATCCTAAAACACCTATTATGACACTATATAAAAGAGCGCCAACTCCTAATGAACCTGCCAAACTACATAAAAAAAGTAAAAAAACACTTAGCACAAAACAACCTAAGAAAAACTTTTCCGTATGCCACGAAAAAGCAAACTTGAAGGCTAAATCAACAGACAAGTTATTCTGACACCATTGCAGATATAAATTACTAAAAATAATTAATAAGATGACCCCGATTCCATACAAAAGGTAGCGGTAGGGCCATCGTCTAAATTTCTCAACTCTCTTTTTCACATCGATCTCCTATTCAAAAACTAGTAATGTATTTATTTTATGCTTCTTGAAAAAGAATGTAAAGAAGTAGCTAGCAAAGAAGTCTAAGGAATGGTAAAGAAAAAATGTTATTTGTTGCAAAAATAATTTTCCAGTGGTATAGTAACAATGGAATTTCGTTATCAGTTATCGTCGCCTTTTTAGAGTACTTTATGAAAGGAGAATAACTATGACTTACAAAGTAAAAAACATTCAATACCGTATTCAATTAGACACAGACAAAAATATTTTCATTGTTTTTGATGCAAAAAATGAAAGTAAAACAGCAACTGGTCACACAATTGAAGAAGCAATTGCACACTTAAAACAATTAAACTAAGGAGTGACAAACATTTCCATGCAAGACCCTTTAGGTAGTTATTTAAGCTAAAAGCCGTTTAGTAAAGAAAAAATACTAGACGGTTTTTTTGTATCCTCTTCGCCTTTTATTTTTTACATAGTATACTGAAACAAACGGAGGTGTTTTTAGATGACCATCATTGCAAACTATATACGCCAGCAATCCCAACATCAAACACAGTTAACAGAAATCTACCAAGCAATTTTAGCGGTTGTTCCTCAGGAGACTACTGAAAAAATTGCTTATGGAATGCCGACCTTTTACTTAAATGGCAATTTAGTGCATTTTGCGGCGGCCAAGCAACATTTAGGTTTCTATCCTACGCCATCAGCCATCCAACGTTTCAGCAAAGAATTACGCCCTTTTAAAACCTCGAAAGGTGCCATTCAATTTCCCTACACGCAAGAGTTACCTCTTTCGTTAATACAGGAAATAGTTAAATTCCGTGTACAAGAAAACATGAAGAGCGTGGGACAAAAATCACTTTGAATTTTTGTCCCACGCTCAAAAACTGATAAACGGCGGGAACAGAAGCAACTCCTTCGGAAATAAACCGAAATTCTCCAAAAATTAAAGAACAATTTTCGGAAATTCCTTCTTATTTCTCGGAGTTAAACACTTCTGTCCCGACCTCTTCATGTTCTTAAAATTTTTTCCATCGCTTTTCCCTTGGCCAATTCGTCGATTAATTTATCTAGGTAACGGATTTTTTGCATTAAAGGATCTTCAATTTCTTCCACGCGATAGCCACAAATTACGCCTTTGATCAATTGGGCGTTTTCATTAAAATTGGGTGCTTCTTCAAAAAATGTTTCCATCGTTACTTTTTGAGCCAATTGTTGTTGCAAGCCTTTTTCATCATAACCAGTTAACCAATAAATAATTTCGTCAACCTCCGCTTGCGTTCGATTTTTACGTTCTGCTTTTTGGATATATAGCGGGTAAACACTGGCAAAGGTCATTGTATAGATTTTCGGTTTTGTCATTGGTTTTCCTACTTTCTGAAGTATTCTCTCTTCAGTCTACCATAGGCTTGCTGGAAAAAGAGGCTATTTTGTCTTAGTAATCAAATTGACGATAATAACGACGAATCTCTAATGGGTGACAATTTAATTTTTCTACATGCGCATCAATTCGTTGCGTTACCGCATGCATTAGGAGAAATGAAACAACTCGACCACGATATTTTTCACTAATTCCTGGAAGTTCATACGCTTTCGAATCAATAATTGTATAATTGGCACAGATTTTCGGCAATAATTTTGCTACTCGTTCTGCCAATGGTCGCTGCTCGTCTTCTCCAATAAACAACGTTACTGGCGTAGTTTCATCTACAATTTCTAGCGTTCCATGTAAGAACTCTGCTGCATGAATTGATTTTGAACGAAGCCAACTTTGCTCTTCCCAATAGCACATTGCATAAGAATAGACCGCTCCCCATTGGTTTCCTGCGCCAATAAAATAGTGAATGCTATCATGACGATGTTTTTCCGCAAAAGCTAAGCCAAACGCATCGGCACTTTTTTCGGCTTCAGCTAAACCTGTAGGCAAATATTCTTCCAATTCTTGGTAATAATTTTCGTAATCTGTAAATTCGTTGTTTTTTTGCATTAAACGATCAGCTACCATAAAGAACTTGATTTGCTCAGTTCCTGGGGCTGGATAAGTCACCACATAATCACATAAATCTGCTAAAAGACTATCTTTTGCATCAATAAAACCAAATAGCGTTGCGCCGACCTTTTTGATTTCTTGAACGGCTTGCACCACTTCTTGTGTTGTCCCAGTAACGGAAGACAAGATGACGAATGATTTTTCTGTTAAACGTTTATTGCCTGTTGTGTAATACTCAGCAGCATGTTGAACATAGATTGGTAAATTACTTTTTCCATTCGCATAAGTAACTGCTTGCATGGCTGAAGCATAAGTACCGCCGATTCCTAAATAATAAACCGCATCAAATCCTTTCGTCCAAACTTGATCAACAACTTTTTCAACATCTGAACGCAAGGCTAAGGCACCTCGTATGTCTTTGATTTGTTGTTCTTCATTAAATTTTAACATGGCTGATTTCCCTCTTTCTTTGCTATTTTACTTTTTAGGACACAATCAAAATCATCAAAAATCCGTTGAGATAAATCAATTCCTTTACTTGTAGCTACTTGATACGCCAAATATTGAAATGGAATAACTAACAATAAAGGACTAATTTTTTCTTCGACATCACTTGCTAAACCTAACGTATTTGATGCTCGCGTTGAACGCGTTGTAATTGTGTAACATTGGCCAACATAACTGGCTAGATAATTTTTCAAGGCTTGGCTACGTGCTTGAATAGGACTTTGATTCTCAATAAAAAACAAAAGATGTGTAGTATCCGCTTCAAGATAAGGCCCATGCATATAGGCTTCGACTTCAAATCCTTGGGAAGGTAAGCGAACTGTTTCTGTAAACTTCGTATCAAACTCTTTCGCCGTACCAATATTGGGCCCATAACCAATTGCGATAAATCGTGTCCCCTCTGTTAATTCTTTTTTCGTTTTTTGCCAAAATTGTTCGGTTTTATAAATCACCGAATCGATTTCCTGAATTGCTTTGGCAAGTTTTGCTAATTCTTCTTCAACCTCTACTTTTGTTAATTGATGCTTTTGATAGCCCAGTTTCAAACCAAATAGAAATAAATTTAAAAGTGTTGCCGTATAGCCTTTTGTGACAAAACCAACTGTTTCAAGCCCCATTTTTAAATCCAGGACTTCATCCACAACCTCCGTAATCGGGCTGGTGACATCACTTGTCAAGGCCACTGTTTTTACAGACGTTTGGTTTTTAATTTTTGCAATGGCATCAATTGTTGAAGCACTTTTACCACTTTGCGAAACCGCTACGACCAGATCAAACCGATCATCCACTTTGCCATAATGAGCAAAATTGAACGGCTCTTGGATTTCCACATAAATAGGCGCCACTTCTTCAAGGTAAACTTTAGCCGCCTGACAAGCATTATGTGACGAGCCAGTTGCTAAAATTAGACAGTGCGTGACCTTTGAAAAGTCTGTATCAGTTAATTGAAATTGGTTAAGAATCTGAGTTAGGGCTGCTTGCTCCTCATTTATATAATCCAGCATCGTTTTCATATTTTGCCTCCTAAAATAGACCAATTAATGAGCCAAGAATTCCGACAATTGCCATGCCACCTAAAATCGCTAAAGGTTTTACTTCTTTTTTCAATAAATAAAAAACAAAACCAAAGGATGCAAGCGGTAATAATTTAGGCATGATATCGTCAAAGATACTTTGAACCGTGACTGCATTTTTGCCACTTCCGCTGATTGTAATCGGGATAGTTAAATCAATCATGGAGGCGGTCATAGCACCTACCACCATCAAGCCAATTATTGAAGCGCCTAATGTGAGACTTTCCATCATGCCATTTGCTTGAATTTTTTTGAGAAAACCAGTTCCTAATTTATAGCCCCAACGATTCAGTAAATAACGAACAATCACATGAGGAACGTTAAAAATGAGTAAAAATAGAATTGGCCCTAACACATTCCCTTGTAAAGCTAACGAAGTTCCAACACCTGTTGCAATCAAGCGTAAGGTTCCCCAGAAAAAGGAATCACCTAAACCAGCTAAAGGTCCCATTAACGAGGTTTTAATACTATCGATTGTTCCAACTTCAAAATTTTCGTCCAGAACATTTTCTTCTTCCATTGCAGCATTAATTCCTAAAATAAACGTCACGATATGCGGCGTAGTATTAAAGAAAGCAAGATGCCGTTTTAAAGCTGCCGCCATCTCTTCTTTTTGAGGATATAATTTCTTTAAAATAGGGATCATGGCATAGACATAAGCCATATTCATCTGACGTTCATAATTCCATGAAAATTCCATTTGAAATGAACGCCAAAAGACTTGATTAAGTTCTTTTTTTGTAATTAAGTTTTCTGTCTTAGTTTTAGAAGTCTTCGTCATCATCAATTACCTCCCCACTTGTTGTTTGTATTGTTTCATTCTTTCCTTTGGCATAATTCATGATATTCACAACAATTACTGCTGTAATGGCACCCAAAATTGCTACTCCTGTTACAGGTAACTTAAAGTAAGCCATTAAGACAAAGCCTAAAAAGAAATATGGCGCCACTTGTTTGTTAATCAGTAAGCGTGCAAGCATCGCAAATCCTAGCGCTGGAATAATCCCCGTTGCAACAGACAACCCATGTTGAATAAATTCAGGGATCAGATCAAGTAAGCTTTTAATGGTGTTACTGCCCACGGCAAATGAAATAGTTACAATGAGCGCTAGCATGAACGATAAGCCAAAGCCTGCAAGTAAATGCATGCGCTCCACCCCTTTATATGCTCCTTCTTCAGCATACTGATCAGCTTTTTGACTCATGATTGGGATGAGCAAACCCAAATAAATATTTTTAAGAATCAACGTTAACGTTGCGATTGGCAAGCCTAAGACTAAGGCTGTTTCTGTTCCTGCGCCAGCAGTAATAGCAAACGCTGTACCAAGAATCCCACCAGTCACTACATCAGGTGGGATTGAGGCGCCCACTGAAAAAGAACCGATGAAAGCTAACTCTAAGGTTGCGCCCATGATTACGCCCGTTTTGACATCACCTAATACAATTCCGACAAATAAACCGGTTACAATTGGTCTTGAAAGCAACGAGGTACCTAAAGCATATTCCGACTGCGCAATAAAAGCGATGCAACCTAAAAGAATCGCTTGTCCTATCATTTGTATTTCTCCTTTCTACAAGACATTTAATGCTGCTACTTTTTTGTCATTTGGGACTTGTCGAATTTCAACTTCACAACCATTTGCGACCAATTCTTTAACCATTTTTTCTTCATCCGGTGTGATATTAATTGCTTTAGAAATGTTTCGAGTATTTTCCCTTACTTTCATCCCTCCTAAGTTAATTTCTTTTATTTCTGGACAAGCAGTAGCCAATCGATAAGCATCCTCCACACTCTCAACTACAATAAAAAGTTTGTATTTTTCTGTAACACCACTTTTTAGTGCGGCAATCGCATCTTCAATCGTTTTAATGACCAGTTTTACTCCTGCTGGTTTAGCTAGCTTAATGGTTGTTTTTCGAATATCATTTTTAGGTACGTCATCATTTGCGATTAAAATACAATCGGCGCCTAAGCCTTGGGTCCATGAAAAAGCCACTTGACCATGTAACAAGCGATGATCGACTCTTAACAATTTAATCATTTCATTTCCTCCTAAAATTCTTCTTCTAAAATTTCTTTACTAGATAACTCATTACAATAACAAAGACTTTCTTGTCCGTTTTCAACGGCACGTTTTACTAAATCAACTAATGAATCAACAGTATTTATTTGGGTATATATTTCAATTAATGTTGCTAAATTTAATCCTGAAATTAAATGCATTGCTTGTTTCCCCACATAATTAAAGAATTCGTTATTCACGCTTCCGCCAAATAGGTCTGTAATCACAATTAATTCATTTTGTTGATTGTTCTTTAAAATGTCTTTGACCGTCTTGGCTAAATCATAAGGTTGTTCCATATAAGCGCAAAGACATTCCACATTCTTTGTTTCACCACAAATTAAAGCTAATGATGTCTGAATCCCTGCAGCGAAATTACCATGTGTTGCCAGAATAATTTTACGTTCCATTTTCTTCACCTCACTTACTTCTTTATATAGCAAAAAGAGTGCCAAAAAAGTGGCACTCCCTCCTTTTTATTTTAAAAATCGCTTTCTGCGTTGTTAAACTCCGTTTTTCCAAACAACACATCATAGACATAAAAAAGCTCCGATTCAGGTATATTGACACTATAAACTTTTTCAATGACACTAAACGCCTCTTTTAACTCTTGCAAGACCGTTCTTTGACACTGCTTTAGTTGTTCGGCGCCATTATAATTTTCAATAGGTTCATTCCGGATTAATCGTTCAATTAAACAACTGACATGGACATATACCGCTAATTTACGATCATTTTGAATTGTTTGTTGCCACCGCTCTTCTAATTGAATTAAAAAGACTTCTACTTGTCGAATAATTTTTTCTGTATCTAAAATCGTCACTGATTGAATGACCCGATCTAATGAAAAGTTCCGAATCAACTCATGATTTACATAAGACAGCATATCTTTAGTTAATTCTCTCTTTGTCCATTCTAAAAGGGTCGTAATTCCTTTTCCTGCAATCAACTCTTCTAAAGAGATGTACGGGAGGTCATTTGAAGACGGGTTGTTTGTACCGATGATGCCGACAATCTCATATTCTGGAAAACTTTCTTTGATCGACTCTGCATTACGTAATTGATTATATTCACAAGGAATAATCTTTAATTGTGCTTCCGCAGGTAAACTTTTTTCAAGTAAATCTCTAATTTTAACGGCTGTGCCAATTCCGGTACTACACGTTGTTAAAATGACACGTTCCGTTTTATTTTCAGGTAATATGATTTCCCATTCATTTGGATGAACCGTTAACGCTTTTTGGGGCAATTCTTCAAAAGAAACTTCGTCTTTAATGGCTTCTCCTATAGATAGAGCCAAGCTTGTTGTCACATTATTCATTAATAAAAAAGGACCTTCTTCTTCTGCCGGAAAATACTGATAAATTTCTTTCAATGAACCCATATCAAAAAGAATTACTAAACCATTCCTCGTTTCTTGACGTTCCATATAGTGAATTAAGTGTTCGGAAATTTTTTTGGGAGTAACATCTAACGGCATGTCAAACGATTGAAAAATTGGCACATTTAACAGCCGATTTGCAAC
Organism: Enterococcus sp. DIV1315a; assembly: GCF_051712325.1. Classification (NCBI taxonomy): domain Bacteria; kingdom Bacillati; phylum Bacillota; class Bacilli; order Lactobacillales; family Enterococcaceae; genus Enterococcus; species Enterococcus sp. DIV1315a. Next base: position 1,618,445 of record NZ_JBIOOS010000001.1, read on the forward strand.
ATTCGCAATACTACTTGCTGTGGCATATCCGTGGGCAACAATCACCGCTTTCGGATAGTGACTTTCCTTTACTGAACCCGAATAGTGAAGATAAATGGTGACAATAATTCGATCCATCTGGGATAGTTCAATATCTAATGAACGTTTCACTAAAGTTAACAGTTGTTCAGCGTAGCCATAACTAGTTGCTAATTTAGTTTGAACTTCTGTTAAAAGTTCGTCAATGACTGTTGTAGGTTCTTTTTCTGGAAACCAATCAATACATCTTCGTTGAAACAGATAGGTGCTTAATGCATAGACTAAACTGCCATTAAACCGAATTTGATAAGACGATTCAATCGTTTCCAATAATTGACGGATATTTTGCGTAATAAACAATAGCATTTCGTGATTTTTCTCTCGCTTCTTTTCAAATAATAAATCATCGAATAAGCGTTCAATTTCTTTCGAGATGTCGTTATTGGCAGTGGAAAGATGATGATGGTGAGAGACATAAAGACGAAGGATTCGTTCATAACTCTGGATAATTCTTCTTTGCGCAAGCTCTGTTTCCTCTAACAAACTAATCAGATTTGTTTGCTCATCTAAACGAATAGGCAATTCATTTTCATTAGGAGCTAGTTTGATTGATTGATCCAGAAATTCTTTCGGTAGATCGTGTAAAGTGATTGGAATAACACGTTTATCAAGATTGGCGGCAAAGCTGCGTGCAGTAATAATTTTTATATTATTTCTTAATTCACCTACATTGCCTACATAATGGTGGTTTTCTAAAAGTTGGATAACTTGTGGCGTGATAGTAACTGCTTTTTGAATAGCTTGCTGTTCCTCATAAAATGCTCGCATAATTAATTGTTTTCTTTCCGCTTGAGTGCGTTCAGCAAGACTTGGGATTTTAATTTGAATAGGAATTCGTCTTAAAAATGTCGTTAAAAAGGTGCTAGAAATTTCTTCAGTTGTGGCAAAGCACAACCGACACGTAACAGGAATGGGCCGATTGGTTTCACCCATCCGATAAATAATACCCTGATCTAAAAATGTAAACAATTTTTCCTGCCCTTCAGGACTCAAACGATGAACTTCATCTAAAAATAAAACGCCCCCTTCTGCACTTTGAAAGGCTCCAATTTTATCGGAATCTGCTCCCGTAAAAGCGCCTTTAAGATGCCCAAATAATTGACTAGTTAAAAGCTCTGGATTGTTGGCATATTGCGCACAATTAACTGTCACAAAAGGTGCTGAATCGTCAAGTAGTTCTTTTGAAAGACAAAACTGATAATATAAGGATGCTAAAAAACTTTTACCCGTACCACTTTCACCTGTAATTAAGACAGGCAATCCACCGCCAGGATAAAGCGCTGCCATTTTTAATTGTTCGATGGTCTGGGCTAAACTACCTCGATAACCAATGACCGACTGAAAAAAATCACTTTTGCGATCAAAAACAGGCTGTTCATCGATCATTTCTTGGAAACTTTGATAAACAGTTCTTTTTAAAAGATAGTTTTGTTGTTGAAACGCTTCTTTATGAAAAAAGTAAACTGGTCGTGTATTGATCTTAACTAGAATCCCTTCTTCGTTTAACTGATTTAAATAGTGACTAGCTGTATTTCGTTTGATAGAAAATGTCGTTGCAATATTGCTTGCTGTGAAAATTTCACTGACTAAAGATGGTTCAAAAAAAGCTGTTTGATTGCGTAAATAATCAACAATTTGCATTTTTAACATAAAATCACCTCTCATTTATCATAACGTACCTAAAAAAAACGTCAATATTCAAAATTTCTTTTGTTATTTTTCTTTATATAAGGAGCCCATTTTTTATGTTATTTAATCACAGGAACCTGATTCTATCATTGCAGAATAGGTTTTCATTCAGTATACTGTAAATAGAGGAACAAGAAACGAATTGGATAATTAGGCACTGAAAGAACGCACCACCGTTCTGAATGTTTCGAAACACACAACAGGTTATCGAAATGGCCATTGGAGAAAAATTCCTTTTTCTCCGAGGTTAGCGATTGTGACATGTTGCAATCGTTTTTTGTCCTTAAAATGTTGAGAAAAAGAAAAAAGGCACTTTGCATGTCAGCACCACCTGACAAACAAAGCCCTTCATAGACAGCACAACCTATCTATTCCAGTTGCCTTTTTTGCTAGTTACACTAGCTAATTTTAGTGTACCCGATTTTCAGTGAAATTACTAGCATCTTTAAAATTTTTACTGAAACGATCAGCCTGTGCAATGAACTAGTTTTCTTCAGCGGCGGCAACCACTGAGAAGCTTTTTCTCAAATTTTAAGTGAATAATGTATCATAAACTTTTTTGGCATATCCATCCGTCATATTACATACAAAATCTACCGCCATTTTCAAACGATAATAGTCTTTTTCTGCTTCTGTAGCGTTCTTTGCTTCTCTTCTATACAACGCTTTCGCGCTTTCCGAAATATTATTAAAGATTCGCTCCTCATACTTATTCATGGAAACTTTTTCGTATTTTAGTACGACTGGAACAAATTCATCTAGTAAACGATTGATGATATTGAAGCCCAATACCTCTTGATCCAAAATTGTTTTTGTTTGAAAAACATAGGCTCTAGAAAAGTTTTTTAATGCCTGAAAGCATTTCACTTCATCACAATCTTCAATGATAATTTCATTTTGATAGATACCACTCATAATTAAGTCATAATGATTAGCAAAATTTTTCGCTACGCTTTGACAAACAGCTCTTTGTGTCTTTCTCAAAAATTCTTGTAAGGTAGCTTCTTCTGTTTTATCTTTTTCTAACATTAAAATTTTTTTTGTTCCTGTTTGCCCATCAACAAACTGCTTTAAATCTTGATAGCTGTATAAACCATAATTATAGGCATCTTCGATATCTGAAAAAGTATAGGCGATATCATCTGAAGCTTCTAACAAAAAGACTAATGGGTGTCGCTTATTTTGTGTTCCTGTCGCAAATTTAATGGCGTTAAAGACTTGTTTTTCCGAGTAAAAATAGCCAACTTTTTTAGACAAAAGCTGTTGCTTATTTAATTGATCTGAAGATGCCGTATATTTGATAACTGTGTCTAATGTCGTGGCGGTTAGTTTCATTCCTGCTTTAGAAGTCCCATTATCATGATGCAGTTTTGTTAAAAGTCGGATGGTTTGAGCGTTGCCTTCAAAGTTAAGAAAATCATTTTGTTGTTGCTCCGAAAAATCAGACCAACAAGCATACAAAGGACCATTTTTTTCAAACCAAATACGAATGGCTTCTTCTCCAAAATGTCCAAAAGGGGGATTGCCGATATCATGGATTAATGCAGCTGTTTCTAACAACCGATAGCATTCTGATAATTCCATAACCTCAATGTTTCGTTCGTTCAACTGTGAAATAACTAATCTAAGTATATCCCTGCTATGCATTGCCACTTCTAAGCTATGTGTTAAACGTGTTCTTACAAAATCATTACGTTCTAAAGGAAAAACTTGTGTTTTGTCTTGTAAGCGTCTAAATGCATCACTTTTAATTACTCTACGATAGTCACTATCAAAAGATTTACGAAGTTCTGTGGCTAAATCAACTTGCTTATTTAACCAGTCATTTTGATATTGTTTACCATTATCAGAAATACGATATGTACCAACCAACTGACGCCAATTCATTTTCATTTATTACCTCCTCCAATTACTCTACCTTCTCTAAATAAGAGACGTAAATATTTTTACATTTACCAATATCACTGAATTCCCGATTGTTATACGCCTTATCCTTTTTCAATTTAAACCGCACTTTTTCGCCTTCTTGAAAAGTTCCCCACGTAAGAAAAAAGAATAGCCAATGGCTTTCATCCTCTGATAGCGTGTCTAAACCTAAACTTTTAGGCTCAATTAAGTTAGGTAATTTAAAACAGTCATACACCCCTTTTGCTGTGCCATACACAGGACGATGAGTGCTAAGAATCGTTTCAAAATATCCCTTTTCATCAGGTTTTAAATAACTTGCTTGCCGAATCAGTTGTGTCAGTTTATTTTGGAATGGCTGAATATTTTTCTCAACGTTTAGTTCAAAATCTGGCTCAGCTTGTACATCTGTGTCATGAGATAACTTTTTTAATAAGCAGTTTATTTCATTAGTACTTGTCTTATCATTAAACGCAATCGCCAAACGCTCACTACTAATAACACCTTTCATATCTTTCATAGAAAAATTATTTAACGCAATTGGATAGTGTTTATCTGATAGCATCCAAGAAGCACCCATTTCGTTTAAACATGGAATACTCTGATAATAATGATCAGATAAAAAATACAGCATGACAGGTTGATTGGTTAGCTCCCTTTTAATCGTGTCAAAAATTAATTCTCCTGGCTGTACACCTGTTTCAATAGTGGAACTATAAAAAATATCCTGTGTTCGAAACCCAAACTTTTTCAATAATTGGATAAACGCATCCACATATTCTTGATCCTTTGAACTATGACTAATAAAAATCTTTTTCCCGTTGCTCACTACTCAACATCCTCCAAGTTAAATTTGTGTTTTCATTTTTTTGTGAAATTCTATACTATTTCTTTAAGCGTACAGCGTTATCTGAAACCAGTCAATACTAAAATTATAAAATAACAATTATTTTGTTTTATTAACTTTTTATATAATGTTGTTTTGTTAATGTTTTGTTATTTTTAAACAAGTGATTATAGAGCGATGTACGGTTGAAGTTATTTCTAATCTATTTTTTTCAATATTTTTATAAATATAAAAAAAAACACGCCTTTCTTTGCAGAAAGGCGTGTTTTTACGTCCGAGTATAAGGAGAATTGGTTCATTAACCAATTGTCCCTTTAAGCGTTATTCATTAAATGAATTATTTGTTTTTTAAGTTGTAGAAAGATTTTAAGCCTTTGTATTCAGCTACATCGCCTAATTGATCTTCAATACGTAATAATTGGTTGTATTTAGCAATACGGTCAGTACGGCTTAATGAACCAGTTTTGATTTGGCCAGCGTTTGTTGCAACAGCGATATCAGAGATTGTTGAATCTTCTGTTTCACCAGAACGGTGAGATACAACTGCAGTGTAGCCAGCTTCTTTAGCCATTTCGATTGCTTCAAATGTTTCAGTTAAAGTACCGATTTGGTTAACTTTGATTAGGATTGAGTTAGCGATACCTTTTTCGATACCTTCAGCTAATTTAGTTGTGTTTGTTACGAATAAATCGTCACCAACTAATTGAACTTTATCGCCTAATACTTCAGTTAATTTTTTGAATCCGTCCCAGTCGTTTTCGTCTAAACCGTCTTCGATTGAAATGATTGGGTATTTAGAAACTAATTCTTCGTAGAACGCGATCATTTCTTCAGTTGTTTTTTCGCCTTCGCCTGAGTCAGCTAAAACGTAAACGCCTTTTTCTTTGTCGTAGAATTCTGAAGAAGCAGCATCCATAGCAAGAACAACGTCTTTACCAGGAACATAGCCAGCTTTTTCGATAGCTTCGATGATTACTTCGAAACCTTCTTCGTTTGAACCTAAGTTAGGAGCGAAACCACCTTCGTCACCTACTGAAGTAGCTAAGCCGCGACCTTTTAAGATTGAAGCTAATGCGTGGAATACTTCTGCACCCATACGTAAAGCTTCTTTGAATGTAGGCGCACCTACAGGCATGATCATGAATTCTTGGAAATCAATACTGTTGTCAGCATGTGATCCACCGTTGATGATGTTCATCATTGGAGTTGGTAATACTTTTGTATTGAATCCGCCTAAGTAGTGATATAAAGGCACTTCTAGGTAATCAGCAGCAGCACGAGCTACGGCGATAGACACACCAAGAATAGCGTTAGCACCTAATTTACCTTTGTTAGGAGTTCCATCTAAATCGATCATTGCTTTATCGATAGCCATTTGATCGCGTACATCGTAACCGATGATTGCTTCAGCAATGATGTTGTTTACGTTATCTACAGCTTTAGTAACACCTTTACCTAAGTAACGAGCTTTGTCGCCATCACGTAATTCAACTGCTTCGTATTCACCAGTTGAAGCTCCTGAAGGAACCATTCCACGGCCGAAAGCTCCGCTTTCAGTGTAAACTTCTACTTCGATTGTTGGGTTACCGCGTGAGTCTAAGACTTCGCGTGCGTAAATATCAGTAATAATTGACATGTTTTGTCTCTCCTTTGAGTTTGTATTTATACTAAGGGGATTCCCTCATGTATGATTGTAGTTAATTCTCGCAAACTATGCAAACATTTTTTTGCAAAAGTCATTGAGAAAACGTTACCGTTAGTGATTTCTTATTTTACAGCATCTAATAAAGCTAGGAATGAGTCTGCTTCTAAGCTTGCGCCGCCGACTAAAGCACCGTCAACGTTTTCTTTTGCCATATATTCAGCGATGTTTTCTGGTTTAACAGAACCACCGTATTGAATACGAACAGCTTCAGAAACTTCTTTGCCGTATAATTTTTCAACTGTTGAACGAACAACACCACAGATTTCATCTGCAATATTAGCATCTGCAGATTTACCAGTTCCGATTGCCCAGATTGGTTCGTAAGCGATAACCATTGAAGCAACTTGTTCGTTTGATAAACCAACTAAGCCGTTAGTGATTTGACCTTCGATCCATTCCGCTGTTTTACCAGCTTCATACGTTTCTAAAGTTTCACCACAACAGAAGATTGGTGTCATACCATTTGCAAAGATTGCTTTGGCTTTTTTATTGATATCTTCATCTGTTTCGTGGAAATATTCGCGACGTTCAGAGTGTCCGATAATCACATAGTTTACGCCTAAATCTGCAATTGCAGCTGGTGAGTTTTCACCAGTGAAGGCACCAGCGTTTTCCCAGTAGCAGTTTTGTGCAGCTAATTTCACTTCAGAATCTTTTAGGTTCCAAGCTAAAGGAGCTAAGAATAATGCTGGAGATCCAATCACAGCGTCAACAACGTCGTTTGATGGAACAGCATTTTTTACTGCTTCTGCAAAGCTTTGTGCTTCGCTTAAAGTTTTGTTCATTTTCCAGTTACCAGCGATAATTGGTTTGCGCATGAAAAGCACATCCTTTTCTTTTTTTAAAAATATTGTCTTTTAAACTGATTATTTATCGTTAATAGAAGCTAAACCTGGTAAAGTTTTGCCTTCTAATAATTCTAAACTTGCTCCGCCACCTGTTGAGATGTGAGAGAATTTGTTTTCGTATCCTAATTGAATTGCTGCAGCAGCAGAGTCCCCGCCACCGATGATTGTTGTTGCGTCTTCTAAATTAGCAATCGCTTCACAAACACCAATTGTTCCTTTGGCAAAGTTACTCATTTCAAATACGCCCATTGGTCCATTCCAAACAACTGTTTTCGCACCTTGTAATTCGTTAGCAAATAATTCAATTGTTTTTTCACCGATATCCAAGCCTTCTTCATCATCTGGGATTTCAGTTGAAGGAACCGTGTGGAAAGGAGCGTCATTGCTGAACTCTTTAGAGACAACTGTATCAACCGGTAAAACTAATTTGTCGCCAGCTTTTTCCATTAAGCTTTTCGCTAAGTCCACTTTATCTTCTTCAAGTAAAGATAAACCAACACTATAGCCTTGTGCTTTCATGAATGTGTAAGCCATACCGCCACCGATTAAAATTTTGTCGGCTTTTTCAATTAGGTTTTCAATGACAGCAATTTTGTCAGAAACTTTTGCGCCACCCAAGATTGCTACGAATGGACGTTTTGGATTTTCAACAGCTTCGCCGATGAATTTAATTTCTTTTTCCATTAAGAAACCAGCAACTGTTGGGATACCAGTTGAAGCAATTCCAACGTTTGAGGCATGTGCACGGTGTGCAGTACCAAAAGCATCATTGACAAATACATCGCCTAAAGAAGCCCAGTATTTACCCAATTCAGCGTCATTGCCGCTTTCTTTTTTGCCGTCAACATCTTCAAAACGAGTGTTTTCAAATACTAAAACGTCGCCATCTTTCATATTGTTAACAGCGTCTTCTAATTCTTTACCACGTGTTTCTGGAACAAAAGTAACTGGTTGACCTAGTAATTCGCTTAAACGTTCAGCCACTGGTTTTAATGATTTGCCAGCTTTGTCTTCTTCTGTTTTTACACGACCTAAATGAGAGAAAAGAATTGCTTTTCCGCCATTTTCAATTACGTATTTGATTGTTGGTAAAGCCGCTACGATACGATTATCGTTTGTGATCACGCCATCTTTTAACGGAACGTTAAAGTCAACACGGACAAGGACTTTTTTGTCTTTTAAATCTACATCTTTAATTGTCTTTTTAGCCATGAGTAGACCTCCTGTATTGTCAATTTTAGGATTTTTCTTTTTTAAAAAAAGAAAGCGGAGAAGCGCGTTGCTTCCCCGCTTATTATTTCACAATTGTTCAAATTTCACTAATGATAAGAATGAATCTTATAAGTTAGCGAAGTATTCTAAAGTACGAACTAATTGAGCAGTGTATGACATTTCGTTGTCATACCAAGCAACAGTTTTAACTAATTGTTTGTCGCCAACTGTCATAACTTTTGTTTGAGTTGCATCGAATAATGAACCGTAAGTCATACCTACGATATCAGAAGAAACGATTTCGTCTGTGTTATAACCATAAGATTCGTTAGCAGCTTTTTCCATTACTGCATTCACTTCATCAACAGTAACTTCTTTGTCTAATACAGTAACTAATTCAGTTAATGAACCAGTAGCTACAGGAACACGTTGAGCAGCGCCATCTAATTTACCGTTCAATTCTGGGATTACTAAGCCGATTGCTTTAGCAGCACCAGTTGAGTTAGGTACGATGTTTGCAGCAGCAGCGCGCGCACGACGGAAGTCGCCTTTAGGATGTGGTCCGTCTAATGTCATTTGGTCACCTGTGTAAGCGTGGATAGTTGTCATTAAACCTTCAACAACACCAAAGTTGTCATGTAAAGCTTTAGCCATTGGAGCTAAGCAGTTTGTAGTACAAGAAGCGCCTGAAATTACAGTTTCTTCTCCAGTTAATGTTTCATGGTTTGTGTTGTAAACGATTGTTGGTACATCGTTACCACCAGGAGCTGAAATAACTACACGTTTTGCACCAGCAGTTAAATGTTTTTCAGCAGCTTCTTTAGAAGTAAAGAAACCAGTACATTCTAAAACGATGTCTACGCCTAATTCGCCCCATGGTAATTCTTCAGGGTTACGGTTAGCTAAAACTTTGATTTCTTTGCCGTTAACGTTGAATGAACCTTCGTGAACTTCAACTGTACCGTTGAAACGGCCTTGAGTTGTGTCATATTTTAACAAGTGTGCTAACATTTTAGCATCTGTTAAGTCGTTGATTGCAACTACTTCGATTCCTTCTACATCTTGGATACGACGGAAAGCTAAGCGTCCGATACGTCCAAATCCATTAATACCTACTTTAACTGTCATTAAAGATTTCCTCCTTATGAAAATCAAAAATTTTTTATTTTAAAGGGTTACCCCTTTTAAAATCTCGTTTGCAGCAGCTTCATCTGTGATGAGCCACGTTTGTTTTGGTGCATTTTTCATATATGCGCGAATGGCTTTGGCTTTCGTTTTGCCGCCCGCAATTGCGACGACATAGGGAATTTCTTGTAAGTTTTTTAATTGAAGGCCAATTCGTGGAATTTTATAGACCACTTTTCCTTCTTCATCAAAGAAATAACCAAACGATTCTGCCACGGCATTTTTTTGTTTGAGCATAACCATTTCGTCATCAGACATTTTTCGGCGTGCCGCCATGTGCAACGCTCGACCAATACTGTGCACCACACAGTTGGCATGACTAATTAACGTAAGAACTTCTTGAATCGAGGGTTCTTGTAATAAACTATTATACGTTTCACGACTCAATTGTTCTGGGACATATAACGCCCGGTAGTTACCACCCGTTTTGTTGGCCATTACAGCACTAATTGAATTGGCTTGGACAGAAACTGCTTCACCAATCCCTCCTCTGGCTGGAACAAACAAATTATGACGTTTTTCAGTTTCTAATGATCCCATATTTTCGGCCACCATGGCCATTGTTGTCCCACCCATAACCGCAATTGTATTCTCACCATTTGGTAAGAGTAAATTCAGCGTATTGGTTAAGACATCTCCAAAGTCCGAAAGAACTTTCTTTTGGATATCACTATCTCCTGCAACAACGATACAACGTTGAATGCCAAAGTACTGTGTCATTTCTTTTTCGATTTGGTGCATGCCAAGCAATTGATTCATGACTAATTCTAAGCCTTGGTAGACTTCCAAACCGCGTTCTGTTAATGTCATTCCGCTTTTTGAAGGTTCAATCAGGTTGAGCTGCTTCAAAACATCTGTTTCTGTACGCAAGACTCGCTCTGTAATTCCCATCGTTTCTGATAAACTTCTACGTCCAATAGGTTGCATCCAATAAATATTGCGAAGAATTTGGAATCTTTCTTGTAATACATCGAGCATATCTGGAGCAACTGCTTCAATCATTTTAAATTCTTTTAACATGATGCGCTCCTTTTGTGGGTCGAAATATGTCCAAGTAAGACTGAAAACGACCTATGAACTTTAAAAAAATAGAATTGATGTTCGTTTTTCCTACTATTTATTCATAACAGTATTAAAAGTACTTATCAATTACACACTTAGTGTACCAGTTTTTTTAGGTCTTTTCAATAAAAATGATTCTTTTTTCATCGTTTTCTTTCAAATCCAAACAAAGCATTCGTTTGCGAGAAACAATAGCGACTTATTTCCGAATAATTAGATTTAATTAAACCAAAAGCAAAGGAATTCACGAACGTCTTTCAATTAACTTCTTGTTTAAATGGGAATTTCAGGTCCTCACACAAAGCATTTTTTTACTTATTTTTCAAAAAAAGCAACGAAAGAATAGACACAGCCATTCTCTCGTTGCTTCATATCCTTTTATTTGTAATCTTCTTCGTAAAAACGTCCTAAAATTTTAACATTATCTGAGATGCTGACAAAGGCATTCGGATCGCTTTCTTTCATGGCTGCTTCTAAACTTGGCAACTCAAAGCGTGTCACAATAGTTAGCAAAACAGTTTGGCGGTCGTGGCGATATGCCCCTTCCGCTTCATGAATAATTGTAATACCACGGCGCATTTTCTTTTGAATCTCATCCACGACTCGATCTGGGTTTTTAGTGACAATCATAACTTGCATTTTCTTTTGCTTAGTATAAACAGCATCTGTGACCTTCCCACTTACAAAAATTGATAACGCACTGTAGAACATGTACTGCCAGCCAAATAAATAACCTGCAACGAAGACAATTAGTGCGTTAAAATAAATTGAAATCGAGCCAACTGAACGCCCCGTTTTTTTCCGAATGGTAATGCTTAGAATATCTAAGCCCCCAGAAGAAACCCCGTTTTTTAAGACAAAACCAATTCCTGATCCAGAAATCGCCCCACCAAAAATAGCACAGATAATTGGATCTTGGGTCATCACCGTTTGCGGAACAATATGCATAAATAATGAAGTTAAAGTCACGGTAATGAAAGTAAAAATTGTAAACTTCTTACCTATTTTTTTCCACGCAATAAAGAATAACGGCACGTTTAAAAGATACAATGTAATGGAGACAGGCACATTAAAACCGACAATTTTTGTTGAGAGGGTTGTTAAAATTTGTGCCAAGCCTGTTAAGCCACTGGAATAAATATTTCCTGGTTGATAGAAAAAGTTCATGGCAATTGATGCAAGAATAGCATAGACAATCGACACAGAAAATTTTGTTGTATAGTCATGAACTGGCAGTCCGTCATAAATTTTTTTCATAAATAATAGCCTCGTTTCAGGTTTTCAATAAATTACATTTCTTTTCATATTATACGTGGTTTACCGAGAGAAAAAAAGAGATTCCTATAATAATTACGGAAGATTCATCAAATGTTTATAGAAATGAAAAAAGAACGAAATCTTAACGATTTCGTTCTTGGGTTGTTTCATAATGGGCTCTTGGTCCACCAATATATTTAGGACGAGAATATAATGCTGTAACATGGGCCGCACCTAACGTTCGAATGCTCAAGCGAAGAGGAACTTGCACATGTTTTACATGCATACCGATAGATGTATCGCCAATGTCAATCCCTGCTTGAGCAACAATATGTTCAACTTCCACAGGTTCATCAAATTTTTCAAAGGCAGCCACTGAACAAGAACCGCCAGCATGTAATTGCGGTACTACCGAGACAATTTCAAAGCCTTTTTCTTCAGCCACACGACGTTCCATCGCTAAAGCACGATTAATATGTTCGCATCCCTGGACAGCCAAAGAGATGCCTTTTTTATCTAATTGTTCAATTAAGGTTGAGACAATCCATTGTCCTACTTCGGCACTGGAATTTTTACCAATGACGCCACCTACTACCTCGCTGGTGGTACAACCTAAAACAAATAGGTCCCCTTTTTGTAAATTTCCTGCTGTAATGACTTCTTCTGTAATTGTCACTAACTGTTCTTTTAACATTTTTTCATCGATAGTCATTTGTTCATCCTTCTTTCTTCTAAACGACCATTTTTTGGTAACACACGTTTTAATGTTTGACTAAGAGGCAATGCTACAATCACCCCAAATAAGGATTGAATGATATTCCCTGGTAAAGAGGCAATCCCCGCACCCACGCCGTAAAGCCAGCTAGTCGCTAAAGCATACCCGCTAATCATGAGGAGACTGGCTAAAAGTAATCCTAGCGTTTGCATCTTTTTATTTTTATTAAAGAAGTGCCCTGCTAACCAACCTTGTCCGCCATGAATCAATAACGAAAAAACGAACCATTGTGGATAGCCTGACAATAAATCAATTAAACCACCGCTTAAAGCTCCGACTGTCAAGCCACCAATCGGACCAAAAAGTAAACTAGCAATGTAAATCCCTGCATCCGCCAATGTAACAAAGCCATTTGTTGCTGGGACGGGGATAATAAAGACCATTGACACAGCCACTGTTAAAGCGGTAATTACTGCATATAGACTAATTTTTCTTGTCATTATCCGCCACACCTCCTGCTAGTAATCCTTCATGCCACACACTTCCAAAAGCTGCATTTAGCTGAACCCCAGAAACAATGGCTTCATGAACGTATGTTTTTGCTAAATCAACTGCTTCAATTAAAGGATGTCCCTTAACTAAGTTCGCACCAATTGCAGAGGCAAAAGAACAACCGGCACCATCAATAGTGTGGGCCATTACTTTTTCTTTGACCAATTGAATATGTTGTTGTCCATCATAAAAAAAGTCACGTGCTTCTTGGCCAAGCCAACGATTACCGCCTTTAATCACCACCGTTGCCGCTCCTAAAGAGTTTAACTCTTCCGCCGCTTGTTGAACTTCTTCGACGGTTGTTAATTTTCTGCCAATGAGTAATTCTGCTTCTTTTAAATTAGGCGTTATAATCGTTGCGAATGGAAAAAGTTTTTCAATCAATAACTGCATGTATCTTTTTTCATAAACTGAAGTCGTTTCTTTAAAAGCCAAGACAGGATCCAACACCACCGGCAGACCTGCGTGCTTTTTCAAAAAGGTTGCAATTTGTAGCATACTTTCTTCACTGTGAATCAAGCCAATCTTGATGCCGTCTAAACTCCCGGCAGGTATGGAAGCGAGTTGCTCTTTCACCAAAGAAGTCTCAAGGTCATGAATCTGAAAATGATTCTTGGGGGCTGTAGCAAGGCAAGTTAAAGTTGATAAGCCAAAGACTTGATGATTTTCAAACGTTTTTAAATCTGTTTGAATCCCGCCACCTGAAAAAGGATCGGAACCGCCAATTGTTAAAATTATTTTTGTCATTTGTTTCGCTCCTTTATACACTCAGTTATCATACAAAGTTTTCTAAAAAGAAAAAACAGCCAATTGGCAGATTTTTATCTCAGCCACTTTTTAAGTCTTTCGTTATCTTTTTCCTTTCCAAAAAAAGAGTGACCTCATCCGTCAATGAAGTCACTCTTTCTTTGGATTTAACACTTATTCGTCAATGGCTGTTACATCAATGTTTAATTCAAACAATTGTAATGGAGAAACTAAACTTGGTGCGTTGTTCATTGGGTCAATTGCTTTCCCGTTTTTAGGGAAGGCAATCACTTCACGAATATTTTCTTCCCCAGCCAATAGCATTGCTAAGCGGTCTAGCCCTAAAGCAATCCCTCCATGTGGCGGGAAGCCGTAATCTAATGCGTCTAGCAAGAAACCAAATTGGTCTTGTGCTTCTTCTTTTGTAAAACCTAACGTTTCAAACATTTTTTCTTGTAATTCTCGTGTATGGATCCGTAATGAGCCACCGCCTAATTCGTAGCCGTTTAAGACAACATCGTAAGCTTCCGCATACACAGAGGCTGGGTCTGTTGCTAAGCGGGCCACATCCTCTGCTTTTGGTTGTGTAAATGGATGATGAGCAGAAACATAGCGACCAGCTTCTTCATCATATTCAAACAACGGCCAATCCACAATCCACAAGAAATTGAATTTCGATTCATCAATTAAACCTAATTCTTTACCTAAACGTGTACGTACCGCCCCTAAAGCAGCGGCTACGATTTCAGGTTTATCGGCACCAAACATTAAAATATCACCGACTTCTGCATTGGTAGCAGCAATTAATTCATCACTAACTTCTGTTAAGAATTTAGCAATTGGTCCTTTTAAGCCATCTTCTTCAACTTTTAACCAAGCTAAGCCTTTTGCGCCAAATTGACTCACATACTTACCTAAGTTATCCATATCTTTACGAGAATACTTATCTGCGGCGCCTTTTGCATTCAAAGCCTTCACATGTCCGCCATTTTCCAACGCTGCTTGGAAAACTTTGAAGTCTACGTCTTTCACTACATCTGCAACATCAATTAATTCCATAGCAAAACGAGTGTCGGGTTTATCGCTACCATAGCGTGCCATCGCTTCGTCATAGCTCATTCGTGGAAACGGAACAGAAATCTCAATTCCTTTTGTCTCTTTCATCACTTCAGCCAACATATTTTCTGTATATGTTTGAATTTCTTCTGGTGTTAAAAAGGTCGTTTCGATATCGATTTGTGTAAATTCTGGCTGACGGTCGCCTCGTAAATCTTCATCACGGAAACAGCGAACGATTTGGTAATAGCGATCGAAGCCTGCTCCCATTAATAATTGTTTAAAGAGTTGTGGTGATTGTGGCAAAGCATAAAAATGACCGGCATGGACACGAGAAGGAACCAAATAATCGCGAGCGCCTTCTGGTGTTGATTTGCCTAAATAAGGAGTTTCAATGTCTAAAAAGTCATGATTATCTAAATAGTGACGGATTGTTTTCGTTACTTGGTGACGTAATTTAATGTTGTTTGTCATTGATGGACGACGTAAATCTAAATAACGATATTTCATGCGCAATTCGTCATTAACGTTATTGTCATCTTCAATGGTAAATGGCGTTGTTTTAGCAGTATTTAAAATCGTAATGTCAGTCGCCATCACTTCAAACTCGCCAGTTTTCATTTTGGGATTAATCGCTTCTTTATCACGATAAACGACTTGACCTTTAACTTCGATGACGTATTCACTACGACATTTATCAGCAATTTCCCATGCTTCTTTTGACTTTTCTGGGTTAAAGACCACTTGGACGATTCCTTCACGGTCACGTAAATCAATAAAGATAACGCCTCCTAAGTCACGACGTTTTTGAACCCATCCTTTTAATACAACTTCTTTTTCAATAAATTCGGCAGATACATTGCCGCAATAGGTTGTGCGTTTTGCCATTTCTCAATCTCTCCTTTTTATTCTTCAATCATTTTTGTCATCATTTCGTCATACACTTCATCAAATGAATCATGGATAGCACTTAACGGGAAGGCTTTTTCTTCGCGTGTTGCCATTGATTTTACGTTGACAATGCCTTCATTCAATTCATTTTCACCGATTGTTAAAACTAATTTTGCTTGTAATTTATCGGCCGTTTTAAATTGCGCTTTTGGTTTGCGATTCATATAATCACGATCAGCTGAGAAACCAAAGTTACGAATGCTTTGAACAAGTTGCAAAGCTGCGACGTTGGTTTCTGAACCAATGCCAACCACATATGCGTCTAATTCAGATAACGCTGGAATCACAACTTCTTCAGCTTCCATTGTTAACAACACTCGCTCAATGCCCATACCAAAACCAAAACCTGGTGTGTCTGGGCCGCCTAATTCTTCAACTAAACCATTGTATCGGCCCCCTGCACAAATTGTTGATTGCGCACCCATTTTAGGCGCTTCACTCATAATTTCAAAAATTGTGTGTGTGTAATAATCCAGGCCGCGAACCATATTACTATCAATTTCATAAGGAATTTCTAGTAAATCTAACATATCAGTTACTGCTTCAAAATGTGCTTTAGATGGTTCATTTAAATACTCTAAAATGGAGGGCGCTTCTGCGACAATTACCTTGTCTTTTTTATCTTTGCTGTCTAACACCCGCAATGGATTTTCATGTAAGCGACGCTGTGAATCCTCGCTTAATTCTGCCATATGGGGCTCTAAATAATCGATTAATGCTTGACGGTACGTAGCACGTGTTTCTTTATCCCCCAAGGAATTAATAACTAATTTGATTTGTTGGATGCCTAATTGTTTGAAGAAGTCCAAAGCCATAGCCATGATTTCAACATCCAATGCTGGGTTTTCACTACCAAATGCTTCCACACCAATTTGATGGAATTGACGCAAACGACCAGCTTGTGGGCGTTCATAGCGGAACATCGGCCCCATGTAATAGGTTTTATATGGTTTCGTATATTCCGGACCATATAATTTATTTTCAACGAAGGCCCGAACAATTGGCGCTGTCCCCTCAGGACGTAGCGTCACGTGACGATCTCCTTTATCATAAAAATCATACATTTCTTTTGAAACAATATCTGTAGTATCGCCAACACTGCGAGATATTACTTCATAATGTTCAAAAATCGGGGTTCTGATTTCTTGGTATTGATAATCTTTAAAAATCAAACGAGCTGTTTCTTCCACAAATTGCCATTTTTCAGAAGTTCCTGGCAAAATATCGTTTGTTCCTTTTGGTTTTTGATAACTCATTGTCTTTCTCTCCTTCTATCATTCCACAAAAATGTGTGCGCCATTTTCTTTTTTCTAAAAATGAAAAAAGCCCTTGTATGTTGAACATACAAGGGCGTAAAAGTCTCTTTTACACGGTACCACCTAGTTTTGAAAGATTTTACTCTTTCCTCAACGATTAACGCTCGTAACGGGACGGCTTTTCTTCCGTCCATCTCCAGAATGTCTTTCACTTTCACTGTTGAAGTTGCTCTCAGCCACGGCAACTCTCTCTTCGCAGACAGATGAAACTTACTCGTTCCTTCGTAGATTTTTAATATTATCTATAAACTACTAAAGTTCTCTTAGAAAGTCAAGGGGTTCCGACAGGAAAATCAATTATTTTTCTCGTGTATCAATCACAATGGTCACTGGACCATCATTGGTCAACGACACTTGCATATCCGCGCCAAATTCTCCTGTGGCTACCGCTATTCCTTCTGCTTCTAATTGTTGATTAAATAATTCATACAAAGGAATCGCCACATCTGGACGAGCCGCTTCAATAAAACTGGGACGATTGCCTTTTTTAGTTTTTGCATAGAGGGTAAATTGAGAGATACTCAAAATTGATCCTTCAATCTCTTGAATACTGCGATTCATTTTTCCTTCGTCATCTTCAAAAACACGTAATTTACTGATTTTGCCAACAACATAAGCCACATCTTCTGGCGTGTCTTCTTGATGGATGCCCACCAGCACCATGAAGCCTTGTTTGATTTGTCCCACTATCTGCTCTTCTATCGCAACTTGTGCTTGACTGACTCTTTGAATAACTACTTTCATCTTTTTTGCCTCACTTTTAACACTTACCCATTGGTTCGACGAACACTATAAACATCTGGTACACTTTTAATTTTGTCAACGATGGTTTTTAAATGAGAAAGGTTTTGAATTTTCACAGTGACATGAATCTGGGCCATCTTATCTTTGGATGGACGAGCTTCAACGCCAACTAAATTTTTTGTCATCGAACTAATGACTTGTAAAACATCACTTAGTAAGCCACTACGATCATAGCCGTAAATCTCCAAATCGGCAGCGTATTCTTTGCGACTGTGCTCGGTATCTTCCCATTCAACTTCAATTAGACGTTGTGCTAATTCTTCTTGATGTTGTACGTTAGGACAGTCCGCACGATGAATTGAAACGCCCCGTCCTTTGGTAATGTAACCAACGATTTCATCACCAGGCACTGGATTACAACAGCGGCTTAAACGAATCAATAGGTTGTCCACCCCTTGAATCACGATGCCACCTTCATGACGAACTTTCATTTTTTCTGATTCTTTTTTAGCTGGCTGATTTAGCAACTCTTCCGCTTCTTGACGTTGGCGTTCCAACTCTTGTTCGCGGCGTTCTTTTTCTGTTAAACGATTGCACACTACTTGCGCACTTACTTCGCCATAACCTACTGCCGCAAATAAATCATCTTCCGATTGAAATTTAAATTTATCTAAAACTTCCGCCATTTTATTCTTCGTTAAAAATTCTTTTGGTGTAAAGCCGATTTCTGTCATGTATTTAATGACAGCATCATGCCCTTTAATAATATTATCTTCACGGTCTTGTTCTTTAAAGAAACGTTTGATTTTATTTTTAGCTTTACTTGTTTTAACCATTTTCAGCCAGTCGCGACTAGGTCCGAAAGAATTCGGTGATGTTAGGACTTCAATAATATCCCCATTTTTTAGGACATAGTCTAACTGTACCATTTTGCCGTTGACCTTCGCACCGGTTGTTTTATTCCCAATTTCAGTATGAATGCTGTAGGCAAAATCTAGTGGTCCGGAGCCTTTTGGCAGTTCGGTTACATCTCCACTTGGCGTAAAGACATAGACTTTGTCGCTAAAAATGTCTTCTTTCACACCTTGCATAAATTCAGAAGCATCATAGCTTTCATCTTGTAATTCAATAATTTCATGGAACCAATCGACTTGCTTCGTCAGTTCATCTGTTTCAATTTTTTCCGCTTTGCCTTCTTTATAGGCCCAGTGAGCCGCCACCCCAAATTCGGCGATTTGGTGCATCTCATGGGTTCGAATTTGGACCTCTACTGGATTCCCTTTTGGCCCAATAACTGTCGTATGGATAGATTGATACATATTCGCTTTTGGCATAGCAATATAATCTTTAAAGCGACCCGGCATTGGTGTCCAACGTGTATGAATCGCCCCTAACACGGCATAGCAATCTTTAATGGAATCGACAATAACACGAATGGCTAATAAGTCATAGATTTCATTAAATTGTTTCTTTTGGTCCTTCATTTTACGATAAATTGAATAAATATGTTTTGGTCGACCATATATTTCTGCGTAAATTTCTAAATCTTCCGTAGCTAAACGAATATCTTCGACTGCTTCTGCCACATAAGCTTCACGTTCATCGCGTTTGCTTTGCATCAAATTAACAATTCGATAGTATTGGTTGGGGTTAATATAACGTAAGGCCGTATCTTCTAATTCCCATTTAATTCGACTAATCCCTAAGCGATGTGCTAAAGGCGCATAAATTTCTAAAGTTTCTTGTGCAATCCGTCGTTGCTTATCTTCACGTAAATGTTTTAATGTGCGCATATTGTGCAAACGATCGGCTAGTTTCACCATAATGACCCGTAAATCTTGCGCCATTGCCAATAACATTTTCCGATGGTTTTCGGCTAATTGTTCTTCATGAGATTTATATTTAATTTTTCCTAGTTTCGTCACGCCATCGACTAACATCGCGATGTCTTCGCCAAATTCTTCTTTTAAATCGTCCAGTGTTACGTCCGTATCTTCGACAACATCATGTAAAAATCCTGTTGCTACAGTATGGGGATCCATATGTAATTCAGCCAGAATGCCTGCCACTTGAATCGGATGGATGATGTAAGGTTCACCTGATTGTCGGACTTGACCTTCGTGTGCTTTTTCAGCATAAGTTAATGCTTTTTGAACCAACTCAACATGTTCTGGTCCCATATAGGTACTTACAATTTTGATGACCGCTGGGCCTGTCAGTATTTCTTCTTTTGGCATGGTATTCACTCCTCTATGAAGGTGACCTTTGGATAAAGAACACTTCGTTCACTTTTTATCTATTTTAATAAAAAAGAAAAGTACCACTTGAAACAGTAGCACTTTCAACAACTCTATTATACTAAATTTCCCTTAAATTTCAATCACTGTCGCTTTTTTACTCTCTGTTTATTCAAAGAGAATGCCTACAAGAATTTTACAGGCGGGCTTTCGTTTAATTTAAAAGTTCCATTTGGTAGCTAACTGCACTTAAAAGATACAACGGTGCTGTTTCTGCTCGTAAAATTCTCGGACCCAACCCACAAAGTTTCGCCCCAGCCTGCAGAAATTGTTCAATTTCTTGCGGTGCAAAGCCACCTTCAGGTCCAAAGAGCACACACAAACGTGCGCCTGGCTGGCAAGTGGATAATACTTGTGCTAATTGACTTTTTTCTCCTTGTTTTGCTGATTCTTCATACGCAACCAAGACTGTGTCATATGAGTCAAATTGCGCAATGATTTCTTGTGTTTTTTCCACCAAAGAAACACTTGGTGTCTGCTGCCGATGCGATTGCTCCGCCGCTTCTGTGGCAATTTTTTGTAATCTTTTTTCTTTGGCTGCTCTTTTTTTGTGGTCCCATTTGACAACGGAAGTTTTCGCAGGAAAGCCGATAAACTGATTGCCACCTAGCTCCGTGCCTTTTTGAACAATCCATTCTAACTTGTCCCCTTTTGGTAACCCACACGCAATCGTCACTTCAATTGGCAATTCTTTGTCCATTTCTTCTTTACTAATTTCTTTAAAGTAAACAGATGTTGAATCAATTTCCACAATCTCAGCTAAAATGGCAGTTTTATTTTGAAATACTAAATAACAACGATCATTCGGCGTCATTCGCATAACTCGCACAATATGATGATAGTTTTCATCTGCGACTTTATACAAATCTTTTTCTTGATAATCTTCTTTCATGAAATACCGTTGCATTTTACTCTTCCTCTGGTTTCTTCAAGATAATCGCATACCAATCGCCTTGATTAAAGAGTTGGTCCACCACAAAACCGACTTTCGTTAGTGCTTCTAAAACCATTGCTTTTTTATCTTCAATAATTCCAGAAATAATGAAGGTACCGTCTTGTTTTAGCAAACGCCAAGCATCTTCAATCATTAACACAATAATATCTGCCAAAATATTTGCGACGATTACATCAGCAGAATGGTCAATCCCTTTTAGTAAATCATTGGCTGACACATGAACATCGGCCGCAATGGGATTTAAATCCATATTTTCTTTTGCCGCTGCAACTGCTACTTCATCTAAATCATATGCGTAGACGTCTTTAGCCCCTAAATAGCGACTTGCAATACTCAAAACACCAGAACCCGTTCCTACATCTAGAACTGTTTCGCCACCACGTAAAACAGTTTCTAAAGCTTGCAAGGTTAAACGAGTCGTTGGATGCGTGCCTGTACCGAACGCCATCCCCGGATCCAATGTGATAATTTTTTCTGCTTCATCTTGTGCGTGATAGGCTTCCCAACTTGGCACAATCGTTAAGAATCGTGTGACACGGACAGGATGATAATATTTTTTCCAAGCAGTTGCCCAGTCGCTTTCTGCTACTTCACTAATTGTCATTTCGTTTTTACCAATGGATAAGCCGTACTCTGGCAAGCGCAAAATATTTTCTTTCATAAATGGTAAAATTTCTGGTAAGAAGGTTGTTTCAGGAAAATAAGCCATCACAATCGCCCCTTCTTTAATGTGGGTGAATTGCTCTTTATCTAAAATTTCCCCATACAGATCACTTTCAAAATTTTCAATGTCCAACGCATCTTCAATGGCCACACCACTTGCGCCAGCTTCCATCATAATGTTTGAAATTGCTTCAACTGCTTCGCTAGCCGTTTCTACTTTTACTTCTGTCCACTTCATGTTCTCACCTCTAAATTAATAACTTGGATACGCAATCCATTGTTCTTTTTCTGTTTCTGCCACTTTTTTAATCATCGCTTCAAAATCTGCTGGCTCCCAATGCAATTCAAAAACTTCCGCTGTTTCATCTGATAAAAAGTCTAACAAATCACTTTGCCCTTCATCTAAAACCACTTTTAAATAGTGAATGAATCCGTCTAAAACTGCTTTACGTAGCCCTTTTTTTCCTTCATAAGGAATTGTGACTAAATACTCTTCGTCATCAACGACTGACTTTTGCGGATTGTAAAATAACAAGCCATCTTCAAATTCAATAAATTCTTCTTCTGAAAGCGTACCATCAACATCATCAATCGCCACTTGCTCATTGTTTTCTGCATATAAACGAACAATGACTTCGATGGTATGGTTTTTGCGATCCCAATCAAGGCCTACTTCGTAATCTCCTAAGTGTTTTTCAAGTTGTTCCTCTAAGTATGTGAGCATTGTTGCTTTTTTCATTTTCTTCATCCTTCCAGCCAAAATCTATTTGGTCTACTGCTGTTCTTTTTTGTTTAGAAATATATGGATTGCCAGCCACGACGTATCTTAAAGGCAACTCTGTCCAACGACCTTTATTGGGAATCCCAATTCGTGGTAGTGCCTCAATTTTTTTCGGAAATTTTCGTTTTTCTGGCACGAGCCGTAACGAACTAGAAAAAATCGACTGCCCATATAATTGCTTATCAATTCCTAAGGCTGCAACTAATTTACCTGGTCCATTGGTCAATTCCACGCCTTGACGTCCTTGGCGATTTTCAATCATTTTATCGACACCTTCAACAGGTTCAATCGCGCGGATCATCACCCCTTGTGGTTTGCCTTGTTCTTGTGTCACCATATTTAAAATTAAATGCGTGTGCATAGTATATAAATAAATCGTGCCTGGTTTGTCATACATGGCTTGTAAGCGTGGCGTTTTTCTCAAGCCAAAGCTATGGGCCGCTTCATCATCAGGACCTAAATAAGCTTCTGCATCCACAATGTACCCACCTAAAACGCCTGTTGCTGTTTCGTGCTCTAAATACATCCCTAACAAGTATTGTGCCACTTCTTCAGTTGTTTTTGTGTTAAAGATATTTATCGTTTCTTTCATTTCTTTCACCACTCCCTATCATACACGAAACCTTCCGCTATATCCATCTAAAACCCAAAAAACCACCAAAAAGCGAATGTACGTTCTTTATGTTATAATAAGATGATTATGAAAAAGGAGGTCCTTTTATGCAACAACCTTTAGCCTATCGAATGCGACCTCGTCACTTAGACGAAGTAGTTGGTCAACAACATTTAGTCGGCCCTGGTAAAATTATTCGTCGGATGGTCGAAGCCAAAATGCTTTCATCGATGATTCTTTATGGGCCGCCTGGCACTGGAAAAACCAGTATTGCCAGCGCAATCGCTGGTTCAACAAATTATGCCTTTCGCATGTTGAACGCGGCCACAGACACCAAAAAAGATTTACAAATCGTTGCTGAAGAAGCCAAAATGAGTGGCACAGTGATTTTACTGCTTGATGAAATTCACCGATTAGATAAAACAAAACAAGATTTTTTGCTCCCTCATTTAGAAAACGGACGAATTATTATGATTGGAGCCACTACCGAAAATCCATATATTACAATTAACCCTGCGATTCGTAGTCGCACGCAAATTTTTGAAGTAAAGCCCTTAACAGAAACAGACATTCAGCAAGCGATTCAAGAAGCCTTAACCGATAGCACACGTGGCTTAGGCGATTATCCCGTCCACTTAGAAGAAAAAGCATTACAACATTTGACACGCGCAACGAACGGTGACTTACGTAGTGCGCTAAATGGACTAGAATTAGCTGTTAAATCAACACCCAAAAATGAACAAGGCGAAATTAAGATCACCTTACCGATTATTGAAGAGTGCGTGCAACGAAAAGCCTTAACCCATGATAAAGATGGCGATGCCCATTATGACGTGATTTCCGCTTTCCAAAAGTCGATCCGAGGAAGCGATGTAGATGCTGCACTTCATTATTTGAGTCGCTTAGTTGAAGCAGGTGATTTACCGATTATTTGTCGTCGTTTAATGGTCATTGCTTACGAGGATATCGGTCTTGGGAATCCTGCGGCCGCCGCTCGGACAGTCACCGCTGTTCAAGCCGCCGAAAAGCTAGGGTTTCCAGAAGCTAGGATTCCTCTAGCTAGTGTCGTCATTGATTTATGTTTATCGCCAAAATCAAATTCTGCAGTCACAGCGATTGATGCTGCTTTGGCAGATATTCGACAAGGCTCTGTGGGAGATGTTCCTGATCATTTACGTGATGCCCACTATGCTGGAGCCAAAGAATTAAACCGTGGCATTGGTTATCAATACCCACATAATTTTGAAAACGGTTGGGTCAATCAGCAATACTTACCTGACAAATTAAAAGAGGCACGTTATTACGAACCGATTGATATTGGTAAATATGAACAAGCCTTACATCAGCAACTCAAGCGTATCCAAGAATGGAAACAGAAAAAATAACAAAATAATACGCTTTCAAAAAAAGAAACAATCTCGTTGCCGATTTTGAGAGAGTATGCTATTATAAAGATGGTAAATCTGTGATGTACGCGTTGTCCTTTCACTGTGTTGACCGAACATTTTTATTGATATCTAGGGATCCTGCTTGTATCAAAGTTGGTAACATGCCTTTTCTTTTGGTAGTTCAATACTGCGATCGAGGAACCCACCTGCTTATCTTGCGGGTTCAATACTCTAGGACGATTACCGGCATCGACGGATTTTACCATTTTTATGAAGATCTCTAAACAATTTGCTCTGGCAAGTTGTTTTTTTTTGGAGGACAAGATGATTCGTATACTCGTACTATTACTCGCCGTTGTCACAGGCGTAGCCAGTTATTATTTGATGAAGAAAAGTGCAGCTTTTTTACCACTCTTAAAAAAAGAAACTGCAACAGAAAGTCAACAGTTTATCGAACGTTTTGGGCGTTATTACTTGATTATCGCCATTCTAGGTGTTCTAGCGGCTATTTTTAATCGCCCGTTATTGTCAATTGGTTTTATCTTTTTTGTTTTATTACTTTCAACGTTGTTTAGTTTAACTTTTGCAAAAAAAATGTCATAAAAGACGATGAATTTAAAACTTCGTTCAAAAAGATTTTTTTGAACGAAGTTTTTTTTACAAAAAAATGCCAATATTCAGAAAAAAAAGAAGCGGTTTCAGTTTCTTTTTTTCTTTGTTTGTTTTACAATTATTATAGAAACAATTAATGATTTTTTTTACGCTGAAAGGAGCGGTTATTATGTTACAACAATATCAAAAAATTATGATAGCAATCGATGGTTCTGACGAAGCAGACTTAGCCTTTAAAAAAGCGGTCAACGTCGCTAAACGAAACGATGCTGAATTACTATTAGCACATGTTGTTGATACGCGCTCTTTCCAATCAGTGTCCTCTTTTGATGGTGCGCTAGCAGAAGAAGCAATGTCAATGGCAAAAGAAACCTTAGACACCTACCAACAACAAGCGGTGGATATGGGACAAACAAAAGTCTCTAGCGTTCTAGCCTATGGTTCTCCTAAGAACATTATTGCCAAAGAATTACCAAAAGAATACAACATTGATTTAATTATGTTAGGAGCAACTGGATTAAATGCCGTTGAGCGTTTATTTATTGGCTCTGTCTCTGAATCAGTTATCCGTAACGCTAGCTGCGATGTTCTCGTTGTACGGACGGATTTAGACAACAAATTACCAAAAAATGAAGAAAAATAAAGAATAAAAAGAAACTGAGCCAACTATCACTTTTGATAGTTGGCTCAGTTTCTCTTTATTGACCTATTAAGCACACCTTGTGAGAGCGTCTCACAAGGTGTGTTCGTTTAATTATTTTAGACGTTCTACGTCACGGGCAATCATTAACTCTTCGTCAGTTGGTACTAATAGAAGCTTGATTTTTGAATCATCAGTTGAGATAACTGCTTCTTCACCGTGTACATTATTTTTGTCATCATCGATTTCACAACCAAACCAAGTCATACCATCAATAATATCTTTACGAACACCAACAGCATTTTCACCGATTCCAGCAGTAAAGACAATCGCATCAACGCCATTCATAACAGTGACATAGCTACCAATGTATTTACGAATACGATCGATAAAAATGTTGTATGCTGTTTGAACTTCAGGTTTATCTAGATTTGATTGAATATCGCGCATGTCGCTTGATAAACCATTTGTTAAACCTAATAAACCAGATTTTTTGTTTAAAATATCAACCATGTCTTGTACATCAGTCAAGCCAAGTTTTGTCATTAAATAAGGCAATAGTGACGCATCAACATCCCCTGAACGAGTCCCCATTGTAACGCCAGCAAGAGGAGTGAAGCCCATTGATGTATCGACTGATTTACCACCATCAACTGCAGTGATTGAAGCACCATTTCCTAAGTGACAAGTGATAATTTTCAAGTCTTCAATTGGACGACCTAGCATTTCTGCAGCACGTTGAGAGACATAACGATGACTTGTTCCATGTGCCCCATATTTACGAGCAGCAAATTTTTCATAGTATTCACGCGGTACACTATATAAATAGTTGTGTTCTGGCATTGTTGTGTGGAACGACGTATCAAAGACTGCCACGCTAATGATTTCTGGTAAGATATGTTTAAATGCTTTAATCCCCATTGCATTCGCTGGATTGTGTAAAGGTGCTAATTCAGATAAAGCTTCAATTTTTTCTAATACTTCGTCTGTAATAACAACAGAATCTTTAAATTCTTCTCCACCAGCAACTACACGGTGACCAACACCAGTAATTTCATCATAAGAACCTAAAATGTTTAAGTCGATTAATTGGTCTAGTAACATTTTTACTGCCACTTCATGGTTATCAATATCAACAATTACTTCATATTTTTGTCCTTCACCATATTTAATTGTGAAGATAGAATCTTTTAAGCCAATACGTTCAACGATTCCTTTAGCGATCACTTCTTCATTTGGCATTTGGTATAATTGCCATTTTAAACTTGAACTACCTGCATTAATTGCAATTGTTTTAGACATAATTTTCTCCTCTTCGTTACTATTTTATTTTAAATTTGAAGCTTTCCAAGCTTCAAATTGTTTAAAGAACTCCGTTACTTTATTGATATCTTTCAAAGAGGCAAGTTTTGCTAACAAAACTTCCTTCACTTGCTCAGCATCTGCACCCTTGTTTTGAACAAGCAAGATACTTTTACGTGATTGTTCTGACTTAAACAATTCATCAGGTAACTGTATCATTCCTTGTAAATAGACATTTTTTGTCAACCAATTTTTAAAGAATTCACTTTGCTCAGTCTCTAAAATATTGGTCGGGATTAAGAATAAGCCAAACCCTGCTGGCTTCACGTATTTCATGGCTTGTTCCATTAATAAATGATGCGCATAACTATGGCCTTCCTCCGCAGCAGCAGCAAATCCCTTTGCTCGCTCATCATTTGGATAATAGCCAATCGGCAAGTCACTTAATGCTAAATCAACTGGATCCAATAACAAATCTTGCAATCCGTCTTGATGGAACAACTGAATATTGGCTTGTGACCAAGCATTGTTCACAGAAGATACTGCCAAAAGTGTTTCATCGATATCCACACCATAACCAGAAACTTTGTAACCAGCTGTTTCAAGGTTCAGCAGAACCGTTAACAGTAAATTTCCCATT
Source organism: Enterococcus sp. DIV1315a (assembly GCF_051712325.1). Classification (NCBI taxonomy): domain Bacteria; kingdom Bacillati; phylum Bacillota; class Bacilli; order Lactobacillales; family Enterococcaceae; genus Enterococcus; species Enterococcus sp. DIV1315a. Next base: position 1,646,205 of record NZ_JBIOOS010000001.1, read on the forward strand.
CCTGAAGCAGGATCTAAAATTTTTAATGGCTCTGATTTATTTGTTAATTGTTCTACTAAATAAACAAACAAAAAGCCAATACCGTCTGGCGTCAATTGATGATTTGCTTGAAGCTGCTCTTTTCTCGTTCCTTTTAACAAAAGTAATTGGGACAAGCGTCGCACATCTTCAGGAGCTAAATCAATTTTTTTAATCGTATGATACAGCGTTTCTAATTGTTTCACTGTCTCTGGATTAGGTACTCCGTCAAGTACTCGTACTTGAAAATCATCTAAAATATTTTCACCATTTTCAATATACGCATCTAAAAAAGAAGTATCCAATGACTGTTGCAATAACTGGATTGCTTGTTCCATTGGCTCGAAAGCCTCTTCAATTTTTTCTGGGAACAAATTAGCACCTCTATTCTATTCAAAATGTAACAACTTCCATACCTGTTTTATTTTAACGAAAAAAGAAAGAATAATCAATGCCTTTACTGTCTTTCTTCTAAAATCTAATAATTTGTAGAAAAACAACGCTATTCCAGTATTGTTTCCGCTTTTTTTTGATGAGAAACTCTCTCTTGATATTGGTATTTTCGACCAGATTTGTTTAATAAAACAGTTATTCTTAATTGTTCATTTTTGTATGTATAATCGAGGGTTACTTGCGCGTATACGAGCCTTTCTTCTGTTTTTAACTTTCGTCTATTTTGTTTAACATCTGCAAGAAATAAATGAAGGATACTTTTCCCTGCATAGTATTCCTGGGTAGCTTGCGTAAATTTTTGTGTTAACTGACGTTCTTCTAGTAACTGAAGGGCGAGAAAACTCATCAAATAAACAAATGCCATGGCCGTGAACAATAAGTTTCCTGAATATTTTTGCCTCATTAAAATTCTCCCTTTATCGGAAAAAAACTATCAAATGTTTTTCCAGAAGTAAAAGTAACTTCCAAAGTAAACGATTGTCCTTCATTTTTAAACTGTCCATTTTTGATACCAATTAACAGCGGTTGATAGCCTTTACCATTGACTCGCTTAATAATTTTATCTTCTTTGATTTGAATTGAAATAGTCTTGTTTGTTTCTGAGTCGAGGAAAGAAATCTCTTGAGCAGAGCCTGTTTGGAAAACGAGCTTTTGACATTCTTTTTCTAATTGAATTAAAAAAATATGCCAGGATTTCGAATCATTGTTTTTCAAATATTGATTTCCGATAAAACTTTGTTGAATCATCAACTGAAACAATTGACACATACAACTTAAAACGACTAGTGCCACTAAACACTCTAACATTGTAAAACCCGTATATTTTTTATTGACCAATCAAAATCGCTCCTCTTGAATCTGTGACTTTTAGTATCCTTCTTCCCTCGTTCTCCATCAAAGAAAATCGGTAAGTTTCTCCTTGATATATCCGCTCTTTGAAACGTAAATCACCCGTCTGCTCTAAAAATAAAATTGCTTCGTATCCTAGACGAGTGCGCGTTAATTCTTGCTCCCGTTGATAATTTTGCTGAATTAATTGTGTAATAGTCAGGGAGAATATCCCTGCTATCATACATACAATACTAAAACTAACGAGACTCTCTAATAAAATAAAACCGCTATAAATAGTTAATTTTCTTCGTATATTTGCCACTCCCCATCTGAAATTGTAAAATAAGTTGCTGTTTCTTTTCAGTCCAAGTAAAAATATATTTCACTAAACGGCCATTGTTCCCTGACGAATGAAGAAAACTGAGTTTGCTTGGGCCACTCACTGTCATTTTTTCAGGTACAGCTAGCGAAGTCCTTCGAGCTGATTGGTTCAATTTATCAGGAAATGAAAAGCTTTGTTGTTCTTCAAAAAACCAAACTTCTTGTGTTTCCTCTAAAACAATTGCTTGCTGTTGCGCAAAACGAAGTTGTTTTTCTACCGTAGCAAGAAACTGTTCAATTTTTAATGTTTCTTGCCAGCGGTGAATAGCGAGTGTTGGGAGCATAGTCATAAAGCAAACAATCGTCAAACTAGCAAGTGTTTCCATTAATGTGAATCCTGCTGACTTGTTCATTGCTTTTCTGCTGTATATTTATCTAACTGCTCTTTAGTAATGTAGCCTTCGTTGACTAATTCATTTAAGGAAGGCGTCTTATTTTTTTCTAGTGTGTAGAGCTCGATTTGTGATTCTACAATTTTTACGATTGCTTCATTGCCTTTTTTATCAACTGTTTCTTTATGTTTCGCTAAGTTAGGAACAAAAAGTAAAATCAATACGGAAATAATCAATAAGACAATCAACATTTCTAATAATGTAAACCCTGCGTATTTTTGTTTCTTTTTCATTATAAAACTCCTTCCATATTGCCATAAATAGGCAACAACATTGCCCCATAAACACCGATAATTAAACAAGCAATTATGATAAAAATAAGTGGTTGAACGAGAGTAATGACTCGTTCAATTTTTTTGAAAAAACCTTGGAAACAGACATTACTATAAACCATCAACTCCTTGCCTAATTTTCCTTTTACTTCTCCTTGTTGAATCATTAAACCCAATGCTTTTGTAAAAAAAGGATAAGCAGCTAATTGTCTATGTAAGGTTTCACCAACTAGCAGTCCTTCACTAATTGCTCCAGCTAATTCTTACATTAAGGGGTAATTGGTTGTATGGCGCATCAAATCGATGACCTCTTTCATTTCTAATCCTTGCGCAAGCAACTTCCCCCATTCTAGTGCAAAAAAAGCACTGACGTATTCCCGATAAAGGCCACGGATAATTGGCAGTTTCAGATATACGAAGGCCCGCTGAATAGCAGACTGATGCTTCAAATAACGGTTTAAAATGAAGAAACTAAATGAGAGGACAAAAACTAAGGTAACCAGAATGTATGGACTGTAAACAATCAGAAGAATCCCAATATTTTTAGAATAACTATTGGCATCATTTTCCATTAATTGGGGCAATAAAAATTGCCGGATACCAACAATGACGAGAATCAAAAAAACAATCAGGAGCAGCGGGTAACTAATTATTTTATAGAACTGTTGCCGATATTTTTCCGTTTGAAAAAAATGTTCGGAAATCGCTTGTAGTGTCCCTACCAAATCCCCGTGTGCAGTAGCAAACGACAATTGTGCCGAGACCATTGTTGAAAACCCTAATTCTTCGACTAAAGCTTGTAAGGCAATGCCTGAGGAAAAGCCTTCAACTAAAAAAGTTATACTGTGCTGAGGTAAGGCGTTTGATTTTTTCATGAAGGAAAAACTTTCTTGTATATTAAAACCATTTGCAAGCAAATCCGCTAATAGTTTCAGAAAAAGCTGCTGTTGTTTTTTCGTTAATTTATTCGATGGCTTGAAAATACGTTTTTTCTGTAATAAACCCATACGCCCACGCCTTTCTTAGATTCTTTTGCCAACTACTCTTTATAACAGCTTCCTTAAAGAAGAAATAATCATAAAGAATTCCCGCTACTTGTTCCTTATTAATCGTGGTTGTCAAAATCTGTTGATAAATGATACCTTGCAAGCATTCAGCCAATTCATGCTCTGGGCCACCTAATTCTATCAAACGCCGTTGCACCCCCAATAAGTTACGGGCGTGAATTGTCGCAAAAATAGTATGACCCGTTAAGGCGGCTCGAATAACTGCTTGAGCCGTCTCGCCATCACGAATTTCACCAATAATCAAAATATCAGGATGATGGCGTAAGCAAACTTTTATCAAGGCTTCGTACGTTAACTGAATTTTTTCATTTGTTTGCAACTGTAAAAACTGCTTTTCCTCAATTTCAACAGGATCCTCAATCGCTATCACTTGTTGTTCGCCACTTCTTTGTTTAGCCACACGATACATGGTTGTTGTTTTCCCAGAACCAACTGGCCCACTGAATAAATAAAGTCCTCGTTTCTGACAAGATGCTTCAATTTCATTCAGCTGGTGGGGAAAGAAAAAATGTTCAGCTTGTTCACCAAATCGGTGCAAAAAACGAATTACCAAGCTCTCTCGATTCTGAAAATCTCCCACAGATGATAAACGCAAGCGTTGCTTCGCCTCGCCAATTAGATAAGTTGTCGCACCTAATTGTGCTTTTCGTCTTTCTCCGACATCCATGCCGCCTATAAATTTAAAGTGGAAAATTAACTTTTCGCCTATTTCTGCGGAAACTTGTGTGTAAAGTGTCCGTTGCATCCCTGTCCGAAAAGAGATAGCTATTTCGGTATCATTGGGTAAAAAATAAACGTCTTGCGCCCCATGAAGGACGCCCCATTCAATTAATTGATGAGCCAATTTTTTTACATTTTCAGTCATTCATTTCCTCCTCTCACTAATAAACTACGCATTTATTTTATGATTTCAGCAAAAAAAAAGAACCTTCACCAATAAGATGAAGGTTCTTTTTTTGAAGTTTGCGCTGTCCATCTATCTTCCCCAAAATAGTGGAACTCCTAGACACTTAATATTATACTAAAAAAATCTTGCGTTTCGTTTTCAAAAATTTCTCTGAATCACAAAATTTTTGAGAAAAACTATGATAATCCGATTGGATCGTTTACGTTTTTGGCTTCGTTTTTTGTTTATTAACTAAATAAACTGGAATTCCTAAAAGCGTAATCCCTATACCAATCAATGCTAGAATAGGCTGTGTAATACTCGTTGTAACCAAGATAAAGATACCACCTAGACTTGCGATAATTGGAATAATTGGATAGCCAGGAACTTTATACGGTCGTTTTAATTCAGGTTCTCGTTTTCTTAAAATAAAAACAGCTAAGAAAATTAATAGATTAAACAGCCACATAACAAAAACTAACATATCCGTCAATAAATCGAAGGTTCCGAAAAACATCATGATAATGGCTACTGCTAACTGGAAAATTCCAGCAACGTAAGGAACAACAAAGCGTTTAGACAACTTTTGAAACTGACGACTAAAAGGCATCAGATTATCTAAGGCTAAGGCATAAGGAATCCGAATCCCTGTCATTGTGTAGCCGTTTAACGCACCATATACAGAGATTAAAATCCCAATAGTTACGATTTTGCCGCCAATTGGTCCAAAAATAGCCACAGAAGCATCCGAAGCTGCATTCAAATTCCCAGCGATTTGCTCAATTGGTAATGTTTTTAGAAATACAAAATTAATTAAAGCATAAATTAAAGTAATCAATAACAAACCAAAAATAATGGCTTTAGGCAAGTCTCTTTCTGGTCGCTTCATTTCACCAGCCACGTTACCCACACCTAGCCAGCCATCATAAGCAAACATGGTGGCGACTAAGGCGCCACTAAAAGCAACTAAAAAGCCAGTATTCGCTGTTGTTTCAACAGGAAAAAGTGAAACAGCTACCTGTCCTGGAGTAAATAATCCTACTAAAGAAATCAAGGCAATTGGAATCAGTTTTACCACCAATGTCGTTGATTGGACCAAAGAAGCAATTTTTGTTCCTAATAAATTAATTATCGTGATACTGGTTCCCGCAAGAATGGCAATTGGAATCAATAAATTTGCCGATAGATGAAACAAATTGATTAGTTGTGTACTAAAAATAATGGATAACGCCGAAATGTTGGCAGGATAATAAATGATACTTTGTGCCCACCCTAAAAGAAAACCAGCTAATTTACCATATGTATATTCAATATACTTCACTGCGCCACCTGTTTCAGGGATTGCTGTAGCAAGTTCGGCGCTGGTTAATCCTGCACAAATGGTTAAGGCACCACCTAACACCCAAGCAAAAATAGCTAAACTAGCTGACTGTGCGTGTCCAACGACACTCGCAGCTTTAAAGAAAACACCAGCGCCAATCACCGTACCCATTACCGTGGATAACGCACCAAACGTTGTGATCTCTCTTTTTAATTGCTTTTTCTCCATAGACTCCCTCATTTCATTTAAACTAAACAAGCGTAACAAAATTTCCACTTTTTTGAAAAGATAACGAAAATAATAGCTGTTTTCATGAAAAATTCTGTAACGATCTCTTTTCAGTATAGCTATTTCTTTTAGAATTTCAAGTTTGAAAACCACAAAAAGAAAATTTGTCATAAAAGTTTTAGAGCATTCATCTTTTGTTTATAAACAAGAATTGAGAAATTTACGATTTTTCATTAAGTAAATATCCACCCGCATAGCGGGTGGCTTTTTAATAGCCCTAGAAGGGCTCGCTACCTGCTGCTCCCTTTAAGGGAGCTTTTTTTAGAGACCGCCAACCGCTACCATTCTATTCTTATCTAGTTGTTACTTCCTAAATGGATCTTTATACTCTCTTTTGTTTATACTATCCCTTACTCGATCTTCTGCTTCTTGTTCTCGTATATACTTAGCTATCGTTTTTTGGTTCAATCCTACAGTGCTCACATAATAGCCTTTTGACCAAAAGGATCGATTTCCATAATTGTATTTTAAATTCGCATGACGTTCATGAATGATTACTGCACTTCTTCCTTTTAAGAAACCCATAAAACCTGATACACTCAACTTCGGCGGAATTCTTACCAACATATGGATATGGTCGGGCATTGCATGTGCTTCAATGATCTCGACTTCTTTCATCTCACACAATTTCCTTAGTATTTTCCCTATATCTCGCCTCAATTTACCATAGATTACTTTTCTTCTATATTTTGGTGTAAACACAAGATGATACTTACAATTCCAACGAGTATGTGCTAAACTTTTATCGTCGTTCGACATTCAAAAACTCCTTTCGATTTGATAACGGTTGGTAGCCTTTATCTATTATATCGAAAGGAGTTTTTATCGCTAAAGCTCTGGCCTCCACGCGCAGTACGCGTGGTTTTTTTGTCGAAATCTCTTTAGAGATTTCAACTGACTAAAGTCATAAATAAAAAATCGAATCAAAAAGAAACCTTTCTGATCCGATTTTAACTACGTTATTGGTTTTTGACTTTTTCTTTTTTCATTTGTTTGCTGCGTAATTGTCCGCAAGCCGCATCAATATCTGTTCCGTGTTCTTTACGAATAACACAATTGATGCCATTCTTTTTGAGTACATCATAAAATTTTAAAACCGCTTCTTTAGAGCTTCTGCTATATTGATCGTGTTCACTCACTGGGTTATACGGAATCAGATTAACATAAGAAAGTTTTTTCTTATTCCGTAGTAAATCTGCTAATTGTTGAGCATGTTCTGGTCGGTCGTTCACTTGACTCAACATAATATATTCAAATGTAACACGTCGGTTGGTTTTTTCAATGTATTCATCAATTGCTGCCATTAATTTTTCAATTGGAAAACTACGATTAATCCGCATAATTGATGTACGAACTTCGTTGTTAGGAGCATGTAATGAGATTGCTAAGTTTACTTGTAGTCCACTGTCTGCAAATTCACGAATTTTTGGCACTAAACCACTTGTTGAAACTGTAATATGACGGGCACCAATGGCCAAACCTTTATCATCATTAATCGTTCGTAAAAAGTTCATGACATTGGCATAATTATCAAATGGTTCACCAATTCCCATCACAACGACATGGCTAACACGTTCATCCAACCCACGTTCATCGAAATAATGTTGCACCCACATAATTTGGGCAACAATCTCGCCAGCAGTTAAATCTCTTTGTTTTTTTAATAGCCCACTAGCACAAAATGTACACCCAATATTGCAGCCAACTTGAGTGGTCACACAAACAGATAATCCATATTCTTGACGCATTAAGACTGTTTCAATCATATTTTTATCTGGTAATTCAAATAAATATTTCACGGTACCATCTTGCGCTTCTTGCACAATGACTTGTTTTAATGGATTTAATGAAAAATTTTCTTCTAATAAAGTCATCAACGATTTAGAAATGTTCGACATTTCACTAAATGAAGCAACACGTTTTGTATACAACCATTCCCACACTTGTGTTGCGCGAAATTTCTTCTCGCCATGGGCTAAAAACCAGTCCACAAGCTGTTCTCTCGTCAGTCCATAAATGGATTCTTTCTGCATTTCTTTTCCTCATTTCTGCTATTACATTCGCTTCATAACTATAACGTATTCTCACTTTGAATGCAATATCACGAAGAGCCTCAAAAAAAATCGTTAAGCGTGCATGCTTAACGATTTTTTATAATTAATCTTTCACTAAGTGATAAACTTTTTTGAAGTAGAACGTTCTGGCAATTAAATAGTAAACGACCTGAATCAATAAGAAAACGCCTAAAACTTCCCAGCCAGCTAATTGCATTGGCTGATCTAAGACAGCGTACATTGCTTTCAAAGCAACAGCTCCATGAATAAATGAAACAACAATTGGGGTAAAGAATAAAATACCTACTTGTTGGTAAATCATTTTCTTCAATTCTTTTTTCGTCAAACCAAGTTTGTAAATCATCTTGAATTTTTCAACGTCCGTATTCATATCACTGTATAAACGGAAGTATAAGAAACTACCCGCCGAAACAAAGAACACGATACCGATAAATAGTCCGACAAATAGAACTGGCGTATAATATTGCGTAATGGCTGCCGACATTGCAGCTGTTCCTACTAACATGGGATACTTGTCACCAATAATATTTTCTGCTTTTATCAATTCTTCACGATTGGTTCCTGCTTTGGGCTGCCAAATTGTTTCTGTTTCCGCTTTGATTCCATCTGTTGAGGTACTATCTGGGATAACAACCACACCGCCAAAAGTCGGTAATACATTGGTTTCTTCTGTTTTATCAATGTTTAAAACTTGATCATTTCCCAATTGAACAGATTTGACATCTACTGATGCAGCAGAAGGAGCATCTTTTTGTGATAAATTAACTACTTTCTCACCTGTTAAAGTTGGTTCATCTATAAATTTTGCGAGTTTATTATATTCAGATGTTTTGATTAATTGGATACCGGCACTTGTTTTGTACATTGTGTAATCAATCTGATCAAACTGAATATTTTTTTCTTGGAATGTTTTTGTCGCAAATTGTTTCATTTCTTGATTTTCTGGGTTGGTCGAATCAGACAATGTCAGTTCGTACGGTACAGAACTTATTCCTTTAAAAATCATCTCGTTCACGCCGTATAACGTTCCAATGGCAGCAAAAGCGACCGTTGATATCACCGAAACCAAGAAGAACGAACGTGCATTATCTTTCATGCGGAATGCTAAATCTGATAAAACGACCATATTGGTTTTTTTCCAAAAGATTTTTGGTTTCCGTTTTAAACGTTCAATGACAGAAACACTCAATTGGTCAAATAAGAATTTTGTCCCTAAAATAACTAAGAAAATTACTGGGAACATCACCATTAAAACTAACTGTCCCTTAGCAACTAAAGCAATTCCGTAACCGACAACTAAAAGCATCACGGCTAAGAAAGATTTAACTTTAGAGCTTTTGATTTCACCTTTACCCATTTCCCCTGCTTTTAATAGCTCTTGAAGTGTCGCTTTTGGCAAGCGGAATTGAATAAAGAAAGAAATTACTAAGAACAAGACCGCAAATGAAATGACAGTAATGATAAACGGCATCACTGGCAAATAAAAACCTAAACCTAGATGCATCAATAAATTGCTAATCCATAAAATAAACTGTGAAAATCCAACACCTAAAATGCTACCAAAAATTGTAGCAAAGAAACCAATCACTAAGTTTTCAATAAAAATCATTTTCTTTAACTGTTTTGGACTCATCCCTTGAATCATCAAGGTTCCAAACTCTTTTTTCCGAGATTGGATAAAGACATCCATCGAGTATAAAACGAATAAGAAAGAGAAACCATAGATTATAATAGCCGCAGCCGTCATTCCCATTTGTGCTTTAGGATTTAAACCATTAGCTAAGGCTGGGTGAAAGACAAAACCAGTGAACGTAAAAAAGATCATCACAGAAAACATTGTACTTAGGAAATAAGCCAAGTATAAATGCTTATTTCGAATCGTGTTTCTTATAACAAACTGATTAAAATTCATTATCGACACCTTCAATCTCAGCCAGTTTCACCATGATTAAATCGTAGAACTCTTTTTGATTGCCATTTTGGACAATTTCATCAATTAATTCACCATCTTTAATAAAGACGATGCGCTTGCAATAACTTGCGGCTAGCGGATCATGGGTCACCATTAAAATAGTCGCCGCTTCTTCTTCGTTTAATTGTTGTAACAAGCCCATCACATCCTTAGATGATTTCGTATCTAAGTTTCCTGTTGGTTCATCAGCCAATAATAATTGTGGATGATGAATCATTGCCCGAGCAACGGCGACCCGTTGTGCTTGTCCACCAGAAATTTCTGCAATTCGTTTTTTCAACAGATGATTGATACCTAAACGCTCACTTAATTCTGCTAATTGTCGTTTCATTACAGAGACTTTTTCTCCATCAAGTGTCAATGGCAAAATAATATTTTCTTCAACAGTTAATGTTGGCATTAAATTAAAGCTTTGAAAAACAAATCCTAATTCTGTACGACGGAATTTAGCAATTTGTTCTTGATTCAAATTGTTTGGATTTTTTCCATTTAAAAGTATTTCACCGTCTGTTGGACTATCGATTGTTGCCAATAAATTTAAAAGTGTACTTTTCCCACTTCCAGAAGGTCCCATAATACCAATAAATTCACCATCTTGGACAGTTAAATTAATCCCTTTTAAAGCTTCATATTTAATTTCGTTTCCGTAAACTTTTTTCAAATTTTGTACTTCTAACATATTTTCCACTCCTATTCTTCTCACTCATTTAGTGTATCGAAAACGAAAAAAAACGACAATAGAAAAGAATAACAATGAACTTACATTACTGTAAGTGCACTGTTATTCTTTTAAAAGTTATGCTTCATATTCAATCACATAAGGATGAATCTTCGTATTATAAATAGCTTCTGAATATTCTACGCAACGACCTGTTGGGCTTAACGAACGCCGAATTCTTTTTAAGCCCGTTGTTTCAGTTGTTTGCAACATCTTTTGCTCTGCTTCTGTCAAAGTTGCAACTTCAAAACGGTCTTCAAATTTATAAATTTCAATGGCATGTCGATCCATCAAACGATACAAGGATTCTTCTTTGTATTCAGTCAATGATACGTCTTTCATGGCAGCTGGCAAATAGTAATTAAAATAAATATAGGGTTGTTCATCGATTAGATATAACCGTGAAAGGTGAACCACTTCTTCTCCTAAAAATTGATAAGCCGGCATCTCTTTTGACAACGTCAAGTTTTCAACTTGTAAAACTTTTTTGGTTACTTTCTGACCTGATTCATTCAAAAATTCAGTGAATGTCCCTGCTTTTGATAGTTTATTATAGGGACGATTGCTTAATACAGTTGTGCCTCGGCCACTTTTTTTCTCAACAAATTCTTCTGTTGCTAACATTTCGATTGCCCGCCGAATCGTAATTTTACTAACGTTAAACATCTCTTCCAATTCTGTTTCTGTTGGTAAAAACGTTCCTACTGGATACTTGCCACTCAAAATATCTTCTTTAATCTGATCTGCTACTTCTAAATAAAGCACGCTCTTTCTTCTCATGATACGCTCCCTCCCAACCGCACTATTCCTTTCTATTTTACCAGAAAATGATGATTATAACATGATGCTTTGCTGAAATTATAAAAAAAGAACAAAAATAGATAAATTTATCTATTTTTGTTCTTTTTGTTTATTGTTCTGGCGTCTCAGTTGCTGCCTCTTCTGATTCCGCTTGTAGAAAGACTTTTCTTGGTTTACTACCTTCTGATGGTCCAATAACTCCGTGTGCTTCCAATTCATCTACTAAGCGAGCCGCACGATTATAGCCAATTCTAAAACGTCTTTGTAGCAATGAAATACTAGCTGTTTGCATTTCAACCACCAAGTTTTTCACTTCTTCAAACAACTCATCTTGAGGAGCTTCGCCACCGCCTGAAGTGGTCGGTTCATCTGTTGGCATCATGCTTTCTTGATATTCAGCTTCTTGTTGGTCCGTTACAAACGCAACCACTCGTTCGACTTCTTGATCAGAGATAAAGGCCCCTTGGATACGAATTGGTTTATTTTCTCCCATTGGTAAGAAGAGCATATCGCCTCGACCTAATAGTTTCTCCGCCCCGTTGGTATCAATAATGGTACGCGAGTCTGTCCCACTTGAGACCGCAAAAGCCATTCGAGAAGGGACATTTGCTTTGATGATTCCTGTAATGACATCCACACTTGGCCGTTGTGTCGCTAAAATCATATGAATGCCCGCTGCCCGTGCCATTTGGGCTAAGCGGATAATCGCATCTTCTACTTCGTTACTTGCCACCATCATTAAATCAGCTAACTCATCAACAATGACAACAATAAATGGCAGAATCGGACGATTTTCGCCATCTTCCGCATTTTTCTGTTGAATTAGTTGATTGTAACCAGTAATATTTCGGACGCCTGTTGCTGCAAATTTTTCATAACGAAATTCCATTTCTTGAACTACTTTTTGCAGGGCTTGGGCCGCTTTTCTCGGATTAGTAACCACTGGCGTTAATAAATGAGGAATCCCGTTATACACATTCAATTCTACCATTTTCGGGTCAATCATCATTAATTTTACTTCATGGGGTTTCGCTTGCATCAAAATACCTGTGATGATGCCATTGATAGCAACCGATTTCCCACTCCCTGTCGATCCCGCAATTAATAAATGCGGCATTTTTGATAGATCCGCAGTTTGAACCATCCCTGAAATATCTCGACCTAAAGGTACTTCTAATAGTTTATCTGGATGACTTGGTTGTGCCTCAACAATATCTCTAAAGGATACTGTACTAATTGCACTATTAGGAACTTCAATCCCGATTAGTGATTTCCCAGGAATCGGGGCCTCCATACGAACATCTTTGGCTGCAAGCGCTAAAGCAATGTCATCCGTCAAGTTAACAATTTTGCTAACTTTTACCCCAACAGCGGGTTGAACTTCAAATTTTGTGACAGATGGTCCTAAACTAGCTTTGACTACTTTAGCATCAACACCAAAACTCTTGAAGGTTTGTTCTAAGACGCCAATATTTTTTTCGATTTTTTCATATTCACCACTTTGATCCGTTGCTTGAATTGTATCTAACAAATCAGTTGGTGGTAGTTGGTAATCACGATCTTCCGCTTCTTCAGAAATTTCAAATTCGAGAACACCAGCTTCATCTGACGCCTCTTCTTCCTGCTCTCGTTGCGGTTTTGTTGCTGCAATTGGTGGTACAGGCATCGCCTGATTTTGCTGTTGAAACGAATCAATTTGAACAGGCGTTGGTGCGGCCGGTTTTTCCACCATTGGTTGGTGGGTTTCAACTGGTGTTTTTGTTAAGCGCTCGGCTGCCGCTTGTTCCATGCGTTCCCGCTCTTGTAATTTTTGTTGGGCAGCAGCTTCAATTTTTGCTTGGCGTTCTGCAGCTTTGGCTTCTTTCTTCGCTGCTCGCTTCGCCTCTTTTTCTTCTTGTCGCGCCTGTGATTTTGCCGAAACATGACTTAGGCGATCTTGAATACTTTGGAAATGATCAACAATTTGCTGAAAATCCCACATACTCATCAAGAAAATACCCGCTAACAGTAGCAATGTAGCAATTAAATAGCTGCCAAATTGTGCCACCAAAAAGTACGTTCCTTGATAAAGCAGCGCGCCAATCATACCGCCCCCTACGTTTTGCGTCACTTGGTTGGCTTTTAAATCACTTTGCAAAAACTCCCAAGTGTTACCTAAAATATCTGGTTGACTGCCACTAACATTTCGAAACATAAAGGCATGGAAAAATAACAAAACACTAATATAAATCAGAACAGCCCCAAAAATAGGGCGCCCTCTTTTTAACGGAAAATCTTTCCCATAAATCATGACTAATAAGCCATACAGGATTAGTAAAATCGCTGCAAATGGAAAGGTATTACCTACAACTAAGCGTAAACAATTCGCTAATAACGTGCCTAAAAACCCTAAGCGAAAGAGTCCAAAGACACCGAATAAAATAAAAATCAGGCCAAGAAACATATAATTTAAACGTTCTTGTTGTTGCTGTTGTTTTTTAGTCTTTTTCTTTGTCGTACTTTTTTTCTTATTTGTTGCTCTTTTTTGTGCCATTTAACTTCCCTCTTTCCATCACTTCTCATTATACATAAAAATGGAATCGAACAAAAGTGCCCACCTCATTTTACTTGAAAAATCATGGAAATTTTTTAAAAACTTTCATTTAAGAAAAATGAGCGTGGGACAAAAATCACTTTGGATTTTTGCTCCATGCTCAAAAACTGATAAACGGCGGGAACAGAACCAACTCCTTCGGAAATAAGCCGAAATTCTCCAAAAATTAAAGAGCAATTTTCGGAAATTTCTTCTTATTTCTCGGAGCTAAACGGTTCTGTCCCGACCTCATTATTTCTTATTTTGCTGATTCTTAATGGTATAAGTCGAAACGACCTTTAGCCATCATTTCTTTGGTACCACCTGTTTCAAAGAGCGCTTTGTTCATGATAATTTTTTTCATGAATGAAGCTGGGTATCCTTTAATGTCTGTTTTACCAACAATTCCTAAAGCACGTGTATTTCCGACAGAACAAACAGAACCTTGTGATTTAAAGCTGAAAGGTTTAGTTGCTTCCCCTTTCAATTGTGCTTGAATATTTTTAGCAGCATGAGCGCCCATCTTCAAGGCGATTTGTGCTGTTGTTGGGTAAGGTCGATTGGTTTCTGTATCCATAACTGCTGAGCAATCACCAATAATATAGACGTTGCTATGGTTCGCATCTGTTAAATCTGGTTGAACCATGACACGACCACGACGAGCTTCAAAGCCAGAATCGCCTACAACGTGGCTTCCACTAACACCCGTTGTCCAAATAATTGTTTTGGCAGAAAGTTCTGCCAAGTCGCCTGCTTCGTTATCTTGATAAACAACTGCGCCTGGTTTGATTTCTTTAATCGGTTTACCTAATAATAAATGAATAGCTGAATCTTTTAATAATTGCACACCATAGTTCGCAAGTTTTTCGTTAAACATCGGCAATAGGCGAGTAACTGCTTCGACACAATAAATTTGGATTTGATCTGCTGAGACACCTGCGATTTCAGCAAATTTTGGTTTGTTTTCAACAAGAGAACCTAATAATTCAATCCCTGTAAAGCCTGCTCCGCAGACAACAATTTTTAAGAATTCTTCGTTTTGAGTTGCTTTGTATTGACGCATTTGTTCTTGGATATGTTCATACACGTTTAAAGCCGTTTTCACATCTACCATTTGTAGAGCATGTTCTTGCACACCAGGGATACCAAATGATTCTGATTCAAACCCAAGAGAAACAACTAAGTAATCATAATTGATTGTTTGACCATCTTCTAAAGCAACTGTTTGTGTTGCAGCATCAATTGTTTTAACTGTTCCTTGGATAAAGGTTGTCATTTTTTCATCGACAACATCCATAATATTGTATGTGATTTTTTCAGCTGGTTGTGTTCCAGCAGCAACTTCATGCAAGTCCGTTGCTTCGTAGTGATAGTTGTTACGATCCACTAAAGTAATTTCGACGTCTTTGGCGCCTTTTTGTAATTCGCGTAATGTTTTTAGGCCTGCATAACCAGCACCTAAAATAACAACATGTTTCTTATTCATTTTGATTCCCTTCCACTCTATAAAAAATTTACAGCCACCACAAACCTATGGCAAAAAATAGCACTTGTGCAGTTGCTCCCACAGCTAAGATCTTCACAGCACAAACAAATGTTTTACTCTTCACTTGTTCCTTCAATAAGGCTTGGGTTTGTTTCCGTACAAAAGGTAAAGTTAAAAGCATGAGTAACATTGTTGGCGGGGTTAATCCTAAACCGACAGCTAACAAAATGGCTAACATTGCTATTGTATTTAATCCGACGAATAATTTCAAAGAACTTGCTTTGCCAAGGTAATGAACTAATGTATATCTCTTGTTATTTTCATCTTCCTCTAAGTCACAGATATTATTTGCTAACATTAAGTTAGCAATGTAACAAGTGTTAGGTAAGGCGACTAAGAAAATCCCCCATAAATTAGCTGCTGACCAATTGAAAACTTCAAACGTATTAATGTAGACACAAATAAGGGTAATCATGAACCCCATTGTAAATCCTGAGAAAACTTCCCCTAATGGTAGACTGGACAAAGGTTTCGGTCCCGATGAATAAAAAATACCAATTAAGTAACAATAAAGACCCATAATTAATAGCGGCCAGCCGACAATGAATGACAACCCAATCCCCATCAAAGCAGAAACGAGAATCATCCAAAAAATCATTTTGCGTATTAATGGCAAAGATAAATTTTCTCGACCGATAATATTCGTTTTTTCCTTATAATCATGAACTTCTGTGGCATGATGGTAATCATTATAATTATCTAAAATATCGACCGCCATATTAAAAATAAACATCGCAATGAAAAAAATTAAAACATAACCAACATGGAGCCGCCCATATTGGTACCAACTAAAACAAATTCCTAACAAAAATGGCAAAACACTCGCTGTTTTTGCTTTTAATTCTACTAATTCAAAAAATATTTCTCGATTCAAACTATCCCTCCGCTACTTTTTTACAAACTTTGTTACTTTTAAAACTTAATTACTGTATTTCTGTCGCCAATTCGTATACAATCAAATAGTATTGAACCACTGAAAGGATCGTAGTATATTTATGAACACATTTTGGAAGTCGTTTCCTGACGTTGAACGTTCTTTAACGGAAACATGTGAATTAATTGAACAAACGTTGCATACACGCAACGAAGACATTGAAGAAGCCTTAGTAACTTTGGCTCGTTCTGGCGGCAAATTATTACGCCCCGCTTTTTTCTTTCTTTTTGCTCAACTGGGTGATGAAGAAAAACAAGAGAAACAACAACTATTAAAAATAGCTGCATCTTTGGAAATCCTACATATGGCTACGTTGATTCACGATGACATTATTGACGATTCTCCATTGCGCCGAGGCGCTGTGACTATTCAATCACAATATGGTAAAGACGTGGCTGTTTACACAGGTGATTTACTATTCACTGAATTCTTTACTTTGATTGCAGATGCCATGAATGGCTCTGAATTTATGAAAATCAATGCACAAGGAATGAAACGGTTATTACTTGGTGAACTCGATCAAATGAGTCATCGATTTGACCGCCGCATGTCGATTCCTGCTTATTTAAGAAGTGTCAACGGCAAAACAGCCGAACTTTTTTCACTAAGCTGTCTTGAAGGGGCCTATTTCGGTCATAGTTCAAAAGAAGTCCAACGTTTAGCTAAACGAATTGGCCGTCATATTGGCATTGCTTTTCAAGTCTATGATGATATTTTAGATTATACTGCCGACACGGAAACCTTGAAAAAGCCCGCTTTAGAAGACTTGTCACAAGGTGTTTATACGTTACCTCTTCTCTTCGCTTATCAAGCAGCACCTGACGTATTCAGCCCTTATTTGGATAAAGGACGTGCCATTACCTTAGAAGAGGCAGCTGAAGTTGCGGCGCTAGTCAATGACTATCATGGCGTTACAGAAGCACAAGCTTTTGCTAAAAAAGTAACCAACAAAGCAATCACTGATATTCAACAATTGCCTGATGGCACAGCAAAAGAAACCTTACTTTCCTTAACTGAGCTCTTATTACATCGTTCATTTTAAACGTTTTATAGAAGAATTGCCATTAATTGAAATAGAAAAACGACTGATTGTTTGCTTTAATCAACAACCAGTCGTTTTTTTATTCCTCGAAAGAACTAATGCCACGATCAATTCGGTAAAGTTTCTGATAATGCGCATTGGTTGCAAGTAATTCTTCTGGCGTACCACTCATCTCTAATTGGCCATCTTCAATAAAGATCACTTGATCCATCAAAGTTACGCCTTGCAAATGGTGGGTAATCCAGATGACGGTTTTATCTTTTAATGCCTCAAAAAAGGTTTCCAGCAATTGCTGTTCTGTAATTGGATCTAAACCAGTAGTTGGTTCGTCTAATAACACAATCGGTGTATCTTGCAAAAGAATCCGCGCTAGTGCCAAGCGATGTCGTTCGCCACCAGAAAAACGCAAACCTGCTTCATCCACCATTGTTTGTAAACCTTCTGGTAATTGGGTAACCATTTCTTTTAAGCCAACTTTTTCTAAAACTGCCCAAACTTCTGCTTCGCTTGCTTCTTCTCTACCAATCCGAATATTATTTAAAATGGTTGTTCGAAATAGGTACGGTGCTTGGTGCATAACCCCAATATATTCAGTCATCGTCTCACCAAATGCCTCAGTTGGGATATTTCCTAAAAGGATTTCTCCCGAAGTAGGCCGTAAATCACCACGAATGAGCGAAGCCAACGTACTCTTTCCGGAACCACTGCGCCCTAAAATCGCTAATTTTTGTTTTTCAGGAATTGTTAACGATAAGTCATTTAATACCTTTTTCTCTTGATTTTCATATGCAAAAGACAAATGTTCTATCGATAAACTGGTGCCATTTGGCTGAACAGGCGCTTCTGTTGAGTCATCTTCCCCTTCAGGAAGCTCATTAAAACGACGAATGGAATCCTTATAAATCGTTGTTTCCTGTGCTGCAGCAGGTAGCGGAGCAAAAGCATCAATTAACGGAAAAACGGTTAAAACAAAGGCCCCAATCCAATTGGCTGCGCCCCCATGATTACCTGGAAACCGCACACTTGTCCAAGCTAAGACAGCAATCGCAATCACACCAAACAGAAGTTGTAAAACAAAGTCTCGGCCACGGTTAAATTGCTTCATTTTTTCATCTAATGCACGAACGTTTGCTTCATCTGTTTCATAACGAGCAACGAATTCAGAGCCACGTTGACTAAATACCCAATCAGACACACCTAGAATATTGTCGGTTAGTGTTTGATATAACTCATTTTTGGCATATTTATGTTTTTCTTGACGCGCACCATTCACTAGAACTGAAACAAGTGGTAATAGAAAAACAACCACTCCTAACATCAGTAACATGCATAAAGCAAACCACCAAGAAAAGAAACCTAATGCAATCACTAAAAAGATATACAAAATCCAAGCAATAACGGTTGGGAAAATCGTTCGTAAATACAAGTTTTGGATATGATTAATATCCTCCGAAAGCAAACCTAAGATATCCCCAGTGCGATATTTTGTCTTAAAGAAAATCGCATCTTTTTCTAGTACATTATAAAGTTTCAAGCGCAGATCAGAGGTCATTTTTAACACCCAGTTATGACTCGTTAGACGCTCCACATAACGAAAAACAGGACGGCCAATCCCGAATGCTCTTGTTAAAACAATGGGAATATAAATTAATAAAATATTCTCTGGTAAGG
The DNA here is from genome assembly GCF_051712325.1 of Enterococcus sp. DIV1315a. Lineage (NCBI taxonomy): Bacteria > Bacillati > Bacillota > Bacilli > Lactobacillales > Enterococcaceae > Enterococcus > Enterococcus sp. DIV1315a. The sequence goes on from NZ_JBIOOS010000001.1 coordinate 1,665,445, forward strand.
AAGCCGCACGACTGATTAAGTAACCAGACGTAAACATTAATGCCCCTGCGCTAAAGAACGTCAAGAAGCCTAAAAGTAAGGCAAAATACAAGGTTTTTTTATAGCGTTTTAAGAAAGGACGAACCCATTGATCGTTTTTCCAAACGTCTTTCGTTGTCGGCTGTTTTTCCATCATTGGCGTCCTCCTCTCATTTGCTTCATTAATTGAACATAGTAGCCATCTTTTTCAATCAACTCTGCTAGCGTTCCTTGTTCCACTAATTGACCTTTTTCCATCACTAAAATGTAATCCATTTCTTCCATCCAATGCAGACGATGTGTCGCAAAGAAGACAAGATGATTGTTCATTAATGGCAACATGCGCTCTTTCATTTCAACTTCTGTTTCAATATCCAAATGCGCTGTCGGCTCATCAAACAGCAAGACGTGGCGTTTTTGATCGACAAAGGCGCGGGCCAACGCTACTCGTTGCGCTTGTCCCCCACTTAACATTCGACCACTTTCCCCAATCAAGGTATGAATTCCTTCAGGAAGATCTTTAACCAGATCGTCTAAGCCAACTAACTGAATCGCTTGCTGAATCGCCTCATCTGTTGCTTCAGGTGTATAAAAGCGAATATTGTTTGCCAAAGTATCCTGGAAAATATATGGCGCTTGCGGAATATAAAGGATTTGTTTTTGCCAGTCTTTTTGTAAAAAATGTGGAATCGTTTGGCCATTTATCGCCAATTGACTCGTTTCTTCTGTTGGTAATAAAAAGCCACTTAATAAATTAATTAACGTTGACTTACCAGAACCACTCGCCCCGATAATTCCAATCTTTTTACGACCATCAACAGAGAATTGTAACGATTGAATCGCTTCTTGCGTTGCATCTTCATAGGAAAAATTTAACGCTGTGACTGACAACTGACTTTCTTGATGCCAATCATCTAACGTGAGCACATCGGTTTGTTCTGCTTCTGGCAATGCTAATACCGCTTGGATCGCTTGAAAAGAGTTTTTTCCATCTAAGGTTGCGTGATAATCACTTGAAAAATCACGAATCGGTAAAAAGAACTCAGGTGCTAAAATTAAAGTAACCAAGGCAGGAAATAATAAAATCGTGCCGTTTAATAAACTTAATCCAAGGAAAACTGCCACAACAGCTACCGATAATGTCGTAAAAAAGTCTAACGCAAAGGTTGATAAAATAGCAATTTTCAACGTACTCATGGTCGCTTTTCTGAATCGTTCACTTGTATGGTAAATACTCCCAGCATATTTTTTACTCAACCCAAACAGTTTCAGTGTGTCAATTCCTCGCAAGGAATCAATAAAATGATTGGAAAGCATTTGAAACGCCGCATATTGCTTGTCCGCTTTACTTTGTGCTGCATAACCTAACACAATCATAAAAATAATAATAATCGGAAAAACAATCAACAATGTTACGCCTGAACGAATATCTTGTGTAAAAACAAAGGCCAAAATAATCCAAGGAATAATCATCATATTCATCATTTTTGTCAAAATCAATTGTAAATAATTTTCGGTTTGACTGATGCCTTCTAAAGCCATGGTAACCATATTTCCAGTTCCATTTTTTTGAACAACATTTGGCCCCAAACGGAAAATTTTGGTTAATAATTGTTCGCGTAATTCTTTCGAGCGTTCATAACTAAATGTATCGAGCATTCTCTCACGAAAATACGTAATAACATGTCGACCAAGATAAAAAATAAAAAAGAGTAAAATACTCTGTAGTTGTTGGTTAAGATGCCCGCCACTCCAAAGGCCGACAATGGCTTTTGAAAGAAAAAAAGCTTGCCCAATTATAAAGACTGCTTGCAGGAAAGAAAAACCTGCAAGCAAGACAAGAATTTTTTTGATTTTAGGCATCTGTAAGATGTCTTTATCAATCATAGATTTAATACCCCTCTGGTACGGCTGTCTGTGAAATACGTTTTCTGAAAATATAATAGGACCAAGCAGTATAAGCTAACACGAATGGTAAAATGCTTAAAGAAATCCACGTCATAATTTTTAGTGTATATGGTGTGCTTGTTGCATCTTTAATCAACAAATCAAAACCTTCACTACCAATCATAACACGTGGGAACAAGCCACTGAACAAGAGAGCAACTAGTACAACTAATGTTAAACCACTCGCTAGAAAAGCTAACATCTCTTTGCGTTTAAACACCCCAACATTAGCAATGACCGTTAAGACCACAATTGCTAACGTTAAAATTAAAGTGACCGCAAAGTTCTTTTCATAAAAGTCCGTTTTGAAGTACATCAACACTGCAAAAACAACTAAACCGACATATAAAACGCCGTATAAGATTTCTGCATAATTTCGAGCACGTTCACGAATTGGGCCTTCTGTTTTTAAAGCAATATAGTTCATGCCGTGTAAGTAGCAAAGTAATGTTAAGGCTACTCCACCAACAATTGAAAACAGATTAAAATAATCCGTAAATTGCGCATGCATATTGCCGTTTGCATCTAAAGGCATCCCTTGGACTAAGCTGATAAACAAAATACCAAAGAAGAACGGTACAAGGAAACTACCAATTGATAGCGTCCAGTTCCACATCCGACGACGTTTACCTTCCGGCATGTTGTGGCGGAATTCAAAGGAAACTCCGCGAATAATTAAGCCAAATAAAATCGTAAATAGAATTAAATAGTAGCCACTAAATAATGAAGCATACCAATATGGGAAAGAGGCAAACATTGCGCCGCCCGCTGTTAATAGCCAAACTTCGTTTCCGTCCCAAACAGGTCCAATTGTTGCAACGACTTGATCTTTTTCGTCGTCATTGTGTGCCAACGTTTGAACGGCCATTCCAACACCAAAGTCAAATCCTTCTAAGAAGAAGAAACCTGAGAACAAGACGCCGATAAGGACAAACCATAATAATTGTAGTGTACTCATTCGCCAAATACCCCCTTATCAAATGGATCCAACGCTGGTTCATTTTCTTTCGCTAATTTTTTCGCTTCATAGTCTGGTCCTTTACGTAATTCTAAAATAACCAAGTAAACCATGACACTACCTAAACCAGCAAATAATAAGAAATAAATGACATTTGACGTAATTAATGAAGCAACCGATACATTTGGTGAAACACTTTGTTCAATCGTAAATAGTCCATAGACAGTCCACGGATAACGACCTAATTCAGTGACTAACCAACCTGTTGTATTCGCAAGGAATGGTGCGAACGTACATAAAGCAACAACCCACAGCATCCATTTCTTCTCGTACAGCGATGGTTTTTTCTTCCTTGTAAAGAATAGTCCTAAGGCAGCAACCAATAACATTAAGGCACCAAAACCAGCCATGATACGGAAGCTCCAGAATAAAGTGTTAACTGGTGGATAATAATTTTTATCATCCCCATATTTTTCTACCAAGCGCTTGTTGACTGTATCCATCCCATCAACCGAACCTGATAATTTGTTATACGATAAAATACTTAGCATATATGGAATATCGATACCAAAAACTTGTTTATGTTCTCGTTCATCTGCCCAAGCAATCAATGTCCAAGCAGCAGGATCATCAGAGTCTTCATAGGCCCCCTCCATCGCCGCAAATTTCATTGGTTGTCCTTCAATTAGAGCTTTCATTTGCAAGTCGCCAGCTAATAAAACGCCGATTGAACCGAACAAAGTAACCCATAAGCCAATGCGCATAGATGCTTTGTGGAATGAAATATCCCGTTTTTTCAACAATTGGAAAGCAGCCATACCAGCTACTGCCATGCCGCCCAATGTAAAGGCGCCCATGATAACGTGTGAAAATTCATACCAAACTTTTGGATTGCTGATGACAGCTACAAAGTCCACCATTTCAGCACGGCCATTATTGATGACATAACCTACTGGATGTTGCATAAAACTATTAGCAACTAAAATCCAGAAAGCAGACATCATCGAACCGAATACGACTAACCAGATAAAGGTTACGTGAACTTTCGGATTCATTTTATCCCAAGTAAAGATCCATAAACCTAAGAATGTTGACTCTAAGAAGAAAGCTAAGAGCGCTTCTACCGCCAACGGTGCCCCAAAAATATCTCCGACGAATCGAGAATAATCAGACCAGTTCATCCCAAACTGAAATTCTTGAATAATCCCGGTTACAACCCCAACAGCGAAGCTTAATAGGAATATATTTCCCCAAAACTTGGCCATTTTACGATAACGTTCCTCTTTTTTCACAACGTACATTGTTTCCATAATTGCTACAACAAGTGCTAATCCTATTGAAAACGGTACGAAGAAAAAGTGGAAAACTGTTGTCATCGCAAATTGGATTCTCGCCAATGTTACAATATCAAACATATTATTTCCTCCCTGATTTGCCTCCACACAAAGAAACAAGCTTACCTGAATTGTTCATTTCCATTAGCGATGACTCCTTTTATCTACGAAACTAAAAGAAAATTCAAGTGAACTTTTCCAAAAAGTGTGAAAATGCATGTAATATAGAATAATTCCAATCTAAGTATACAACTTTCTGAGGCAGAAACCAAACAATACAGAAGCATTTCTCACAATTTTTTTAGGTGCTACCAAGATTTCTTCCCTTTCTTCTATCAATAAAAAAAGCCCTTCCTAAAAAAAGGAAGAACTAATCTCAATCTATCAACATTTTGACTTATCACTTGATTAGTTTTCGAAAATCGAAGCAGCTCGTCTTTGATGATAAAAATTCTAATCTTGTGATAAAAATTACGGATTGCTTGTGGTGATAGTTTGTTTTTTAACAACATGGCTCTAAAACATCCACCGGTTCCCGCAGTCCCCACTTTAGGTATTGGTACCATTCTAAACAACATGACTCTAAAACCTCGGAGAATTATTTTTTTCTCCATGATTCCGTATTCGCATCACTTATCCATAGCTAGATTTCAGTTTAGAAGGTCTGAATTTTTTCTTCACGTTTATTATACCAAACTTTCTCCTTCTTGGCGGAAAAACCCACCATTATTCAATGGTGGGTTTTCTTTATTTAGTAGCTGTAACAGCGAGCCAGATTTCACTATACTTAGCTTCTGCTGGTCCTTGATATTGCGTAAACGAAATTTCTGGTGCTGCAACGACTTGGTAACCAGATGAAGGCAACCATTCAGAGAATATCCTTGCCCAGGTTTCTTGTAAAGTTTGTGGGAAAGGACCTTCATTTGGAAAAACCGCCCATGTATGAGCAGGTACGCTTAGTTGCTCCAAATCTTCATAGGTATTTTCTTGCGAAGTGGCAAAGCCAATCATGTGTGTCATTTCTCCACCTTCTGTTGTTCGTCCCTCTTGAAAGTCAAAAGAAGCATTTACTACTTGATGAGGATATACATCATCAAATGTATGCATTTCCGCTCGTTGTTGTGGTGTAATGCGCTGTGCTAATTCCATGATTGCTTGATTTTCCCCTTGATACTGCAAGGGAACCTTCTGACTAACTCCGACTATTTGAAACGCTGGTTTTTCAATCAATTTAACATCCATTGATTGTCCTCCTTTAATATCAATATAGAAAGAGAATTTAGGGAACGTTTTTTGGATTTGTGTTTTCATTACTTCAGAAGGGGCTTGTCCTGACCAATCGCGAAAGGCTCTTGAGAATCCTTCAATACTTTGATAACCATATTTAAAAGCTACATCTGTCACTTTTTCACCAGCAAGTAATGCTAAATTTGCTTCCGCCAAACGTCTCTTTTTAATATACTCAGCCAGACTCATCCCCGCAACAAACGAAAAAGTTCGTTTAAAATGGTAAACAGAAATCCCTGTCTTTTTTGCCAATTCATCGAAGGATACTTCTTCCGTTAAATGTTCTTCAATATAATCCATTGCTTGATTTAAATTTGCGAGCATCCGTGTCCCTCTCTTTCTATTTGAAAGTTTACTAAAGACCAACAAGGATGACTTGATTATTTAGAGCCAACATTCGTCAAATCGCTACTCTTGGTTCATAGCGGCTTTTAAGGCCTGTGCTAAAGCACTTTCTTCTGGTTCGTCTGGTTGTGAATATTTTTTCATCAAACGACGTTCTTCATGTTTAGTCATTTTTTGTTTTCGTTCTTTTTTATCGGGAATTTTTTCAGTAATCGAACAGAATTTACATTTGAAAGAACGACCATTTTTTCCTTCTATGATGACCATTTTTTTATGGCATTGTGGGCAACGGTGATTGGATACTTTAGGATCTTTTCGCCGACGATAAGAACATTCTTGGTTTGTACAAACGTAAATCTTCCCATCTTTCGTATTTTTTTCCCGTAAGTTTGAGCCACAATCTGGACATTTTTTTTGCGTAATGGAAAAATCTTGATATTTTTTCTCGCTTTGTTTAATTTCACGGACTAATTTTTTCGTATCCTCTTCAATATCCTTTAAGAAAAGTTGACTCTTTTGTTGACCCGAAGCGATTGCTTCGAGCGACTTTTCCCATTTTTCCGTTAGTTCAGGTGTCACAAGTGATGGATTCACCAAGTCTAATAGTTGCTTTCCTTTGGCAGAGACACTTAAACCGCTATTGGTTCGTTCCATCAATTCTGATTTAATCAGTTTTTCAATGATTTCAGCTCGCGTTGCCGGTGTGCCTAAACTGTGTTTCTCCATTTTTCCTAACAACGTTCCTTCGGTTAATGGTTTTGGCGGCGACGTTAATTCTTTGTTAATGGTAAAGTTTGGCGCAACGGTCATGCCTTTTTGCCATCGGACAGTGGATAGCGGCTGTTCGGCTGTTGTTTTCCAGCCAGCAACAACTACTTTATTTTGATGAAAGACAAATGTTTCTTTTCCAAAAGCGACTGTAACTTTTGTTTGTTTGGTTTGATTTGGCTCAGCAAACAAACCTAAGAATCGTTGAACAATCATTTGATAGATTTTTTGTTCATCATTACTTAGTTTTTCATAACGAGGACGTTGTTCAGTTGGAATCAACCCATGGTGATCCGTGACTTTTGCATTTTGGAAAACTTTTTGTTGTTTAACAACAGCCCCATTTTTAAGGTAGCCTTTCACTTCTGGTGAAAAATCAGCAATAGCTTGAAGGCGCTCTTTCATCGTTCTTTTCATATCCGTCGTTAGATATTTGCTGTCAGTTCGAGGATAGGAAACAATTTTATGGGTTTCGTATAAACTTTGTACAAGAGATAACGTTTTCTTTGCAGAAAATTGGAATCGCTGATTGGCTTCACGCTGGATTTCGGTTAAATCAAATGGTAATGGCGCATTTTCTGTTTTAACTTTTTCTTGGATATCGGTAACTAAGCCCTTTTGTTTTGAGAGTTCTTTGACTAATTGTTCTGCTTCCTGCCGTTCTTTCAAAGCGTATGGATTTTTTTGGGTCATCTTTGCTTTTTCTGATTCAACAGTTAACGAGATAGTAAAATAAGTTTGAGGCTTAAATTGTTCAATCGTTTTTTCTTGTTGGCGCACCATTGCTAAAGTTGGTGTTTGAACACGACCTGCGGATAAGTTATCTTGATATTTCACTGTCAAGGCCCGTGTGACGTTTAGCCCAACTAACCAGTCAGCTTTTGCGCGCGCCAAGGCAGAGTAATACAAATTATCGTAGTCTTTCGCTGGGCGAATTTTCTTAAACCCGTCTTTAATGGCTTTGTCTGTTTGAGATGAAATCCATAAGCGTTTGACTGGTTTGTTAAAACGGACATATTCTAAAATCCAGCGGGCTACTAATTCACCTTCACGACCAGCATCGGTGGCAATCACGGCTTCAGAAACATCTTTACGATTAGCTAATTGTTTAATCGCTTTTAATTGATGTCCCGTTTTCGGTAACGGTTTAATCCCTAAATTCTTAGGAATCATCGGTAAAGTTTCCATTTGCCACGTTTGCCATTCTTTGTTTAAATCTTCTGGCATTTTTAGTCCTAAGAGATGGCCTAAAGCCCAGGTGACAATCACGTTGGGTCCTTCATAATAATTCTTATTTTTTTGATTTGCTCCTAAAACGCGGCTTAAATCTTTTGCTACGCTAGGTTTTTCAGCAATAATTAATTGTTTTGCAACCACTAGTTTCGCTCCTTTTTGAGTGCTATCTTTTCGTATTATACCAAATATTAGCTCGATTTTCTCTAAATTCCGAGAATAGAAAAAGAGTTTAAAGAAAATTCCCTGAGGTTTTTCTTTAAACTCATGCGTTTCAAATAACTTTCCGTTTGCAGAATTTTGTTTTGCCAAAATGATTGGATATTGTGGTAAACTCAGCTTTATTTTCAAAAGTAACTGCATGATGATTTTCTAGTAATGCTAAACCGAAGTATTGTTGTAAATCTTCATCGCATTCTTCACACCAGCGTTCTTCCCCATCATTCCAGAAAGCCGTTAAATAATTAGGCTTTGTGTTGACGTATGTATAATTCTGAGAAAGTTTTTGCCAAACTTCCACATAATATGTCTCTGCATCGGTCAAGTTATCGAAGGTTTTTTCTTGAACAATGTCCTCTTGCCAATCATCAAAAAACCACCAAGGTTCATTGTCGCCATACATTGTAATTACTTGATACATTGAACCGCTCCTTTTTTTGCTACTGTAGGTATCATAGTCACTTTCTGAAAAAGTTGCAAGGATTTGGTTTCGGACTGAGAAATTTTTGAAATTTATTTTATCTTGCCACTTCTAAAGAAGCAATAAAATCTTCAATCATGCGACGATAACTTTCTTCCGGCGTGGCTTCTTCGCGTTGAAAATAACCTAAAAAACGTAAGGTAATATAGCCATGGATTAAACTACGTAATTCTCGGCTTTTATGCAGTCGTTCTTCATTATTAAATGGATAAAAAGCTAAAAGTTGTAAGATAATTTGATTGGTTTCATGGATGCCTTCAATTAATTGTTGGTTTTGCGTTTTCGGCACACTGATAAGTAATTCATAGACTGCAGAATTTTCAAAAGCAAATTGTTGGTACGTTTCAGCATATATCCGAATTGCTTCTGCGCCACTCTTACCCACTAAGGCTCTTCTCAATGCATCATTTAATTCTTGAATTAACAAGTCCACTAGAGCATTTTTTACTTCAGCAATATTTTTAAAGTGATTATAGAGTGAAGGATACTTGATGCCTAAATCAACGGCTAAATTTTGAAAGGTTAATTGTTGAACGCCCAATTCTTCCGCTAGGTTGCGGGCACTTTCAAGGATTTTGGCTTTCGTTAAATTCCGTTTTTTTGCCATCTTTCTGACGCCTCCAATTCTTAAATTTTGGACAAGTATTAGTTTATCATATCTATTGACTCTTTTTAAACTATAAATTATAGTTTATAATAATAATTTGTAAACATTATTTTTGAAAGAAGGCTGTTTGGCATGCATATTACCAACCGTTCTCATTTGGCCGATCGTTATGGCAAACGAACCAGTGCAGAATTTTTATTACACGAACGTCCTATTTTATCTTTTCCTATTTCTTTAGCGGCCATTCCTAAAGAAGCCCGTTATTTATCCTGGGAATTAATTGATTATGACACGATTCCTCTAATCGGTTTCCCTTTTATTCATTGGTTAGCTGCCAATGTTCCTGTAACCAATGAGATTCCTGAAGACTTTAGTCGAACAGCACTCAAGCCTACCATTCAAGGAAAAAATAGTCTTGCTTCTCCTTTGGGGAAACAGATGATTCCTGCGCTTGCCACTGAAACGTTACCTGAGTTAACCGAACGTTATCTGGGGTTAAGCCCTCGCTCTGGTGTGCACACCTATACGTTATATGTGTACGCTACAAAAAATCCACTAAATTTAAAAGAAGGCTTTTTTGCGAATGAATTGCATCAAGCATTGAATGATCAACTACTCGCCAAAGCCAAATTTGAATTTCTTTACTAGAAAGTGAGGAAATAGAATGTATGAATTAATTAAAAGTAAAATTTTCCGTCCAAGACAACCTTGGGAAAAAAATCTGCTCGTTTTATGGTTTGGCACATTTATGGCTGGTATTGGCTTTAGCTTAGTGATGCCATTTATGCCTCTTTATATCAACACATTAGGTACTTTTACCCACCAACAATTGAATTTTTGGAGCGGAATCACGTTCTCCTCCACTTTTTTAGTCACGACCATTGTTTCTCCTTGGTGGGGCCGTTTAGCCGACCGAAAAGGACGCAAGTTAATGTTATTACGCGCTTCATTAGGGATGGCTATCGTCATTAGTTTAATGGGCGCAGTCACAAGTGTTTATCAATTGATTGGCTTACGCTTATTACAAGGTGTTTTTTCTGGTTATATCAGTAATGCGACTGCGTTAGTTGCTACAGGCACACCTAAGGAAAAAAGCGGTCAAGTGCTTGGTACTTTAGCCACTGGTTCTGTTACCGGCACGTTGCTTGGTCCTCTTTTGGGCGGTGTCACTGCGTCTATTTTCGGTTATCGGCCAACCTTTTTCATTACTGGTACGATTTTATTACTCGTTTTTGTTTTGAGTCTCGTCTTTGTCCATGAAGAGTTTGTGCCAATTGAAAAAAATCAAGCCGCATCTGGGAAACAAATTTTAAAAAAACTAGAACATCCCCACGTGATTCTTGGAATGTTTATTACGACATTAATCATTCAAGCTTCCAATAATTCAATTAGTCCCATCATCAGTTTATATATTCAACAATTGTTGGGTGGTCACGGAAATGTCACCTTAATTAGCGGAGTCATTGCTTCTATTCCAGGGATTGCAACGTTAATAGCCGCCCCACGTTTCGGCCGGTTAGGCGATCGTATTGGCAGTGAACGCATCTTGACAATTGGTTTAATTTTAGCCATTTTCGTTTACCTACCAATGGCCTTTGTTCAAAATGTCTGGCAGCTTGCCATGCTTCGTTTCTTAGTTGGGATTTCCGATGCCTGTTTACTACCAGCTGTTCAAACGTTGATCACTCGTTATTCCCCAAGTGACGCTGCAGGTCGTATTTTCAGTTACAATCAATCTTTCCAAGCGACAGGAAATGTGATTGGTCCTATGATTGGTTCAAGCGTATCTGCCGCTTTCGGTTATCGTGGGGTCTTTATTTCCACTTCTTGTCTGGTTCTCATTAACCTTCTATGGGTTCGTCGAAGCACCGCCGAATTAAAAAAAGAGAAAAATGATGACTAAGTTATACACAGAAAAGTTATCCACAATTTGAATTTTTAATTTTTCTCTTTCTCTTATTTTAAAAAAAATAGGCATATAAAATAAAAAAGAAAAGCGGATATTTACTGGTTTTATGACCAGCATATCCGCTTTTCTTTTGGTTAACTATACGCTTTTTGTTTCACAACTCGTGAAACTTTTTAGACGTATTGTAGTTCTTTTTCATCTTGGTAGGCGCGATCAATTAAGCCGCCCCCTAAGCATTCCATTCCATCATAAAAAACAACAGCTTGACCTGGAGTGACTGCACGCGCTGGTTCCTTAAACGTAACGGTTGCTTTTGTGCCATCTTCAGATAAGGAAACATGCACTGGAATATCTGCTTGACGATAACGGAATTTAGCCGTACAGTCAAACTCTTTTGGCATTGGTGTATCAACAGTAAAATGAACCTCACTGGCTTCTAAATGTGTTGCATATAGTTTTTCATGGTGAAATCCTTGTCCCACATATAATGTATTGGTGGTTAAATCTTTCCCAATCACAAACCATGGTTCTTGTGTTTTACCGCCGCCACCAATTCCTAAGCCTTGGCGTTGACCGATAGTATAATACATCAGACCATCATGTTGTCCTTTGATTTCGCCATCTTCTGTCACCATGTTGCCTTTTTTAGCTGGTAAATAATTACTCAAAAATTCTTTGAAATTCTTTTCACCAATAAAACAAACGCCCGTTGAGTCTTTTTTCTTGGCTGTGGCTAATCCAGCACGTTCAGCAATTGCACGAACTTCTGATTTTTCCATGCCACCCAATGGAAACATTGTTTTTGCCAATTGGGCTTGTGATAATTGGCTTAAAAAATAAGTTTGGTCTTTATTATTGTCAATTCCACGTAACATATGCACTACGCCATTTTCATCTGTTTCTACTTGCGCATAGTGGCCAGTTGCAACATAGTCAGCGCCTAGTTGCATAGCATAATCTAGGAATGCTTTAAATTTAATTTCTTTATTACACATGACATCTGGATTTGGTGTCCGTCCTAACCGATATTCTGCTAAAAAATATTCAAACACACGGTCCCAATATTCTTTTTCAAAATTGACCGAATAATACGGAATCCCAATTTGATCCGCTACTTTTGCGACATCTTTATAGTCCTCAGTTGCGGTACAGACACCATTTTCGTCTGTATCGTCCCAATTTTTCATAAAGATCCCAATTACATCATAGCCTTGCTCTTTTAAAAGCAACGCTGTGACAGATGAATCGACACCGCCACTCATGCCTACCACGACACGCGTTTTGCTGTTATCTGCCATTTTATCACCATCATTTCAATTAGATTCTGAAATCATCCACGATTTGAAGGTCGTAACTTTTCAGTGCTTTTCATTATACTATTTTTTTGAAATAAGTAAAGCAAGCCGGGCGTATAATGAGAAAATACTTGGAACAAAGACACAGCCAACAAGCTGTTGCTTTCAAATAAACAGAAAACCTGAAGGAACAAGCTACTTTCACTTGTTTCTTCAGGTTTCTCTAAGTTATTCTACTTTCTCTAATACACCACGGCTAATTAAGCCATCCATTAAGAAAAAGTATTTTTCTTTACTCATTTCATGTTGTTCATTCTTGAAAATATTCATTGGTTTTAAACCATTTGCCGTTGTAATGGACATTTTCAACTCTTTTAGATCAGCAGTGATCGTAATTTTCAATTTGAAGCCTTCATTTCTCTGAGGCGTTGGATCTAAGGAACGAATCAATTGAAAGTTCCCTGATTTTGTTTCAGTAAAGCCGTTATCTTTTAATGTATAGCGTTTTGCACTAGGATGTACTTTGTAAAAAACTGTTGAGCCTTCAACAGCAGCCGTTGTTGTAAATGCCATGGGTTCCACCTCGTTATTTTCATTGTTATCTTCATTATAGCGAAAACCTGTAGCTGCCGCAATCAGATTATTTTTTCAATTGTTGAATCACTGCAACTAGTACTTCAGAAAAAGTCGCAATTTCTTCTGGTGTGTTCCCGTAGCCAAAACTAATCCGGATTGATTCTTTAATAGCTGAGGAATTTTCTCCATACATCGCTGTCAACACGTGCGAAGGATCCACAGTTCCCGCTGTACAAGCCGAGCCTGTTGAAATCGCAATACCTCTTAAGTCCAAATGCATTAAGAGCAAATCACTGGGAATTCCTTTTAAATGAAGATTTAAGACATGCGCTAAACGATTCGTTGGTTCACCATTAATTGAAAAATCAATATTGGCTTCTTCTAACGCTTTTAAAATAATCGTTTGAAAACTTTGATAGGCTGTTTTTCTTGCTTGCTTTTCTGTAGAAGTTAGTAACGAAACGGCAGTACCCATGCCAATAATTCCAGCTAAGTTTTCCGTGCCCGCACGTCGTTTTTCTTCTTGTTCCCCACCATGTAAAAGAGGTGGTAATTGGATTGCATCGCTTTTAAATAAAAAGCCTACGCCTTTTGGACCATTGATTTTATGAGCGGAAATACTTAATAAGTCGATCCCCAATTCATGAGGTAAAATGACTTCACTTCCATAAGCTTGGACGGCATCTGTATGAAAAATCGCCGAATGATTTTTAAGAATTGCACCAACTTCAGCAATCGGTAATCGATTTCCAATTTCATTATTGCCATACATCATTGAAACCAAGATCGTTTCTTCGCGTAAAGACTTTTTGAATTGATCCATTGAAATCTGACCATTTTCATTCACAGGTAAGTAAGTCACTTCAAAGCCTAACGTTTCTAAGTATTCCATCGTTCGTAACACAGCGGGATGTTCAATTGCCGTAGTAATAATATGTTTTCCTTCCTTTTGACGAGAAAAAGCAACTGCCAAGATGGCTGTGTTATCCCCTTCTGTGCCACCACTATTAAAAATAATTTCGTGGGGTTTGGCTTGTAAGCTCTCGGCAATCGTTTGACGCACTTCTTCCAGAAGACCGTGTGCCTTTCGTCCAAACTGATGAATACTTGATGGATTGCCAAAAGTCGTTTGCATATTTTCAGTCATCGCTTGAATGACCGTTGGATGAAGCGGCGTTGTTGCCGCATGATCTAAATAAATGGGTTCCAAATGACTCGTCCCTTTCCTTATGTTCTGGCGTTATTCTAGCATAAAAAGCTTAAAACACAAAATCAGAATACTTTCTCTTCTATTTATTAAAGAGATAAGAAAAATAGGCCCAACACTATTAAAGTTGTTAGACCTATTTCTAGTTTAAGGAATCACTTATTCTCCTTTTGGTTCTAAACGGAATAATGGACTCATTGGTTTATTTTCATGAATACGAAGTAACGCTTCCCCCATTAATTCAGCGCAAGAAATAATATTCAAGGTTGCTGGTTGGCGGTCTGCTGTCGTATAAACAGAGTCAGTAATACTAATTTCCTTAATTGGCGCATTTTCTAAGGTTGCTTTTGCGCCTTCTGATAACAAACCATGCGAGGCGCAAGCATACACTTCTTGCGCACCATTTTTCATTAAAACTTCCGCCGCTGTGGCTAACGTTTGACCAGTATTCAAAATGTCATCAACAAGAATACATTTTTTCCCAGCGACATTCCCAATAACGTAACCTTCTTGACGCACCCCATCAATCTCTTCATGGTCGACAATTGCTAAGGTCGCATCTAAGTACTCCGATAAACTACGCGCGCGTTGAACGCCACTGTTTTTAGGCGAAACAATCACAATTTCTTCCCCTACTAATGCTTGTTGACGATAATAATGAGCAAACAAAGGCATTGTAAATAAATTATCTACTGGGATATCAAAAAATCCTTGGACTTGAACAGTATGCAAGTCTAATGTTAACAAACGTGTTGCGCCTGCCTCTACCAACATATTAGCAACTAATTTCGCAGTAATGGGTTCTCTTGGTTTCGCTGTGCGGTCTTGGCGAGCATAACCATAGTAAGGCAAAATAACATTAATTGTTTTTGCGCTAGCACGTTTTAATGCATCAATTAAAATAAGCAATTCCATCAAATGATCATTTACAGGAGCATTCGTTGCTTGGATGATGTAGACATGATCGCCACGAATACTTTCTTCAATATTAATTTGAATTTCGCCATCACTAAATTGGCGCACGGTGCTTTTTCCTAATTCTGTTCCTACTGATGCTGCGATTTTTTCAGCAAGTGGTCGATTTGCATTTAAACTGAAGATGCGTAAGGTGTCATCTTGATAGTTTTCGGTCATGATATCCTCCGTCAATATAAAATAATAGTCGTTTTCATTCATATTCTACCATTTTTTGTCATAAAAATCATGGGATCCTCCTTAATTTATTGAAAGAAACGGTTTTCTTTGTGAAAAAAGCGCTTGTATTTAGGTGCGCCTAAAAATTATTTGCATTTTCTTAAACTATCCCTTATACTGATTTTAAGGCAAACCTAAAAAGGAGGAATTTCATGAGAAAAAGCTTTAACTTAGCTGTTCAAGCGTTAACCGTTCAATATCAAGGACGGACCGCTTTAAATAATATCCACGTTACTATTCCCTCCGGTAAAATTACTGGAATTATCGGACCAAATGGTGCTGGAAAGTCAACATTTATTAAAGGGTTATTAGGCTTGATTAAAACAAAGGAACGTGATGTTTTGTTAAATAATCAAGCGATTGACCAACAAAAAACAACCATTGCCTATGTAGAACAACGTAGCGCCTTGGATCTTAGTTTCCCAATTAGCGTTTTTGAAACGGTCTTGCTAGGAACCTATCCAAACTTGGGACTATTAAAACGCCCAGGAAAGAAAGAAAAGCAAGCAGCCATGGCTGCATTAAAAATGGTGCAATTAGAAGACTATGCGCAACGCCAGATTGGCGAACTTTCTGGTGGCCAATTACAACGTGTGTTTATCGCCCGTGTTTTGGCCCAAGGTGCTGAGGTGATTTTTTTAGATGAACCTTTCGTCGGCATTGATATGTCTAGTGAAAAAGTGATTATGGATATTCTCAAATCATTAAAAAATCAAGGTAAAATGATTATCATTGTTCACCATGATTTGCACAAAGTGTCCCACTATTTTGATGAATTAATCGTTTTGAAAAACCGGCTAATTGCTGCGGGTCCTGTTGAACAAACATTTACTGCAGAAACGCTCCAAGAAGCATACGGTGATTTGTTAGGTGATTTATTAATACAGGGGGTTGCAAAATGATTGCTGCATTTATTGATGGTTTATTCCGTTATCAATTTTTACAAAATGCCCTTTTGACGTCTGTAATTGTCGGACTCATTTCAGGGGTAATTGGTTCATTCATTATTTTACGTGGGATGTCTTTGATGGGTGATGCGATTTCACATGCTGTTTTACCAGGGGTCGCTGTTTCTTATATGTTTGGTTTCAATTATATTTTTGGCGCTTCTATTTTTGGCTTATTAGCTGCATTATCAATCGGCTTTATTACCCAAAAAAGTCCACTAAAAAATGATACTGCCATTGGTGTTGTCTTTAGTTCTTTTTTTGCTTTAGGGATTATTTTTATCTCTTTTGCAAAAAGTTCCACCGATTTATATCATATTCTGTTTGGAAATGTATTAGCGGTCGCAGATACCGATATTTTAATTACTTGTGTCGTCGGCGTGATTGTTTTGATTTTTGTGGCATTGTTTTATAAAGAGTTGCAACTCACTTCTTTTGATCCCACAATGGCTCAGGCCTATGGTTTAAATATTCAATTTTTCCACTATGCATTGATGTTTTTACTAACATTAGTCGCTGTTTCTTCTTTGCAAACCGTCGGAACTATTTTAGTCATTGCCATGCTGATTACGCCAGCGGCAACAGCTTATCTATTAACAAATCACTTACCGACAATGATTGGCTTAGCCTCTACTTTTGGGATTTTAAGTTCAGTGATTGGCCTATTCTTTAGTTATTCTTATAACTTAGCTTCTGGTGCGACGATTGTTTTAACCGCCGCCTTATTCTTTTTATTGGCTTTCTTTTTCTCACCAAAGAAAGGCCTAGTATTTGTAAACCGTGAGAAAGAAATGGAGGAATCAACGAATGAAAAAATTTAGTTTATTTTTTTTAACACTTTTAGCAGGGTTAACGTTAGCTGCTTGCGGGAATCAAGCCGCTGAAAAGAAAGAAAAATTAGCAATTGTGACAACGAACTCGATCTTATCCGATTTAGTGAAAAATGTTGGGCAAGACAAAATTGAGCTGCATAGTATTGTGCCAATTGGGACAGACCCTCACGAATATGAACCGTTACCAGAAGACATTGCGAAAGCTTCTGAAGCGGACATTTTATTCTTTAACGGCTTGAACTTAGAAACAGGCGGAAATGGCTGGTTTAACAAATTAATGAAAACGGCCAAAAAAGTTGAGAATAAAGATTACTTTTCTACAAGCAAAAATGTTACGCCACAATATTTAACAAGTGCCGGTCAAGAACAAACAGAAGATCCGCATGCTTGGTTAGACATTGAAAATGGCATTAAATATGTAGAAAACATTCGTGACGTGTTAGTAGAAAAAGATCCAAAAAATAAAGATTTCTATACAGAAAACGCGAAAAATTATACCGAAAAACTTAGCAAACTACATGAGGAAGCCAAAGCTAAATTCGCTGATATTCCTGATGATAAAAAATTATTAGTTACAAGTGAAGGTGCCTTTAAATATTTCTCCAAAGCTTATGATTTAAATGCCGCTTATATTTGGGAAATTAACACAGAAAGTCAAGGAACACCTGAACAAATGACCACGATTATTGATACCATTAAGAAATCAAAAGTACCTGTGTTATTTGTTGAAACCAGTGTCGATAAACGTAGTATGGAACGGGTCTCAAAAGAAGTGAAACGACCAATTTACGATACACTTTTCACAGACTCTCTTGCCAAAGAAGGAACAGAAGGCGATACGTACTACAGCATGATGAACTGGAATTTAACAAAAATCCATGATGGCTTAATGAGTAAATAAATAATAAAGAAGAAAGAACCAAGTTGACTCCCCCTCAGCTTGGTTCTTTCTTCTTTATTTAACTAATTCCTCAATATCAATTACTCGATCCACAATTTCCTCATAAAAATCTGCTTCATGGGAAACCAGAAAAACCGTTCCTGGGTAAACGTGAATTGCTTCTTGTAAACTTTTTTTGGCCGCTTCATCAATATGATTGGTTGGCTCATCTAAAAATAACAGATTACTAGTTTGCATCATTAGTTCCGCTAGTTTTACTTTTGTTTGCTCACCACCACTTAACAGGGCTAACGACTGCATTGCTAACTTATCTGGTAAACCTGCTCTAGCCAAATGACTTCTTCGCTCTTTAATCGTTGTATCTGGAAAACGATCTGATAAATAGTCTAGCGGCGTTAACTGCTCATTAGGCCACGCTAAGTCTTGGGTAAAATAAGCAATTTTTGTATTCAGCGGATAATGAAATTCTCCATCTAATGAAGGAATCACTTTCGTCAACGTTTTAATTAATGTTGATTTGCCAATCCCATTAAAGCCTTTCAATGCGACTTTTTCACCGACATGAACCATTAAATCTAACGGTTCTAACAAAGGTTCCCGATAGCCGACAACTAACTTCTGAGTCGTTAGTGCTTGCGTTGCAACTAACCCTTGATAAGGAAATTCAATCGCCGGCTTAGTCAAGGAACCAGGCGGAGTCAATCGTTCCAACCGGTCCAATTGTTTTTGTCGACTTTTAGCCATCGTTGCTCGATTTCCAGCTTTGTATTTACGAATGTAGGCTTCCATTTTTTCAATTTTTTCTTGTTGGGCCTGATACTGTTTCAAATAGGTTTGTTTATTCTGCTCTTTTTGCGCAAAAGATTTTTCTACATTTCCAGTATATTTGGTTAACTTGCCAAACTCAATGTCTGCGATGCAATTCGTCACTTCATTTAAAAATTGATAATCATGGGAGACTAATAGAAAGCTTCCTTCAAAATTATTCAGATAGCGAACAAGCCATTGAATATGCGTATCATCTAAATAGTTGGTGGGTTCATCTAAAAGTAACACATCAGGGGCCTCTAACAATAATTTTGCTAAAATCACTTTTGAACGTTGACCACCGCTTAGCTCCCCTAACTTTTTATCCAAACCAATTGCTTGTAGTCCTAACCCATTGGCTAAATCCTGAATAATCGTGTCGATTTGGTAAAAATTACTTTCATCTAAATCTGTTTGTAATTTGCCTGCTTGTTCTAAAAGTTTTTCCGAAGCCGTTTGACTGTATTCTTCATAAAGCTTTGTCAGTTTCGCTTCTTTATCAAAAAGTTCTTGAAAGGCTTGTTTCAAAAAATCAACCATCGTTAGTGATTGTTCTACAGAAACGTACTGATCCAAGTACCCAATCTTACAATTTTTTTGCCACTGAATCGTTCCTTCGTCTGGCAATACTTCCCCCGTTAAAATTTTAATTAAGGTGGATTTGCCGACACCATTTTGGCCAGTTAAGCCTAAATGATCCCCTTTATTCACTTGCAATGAAGCCTCTTCATACAAGACCTTTTCGCCAAACCGATGCGTTAAATGTTCAATAGTTAAAATACTCATTTTCGTCACTTCTTTCTTGTTAACTGATTATTTTGGGACAACAAAAAAAGAACCACGTCTGCACGTCGTTCATCCTGACAGAAATCCCGACAACCGCTTGTACGTACACTCAAATAAGACTAGCTTTTCTAGTCAAAAAATGTGCTATCAAGCGATGAAGAAATTAATTGCTCGGCTCCACAACAGTGCTTCATCTGTTCTTAAACTATCGGGAGCTACTTTTCTTGTTAATTTATCAGTTAAAACAAAAAACATGTGAATCACCTTTCTTATGCTTGTATTCTATCATAGTATGACAAGAAAGCAAGCCACGTTGGTTTATAACGAAAGGAGCCCACAAACAATCATTTTGTCGGCTCCCTATCCCTATTATTCTGATAAATAATTTAATGCATAGCGTACGTGGTACTCTGCTGCTAAAAGTAAGGCACGTTCATCAATATCAAATTGTTCATGATGGTGTCCAAAATGAGTAGCAGGATTTTCAGGGTTTCGTGAACCGACCCGTCCATAGATACCAGGAATTACCGCTAAGTAATCAGCAAAATCATCCGCCCCTAAACTTTTAGGATGATCGGTCACAACATTTTCAAAACCAACAATTTCACTGGCTACCTGCTGTGCACGGTTGGTTGCTTGTTCTTCATTAATTAATGGATTCGCTGCCGCATAAACAGAAAAATCAGCAATTTCTGTGCGATGAGACTGGGCAATTTCATGGGCAATTTCTTCGACTCGTTGTAAAACAAATTGGCGCGTTTCCTGACTAAATGTTCGAACAGTACCTTCAATGGTTGCCTGGTTTGCTACAATATTATAGCGTGTTCCTGCTTGTAAAACGCCAATTCCTACTACGACAGAATCTAAAGGATCAATCTCGCGAGCTACAATTTTTTGTAATTCCACAACGATACTGGCCGCTGCTAAAACAGCATCCCGGCCATTCTGTGGTTGGGCGACGTGACTACTTTGACCACTGACTTCAATTTTAAAAATATCACAAGAGGCGTTGGTGGCGCCTTTGGTAGCGACTAATTTTCCGACCGGCACACTGGAATCTAAATGAATCCCAAACACTTGGTCGATTGCTTCTAAATAATTTCCTTCCACAAATTGTCGCGCGCCTGCACCAATTTCTTCAGCTGGCTGGAAGGCCAGTTTAACCGTTCCTGAAAAGGTATCCTGATGTTTTTTGAGCACTTTAGCTGCACCTAGCAATGCTGCCGCATGACCATCGTGTCCACAAGCATGATTGAGTCCTGGATTTTTAGAAGCATAGGCAGCACCTGTTGAATCTGGCAATTCCAACGCATCAATATCTGCACGTAACAAAATCGTTTTGCCAGCGCCAAGACCTCCTTCAATGGTTGCTAAAACACCCGTTTCCCCTACTTCTACAAAAGGAATAGCTAAGGCTAGTAGTTCTTCTTTAATTCGCTTAATCGTTTCATATTCTTTTAAACTTGCTTCAGGGTATTGATGAAAATGACGTCTTAAATGGATTATCCATTCCTTTTCTGTAGCAATAGCTTCTTGGATTGTTTGAATCGTTGTTGTACTCATTATAAATGCCTCCTTTATTTTTTACCAAATGTTTCCCAGGCTGGAACATTGGCGCCTTTTGATGTTTCTGCAATGACCTTTTTCGTTTCTTCTTGTTGATATTCTTCTACAACTTTTTGATAAAGTTTATTCTCTTGATCTTCTTCTCGGGCCACGACAATGTTCACATAAGGTTTCGCTTTTTCGTTTACAGGTTCTAAGAAAATAGCATCTTTATCTGGTGTATACCCAGCATCGACAGCCATGCCGCTATTAATCACTGAAGCATCGACATCTTGTAAAGCGCGCGCTGTTTGCGTAGCATCTAATTCAGTTATTTTCAATTGGCGTTTATTTTCAGTAATATCACTGACAGTCGGTAGTTGCTGTTTCGCAGGATCAACTTTTATCAGTCCTGCAGTTTGTAATAAAATTAACGCCCGCCCACCATTCGTTGGGTCATTAGGAATAGCAATTTCTCCGCCGTCTTTAATTTTCGTGATATCTTTCAATTTATTGGCGTAAATTCCCAATGGTGCATTGACTGTATTGCCAATTGATACTAATTTCGTCCCATGTTCTTTATTGTAATTGTCTAAAAAGATTTGATGCTGAAAGGCATTTAAATCAATTTCTTTTTCTGCTAATGCTGCATTGGGTTGCGTATAGTCTGTAAATTCTACCAATTGTAGATCAATATTTTTCTTTTTCAAACGGTCTTTGACCGATTCCCATTCATCATTTTTTGTTCCTACAACCCCTAGTTTAACGGTTTCTGTCTTAGTATCCTTCGCAGACCCCGATGCACAACCTGCAATCGTAAAAGCTAATACCCCAATAAGTCCAATTAATTTACTAAATTTTTTCATTTGTCATTTCTCCTTTTTTCTAATGTGATGTTTTTTTGATTAATTGATTACTAATGGCTTGACTGATAAATACCATAATTAAAATAATTAACGTGGCCATAAATGTCACATCGGTTTGAAACCGATTGTATCCTCGAGTAATCGCTAAGTTGCCCAGACCACCGGCTCCAATCGCTCCTGCCATGGCTGTTAATCCAATCAAATTAATAATTGTCACCGCTGAAACACGAATAATACTTGGTAACCCTTCAATTAGATAAACCCGAAAAATAATCCCTAAGGGACTCGTCCCCATGGCTTCTGCCGCTTCAATAACGCCAGGATCCACTTCTAATAACGCATTTTCAATTTGGCGCGCGAAGAACGGGATTACGCCAATAACTAATGGGACTAACGCTGCGGTTGTACCAATTGTTGTTCCTGCCAAAATTCGTGTTAACGGTTGAATCAGTGCGAGCATAATAATGAAAGGAATAGAGCGGCAAACATTAATAATTTTTTCTAAGACACTATACAGGGGTGGATTTTTCAAAACACCACTGGGGCCAGTACTGACAAGCACGACACCCAACAAGACTCCTAACACACCAGCAATCAAGGCTGTCCAAAAAACCATGTATACTGTTTCCCATGTACTTTGAAGAAACTCTTGTTTTAATTGGACAACATTCGGAAAATATTTCTCAAATAATTGATACATTCTCAGTTCACTCCTTTTTTAAATCACCTGTAAGTTCTGCTTTTGCTTCGTTTGCTGATAGGTTTTCAAAACATTGGTTCGCACGCCTTGTTTCGCTAAATAAGTAAGGGCTTGTTGACGCTGGGCCTCATCACCAGAAAGCACCACAATTAAATGGCCAATAGGAACGTTTTGAACAATTTCGACATTGCCATAAAGGATATTTGTATATACCTGATATTGGCTATACAATTGTGCAATTAATGGCTCGTTCGTTTGATCTCCCACATAAGAAAATTCAATTAATTCTTGATTTTTATCTAAATCAGCTAATTTAGGATGTTCAAGAATCGTGGTTAATGCTTGGTCGATATGAGTTGCTGTCCGGATAAAATCTTTGGTTAAAGGTTGTTGGGGTTGACTAAAAATCGAAACAATATCGTTTGATTCGACAACGCAGCCATTTTCCATCACCGCGACTTTATTACAAATTTCTTTAACCACTTGCATTTCATGGGTGATTAAGACAATCGTCAAGTTCAGTTCTTGATTTAACTTTTTTAACAAGGCTAAAATCTGTCCCGTTGTTTTTGGATCTAACGCACTCGTCGCTTCATCACAAAGTAAAATTTCAGGATCATTTGCTAAAGCGCGGGCAATCGCAACCCGCTGTTTTTGCCCTCCTGATAGTTGACTGGGGTAAGCGTCCCGTTTTTCACTTAGTCCAACTAGCTCTAATAAATGGCTGATTTTTTGACGCCGTTCACTTTTACTTAGCCCAGAATATTTTAATGAAAAATCGATATTACTAAATATGGTCCGCTCTTTCATCAAATTAAAATGTTGAAAAATCATTCCAATCTTTTTTCGTTGTTGTCGTAATTCCTTTTTAGAAAAAGTTAAAATATTTTCTTTGTTAATAATAACGGTGCCCGCTGTTGGTCGTTGCAATAAATTAATTACCCGTACTAGCGTACTTTTTCCAGCACCGGAATAACCAACAATTCCGTAGATATCCCCTTTATCAATTGTCAAAGAAACATCTTGGACAGCCTGAATTTCTTGTTTTTTTTGTTGAAATGTCACACTGATATTTTTTAGTTCAATCATTCTTTATCCCCCTTCATTCTTACCAACCTGCATTTTTTCATAAAAAAGAAAAAAGCATCCTCAACGACACAACTCAAGTTGTATCGTTGAGGACGCTTTTTTGCGTGTTACCACCTCATGTTCAGAATTTGCTCACACAAATTCCCTTTTCAAGTACGGAACAATATGTTCGATACCCTAGCTCGATAACGGGAGCCCCCGTCGCCGCCTTGTGTTTAACACTCGGAGCGCTTGCTCAATAGCCATTTTCCAAAACGTCTTTGTCACCTATTCTCAGCTACCTAGGCTCTCTGTTAAACAAATCAAGTCTTGTACTTACTATATCACTGCTTTTTTATTTCTATTCATTCTAAACTGATTTTCATCTGTTTTCAAAATTAAACAGACTAGAGTTACTACCCCTTCAAGCATCGAGTAATCGCAGATAATAGCTACTCTCTCTCTTTGCATCAGTCGTAGTGCTCAACAGGATTTGACTGTGACGAGAATCGTAGGAACACTTTCGTGCAAATGATACAACCTGCCCTTCGGTCATCTTGTACTGTTCATCACTTACAATGGCCATACTGCGTCGAGTAATCGCAGACAGCATCTACTCTGTCGCTTCGCGCCAGTCGTAGTGCTCAACAGGATTTAACTGTGACGAGAATCGCAGCTTTGGCGAGAATCGTAGGAACACTTTCGTGCAAATGACACAACTTGCCCTTCGGTCACCTTGTACTGTTCATCATCTACTCTGTCGCTTCGCGCCAGTCGTAGTGATTCACAGCAAAAAGCCCTTCACTAGCGTTTTGCTAGTAAAGGGCGAATGATTCGCGGTACCACCTTTTTTCGAAATATAACTGATTCTTTATATCTCATCTCTTATCCAAGTCTTTATTAACTTGGTGCACATGGTAACGGGTGCTTAGCCGAAATTGCTTACTTATCAGCAATTTATTCTCAGAGACCATCTTCAACTTTTCTGAACCTTGTCCCTTTTCACCAATCAGGACTCTCTTTTGAAGGTCATCAAAATTTACTCTTCTCTTCAACGAATGAATAGTTATCTGTGATGTTGATTTACACTTTACTAGAGAAAAAAGAGATTGTCAACAGTTTTTCTTAGAAAAAAATCATTTTTCTTTTTTTACGAAAGAGCAATTGACAAACTTTCGTCTATACGTTATTCTATTTCTTGTGCACGAGATTTGTACGATTTTTCAAAAGGAACTTTGACGATTACTCGTCGCAGTGTAGCCTTTGAAAATGAACTCTATGGGTTTCACTTCGTTGCAATCCTCGAGTTAGTTTAGCCTTTGAAAGTGCCGCCTTAGCTCAGTTGGTAGAGCACCACCATGGTAAGGTGGGGGTCGCCGGTTCAAGCCCGGCAGGTGGCTTTTTGGTAAAATCCCAACTCTTTAATAAAGAGTTGGGATTTTTTTGTTTTGCCTACCCTTAGTGTTCTGTCAAGATGAGAAAATAACAAAAGCAATTTCTTCATTCCACTCGTTATGGTATATTTTAATTGTTAAATAATTATTGGAGTGGAGTACAATGATGAAACAATTACCTACAGAATCAAAAAAATTTGATTTAAAGAATTGGTGTATTGAAAATAAAGCCTATCTTCTATTGATCATTTTAATTTATCAAGTGGCAGTTTTATCCATCGGCATTATCAATTTCCCTTACTTAGATGATAATGCTCGCCAAGTCGCTGGAATGACAGATTTTGGTACGACTTACGCACGTTGGGGCAGTGAATTTCTCTCATGGTTTGTTCAAGGAAGTCGTCATTTGACAGATCTGGGCTTGACCACACCTATTCTAACAGGTCTTATCTTATCTCTCACAAGCATACTGGCTATTTATATCATCAATGACCAAAAAATTAGCTGGGGTTCCTCTTTAGTAGCTACTTTAATTGGCCTCAATCCTTGGTTCCTCCAATGTCTTAGTTTCAGGTTTGATAGTCCCTATATGGCACTGAGTATTTTTTGTTCGTTTCTTCCTTTTTATTGGTGGCAGCGTAATTCTTTTACGTTTTTCTTGGTTTCTGTCTTTTCACTGTTTGTTATGTTTAATACTTACCAAGCCTCGTCAGGAATTTATATAGTTATCGTCTTATTCCTTACTTTCAAGCAGTTACTTGCTGGAGAAAATTTCATTGCTCTTTGTAAAAAAGTCGCACTTGCTGCTATCGCTTATCTACTTTCTATAGTCAGCTACCTTATCGAGTTAAAATTTGTACCTTCCGCAACAAACAACATTGGGGGCAGTCAGGCCTTACCAAGTTTGCACGATATTCCAAGTGTGGCTTATCAAAATAGTTACCATTATTTTTCAGAGCTATTGAACCAGAGTAATCGTTTATGGCTTTTATTACTGCTCCTACTGCTTGTTTTATTTTTTATTAGTCATCTATCAAATAGCAAAATCAACTTAGGCTTAAGTTTCCTTTATTGTATCTTGTATTTAGGACTTGCTTCTCTCTTAAGTTTTGGTATTTTTATTGTCTATTCAAGAAATATCGCAGGTGATGCGCCTCGCTATATTTATGGATTTGCTGTTTTCGTTACAATCAGCATGTTAAGTTTATTTAACAATCGACAAGTGAAAGCAATTTATCTAACTTCGTTACTTGTGGCCAGCTTGTTATCTTATTATATTTTATCGTTTGTTTTGGTGTATTCTTCCACATTAAACTATCAAAAAGAAGCATTCAATCGCCAAGCAGCTATTTTAACAGATGATTTAAAAAATGTTGTAACAAACGAACGAAAAAAAGTTTATTTAAATACGTTTTTCAAAAATTCAACTGTTTATGCTAATACAAGTCGAAACTACCCAATTCTTTCAAAAATCGTGCCACCAAATGACGGTCTATATTTCCCTAATTACGTTTGGTTCAATACTTCATCGAATTTAGGAGTAGAGATGGCACCACTGACCGATACGGATATGTCTAAAAATCAAAAAGTAGTAAGTAATCACTTTTATGACATTTATACAAACAACAAAGAAATATTTGTGTTTATGGAATAATTTGTTCCATCCAAAAACACTTCTTTTGCAATAAACGTGACTGTATGGTTTGATTAAGATGGATTAAGTATTCTTTCCGGGTACATTTAGTACTTCCTGAAACTTGCTTATTTCCCATTTTTCTTATGAAGTAACAAAATTTTTGAGAAAAAACAGCTCGTTTTCTATGTTATGATAGAGAAGTGAAAATCACCAGAAAGGTTGTTGCGGACTATGAGAACTCGTCAGAAAAAATTATTTTTATTTTCAATGATTTTATGGTTAGTTGAATTTTTAATTACACGGATTTCTGATTCTTTTCCAGGAGCAACGCCATTGTTCGTTGTGATTTGCTTGATTCAAGGAATTCTTTTTACTTATTTCTGTCTTGCTTTTTTCTATTATCCGCAATAATCAGTCAAGAAAAGCAATTAGAGCAGATTCAGCAAATTTCTGAAACCGAAAAAATGGCACGTCCTCGTTTTTAGGACGTGCCATTTTTTAAAGCATTATTTGTGTAAAAGCCGTTCGTATCGCCTGTTGAACTTTTTGAACAGCAGCGATTTGATGGCCTTTTGCTTCAGTCAATTCTTTTTCAATATATTCAGGATAGTAGGTTGCCAAATAACCCAAGACCCAGATAGTTGGATCTGAAATAACCGTCTCTGCTAATGGATACAAATAGGTAAGATGCAATCGAATTTCTTCTTCCAAATGCTGCAGCATAATTGGATCATCATTTTCTAAGCGATTCCTAAGTTCAGTATAAATTTCGGAATAGATTGGCGTATTTAACGGTCCAGTTTTTCCTTCTAGTAAGACTGTCTGAGGCTGATTGTCATACCAAAGAAAGGTCAGTGGTTCTGAAAATTGCAACAGTGCTAATTCTTCAATGAACCATTCCCGAGCAAAATAACTAAGTGCTTGGTTCATAACTAAATCTTTTGCGACTTCCACAAATACTGGTTTAGGCAAATATAAACTGGTTTTAATGTTCGCTAATTGTTGATAAACGGGCAATTGATCGCTTACTAACAAGTTCCTTTTAATTGCTTGAATTTGCTGCGTTTCTAATTGTTGATACGCCTCTTCCACTTGCATTAATTGCTGTTCTAACGTTTTTTGTTGTGCTAGCGTTATTTTTTTAGTTTGAAGTAATTGCTTCAATAAAATATACCCTTCAATAAAGCGACGACTTTGACTATAAATTTGCATATAAATTGCCGCTGTTTCAAGGTTCTCAAAATAAGTCTCTTGGAACGCTTCTGCCAATGCTAGTGCTTCGTCAGCTTCACCCATTTCCAACAATAATTGGACAATTTTTTGGTTTACTGGCGGCGTTTGTTGTAGCTGATAGGCTTGTTGAAAATTTTCTAAAGCGGCAATCTGATTATGTTCTACAAGTGCTTCTTCTCCTTGTGCAATAAAACGTTCATAGTTTTTTGGAAATTCATGAATGGTACTCATATCTAACCTCCTTTATTTCTTATAAAGCAGATGAGCCTGGGACAAAAATCACTTTGGATTTTTGCTCCAGGCTCAAAACCTGATAACCGGCGGGAACAGAACCAACACTACGCGTTGTTCGGAGCTAAACGGTTCTGTCCCGACCTCGATTTTAACTATTCAAACGGACTTTTTTAGTAAAGATTACGAATAATAATTGCCGTTTCTAGGTCGCCCTCAGCGTTCATTTTCTCCGCCTTTTCTTCTAAACTATACCCAGCAAAACTTTCGTTTGTTAAAACATCTGCTACTGTAAATTTAGCAACTTTTTCAATACTGACTGCATCTGGTGCTACTTCTTGCACGCTATCCCAGCCTGTATCAATAAAGACTTTTGTATCTTCTGTAATCGCTTCGTTTGCTTCTAACGCCTGCATAATTTCTTTTAACTGTGCATACGTCATAACCTCGACTTGATTTTCCATTTAAACGCCTCACTTTGCCATTCCTTTTTAAGGATTGGGTTTTAATTTTAGACTTTTTCTTTAATTGTTTTTAATGCGTGATATAAGGCATATTTCATTGGTTTGGCTTTCCATTGGAAATTGCCCATTAATTCTTCGACATGACCGCCAAAGGATTGTTTGAATTTAAGAACCCCATCACTTCCATCAAAGACACCGTCAACGCCATAAAAATTATATTTGGGAATGTTATTTTCTACTGTGTAAGTTAACATTTTATGTTGAATTAAATACGGTGCATAGTATTGTTTATATTTTTCATACGTACCACTAAACAAGTAAACAACTTCTTGTGGATGAACAATGAATAAGGCGCCTGCTAAAATTTCAGGTTCATCTGATGTTTTCATTTCTTTAGCCTCGTCAATCCGTTTGCGCACGGTACGAACTTCATCTTCAAATTCACGTTTCTGGTTATTTTTTTTACGGCTTTTAGGATTGGCAATTAACGCTTCATTGACTTCGTTGAGCGTCTCTTGTAATTTGCGTAATTTCTCATGAAGATTTTCTAAATAAGTAGCAAAGTTTAGTTCCGCTACCATAAATTTCGCTCGTTCACCAAACTCTTCATAAACAGCTTGGTAATAAGCTAAATCCTTATCTTCAAAATTACGTCGTGCACTTGTTTCTTCCGTTAATTTCTTAAAGAGAGGTAACTCTTCGTAACGAAGTTCTCGGGTTGTCACTCCATATTCCCATGTTTTCTTGATGTCATATTTAGCATCTTTTCCATAAGATTTCCAAAGATCTTCTTCTGTTAATCCAGCCATATCTTTGACAAACAGCCAACGTGGCGCGCCATCAAAATTGTGCACATCAAACCCTTGGTGTTCAAAACCAATTGATGTGAAATAGTCAAATGTTTCTTGATTGACCTTTTCAACTTCACCGCCATTAAAATCACGTAAACAAATTTGTTTATTGGGAGTAAAGGTTAAATAAAGGCCATCATTTTTTTTCACATATTTTTTTAAGCCTGTGAAAAAGGCTTCTACACATTTTTTATCTGTATAATCCATCAAAATTCCGCCGTCAATGTCGAAAGCATAACCAATTTTGACTTTTTTCTTGCTTAGGATACACGCAGCAATTAGTTGGCCTTCTCGTTTGACGCCAACGTATTCACAATGCCAGCCACGTCGTTCCAATAAATGTTTCATTTCGGGTGTTTCTAAAAAGTTACCTGCAGGATGTGTCATTGCAAAGGTAGTAAATTCTTGTTCAGTTAATGTACTAAACTGATCCATATCAAACAACTCACAATCTTTTTTTGTTAAATAAATTAGCACTTTTCAGCTTAACCTACTTTTTGCTTTCTTTCAAACAAAGTTACCTAACTGGCTAATTCTTATTTTTCGGTTCTTATTAATTATATCTAATTTTGCTAAAATGCAAACAGTTTTCAACGGAAAAAAAGAATTTCTTTGGAATCTTTCATTTTTGACTAAATATCTTTCTTTTATAAAAAATATCTGAGACAAAAATCTAAAGTGATTTTTGTCTCAGATATTAAAACTCATGAAAACCCGTTGAACATCTTTCTCTCAGGTTCTTGATTTACTCAACAGTTACACTTTTGGCTAAGTTCCTTGGTTTATCAACATCGTAGCCTCTTTGTAAGGTTGCATAGTACGCTAATAATTGACCTGGAACAATGCTAACTAAGGCAGAAAGTAACGGATGAACATCTGGAATAATCAGTTGGTCCTGTGGTTTTGCCAAGGATTCCAAGGCAATCACAATATTTCTTGCTCCACGACTTTCGACTTCCTTTAAATTGCCTCTTGTATGGGCTGCGACTTTGGCATCTGTCACAATCCCAATCACAGGTGTTCCTTCTTCAATTAAGGCAATCGTTCCATGCTTCAATTCACCTGCCGCAAAGCCTTCTGCTTGAATGTAGGAAATTTCTTTCAACTTCAAGGCCGCTTCCATCGACACATAATAGTCGACTCCTCGCCCGATATAGAAGGCATTTCGAGTATACGTCAGATAATCTTCCACTAAGGCTTTCATTTGTTGTTTTTCATCAATCAAGGTTTCCATGACAGCTGCTACCACGCTCAATTCGTGAGCCACATCAAATGAGACGGCTGCTAATGTTTGGCGTTCTTCGCCAATTGCTTTTGCTAAAATAGCTAAGACAGCGATTTGAGCAGTATAAGCTTTGGTGGAAGCGACAGCAATTTCTGGTCCTGCGTGTAATAACAAGGTATCGTCCGCTTCACGTGATAATGTTGAGCCAGCAACATTTGTTAATGTAAGTGATGGATGCCCTAATTCATTAACCTGTACCAGTACTTGGCGGCTATCTGCCGTTTCACCACTTTGACTTAAGAAAATGAAGAACGGTTTTTCAGATAAAATAGGCATGTTGTAGCCAAATTCGCTTGATAAATGAACTTCCACAGGAATACTGGCAATCGTTTCAATTAAAGATTTTCCGACCCAACCTGCATTATAACTTGTTCCACAAGCAATAATGTAAATTCGATCACATTGATTAATTTTTCCAAGTAACGCCTCATCTAAAGTCACTTTTTCACCTTGAGTATACGCTTGAACAATTTTGCGCATCACTGCAGGTTGTTCATCAATTTCTTTGAGCATATAAAACGGATATGTTCCTTTTTCAATGTCATTTAAATCTAATTGCGCTTCAAAAGGTTCTCGGTTGATTACTTGTCCTTCTGGCGTTTCGATTACTACTTTGTCCGCTGTAACAGTTACAATTTCACCATCAACAATCTCAACAAATTGATTGGTTTCTTTAATCATCGCCATCGCGTCACTACAAATAACATTAAAGCCTTCACCTAGACCGATAAGTAACGGGCTTTTATTTTTCGCTACGTAGATAGTATTGGGGTCCATTTTATCCATTAAAGCAAAAGCGTATGAACCTTTAATTTCGGCTAAAGCCGCTTTAAAAGCATCTTTTGTTGAAAAACCATTTTCAGCAAAATGAGCAATTAATTGAACGACGATTTCAGTATCTGTATCACCAATTAAGTGAGCACCACTTAAAAATTGTTCTTTTAATTCTTCAAAGTTTTCAATGACACCATTATGCACTAATGCAAAGCGTTGATCGCTTGAAACATGGGGATGTGCATTGGCGACAGTTGGTTCGCCATGAGTGGCCCAACGAGTATGACCAATACCAACTGTTCCATCGATTTCTGGCGTTAATTTTGCTGCTAAATCGGCAATGCCCCCAACTGCCTTAACTACATGGGGCTGTTGGCTTTGATCATTCACACAAATCCCAGCAGAATCATAACCTCTATATTCCAATTTTGTTAATCCTTGAATCAAACTTTCCGTGACATTTTCTTTTCCAATCATTCCGACAATTCCACACATAATGCTAATTCCTACTTTCCAATTGAAATTCTGTATTTACTAGGTCCTGTTTAACTAGCAAATCCCATTATATGTTTCTACCTGCGTGATAACCGCTTTGTTCTAACTTCACAATTAGTTTTTCTTTGTTATCTGTAGAGTGCAGTCCCTAGAGCCACCCGCCGAATCTTCGATAAGCTCTCTCCTCGTCACCTGAACGTTCAGGTCTGGCGCTATCCTATATTGGTCTATATACCTCCTTTGTAAATATATTCCGTAGAAACATAAACAATCATACAATTAAAAGTAGGTATTTGTCAACAAAAATCTAAAAAAACGAAAATTGGTCTAGTTCTTTAAAGTTGTAAAAAAAGAATCTAGTACACTCATAGTAAGAGAAAGTACTAGATTCTTAATAATAAAAAAATATCCGTTCTATTTATAGAACCTTATCAATTTGTTATTTATTGGAATGGATTATAAAACCGGCCACCATTCACATGGAACAACCAGAAACTGATTCCTAATAAGCATAAGGCAAGTATCATTACCGAAAAATCACGCAGATGAAAAGGTTGTTGCGCATACCACGTTCGATTTTTCTTTTGACCAAAACGCCTTAATTCCATAGCGGTACTCACAGTTTCAATTCGATCTAAACTAGATAGAATTAAGGGTAAAACGATTTGTGCTACGCCTTTGATTCGTTGGCCTAACCGTCCCTTTTTAGACATCTCATAGCCTCGCGCTTGTTGTGCTAAAGAAATATTAAAAAAATCTTCTTGGATATCGGGAATATAACGAATAGCCAGCGCTACTGCATAACTAATCCGATAACTCACACCAATTCGATTCAAGCTGGAGGCAAATTCACTAGGATTTGTTGTTAATAAAAAGATTAATGCCAACGGAATCGTACAGAAATATTTTAAAACTAAATTAAATTCATAAAATAATTCTTCTTGTGTCAAAGTAAACCGTCCGATTCCTTCCCAAATCACGGTACGTGACTGATATAAATCAACCCCATATTCAGGTGCAAAAAGGTAAACCGTTAAGATATTTAACAAAGAAAAAATAGCAATAAATTTAATAACAAAAGATATTTGATGCCATTTAATATTTGATAATTTTAACAAAACAAGCGAAACCACAGACATTCCTAACAGATAACGAGTATCATACGTGGTCATACAAGCCACAGAGACAACGATTAAAAAGACTAATTTGCTTGTGCCATTTAAGCGATGAATCCAGGTTGAATCAGGATGATAGCCTAACATTTGTCGTTCACTCATCCAAAACGCACCTCACGATCGTAAGCAACAAATTTTTCCGTAAATAGCAAGGGATTTTCCAAGCCTAACGCTTTAGCAAAGGTAAACAAGCTCGTTTCTTTTAAAGAAGCTGCTTGAATTAATTTTTCATCTGTTAAAACAGCAACTGGAGTCGCATCTGCTAGTAAACGTCCATCACAAACTACTAACGCACGTGTTGTATATTCCAACATTAAGTGCATATCGTGAGTGATCATTAAAATAGTCACACCTAAGCGGTTCAATTCTTCTAAAAATGTCATCATTTCTGTATAATGTTTAAAATCTTGTCCAGCTGTTGGTTCATCTAAAATTAATAATTCAGGTTCTAAAACTAAGATTGATGCAATAGTTACCCGTTTTTTCTGCCCAAAACTCAACGCAGAAATCGGCCAGTTCCGGAAGGGATACAGCCCACAAATATGTAAAATATTCTTCACACGTTCCTCAATTTCTGCTTGTGGCACATCTCGTAAAACTAATCCTAAAGCTACTTCTTCAAAAATCATTTTTTTAGAAATCATTTGATTGGGGTTTTGCATCACATAACCAATTTTATCTGCACGTTCTTTGATTGAATAATTGGAAAAATCCTGTCCTTCCCATAAAATCTTGCCCGATTGAGGCGTGATGAACCCGCAAATTATTTTAGAAAGTGTAGACTTCCCGGCACCATTTTTTCCTACAATGCTGATCATTTCTCCATGATGAATAGTTACTGAGAAGTCATCTAACACTTTTTCACCGTGACGATCATATTGATAGGACACTTGTTCCAAACGTAATAGTTCAGCTCCTTTGACTGCACTAACTGAACTAGGTTGGACAGACCACTGTGTCATTTTAGGCAAAACCGTTTCGCCTGATACTTCGGCTAATTTGTCTAAATGACTAACTTGTGTTAAATCAATCCCAGCATATTTCATGGCTGTAACGTACAAAGGTTCACGAATCCCTTGTTGGGTCAACGTATCTTGACGTAACAATTCATCTGGTGTTGTATCAGAAATAATTGCGCCCTCATTCATGACAATAATTCGATCAACTGATTCGCAAAGAACGTCCTCTAAGCGATGTTCTATTATTAAAACGGTCGCTTTTGTTTCTTGTTGAATGGTGTCAATCAAAGTCATTGTTTCTTGTCCCGCTCGTGGGTCAAGATTAGCCAAAGGTTCATCAAAAAGTAAAATTTTTGATTGGTTAATTAGAACGCCCGCCATAGATACACGTTGTTTTTGACCACCTGACAAATCTTGTGGACGGTGTTGCAATAACTGATTCAGCTCAACAATCTCGGACCATTTGTGGACCGCTTTTTTCATTTCTGCTTGTTCAACTGCATCGTTTTCTAAAGCAAAAGCAATATCCTCAGCAACCGTTAAACCGATAAACTGCCCATCGGTATCTTGCAAAACAGTTCCTACATCAAAAGACAAATCAAATAGACTTGTTTCTTGGATATTTTTACCAGCAACCGTAGCTGTTCCTTGAATCTCACCTTCATAAATATTGGGAATTAACCCGTTGATACATTGCGCCAATGTTGATTTACCACTACCACTAGGCCCAACGATTAAAACCTTTTCTCCTTCATAGATGGTTAATTGAATCCCCTTTAATGTCGGTTCAGATTGGCTATGATATTGAAAGGAAAAATTATTAAAAGTAATGATTGGTTTTTTCATTCGGCCTCACCTCAGTTTCTCCATAAAAGAAAGGGTCTGAGCATTAGCAAAGTAATTACTAGGGCAGACCCTTAACCATTTAAATTATTTCGACAGTTTCTTAATCTTTTGATAAACTGCCTTTCTTTGTTCTTGTTGATGCATAAGCTTTCATCAACAATGTTCCAATAATCCCCACAGCGACAATATTTGAAACAGTCGCGAATACTCCTTGTGTAAACACTTTACTTGCGGGTTCACTATAAATCAAAATATCCAAGCTAGGCGCGATTAAGCCCCAAACGACGATATTGCCAAAGGCTTGGAAAATATTGAAACGCACCATGTCATTTGTTGTAAATTCACCATGTTGAAGATCCATTTTACGACCAGCGAAGCCAAAAATAATACCAATAATTCCTGAACAAATAATCCAGCTCCACCAAGCGCTACCATACGTGGTAAAATCTTTTAATGTGTGACCAATCAAACCAATTAGCCCTCCAGCTACTGGTCCAAAAACAACTGACATTAAAGCAAGAAATGGATACGACGTTTCTAAGTTCGTATTAGGAATCCCAGTTGGAATCACAACGAATCGACCTAAAATAACAAAAACTGCAGAGCCAATTCCAATTGCTACAATTGTCTTGACGGACATTTTTTCTTTCATTTCGCTCCTCCATTCTATAACTCCATTGATTTACAGCCGCTCCCTTCTTGATTTTATCGAATAAAAAAAGAAGATACGCGGTGCATCTTACTTCTAAAATAGTACCCTTTTAACCGCTCTATGTCAATGATAGACGGAGCTTATTAGCTATTTTCTTTTTTTGATTTCCAACAAAGAAACCAGACACTTAACGCAAGCTAGCATTAAGTGTCTGGTTTCTAATTGGTTCTTATTCAACGCCGATTTCTGCACGTACTACTTCGGCAATTTTATCAACGTAATAATCAACTTTTTCTTGTGTTGGCGCTTCGGCCATCACACGTAACAATGGTTCTGTTCCAGAAGGACGAACTAAAATACGACCTTCGCCATTCATTTCTGCTTCTGCTTGTTCGACAACTGCTTTGATTGCCGGAACTTCCATTGCACCATTTTTATCTGTGACACGAATATTGACTAATTTTTGTGGATAAATCGTCACTTCATCCGCTAATTCAGATAATTTTTTGCCCGTTTGCTTCATAACATTCAACAATTGAATCCCTGAAAGCATGCCATCACCTGTTGTGTTGTAATCTAAAAAGATCATGTGACCAGATTGTTCGCCACCAAAATTGTAATCATTTTTACGCATTTCTTCTACAACATAGCGGTCACCCACTTGCGTTACCACATCTTTTAAGCCAATTTCTTCTACAGCTTTATGGAAACCTAGATTACTCATCACCGTTGTAACGATTGTATCTTTTTTCAAACGTTTTTTCTCAGCTAAATATTTAGCACAAATATACATGATTTTATCACCATCGATAATTCGTCCTAATTCATCGACTGCAATAATTCTATCACCGTCGCCATCGAAAGCCAAACCAGCATCTGCGCCTTTTTCAACAACCATTTCTGCCAAAGCTTCAGGATGAGTGGAACCCACACCATCATTGATATTCAATCCATTAGGACTTGTTCCCATTGTATAGAAATCTGTCTCTAAATCCGCGAAGACACGATTGACTGCTGTTGCAGTTGCTCCGTTGGCCGCATCTAAACAAACAGTCATATCTGCTAAATCGCCAGGAATACTTTGAACTAAAAATTGCGAATATTTTAGTAAGCCTTCTGGAAATTCATCTAATGAGCCTAAGCCTTCTGCAGAAGGTCTTGGTAAGGTGTCTTCTTCTGCGTCTAACAATGCTTCAATTTCTGCTTCTTGATCGTCTACTAATTTGAAGCCATCTGCCCCAAAAAACTTAATCCCATTGTCTTCCGCTGGATTATGTGAAGCTGAAATCATTACGCCAGCGGATGCTTTTTGTAAACGAGTAAGATATGCTACACCAGGTGTTGAAATCACCCCTAATTGGAAAACTTCAATCCCGACTGATAATAACCCAGCAATCAATGCTTGTTCCAACATCTCACCTGAAATACGTGTATCGCGGCCCACGAGAACACGAGGTTTTCTTGAACTATCTTCATGTTGACTCAACACATAACCACCGTAACGCCCTAATTTAAAAGCTAATTCAGGTGTTAACTCCTTATTTGCAATTCCTCTTACACCATCTGTTCCAAAATATTTACCCATTTTGATTCTCCTTAGTCACTTGATTCTCTGTATTTTCAGTTGAACCAGCAGTTGTACTTTCTACTGTTGATCCCTCACTTGTTGTTTCAGAAGTATTTGATTCTACTTGACTGGATGTACTTGGTTGTACTGCTTGGCTACCTGAGCCAACCGTTGTTGAACTTGCAGGTTCCCCTGAAGTTTCATTTGTATTTGATGACTGTTGTTGATTGTACACGGGGCTCAAAGAAACGTCAACCTCATCTGGTGTAACTACGTATTCTCCATCAACGGGAATAGTCACTGATTGTTTTGTTTCTTTGCGAATATCAGAAATATCTACCGGTACCTCAATTGATTCTAGCGTATCTAAAATTGATTGCGGGCCACTGACCCTAACTTGGTACGTTGATAAACTATAATTGTAATGAGCGATCCCAGCAGGTGGCGTACCTGTCATACTAACATTCAGTGGTACATCTTTCGTTGGCGCGGTTAAGCCTACTGTTACTTTGACTTGTGGTGCTGGATTTTCGATACTTAGGACTTGACCTTTGGCATCTAGCGCTTGGACATTTACCGTTTGTTTAATCGTATCAATTGTTTGTTTGGCACTTGAGACTGGCGCAATCACTTTGTCAATTGCTTTCGCTGTTTCTTCTCCAGTTGTTACTTCTACAGTTTTTGGATCTACAGAAATATTTTTTACTTTGTAGCCTTCTTTTTCAATGTTATCAGAAAGTTGTGCTTCTACATCGAATTTTTTTGTTACTCTCTTTTCAATCGTTACAGTCACTGTTTTCGGTTCAATTTCAGCTGTAACAGCTGAACTTAGTCCCCGAACTGTCAAAGGCACTTCCGAAGTCCCTAATGGCAATTTGGTTAAGTCTGCGACCACTTGGAAATTTCGTGTGTCAGCATTTGATTCCATGTTTAATTGAATGCGGTTCGCACTACGTAAATGAACATTTACACTCTCTTCAAATCCAGAGACATAATATTTGTCTTTATCGTATTGGACTTGGACAGGAATATTATTCAGTGTTTCACTATACGTTTGGCTTGAACCTGAATTGGAGGGATTATTGCCTGTTGCATTGGCATTAAAAAATAACAACAATGCAAACAGCAATGAAAGCAAACCATTAAACCAGCTTTTTTGGGAGGCTTTTCTCATTTGCGTTTAACCCCCTTTGTTACATCATCGATAAAATGCTGCAAAGCACTTTTTTTATCTTCCGATGATTCCGAAATTAACTCCTTACGCAAAATTGTTAAATACTCTTCTTGCGTTAGTCCAGGAATTAATTCATTGTTCAACGTCAAACTAACGTCACCAGTTTCTTCAGAAACAACAATCGTAATGGCGTCACTGACTTCACTGATACCGACTGCGGCTCTATGGCGCGTTCCAAATTCTTTTGGAATTAAATTGCTTTCTGATAGCGGTAAATACGCACTAGCAACAGCAATTTTTTCATTTTTGATAATCACTGCACCATCATGTAGTGGTGTATTTGGAATGAAAATATTAATCAGTAATTCACCAGTAATATCGGCATCCAAATCAATACCTGTCTCAATGTATTCATCTAAACCAGTATTGCGTTCAATGGTTATCAAAGCACCAATTTTCCGTTTTGACATGTACTGAATGGCTTTGTCAAAGGCCTGAATAATACGCTCATCTTCTTGTTGCGCACCTTTATTCGGGCGGAAAAACGAACTTCTCCCTAGATGTTCCAGCCCTCTTCGCACTTCTGGTTGAAAAATAACAACCGCGGCGATTACACCATACATGATGACTTGATTCATTAACCAAGATAATGTATGTAGACCAATTATCTCACTTAGAATGCGGATAATGATAAAAACAGCGACACCTTTTAATAGTTGAACTGCTTTTGTTCCACGAACAAGCATGATTAATTTGTAAACGAGGTACCATACGACTAGGATATCTATGATATTGATAACAAAATCCTTAGATAAGAAATCCGTTGAGATGACTTGCTGCCAATAATTCAAATCTAATAATTGATTCAATTGAAACGACATCATACCCCTCACTTCTCTCTCAAGATTTCCTAACAAGTATACCACATTATTTTCTTTCATCACAGAACGCAAGCGGAAACATCAAAAAAATTTAGGAACTTTTTCAAATAACCTGAAATTTTTCATCAAAAAATCGCATTTCTAACTAAAAAACGTGTCTAAGCAAAAAGCTCAGACACGTTTTTTTGACTTCTATTTAATCTTGCTCACGTTGTTTTCTCTTGGCTGCTCGTTCTGCGCGGCGGGCAGCCCTTCTTGCTTCCGC
Organism: Enterococcus sp. DIV1315a; assembly: GCF_051712325.1. Taxonomy (NCBI): domain Bacteria; kingdom Bacillati; phylum Bacillota; class Bacilli; order Lactobacillales; family Enterococcaceae; genus Enterococcus; species Enterococcus sp. DIV1315a. Next base: position 1,705,158 of record NZ_JBIOOS010000001.1, read on the forward strand.
TTCCGGATCAACTACGCATTCTTTTTTCACTCGTGGCTTCTCGTTCTCTGGCGCAGTTATTTCTGGTTCACTTTGTTTTTCAAGTTTTGCTCGAATTTTTTCTTCTTGACCAGCTAAACGAGCATAATTATAGAACCGTCTCTTAGCATCATTAATTGTTTTATTAAATAACAATTCCGCTGTATCTGGTTGACTAGATTCTAAGGATGCAAAGCGAACTTGTTGGCGCATAAACTCTTTCATTAATGAAAAATCTGGTTTTTTGAAATCCAATGTCATTGGTTCTTTGCCTTTTTCTCGCAATAATGGATTATAGCGATATAAAGACCAGTAACCTGAATGAACTGCGTCTTTCGCTTCTTTCAACGTTTGACTCATCCCACCTGCTAAACCATGTGTAATACATGGTGTATAAGCAATAATAATCGATGGTCCAGGGAATTTTTCTGCTTCTTCAAAAGCTTTAATCGTCTGCATTTGGTTTGCACCTGAGGCAATTTGAGCGACATAGACATTTTCATAAGTCATTGCCATCATCCCTAAATCTTTTTTAGAGGCATATTTCCCACTGGCAGCAAATTTCGCAATCGCTGATGCCGGAGTTGCTTTGGAAGTTTGGCCACCTGTATTGGAATAGACTTCATTATCTAGAACTAACATATTTACATCCGCGCCACTAGCTAACACGTGGTCAATCCCGCCGTAGCCAATATCGTAAGCCCAGCCGTCCCCACCAATCATCCACTGACTTGGTTTAACAAAAAGATCTTGATCGTCATAAATTGCTTCCAATAAAGGTTGATTCGTTTTTTCTTCAAGCAAAGCTGCACGTAATTTAGCTGCACGTTGTTGCGTACCTTCACTTTCGGACAGATGTGCTATCCAATCTTCCATCAATAAACGTAAAGAATCACTGGCTACAGAAAAAGCTTTGGTCATTTTACTAGCTAAACGTTCGCGACGCGCTTGCGTTGCTAACAACATGCCGTAACCAAACTCGGCATTATCCTCTAAAAGAGAATTTGACCAAGCTGGACCTTGTCCTTGTTCATTAGTAGTGTAAGGTGTCACACCCGCTGCAGCACCCCAAATCGATGAGCAACCTGTTGCATTAGCAATCAGCATTCGGTCACCAAACATTTGCGTCAATAATTTAACATAAGGCGTTTCGCCGCAACCAGAACAAGCACCAGAAAACTCTAATAAAGGTTTATTAAATTGCGAACCTAAAACAGTATTCGGTTTTGCTGGGTTTTCCTTTTGACGTAACGTCATAGCAAACGCCCAGTTCATAGCCTGCTCTTTTTCTTCTTCATAAGGTTTCATTACTAAAGCTTTGCCTTTAGCTGGACAAGCTTCAACACAAAGTCCACAGCCAGTACAATCTTTGACTGAGACTTGGATACGATATTTCAAGCCGTCGGCACCACGTATATCACGCACAATGAATCCTTCTGGAGCTTCAGTCATTTCTTCTTCATCGGCTAAGAATGGTCGTATCGCCGCATGGGGACATACAAAGGCACACTCATTACACATGGTACACCGATCGCTAATCCATTCAGGTACTTCTAATGCCACCCCACGTTTTTCAACTGCCGCAGTTCCCAAAGGCATCCGCCCATCTGTCATCCCATTTTTCGCTAGTGTCGCAACAGATAACGCATTGCCTTCTTGACGATTAATCGGTTCAACAATTTCATGAACAAAATCACTAACATTTTCTGAACGTTTTCGCGGTTGAACTTCAAGCGTTCTCCACTCTGCTGGAACAGGTACCTGATGCAACAATTCAACGGTCTTATCGATTGCTTGAATATTTTTTTCGACAACTTTCATGGACTTATGACCATAACTTTTCAGTGCTTCTTCTTTTAAAATTGGCAACACTTGCTCAAAAGGCATAATTTCCGCTAATTTGAAGAAAGCTGTTTCCATTGCGGTATTAATTCGCCCGCCTAGTCCGACTTCACTAGCTAATTTTACTGCATTGATTGTATAAAACTGAATCTCATTTTCAGCTAGATACCGTTTTAATTGATTTGGTAAAAATCGTGCTAGTTGTTCATCATTCCAAATGGTATTTAAGAGGAAAGTCCCGCCCTTTTTTAACCCTTTTACTAAATCATAGGTATGCAAATAAGCGGCTGTATGACAAGCCACAAAATCAGAATGTTCAATGAGGTACGTTGAACGAATAGGCGTCTCGCCAAAACGTAAATGAGAAACGGTCAACCCGCCTGATTTTTTTGAATCATAATAGAAAAAGCCTTGCGCATACTTGTCTGTATGATCACCGATAATCTTAATTGCTGACTTGTTCGCCCCTACTGTGCCATCAGAACCAAAGCCCCAAAATTTAGCTTGATAGGTTTTCGGATTCGTCAAATCAAGTGGTTTGCCAACTTCTAATGAAGTATAAGTTAAATCATCATCAATCCCAATTGTAAAACGCTTCTTCATGGCAGAACGTTCTTTCATTAATTCATCAAAAACCGCAACAATTTGATTTGGCAGTACATCTTTAGAACCTAAACCATAGCGTCCACCAATAATTGTTGGGCGAATGTCCGCTTCATACATCGCACTTTGGACATCCAATAATAACGGTTCGCCACCAGCACCGGGCTCTTTCGTCCGATCCAAAACAGCAATTGCTTTAACTGATTGTGGTATTTTTTCGAGAAATGTTTCAACTGGAAATGGTCGATAAAGATGGACATTAAGGAAGCCAACTTTTCTTCCTTGTTGTTGTAAATAATCAACAGTCTGTTCAATTGTTTGTGCAACTGAACCCATTGTGACAATCACTTCTTCTGCATCTTCTGCGCCATAATACGTCACCAAATCATAATTGGTTCCCCGTAACCGGTTAATTTCTGTCATATATTTTTGAACAATACCAGGTAATTTTTCATAATAAGGATTAATTGTTTCTCGTTGTTGAAAGTGAATATCTGGATTTTGGTTCATTCCACTAACGGAAGGGTGATTCGGGTTCATGCTCCGACGACGAAATTCGGCTAATTTCTCTTGGTTTACTAAGGGTGCTAATTCTTCATAGTCAAGAACTGCCACTTTTTGAATTTCATGACTTGTTCTAAAGCCATCAAAAAAGTTCATAAATGGAACACTCGCTTCAATCGAAGCCAAGTGAGCCACTGGTGCCAAATCCATCACTTCTTGCACACTGCTTTCTGACAACATAGCAAAGCCTGTTTGGCGTGCGGCCATTACGTCTCCTTGATCACCAAAAATATTTAAAGCATTCGTGGTTAAAGCTCGGCTCGCCACATGAAAAACAGATGGTAATAGTTCTCCAGCTATTTTGTACATATTAGGAATCATTAAAAGTAACCCTTGTGAAGCCGTATAGGTCGTGGTAAGCGCGCCTGTTTTTAAAGAGCCATGGACCACGCCGGCAGCACCAGCTTCCGATTGCATTTCGACTACTTTCACAGGTTGACCAAAGATATTTTTCTCACCTTCGGCCGACCACTGATCAACAAGTTCAGCCATCGTTGAACTTGGTGTTATTGGATAAATGGCTGCTAATTCTGTAAAAGCATAGGAAATATAAGCTGCTGCTGCATTCCCATCCATTGTTTTCATTTTCCGCATGTTTTTCTCATCCTTTATATCTAAAAAATAGAATAGTTGCACGCATATTCTTGTTTATTATAGCGTAAAAACCAAACATTTGAAACATTTTTCACAAACATTCTTTAGAGTTTCCTTTTCCAGTTACAAATTGTCTCTATGTTTTTATATATAATTAGTTTATAATAACAACTGAAAATAACGATCTACAGAAAGGGAGAATATGTTGAAAACTCTTCAAAAAAATAAATTTATTATCCTTGCTTTTTTACTACTAACCATCATTTTTTATTTTATCCCTTACGCTCACGATGAATGGATGTGGGGAAGTCAAGAAGGGCTTGATTTATTAAAAAACGGCTTTCAAGGATACAATGGACGCTACTTTGGGAATATCTTCGCTTTAATTATTACTCGTAGTGTTTTAATTAAAAGCTTGTTTATGAGCGGCACAATTCTATTATTACTTACAGTACTAACAAAATTCACTAACCTAAGTTTAGATAGAAAAACAACTACAAATAAAAAATTTCTTTTGATTTTTGGCTTAGCTCTACTTATATTAATTCCCACAAAACTTTTTCAACAAACTTATGGATGGCCGGCAGCCTTTGTGAACTTCGTTCCTCCTGTTATTAGTTTAGTGGTTTTTTTCATAATAGTGAATTACTTATTTACTAATGAAACAGCTAATTTAAAACACCCTGTTCTAACAGGTATTGTTTTAAGTCTCGGGACTCAATTTTTTTCTGAAAACATCAGCGTTTATATCACATTCCTTGCAATTGCTTTATGTATTTATTCATGGAAAACCAGAAAGATGATTGATTCGTTCTTACTTGCTTTTCTAGTTACAAGTTTCCTTAGTTTGATTATTATGCTAATTAATCCAGCTTACTTAAATGCTGCCAATAATACTGATGGCTATAAAAAAATTAATTTATCGCTTTCATATTTTTACTATAAAACAATAGGACCGATGGCAGAAAATATTTTTCATCAAAATCGTTTCATTAATCTTTGTATAGCAACGTTAACTTTATTAATCTCTAAAAAACAAGATAAAGATATTTTACAATCAAAGGCAACGCAGCTGATAAATAAAGGAGCTCTATTTTTTATAAGTACTTATACGGTTTTCTCTGTCTTTATTTATCCTTATTTCACAATATCCTATAATCGCAGTCAAGATTTCACTGCACTATTAGCTTTACTATACTACCTTTCAATATTTATATTTATACTCATTCAATTTAAAGGTAATTTAAAAGCAAAACTACTTTTCTTGTTCTTATCTATCGTATGTACAGCTGGGCCTCTTTTCATTGCTGAGCCCATCGGTCCCCGGTCATTTTATATTACGTATGTTTTTTGGATTATACTTATTCTGCAATTTATCGCTTATTATTTTAATTTACAAAGTGAAGAAGAAAACAACCATGAAATACTCTTTATAACGAAAATTCTTAAACAAGGAATTCTTGTCTTATTAATCTTTTATACCTTGATGTTTGCATACACCTACAGGGTAGAACAACAAAGAAAAGAAATTATTGACGAGGCAATCGCTAATAAAGAAACTTCCGTAAAATTACCTTTATTACCAAATGGAGAATACTTTTGGGAGAAAGGAACAACCTCAGAATATTGGATGCGCCGTTACAAAACATTTTATAACATTCCGCAAGAAATAACGATTACATTCGTACCGATGGAAACAAAATAAAAAAAGAGCCCTAGGGCTCTTTTTTTAGTACAACTCCAAATATTGTTCTCTTTCCCATTCAGAAACGGTTTGACGGAAGGCTGCCCATTCCATTCGTTTCGCTTCTACAAAATTGGCAAAAATATGACGACCTAATGCATCAATCATTACTTGATCTTTACGTAATTCTTTGATGGCATTGTGTAAGGTTGATGGCAAATCTTCAATTTGTGCATGTTGACGTTCTTCCTCATTCATCACATAAATGTTACGATCAACTGCTGGCGGTGGCGTAAGTTCATTACGAATACCATCCAAACCTGCTTGTAATAAGACAGCCATTGTTAAATACGGATTCGCTGAAGGATCGACAGAACGTAATTCTAAACGAGTCGATAAACCACGAGATTCAGGAACTCGAATGAGTGGTGAACGATTTCTGCCGCTCCAAGCTACATAAACAGGTGCTTCATAACCTGGTACCAAGCGTTTATAAGAGTTCACTGTTGGGTTACATACCGCAGTATAGGCACGGGCATGTTTTAATAAACCACCTAAGAAATGATACGCAGTTTGGCTTAAGCCCATCTCTCCTGACTCGTCATAAAAAACATTACCTTCTTCATTAAATAATGACATATTGCAGTGCATACCAGAACCATTAATTCCAAACAAAGGTTTTGGCATAAATGTTGCATGCAAGCCATGTTTACGCGCAATAGTTTTCACAACTAATTTGAACGTTTGAATATTGTCACAAGCATCAACTACATCAGCATATTTAAAGTCAATTTCATGTTGACCAGGTGCTACTTCATGATGTGAAGCTTCCACTTCAAAGCCTAAACTTTCTAACTCTAAAACAATATCACGGCGACAATTTTCACCTAAATCGGTTGGCGCAAAATCAAAATAGCCACCTTTATCATTCAAGTCAGTGGTAATTTCACCATTCTCATCTAATTTAAATAGGAAAAATTCTGGTTCTGGTCCTAAGTTAAAAGAAGTAAAGCCTAATTCTTTCATATCTGCTAAGGCGCGTTTTAAATTACCGCGGGGATCTCCGGCAAAAGGGGTACCATCAGGATTGTAAATATCACAAATTAAGCGCGCAACTTTTCCATGGTCGCTTTCCCACGGAAAAATCATCCATGTAGATAGATCAGGGTATAAATACATGTCACTTTCTTCGATACGAACGAATCCTTCAATGGATGACCCATCAAACATCATTTTATTATCTAATACTTTATCTAGCTGACTCACAGGAACTTCAACATTTTTAATTGTTCCCATAATGTCGGTAAACATTAGTCGTAAAAAACGTACGTTTTCTTCTTCTGCAATATGTTTAATCTCTTCTGCCGTTTTGGCTTTTCTTGTCATCGGTCTGATCCCCATCCTTCATTTTTATTGGCTGCTGAAACGTTAAAGCCTTGGTACATTCGATTGGAACGGATTTTGCTGAGTAAGTCCTCCTTGCGAAAGGATTTCGTCGTATAAAATCTGACGAACATCTGCATCGGTTAACGGACGAGTTGCCTCGGCGGTGTTTTTTTGTTCCTCTAATTTCATTTCATACACACGCTTAATCCCTGCCATGTTCAATCCATCAGATAAATAATCTTTAATTTCTAACAAAACATCAATATCATTTAAAGAATACATGCGTCGGTTGCCCTCACTACGTTCTGGATGAATCAATCCCTGTTCTTCATAGTAGCGAATTTGTCGAGCGGTCAAATCCGTTAGTTTCATAACTGTACCAATTGGAAAAACTGACATGGAACGGCGTAACTCTTTTTCTCTCATCTCCATCCTCCTCTCTTAGTTATTTCTTAGAATAACAATAGAATGACAAATTGTCAAGAACTTATGTTAGATTTTCTAACATAAAACAAAAAACCTGATAAATATGGACTTTTCCATCTTTTCACGGCTGATTTTCTCCTACTAATCAAAAAAATAGAAATGATTTGTTTTTACAAATCATTTCTAATCAACTTACCATTTTTTATTCTTTTTCGGATTCAACCAACCATTTAGACTCTTTTTTCGCAAAGCCTTTCACGATATACCGATTTTCATTTTCAGCATATTCTTCTGAAACCATTAGTGTCATCCGGCGAAGTTCACTTAATAGTTGTCCGTCAGTTGGGCTAATTTCTAATTGATAAGGCTCGAGTAATTCCATCATTTGGGCACGGATAGCTTGAACCAGTCGTTCTTTATCTTCAGGAATTTTAGTCGAGATCAATACATTGGGAAATAAGGTTGGGACAAATTCTTTACTGTCCACTTGATCTCTTTTATTATAAACCGTCAAGCACGGAATATTTTCCAACGCTAATTCTTTCATCAATGTTTGAACTGTGCGTTCATGTTGTAAACGATCTGGCGCACTTGCATCCACCACATGGAGCAGTAAATCCATCGTCCGACTTTCTTCCAATGTCGACTGAAAGGCTTCGATCAGTTGTGTTGGTAAATCTTGAATGAAGCCAACCGTATCTGTCAGAGTAACTTCCATGCCTTGAGGCAATTGCCATTTTTTGGTTAAAGGATCTAACGTTGCAAACAATTGATCCTCTGAATAAGTTCCTGCTGTTGTCAACATGTTGAGAATGGTTGATTTGCCAGCATTGGTATAACCAATCAAGCCAATTTGAAATAGTTCTGAATTTTGTCTTTTCTGGCGGCTTCGTTCACGATGAGCAGTGACTTCTTTTAACTCACGACGGATGCCTAAGATTTTATTCCGAATGTGTCGGCGGTCCGACTCTAATTTCGTTTCACCAGGCCCGCGTGTCCCAATACCTCCTCCAAGTCGGGACAACTGTTTTCCTTGACCAGCCAAGCGAGGCAATAAATAATCCAATTGTGCTAATTCAACTTGTAACTTTCCTTCTTTGGAGCGCGCACGCAAAGCAAAGATATCCAAAATTAATTGTACACGATCAATTACTCGCACAGCTAACGCTTCAGATAACAGTTGATTTTGACGCGGTGTGAGCTCATGATTAAAAATCACAAGATCCGCTTCATAGGCATCTGTTAATTGAATTAATTCTTCCAATTTCCCCTTACCAATTACGGTTTGTCGATCGACTTGTGGTCGTTTTTGTGTTAAAACAAACACCACTTCTCCATTAGCGGTTTCCGTTAAATTCGCCAGTTCTTCCATTGATGCAGAAAATGTCTGATAATTTTTTTCCGTCTCAACTCCTACTAAAATAACTTTTTCATGAGTGGTCATCGCCTACTCACTCTCCTTCTGTTGTAGCCATTCCGCTACTTCTTTTTCCAACTTGGGCAAATCTGTTGGCTGCTGAACCAAATCCCACCAATGCGCAGCCATTCGATTTCTAAACCAAGTCAATTGACGTTTGGCATATCGCCGCGATTGCTGTTTGACTGTTTCAACCGCCATCTCTAATGATTGTTCACCGGAAAAATACGGGAAAAATTCTTTATAGCCAATACCTTGAGCTGCTTGTGCATGTGGTTGCTGAAACATCTGTTTTGCTTCTTCCAACAGCCCTTCTGTCATCATTTGATCCACCCGCTGATTAATACGTTCATATAATAAAGCGCGATCTGTTTCCAAACCTAACAAATAATAATCATAGAGACGAGCTGGTTTTTCCTTTGGGGTCAAAATACTATAACCGGTTTTGTCAAAGACCTCTAACGCACGAATCACTTTTTTGCGATTATTAAAATGAATGCTGTTAGCCGCTAGAGGATCTTTTTGTTGTAATAACTGCCATAAGGCTTGATTCCCTTTTTCTTCCGCAAATAAATTGTACGTTTCTCTAATTTCAGGCGAGTCATCTATCTCACGACTTCCTAGTTGAAAATCATAAAGAAGTGATTGAATATACAACCCTGTTCCTCCAACGATAATTGGCAGTTTCCCTTTTTCAGTAATTTCTTTGATTTTTTGACGACCCTCTTTCTGAAAATCAGCGGCAGAATATGTTTCGCTGACTTCACGGCAATCAATTAAATAGTGAGGAATTCCTTCTTTTTCTGTTTCTGTGACTTTAGCGGTGCCAATGTCTAACGAGCGATAAACTTGCATGGAGTCACCGCTAATAATTTCACCATTAAATTTTTTTGCTAAAGCAATACTTAATGCTGTTTTCCCCACCGCGGTGGGTCCTACAATAACTAATACTTTCTCCAATTATGTTTCTCCTTCTTCTTGCCAATTTTGACGAGCAAATTTTGCTTCCTCAGGAAAATCAGTATGAACACCCGCCAATTTTAGCTGAAAACAATTTTCCATTTCTTCCATCCGATTAACAGTCCACGGCCGCAGCGGTTTGCCAATTGTGATAAGTTCTTTTTCATGAGCCAACACCCAAGACATTTTTGGATGTAAACTATCGACAAGCGCGAATGCCGGTCCCGCTTGACTTAAATCCTCTGCAGATTCATAAATAAAGGCAATTTCTGTCTTAGGATCAGCTTTTTTTAATTTAACTAAACTTGGAAAATAAAAACTGGAATATAAATAACGAAACGGCCAGTTTTTTTGCTTCATTTGTTGGACGACTTTTTTCTCAATTCCTTCATAATGGATAATATCGGTTTTAAGTTCAATATTCAAAAAACCATTGAATTGTTCTTCTACAAGACAATTTAAAACATCTTCCAATGTTGGAACACATTGAACAGAAGGATTTTTCTGAAACCAGCTTCCAGCATCTAGTTGTTTTAATTCGTTTAATGTTAACTGTTGGATTTCACCATGACCATCTGTCGTACGATCCACTGTTTCATCATGCATAACGATTAAATAACCATCTTTAGATAGGTGAACGTCTAATTCAATTCCTTCAGCACCAACACGAACAGCCTCTCTGAAAGCAATACACGTATTTTCAGGATGGGTGCCCTTACTTCCTCGATGTGCAATAATATCTGTCATTCTCTCACTCCAATCTTGTTTATTGTACCATTGGAGTGAAGTGGGTTCAAATATAGGAAAAACGAGATACAGTCATTCGACTACTACCTCGTTTTTTATAAGTAAAATGAATATATTCATTAATCAATCTCTTTTAACTCTGATTCTTTAGTCTCATTTTTCTTTGGCAAACTGTATATATTTTCTACAAAATACAAGGGACGTTTCTTAGTCTCTAAAAATACACGGCCAACATACTCCCCTAAAATCCCTACAGAAATCAATTGGCAGCCACCTAAAAATAATATCATAATCATTAATGAAGGGAAGCCTGAAGTATCCGCACCAAATATCAATGTTTTAATTAATACATATATCATGTAAATAAACGCAACAAAAGAAACTAAAAAGCCAAAATACATTGAAATTTTTAAAGGAGCCGTTGTATAAGAAGTAATTCCTTCAATTGCCAATTTCAATAATGCGCCAAAACTCCATTTTGTTTCACCATGTAATCTCTCATCCGCATCAAATTCAATTGCAACCTTTTTGAAGCCTACCCAATTATATAACCCCTTCGTATAACGTTGAGATTCTCTCATTTGCTTCAGCGCCTCTACTACCTTGCGATCAAGTAACCGGTAATCTCCTGCATCTGGTAAAACAGGCGTATTGGCTAGTTTTCCTAATACTTTATAAAACCATTTAGAGGATGTTTTTTTGAACCATGACTCCCCTTTGCGTTGATTTCTTTTAGCATAGACATCTTCATAACCTTGCTGCCAAAGATCAATCATATCAATAATTGTAGCTGGCGGATGTTGTAAATCAGCGTCCATTGTAATAACAGCATCATGTGTAGAATAATCAAAGCCCGCACTCATTGCTATCTCTTTTCCATAATTTCTGGACAAATCAATTAAAGAAACATTATCCGTTTGTTCAATTAATGATAAAACTTCACTCACAGTGTTATCTTTGCTTCCATCATTAATAAATAATATTTCAAAATCAACTTCGTTTCTTTTTTTTTCTAAAGTTTCATTTAATTTTTTATATAGAGGACGTATATTATTTGCTTCATTATACGCGGGTATTGAAATTAAAATTTTCTTTTTCACAGGTTAAATCCCCCAAATTTAATACTTGCATACAAATTTTAGCATACCATATTAAACTTTTTTTATCTATGACTACTTCGTACAAATTACTTGAAAACTTCTTGAGAACTATCAGCTCTCAAGAAGTTTTATTTATTCTTTTAATTCATAATTAACATATTTATCCAAACCGGACTGAATACTATATTTCGGTTCATAACCAATGGCACGTAATTTAGATATATCCGCTAAGGAATCTTTGATGTCCCCAGCTCGCGCTTCTTTATATTCAACTGGCAAAGCGACTTTCATAATATCATTTAAAGAAGAAATTAACTCATTTAAATCGGTTGCTTTCCCTGTTCCGACATTATACACTTCCCCAAGTGATTGGTCAGAATGAGCGACAAGATTCAATGCTTGAACCACGTCCTCAACAAAGACAAAATCACGGGATTGTTTTCCATCACCAAAGATATTGAATGTCACTTCTTGATTGGCTAATAAGCGTTTGTAAGAGTCCATCACAATCGAAATAACGCCAGAATAAGGCGAATTAGGATTTTGGTTTGGTCCATAAACGTTAAAGAAGCGAACAGCGCTTGTTGGAACATCATATAAATGACAATAGTTTAAAACATATTTTTCAGAAGCAAATTTATCCACAGCATAAGGCGTTAACGGACGAATTACTGATTCTTCCTGTTTTGGTAAAGTTGGCTCATCGCCGTAAACCGCTGCAGAAGAAGCAAACACCAAACGTTTTAAATCTTTCTGGTATTTCCGAATTAATTCCAGTAATTGTAACACACTCTCAAAATTCACTTGGTGTGTTTCCACTGGACGTGCTACTGAGTCTGCTACACTAGCAATCGCGGCTAAGTGAAAAATGTAATCGAACTGATACTCTTGTAATACTTTTTCCATTAATTGTTGATCAGTCACGCTACCTTCAATGAACGTGATGTTTTCAGATGCGTTTAAATTTTCAGTTTGGCCCATTGATAAATCATCAATGACCACAACTTGATTGTCTTTACTATAATAATTTGCTAAGGTTGAGCCGATAAAGCCGGCACCGCCTGTGATTAGAAATGATTCCACTTTATTAATAACTCCTTACTATCTTAGTTAAATATACCCAATAGTTTTATTATTTAATTAAAATTGATACACCATCAAACAATTCGACAGTTCTGCTGATTTAATAACTTTTGCTTGTTGGTTGGCATATTTAGATCTTCAACCTAATTTTACCACATTTTCTATTGTCTTTGATGGTTTTAAATATATGACATGCTGTTTTTTACTTATTTGAAATTTTAATAACAGCTATCTTGTTTTCTTTTTTCAAATTTGCTGTATACAAAGCTTCGTTTAACCCTCATTTGTCCATCCAACCTAATATTTTACTGTTAACCATTATTTTTGGCACGCTCTAAACAACTACTCGTATATTTACCCTACGTTTGATTTTCACTGATCAGTTATAGTTATGCGACTCAAGGATTATGTCGTAGTTAAGAGCGCTATTCCCATTTGCAACACTCCCCATATAATCAGCTTTAACATTAAAAAGCGCTCCATTCATTCCATGCTATATAAATAGCTAATATCATTTTTGCTTTGCACCTGGCTCATAAAGATAGCTATCCTTATGGGCCTCACCCTAGATGTGAAGGAGAAAGTATTGTTTGAGTAAGTCAAAGTGGTTGGAAATAGTGTATAACATTAAAGTATTCCCTAGCTTTCAACTGATTCACAAAAGTGATTGAGTTATTCGCTAACTGTCCATCATTCATAGTAGTATATTCTGCATCGTTTGCCATAATCGTATCTTTAAATTACTGCATCTACAAAGCAGTTTACTTCTCGAGTGGCTTGGCTCTGATTAGCAAATACACTAAAATAATATCCAGAAATCTCTATTCTAACTTCTTGTGCATTTTTTATTTGTGTTGAAGCAGTTTCTCTCACAATAATTATTCCTTTGGTTAATCTTAACAGCCCACTCCTTCTTCACACTATATTTCTTCATAGTTTGCAGTTAAATATATGTTCCGTGGATACATATCGACAAAATTTTGGGTGGTTTATTAGTCCTGTTACATTAATTAGCCCCATAAGTACATCTTTCTATTCATTTGAAGAGTTTCCTAAACTTGAAAGCTCTTCAGATATAAACAAAGTTTCGGTAGTTTTTTCAATGGCTGTTAACAATTTGTTATCACTTAAATTTGTTTCTTTCATTTCAGTCGTTGTAACTTCTTAGTACGGTTCTACGTAATTATCTGCTGATGTAGCTCACTTGAATTCTCAGTAGTTTATGAAAAATTTATTTTTATAACTGTTGAATGTTCTATCTCTTTTTTATGGACTTACGGAAATCAGCAATACGAGTATTTGAAAACAGAGCTCCTACCATTAATAATGTGTTCATTGACAGATTTTTTATTTAAGTAAATATCTTTGTATCTTTCTACTCCGTAATTTTGATTTCTTTTTTATACCTATTGTTACTATAGTGATTTTCTAACACTTTTATCGAACGGTCAAGAACTAGTATATTTTATTTATTCAAATTCATTACTTTATTTAAAAAAAAATGAAAAATTTTTCTATTAAATCAGAAAAATTCTCCATTTTCTCAAATTATTTTTTTCGCTTAATTATTTTTATGAATTGTTCGATAAAATTTGAAACAATATCTTTGTTAAAAAACATTAATGCAATAAACATTATAAATTCAATAACCATTAATAATACAGCATCGACTAAAAACAACAAAATAAATTGAATAAGTAAAATCACATGATTGCCTATTAACCTTGACCAATCGATTTTTATATGAACAAATGAACGAGTATCATAAATTCTTACCATCCAGCCAGCGAAGAGACTGATGGCTGATGCTATCCCGATACCCATTAAGCCAAATGCTGAAATAAAAATATAATTACAAATAATACTTAAGATACCTGATATTATAGATGTATTCATTAGACCTTTTGTTTTTTTCTCGGCAACGTAAAATTGACCATAAAATCCAATGAATCCTGAATAAATAGCAGATAATAATAGTAAAGGCGTTACTTGCCAACTATCATAATAAGCTTTAGCAACTAAATTGGCTGTAAAAAATTTTAAAAAGACAAGAATTCCTGAAGCCACTGTAAATAGCAGAAATGAATATACCTTAAATATTTGTCCGTGAAATTCGTGTTTATTTTTAGAATCTTTTTCTTCCACTAATGAAATTTGCCATGCCTGAGAAAAAACAGATTGAATCATAGAAATTAGAGAGGGAATTTTGTTAGCTACAGCGTAAAGACCATTTGCACCTGCACCTAAAAAAAACAAAATAAAATATCTGCTTGAGCTGTTAACAAACCACCAAAGAACATCATTTGGAATAGTAGGCAATGAAAAAATCAACATATCTTTCATATACGTAAAATCTACAGCTGATAATTTTAAATAACTAAAATAAGGTGTTGTTATTAACAGATATATTAAAGAAACAATTTCTGCCACTACTAAAGCAAGTAAATACCCTTGCAAGCCCATATGAAAATTAACTAAAAAGAGAATGTTAGTAACGCCAATAACTGCTGTCTTTAACATTCCGTTGAATGCAAATACTTTTACTTGTCCATTTCCTCTAGCAAACTGAGCTAAAATCTGTGTTAAAATTTGTAGAGATAATAATAAAACAAAATAGATTAACGCATTTTCCAAAACATTAAAAAAAGACAATGCAACATATAAAGCAAAGGATAAGACGATTCCTATTAATGAAATCACAGCTGAGTTTGACACTACAATACTTTTATTTGCATTCTTATCTAAAGTAAATCGTAAAACTGCTACAGCAATTCCACCAGAAACAATTGGCAGTAACAAGCTAGTCGTCGTTGTAACCAAATCTACAATTCCATACTCTGTAGTAGTTAAATAGTATGTGTATAGAGGAACCAAGATAAATGAAATCATCTTACTTCCTAAATTACCTGCAGCAAAAACAACTGAGTTCCCAGCAAGCTTCTTATATTTTCCCATAGCAATCAATGCCTCCATTATAGAAAGGAATAGCTACCTTGTTGAACTACCCCTAAATAATACCTTTATTTAAATTCTTTTGATAGATAGACAATTCTTCCTAAAAATAACCAGAATATTAAGGAACCGATGGAGTTTACTAAAATAATGTCATTTAAAAACATTCCTGAAACTGCCACAGCTAAAACACTTAATACATAGGTAGCATACCCTTGTTGAAAGAAATTATTAACTTTACTAAAAGAAAAAGCTACAATTTCAATAATTCTCGATACAAAAAAGCTAACAAAAGTTACAACTCCTAAAGATCCAGTAGATGCCAACAAATTAATATATGAATTATGTGTATATTTTTGTGTTTTAGCAATAAACGTTTGTGGCAACATATCTGATGCGTAAGGTAACATGTTCCTAGGAGAAACCCCTACTAACCAACTTGATTTAAATAATTCGATACCACTTTTCCAAAGTGCCAAACGCCCATTCGAAATATCATCGTTATTTTCAACATCTGGACGAGTTAAATCAACTGGTTTTTCTTTGACTGGATTTTTTGTTTTCACTTCCTTAAATAGTTCAGGAATATAAGAAAGAATCCATTTAAACAAATCAACAGATAAATAGATTATTCCACAACCTACTAAAGATAACAAAATTGCACATAAAAATTTCACAAGAACATGCTGCTTGTTTATTCTTTTAGAATAAAAAACTTTAAAGAAGGAATAAACGAAGAAAACAGATATTAAGACTAACACTCCAGTCCTAGATCCTGACAACACAATATATAAGAACTGTAAAATAATATTTATTTTCAGTAATAAACCAAGCCATTTATTTCCATAACTTTTTCTGACTAGATATGCAAAAGAGAGTATAATAACAACCACACAAACAGTTGAACCAAAGTTAGGGTCTTCAAAAACCCCAAACAGTCGGCCTTCATAGAAACCTATACGTAGGAAACGAGATCTTGTTTGTAGTTGAACAGTATAACTATATTGAAAGAAAAACATTATTAAAGAAACTAACGCTAAGACAAACCATGCACTTGTTAGTAAACCAGTGAATTTTTTGATTAATCTTGGAAAAATTTCGTTGTCTTGTGCGACTTCGTAAACAACTAAAAAATAAATAGATTGCCAAACTAACAATTTAATATTTCCTGTAATTCCATATCTTCTATTAACAATTGAAGAAATAAATATTACAACCAAAAAACCAATTAACCACCAATTATAATTCCACTTCTTTTTACCACGTACAATGTTGACTAAATCAATTAATATTATAATACTACCAAAAATTGCACCCGCAGCATATAAAAGATTATCAACAATAGATGGCAATAAACTGTATGGCCCTATTGCTCTGAACATCAACAGAATTAACATAAAAAGAATATAATACTCTTTGCTTAACTGATTAAACCTTTGCACATTTGATTTCATTAAATTTCCCCCTATCATTTCACTTGATCAATTTCTTGAAGGATTCGATCCCCTATATCTTGACTTGCATGACCAGTTTCAAAAACATTATATATTTTTTTGAAGCGTTCAACTTTTTCAAGATAATCACTATTAGAAAATTTATAAACTTGGTTTATTAATTCTTCTTGATTTGTTGAAACTGGAAAAGGTAAATTATCCAAATCAATCAGTAAGCCTCTATCTTTAGAGTACTCTTTATAGTCATACGCATAAATAAAACATTTTTTTTCTGAAATCAGTGCTTCTCCTGAGCTAGAAGAATAATCAGTTATTAATGTATCTGTAGCACATAAAAGTTCCTGCATATCTTCATAATCAGATGCATCGATAATATTTTGAGGAAGGCTTCCCCCTAAAATTCTTTCTTTATTTTTTGTGTCGTTGGGATGTAAACGCACTAGCATTACATAGGAATTTTTAAATCTCTTTTCAAAAGTTTGCGTTAGTCGTTCCAAAAATGTTATGTCCACTTCTAAATCATATCCTTGACGAAATGTCGGTGCGTACATCACAATTTTTTTATGATAATCTATATTGTAGTGATCATAGACTTTACGGACCAGTCTCTCATCATAGTTAATAAATATATCACCACGTGGTGTACCATTTCTAAACATTTCACCTTCATACCAGAAATTATACGGAACATCCGAAATCGTATTGGCACTTTCAAAAATCAATAAATCACACATCTTAGAATCTTTTTTTGCTCGTTTGACATATTTAGGTGGTAGTTTATCCTCCACTAAACGTTCCATCATTTTCAGAGAGAAACTTGCATGCCATGTTTGAATATAAAACTGATTCTTTCTCTTTTTAGGATATATATTTTTACGACAATTATCTATCCAGATTTTTGCTGTATGTAGCTCATACAATGCTCTAAATGAAGTCAAGGATACCAACCGTATAGAAGATGGAAAAGCTTGCGCGTTCTTCACCCGTTTTTCATCAATAAGCCATACAATATCTAATGCTTCGTTTTGACTAAGTAAATATTCACAAATGTACTTTGGATTGTCTCCATACCCCTGTCCGTTAAAATTACTAACAACAATTTTATTTCTTTTTATTGGAACAAAAAACAAAACAGGATAACAGATATAAAAAAAGGTTGTCCTAATAATTCTGGGAATTACTCTTTTCCGCCAGTAGTTTATTTCATTTTTATACTTTTGTTTCATTTTAGCACTCCAGTTCTTTGCTATCGGATGAAATAACAAGATTCCTTATTTAAAATCTTTTAGTTCTTTTTTTATTTGAGTAGTTGAAATCTCAGGAGTTCTTTCTAAATAAGCAACTTCAACACCCGTTTCTTCAGCTAAATAGTCAAATTTACCTTCCCAGTCGTTCCCCATTACAAAGGTATCAATATCATATAACTTCATATCTTTTACTTTTTGATCCCAGTTTTCTTCTGGAATAACTAAGTCAACGTAACGGATGCCTTCTAGTATAGATTTCCGTTCTTCATAGGAAAAATAACAGACTTTGTCTTTACTATTGAGATTAAATTCATCTGTAGACAAACCAACAATCAAATAATCTCCTTTTGACTTAGCTCTCTTTAAAAGATTTACGTGCCCGTAATGCAATAAATCAAATGTCCCATATGTTATTACTCTTTTCATAATCTATTCTCCTCTATTCTATTCTCAGTTATTTTTTCATTTCTAATAAAATACGATTTCCTATATCTTGACTCGCATGTCCCGTCTCATAAATGTTATGTTCTTTTTTAAAATCACGGACTTTTTTTACATAATCAGAGGCCGAAAAATCTTTGATAGATTTAAGCAACTCTTTTTCTGTTAAAGCAAACGGAAAGGGCAGCTCTTTAAAATCCATCAACAATCCCCGATCCTTTAGATATTCTTCATAGTCATAGGCATAAATAAAACATTTTTTTTCCATAATCAACATTTCTCCTAAAGTTGAAGAATAATCTGTCACCAATGTATCTGTTGCACATAATAATTCTTGCATATCATCATACGAAGAAGCATCTATCATTCCTGTAGGAAGTCCTTCGCCAATTATACGATTTTTGTTTACTGTATCATTTGGATGCAAGCGAATCAACATTACAGCATCTTGATTAAATGTTTTAGAATAGACTTGAATAATTTTAGAAAGTAATTCATTATTCATTTCTAAATCATACTCTTGCCTAAAAGTAGGTGCATACATAATTATTTTTTTTGAAGAATCAATATTAAAATAGCTATATACTTTTTCGATAATGAGCTTATCATAGTTTACTAACAAATCGTTTCTAGGAAGACCGTTTCTAAAAGTCTCTCCCTCATACCAAAATGTATCCTGTACATCAGGAATCATATTAGAAGTTTCAAATAATAGTAAGTCACACATTTGAGAATCTTTTTTTGCTGTTTTTACGTACCTTGATGGCAATTTAGTTTCAACATATTTTTCAATTTGTTTTAATGTAAAGCCAGCATGCCAGGTCTGAATATAAAACTGATTCGCTCTTTTTGGGGGATAAAAACTTTTTCGACAATTGTCAATCCAAATTTTTGCAGTAAACATTTCAAATAATGCTTGAAATGATCGAACATGAACAGTACGAACACTATTTGGACAACCACCGTTTTCTTTAACCCAATGTTTGTCAATTAACCATACTATATCAACCGGTGCCTTAGCTTCCAACAAATAATTACATATATACTTTGCATTATCCCCATAGCCTTTACCATTAAAGTTACTGACTACAATTTTATTCTTTTTAATTGGAAAAAAAATTAAAATCGGATACAGTAAATAGAATATACTATTTGCAAATATTCTTGAAAAGACCCTTGTTTTCAAATAAAGCCACTTATCCTTTAATTTTAAGACCACTTATTAAATCCACCTCTCAGTATAGCTACTTATTAACCTTTCTTAAATACCTCTGTTGCATTTTAGGAAAAACTTTATAAAGCATTGGGTGTATTCGAAGAAATGTTAAACTTAATTTTCTATTTTTAGTAAAATAGGGGTTAGCATAAATAAACTTTTGATTTTCTTTTAAAAAGCCTACTATTCTTTTAGTTATCTCAGGGTATTCTGACTCACTGTCTGATTTCATCATCTTGTCCAAAACATAAAAATTAGCCGCACATACACGTTTGAATGCAAGGTCGCTATATTCTGGCATAATTTCTTGAATAGTATGCCATGCTTGTTCCCAAGAATCAATACTTTCTAAGTCTCGAATATTAAACTTAGAAGCGGTAATGCTTCCTTCTCTATGAACGTAAAAATAATAACTAGCAGTATCTACAACTACCTTTTTACATTGATTTAAAACATCCATAATTACATAAACGTCTTCGTGGGCCTTACCAACTGGATATCTTAAGTCATCAAATATATTCCTCTTATATAGTTTAGCCACCGCATAAACAGATGCTTGTTTACCGATTAAAATCATTTTAGTTGCTTCTTTTTGGGTAACTACATATTTTTCAGAAGGAGTTATCTCAGGCTCTTGACCAGAATAAACACTTGTTACCCCCACAATGGATAAATCAGCATCTTCCTGTATCATATTTTTGTACAATACTTCTAGCATATGTGTATCAATATAGTCATCACTATCTACAAAAGTTAGATACTTCCCTTTAGCAACATCAATCCCTGCATTTCGTGCAGAACTTAATCCACCATTTTCTTTATGAATTACTTTTATCCGCTCATCTAATCTCTTTAATTCGTCACACATTTCTCCTGATGAATCTGTAGAACCATCATCTACTAATAATAATTCAAAATCAGTAAAGGTTTGTGAAAGTATTGATTCAACACATTTTTTCAAATAATTTTCGACATTATAAACAGGAACAATTATACTAATTTCTGACATCTTTAACTCCTTACTTCCCTAAAATTTTTCGATACATAAAATTATATAATGGACCATTTACTAAATATAGAAGTAAACCCATTTTTTTGGCACTACTTGTTTTAGTATTTTTCATTAACTCAACGAGATTTTTTCTAATCCTTTTTCTAGAAAAATCCAGATATTTTTTATTGATTTCCCCTCTAGGTTTACTTGTTATTTTAAATCCTGTAGATAAATATCCATCTAATACTTTATCTAAAGCTAGTGACGATAAAGCAGGATACTCCTCTACTATTTTATTTAACAAAATCTCCCGTTGAGTAACATTATCGTATTGTTTCTCGTTAAATTTTTGATGTACTATACTCGAATGATTTTGGTAATAATAAATCCCTGGCATGGCTAAGTAATTAACGGCTTTGGCTCGTTTCATAACCTCATAGGTAGGCACTATGTCTTCATATAATTTACCTTCAGGAAAACGTACTTCATCAAAAAGGTGATTGCGGTATATCTTATTCCAAGCGTAAAAATCTATTCCTTTATCAACAAAGAGAGAGCGGATGATTGCCTCTTTGTCAGTAATTATTTGCTCTTTAGGAATCAAAGAAATTTCTTTGGTTTCGTTACCCTTTATCAGACCAAACACTACTACATCTATTTCAGGAGAATCAAAAGCTTGGACCGCTTTATCTAAAATGCTTGGTAAAAAATAATCATCACTATCTAAAAAGGCAATAAGGGTACCTTCGGCATACTTCAAACCATAGTTCCTTGCAGAAGCAAGTCCACCGTTTTTTTTATGGTACACTTTTATATTTTTATGTTCTTCTGCTAATTTTTCAGCTAATTTGCCACTGTCATCAGAAGAACCATCATTAACCAAAATTATTTCATAAGGAACTGATAAATCTTGGTTCAAAACGCTAGTTACTGCACGAGTTAACGTGGTCATCACATTATATACTGGAATAACCACGCTTAACTTTAAATTTTCTTTTTCCACACTTTTCCCTCATTTTATTAATATATTTTAACGTTCTCATGCTCAAGGAAATTTACATGTACAAAATGATTGAGCACAATAGATCTTTAAAATATCTCTATAGATATTTCAAGCTCGTCTAATTGTATTATATTTATTAGCTGATATTGAATTCTCTCATGATATAAATAGATAGTTCCTAATTAATTGCATAAACTTTATAATCTTCTTTAGTAACATAAGCCAAGATACATAGCATCTGTTTTTGACTTCTGGTATATGGTATAGTCATAGTAATTCCTTATAACTGTCAAACAGCCTATAAAATTAATTTTTAATAAATCTTATAGCTTTCTTTTAATAATCGCGGGCCAGCTTTATGTCCTTCTCCATTGACTATGGAACACGCTGTACCAGAAAAATTAAGTTTTTATTCTTGCATCAACGTTATCTGGAATGTTTATTTTTCGGGATACTAAACATCATCACTATAAGAAAAGCAACACATTCTATAGTAGCTTTTTTCAACTCTATAATTCCTTATTTTTACAATCCCTAGATTTTTATTATTCTTTATCAACTTGATATGCTTATTTTTTTAATGTACTTGTTAGTAACAAAAATCAATCGATCTCTACTACCATTCTCATTAACTATTAATTTCCAATTTTTATAAGTTTGCTTTCCGATACTTTCTATCGCATTCAAGATATATATTGGAATTATAAACAGGCATAATAGCTGATACAAGTATCTTTTCCATCCATTCACCCCTGCTCTTACTTTATTGCTTACTAGGTAAATAACACCCCATATTATCTCATACGCATACATATATTTCAATTAATCTTTTATAATGATTATCCACAGTTTTATCTCTCTGTAATAAAAACATACTAAGATTAGAGGGGAAATGCATTGACGGATGAATTTCCCCTCTATTGCTCTTTTAAGCGTAGAGTTGTAAGTGAAAGGATGACCGAACATAACCAGTCCCACACAAAAAAACAGTCTCCTTCACTAGAACAATTAAGCAAAAAGTATTCTAGGAATTAGTAAACTCTCTGCAGGACTCATTATTGGTGTATTAGGAGACATTCGCCGTTTTTTTCTCACAAATAACTAAACGCTCTTACCAACTTCTTCACTTTTACGGATTTTTATCCGTTCGTCATGTGTCTGATGCCATGAGTTTCCTCATTTTTAATGGGCAAACAAGAAAATTATTTGATATTGTTGAAAACCGACAACTGCCTTGCTTAGAACGTTATTTTAATCGTTTTCCACTGTCTGTGCGGGAAAACGTTCAAATAGAAAAGATCCAGAGGATTTTATCCTCTGGATTTGACATGATTCTATAATTCCTCTTTCCCGATATTATTTGACAAAGAGTCTTTTTAAGTTACTTAACTAATTCACTTTTTGTACATAACGTTTATTTGAAGTGATATACCCTTGTGGTGTTTTTAATCTTGGATAACCATTTTTACTATATTCAATTCCTTGCACTCTAATAGTAGTTCCTTTTTTTACTGGAGATCCAGGTGTTTTAAATTCTAAATCAGTATAATAACGATCATTGACAAGCATCACAATTTTTACTGGATTTTCTGTATAGTAGTTGTCAATATTACTGATTGCTGCTGAAACGATATCTTTTCTTGCCGTTAAATATCCCTTTCTTGTTACCAAGCGGGGATATCCATTAGATGAATATTCAATTCCTTGCACTTCTACTAGTGTATTCTTTTTCACTGCGGCACCTTTGCTTGTAAAGTCGGCGTTGTTATAAAATGTTTCATCTTTCATTACTACTACTCGACCTGGATTAACTGTGTAATACTTATCAATATTACTGATTGCTGCTAAAACGATATCTTTTCTTGCTGTCAAATATCCTTGAGGTGTCACTAACCGAGGGTACCCAGTTGATGAATATTCAATTCCTTGCACTTCTACTAGTGTATTCTTTTTCACTGCGGCACCTTTGCTTGTAAAGTCGGCGTTGTTATAAAATGTTTCATCTTTCATTACTACTACTCGACCTGGATTAGCTGTGTAATACTTATCAATATTACTGATTGCCGCTAAAACGATATCTTTTCTCGCTGTCAAATATCCTTGAGGTGTTACCAAACGAGGGTACCCAGTTGATGAATATTCAATTCCTTGCACTTCTACTAGTGTATTCTTTTTCACTGCGGCACCTTTGCTTGTAAAATCGGCGTTGTTATAAAATGTTTCATCTTTCATTACCACTACTCGACCTGGATTAGCTGTGTAATACTTATCAATATTACTGATTGCTGCTAAAACGATATCTTTTCTTGCTGTCAAATATCCTTGAGGTGTCACTAACCGAGGGTACCCAGTTGATGAATATTCAATTCCTTGTACTTCTACTAGTGTATTCTTTTTCACTGCGGCACCTTTGCTTGTAAAGTCGGCGTTGTTATAAAATGTTTCATCTTTCATTACTACTACTCGACCTGGATTAACTGTGTAATACTTATCAATATTACTGATTGCTGCTAAAACGATATCTTTTCTTGCTGTCAAATATCCTTGAGGTGTCACTAACCGAGGGTACCCAGTTGATGAATATTCAATTCCTTGTACTTCTACTAGTGTATTCTTTTTCACTGCGGCACCTTTGCTTGTAAAGTCAGCGTTGTTATAAAATGTTTCATCTTTCATTACTACTACTCGACCTGGATTAGTTGTGTAATACTTACTTAAGTCAGGTCCGCTACTACTATTACCCATATCTAAAAAATTACTATAGGTCATGGAAATATCAAATGGACGCCCTTCATAGTTAGCTAAGCCAGGGAAATACATTTGCGAAGACCATTGCCAAGCACCATGGTCATTATTCCACTGCATGGAACTATCTGGAGTATATGGATATTGCGCTACCCATACTCTGTCTCTTCCGAAGGCGGAAGTATCGATATAACCAGCAGTTAACCACCATTTGCCGACATACAACGCATCATTTTTATACCCCAGTGCCTTTAATTGCTGGTTAAACGCAACAGAATTAGCATGGGCGTTTCGCCCATTGTTTGTGAGCGTTGGATCTTCCGCATCATTAAACATTATGGTATTTTTATCTAAGCCAGAGTTAGCCGCCGCCTGAGCAAAATATCTTGCTTCATCTTGTGCTGTCGCAGCAGAGACATACATACTATAGTGATATGCTGAAACTTTTAAGCCCGCAGCTTTGGCATTTCTAATTTGGCCCGCAGCATATGGATTAACATACCAAGTTCCTTCTGTCAATTTAACCGAAACACCTGTTACACCATAGCTTTTAATTTTTTGATATTCAGCTACTGAAATGTCTCCATTCCAACTAGAAACGTCAATAAAATTCTTGCCAGGCAAATTAGGATCATTCGCATAGACGTTCGCAACTGTTGCTCGCGCTACCCTAGAAGAAATGCCGTTTTTCATAGCATATGTTCCTTTTTTATGGTTCGTTCCTTCACGTGCTGCTTCTTGATAATCCGCTTCATCTTGGTCAATGGTCTTTTTTTCTACTTCAGAGCTTTGTGATGCTTCTGTTTTACTATCTGTTGTGTTTGTTTCTGAAACAGAAGAATGTTCTTCCGTTGTACTATTTGTTGAAGAATCAAGAGACTCTTCTTTTGTGCTTGAAGCAGAACTATCTCTTTCAGAGGTATTTTCTTCTGTAACAGAAGATGTATCCTCCGTTGAATTAGTCGTTGTTTCTGACGTAGCTTGAGTGACCAAGCCAGTCTCCCCCGTTGTTTCTGTTTTTACAAGCTCTTCTCCTGATGCAATCACACTAAAACTATTTAATAATACGGTACAAATTAACATACCTGAAATGATTTTTTTCATGAAACTCTCCTTATATATATAGTAATATGTATCTTTCTTAAACACTTGCCATTCGCTCTTAAAAAATGTGTATCCTATAACCTCCAACTAATTGTTTTCACATTTTAAAACTAACACCAATTATTATCTCATACCTTTATTTCAAATTCAATTACGCTTTTTTAACATTCCTATATCAATTTTTTACTTTTAAATGGTAAAAAGATGAAAACAGATCTTTAATCGATTGTTTTCATCTTTTATTTATTTTTTAAGATATTCTGTGTACGATTTTTTAGTATCAACAATTAGTGCTTCATGATGGGGTTGGCGATCTTCCTCTGGTGGGCAATTGCATATAATCCCCAAAAACCTCTGTTAAGTAGCGCTTGTAGCCCACTGGTATTGGCATTTTTGTATCTTCAAACGGAACAAAAATAGCAGATTTAAAATCTTCTATTTGTTCCACTTTTCCTTTTCCTCCCTATTCATTCTTTGCATATTTAAATGTTGTATAGAATAAAAAACGCATTAAGTAAAATGAACTTTTAATAACTGAAAACTGTTCATTTTGACGCAAAATTTTCCAAACCCAACTGATTGTATTCCATTTGTTAGAAGATGTAGAGGTGGTTAGCTTACGATAAATGGCTAATTTTTCGTTAATAAAATAGACCGTATTTATTTCTTTCAAAATGTTTAACCAAGTAGCATAGTCTTCATGTTTTAAATCCGGCATTAAATGGCGTTTAAGCAGATTAGATTCGACTACGACCGTTAAACAGCCGATAGTATTTGTTTTTAAAAGATCTTGATAGGTTTGTGGTCCCTCACTAAAATTACGCTCATGCGTAATGTTGCCATTTTCATTACATACAAAATAAGAACTACATGTAAATAAAAGTTTTTTTTCTTCCATCCACTTGATTTGAACTTCTAATTTATTAGGAAGCCATAAATCATCACTATCTAAAAAGGCAATATATTGTCCCTTTGAAGCTTCAATTCCTTTATTTCTGGTCTTTGCAATGCCCATGTTCTGTTCATTTTTCAGTAAAAAGATTCTTGAATCTTTTTCCATAAAGGCAAGTGCAATATCAATAGAATCATCTTTACTTCCATCATCAATGAGTAATAATTCCCAATTCTGGTAAGTTTGTTCCAGAACGCTTTCAATAGATTTTGATAAAAATTTGCCTGCATTGTACATGGGCATAATAATTGAAACAAGTGCTGTTTTCATTTGTTCACTCCTCGTTGCATTTTATGTAAGAATGTAACAATTTATATTATCGCATAGCTCTTTTATTATTTCAACGTTCCTTATTTCCAAAAAAAGTTTGAGACATAAGCTTAAATAACTTATGTCTCAAACTTTTAACGGTAAATTCTAATAGCATTCTCTTTACAATAATCCATCGTCAATTCTTCACGTTCTTCAGACTCATCCAATCCTCTTGATGATACTTTATCAAAGAGAATTTTGATGGTTTGAAGCAGAATTTTCATATCCAATAGTAATGAATAATTCTTGATGTACAGTAAATCAAAGTTCAATTTACTATTGTAGTCAGAAGCATACTTCCCATAAACTTGGGCATAGCCGGTAATCCCCGCACGTACATTGTGACGTAAATAGTAATTCGGGTTTTCCTGATTAAATTGATCAACAAAGAATGGTCGTTCAGGACGTGGTCCGACAATGGACATATCCCCGCGAATAACATTGATTAGTTGCGGCAACTCATCAATACGTAAAGCGCGCAAGTATTTACCAACTGTAGTGACGCGACTGTCGTTACTTGTAGATAAGACTGGACCTGATTTTGCTTCTGCTGTTGCCGACATCGTTCTAAATTTTAAAATCGAGAACTCACGTTGATCTAATGTAATCCGAGTTTGTTTGTAAATCACTGGTCCCGGTGAGGTTGCTTTGACTAAAATCGCTGCAATAAGCATTAAGGGGGAGGTAATCACAAATAGGCAAACAGAGACTAAAATATCGAATAAACGTTTAATAAAATTCTCTTCTGGTTGAATTTCAAAATTTGAGACTTCGATAATACTTTCATCTTCAAAGTTCATCATGTTTGGTTTTAACATAATTAGATTTTCAAAACTTGTATCTAAAAAGATTTTTTTCTTGTGTTTGACAATTAATTGATACAATTTTACTTTTTCGTTCTCATCAACATTACTTGAAATATAAACAATATCGATTTCATCGATAATTTTTTTTAAGTTTTCATAGTAATTGCTGACAACAACGCTCGTTACTTTATGCTTGTTATTTTTATCAGACATAAAGTTTTGAATTGAACGCATGACTTGATTTTCTTTACCTAGCAAAACAACTTTTCGCTCATTGCTGACCTTTAAGTATAAATAATAAACAAGAATTCGCCAAAGACTTAGAACAATAATTCCGATTATAAAGGAATATCCTAAAACAGAACGTGGGAACGTAAACCAACGTCCGGCAAATGTCACAATCATAATCGTTAAAGTCATTAAAACTTGACCAATCACCGTGACAAAAATGATGTCACTAATTTTGCGATTATAAAAAATATACGCACCTAACAATAAATTCAAAAAGATAAAAAAGATTGAAATGTAAATTGCAGATTTTTCATAAGCCACAAAGTTAAATGAAGGAATTTCTCGGCCAAATTTCACCATAAACCCTAAGATGATTGATAAATTATAGAGCAAAACGTCTGCTAAAATAATTACAATCCGTCTTGCATTACTCCATTCACTTTTTGATGTCATTAAAAACTTCCTCTCTTCACTTCCAGTAATTACATTATTTGTAATAACATGCAACCCCTATATTACCATAATGTCAGCGGACAAGAAAGTTCTATAGGATGAAAATTATCTGCGATGTCTTTGGACACGACTTAATTCTTCAGGTTGGTCCCAGCCCTCTTCGTCAACAGGTGCTATCGGGCGCTCTTCATTGCTAACAGGACTTGTTTGTTTCATTCGTTTTCTTCTTTTAGGCGTCGTTGGTCTTTCATGTCTTCCTCGTTTTTTCTCTGGCCGGAAGTAGAAGGCTAGCCCAAGGAAACTATAAACAATCGGCATCCAATGAGGCGCTAATAAAATATCTTCCATAAATGAATGAATCCAGATTAAAAGGAAGCCTAAAAGTAAACTAACTTGCAAACGATCCAATGTTTTTTTGCGGAAACCAATCAATAAAATCATACTGACTAAAAAACCAAATAAAATCAGATAGCCGATGACACCAAAATTACTTAACGTAAATAGAAAAGCATTATGTGTCCCCAGCGGTTTCCATGAGGCCACAAAAGGCTCCATACCGACTTTAATATGTTGAGGATCAGATAACCATTTAGCAAAAAACTCATGCCAAATTCGTTCTCTTCCTGTAAATAAATCAACAGTATCCGATTCCGCACATAAGTAAAATAACAATGGTCCCAATGCAGCTACTCCGACAAAACCAAACAGCCAAACTTTCGAACGTTGCAAGAAACGTTTTGGTAAAAGATTATCCACCAGAATAAAACCAACTAAAATGGCAAAAGAGGTTTTGGATTGACTGACCCATGTACCTAAAACACCACCAATGTATACAGGTAAAAGCAGCAGGTTAAAAACCTTATTTCTATATGCTTTGATCAAACTACTGGCCATCATTGTTGAAAACATCAATGTTGCACCAATCGTATTGGTATTAATCCAAATACTTTCTAGTTTATTTGATTCTTTAAAAATTTCGTCTGCTGGAATCAACTGAGGCAACTCCACGGACATCCGATACAAAGTCGCACTCAAAGCAACTAAAGAGACAATTAATAAAAGCGTTTGATCCATACGGTCAAAGACACAAACTTTAAAACAAAGGACCAACAAAATAATTAAAGGAATCATTGTATCTGTTTGCATTGTGCTATGACGGATTGATTCCGTAAAGTGAAACAAGAGCCAGGTGGCTAGCGCCAACGCTACGGTCAGCCAGTCAATAAATTTTAATTTCGTACAATTTAATAGCAGTACAAGTATTACTGCTATTAATAATAAAATTGAACTATTGGCATACATATATTTTGTGACTGGCGCATCAATTCCTACGACCCACATCGTATACGAGCCGATCATTGTTACTAATAAAATAAGTCGACCGATTCTATTCAATACTTTTCCCATATTCAAACCTCATTCCATGAATGAATCACTAGTCGTTTATTCGATAAATATATGCCCCGTTCTGATCAGGTCCATATAATTTTTCAAAATGAATCGTTGGTGTGTCTAACGGTTCTAATGGTTTATAAACGACCGCATATTTAATCCCATATTCTTTTAATTTTTCTGGAGATAAACGAGCAATAATCGCATCTTTTTGCATCAACTCTAAAACAGGGGTCTGATTTCCTACTTCAACATTGATGTGCGCATAGCGATTATAAATAAATGTGTCTTTTCCTTTTGGATCTAATGGTTTCCAAGCCTCTAAGTCAGGTGTAAAAGCAACACCGTTAAATGTATGCACACCTAACATTGGCAAATAGCCATACATCAAGCGTTCGCCCACCCACAATTGGTTGGGGTCTTTTTTGTTAATTTCTTCCACTTCTACCGCTAATTTTTTACCATAGACAGCAGAAACGCCTCGAGAAATTGGATTAACAAAGGCACCAGAAACCATAATGATTCCTAATAAGACAAGGACAAATAACGTGCGCCAACGTTTAAATAAAGCAACAATTAAAACGGTAGCGACAACTAAGACACCAATGATGTCCATTCGTGTAACGTATAACCGTAAATTGCCCGTATATAAAACAAAGAAATACAGAACAACATTTAATCCTAGCGCCCCTAACCAGGCCATCATTGGAATTTTTGCTTGGCGATTCCATAAATAATCGATGAACCATAAACTCAATAACACAGCGGCAAACCCAAAGGATAACATCGCCCGTTGTTCTGGCACATAAGACCACAATGTCAACTTAGCAAAAATTGTTGGAAATTGAACGCTCATCCAAACTAAGTTAAATAAACAATACACGAATAAGACAAAACCGTAAATGTTTTCTTTGATTTTTTTATAAAAAATAAATGGTGAGAGCGGCAAAATAACAAAAAATAATTGATAAAAACTACTGATTTCCGAATTATTTGAATATGGAACATCT
Organism: Enterococcus sp. DIV1315a; assembly: GCF_051712325.1. Classification (NCBI taxonomy): domain Bacteria; kingdom Bacillati; phylum Bacillota; class Bacilli; order Lactobacillales; family Enterococcaceae; genus Enterococcus; species Enterococcus sp. DIV1315a. The sequence continues at coordinate 1,735,894 of NZ_JBIOOS010000001.1, forward strand.
TGAAACGGCATTTTCCAATTTGTTAAAAATAACAAAATATCGCGTTTAGGCATATCGCCACCTAAACTTACCCGTTTTCCTGGATAAGCGGTATCCATTACTGCTTTTAAGGAATCCAATGAGCCATATAGCGATCCGCCAACAATAATCGCCGTCATCAAGAGTGCCCCACCTATCAGGACCCCATCCCACTTATCCAACTTAATTTTTTTACGAAATTCTAAAAAGAATAAAATTAAAAATAATAAAATCAAATAACCAAGTGGTACTTGTAACGCAGGATAAATAACTAAAACAAATCCTGAGGCCATAATAACAGCCGTTATCGCACAAATGACACGACGTCGAACACTACTATGATAATAGAAATAATTATAAATTCCCACTAAAAAACCTAAGCCAAAAAATACTAAATCTCCAACTGGCGAGACAAACCACCATTGAAGGGCCGAAGAAAACGGAATCCAAACACTTGCTAACAAAGCTAAATATTTATTCCGCCGTGTGACGATCAAGCCAATTTCAAAAGAAAATAAAATTAAGCCAATTAATTTAAGATTCCAATACCACGATAAGCCATATTCTTTGCCTAATAGTACATAGCCCCACGTAAAAGGTTTCGCTAACGTGGCCAAATTCCACGCTGGTGAATTATAGCCTACCACCATGTCTTGCCCATTTAACGTAATCACATCATTATGTGTTTTCAAACCTGTTTGTGTTTGTGAGAGGCTAAATGGGGTTTGAACGAGCCATTCATCCGAGCGAACACCTCTTGGTTCACCAGCAATTAATGAACTTTTTTGACCATCCGCATATTCAGAAACATACGCATCCCACATGTTTAATGAACTACCATGGACTTTAAAGGCTACCAGTAAAATAAAAATGACTGCCGCTAGCAGATAGCGCCAGCGTAACAAATGATCAACCAAGCGAGCGCTCTGCTCAGCTTGGTTGCGTAATGGTTGTTTTTCTTTTCTTGTAGTTAGTTGTTGTTCCATCTTTTCGCTCCATTTCGTCATCCGCAATTGCATCTAGTCAATTCGTAATGAAAAGTTGGGAATATCCCTTGTCAGATTAGGATTATAAAATGGATCATTTTCAATTAAAGGTCCCCATTTTTCTTCCATCATCACTTTTTCTTGTTCAAAACGTTTTTTCTTTTTGCCTTTATCATCATATCCACGAGTTTGAGATTCAAAATGATAAAGCTCTGCTTCATGAAGCCAGACATTGTCACGTCCTAAAGCTTGGACTTTCAAGCATAAATCAACATCATTGAAAGCTACGGTAAACGCTTCTTCAAAACCACCAACTGCATCAAAATCTGCTTTTTTCATAAGTAAGCATGCGGCAGTTACTGCTGAATAATTAACATTAATAGCTAACCGACCAAAATAGCCTAAGTCACCATGGGGATAACCATAATGACCATGTCCAGCGACACCACCTAATCCTAAAATAACGCCTGCGTGTTGGACCGTATTATTTGGATACAATAATTTCGCACCTACACAGCCAATCCGTTCTTGCTGAGCAAATGAAACCATCAAAGTTAACCAATTCTCTGTAATCACTTCGGTATCATTATTTAAAAATAATAAATACTCTCCGTGCGCTTTTTTCGCTGCACGATTGTTAATAGTTGAGAAATTGAATGGAATATCGATTGATTCAACGAAAAAGCGGCCAGGTAATTGTTGTTCAAATTCTGCATACAATTCGTGCATTTTTGGATCTGTACTTCCATTATCAGCCATAATAATCTCGTAATTTTGGTAGGTTGTTTTTTCAATAATCGATGAAACACAACGTTGTACGTCTTTATAGCCATTTTTAGTTGGAATAATAATTGAGACTAACTTTTCAGATTCAATGTCATAATAAACATCGTATAAGCCATTCGCCGCCCCATGCGTTGCATGACCATTAATACCTCGACGAACGAGCGCATCTTGCACGGCTCTTAGCCCCGCTTCAAAAGCATAACCTTTTGAGCCCTGATCCACTGCTGTTGAGGTTGGCAGCATCCGCCAATAGTAAAGAACTTTTGGAATATGTTTGATGCGTTCTTTTGTCGTTTTTTCAGTAAATCTTAAGACTAAATCGTAGTCTTGAGAACCTTCGTAACCTTTTCGAAAGCCGCCAATTTCTTCTAGAATACTCCGACGATACACGCCTAAATGCGAAATGTAATTCGTTCCTAAAAGTAAATCAGGTGACCAATCTGGTTTAAAGGCTGGATCAGAACGATTTCCATCCATGTCAATCTTATCTTCATCACTATAAATTAAGTCCAGTTCTGGGTTTTCATTCAGCACTTTAACCACTTCATAAAAAGCATTGATTGCTAATTCATCATCGTTGTCTAGTAAGGCGACAAATTCTCCTGTAGCAATCGCTAAAGCAGAGTTGGTCGCTTCGGAAATATGACCATTTTGTTCACGAAAGACGACCCGAATTCGCTCATCCAATTGTTGGTACTCTGTTAAAATCTTTTTGACATTGGGATCTGTTGAGGCGTCATCGGCCATACATAATTCCCAATTAGTATAGACTTGATTCAAAATAGAATCAATGCACAACCGAAGCCATTTTTCTTCAACATTATACACTGGCATCGCAATGGAAATTTTAGGTTGATAATGAAATGTTGCGATTTCTTGCGTCATCGCTTCTATGTCTAGTACTTCATTTCTAGCTAACCAGTTAGGATACGAAGCTTGATTTCTTAGTTTCTCAATTTTCGCTCGTTGAATGGTATGAGAAATACCATTTTTAGCCATATACTTAAATCCTTTTTTGGCTTTTATCCAGAGACGAGTCACTTTATCTTCTGTCCCTGGAATCACTGGATATTTTTTATTCAAGGGAAAATCCACCGTTACAACATGTGCTGATGATTGAAAATGAAAAGGGAGTACTTTTTTTTGTTTAATTCCTTCAAGTGTAACAACAAAGCCAGCTTCAATCGCAGGCTCTGTTTGATAAATTTGATTAACATCTTCACGTAAAACGCGCTGAATGTTATAAGCGGACACTTGGTTTTCATTATTAATTGTGAAAGTTGGGCTTTCTTTAGTGATTGTATCCAACGCCCAACCTGTAATGGTTAAATTATTTGTTGTTTTGTCGCGATAGATACTATCAAAGATCACCTTAATGTCTTCATTCATGTGCATTCTCCTTATAGATGTTTCGGATTTCGGTAGGGATCAACTAAAGCTTCCGCGGTCCATTTTTCCGCAAGTTCTTTATAAGATCCTTTTTTATCATGGTTTTGCATTTTTTCGTCTGCTTTCAAAATTGCATAGGACACATATACATTTCGTTTACCAGCGCTAGCAAATTGTAACGATAAATCGACACCCATCCATTCTTTTCCTAAGCTTTCGTTAATTCCTTCTAAATTTAGGTAAAGTTGTTTGTTGAATAGTAAGCAGTCTTCAGTTGCTGCTTGAATATTTCTTGGTAAAGCAATTCTGTAATAGTAACCTAAGCTTTTACCAGGGGTGCCTTTTTCAGGATAAAGTAATCGACCTTTGTCTGTATCAACTGATACTCCCACTGTTTCCACGCGATAGCGTGCGTCAACTACGCGGCCAGTCACTAAACCAGAGGTCTCTTGTTGACCAATGTTCATTAACTCTTTTAACCAATCATTTTTCGTTGGTACCAATCCAGCATTTAATAAAGCCACATATTCTCCCTTAGCAGCTTGAATCATGCCATGACGAGTTTCTGTTGAAACATAACGAAGACGGTCATTTTGGATATTTATTTGATTCTCGAAGCGTGCAGGCAATAGAATTTCATAATTTGTATAGGCAGTTTTTTCTAATAATTGACGTAAGTAACTACTCATATTCTCTGTATCATTCGTAATAATCAATGATACCATCGGCACATGATCATAAAGATAGTTAATTTTATAGGAACCATAAAATTCGGCAATCTCTACTTGTGCTTTTAAGCCACGGCGTTCCGTTGCCGCTTGGACCGCTTTTTGACCAGCTACATAGGCGTAACCTTTGCTTTCAGGGTTTAGAGCAGTCGATGATTCAATGGCACGCCAATGATACATCATACCAGGAATATGCTTGATTTTCGTTGCTTGTTCCGTTGCTCGCAATACGAAATCATAGTCTTGAGCGCCGTTATATGCTGAATTCAATCCGCCTACTTTTTCTAATAAATCACGTTTCACAACAACAAAGTGTGTAATGTAATTATGGTTTAAAATCAGTTCTGGATTCCAGTCTGATTTGTAAAACGCGTTGAAGCGACGACCATTTTCTGTAATTTTATCTTCATCAGTATAAAGAAAATCAATCGTTGGGTCTGTATTTAAAGCTTTGACCACTTCATATAATGCTTGTGGCGCTAATTCATCATCGTTATCCATGAAACCAACAAAATCGCCAGTAGCAATCGACAAAGCTGAGTTAGTTGCTTCTGAAATATGTCCGTTTTCTTCGCGATAAATAACTTTGATTCGTTGATCTAGTTCTTTATATTTTTCTAGCATGGGCTTAATATGTTCGCTTGGCGATGCATCATCTGCTAAACATAACTCCCAATTTTCATAGTACTGATTTTGTAAAGAAGAGACACATGCTGCAAGCCATTTTTCTTCGACATTATAAACAGGCACAGCGACAGAAATTTTAGGCTGAAATTGGAACGTTTTAATTTCCGCTAAAACTGCTTCCACGTCAACAGGGGCTTCTGCTTTTTCTTGTCGTTTAAAGTACCACTTCACTGAGCCCATGAAACCACGTGTCTGAATCGAACGCCATGCTCGATCAAATTTCGTGCCTGGTTGAACCATGTTTGGACGCTCCACCACGTATTGAACCTTCTGGCCTGATTTGGTGTCAATGTTTAGCGTGTAGGCTGGTAAATCTTCTGGATCTTTAATCGTAATGACAAAACCATAATCTTGATCGCCTTCTAATTCAAACATATCAATAACATCCCGACGATATTCTGTTTCCACCGTATAAGTGACTGATTCACTAGCTTCTGCAATGCTGAATCTTAGCGGATAATTTGTTTGTTTGTCATACGCCCACCCTCTGATAACAGAAACGTTATTCTCTACATCGCGAGCAATATCATCGATGGTTAAATTAATCATTTTATCAAATTTAGTTAACGTGATTCGTTTATATTTTCCAGTAGGCATAGGGGCAGTCTCCGTCTGTTTATTCATTTCTTCTAAAAATTGATTTCTTTCATCTAACAGTGCATGAATAAAGGTATTTTCACGTTCTGAATAGTTGCCTTCAAAGAAATAATCAATGTCTACTGTCAGGTCTTTGCCTGCCATTTGTGCATCGGTTACTTCGATTACAGGGACTTGCGTATCTAAGAAATAATAGATATTCTCTTGTACCAGAAAAGCATTCGTGGCTGCGACTGGGACTGTCTCCCCGTCTATCGTCATGGATAATTTGACAATTGCCCCCGTTAAACTTGGGAATAATTTTATCAGTTGGACGTCTTCTGGTATCTTCAGTTGGAACTGTTTTGTTTCAGGTTTTTGTAAATCAACCGGTTGATCCAACTCAGTCTCTTTTTCTTCGCCGCAATTAATTAAAATATGAACGTTTTTTTCATTGTATGAATTTACTGGTGTCACTCGCTCTGGCTGTTCTACCGGTTCAGCAGTCAAGGCAAAAAAGTACTGATACACTTCACCAAAGGGACGCGCTTTAAAAGCTGCTTGCACTTCTACAGGTAACGCTTCATATGTCGTAGGAATTTCGTTGTAGCCAACTTGATTAAATGTAAAATCTTCTTTGGCAATGTATAAACCAACTTCTGCAAAAACTTTTTCAAATCCTTCTTGTAAATAGAATGATTTATGCGTAGCATCCAACAGCCCAGTTTCATTCCACGTTAAACGATTATTAAATAAATCAATTAAGACCGAATTATGCGCCAAATTAGGGAACGTGATTAAAATTTGACCGCCTGGTTTTAAAAATGGTTTAACTTTTGCTAAGGCGCTTTGAGGATTCATTAAATGTTCCAACACATCCGCAAAAACGATATAATCAAACGTCTTACCAGCAAAGTATTCGACCCAATCATTTTCATCAATATTGCCATAAAAGGCATCTGTTGAAAATTGACTGACATGATCATAAAGTTCTTTGTCTAATTCAACAATTGAGACCTGGCACTTTTTTTCTTCCATCAAATAGCTAGTCATTCGCCCATTACCTGGACCAAATTCCAAGACATCACTATTTTCTTTGATTTGTGCTACGATTTTCCCAACACTGGTACTCTCGTCTGTTTCCATTTCAAAATCATACTTCATCTTTTGTCGTATCCTTCCATTTATGATCTAAGATGACAATTCCTTCTCCGGCATAACGACCGGTAATAAACATCGTCACGTATTTTGTTTTGTAGACTAATGGGACTGTTGCATGTTCCTCAAAGAAAGCAATATCAAAATAATATTCACCTGTTAATAATGACATTTTTTCATATTCTAAATAAAAAACATTCCGTCCTTTTTTCCAAGGAATTTGCACGCCATCTAATAACGTATTTAAGCCACAGACATAATGGTTGTCCACTGTTCGAATAGCGACCCCACAAACAGGCTTCTTAATTTGGTCGTTTTTGACAGTATATTCAATTTTTACAATCACTTTTTCATCTTGCGTTACCATTTCTAATGGTTCATAATCCGCATTTAAAAGTTCCGCATGATCCACTTCAATAATATCTGGTGTTGGGGTTTCATCTTTCATGGTCGCTTCGCGGTCAACCGTTTTAATTGATTTCTTTTTCAAAAAGTTTTCGTAGTTGGTCGTCACGTCCATCGTATCTCCATATTCAACGACTTTCCCGTGTTGCAACCAAAAAGTTCTGTCACAAAAACGACGAATGGAGTTTACATCGTGAGAAACAAATAAAATTGTTTTACCAGAATTTTTAATTTCCGTAAATTTTTCCATACATTTTAATTGAAACTCTAAATCCCCGACTGCCAACGCTTCATCGACAATTAAAATATCGGGATCCACGTTAATAGCTACCGCAAATGCCAAGCGGACAAACATACCACTAGAGTACGTTTTAACTGGTTGATACAAATGATCGCCGATGTCAGCAAAATCAATGACATCTTGGACACGCTCTTCCATCTCTTCTCGGGAAAAACCTAGGACCATTCCATTTAAGAAAATATTTTCATATCCTGAATATTCAGGGTTAAAACCTGAACCTAATTCAAGCAACGCTGAAATTTTCCCATTAATCACCATGGACCCGGAGGTTGGCGTTAATACCCCTGTAATAATTTTTAACATGGTTGATTTCCCAGAGCCATTTTCGCCGACAAAGCCAATCATCTCGCCTTTTTTAATTTGCATCGTGACATCGTCTAACGCATAAAACAAATCGTGGTAGGATTTTTTTGTTGGACTAAGCGCTTCTTTAAACCGATCGGACGGCTTTTTATACATGTTGTATGTTTTGGTAATATGTTGGATATCGATTGCATATTCTGACATGTCGTTCTCTCCTTATAGTACATCTGAAAAATGTGGTTTTAAGCGTCTAAACACGGTTGAGCCAATTAATAGTAAAACAATAGTAACTCCCCAGAAATATAAGCTATATTGCCAATGTTCCCAGAACCATGCACCGCCTAAATAAGATTCGCGGTATCCTTGAACAATATAATATAATGGATTGATTTTTAAGATTGTCGCAATCATTCCAGTTGGTTGCCATAAAATTGGCAATGTCCACATAACTGTTTGCATAATGATATTGATAAATTGCATAATATCAGGTAAAAATGGTTGTGTTGAAGCAGTAATCCACGTAATTGCTGTTAAAAAGACTAATAAACAAGCTAAGTAGTAAATTAATTGCAAACTGTACAGACTTGGGTAATAACCGTTAGCTGTAGTAATTACAAAACCAATTAGAATGAAAAACAAGTGGGTGTACAAGTTCGATAAAATTTTAGACGTTGGTAAAATTTGTACATTAAACACAACTTTTTTAACTAAATAACTATATTCACGAAACACATTCGTGGCTGATAATAACGAATCTGAAAAGAAGAACCAAGGTACCATCCCTGTTACTAAATAGACAATGAATGGCATATTGTCGCCAGCTCTAGAACGAAGGCCTACAGAAAAGACAAACCAATACGTCAAAACAGTTACTAATGGCGTTAAAAACGCCCAGACAATTCCTAGTGCTGAACCAGCATACTTGGCCTTAAAATCATTAAATGAAAATTGTAATAACAATTTTTTGTTCTGAAAAATATTCTTGAAAATTGAAAATGTTTCTTTAAACATATACTTATTCCTTCCATAATAAACTATTTTTATCTAAAATTTTTGGATACAAAAATGCCATTTTAAACAACATTTCTATTTTATCGATAAACGCCTAGCTTTTCAATAGTAGACCCCTTTTTATAAAGAAAAATTTAACTGATTTCGCTATATTAAAAAATCTTGTCCAATTTTTAGGAGATTATGCTACAATAATGGAGGTCTTGCATTTTTTGCACGGAAACTATTTTTGAGAGAAGGGAAATTATGGTTCTTTTTATTATTTACGTATTTCTGTCTTCTGCTGGTCTGGTCTTATTTAAACTAGGTTCTAGCAGTTTGAACATCCAACTCCAACAAACAATCTTTTCAATGAATATCTCACTTATATCTTTATTAGGTTTATTTTGTTATTTAATTAGTTTTATTTTATGGATGTTAATTATTAGTCGTTCCGATGTTTCTTACATTGTTCCCTTAGGCGTTGCCTGTACAAACATCGCTATTTTAATTGCTTCAAATCTTATTCTAAAAGAGACAATTACAACGAATGCCCTTATTGGTGCTGTGGTTATTATTGTCGGCATTGTGATTATGAATCTTAAATAAAAAAGATCGCTATTCATTGAGCTGACCCTTAAAAATTAGACTTTCAGGTCCAACTTTTAAGGGTCACTACACATTAGCGATCTTTTTTATTTTCTTCAGATTTCATGATAGATAATTCCTGCAATAATGTTTTAATGCGATTTTCGTGTTTTGAAATCAACACAGAATTTTTAATTTCCATAATTAAAAGGACAATCACCGCAGCTGATAATAAGAAGTTTGATGTTGTTTCAAACCCAAAGGCCATTGCTAACCATTCTGCCACATGCGGGAAAATAGCAAAAATAATTAAGACAATTGAGATTAATAACCAAATCAAAGCATTTTTTAGGAGAAAAATATTTTTATTAATCCCTCGAATAATGTATAAGAAAAAGCCAATTGCAAATAAAAATAAAGCTAGCCATAACACGGTTGGTAGCATTAATCTCCCTCCTTCATAAAGGCAGCAATCAGAATTGCTGAGCCGACTTCCAGCATATACTTCACAGAAGCCAAGGCACGAATCGAAGAAACACCACCAAGCCGTTCCATCATATTGACAGGTCTTTCAACAATCACAAAGCGTTTTTTAATTAAGTGAACAATCGATTCTGGCTCGGGATAATTTGTCGGATAACGCTTTGCAAAAAAAGCAATCACTTTCCGATTTCCTGCTCGATAACCAGAAGTCACATCATAAATTGTTTTACCAGAAGCCATTCGAATACAAAAGGATAACAAACGAATACCAAAACGGCGCATTTTCGTACTTTGAAAAGCCGCTTCGTTTCCAGGAATGAAACGAGAGCCAATCGAAAAATCACATTTACCCTCTGCTAATGGTTCCAGTAAAATAGGTAAACTATTGATATCATGCTGACCATCACCATCAAACTGAACCGCCACATCATACTCATTTTCTAAGGCATATTTATAGCCGGTCTGTACCGCCCCGCCAATACCTAAATTCAACACTAAATGAATGGCATTAATTTGGTTGGCTTCTAAAATTTGTTTGGTTCCATCTGTCGAGCCATCATTAATTACCACATAATCCAATTCATGTTGAAAATGCGTAACTTCCTGTTTAAATGTTTCAATGGAAGCAATCGTCCGCAAAATGTTTTCTTCCTCATTGTAAGCAGGAATGATTAAAAGTACCTTCATAAAGAGAAACACCTTTCCACTTTTTCTCTAACAAAACCCCTCACTTACACAAAACAATTTATTGTTGAACATTTTCTAACATTTGTGCTAAGGCTTCTTGCCAAGTAGGAATTTTAAAGCCTAACGCTTCTGTTTTACTTAAATCCATGACAGAATATTGTGGTCTTTGCGCCTTTTGTGGAAATTGAGTTGAATCCACTGGCAGTACTTCCACTTCAGTATCTTTTAAAATTTCTTTAGCAAACTGATACCAGCTACAGCTGTTTTCATTAGACAAATGATAAACACCAAATGGCGCTTTTTCTGCAATAACAAATGCCATAAATTCGGCTAACGTTCTTGTCCAAGTTGGGCGGCCAAACTGATCGTCCACTACCGTTAGTTGGTCTCTTGTTTCCGCTAATTTTTGCATGGTAAAGACAAAGTTATGACCGTATTGACCAAATACCCATGATGTTCGAATAATATAATAGTCGTCCAGGATTTCTTGGACCGCTTGTTCACCTAATAACTTCGTCCGACCATACTCATTTAAAGGATTCGGTTGATCATCAATCGCATAGACGCCTTCTTTTTTAGTTCCATCAAAAATATAATCTGTACTTACGTAAACAAGTGTCGCCCCCACTGCTTTAGCAGCTTCTGCAACATGACGTGTGCCATCTACATTCACTTTTTCATCTAATTCCTTGCCTTCGTCTTCTGCTTTATCAACAGCTGTATAAGCAGCACAATGATAAATGACGCTTGGTTGAATTTCTTTCACTTTTGCCAACGTACTATCCGCATCAGTAATATCTAATTCTGTGGAATCCGTTGAAACATACTCAATTCCTTGTTCGTCTAATAGGTGACGTAATTCTGTGCCCAATTGGCCATTTCCACCAGTAATTAAAATCATTTTTTTCGCTCCTTCTTGAAAAAAAGGCAGGGCAAAGTAGCTTTTGTACTTTGCCATCGCCTTTCGACTGTTATCTCACATGTCAGAAAAAATTACTGACCATTTTGTGCATATTTTGCTTCAACAGCTTCTTTATCTGCACGCCACCAGTCTTCATTTTCTGTATACCACTTGATTGTTTCTGCCAAGCCTTCACGGAAATTCGTGAATTCTGGTTCCCAACCTAATTCTTCGCGTAATCTGGTTGAATCAATCGCATAACGTAAGTCATGTCCTGCACGATCGTTGACATGCTCATAGGCATCAACAGGTTGTCCCATTAATTCTAAAATTAATTCCATCACTGTTTTATTGTCTTCTTCACCATCGGCTCCAATTAAATACGTTTCGCCAATTTGTCCTTTTGTTAAAATTGCCCAAACAGCCGAAGAATGGTCGTTTGTATGAATCCAGTCACGAACATTTTTACCAGCACCATAAAGTTTTGGTGTAATGCCACTTAAGACATTGGTAATTTGACGAGGAATAAATTTTTCAATATGTTGATATGGCCCATAGTTATTTGAACAATTTGAAATTGTTGCTTGTAAGTTGAAAGAACGAACCCACGCTTTGACTAACAAGTCAGAGCCTGCTTTTGTTGAAGAATAAGGACTTGAAGGATTGTAAGGCGTTTCGGCAGTGAATTTTTCCCCTTCGCCTTCTCCATGTCCTGGTAAATCTTCTCTTAAAGGTAAATCGCCATAAACTTCATCAGTCGATACATGGTGGTAACGAACATTGTTTTTACGACAAGCTTCGATCAATGTGTACGTCCCAATCAGATTGGTTTGTACAAATGGGAATGGGTCGTTTAATGAGTTGTCGTTATGCGATTCAGCAGCATAGTGAACAACCGCATCTGTTTCAGCGACTAAACGATTAACTAATTCAGCATCAGCGATATCTCCTACGACTAATTCCACGCGATCACTCGGTAGACCTTCAAGATTTTTTTCATTTCCTGCATACGTTAATTTATCTAATACAGTTACATGAACTTCTGGATGATTCTTTACAACATAATGAACAAAATTTGAGCCGATAAAACCAGCTCCACCTGTTACGATGATTTTTTTCATAATTGAAACTCTCCTACTTTTTTCTTAAATTTCGCCATAGATAAACGGATTTTCCGCTTCAAATTCTTTTAAGGTTGGATGTTTTTGATCCTTTTCTGACGTAATCGCTTTTTCTGGCGCAATTGGCCAATCAATAGCTAACGCTGGATCGTTAAAATCAATACCGCCGTCTGCTGCCGCATTGTAGTAATTGTCACACTTGTACATAAAATTCACGTTCGGTGTCAAGGTGACAAAACCATGAGCAAAACCTTTTGGTACTAAAAGCTGACGGTGATTATGTTCTGATAAAATGTAGCCTTCCCATTGACCATAGGTTGGACTCCCTTTACGAATATCAACAATCACATCTAATACCGCACCTGTTACAACGCGAATTAGTTTTGTTTGCGCAGCTTCGCCTTTTTGAAAATGCAATCCACGCAAGACACCTGCTTCTGTTGATAATGAATGATTATCTTGGACAAAGTCAAAGTCTAATCCATGTTCTGCAAATTTAGCTTTGGAATAACTTTCTGTAAAAAAGCCACGATGATCACCGAAAACATCCATTTCGATAATTTTGACATCTTGTAATTTTGTATCAATAACTTTCACGTTTCTTCGCTCCTATTCTGCTGCTAAACGTAGCAAGTATTGGCCGTAGCCATTTTTCTTCAATGGTTGTGCCAATTCTACCAATTGTTCTTTTGTAATATAGCCCATTCGATAAGCAATTTCTTCCAAACAAGCGACTTTTAAATTTTGACGTTTTTCAATTGTTTCAATAAATGTTGACGCTTCTAATAAGGATTCGTGTGTGCCTGTATCTAACCAAGCAAAGCCACGGCCCATTACCTCAACAGAAAGTTTATTTTTTTCAAGGTAGACTTTATTAACGTCTGTTATTTCTAATTCCCCACGTTCTGACGGTTTGATCCCTTTCGCAATTTCAACCACTTCATTGTCGTAAAAATACAAACCTGTCACTGCGTAATTTGACTTCGGTTGTGCTGGTTTTTCTTCAATAGAAAGCGCCCGCATCTCTTCATCAAATTCTACCACGCCGAAACGCTCTGGATCATTTACATGGTAACCAAAGACTGTTGCCCCTGACTCTTTAGAAGCCGCTCGTTGCAACATTTTTGATAAGCCACCACCATAATAAATATTGTCCCCTAAAACTAAGCAGACACTATCATCACCAATGAATTCTTCACCAATAATAAATGCTTGCGCCAAACCATCTGGGCTTTCTTGCACCGCGTATTCGATATGAATGCCTAAATCATGGCCATCACCGAATAAGCTTTCAAAACGTGGTGTATCTTCTGGTGTAGAGATAATCAAAATTTCATTAATTCCCGCCAACATTAACGTTGACATTGGGTAATAAATCATTGGTTTGTCGTAAATTGGCATTAATTGTTTTGATGTTGCTTTTGTTAACGGATATAAGCGTGTCCCGCTTCCGCCTGCTAAAATAATTCCTTTCATGAACAATCTCCTTAAATACTTCTATTTTTAGTTTCTATAAAACCAAATATCCTTCCCTATTATCGCATTAAGCATAGGGTTTGTCATGTTTTTTACGTAAATTTTACAAATCTGTAAAAGTTTAGCGTTGTTCCTTTAAACGCTGATGTAAAGCTTTTAATAAATTCACACGCCAATTTAATTTTTGTTGGAAACTTGTTTTGGTAATAATAGGGCTGACATTCGCTCCATGTCTTCGGTAAAGCACTAATGGTTCTTTAATGAGACCCGTTTGCTTCTTCCGTGCAGCTAATAAGCCAATCCACATATCATGCATAGGAACTTCTGGCGGAATGGGTAAAATGACGTTTTTCATCTCTTGACGAAAGGCCATACCTGCCCCAATATAGCCACTTTTTATCGCATTTCGCCAAAACCCTGGTTTGACTTTTCGAAACTTAAAATAAGAGGGATTGGTAACTTGTAAATCCGCATCAACAATTTTCAAGTCACTAATAACCACTTGGATGTCAGGGTGCGTTTCAAAATATTCTGTCACTGTCGTTACTTTATTTGGCAACCAAACGTCATCTTGATCTGCTAAAAATATTACTTCACCTTTCGTATGCGTAAGCGCAAATGCAAAATTAGCAATCACTCCTTGCCCTGGACCTTGTAACAATTGAATTTGGGGATAATTCGCTGCATACGTTCTCAAAATTTCCAACGTATGATCAGTAGAACCATCATCTGAAATAATTAGTTCATCTTCTTCACTGACTTGTAAAAGAATACTATCTAATTGTTCCGCGAGATATTTTTCTCCATTATATGTCGCAATACAAACTGAGATCATAGATTATCCTTTCATTAACTTGAGAAATTCTGCCAATGTTTGCCGCCAAATTTGGCGATTTTTGACAGTTAAAAATTGCTTACTACTGCGTAAAAATAAATGGCGTCGATGATGGGAAAACTTTTCTTGATCATATCGACGATAAAATAACGTTTCTGCTTCAATAATAGAGCGATAACGTTGAGGACTCATTGTACGATAATCTAAAACAGACAATTCTTGTTTTAGGTGGATTGGTAAGACTTCAATCTTTTTATTGGCTTGATTCAATTGATAAAAGAACCAATGATCTAAATAGTCCAAAGGAAATTCTTCCGAAAATCCTTCCAACCAGCGCAGTGTTTCTGCCGTAATGACTGTACCAGAATTGATAGCCATCAACGATTGGTTGGCTATCCCTGCTGTTGGCTTTGCTCCTTTAAGTCCAACATATTGATCACTATAAACTGGCGAAATTTGTTGTCCATTTGCTTCTACAATTGGAACATAGACTGCCACAGTCGGATCTAACGGCATGATGATCAACGTATCAAAATAAGAAGCTGGCACTTCTGTGTCTTGGTCAAGGAGCAACAATAATTCACATTGATTCGTTTGACTAAAAGCAATCGCTTCATTATAAGCGGTCGCTAGGCCTGGATTATCAGGATTATGTCGATAAGTAACATTTTGTTGTAAAAATAATGCATCTTCTTGAGGAAGTGGACTGTTGTCATAAATAAATAAGTGCAATTGGGGATGATTTACCACTTCTTTTAATAACAAATAATTCGGCGTATCAGCCATTTTCATTTGATATAAGACGATGACTACCGCTAATCTTTGACTCATTAAAAGAACCTCCAGCCCCATTTGTTAAAAAATTTCCCCATTGATTGCATAAAGATTTTAAACAATTTACGACTTTTATGGGCGCCCTTTTCATACATGTGAACAACCGTTTCAAAAGGCGTATAGAGAATCCGATAGCCTGCTTTGCCAAAGCGTAAACATAAATCGTTGTCTTCGAAGTACATGAAGAAACGTTCATCGAACCCACCAATTTCAACGAATTTTTCACGATCAATCAACATAAAACAGCCTGAGCCCATTTTAATATCCGTTGTTTCTGTATCCGACAAATCGCGACATTCATAAATACTCAAACGTTTATCAAAAATTTTCTTTACAAATTGAAAGGGAATAAAACGTAACATATAATCGAAGACATCTAATTTTTGACGAACTAAATATTGCGTCGTGCCATCTTCATTTAACACTTTAGGGCTAACGACTGCAATGTTCTTATCTATTTTGATACGGTCTAATAGACGATCAAGCACGTCTTTAGTAACCAAAACATCGGGATTAAAAATAATTGCATACTTTGTCGAAGCATTGAATAACACTTGATTATGACCATGACCAAACCCTTGATTTTCTTCAGCGCGATGGATAGTAATAAATGGTTCATATGTTGTTAATTTTTCAAGATACGCTGTTTCAGAATGATTGTCATAGATATGAATATCATAGATACTATTAGTACCTAGTTCGGCTTTTAATTGGTCTAATACATTAAAAATGTAACGACTATTATAAGTGACAATCGAGATTGTTACCATTTCTTGCATGCTCATTTCTCCTTACTACTGAAACATCGTCTTAAAAAAAAAGCATATGTTTCACACATATACTTTTTTAAGTTTAATGGAATTATATCATAGGTTTACGCTCTCGCAAAGCAACCTAAAGATTTCTTTACTTTCTCTTAGAATGCTTGCCAAGTCGCTTTTTCATTTGCTCCTGACGATATTCACGATTCCCTAAAATCCGTAACAAATACATCAACGGTTGATGTCCTTCGCCAACTAGACCGATTAGTTCAATGAATAGTTCTAAGCCAATTAAACAAAAGACAATTAATAAAATTGATGCTACTGTACTTGAATAGCTGAACAATAAAGAGACAAAGGAAAAAACTAACGCCAATGCATAAATAGTCATGACCGCCCCTTTATGGGTAAAACCTAAAGATAACAAGCGGTGATGCAAATGCATTTTATCTGCTGAGGAAATGGGCTTCTTGTTCAATAGCCGTCGAATAATTGCATAAACCGTATCCGTAATTGGCACACCTAAAATCACCATTGGCGTAATTACCGTAATAAACGTAGCATTTTTCAATCCCTGTAACGACATTACTGCAATCATAAACCCGAGGAATAACGCCCCGGTATCTCCTAGAAATATTTTAGCTGGATAAAAATTGTATGGGAAAAATCCCGCAATGCTCGCAACTAAAATAAAAATAACAATTGGAATATAGACCGTTTTAGCATGTAGGAAAAAATACCCTGTAATACCAATCGTGGTTAATCCAATAATGGATACGCCTGATGCTAAACCATCCAAACCATCAATTAAATTTACTGCATTCGTAATCGCTAAAATCCACAATAAAGTTAGTGGTAAACTAAACCAGCGTAAATCAATCATTCCAACGACTGGCAACGTCACAAAATCTATCCGAATTCCAGCAACAAAATAAATAACTAATGCTGCTAACAAAATACCGATTGTTTTTTTCATTGGAGTAATCTCTTTAATATCATCAATGAGGCCTGTCAAAACAACCATTCCACCAGCCAAAATAATCGGCCAAATATAATCTTGTGGGATAATCGAACGAAAAATCAATAAACATGAACTAGCAAAAGCAATATAGATTGCAAGTCCTCCTGCTGTAGGCATATTTTTGGTATTGATTCGTCGCTCTCCTGGTGCATCATAGGCGCCAATCCGAAACGCTAGAAGCTTAACAAGTGGTGTTAATAGCAAAGATAAGATAAATGTCATAAATAAACGTATCAAAACTTCATAAATAAATAGTGACATAGTCGAACCCACTTTCTTCTCGTTCAGGGTATATTATACCGTAAACTGAAGCATTTACAAGCTGAAACATGTGTTCTGGCAACGGTTTAGACTTTTTTAAAGAAATCCATTTATTTTTTCTTTTTAAACCATCTAAACAAGCGTTGTTCAAAACTTGGTTGTTTTTTTTCTTTATCTCCAGATAAGTATTCATCAACGACAGCGTTGACAATTGCTCCTAAAATAATAATCGTGGCAGCAAAATTCAACCATAACATCAAGATGATAAAACTCCCGATGATTTGATAACTTGCGATTCTAGAACTAAAATATTTTACGTACAAACCAAAAATTTGTGATAATAGCATCCAACCGACTGTCGAAAAAATAGCCCCTGGCAAAATAGAACGTAACGATAATTTCCGATTAGGAACGACCGCATAAATCAAACACATAATCACTAATAAAACAACGGTCGTTAACGGCCATTTTAACGCTTGGAAAGTATCGATCACAGATGTTGAGTAATGGAAAATTGGTTGCAGTAATTCAATAATGTACTGACCCAGACCTAAAATTACTACTACACCGACAATCGCTACCATAAATAACAAAATAACTAAAAATGAAACCACTCTTACGAGAATAAAATTTTTCCTTTGTTCGACACCAAAAGCTTTATTCATCGCATTTTGTAGTGCATTAATACTTTGACTGGCACTCCAAAATGCTGCTAAAGCGGAAACAGAAAGCAACCCGCCTGAACGTTGAGTCAATAGTGAACGAATCGCTGGTTCTAAGTTCTTATAAACATCTTTTGGAATCGCCTCTGCAATATAAGGCAACACAGAATTAGGGTCGATTCTTAAATAAGGTAAGACATTACCTACCGCAATCAGTAATGGAAACAGCGAGAGTAATAAATAATAGGCAACAACCACTGAGCTGTTGCCTATTTCGGCTGTGACCATGTGACTTTGCGTTGTCTCAATAAAACGCATCAAAGATTGATTCTTTTTGATGTTGTCGAGAAACTTCATCACACACTCTCCTTATTAATAAGTCAATTCTTCGCCTTGTGACGTTAAGATTCTTGGACCTTCTTTCGTAATCGCTAATGAATGTTCATATTGACAACTTAGACCGCCATCTTCAGTATAAGCAGTCCAACCATTTGGGTCCATTTTCATGCGCCAAGTTCCTGTGTTAACCATTGGCTCAATGGTAATAACCATTCCCTCTTTTAAACGTAGTCCTTTACCTGCTTTACCATAGTGAGGGATCATTGGACTTTCATGAATAGTTGGGCCAATGCCATGACCTACAAAGTCGCGAACTACCCCGTAGCCTTCTCCTTCTACATACGTTTGAATTGCATGACCAATGTCGCCAATTCTATTTCCTACTTGTGCTTGTTCAATCCCAAGATATAGCGCTTTTTTGGTTACTTCCATCAAGCGATCAATTTCAGGTGTTGATTCACCCACGACATAAGACCAGCATGAATCAGAGATTGCGCCCTTTAAGTCGACACACATATCTACTTTGATTAGGTCGCCATCTTTTAATACTTTTTTACGAGGAAATCCGTGGCAAATTTCATCGTTGATACTACAACAAGTAGCATATTTGTAACCTTCATAGCCAATTTGAGCCGCCACGCCACCATGACTTTCAATAAAGTCTCTCACAAATACTTCAATATCCCAGCTTGTAATGCCAGGTTTAATAAACGTCCGTAAATGACGGTGAACATCCGCTAATAATTCCCCTGATTCATCCATCATTTCAATTTCTCGTGGTGATTTTAATGTAATCATACTATCTCTCCTAAACTTGTTTCATTCAAATTATTTTATCACATTTTTTGCAAAAAAGATTGTTCAAACACCAATTTTCAAAAAGTCCCTTAATAAAAGCACTCGCTAGTCTTTTATAAGAAATGCGCATCTGCTATAATAAGTGACAGAATTGTATGAGGGGGAAGAAAGTTTATGACGTTAGCTAAAATTGTGTATGCAAGCATGACTGGGAATACAGAAGAAATTGCCGACATTGTTGCAGAAGCATTTGAAGATTTAGAATTAGAGGTCGAAATTGATGAGTGTACGCAAGTCGATGCCGCTGATTTTGAAGAGGCCGATATCTGTGTAGTAGCTACATATACGTATGGCGATGGCGATTTACCTGATGAAATTGTCGACTTTTATGAAGACTTACAAGAGATTGATTTATCAGGAAAAATCTTCGGCGTTTGTGGTTCAGGAGACACGTTTTATGATGATTTTTGTAAATCGGTGGACGACTTCGAAGCAGTCTTTACTCAAATTGGGGCAAAAAAAGGCGCCGACAGCGTTAAAGTTGATCTAGCCGCTGAAGAAGACGACATCCAACGTTTAGAAGAATTTGCGAAAAAATTAGCAACTGCCGCAGAATAACTACGTTGAAATAAATAAAATAAACACCAGAGAAAAATGGCTAGTTCCCATTTTTCTCTGGTGTTTTGATATTCCTAATTTAAAAATAAAATACTGTAATTTAAAGCTGCCGCAAAAGTAACCCAAAGAATATAAGGAATCATCAACCAGCCACGCGTTATTAATTTATAACGCAAGTAGTCCCACTGTTGAACTATTAATAATAGCCATAACAATGAGATATCAATCACAGATAATAAATTATTTTGTAAAGAAAAAAAGAAAAATGTCCAGAAAAAGTTCGCAATAAATTGTAAAATAAATAGCGTAATCATCCGTTTTTTCTGTTGTTTATTTGGATGAACTAAGATGAAATAAAAAGTAATGCCCATAAAAATATACAACACCAACCACACCGGTCCAAATAACCAGCCTGGCGGAGCAAAACTTGGTAATCTCAACGCTTGATAATATTCTCTCGCATTTACTGAAAATAAGCCCGACAAGAGCCCTAGTCCGGTAATTCCTACAATACTTAGCCATAAACGCTTATCTTTCACTCGGTTCATGTTTTTTGCCCCTTTCTATTTCTCTTCTTTACTGTAGCATGGTTGCGAATAATCTACCATTAATACACTTAACAAAAAAAGACCGTTCTTTTAAGAAACAGTCTTTTGCTGTAACCTCACAGAAGCTATCAGCATGAGGTTACACTTTTTTTTAATTTTTATAGGTCAATATCAATTGGTTCATCTCGTTCAAGAATTGCTTCAATACTATCTTTCATTAAATGAATGATTTGTTCTTCTGAAGGATGGATAATTCCAGAAGTCATCAATGCAGCCACACCAGTAGCGACCACCCATGTTCCCATGTGTAAAGAGTCAATTTGAACATCGTTTAAATTAGCATACTCAGGATCAGCTTTTACCGCTTCAGTAAAATAGTGATAAGAGAATTCTTGCATTTTTTTGCCGCCACCATATTCTTCTAAATAAAGCGCACGGTATAACTTACTTTCACTTGTCGCAAAATGAATATAGTTTAAAGCCAAATCAACAATTGTATTCCCGGTATGTTTTACTGGAAATACTTCTTTCGCTAAGTATTTATGAATTTTTTGGAATAAAGCATCGCGTAAATCATCCATGTTTTTAAATTCCAAATAAATCGGTTGGGTGGAACATTTCATTTTATTAGCAATATTACGTGCAGTGAACTTCGAAAATCCTTCAGTGGCGACTACTTCATAGGCAGCTGTTAAAATCTGCTCTTTCGTAATGGTTTTTTTTCTTGCCATAATTCCCTATCCCCTTTATTCATTCATATACAACGCTTCCAAATAAATGCTTATGGTTATTGTAACACGATTTTTCTATTATGCAAAATTAGAACAACTCTTTGTACAAAAGTTCACTGAGCGGGAGCACGACAACTTTTACCCCAACTTAAAATAACAGTTGATAAAGGCTTTATTTCGTTGAGTTCCCTGCTCTTCCGTGTTATGATATGAGCAGTCATTACCCATCAAAATGAAGGAGGAATCACGAATGACCTTAGAGAATTTTAATGAAAATCTAAAGAAATATGCACGTTTAATTGCTGAAACGGGTGTCAATGTCCAGGACAAGCATACGGTTGTTTTACAAATCAGTGTCGATCAAGCGCCCCTTGCCCGCTTAATTACGGAAGAAGCTTATCGCTTAGGCGCGGCCGAAGTAATTGTTCAATGGAGCGACGAAACCATTCAACGTGAATTTTTAGCTCATGCTGCAACTGATCGTATTGAAAATGTTCCTCAATATAAAATTGATCAAACCGATGATTGGATTGCCAAAGGCGCAAGCCGAATTAGCGTGGTTTCTTCTAATCCTGATGCATTAGCTGGCGTGGATGCACAACGTGTAGCAGCTTTCCAAGCGGCTAATGGGAAAGCATTGGTCAACCTACGAAAAGCAACGCAAGCCAACAAAGTAAGTTGGACTGTTGTAGCTGCTGCTAGTGAAGGCTGGGCAGCTAAAGTCTTTCCAGAATTAGCAACAAGTGAAGAACAAGTTGATGCACTTTGGAATGAAATTTTCAAAACAACACGAATTTATGAAGAAAACCCAGTCATTGCTTGGGATATCCATGATAAAAAATTACAAGAAAAAGCGGCTGAATTAAACGAACAACAATTTACTGCTTTACACTACACAGCTCCTGGGACAGATTTAACGATTGGTTTGCCTAAAAACCATTTATGGGAAGGCGCTGGTAGTTATAACGCTCGTGGGGAAGAATTCATGGCTAATATGCCAACAGAAGAAGTTTTCACCGCCCCAGATAGTCGCCGCGTTGATGGTTATGTTTCTAGTACAAAACCACTAAGTTATGCTGGGACAATCATTTCGGGAATGAAATTTACATTTAAAGATGGAAAAGTTGTTGACTTCTCAGCTGAACAAGGCGAAGAAGCATTGAAAAATCTCTTAGCTATTGATGAAGGTGCCAAACACTTAGGAGAAGTTGCTTTAGTACCAGACCCTTCACCAATTTCACAATCCGGTTTGATTTTTTATAATACATTGTTTGATGAAAATGCCTCTAATCATTTAGCCTTTGGTTCGGCCTATGCCTTCAACTTACAAGGCGGCACGGAGATGAGCGAAGAAGAATTAGCTGAAGCTGGTTTAAATCGTAGCCAAACACATGTGGACTTTATGGTAGGATCTGACAAAATGAATATTGACGGCATTAAGGAAGACGGGACGATTGTTCCAGTTTTTAGAAATGGCGATTGGGCATAAATTTAAAAAGAAGCAAGCCGTAAAAATAACGGCTTGCTTCTTTTTATTTCAAATAAAAAAAGGCTTCTCAGCCTTGATACGTTCCTTATTCAATCAGACACATGGCGGCACTTGCTTAGTGCTGCTTCCTTCCGGATCTGACACAATTCACTAGCCCGCCATTGTCCTAGCCTTTCGGCAAAACCTAGTATAACGTATTTTTATTCTTTTGACTAGTCTTTCTTTCGATTTTTTAAAAGTTTCTCTTCTTTTTTCTTTGCCCGTAACTTTTTAAAGAACTGAACTAACAATAAGCGACACTCTTCTTCTAAAACGCCTGCTTCGACATAGGCCACATGATTGAAGCGTTCATCTTCTAATAAATTCATCAATGTGCCAGCAGTGCCTGCTTTAGGATCAGTTGCGCCATAATAAACTTCTGGAATTCGTGCTAAAAGCATCGCCCCACTACACATTGGACAAGGTTCTAAAGTTACAAATAATTGGGTTTCTTCTAGACGCCAATTTTCTATCCCGCGACACGCTTCTTGGATTGCATACATTTCTGCATGCGCCGTTGCTTCTTGCCGTGCTTCTCTCAGATTATGCCCGCGGCCAATAATTTCCCCTTGCCGAACTATCACAGCTCCAATAGGCACCTCAGCCAAACCTTCTGCTTTTTTCGCTTCTGCAATGGCTTCTCGCATAAAAAATTCTTTTTCTTCTTGTGTTAACGTTGTTTCTTTTTTTCCCAATTAATTTCCACCTTTCGGCTTTTTCCTACTAAACTTCTGTCTTGCTTCATGGTACAATAAATCAGTGAGGTGTGTCTATGATTATTGAAAATTTATCTCAGCTTTATCCCAAAGGCTATTTATCAAAAACAATTGGTTCCGAAGCCACCTATTCAATTCCTGTTGACGACCAATTTTTCATTGTGAATAAAGCTTTCTTAAGTATTAAAGAACAGCATTTGTTGGAAGCGCTTTTCCCAATTTCTGAAAACCCAACAATTACTGGTAACCATCCTTGGTTCAGTTACTTATTTCAACAGGCAAAATTACCTGCCGAAGGGACCTTTCGTATGTTGCAAATTCAAACGAATGTCACAAAAGAATTACAAGCTGAATGGCAATTTAATTTAACAAAGATGTTTCCAGATACAGTTGATTGTTTCAGTCCAAGTAATAATATGTATATTTTAGTTGAAGAACAGTCAAAAAATACCTTTCAACAAGAAGAAATTCAAGGGATTTTTTTAACATTAGATACAGACTTTGATTGCACTAGTGCTGTATTTGTTGGCAATTTTTATTCCTCTGAAGACATTCTCCGGCGTTGTTTCCATGAAGAACAACGTATTTTTTCAGAAGAACTTAATTCCTCTAGTCGGACGACTGTTTTTAGTTTAACTGATGTTGCCCTCCACTATTTTACCAAGGAAGCCATGAGCCAAAATGTACTTGTTGAGTACTATCGTCGTTTATTAAATAAAGACACCGATATTCAGCCAATCATCAGCGCTTTGTGGAAAAATCAAGGCAATATCAGCTCCACTGCAAAAGATTTATTTATGCATCGAAATACTTTACACTATCGGTTGGAAAAGTTTTTTGAACAAACTGGCTTATCTTTAAAAAAAATGGATGATTTAATCTTTTGTTATTTGTTATTAAGAAAGTAGTACGTCCATTTTTTACTCGTATGTTTTTTATTCCCAATTAGAAAGTAGGCGTTCCAATGAAAATTACCGCATATGTCGCTAGTGCATTTAGTAAAAACCACGAAGGTGGCAACAAAGCAGGCGTTGTTTTTATGACACAGCCCTTAACGAGAACCCAAAAAATGGCCATCGCCAAAGAACTAGGATTTGCAGAAACTGCTTTTATTTCAGACTCAAAGATTGCTGATTTCCGCCTTGAATATTTTACACCAAAAGAAGAAGTCGACTTATGTGGCCACGCGACAATTGGCGCTTTCACCATCATGAAGCACTTAAATAAATTATTGCAAACAGAATATACAATCGAAACGAACAGCGGTTTGCTCGCAATCACGGCGAACGGTGAACAACTATTTATGGAACAAACTGTCCCAACTTTTTATGATACGCTCACTTTAGAAGAATTGAGCGGCTGCTTTGATTTAAACGCAGTGGCAACTGCTTTTCCTATCCAGATTGTGTCAACGGGCCTAAAAGATATTTTGGTTCCCATTAAAAATGCGCAATTATTACAGGATTTACAACCAAACTTTGAAAAAATTAAGTTACTTAGTCAAAAGTATGGAGTTATTGGGATGCATCTTTTTGCTTTGTCTGAAGAAAATATCATTTGTAGGAATTTTGCACCCCTTTATGACATCGATGAAGAAGCCGCTACTGGTACATCAAATGGTGCGTTAGCTTGTTATCTGTACCATCACCAAATTTTACAAAAAACCAATTACACCTTTGCCCAAGGTTATACCTTAAACGCTCCTTCAGAAGTCTTAGTGCGTTTGAACACTACATCCCAAAAGACAATTGATCAAGTTCTAGTTGGTGGCAGAGGCTATTATGTTGAAACAAAAGAATTATTTTTATAAAAAAAAGATGGCCTAGGCCATCTTTTTTACTTCATTGCATCTTCAATAAATGTGAAAAAGCGTTCTTTTAAAGAATCTGTATTGTCTTTAACTTTTTCGCCATATTCAGCTAATTTTGAACCGCCATCTTTCACACGATCCACAACATTTAAAACAGAATCTAATTCATCATCGGATAAATCATCGACAATCGATAATAATTTTTGGTTTCCATCAAATTTATCGTCTACAAACTTTTTAACTTTATAACGATTGGAAACATGAGATACCTTCTTAATAATTTTTTCAGAAGCGATGACTGCAACAGAGACACTTGCAACTGCAGCAATGCTTAAACCGATACCAATTTTTGTTGATGCTTTCATTTCCTTCAGCTCCTCTGTTATTTTCTATTTTAATCATAACATATTATTACTTTTATGCGTAATAGAAAGACCTTTGCTGGCACTTAGTCTCGGCGGTTGTTGCCACCAAATAAAATAACCAAACGTAAAAGTTGTAAAAAGGTCGAAAGCGCAGCTGCTACGTAGGTAAGTGCAGCTGCAAAAAGAACTTTTCTGGCCATTGGGACTTCTTCTTCTGTTAATAACCCACCTTCAGAAAGAATACTTAATGCACGTCTAGACGCATTAAACTCCACCGGTAAAGTCACCAATTGAAAAATCAAGGCTAATGAAAAAGCCAAAATTCCAATGTTGATTAATGTTTGATTCCAACTAAATAAAACACCAATCAAAATTAGTGGAAAGGAGATGGTTGAACCGATGTTGGCAACTGGAACAATAGCTGCACGAAGACGTAAAGGCACATAGTTCGTATGATCTTGTACCGCATGTCCGCATTCATGAGCCGCCACGCCAATAGCCGCGACCGATGTCGATTGAGCAGTGGCTTCGGATAAGCTCAACATTTTGTTTCCAGAATTATAATTGTCAGTTAAATCACCAGCAATTTGCTGAACTCCAACATCATTAATTTGTTCTTTTTGTAAAATATATTGTGCTGCCTGCGTGCCTGTAACATGTTTACTGCTTCGTACTTGATCATATTTACGAAAGGTACTGTTAACATATGCGGAGGCCGCACCAGAAATCGCAATTCCGATAATTACCAATATATAGGTTGGATCGATTCCAAAATAAAAGGGCATCATTGTCCTCTACCTCCATCTTTTTTTCTTTATTGTAGCATGATAGTGAAAAAAAGGGAGCGACAAACGTTGTCTTTTGTTTAAAAAAATGATGAATTTTTCAAGAAAGTGCCGAAACTAACAAAATTGTCACTCAATTAACGGAAAAAAATATGGCAAATTTCCTAAAAAAAAGGCATACTATTCCTTGAGGTGAGGAAAATGAAAACATTACTAAAAATATTAATTCCCATAGTCATTTTAGCAGGTGGTAGCTGGGGCGTTTATAATTACTATTACGGTGGAGAAGCCTATTATACACAAATCACAACATCTGGTGAAAAGAAAGATGAAAAAACAAATTCTGGTGAAGCAATGACCATTTATTACTATCAACAACCTGCGTTTAATAAAAACGGTGAAGAAAAAACCGTGGAATTAAACGAATCCCGTGATCAACCTTTGCGTATGAAAGTCTATCTAAAATTGAAAGTTAATCCCCGTAAAGGCGTGATCAGCTGGAATGAAGTGACAGAAAAAGAAGTCCCTGAAAAAGCTTTAGAAAAATTAAAATAAAGAAAAAACCGTTGGCAAGCGACCAACGGTTTTTTCTTTATAATTGATTACTAATTTTTTCGATATTTTTTAGCATGATGGACACTGTACCATCTGGATTATTAACAAATTCAATTAAATCGCCATTGCGGTAAACATCTAACGGAACAATTAATTCAATACCGTTATCCATTTTTAACTTTTGTTTGCCAAATTTCTTTTCAGAAATTTCGCGAGATTCTCTGACTGGCGGTGTTTTGTCGACAAACTTCGACTCATTCACTTCTTCTTGGTAAGCTAATTTAGCTGATACATTTTCTTTAAACACTTGCTCAGCAATCTGCTCATTGTCAATCGTCCCCGTTTCCTCAATGCTATCATACACCGCTTCTTTTACAGAAGCCATTAGTTCAAACTCATCTTCGTTAAATTTCTTTCCAATGCGTTTGACTGCCTTTTTAATTTCTTTGATATTTTCTTCCATGGAAGGTGCCGCTTGCGTCTCAATCACTTTTTCAGAGAAATACCAGATTTTTTCTCCTGAAAATTCATATCTTTTCTCTAGTAATTCAAACGCTAATGTATCTAAGTCAACCGTAATCCCTTCATCTGGTTTTTGTGATTTTGAAGACAAAATTGCTCGGTTGATAATCAGTTTGTTATAAACGGATTCTTCTTCATAGTCGACGTAATGCGTGTAACTTTCTTTATAGTTTAATTTAATCATTGCGACATGTAACACCGTATCTAATTCATATAAAATGAACAAAATATCAGCACTAGGCGCATCTTCGCTTCCTGAATAAACATCATACCAATGTTGGGTAACTTCTTGGCTTTTCTTTATAAAATCACTAGGAATCCCACGTAACGTGTCAACAAAGGAACTATTTTCCGCCAATGTTCCAGTCTTTGTTTGTGCAGTCGAAAGTTTTGAAATTTTTGCAGTTAAATACGTTCGAATATACTCGGTCGTTAAATCTAGTTCCTTTTCAGAGAAAACCGGCGTCCCAGTTTCTCGATCAATAATGTGTAAAATTGCTTTTTTTAAATAAATATCCATTTTTACGCTCTCCTTTTCTCAACCTTTTTAGTCTAACTGAAAGAGAGAAAAAAGCCAATAGTTTCTATAAAAAGAAGAAGAATTCGTAGACAAATGTCTACGAATTCTTCTTAACTTCAAAAAGCGATTACCCTTCTTCGCTGTATAACATCCCTGTTGCTTCATCAACTGGATCGACTTTATTAAAGATGCCTTTCTTTCTGAAAATATAAGTTAAGCCCATTGGTACGATAATCGCAATCACCATTGCGACTAAAAACGGCAAGTAATATTGTGGCACAATAGATAAAATTCCTGGCAAGCCACCGACGCCGATACTTGTCGCACGAACGCCCATTAAAGTGGCAAACATTCCGGCCATTGCCGAACCAATCATGCCCGCAACAAATGGATAAACATATTTTAAGTTGATCCCAAACATCGCTGGTTCAGTCACACCTAAGTAACAAGAAATCATCGCTGGAATCGAAACTTGTTCTTCTTTTTTGTTTCCACGATGCATAAAGATAACTGCTAAAACCGCTGAACCTTGTGCAATATTTGATAGAGCAATCATTGGCCATAAGTTGGTTGACTGAAAGTCAGCAATCAACTGTAAATCAATCGCATTACTCATATGATGCAACCCAGTGATGACT
Organism: Enterococcus sp. DIV1315a; assembly: GCF_051712325.1. Taxonomy (NCBI): domain Bacteria; kingdom Bacillati; phylum Bacillota; class Bacilli; order Lactobacillales; family Enterococcaceae; genus Enterococcus; species Enterococcus sp. DIV1315a. The sequence continues at coordinate 1,764,324 of NZ_JBIOOS010000001.1, forward strand.
AATGGTGCGTACATAAAGCCAAAGACGGCGCCAAATAACCAATTAAATGTTGACGTTAATCCTGCGTTTACGATATCAGAAACCCAACTACCAATCGTCCAACCGATTGGTCCTAAAATGACATGTGCAGCCAATACTGTTGGTACTAAAGCAAACAATGGGACAAAAATCATTGAAATTGCTTGAGGAATCACTTTTCTAAAGAAAATTTCAAGATAGGCAAGCAAGAAGCCGGCTAACATAGCTGGGATAACTTGCGCTTGATAACCAATCATGTTAACTTGAGCAAACCCAAAATCCCAGAAAGGAATTTCTGCTGCTTTAGTCGTCGCAACTGAATAAGCATTCAGAAGTTGTGGTGAGACTAATGTAATCCCTAGGACAATCCCCAAAATTTGTGTGGTTCCCATTTTCTTCGTAATACTCCACGTAATCCCAACTGGCAAGAAGTGGAAAATTGCTTCGCCGATTAACCATAAGAATGAATTGACTCCATTCCAAAATTGAGAAACTTCCACGATTGTTTGACCATCAAGAAAGCCAAATGGAACCCCTTCCAAAATATTGCGGAACCCTAAAATCAATCCCCCGATAACAAGTGCAGGAATCAATGGTGTAAAAATCTCAGCTAAAACAGAAACAACTCGTTGAACAGGACTCAAATTACTTTTGGCAGCTGCTTTCCCTTCTTCTTTTGAAACCCCTTCTAAACCGGAAATTGCAGAAAAATCATTATAAAATTGTGGGACTTCATTCCCAATAATTACTTGAAACTGTCCAGCATTTGTAAAGGTTCCTTTTACAGAAGGAATATCTTCAATCACAGGTACATCCGCTTTTTTTGGATCTTTTAATACAAAACGCATTCGAGTTGCACAATGAGAAACAGCTGAAATATTTTCTTTGCCTCCTACTGCTTTCAACAACTGTTGTGCATCGCTTTGAAACTTACCCATTTTACATTCTCCTCTCAAACTTGTATATACAATTAAGTTGTATATACATCATACTTGATTATTCTTTTTTTGGCAAGCGCTTTCTTTCAAAAAAATAATTTTATTTTTTTGAAATTCCCTTGTCTTTTCTTAAAGAGTCAAACAGAACGCTTTTTTAGCTGCTTCTTTATTGCTATACTACAGAGGGAAAAAACGAAAAGGAGTATGAAAAATGTTTTTTAAAGAAATTCATCATGTGGCAATCAATGCCTCAAATTATCAAGCAACTAAAAATTTTTATGTCGAAAAGCTGGGCTTTGAAGTTCTTCGCGAAAATCATCGTCCCGAAAAAAACGATATTAAATTAGATTTAAAATTAGGCAGCCAAGAATTAGAAATTTTCATTTCTGATCAATTTCCCGCTCGCCCCTCTTATCCTGAAGCTTTAGGATTACGTCATTTAGCTTTTAAAGTTGAACATATTGAAGAAGTGATTGCTTTTTTAAATGAGCAAGGAATTGAAACAGAACCGCTACGAGTAGATGATTTTACGGGTGAAAAAATGACCTTCTTTTTTGATCCAGATGGACTACCTTTAGAACTTCACGAATAATAAATAAAGGAGAGAAACAACATGAAAGATACCTTTCGCTTAGAAAACCAGACGATTTATTTTGGTACAGAACGGGCAATTTCAGCCAGCCCTCAAACGATTTGGCGCTACCTCACTGAGACAGACAAGCTAAAACAATGGTTTCCAGAATTAGAGATTGGTGAATTAGGTGTTAACGGGTTTTGGCGGTTTATTCTGCCCGATTTTGAAGAAACAATGCCTTTCACTGATTATGCAGAGGAAAAATATCTGGGCGTGACTTGGGATACTGGTATCATCTATTTTGACTTAAAAGAACAAGCACCTCATCAGACCCTGTTAGTCTTTTCAGAATCTCTCCCAGAAAATTTTACAACACCTCGCCATAAAGATATCGCTGGTTGGTCAATTGTTCTCAACCGCTTGAAGCAAGTAGTTGAAACCCCTGATGCAGCAACAGAAAAAATAGATTTTCCGCAAATAGAAAATCATTACTTGGAAAAATTAACGAATTTAGAAAATTAAAAAGTGTGGCACAACGGGTAAATCACCCTCTGTGCCACACTTTTTAAAAACGTAAAATACGCTGATAAACAAATAAACCTAAATCAATTAAGCAAACAACAAAAATTGCCAATAATACAAAAGAGACCCGCAACTCTGCGGCGTACATCCCTCGTAAACTAATTGTTGCCAAACATAACCCAAAAATCGTTGCCATTGTCACTTGTAACACGGTTCCTGGTTTTAGGGCATAAACAAAAATGCCAATCAAACTAGAAACAATGAGGTGTGTCAGTGGCAATTGAAGCCAATTGACAACAAACAGACTAAGGAAACATCCTAAAAGAGTCCCCCAAAAACGTGTCTTAATACGCGTGTTCATTTCTGCTTTCACTGGATGCAAGAGTAGAAAAACATTCATCGGAATCCAAATTATTTTAATGCCTCCTACACTCCACATTAAAATAAAACTCAGTGTAATGGTGAAACTCATACGAATAGCTAAACGAAATCGTTGCACCCTTTCGTCAGGACTTTCTAAAAATTGTTTGAAACTTGTAATCCCAAAAAAAATCTGTTGTAAGTCGTGCCAGAAATTAATAACTGCCAATTTTTGTTGCTTCATATTTAATTGAATGCTTTTAAAAAAACGAACATGGCCCCTACTCTTTAAGCTAGTTAGCTGACGTAATCCTGTTTGCCACCAAGCGTTTAATGTTAAAGCCAATAAAAAAAGACCAATTAAAAAGGCCACAACTTGAGATTGCATCAAAAATGTATTTCCTTTAACCTGGATTAACTGACAAAACGTAAACATCATCAAATAACTATGATACCGCATCGGTGTCGCAGATGAATAAAATAAATAAACAATTAAAAATGTCACACTACTATTTAAAATAATAGACCAGCTAAAGGAACTACTAGCTATAAATGCTAAAAAACTGATCACAAATTGCCTGATACTCATTTTGAGCAGCGCTACAAACGAATAATCTTTTTTATAGTTAATTTTAAACATAATAGTAAATACAGGCACCATAATTAAATAGCTTGGGGAAAATAAAAAATCCAATGTATAAAAACTAACCAAAAAAAAGGCGATGACTGGGAAAATGGCCCAAACATACGCAAAAAATTGCTGACTTTTTGTACTAAAAAAATAAATAACAATCACTCCAATATCGATTCCTTATCCATTGTAACATGCTTGTCAATTCCCTCTTCAAATTGAATATACCAATTCGTTAAAAATAAATAAAAAAGCGAATAAATACGCTTTCATTTCTTGTTTTTTGTGCTATAATCAGCATATATGATATATCATTTAAAACAAAGGAGCTACTTTCATGAATATTCAAGCGATTGATACGCGACACGGAACTGCCAACCAACATAGTTTTTCAAATGGAAATTGTCTACCCTATACTGGCGTGCCATTTGGGATGAACTTTTACGCCCCGCAAACAACTGACCAAAAAGGCAGCTGGTGGTTTCATCCAGAAGATCGAACATTTCAAGGCTATCGAGTAACGCATCAACCAAGTCCTTGGATGGGTGATTTTAGTCATTTATTAATGACCCCTGTCAGTGGTTCATTGTCGGAACTTTCTTTATTCCATGCCCAAAGTTCTTATCGTCCAGAAGAAAGCCTTTTTTCTCCTGTCGAAATTAACTTAACTCAATTACGCTATCAAATAACTTCTCAATTAATCCCAAGCATGTATGGTGGTATCTTAACCATTGATTATCAACAAAAAGACAATCACTTACTACTAACTCTGCCTGGACGTTATCAAGTAAAACAATTAGATGACCATCAAGTGGCTGTAAAAGTCATCAACTATTCTGGTTGTGAAGATCCAGATTTTAGTTTTTATTTTGTGCTTCATTTTGAACAGCCTTTAACCAAATGGTTTGCCCCTTCTTCAGGTGAAGATGGCAAAATCCTTCTTTCTTTTGGAAATATTGCTCAACAAGTTGTTCATTTTAGTAGTTCATTTATTTCTGAAAAACAAGCGCAGTTAAATTTAGCGCGAGAAATCTCTTTGCGTTCTACTGAGATGCTGCAACAAGGAATCGCAGATTGGCATAATTATTTCGATCGCCTTAAAGTAACGCATGAAAATCCTGAACATACTAAAACGTTTTATCATACACTGTATCGAACATTCCTATTTCCGCAAACCTTTTATGAATTGGACGAAAATCAGCAGCCGATTCATTATGATACGTTCTCGCAAACGGTTCGTCCTGGTGTACTATATACCAATAATGGCTTTTGGGATACTTATAAAACGGTCTACCCATTGTTCTCACTAATTGCTCAAGAAAAATACGAAGAGATGCTAGAAGGCTTTTTAAATAGTTACAACGAAACAGGTTTCTTGCCAAAATGGTTATCTCCAGATGAGCGTGGTTTAATGCCTGGCACCTTGATTGACGCTGTCATTGCTGATGCCGCCGTGAAAAAGATTCGTCCTGACTTGATGCCTCAGTTCCTAGAAGCGATGAAAAAAGGCGCTACACAACAAAGCGAACGAGAAAATTATGGACGTCAAGGAACTCTGGATTATCTAAAATATGGCTATGTTCCTTCAACCTATCATGAATCTGTCAATCATACCTTAGACTATGCGTACAGTGATTTCTGTATTTCGCAAGTTGCAAAAACATTGAATGATTCAGAGACTGCAACGTTTTATCGTCAACAAGCCTTGAATTATCAACAACTTTTTAATCCTGAAACTGGCTTTATGCAAGCAAAGGATACTGAAGGCAATTTCCGTCCTGACTTTTTAGATATTCGTTGGGGCAAAGATTACGCCGAAGGAAGTGCTTGGCAATCAAGTTTTGCGGTTTATCAAGATTTTGCAGGTTTGATTAAGCTATATGGTAGCGAGTTAGCTTTCGAAAAAAAATTAATTCAGCTATGCAATCAAGCGCCTAACTTTAACGTTGAAGGCTATGGTTTTGAAATTCATGAAATGAGTGAAATGGCGGCAATTGATTTTGGTCAATTAGCCATCTCAAATCAACCAAGTTTCCATTATCCGTTTCTATTCAGCTACATCGGCAAACCAGAGATGGCTCAACCACTTTTAAAACAACTAATGCAAACATTTGATGCTTCACCAACTGGCTATCCAGGTGATGAAGACAATGGTAGCATGTCTGCTTGGTATATTTTTAATAGCTTAGGCTTTTATCCCGTCACACCAGGAACTGGTGAATATGTAATCGGGATGCCTTTAGTCCAGACGGCGGAAGTAAAACTGTCAAATGGTAAACAATTAACCATTCAGACATCACCAAACAAAGTCCAACAACAATTTATTCATGAAATTCAGTTAAACCAAGAAAAACATACTGCGCCTTATTTTACTCATCAAGAACTATTAAATGGCGGGACTTTAGATTATCAATTAGGGATCGTCCCGAATCCACAAAACACAGCAGAACGACCGTTTTCATTAAGTACGGAAAAATAATAAAAAGAAAGATGTTCATAAAAATTGAACATCTTTCTTTTTATTCTTCGACACCTGCGTAATTTGATTGGTATTGCTCTCGAAATTCTTTTGGCGTAATTCCATTTAATTTTTTAAACATTTTTGAAAAATAGTTGGTATTGTTAAATCCTACTTTTTCTGAAATTTCGTTGATTGTATCATCCGTGTACAATAATAATTTCTGGGCATGCTTGGTACGCACTTGATTCAAATATTGAGAAAAACTCCGCTTGGTTTCTTTTTTAAAAATTTGGCCTAAATAACTAGGGTTCAAATGAAGCTCATCCGCCACCGTTTTTAAGTTTAATTCTTCTAAATAGCCTTGTTCAATTCTTTCTACAGCTTGGCTAACACTTTCTGAATATTTTTTTATTTTAGGTTTATTTTTCACTTCTGCCAAGACTTGCTGCATTAACGCATACAGTGTATTAAGATTGTTGCTGGCTCGAATTTCTTCCACGATTTTTTCATAGTTTTCTTCTAACACAGTTGGATACTGACGCGAAATATCTGAAAAAAGTAAGAAGACTACATAGCGTACATATTCTGGCGTAGCGTGTTGTTGACTTAACTGATTGAAAATAGCATCTAATTCCCGTTGAATGGTCTGCATATCCCCAATCATCAAGGCTTGGTTAAACGCTAGAAAAGTAAAATCTTCTGCCGAACGATTCATTTGTTCTTTTTGATTATTTGGCAGAAATTCTTGATAAAACGTTTCAATTGCTTGCAACTGTTTTACTTTCTCATAACTTTCATAAACCGTTTCCCATTCATTGACAGATTCCCCTACAAAAATCTGACCTTGACCAGCTAGAATCGCTTCAATTTCACGAATAAATAAGAACGCTTCTTGTCTGGCCCCTTTATAGATAAGTAACAATTGGTGGTACGTACTCATCCAACTTTCAATGAATAACAGTTGGCCTTTTTTCATAAATAGTTCCTTGATTGTTTCTAAAAATGGCATCTCAGCTTCAACCAATAAAACGGTAAAATCACCTGGTTTTATAGTCGTAAATTGCTGCATTAACTCTTCGTATTCCCCTTCGCTGATTTCATCATTAAGCCAACGCATCAAGCCATTTTCTAGATATAGACGCACGCGGGCATGGGATTTTTTTTGTTGGTCCAATTCTATTTTAATTCTCTGGATATTGGCTAATAGTTCTTGTTTATTGACTGGTTTCAAAAGATAATCTTGGACCTGCAAAGCCATGCCTTTTTTGACGTAATCAAACTCTTGATAACCTGATAAAATTAAACTAATAAATTGATGTCCTTTTTTCTTTGCTTGCTCAATTAATTCGATCCCGCTCATTTCTGGCATCGTAATATCTGTTAATAAAACATCAATGGATTCTGTTTCTAAAAAAGCCAATGCTTCTTGCGCACTACGCGCTGTTTTAACAATTTCAAAGCCTAACTCTTGCCAAGGAATAATCCATTTTAAGCCTTCTAAAATCATATATTCATCATCAACAAACATCACTCGATACATCTTTTCACCCCTTATGCTACAAACGAAAGACGAATTGTCGTCCCTTCTCCTTCTTTCCCTTCAATGGTTAAACCATAACTCTCCCCAAAAAAGCGTTGTAAACGTTCATGAACATTTCTTAATCCAATGGATTGTTCCGTTTCTATTTCTGTTTGATTTAAACGTTCGCGAATTTCCTCTAACCGATTGGCGGTAATTCCTTTTCCATTATCTACAACAGCCACAATAATTTTTTCGCCTTCTCGGTAGGCGTGGACCTTAATAGCATTGTCTTGTCGTTGATAGTCAATTCCATGCACAAAATAATTTTCGACAAGCGGCTGAATGATAAACTTAGGAATTTCGACATCAGCAATTGTTTCTTCTATTTCGAACTTATAGGCAAATTGGTCGGGATAACGCATTTGATACAAATACACATACTTTTCACAAAATGAGATTTCCTCTGCCAAGGTCGTGGTTTTTTCTTGGTTAATATTATTCCTAAGTAGCGTTGAAAAAGCATAGACAACATCAGCTAGTTCTTCTTGTTGCCGACTCAAAGCATACATGCGAATATATTCCAACGTATTATAAAGAAAATGAGGATTAATTTGCGACTGTAATGCTCTCATGTGAGCATCGCGTTGCTTAATTTCTAAAGTATAAATATCGTGAATGTATTGATCTAAACTGTCTACCATAAAATTAATCGCGGAAGCAATATCATTCAATTCTTCCTGAACTTGATTCGTGTCAATTCGTTCTTTTAAATTGCCATCGCCAATGGCTCGTGTCGCTTCTAAAATTAATTGGACTTGTTGAGAATAGCGTTTAAACAGGCGGTTTAAGCCCACTAATAAAATAACAATCAAAAGTAACCCAATCCCTAAAATGGCCGCATAATTCATAAACAATTGTCGAAATAAGACTCGGCGGCTTGTTAATAAGAGAATGGTACTCCGGCCACTGCTTTCTATTTCCGCAATATCGTAGCGATTATGAAAAACCTGTTGAATGTCACTATCGGTGTGCATTCTTTTATCTAGTTGCCGCTCTTCTTCTTTGGTAAATTGTGCTTTTTCAGAAAAAATTTGATTTCCAGCACTATCATAGATAAACGCATTAATACCTGATTTTTTCAATAAGTCTGCTTGGTTGCCTAGCAACTCTTGACTTGAAAACACAGTGTACAACTCTCCCAGCGGTTGTCCTGTATAAGGATCGGAGATAATTCGCATTAGTTGAAAGCCATGTTTTTTAATTGATGACATATCCATTTTTTTCCCATTTGTAGCTGTGCGATTGGCGAACAAAACCTGATCAAATTCATCTAAGCGAATAATCACTTCTTCTAAGTCAGGAAAGGTGCTAAATAATGTACTTAAATTATTTCCAAAGTGGGTACTGACCCGATCTTCCGACCATTGGCTGTAAGTATAGTCAAAATACTCAGGAGGAGAAAGTTCCATATATTTTCGCATGTTTTCAATTTTACTTGCAGAGCCAGCTAATTCATTAATCATATTCGTCGCCGCATTATTTTTATTCGTTACATAGCTGTCAATTTGGGAAACGGCGTTATTTTTTTGTGAATCAATTGATAAGTTAATTGTATAAGTAACATAAACGCACAAAGCAGCCACCGTTAACAAAATAATACTTGTTAACAGTAGACTGTATTTTTGTAATAATCGATTTAATAAATATTTTTTTTTAAACAGTTTTTTGAAGATTCGCTTCATTTTGTTCCAACTTTCCATCAATAAACTGGCGATTTTTACGCGTGACATAGGCACACCACATCATAATTAAGGCAAACGAAGCAAATAGTAGCAGTCCTTTCATTTTCCAAGTTAAAGCAACGATACTAATTACACCGAATAAGACTTTAAAAAATACACCGAGGTTTAAAAAGATACTGATAAATGAAAGCTTCATTAAATCAATAGTTGAGATAAAATAGCTTCCTTCATATAGTAGCATATAAATGTAAAAAATAACGAGTATTAGGGAAACAAAAAATAAAATAAATGTAATAATTAACCACATTATTCCGGTAAATTGAACGGCTAAATAAATATTATAAAAAACAAATCCTAAAGTGAAGAGAAAAAGTAAAAAATAACAGTTACTTCTTTTAAAATGTGCTTTCCATGATTCAAATGCTCGTTTAACGGTAATTGCTTGATAATTCATACCCTCTTCCAAAATGAAATCAGTCATCATTTGGAGTGCTGGACCAACACCAAAAATAATCCCTCCAGCTAAACTAAATAAAACAAACAGTAAATTTAGTTTGATTACTGTCCAGGAAAGGTAAAACAACCGCTGAATCCCTGTACTTTCCATCTTCCTCTTCCTTTCTATTATGTAAAAGGCTGAGCCAAAAGCGCTCAGCTAATGCCTCAGCCTCCTGTGATTATTTTTGAGATTGGATATATTCGTCTAACTGTGTTTGCATTTCTTTTTGAACTTTATCCCAGCCAGCTGTTTTTAGGTCATCCATTAATTTTGGAAGTGTTTCTTCTGGATCAACAGTTCCTGTATTTAAGCTTGCTGCGTAACGGTTCATAACTGTAGCAACGTTAGTGATTTCAGTTTTCACTTTATCATTTACAAAAGTAAAACCAAGAATTGGTGAATCTTTTGCTTCTTCGATGCTCTTATCACGTTCTTTAACCATTTCTTCAGTGACAGATTCTTCTGGCCAAATGATTAAGTTGTTTCCTGTGTTCCAAGCACTCAAATGAGTTGTTGGTGTGTAATCTTTCAATAATTTCACGCGATCATCGCCAACTTTTTCATATTGTTTGCCTTCTTCACCATAAACAAGTCCGTTTAACAATTCTGGATTGCTGTTCAATAAACCTAACAATTCAACAGATTTTTCTTTGTTTTTAGACGTGTTTGCAACAACATAGTTAGCCATTTGCGCTTGAGCTGTTGTTTTTAATGGTTCTGTTAGTGGACGAGAAACAAGTGGTTTGCCAGCAGCTTGTGTTAAGATTGTATCACCATAATCCATAGGTCCTTGTGTTTCTTGACGCATGAACCAAGTATTGGTATTTAAGTCATATGGTGTTGTACTTGTAGCAGCATCTGTTGGAATCAAGCCATCTTTATACCATTGATGTAAGACTTTTAAGTTATTAATCATGTCTTTGTCGGCATATTGGTTAATAATTTTTGGTGAGCCAGTATCAGTTGTTTTTACTGCAAATGGATATTGGTTACCAATAGGGAAGTCATAATTACCTGTTGCAAAGAATGTTTGACCGATAGCAAAAGCAGCAATATTTGGTTCTTTTTTATGGAATTCTTTTAGAACTTCCGTTGCACTTTCATAACTACCATCGACTTTACTAATATCTAAATTGTATTTATCGACATATTCTTTATTAAAAGTTAAAACTTGTTGACCGTAAGAGTTACCTAAAATTGGGAACGCATACAGTTTTCCATTGATCGTATTTCCTTTAATATAGTTATCTGGTAATTGATCATAGGCTTCTTTGGCATATTTAGGTGCTAAATCAGTTAAATCAGCATAGGCGCCTTTTTGTGCATTCGTTGCATAATTTTGTGCTAATGAAATATCATAGCTTTCACCAGAAGCAACGATTGTTGACATTTTTTGGTCCCAATCGCCCCAACCAACAAATTCCATTTTTAATTTTGCCCCAATTTTTTTCTCGATAATTTTATTCGCATTATCGATTAATTGGTCATAATTATCTGGTTTGTCCCCAACACGATACATTAATAACGTTGGTGTACTATCATCACCTTTTGACGCTGCATCTTTTGAAGATTTACCGCACGCGCTTAATCCTACAGCTAAAGCTGCTGCGCCAGCTACGGCTAATCCTTTTTGCCATTTTTTCATTCCTTATTTCCTCCTGTACAATTTTATTCTTTCACGCCGCCGATTGTTAAACCACCCACGAAATATTTTTGGAAAAATGGGTAAGTTAACGCAATTGGTAACGTAGATAAGACAACAATCGCCATTCGAGCCGATTCACTTGGTAGAACGCCTAACCCTTCTTGTGCTGCTGCACCCATATCCGTACTTCTTGATAAGAACTCTAAGTTGTTTTGAATTTTCATCAATAAATACTGTAATGGTACCAAGGTATCTTTTTGAATGTAAAGTAACGCATTGAACCAATCGTTCCAATAACCTAAAGCCGCAAATAAACTAATTGTGGCAATCCCTGGAACGGCTAGTGGTAACACAATGCTGACAAAAATGCGCATTTCACTTGCGCCATCAATACGTGCCGATTCAATAATACTGTCAGGCACGGTTTTCTTGAAAAACGTTCGCATCACTAAAATATTAAATGGTCCTAAAGCTAAAGGCAAAATTAACGCCCAAATTGTATCTTTCAATTGCAATAAGTTTGTCATTACTAAATAGTTCGCAACCATCCCTGGTGAAAATAACATTGTAATTAACGCAAACAATGTAAAGAATTTTTTAAATGGAAAGTTGGAACGAGAAATGACATAGGCATATAATGACGTCATTGTTGCATTGACAATCGTCCCTGTCACCGTAATGAAGACCGTTACCCCTAAGGCATGAATAATGCGTTGACTCATTGCCCCTTGGAAAATGTAACGATAGGCCTCCAATGAAAATTCTTTTGGCCAAAACCGGTAGCCGTTTGCTGCTAATGATCCTTCACTTGTCAATGAAATCATAATAACAAAGAAAAACGGAACCACACAGGAAATAGCAAAAATCGCAATGACAATATTGAAAATCAAATTCGCTGTCGGGTTGAAGGATCGAACGTTAACGCTAGTGACTTTTTTCTTTTTCATAATCCTTCCTCCTAAAATAGTGCTGAATCTGGTTCAATTCGACGAACAACTAAATTCGCAATTAATAACAAACATGCCCCAACGACAGATTGATATAACGCTGCAGCTGCCGTCATGCCTACATCACCAGTAGCCGTTAAGCCATTGTAAATATAGGTATCTAACACACTTGTCACGTTGTAAAGCGCACCTGAATTTCTTGGTACGATGTAGAACAAACCAAAGTCTGCTCTGAAGATACCGCCGATGTTTAAAATTAATAAAACAGACATCATTGGTAAAATTTGTGGAATCGTAACATTTTTTATTTGTTGCCATTTGTTGGCACCATCTACCATCGCTGCTTCATAGTATGTCGGATCAATCCCCATCACAGAAGCATAGTAGATAATACTGTTGTAGCCTAGACTCTTCCAAACATTTAGGAAGACAAAAATTACTGGCCACCAACGTGGATCTGCATACCAGTTAATCATTGTGCCGCCATTACCAGTAATCCATTGATTCAAAATCCCTTTGTCTGGACTTAAAAAGGCATAAACAAAATAGTTAATAACCATCCAAGATAAGAAATATGGTAGCAATGACATCGTGTGATAAACTTTAACTAAGCGACGATTTCTTAATTCACTCATAATAATAGCAAAAGCAATCGCGAAGAATAAGTTAAAGGCTAAAAAGACGACATTGTACAAAATGGTGTTTCTAGTAATTAACCAAGCATCTTTTGACGCAAATAAAAATTTAAAGTTTTCAAAACCAACCCAAGGACTTTCTCTTAGACTAGCTAAGAAACCATCTGGTGAAATATGAAAATCTTTAAATGCGACCACATTGGCTAAGACTGGTATATAGAAGAAAAATATAAACCAGATAAATCCTGGTAACGCCATAAGGATTAAGGCCTTATAACGCCATACATTTTGAAAAAACCCGTTTTTCTTCTTCATTCGTTTCGCTCCTTTCATAAATATAATAGCGTTTTCATAATATCTTTTTAAGGAACAAATTATAGGATTTGAGAAACAAATTATAGATTTTGTGTCATTTTAAGCTAAAAATTTACCGAATTGACCGTTCTTTGTGAAAACGTTTATCTAATATTTTTTTTATAACCTCTTAAGAACATTAAAAATAATTGGATAAATTCCACTCATAAAGCGGTTTCACTTGTGCGTATTTGTTGTATAAAAGCTGAGAACTTGTTATTTTCACAAAGGATATTATCTAATTATTTTTGAGGAGGACTATTTTTGAATTTTATCCGTAAAAACACTAGAGCAATTAGTTTAATTGTGGTATATTTTTTCACAGTTTTAATGCAAGCTGGTTCTTTATTATTATTAGCTATTTCACTGTTATTTGATAATAATTTAGTAGAATCATCTTTTGCAAATCTCGTAACAGGTTTAACTATTACTGCTATTGTGGGAATAGTTTTATTTTGGAAAGAAATCGTTGCTGGGTTCGACTATTTTAAAGAAGAGACTCTTTGGCGTATTTTTAGCATTTTCTTATGGGTGGGGCTGATTTTTTTAGTCGATGTTATTATTCAAAAAATCATGAGTAATAATCTAATTGCTAATCAACAAGATGTTCTCTCATTTGGTGCACAAGTCCCATTGCTTGTTACTCTATTTTTCTTAGCAATCGTGGGGCCAATTGCTGAAGAACTAGTTTTTCGGCAAGTATTAATGAATTGTTTATCGGAAACAATTGGTATAGCCTGTGCAACTATGATTTCAATTTTTTTATTCACCTTTATGCACACACAACAGCCCCTTGATTTTCTCATTTATCTGCCAGGAGCTATTTTATTATCTGCAGCTTACTTAAAATCAAATCGTTCGCTTGTATTTGTTATGGCTATTCACATTGTTAATAATATGTTGGGTTTCTTGTTATAAATAAAAAAAGGAACTAGCTTAGCTACATTTGCTATTGCTAGTTCCTTCTTTGTTTCAATTACTTCACTTTTCCCCTAAAATTTCAATCCAACCATAATAATATTCAATATATTGGTTTTCCTCTTCTAGTTGTGTCAAGATATGTTCCCCGACAACGATGCCTGTTTCAAATCCTTGTTTTGCTAAACGCTTTTTTACTTCTTCGATATTATTCAAACGGGTATCTTGTGTATTGACTTTTAAAATAAAGCCTTTGTATTGGCTACTTGATTCTTTGAGCCAAATCACTTTATCTAAACTTTTTTTATTCACATGATTTGCCAAACAAATCCCATACGTCAGTTCATTGGATTCACTTAAATCCCCGTAAATACCTAAAGTTGAAATGTGTTCCATGTAAACTTTCATCTCTTCTGGATCCTCAATATCAACAACAACAATTTTATCAAAAGGAATTGGTTCATCTGAAAAAACCAATGTTTCTAAATCAATTAACGCATGTAAATGTAATTTTCTTTTCTTGATTTCTTTGTATTTATGTTGAAGCCTTTTTATTTCTTGCCCCAGTTGTTCTTCTGTTGCTTCCATGGTGGCATAGAGATCGGTAGGTGTCTTTTTATATAAATTCAACATATCTTTGATAGGAATCCCCATTTTTCGATAAAAATCAATATCATATATTTTGAACAAATCTTCTAAATCAAAGGTTCGATATCCGTTTTCTTCATTGCGTGTTGTACTAATCAACCCTTGCTCGTCCCAATAACGAATCGTGGACTTAGGGATATTTAACAACTCAGAAACATCTTTTATTGTGTAATTTTTTTCCATCCTGTTCCCTCCATCAAAAAGTTTAGCATTTCTACTGTTGACATTCAAGTTACTTGAACGTGTACAATGACTCTTTGTAACAGCTAAAACGGTATTGTTTAAGGAGGAAATTTCATGAAATTAATGAAAGAGTTTATTAAAGAAAATAAATGGATTGTTCTTGCGACAACTTTAACCATCTGTTTGCAAATCGCAGGAACCCTTGGCGTCCCTAAATTAGTTGGCAAGTTGATTGATGTGGGCATCGTTAGCGGTGACCAACAAGTAATTAAAACGATTGGCATACAAATGTTTCTTGTGGCATTCATTGGAACAATTGCCGCAATTATTTCTAGCTATTTGTCTGCTTTAGTAGCTGCTAAATTTGGTTTTCAAGTTAGAGGATTGTTCTTTAAAAAATTTCAACAATTCTCGATGAAAAATATTGATAAGTTTGGTTCAAATTCTTTGCTAACTAGAATGACCAACGATGTAGATAATGTTCAAACAATGATTGTGCTATTTTGCCAATTAATCTTTCCAGCGCCTATTATTAGTTTATTTGCCTTAGTGATGACATTTTCTTATTCAGTTTCACTCGCTTGGGTAACATTGGCTTCCATCGTATTTTACTTAGTCGTTGTTTATTTTTTAATGAAAAAAGGTACCCCTTTATCTTTAAAAATTCAACCAAAAATGGATCGAATTACTACGACTTTACGAGAGTTCTTTACTGGAATTAATATGATTCGTGCGTTCAATAATCAAGACTTTGAAGAGCAGCGAACCAATCAAACATTTAAAAATTATGCTGAACGCATGAGTAAAGTGAATCAAATCTTTGCTTGGATTACTCCCGTTGCCTTTTTATTAATGGGCGTTGTGTACGCCTCTATTTTGTGGTTTGGCGGTAATTTAGTTGCAATAGGCACCCTACAAATTGGCACCGTTACAGCTGTGATTGAATATACCCTTCTAACTTTGGCCTACTTAATGATCGCGGCTATGGTATTAGTTGTCATTCCACGGTCCGTTGCTTCCTTGAATCGCTTGCAAGAAGTTTTGTCAGAAGAAATTGAAATTAGCGATCCTCACACTGAAGCAACCATTGCTTATCATCCTGAGAAAGCCTTGATTTGCTTCGATCACGTCACGTTTCAATACACAGAAACAGCTGATCCTGTTTTAGAAAATGTTAGTTTTGTTATTCCTAAAGGAAAAACAACGGCGATTGTTGGTGCAACTGGCGCTGGTAAAAGTACTTTAGTTAAGTTACTTTTACGAATAAATGATGTCACAGCCGGCACGATTAGCTATTCTGGCACAGATATCCGCTCATTATCTCAGCAAACGATTCGCCAAGTCATCAGTTATGTGCCACAAAAAGCCTTTCTTTTCAGTGGGACAATCTTATCAAACTTATTAATGGGAAATGCCAAAGCAACTACAGAAGAAATAAGAACGGCACTAGAAATTTCACAATCTTCTGAATTTATCGATTCCTTACCGCAAGGGATTGAAAGTTTCGTAGCACAAGGCGGGTCCAACTATTCTGGTGGTCAAAAACAAAGAATGTGTATTGCACGAGCCTTAATCAAACCGGCAGACGTTTATATTTTCGATGATAGCTTTTCCGCATTAGATTACAAAACTGACGCCGCTCTACGTGCCGCTTTACATGCACAAATGTCGGACAAAACTTTACTCATTGTTGCTCAACGGTTAAGTACAATCATGAACGCTGACAACATTATCGTCCTAGATGAAGGAAGGATTGTTGGTCAAGGCACCCACGCTGATTTACTTACCACTAATAGCTATTACCAAGACTTTGCTAAATCGCAAGGTATCTTACCCAAGTAATTAAAGAAAGGATGTGACTGCTTGAAAGAAAGTTTTCTTTTCAAGCCATACAATGAAAAAAACAATGAATCTTCAAAGCTTTAAACGTTTCTGGAAAATGATTAAACCTGAGCATCCAATCTTTTATGGTCTAATGATCTGCAGTTTAATTGGAAACTTATTAATTGTTGCCATGACCTATATTATGGCAATCGGGATTGATAACCTCTTAGAAGCTATCAAGCGTGTCGGGCTCAAAGGTATGACACTTCCTTTAGTTGAAGAAGCGCTCTTAGGTCCCGTCTTACTTTTAATTCTCTTTTCAATCATTAGTAGTATCACTTCTTTTATTCAGGAACGAGCAATGGCTTCTTTAAGCGAACGGGTTACTTTAAGAATTAGAAAAGAAGTGACAAAAAAGTTTAAAACTTTACCAATGGCCTTCTTTGACAATCACCAAGTGGGCGATATCATTAGTCGTTCAACAACTGGCTTAAACCAATTGTCACAAGTTCTTTTAACAGGCATCAACCAATTTTTCACTTCCGTCGTGACTATCCTTTTTGCAGGAATCATGTTGTTCTATATTGATGCAAAATTAACCATTTTAGTGTTGCTGCTAATTGGCGGCAGTACTTTCATGACGACAAAAATTGCGAATAAAAACAAGGTGTTTGCTGATCAAAGTCAAGCTGAATTAGGTCAATTAAATAATAAGATGGAAGAATATTTAGCAGGAAATTTGGTCACAAAAACCTTTAATCAACAGCAAAATGCTGAAAAAACAATTGATGCTGTTAATCAACAACATTATCGTGCCTTTAAAAAAGCACAGTTTCTAAATTTTGCGATTTATCCAGCTATTCGTTTTATTAATCAGTTGGCTTTTATTATCAGTGCTATCTTAGGCGCAATGCTCGTTTTATCTGGTGGTATTACGATTGGTTTCTTGCAAGCGTATTTGCAATATATCAACCAAATTTCTGAGCCGATTTCTACCGCTTCTTATGTCATTAACTCAATTCAAGCAGCGATGGCTTCCATTGATCGGATTTTTGTTATCTTAGATGAAGCTGATGAACAGCCAGAAGCAACTCATTTAGAAACTATTTCTTCTCCTAAAGGAGCCATTGAATTTAAAAATGTTCAATTTGGCTACACACCAGAAAAAATTTTAATGAAGAATGTTGATTTTTCTGTTCAACCGAAAAAAACAGTGGCCATTGTAGGACCCACCGGCGCTGGTAAAACAACATTAGTCAACTTATTAATGCGTTTCTATGAAATAAATCAAGGTGCCATTACTTTTGATGGGATTGATATTACGAAACTTTCTCGACAAAATCTAAGAAATTTATTTGGCATGGTTTTACAAAACACTTGGCTATTTGAAGGAACCGTAGCAGATAATATTGCCTATGGAAAAAAAGATGCTTCTCGTGAAGAAATAATTGAAGCAGCTAAAATTGCTCAATGTGATCATTTTATTCGGACCCTTCCTCAAGGATATGACACAATTATTTCTAGCGAAAATGGTGCATTATCACAAGGGCAACAACAGTTATTAACCATCGCCCGAATCATTTTAGCAAATCCGCCCGTTGTTATTCTCGATGAAGCAACTTCGAGTGTGGACACACGAACAGAAGCCCATATTCAAAAAGCGATGGAAACTGTCACAGAAAATCGAACAAGCTTCGTTATCGCTCATCGATTATCCACAATTGAAAATGCTGATTTAATTTTAGTGATGAAAAATGGCGATATTATTGAAAAAGGAACGCATCAGGAACTATTACAAGCTCCGACTCTTTACGCCAGCTTATATAATAGTCAATTTCAAACCACTTAAAAAGAACTGGAACAAGTCATTCTTCTTTTGACTTGTTCCAGTTCTTTTATTGCTTAGAAATATTGAATTCCCATCGCTTTTTTGACTTCTGTTAAGGTTTGTGCTGCCACTTTTTCAGCAGCAAGACTTCCTTTATGCAACATTTCCATAATCGCTTCTGGATTTTTAGCCAGCTCTTCACGACGTCGACGAATCGGTGCGAGTTCTTCTTCTAGGACATCAATTAAGTAACGTTTAATTTTCACATCTCCTAAACCGCCATGACGATAGTGCTCTTTTAATTCTTCAATATATTCTTTCTCTTTCCCAAAGACATCCAAGTAAGTAAAGACCATATTTCCTTCAACTTGTCCTGGGTCCTCTATACGAATATGATTTGGATCGGTATACATACTCATTACTTTTTTCTGTACCACTTCAGCTGGATCTGAAAGATAAATACCATTGCCTAAAGACTTACTCATTTTTCCGTTGCCATCAATTCCTGGCAAGCGTCCCATGCCTTTTGGTGGTAACACAGCTTCCGGTCTAACTAAAACTTCACCGTACGTCTGATTAAAACTATGCACAATTTCTTGCGCTTGTTCCAACATTGGTTTTTGGTCTTCCCCAACTGGGACTAAGTTCGCTTGAAAGGCAGTAATATCAGCAGCTTGTGAAACGGGATAAATAAAGAATCCTGTCGGAACACCTTCCCCAAATTTTTTTTGCTCAATTTCTGCTTTGACCGTTGGATTCCGACGAACACGTGACGTGGTCACTAAATTTAGATAGTACATTGTTAATTCAGCTAACTGTGGAATTTGCGATTGGATAAAAATTGTTGTTTTCGTAGGGTCTAAACCAACTGCTAAATAGTCCAAAGCAACTTCTAAAACATTGGCTGAAACTTTTTCGGGATTTTTTGCATTATCTGTCAATGCTTGTAAATCTGCAATCATGACAAATAATTGATTTGTAGGGTCTGCTTGCATTTCTACTCGTTTTTTTAAGGAACCTACGTAATGTCCTAGGTGCAATTTACCAGTTGGACGATCACCTGTTAAGATAGTATTCATTGTCTACACACCTTTATCGTTTACTTTCATTTATTATTTTACCTTGTTTTAAAAAGAATGAATAGTAGGCAATAGAATATTTATTGATTCTAGATAATCGAAGAGACTAGAAAGATTGCAAGGTACAGCAATTCTTGTTCCAATCTCTTCAAACAGTTCGTTTATTTTGTGACTTTAATTGAAAATTGTGCAGTCACTACCGGTAAAACTTTGCTTGTTACTTTGATTTGATAATTTCCTGCAGCAGTCGTTGCTTCTGTCCTAATCAGACCGTTTTCATCTACACTTACTGTATTGCCAGCATCTGGTGTAACCAACTCATACGTTACTTGCGAGCTCCAAGCATCCGTTTCTGTGTGCGGCGCTTGACCAATCACTTTAGATTGAATTTGATAATTTTCGCCTGATTTTATAGTGGCTGTTTCTGTAGCAAATTGAATTCTTTCAGGAATCGCATGAGTTTGCACGACTTGGAAGATTTTTCGTTCATCGGGATTCGCAATTCCTATTTTTTCTTCTACTGCAGCAGGGAACTGGTAAGTACCTGGCGGGCTACTTGGCGAATAATTACTAACATCGTCATCCCAAGAAATAACCTTCAATTTCGTTTCGCTACCATCATCTAATTTTGCAATTACTTCAGTTGGCAAATTCAGTTCGCCTCGCGAGGTGCCTGTTAGTCGATCCAGCGTAGGCAATTCCTTGAATCCAACAATATGTTTAGCGGTGACTTTTACATTGGCAATAATTGGCATTGAGACACCTGCTGCTCGTCCTACAACAGTGAATGTTCCTTCTTTTTGATAAGAAGATGCTGGAACTTCTGACCAATTGACAGTCACTTCTCGTTGTGAACCATCCGAATAAAAAATAGTTGTTTTTTCTGGTAGATTAGGGGCTTGACCCGCTTCTGTCGTGACCTCAATCGACTCATGTTTGACTTCGAAAACATTCGATAAAACAATTTTAGGAGCTAAACTATCCTCTGTTAGCTGTTGACCAGTTGGCAAGGTCAATTTGCCTGCTAAAAAGTCTTGATAGGCCTTTTGTGCGCCTTCTTTTGAAAAAGCATCAAACCCAGCATTATCAGAATCATAACCAGGCAAACGACTGTCTGTAATCGCTAATAAGAAACTTAACTTGGCTGGAATTTTCTCACCACTTTGAATTAGCTTCCGTAGATAGTTACTAATATCGATAGAGATTGTATTTTGATTATTCATAATTGAACTATTTGTAAAAGATTGTCGAGCAATAAATTCTTCATTTGGTACATTTAAATTATTTGGGCCATTGTTCCAAGTAATGGTGTTACTCATCCAATTAGTATCTGTTCCATAAACATCTACTTGGAACTGCGTATTTTTCAAACGTTCATCATTTGTATTTCCAGCACCATTCCACGCATCATAACGCATCACATTTAATTCTAAATTGGCACTTTTTAGTGATTGATAGTTCTTCAATTCTTGTGTATCAATTTCAACGTAAATCCGGCGATTATACCCCGCAGAACTAGCATTTTTTAATTTTAATGCGTAATTGCCCGTATAGTTTACTCCATAAGGATATTTATAGGCGTCTCCTGAACTAATGGCAGCAGTACCGCCTGCTATAGCAGAGTATGCTCGGTTACCATCACTCTTTTGAACATAGGCAGTTTGAGCTGTTTTTAGTTTAACGGTATCTTTTCCTTCACCAAGTTCACCCTCAAAAGAGACCTTGGCTGTTACTTTGACAGCATCTATCGGTAAGCCGATAACTGTTGCTGCAACTTCAACTGTGCCTGCTGTATTAATTTTTTCTTGAGGGATTGCTTCCCATTGTAACTTAAATTCTTTTTTGCCTGTCGCAACCACTTCTTCATTAACGACTTCTTCGTACGTTAATTCAACTTGCTCTGGCAAATTAGGATACACACCTGTTGCCGAACTAATTTCTAACACTTGATTTTGATAACGAATACTTTTTTCAATTGTGGATGCTTGTTGCGCACCAATATCTAAAACTTTATTTTTCAAGCTATTTCCAAAGAAGTCTTCGGCCGCACTGTTCACTTCCGACAAGCCTTTACCAATCGCTGGAGAGGTTTCTTTTAACTGGAACATTTGTGCTCGCTGACGTAAGCGTTCTTTAGAAGTAAATTCAACCACATTATCTTTTGTTGGTTTCAATGTCGTAAATTCTTGCTCTGCCAACTCTTTCACTTTTTCAGGGTTATCTGTGATTTCTAATTGTGGTTTTTCAAAAATGTTTCCACTTGATACTAATTTTTCAACAGTTGCACCACTTTTTTCTGTAGCAATTTCTTTTGGCCAAATAACATTATTTTTGAAATATTTTTCTGGATTATCGACCATTTTACGTTCAATTGGTTGTGTCCCATTTGTTGGATAATTAGATAAGAATTTTAATTGTCCGGTACCTTCTTTGTATAAAATATTATTGTAAAAATTGGCTACTGTACCACTGTTGTCAGAACTATTTCCTTCACCAAATAATGATGTTGAAATGCCGTCGCCAACATAAATCGTATTATTGTGGATAGTTGGCATTGCCGCTCCATCATTTTTCACCCAATAATGGAAAATACTTTGTTCTTTATAATTGTAGCCACCAGCTCCGCCTGGATTGTCTTTACCTGTTCCTCGGTTACCACCGCCGTCATTAGCTGAGATATTGTACCGAATAACCGAATTTTTTTGATCAGACATAAGCAATAAAAAGCCGCCAGTATTATGATGTGAATAGTTATATTGATAAATAACATTGTTTGACTGCATGTCCACATCATAAGCTTCGGCATCGTTAAATCCATATTTGATTCCGTATACTTCGTTATATTGGAACAGTCCGTCATCTACAGACATTGCCCAAACGCCCGCGTAATTTTGTGTACCATAATCGGCATTGCACATTCGGACAGCAACATTTCCTTCGACGACACCGCCACTTTTGGATTCTGACAAGACAATTCCGTCGCCAGCAATATCTTCTAAATAGTTATTACGAATCGTAATATTAGAAAACGTTTTGTAGAAAGTGTTGCCTCTTGAGGTATCTGAATCAGCTTTTGTTCGAATTCCTTCAAGTCCCACTCGTTGAATCACATTATTTTCAATCAAAATATCATTAAATCCAGTCGTTGTTCGATGATCATTGGCTGCTGTTACTACATTGCCATTCTCATCAAACCAACTTCCTAAAACAATAATTCCACCTACCGCTTTTAATCGTTTGGTTGCAGTATTCCCACTTAGATTCAAATAATATTCTGTTTGAACATCATGAACATAGTTATTCCTTATCGTGACACTATTGAACGTTCGATTTTGTTCATATCCTAGGACTAATATCCCCGCTCTTTGAGCATCTCCTGGTTTCTTATAGCCTTCGAGATTATCTAGCTCTGGTGTATTTGTCACTTCTAAGTTTGAAATATCCCAATATTCTTGGTTCACTAACTGCACAGCCCCTGAGATTGCACGTTTGAAAGTCCCTGTGCTGTAGGTGCCACCACCGTTAATAATCGGACGCCGTGTTGTTTCAAAAATGGTTTCTCCTTTGTCATTCGTATCATAAAAATCAATGACAATCTTTTGTGCCGCTGTCCCATTCCCTTTTGGATGCAACAATTGGTTATTCCAGGTACTTTGCGCATTCAGCAGAAGATGGTCGCCTGGCTGAAACTCCGTCTGATTCACTTTTTCAAAATCACGCCAAGCACTGGCTGGAGACTGCCCATCATTGGCATTATTTCCTCCTTCCCCATCCACATAGTAGGTCGTCCCATTTTGAGCGACACCTACTGAACGAAAAAGTAACGGTTGATCACTCACTGTTTCCCCATAAGCAGGAAGACTAAATAATTGAAGCTGGGAAAAAACAAACAAAATAGAAAGGAAAATGGTTACACTTTTAAAATACGCTTTTTTTCTCATTTTCTGCTCCTTAACTGTTTTTATTTTGATAATTTTGAAAAAACTTTTCTCTGTCTTTCTCCAACAAGTCTACTTTGGTTGCTTGTTGATACGTAGCTAATTTCTCTTTGTAGCATGTGTTGATATAGGCATTTTTGCCAAATTGTGGTGCTTCTTCAAACTGTAAAAGTTGCCCTCCTTCCTTATTAAAAATATAAAAGTATTGGTTTTCGTGGTATCCTTTCACCACGGTACCAACAGCTTTTTCACTAAGAATCTCCCCAACAGACAACGAATAAATATCCTCTTTTTGGATTTCTGCACTCTTCAATTGATACGATTCAATAACAAGATTAGGTAATTTATTTTGCCACTCCAATAACGTCTCCTCATAAGATAGATTCGGAGAGATTGCTTCGGTTATTTTTTCTAATTCTGCTTGCTTACCTGAAAAAGTTGGAATTTCAATTGCTTCAACAAAGTAATCGGTCTTTTTATATTTATCATCCAATTGCTCAAAGGCCTGCCGCAATTCTTTTTGCGTTGGCTTTTCTTTCTCCATTAATTTCTCTTTTATTTGGTCCTGTAATTGTTGATCTTTTGCATCTAAAAATTGCCAGAGCGTTAAACTGCTCTTTTGGTCTTGCCATTCTTTTTTTTCTTGCCCAAATGTTTGTGAGTGGGCTATTTCTAACTCCGTTGCCAGCTGTTTAATCATTTTATGTTGTACTAAATCCTCCGTTGCAACCTTCAGTAGTTCCTGAGTGGGTGATTTTCCGTTATACGTTTTGCGCCAGAAGTTTTTCCCAAACGAAGTTAAATTATTCTGATCAGAGAATTGCTTCGCTACACGATTCATATTTTTATCGCCATAAACAATTAATTCTTCGACTTGGATTGCTTCGTTATTAATCATACTTTGCTGGCTGGTAGTAAAAATAACGAGCACAAAAATAGCACCTATCAAAAAGCTACTTAAAATAATTATTTTTTTCTTCATTCGTTCGCTCCCTCCACTTTAATACACAAGGCAAGAACAAAATAAGCAACCCCACCTTCATTCATTTTCCTGAAAATCGAGATTACTTATTAGGTAAAAATTATTTATTCTTTTTTTGCTTTTCATGCAATTTCCCAGTATTTAAATAAATAATCCCTAGGAAAAGGACAGGGGTTACAACAAACCCAAACTGTGGCTTCAAAAACATCATTGCAAACATTGAGAATAGTAAAAAAACATTTAGACAGCTGACATACCATTTCCGCAGTCCATAGTAAACAGAAATCCGAAACACATCTTTAAAAGAAGCTTGCGGGTTTCGTACTTGAAAATACCAAGCATTCAGCATAATAGCTAACCCAAAAATTAACAGGAGGACCATCAATGGAATAAACCATTTACCAATCGTTGTTTTGGCAAAAAAGAATATATCTGTCACACTGATGATGCTACTTCCTAAGCCTAGCAAGCTGATAAGAAAGCCTCTTAACCCAAACTGACGAAACTTTTGGAAAAAAGTTTTAAATGGATCCAGCTCCTTTTCTTCTTTAAAAGTATCGATTAAGCCTAAAAGTGCAATCATCCCTGCCCCCATCGGCAGCAACGTTACTACAAAAAGTGGGAGGTTTCGTGGATCAATGTCTAAGCTAATCACCGCTATGAAAAAAGGAATGTTCACTAAGAGAAGCCCTAGATTACCGATAAATAAAATGTAAAGCCAGCGAAAAATTTTCATATAAATATTATTATCAAAGGTTTGCTTAGTAAACATTCAAACTTCCTCCTAATTCTTCATTCCAGATGTAGCAATACCTTCAACAAAGTATTTTTGCATTGCTAAAAAGACAATCCCTACTGGTAAAATAGAAACCACTGATGCGGCCATGATTAAGGCATATTCAGCATCAAATAAACCGACGAACATTTTCAAACCTAACTGAATCGTTTTATTCTCAGTAGAAGATAAATAAATGAAAGGTCCCATATAGTCATTCCATGTATTCACAAAAGTAATAATCGTGAGACTGGCTAAAGCTGGTTTGGTTAATGGTAAAATAATTTTCCAATAAATTCCCCACTCACTTAACCCATCAATCCGCGCACTTTCACATAGTGAATCTGGAATACTACTGTAATATTGTTTCAGTAAAAAGACTCCAAATGCATTAAATGCTTGTAATAAAACAAGTGACCATAACGTGTCAGTCAAACCTAATTGACGCATCATAATAAATTGTGGAATCATATACGATTGCCAAGGAATAGCAATTGTTGCGATGTACGTAATAAAAAGTGTATCTCTTCCTCTAAAATTCATTTTTGAAAAGCCATATGCTGCAAAACTTGAAGTAAATAGTTGAATAATCGTAATCACAATACTTAAAAATAACGTATTTTTAAAGAAAGTTAACAATGGAATGCGTTCCCAAATAACGGAATAGTTTTCTGGATGCCAACTTTTAGGAATCCATTGAATTGGAATGGTGAAAACTTCATTGTTTGTTTTAAATGATGCTGAAACCATCCAAATGAAAGGCACCAAAGTAATTAACGCAAGTAAAGTTAAGAGAATGATTACAAGGATCCCACCAGGTGTGACTTTTTCTGCTTTTTTCGTTTTTGCTTTTCGAGTATTTTCTTTTTTTGAAAAAGTTGCTTCCATCTTTTCTCCTCCTAAACTTTCTCTTGATGTTGATTCCATTTAAATTGAGCCACAGTAATCGCTAGAACGATGATGAATAAGACCATCGCAATGGCTGATGCATAACCAAAATTAAATTTGACAAAGGCTTCATTGTAAATTTCATAAACTAACACATTCGTTGCACGTCCTGGTCCACCACCAGTCATAACTTGAACTAAGTCAAAAACTTTGAAACAGTTAATTACAAGCATGATAGTCACGAAAAAGGTCGTTGGTCGTAATGAAGGTAAGGTAACATTTAAAAATTGATTCCATTTACCCGCGCCATCCATTGACGCTGCTTCATATAATTCTCTTGGCACACTTTGTAAACCAGCTAAATACAAAATCATATAATACCCCATAAAGCGCCACACACTAACGATGATAATTGCTGGTAAAGCCCAAGTAGAACTAGATGTCCAGCCAGGAGGATTTTCAATAAATAATTTCAAAAATTGATTAATTGGTCCCATTGTTGGATGAAATAGCATATTCCAAACGACCGCAATCGCAACTAATGACGTTACATAAGGAAAGAAAAAAGCCGTTCTAAAAAATTTCATCCCTCTAATTTTACGATTCAACAAAATCGCTAGTCCTAATGAGCAAATCAATGTTAACGGAACAACACCAATCGTATAGATAAACGTTTGTTTTAACGAAATCCAAAACGTATCATCATGAATCATTTTGGTGAAATTTTTCATTCCGACAAATTCAGGGGTTGAAAAAGAATCCCAACTCATAAAAGCTAAAATCAGTGAACAGATAACCGGGATTAAAGTGAAGAGGAAAAAGCCAATAAAGTTTGGTGCGATAAAAGATAACGCAGTCCACGTATTTTTTCGTCTCAATTTATTTGCTGTTTTTGTTTTTGAAGTAATTTCCATAATTGTATTCTGTTAAGTGAACTTAACAGGCCCTCCTTCCAAACTCAAGCTACATTCTTTATTTAAAAAAATAAGCTGAAATTCATTGTAGGTTACTCATTTCAGCTTATTTTTTTCATCAATCTTTTGTGTTTTTGCTGGAAATAATAATTAGTCTATCTCTGCTTTGACACGTTTTTCCATGTTAGCAATACCATCTTTTGGTTTTTCGTCGCCGACCATAATTAAATCATGTTCTTCTTGTAATACTTTATCAATTGCGGCACCGTTTTTATCAGATGGGAATTCTAAATTAATTGTATCTGGGTTAAAGGCTTTTTGTGAGACTTCATCTGAAGGCATTCCTTTTCTTGCAAAGTAGATTTTATCAATTTCATCTGTTTTATAAGAAGGAACCACTCCTACTTCTGCTAAAAGTTTTGCACCTTCTTTACCTGAAGCAAAGTCTAAGAATTTTTGAGCAGCTTTTTGTTTTTTACTGTTTTTATTAATTGCAAAACTTGTCGGTGAGCCAAAGGTAGTTGCTTTACCTTTTTCTTGTTGTGGTATTTCGGCAATCCCCCATTCGACATTTGTTTTGCCATCATCAATGTTGGTTAATAAAGTCCCCATGTACCAGCTACCCATGTACATCATCGCCGCTTTTGAATTTTCAAATTGTGATTGATACGTTACTTTTGTTGATTTTGCTGTTCCAAAATCCATTTGTGATTGATCTTTTTGCATTCTCAATGCGCGATCATAATAAGTTTCCATATAATTGTATTTTGGTTCAATCAAATTGGCATTGTTTTGAGCAGCAGCAATCGCTTGAACGGTTGAGCGCCAAGTATGTTGATAGGCACCATATACTTGTTCTTCTGGTTTAGATAATTTTTTCGCTAACGCTTCATATTCGTCCCAAGTTAAGTTATCGGGATAGGCAATTCCGGCTTCATCAAACATTTTTTTATTGTAATACAATACCCAGAAATCTGTACGGTAAGGCTGAGCATAGGTTTTACCATCGATTTCATACATCTCGTAACTTGCTTTGGCAGGTTCGATATCTAAATCTTTAACGTGATCGGTTAAATCCACCAATTGATTGCGTAGCGCGTAATTAGAATATGAAAGTAAGTTTTTCATGGTTAAAATATCCGTCGTATCTCCTGATGAAAGCATCGTTGTTACTTTTGTGTCATAATCATCTGAAGCAATGTCCACCGGTTCAATAGTGATATCAGGATTTTCCGCTTCAAAAGCTCTGAATAATTTCTCAAATTCTGGGGTCGTGTCATAATTCCAAGTAGTTACTGTTAATTTTGTTTTGCCATCTTCACTCTTTTCAGTTGCTTTCTTTTCACTTGAACCACCACATGCTGTTAAAGTTACTGCCGCCACTGCTAACAGCGCTGCCGCTGTTAAGCCTTTTTTCCAAAATTTCATTTGTACTACCTCCGCTATTTATTATTTTTTAGGAGTTTTCCTCCATGAATTACCAAAAAGAATACCAGCTTTTCGCTAAACGAGTTAACGCTTCCAAATAAAAGTAGTCGCCCCAAATCATGCATTCATCGACTCCTGTATTTGTTTTTTTATCATAGACACCATGAAGCAATAGGCCGTTCGACTCTGGTTGTAAAACCGTTGTATACTTTTCCGCTAATGCTTGTAATAGTTCTAGCGCAACCTTTTCATAATAGCCATGTTTTTCATCATTTAATGGAAGCTGACGAGATAATTCTAGTAAGCCACATGCGGCAATTGCAGCAGATGAGCTATCACGTTCTTCTTCACTCCCTTCATTGAAAATTAAATCCCAGTAACAGATTTTGTCCTCTGGTAATTCTTGAATAAAGTAATCAGCAACATTTTTTGCTGTTTCCAGAAAACTACTATCTCCTGTATATAAATAACTTAACGTAAAGCCGTAAATTCCCCAGGCTTGGCCGCGAGCCCAACAAGAATCATCTGAGTATCCTTGCTGTGTCTTTCCGTACAAGGCTTCGCCTGTTTCCGTATCAAAATAATACGTATGGAACGTAGTGTGATTTTCTCGCACAATATATTTTTGTGTTTGTTTCGCATGATTGTAGGCAGCTTCATAATACTCTTGCTTGCCAGTCATTTTTGCTGCAAAGTATAATAATGGTAAGTTCATTAAACAATCAATAATCATTCTACCTCGTTGCTCTGGATCGTCTAAATTCCCCCAAGCTTGAATAATCTTGGCTTTTGGTGAATAACGTTTCATTAATAAGTCCGCAGCTTGCAAGGCCATTTCTTTTGAGGCCTCATGACCATTGACTTGATAATCAGCAATGGCTGTTAAAATATACAAAAAGCCTATATCATGTGTTTCCAGCTCAATTTGTTCATCCAAGCGATGTTGAAAAGAAGCCATCTGTGTGGCAATCACCTCATCGAACTCTGTTGAATTTGTTAATTCCTTTGCTAAAAATAACATTCCTGGCCAAAAGCTGGCCGTCCAGTCAATATTTTCTTCAGGATAATAAATTTGATTTAAACTTGCCGCGGGTGGAACTAATTCTTTAAATGTCTCTAAATTTCCTCGAACTTTGTTTAAAGCAAAACTGATTTGCTTCGGCAACCACTCAATCTGTCCATTTTCTGTCATTGTGTATTTCTCCCCCTAATTCCCCAAAATTACAACTTTTTCTTCAACTAAAAGCTGATTTTCTTTTAACCTAACTTTAACTGGCTCAATTTGTTCATTCGGTAGTACGCCTGTCACCAATGAAATTAAAAGATGTTTCCCTTTCGACAAGTTTGCTTTCAAATATGGCAACTCCGTTAACGGATAAAGTAAATTTGTATTCGGTTCTGTTCGAATAATCGCAGCTTCAGAAAAGCCGTTGATATTTTCTACTTTTGACACACCTTTTGCATTTTTTACCTCAGCCATTTGATCAGAAACGCAAGTGACCTTTTCATCGAAGAGCGGGATTGAGAAGCCACCTTCATAAGCCACTAATGCACGTTGTGTCTCAATTTCGTGGATCCGTAAATGCTGGCCTTCTAATGGTACAATTGTCGTTTTGATTGCTACATCGGACCAAGGATGCCATTGATGAATGATACGATCATCAAGAATTTCGTACTGATCATCTAATCCTTTCGTGCGGAAATAGTGGTCGTCTTCAGCTAAAGCCAAGCAATTATCATAAGCACCTTCGTAATACCAATAATCACTCTTTATAGTACTGAAACCAAAATGGGAAGAATAAACAAATTTACTATATTTATCATGTGCATGAGCTTGATAATTAATAAATTGTCCCGCTGGAAACATTAAACCATGTGTCCCTGCATCATTTACTTGATAGTAGTTCCGACTTTCTGGTGAAGGTAAGTGTTTTTCTGGAAAGCTAATAGGCTGTGTTTCTGCTTGCCAATAAGGATGATCTTTTGGAACCGCTAACAAAATGAATGTTTTAAAGGCCCAATAAGGTGAACCAGGACCATTATAGCCTTCGGCAAAGACCATATTTTGATAATCATAACCTACCGACAATAATCCATCTGTTGTAAAAATATCTTTGTTCATCCATTGATGAAGATGTCGGCTGATTAGACCTTTAATCTCACCCCACGGCAATGCTTCAACATCTGCAAAAACTAAAGCACTAAAAAATGACACTTGAGCAAAACGATACGTTAAGCTACGTCCAAAGGGAATCGCTTCTCCTGGCTGAGTAAACCAATATTTAAACTCTTGCGCGAACAAAGTTGCTCGTTCCTTCATAATAGCCACTCTTGCGGTATCTTCCGGGGCAAAACGACAATACAATAAACTATAATAATGAATAGCGAAAGAAACATAATAATCAACTTGTGTCTCGACTCCGTCATAATACCAACCATTACCGACATAAAAACGATCAATTACAGCCAAATCAACAGCGATCTGTTCTTTTGAATACGGCATTTCACAATGTTTCATCGCTAAATTCAGCAACACTCTAAAGAAATGCCAATTATTTGGCGGAATAATGTTTTCATTGGCTTGTATCAGCCAACTGTGTAAATTGTTTTGCTGTTCTTTTGTTAATTGGTCCCACGTTTTTTCTTTGTTTAACAAAAGAAATGTACTTAATGCTGCCATCTCAACAATCAATTGATCATAATCTTTTGTTTTTCCCCAATAAGATGAACTCTCAGGATCGGTTCCTTCGATAATTCCCGTTAGAAAGTCATTCAAATACTCACTTTCATTTTGCGTTACATAAGGACCTAGTCCCCATAATGGTCGTAAAAATGCCTCCGCATCACGTGTCCCTTTAGAATAAACCGTTCCGTGTGTCCCTAAATCCAGATGACCTTGATACTCTCGATCAAAAAACAATTCCAGTGGCGCTAATAAATCTTCAAATCCTTCTGCAACCTCTTCGTATGTTTCAAAAGGATTCTGTCTAATTCGTGGCTGAATCATGATTCTCCTCACTTTCAATTAATGTCCCTTTCAAAAAGCCGTAATATTCTCCGTAAACTGTCACTTCGTCACCAATTTTCAATTTTTTCTTTTGCTCATTAAAAACTTGATATTTACTAGAACCACTTTTCAAAATAAAACGATCACCTTTTTTTATTAAACTAGAACGACTGTCGCTCTCAACAATCTCCCCTTTCAAAGAAATATATTCATTTAAACGAACGTCACCATTTTGTAATTCTGTTTCTGAATAAGACTGTGCCGTTTCCTTTAGATTTTGAAGAGATTCTTCATCAAATTCTTTTTCACCGGATTTACAACCTGTTAAAGCAAGTAAAATTAGTAAAAAAAGTGAAAATCTTTTCACTAAACCACCTTCTCCATCGAATTAAAGCGCTTTCTTTGACTTTATAGTATATTTTTTTAGTCAAAAAATCAATAGTTTTTGCTAAAAAAAAGTAAAAAAAGCTTTTTCTTGCTTTTTTTTACTAAAAAGAAATATACTATATGCTATAATAGTACTTGAGAAGGAGGCATTTAGAATGGCAACTATCACAGATATCGCAAAAGTCGCGAATGTTTCAATTTCAACTGTATCGCGAGTTCTGAACTATGATCCAAACTTATCCGTTACAGAGGAAACCAAGCGAAAAATTTTTGAAGCAGCAGAAACCCTGAATTATACGAAATATAAAACTAAAAATAAAAACAAACAGCAGGAGCAACTGACACCTAACCTTTCCGTACAAACAGCTCCGCAAGAGCCTTCGATTGCCGTCGTTCAGTGGCGTTCAGATGACGAAGAACTAACGGATATTTACTATATGTCGATTCGTTTAGGCGCTGAAAAACGGGCCGAAGAGTTAGGTTACAATATTCTAAAAGTTTCTCAATTGGAACAACATAACCTTCAAGGGATTGATGGCATTTTGGCAATTGGTAAATTCACTCAAAAGACGTTACAAGAGTTGCAGCAACTGCATCCAAACCTTTGTGTAATTGGCAGTAATTTCCCACTGGAAGAATTTGATTCTGTAAATACTGATTTTTATCAAGCAACCGAGATTGCCTTAACCCATCTTTTGGAATTGGGCCACGAAAAAATTGCCTTTATTGGTGCCGAAGAAAGCGAAAACATGTATGGTTTCCGTCGCTATAAAACGCCGACAACCAATGCTTATCTTGACATTATGCAGCATTATCACTTGTTTAACGAAGATTATTTTATCTTAAAAGAAAATGGCATGTTGGATGTCAAAACGGGGGAACAATTGACAGAAGAAGCGTTAGAGAAATGGGGAAATGATTTACCTACTGCGATTCTTGCTTATAATGACGCCTTTGCAATCGGTGTGATACATACGTTAGCCGCACACGGTATAAAGGTTCCTGAAGAAATTAGTGTCATGGGGATCAATGATATCTCTATTTCTCAATATGTCTCACCACCGCTATCCTCTGTCCATGCCTTTACTGAAGAAATGGGCGAGACAGGCATTAATTTATTGCACAAACGAATTCAAATGCCTAGCATTCCTCGTAGAGTCCTGTTAAACACAGAATTGGTTGTCCGCCAATCAACAACTAGCCCACGCCAGAAATAAAAAATAAGGACCGCTCCTATAAAGGAACCGTCCTTATTTTTTATTTGTTTTGACCAAATAATTCAATTTGTGTTAATGCTGGAAATGGTGATGGTTCATCTGCTTGAATTAACTCTGTTAGTATCACCCACTCCGCTGCCCGTTTCGCAAAGGTAAAGCTCTGGCGTTGCTCAGTCTTAACAGTTTTAAAGACCTCATGTGTACCGTCGGAAAATTTTAAAGTCACTTGTTGCCAATAATTATCATGAGGAAAGTCCGCTCGTAATGTTAAGATCACTTTATCCAACAAGACTTCACGCCCAAATTCAATTTTTAATGCGGCATCTAACTGCTGATTAATCCCCCATGATTGATAAGGATACGGCCCATGATAAAGATTAGCAAAGGTACCGTCAATCGCATTGCAAGCAAAAAAAGTAGCATCATTTCGCGTTTCCACGTTGGCAGATGCATGAGGATACGCACCAGTAAAATGTTGTAAATCATGTGGATTTAACGCCCAATTACGATAACTCTTAATTTCTTCTTTCGTGGCAACACGCACACTTATATAAGGTTTCTTGGTTTCAAAACGATACGCTGCTCGCGCTTCGATAGCGTTTTCATTTTTTTGTGATTGGAAATGTCCATTTTTGTTCTGGAACATAAATTAAACTGCTATCAAGCGTAGCATCTAACTTCACCATTAAATAAGTATTGGGCGTATCTAAACAAACTTGAATCACATCGCCGTCTTGTAATTGACAATCCCAAGCAGCTAAACAAACAAAATCTTTCCCTGTAATAGTTAACTCTTTCAAAGAATCTGAATCATCTATCTTAGCTTTTCTAATTTCTTGTTCTTGATTTAAAATCGATAATGAAATACACGTCATATGCTTCCCTCCTAGTTTTACCTTTATTATATATTATTTTAGTAAATTAATCTATTTTTTACTAAAATAATAACTAATTAAAGCATAAATGTTTAGATTAAAAAAATAAAAAGGATTTTCTTAAAAGTCTTCTTTTGTTCAAACTGATTATCTTTAAGATTTAAAAAGTGGGACATAAGTTGAGCCGACCCCCAAAAGTTAGATTTCTAGGTCTAACTTTTTGGAGTCGGCTCAAGTCGAAATGACTAATGTCCCACTTTCAATAAAAAAAGAATAAATTTATGGTTGTTTCTGATTATCTTCATGACTTATATTACAACAAACATTTTCACTTAACCAAGCTTATTTTAGATAAGTAAAGAATTATTATATATTATTTTGTTAACTTTTCAATAAATATCTTTTCATTTTTATTGATTTTAATAACAAACTCCTTATAAGACTCCACATCATTTGGAATAGTTAGTCCACATTTGATAATTTTGATATCTTCTCGCGGAAAAACATTTTTCTCATATGTTATTCCCTGATTCATTTTTAGCTGAACATTATTTTCTTTGCTTTCATCTGGATATAAGTAAAAGCCTTTTCTTGCCTCAAATCTAAACATATACGCAAGAACTTGTAAATAATCCTTATTTCCAATATTCCCTCTTGGTTTATATTTGGCATCAGCAATTACTCTATTAGCAGAATTCTTGCTAATAAAATCTGGATAAATCAAACCAATCTTCCTGGAGTTAGACGAAAATAGTCGTTGAGCTCCCTGACCACCTTTATTCATAGGATGATAAAAATCAGGATGAATCAAGGAATTTACATACTCTTCCCATAGCCAAGCACCGTCGAAAAGGACTCCATGAACTTGGCTCATTCCAGACCCAAGTTCATGTCTCTCTTCTTGTAAAATCAAGATACACAGTCTTTGTAAAGCTCGATACTCATGATAATATGCATGAATTATTGGTTTTTTCTTGTTCTGTTGGATAATCTTTCTCTTGTCTTGTATAGTATACTTCCCGGTTGCTGCAACAACAGAACTCACCTCGTCTTTTACCTTTCTAAGTAGCATATTTCCATAAGGCTTACGTTTAATAAACTCAATTGTATGTCGGAGTAGTTCCATCACGTAGTTATCATAAGAAAATTCACGCTGTTTATATGAAATATTCCCAATAAATGGTGTATTTTTCTTAATATGTCGTGAAATATTAATTGTTCCTTTAATATGGTCATCATTGTATTCGTTACAAGTATATTTTTTGAAAGTACCTTTTCTCATTGCTTTTTTTAAATAATATGGAAATAAGTATAATAATAAATTCAGCAAACGTTTCTCTTTATTTACATTTGTGCTAAGTTTTAATACATTAGGAAAATCCAGTACTTTTTCAAGCATATATTGTATGAAGTAATCTTGCTGATTAGAATTAAAACGAGACTCAATAACTAATCTCTCATTTCCATATCCTAAAAAACCCATTACATTAGTCATAGCGTAGTAATCATTGATACTCCGTAGTACCATCTGATCCTCTGTGATGTCTGTTGCTTCTTTCAATAATTCAGGAAATATAAATACTCCTTCTTTTTCAAGTTGTTCCAATGTTTTATCAGCAATTAGATTCACAATATTCTTTACAGGTGCAAAGTCTTCTTTCAGATTCATTGTATTATCTTTAACTGTCAATATGTTCATTTTTATCACCTACCGTTGACAAGTATCCATACGCTTGCGCAAATTTTTTCAAGATACGTTCTTCATCATATATCCCACGAATATAGTCTTGAAGTAATGGTGATAAATAGTCTGTCCATAATTGATCAAAGCTTATTTTTTTGATTTTCAAGAAATATGATGCTCCAATGTAATAATTTTCATTTAGTTCAGCTACTTCAGAAATTGCAGTATTCAGTGATTCCATCCGCTTAATGGATTCTTTCTTAAGTTCTTCACCTAAACTTTCCAACATTTCTAATCTATCTTCTGCTCTAATTTCAATAAAACGAAAGCGACGACGCATAGCAAAATCAAAGGTATCAACCGAGCGATCGATATCATTCATAGTTCCTATAATATATACATTATCAGGAATTGAAAATTTTTCATCCGGATTCTCATGTAGATTTGCATATTGGGTCGCAACTTCTCCCACACTTCCTCTATAACCAGGATCGATCGCAAAGAAAAGCTCACCAAAGATTTTAGAGACCTCTCCTCGATTAATTTCATCAATGATAAAGATAAAAGGTTTTAGTTCCTCGTGTTCGACAACTACTTTTTTTGCTTTAAAATTTCTTGCCTTTAAATCCCTAAATATTGCCAAATCGTAAGAGTACCCCTGCGTTCCATTCTGTTTATTGAAAAAAGCAGTAACATCTCTAACCTTATTAAAATTTTTCCCTGATTCAAGCATTTCAAGTAATTCATTTTTATTGAGTTTTAGGGACTTAACTGTTGGATTATCTGGAATAGAAATCTGAATATGCGTTTCATTAACATTCATGATATAAAATTTAGTCCCACGAGTGGTATTTAATTCCTCTATACCAAATTCAATATCTGACAGATAATCATTCAGAAGTTCCAAAGCTGATGCTTGTTTTGCAATTAACTCTATATTTTTCTTTGAGTTATTAAAGTTTTTTTGCGCTTTTTTTATAAACTTAGTAAAAATTCCATCTTCCAACTGAAAATTCATTGAACCATCTTCGTTTGGTTTAGGACGTAATCCTTCAACAAAATCAGAATAATCATAACTTGGATGGAATTGAACAAATTCAATTTGCTTTTTTTGCTCATCGTTCAATAACGTATAATCACAAAAATAACCATTACTTATAATATCTGTAGCAATTTCTTTAGCAAGATATGATTTACCTGTCCCTGGTGCACCACGAAAAATCACATTTTTTGATTCAATTAGAGCATTTGAATATGAGCTATGATAATCTTTAGATTTTTGCTTTACTTCAATAGATTCTATCTGTTGTTCATTTTCTATTTGTTCTTTTTCTTGATATATGAGCACAAATTTATCATCCTTCTTACCAAAACGTTTTAAACATTCCTGAACGAATAAAATAGTAGAAAAAATATTCCAAGAATAAAAAACAAACTTTTTTTCTTCAGAAACATTATAAATCAAATATTCAATGGAATTTCGATGTTGCTTAAATACATCAACACTCGGAAAAATACCACGAATTATTTCAGAATCCCATTTATACTGGCAAATCGGAAAACTTTCTTTTTCATCTGTAGATAGCCTTGTTAACTGACTTTCAAACACCTGACAAGCAATTCGAGGTAACGTTTGATTGGAGCTATTTCGCTCCTTTTTCTCACGTTTACGGATAATTTTTTTGCCATTCGCTTTTTGAAAATATACATCCAATGGTTTATAATTATCACCTATATATAAATTATTCATTGTAAATCTTTCATCAGTAGATATTACATTTTCTGAACTAATAACTAATTCAAACTTTTTTTGTTTCTGATTAATCATGAAATTTAATCTCCTCAAATAATTTTTTCACACAATAACAGACAAACGTAATGACTCTCTTTTACTTTCTTCTCTTACTTTACAAAATACATTATATCATGAAATATACGTTTAAATATGAACTATAATGTAAGTCAAATATTCCTATAAAACCTCACACAAAATCTTTTTTTAATACTAAACTAAATAGGAGGATAAACTTTATAAGTTTATCCTCCTACTTTAGTATTTTTTTAATAGGTCTATAATCCTTCCAAGATAATAATTTTTTTGCTCAATCCACAAATAATCACACTATGCTAAAAAATATCATCTTAGACAATAGTTACATTTCAATCAATACACATATTATTCTTATTTTTTCTGATCATCTTCATCCATTTTCAGAACTGCCATAAAGGCTTCTTGAGGAACTTCCACGGACCCAATTTGTTTCATCCGTTTCTTCCCTTCTTTTTGTTTCTCTAACAATTTACGTTTACGAGAAACATCGCCACCATAGCATTTAGCCAGTACGTTTTTGCGTAAGGCTTTAATATCTGAACGAGCCACAATTTTTTGACCAATCGCCGCTTGAACTGGGACTTCAAACTGTTGACGTGGAATTAGTTTTTTCAATTTCTCAACAATCGCTTTCCCACGCTCAAATGCGAAATCTCGGTGAACAATAAAGCTTAACGCATCCACTTTTTCAGCATTTAATAGAATATCCATTTTCACTAGACGGCTGGTGCGATAGCCAGCCATTTCGTAATCTAAGGATGCATAGCCTTTTGTACTTGATTTCAATTTATCGAAAAAGTCAAACACGATTTCAGATAACGGAATTTCATAAACTACGTTTACACGATAATCGTCTAAGTAATCCATTGTAATGAATTCGCCACGTTTACGTTGTGATAATTCCATTACTGCTCCTACATAATCGTTTGGCACCATGATTTGCGCTTTAACATAAGGTTCTTCCACAGATTCAATCGTTACTGGTTCTGGAAATTCAGCTGGGTTATCAACAACAACGGTTGTTCCGTCAGTTTTATTAACGTGATAGATTACAGACGGTGCTGTTGTAATTAACTCTAAATTAAATTCTCGTTCCAAACGTTCCTGAACAACATCCATGTGCAGCAAACCTAAGAAACCACAACGGAAACCAAACCCTAAAGCTTGCGATGTTTCTGGTTCAAATTGTAACGCCGCATCATTTA
Organism: Enterococcus sp. DIV1315a; assembly: GCF_051712325.1. Lineage (NCBI taxonomy): Bacteria > Bacillati > Bacillota > Bacilli > Lactobacillales > Enterococcaceae > Enterococcus > Enterococcus sp. DIV1315a. The sequence goes on from NZ_JBIOOS010000001.1 coordinate 1,802,783, forward strand.
ATTGTAATTTTTCTAATGCTTCCCGTAAATCATTGTAGCGCGACGTATCAATTGGATATAAGCCACAATAAACCATTGGATTCATTTTGCGGTAGCCTGGTAGTGCTTCTGCTGCTGGATTGTCAGCCAAAGTCACTGTATCCCCAACCCGTGTATCTTGAACCGTTTTAATGCTAGCGGTGATATAGCCCACATCACCAACCATTAAATAATCACGAGCAATTGGTTTCGGTGAAAAAACGCCGACTTCTGTTACATCAAACGTTTTACCGTTACTCATCATTTGGATTTTATCTCCAGGACGAACGACACCGTCAATTACACGAATGTTTAAAACAACTCCTCGATAGCTATCGTAAATAGAGTCAAAAATCAAAGCCTTTAAAGGAGCCTCAATATCGCCTGATGGAGCTGGTACATACTCCACCACTTGTTCTAAAATATCTTCAATCCCAATTCCTGCTTTTGCACTTGCTAAAACAGCTTCCGATGCATCAATTCCAATTACGTCTTCAATCTCTGTCCGAACACGCTCTGGATCAGCGGCGGGTAAATCAATTTTATTAATAACAGGTAAAATTTCTAAGTCATTATCCAATGCCAAATAGACATTTGCTAGCGTTTGCGCTTCAATTCCTTGCGCCGCATCAACAACTAGAACAGCCCCTTCACAAGCTGCCAAGCTACGAGAAACTTCATAGGTGAAATCGACGTGTCCTGGTGTGTCAATCAAATGGAAAGTATAGGTTTCACCATCTTTGGCTGTATAGTTTAATTCAATTGCGTTTAATTTGATGGTAATGCCGCGTTCTCTCTCTAAATCCATTGAATCAAGTAATTGATCTTGCATTTCTCGACTGCTAACTGTATTTGTTTTTTCCAAAATCCGGTCGGCTAAAGTTGACTTCCCATGGTCAATGTGGGCAATAATCGAGAAATTACGAATTTTCTCTTGTCTTGCTTTCATTTCTTTATTGTTCATTTTTTGCCTCATTTCTTTTAAGAAAAGCTAGCTCCCTGCTAGCTTCATTAATCAATTGTTATATTTTAGTTGCCTTTTTTATCAAATTATCATGTTTAAAGGTCTAGGATAATCAGCACTTTTCATTATACCAATTTTTGAAGAAGATTTAAAGCACTTCCCTTTTATTCTTTTGGTTTCGAAAGGCTAACAGAGTTTCGAAAAATTTGGTATACTAAAAACAGTAAATTTATTGGAGATGGAAAAATGGATGAACAAGAATTTCGAAAGCAACTGACCTTAAAGCCTGTTGAGGAAGAACACATTGATCAATTTAATGAACTTCTTTCCTATGTTTTTCAAGTGACTGAAGCAGATATTGAAGAAAGTGGTTTTGAAAACAAACGCGCATTTATCAAATCAAAACAACCGATTTTAGAACTTTCAAAAGTATTTGGCTGGTTTCACGAAAATCAATTAATTTCACAAATTGCTATCTATCCATGCGAAGTCAATATCCATGGCGCTTTGTATAAAATGGGCGGCGTTACTGGTGTCGGTACCTATCCTGAATATGCCAACCACGGTTTAATGAAAGACTTGATTCAAACAGCATTAGAAGAAATGCGCCAAGATAAACAGTGGATTTCTTATCTTTTCCCTTACAACATCCCTTATTACCGACGTAAAGGTTGGGAAATTATGTCCGACAAGTTATCTTTTAAAATTCGGGATACGCAATTACCAAAAACCGTTCCTGTTCCAGGAATGATTGAACGGTTAGCTGTCGATCACCCAGATGTCTTTGATGTCTATGCGCGATTCGCTCGTCAAAATCACGGCGCGCTCATTCGTAGTGCCTTCAACTGGGAAGAATATTGGCGTTTCGAAAACGAGGAAGAACGGACTGCTGCTGTCTATTATGGTGCCAATCAAGAACCTTTAGGAGTACTTTTCTATTGGGTGGCCGATGAGGTATTTCATATTAAGGAAATGTTTTACTTGAACCAAGAAGCCCGAAATGGCTTGTGGAATTTTATTACTGCGCATTTTTCGATGGTTTATTGGGTCAAGGGCGATATCTATAAAAACGAACCACTAGCCTTTCTTTTAGAAGACAGCCAAATTAAAGAAAGCATTGAGCCCTATTATATGGCTCGAATTGTTGATGTCAAAGCCTTTTTAGAAAACTTTCCTTTTGAAAGTACGGCTAAGCCCTTCCATTTTGTCGTTAAAGATCCTGTTGCTGAGTGGAATAATGGTATTTTTGGCTTAATTTGGGATGAAAATGATCAAGTAACCATTACGGATGAACCTCTAGGCACCGCCGTTCACTTAGATATTCAAACACTAACTTGTTTAGTCATGAATTACCGACGCCCTTCGTACTTACATCGAATTGAGCGCATTGATACAGATAAAGAAACTTTAAATTCTTTGGAACGGATTTTTCCTGACCAAGAAGCTTATTTCAGTGATTATTTCTAAACCCTTGGATTGGAGACAGACAAATGACAAAAATTTATTTTGCAGGACCTTTATTTTCGCAAGCTGACTTACGTTATAATGCCTATTTAGTCGAACAAATTCGACAATTGGATAAAACAATCGATCTTTATTTACCACAAGAAAATGCGGCGATTAACGACAAATCTGCTTATGCCGATAGTAAAATGATTGCCTTAGCAGATACAGAAAACGTCCTTGCTAGCGACTTATTGGTTGCTTTATTAGACGGTCCAACCATTGATGCGGGCGTAGCTTCCGAAATTGGTGTTGCTTATGCCAAAGGAATTCCGGTGGTTGCCCTTTACACAGACAGCCGCCAACAAGGTGCTGATAATCACCAAAAGCTTGATGCTTTGAACGAAGTCGCTGAAAATCAATTCCATTATTTAAACCTTTACACAGTTGGTTTGATTAAATTGAATGGTCGGGTTGTTTCTTCAGAAGAGGATTTGTTGGAAGAAATTAAGCAACGATTGTCATAATAAAAAAGAACGAGCGAATTCGCTCGTTCTTTTTTTATACTTCTTCTATTGGTTCATTTTCAAAAACTAATTGATTGTCTAATAGACTAATCGTGACTTTTGTTTTTGGCATTACTCGACCAGAAACAATTTCTTTTGCTAATGGTGTTTCGACTTCACGAGTAATGAAACGTTTTAACGGACGAGCTCCATAAGCTGGCTCATACCCATTTTCAGCAATCCATGTTTTAGCTTCATCAGTGATTTCCAACACAATTTCTTGTTGCTCTAAACGATGAGCAAGTTGCGCGGTCATTTTACCAATGATTCCTTTCACATTATCCAAGCTTAATGGTGTAAATAAAATAGTATCATCAATTCTGTTTAAGAACTCTGGTTTAAAGTGTCCTTTTAGAATATTCATGACTTGATTTTCAACTTCTTCTGGAATTGTTCCTTCAGGTGTCACACCTTCCAATAAAAGCTGAGAGCCGATGTTGCTTGTCATAATTAAAACCGTATTTTTAAAATCAACGACCCGACCTTTAGAATCTGTCAAACGACCATCATCTAAAACTTGTAATAAGATATTAAAGACATCTGGGTGCGCTTTTTCAATTTCGTCTAATAAGACAATTGTATAAGGGTTTCGACGAACAGCTTCTGTTAACTGGCCACCTTCTTCATAACCAATATAGCCTGGAGGGGCACCAACCAAACGAGACACGGCATGTTTTTCCATGTATTCACTCATGTCAATCCGTACCATATGATCTTCAGAATCAAACAAATCTTCAGCTAAAGCTTTAGCAAGTTCTGTTTTACCAACACCAGTTGGTCCTAGGAAAAGGAACGAACCAAGTGGGCGATTTGGATCTTGTAAGCCTGCTCTTGAACGAATCACCGCATCACTAACAGCATCGACGGCTTCATCTTGACCAATCACACGTTTGTGTAATGTTTCATTCAGTTTCATTAATTTTTCTCGTTCGCCTTCAACTAATTTTGTCACAGGAATGCCGGTTAAACGACCGACCACTTGCGCAATTTCGTTTTCAGTAACCGATTCTTGTACCATTTTGACGTTATCTTTAGCGTTCTTTTCTTCCAATTCTTTCAATTCATGTTCTAATTGCGGAATTGTTCCATGACGCAAAACAGCAGCTCGTTCTAAATCATAATTATTTTCAGCATCTTCTAATTCGTGTTTTGCTTTATCAATCTCTGCACGTTTGTTGGAAACCGCATTAACTTCTTCTTTTTCCGTTTCCCATTGCATTTTCATTGAGTTGGCTTCTTCACGCAAATCTGCTAATTCTTCTTGCAAGTTGGCTAACCGTTTTTTACTTGCATCATCTGATTCTTTTTTCAAGGCCGCTTCTTCAATTTCTAGTTGCATTAACCGACGTGTTACTTGATCGAGCTCTGTTGGCATCGAATTCATTTCCACTCGAATCGTTGCGCTTGCTTCATCGACTAAGTCAATCGCTTTATCTGGTAAGAAACGATCAGTAATATAGCGATCGGATAAAGTAGCGGCAGCAACTAAAGCATTGTCATGAATATTCACGCCGTGGTGAATTTCAAATCGTTCTTTTAAGCCACGCAAAATAGAAATTGTATCTTCTACTGTTGGTTCTTTGACTAATACTTTTTGGAAACGACGTTCTAAGGCTTTATCTTTTTCCATATATTGGCGATATTCATCAAGCGTTGTGGCACCGATTAAATGCAATTCACCACGTGCTAGCATCGGTTTTAATAAATTCCCAGCGTCCATACTGCCTTCAGTTTTACCAGCTCCGACGATATTATGAATTTCATCAATGAATAAAATGATTTTGCCATCACTTTTTTTCACTTCTTTTAAAACAGCTTTTAACCGTTCTTCAAATTCGCCACGGAATTTTGCTCCCGCAATTAAGGCACCCATATCTAAAGAAAAAATGGTTTTATCTTTTAAGTTTTCGGGAACATCTTTACGAACGATTCGTTGTGCTAATCCTTCAACAATCGCTGTTTTACCAACACCTGGTTCACCAATTAAGACTGGATTATTTTTAGTTTTTCTTGATAAAATCCGAATAACGTCACGAATTTCTTCGTCACGACCAATGATTGGATCTTGTTTTCCTGCTTTTACTTGTTGTACTAAGTCAACACCGTATTTTTCTAGTGCTTTATATTGTTCTTCCTGGTTTTGAGAAGTCACACGATCTCCTCCTCTCATCTCTTCAATATTTTTTCTTAACTCTTTTTCCGTAATGCCTTGTTGCATTAAATATTTTGTTAAACGATAATTTTTCAATTTCATTAAAGCTAAAAGTACAATTTCGGTTGATAAAAATTCATCTTGGAATTCTTCTCGAAGTGAATCAGCTTCTTGCAATAAATGGAACAAATTTTGACTTAAATTTTGACCATATTGCACATTACCGCCCGCCACACTTGGATATTCATCTAACGCGTTATCTACTTCTCGTTCAAATGCGTCAACATCTAAACCAGCATCTGTGTAAAAATTACGTCCAAAATGGTTTGGTTGAAGAAAAATTTTCCATAAATGTGCGATATCAATTTCTTGATGTTGCCGTGTCACCGCAACTTTTTGAGCTTCAGCAATCGCCTCTTGAAGCGTGGTTGTCATTTTTTCAATATTCATAAACGATCCCTCCCGTTTATTATTTTGTCTTTTTTATTTTAACATTCTTTACAATTATTATTATCCGACTTTTGATGGATTTCTTCAAAAGTTAAGGTATTCGTAAACCTTATAAATTTATTATACCCCATTGGTCAGTAAAGGTCAATAAATAAATTGACCTTTTTTGACCTTTTTTGATAAAAAAAACCTAAAACAACTAAATATCACTGTTTTAGGGCTTTTTTCGCAATCACAACTAGTTTGACCAACTCTTTATTGCTTTGATTTATTAAAAATAAAGTTTTAACGTAAGATACTTTTTATCGGCATAGCTAACCAAAATAGCCAAACTGGTTATCGCTAAAAATAATTCGTACTCATAACCACTAAAACCACTTGCCAAACCAAAAGAAAAAATAGCTCCGACTAAAACTGCTATGAATCCTACTGATACCAAAGGAATTAAAAAGCCAATAATCATAAATAATCCACCAATTAATTCAATTGCTGCTACACCATAAACAAAAAGACTTGGCAAACCAATACTACCAAAAAACGCTAAAGTATCTTCCAATGACGTTACTTTCATCACTCCATGAATTAGCATCGTCACCCCTAGCCAAATTCTAATCACTTGAATGCCTCGCTGTTGTTTATCCATACTTCTCCTCCTTTGTTTGCATTAAATAGTTAATGTAACTATTTAAGTTACATTATAAAGGATAAATCGAAAAAAGTATAGAAAAAAACAAACGTATTTAACAATACGTTTGTTTTTTAATGTTACTGTAAAACTTATATTTTTTCTTCGGAAACATTTTTTCTTAATACAATTAACTTTCCTTTCAAGTGAAACATACTAAGATTAGACTACATCGTCCAATGACCAGGTTACTGTAGATTGATATACTTTTGATATTTCTCCTACATTTGCAGGCACAGTTAATTTTATCTCTTCAAAAGGAAAATATAGTTGCCAAGTTCCACTTCCTTGCGTTCCAGTTGCTGTTATTATTGATTGGGCTGTTGCACCCGATCGAAAAGCTTGAGAACCTAACGTCGGTCCATTGGTAAAACTATTAGTTACTGATTCCACAGCTGTATTAGCATATTGAACTTTTTGAAGTTGAGTGTTCGCAAAGTTCAAGGTAATCCCTTCTCCTTATGGTAAAGATGTACCAGTACTATCTTTAAATTCAGATAAACTAACGTTTAATTTCCAACCTGTGCTGATTGGTCGATTATCTTCTAGACGTAACTTAAAACCAGCTTGTTGTAATTCGGGACTTCCTACATAGTTTGCTGAATTTAATCCGTAATTTTTTGCCATTGGCGAAATAGTTTGTTTGCCAAAATCAAACGTACTTGGTGTCCCCATCAATACGGGTCGTTGCCCACTCCATTTCGCATATAACGTTACAGTCCCATTGTTAGTAGCAGTTAATGTCGAAATTATTTGTTTATCCGTATATACAACTGCACTTGTCCGTGTCTTCGACCACCCAAGGAACGTATTACTCTCTTTTGTAAAGGTGTTGGCTGGTAATGGTTTGCCTGTTCCATAAATAAAGCTAGCGTTAGGCATGGTACCCGTTCCCCCATTCGCATCAAACTTTACGGTATACGCATTCCCCTTCCAAACAGCATAATAGGTCTTAGCTGAGGCATAATTAACAAGAGGGTTTGTTGTAATATTTGGGGTTGCGGCGTTGGCTGTTGCAGCCCAACCTTGGAAAGTGTAACCCGTCCTTGTTGGCTTCGCAACAGTACTTAAATTAATCACTGTACCAAAAGTATATGCTTTAGCTGCTGTACCACCCGAGCCCCCATTGGCATTAAAAGTCACATTCACTGAGATAGGTTTCCAAATAGCTTTCAGTGTTATTTTTGTAGTAGTTGAAGTAGACGTAAAGCTGATCGTTGCACCAGGTTGATATTTTTTGGTTGCCGTTGCAACATCTTGCCATTCTACAAAAGTATAACCACTAAGCGTTGGTTTTGTTGTTGGAATGACAATTTTTCCTGCATCATTCACATCTAACTGAATCGTTTGCGGAGAAGGTAGACCTTTCACACCACTTCCTGGCACGATAACGTTTGGTAAATTTTGTTCATATGCTACTTGAGCAAACTCCGTACTAAAGGTAATTTTGTTACTGACTGCCGTTAAAGTTGCTCCCGCTTTGGCTTCTTTGGCAGAATATTGAAATTGGTTAATCGCTTTTTGATTTTCCGCTTCCGGCACTAAAAAGTTCATAATCGCATCTAATGTCTCACCTGGTTTGATTGTAGTGGCTCCAAAATCGACATAGATTGCTGTGATTAAAGCAGAGTTAGCGGGTTTGGTTGTTGTGAAACCTAAACTAGTTAATTTAGTGGCATTCCATGCTTGTAAATCATTGTTAGTATAACTAGGTAATTGTGAGACAGGCTTAGTTGTATAGTAAATTTTGGCTGTTCCACTATTATTGGTCAAATTTGTAAAACCGATACTTCCTGTTGAACCACGACCATCACTAGCAGAAGGTAATATGTTATATAATCGAACGCTTGTGAAATTGGTATTTCCTGAATTTTTAATCACTGTTTGCATTTGCGGTGTTCCTTTACTTTCCACCGCAAAAATATTACTACTAGACCAAGATTGCGTTGCTGATCCACGAGCGTTTGTTGCGCTATCCAGTTTTGAAGCGTCAACAACGGAGAAGCCGGTGTTACTAGTAGCAGATGAATTCATTACGTAGCTATTTTCATTCGTGTTGTCTAAACCAATTTTCTTAGCCTCTGTAGCATCTAACTGAGTAGGTACACGATTAAAGAAATCCGTTGTCTTAGGGCTGCTATAAGCGACATAAGGAATCTGATAGCTTCCGGAAGCGGTTGAACTATCCACGACAAATTCTAAAGGAATCCTGAATATACTACTCTCTCTTGCTACTTTAGATTTATAAGCCGTGCTGGATGTCTTAAAACGATAATAATTGTAAGTTGTATCATTTATAGGTAACGTTTCAACAGTCACCGAAGCTGGATAGGTAACTTGATTACTCTCATCAATAAAATCTTTTTTCGTAGTAGCTTTTAATCGTAACTGTTTGGGCACTTTAATTGTAATAATTGGATTCTCCCAATCCCCTGAAGAAGTGTTTGTATAGTAGCTATTATTTTTCCCAATTATTTCATAGTTAATCGTGTCCCCAGGCAGTTTATTTTGACTATTGGCACTGGTCAAATTGGCAGAAACATTTAGCGACACGCCTTTATTATAATACGCTTTTTTATCGCTTAATTTAAACTCTGTGGGAGTACCAGTTGCATCTTGGTACTGCATGGTGGCTCCAAAGGTAATTGGATTCGACTTCTTAGAAAGCGCGGTTCCATCTGGCCACTTTCCATTAGGCCAACTTTTGATCTGATATCTGAATCCCATCCCATTACCTGGAGGTAGTGAATTGGCGGTTTTGCCATCGGTTCCCATGGGAATAATATTAATGGTGGCAATATACTCATTGGTTGCTAAAGTCGGCAAAGCGGGACTAAAGCTACTAGCCTTAGCTGGCGTACTACTCCAAACAGAACGACTCGTTCCAGTTACAGCATTTTTTATCTGAAACCAAGGTCGGTAATAGGCTGGTGCGTTCACTCCATCAGTAAAACAAAAAATATAGAAATTAGCAAAGTTTCCTTTAGCTGAACCTGCAGTTAATTCTTGTAATTTGTATGTTAGCCCTTCAATTGCTTTAGCTCCAGTATTCTTAATAGTACTAGATCGATTAAATGAAGAATAGCCAAAAGCGTAAAAATATCCAGCTGTCGCTAAATTGTCTAAGTTATTAACTGTGTCAGTCGAACCTACAATAGTTGAATGGATACCATCTCCTGACAATTGAAAATCTGGTCTAGAACGCTTTATATAACTTTTCGTAGTTGTGAGAGTATTTATTTTCCCATTCATAAATTTTACCTTCATTCCAAAATTTATGGAAAAAGCACTACCTTCTGCATAAGTTTTATTCAAAGTAACCCTTGTATCAAGATAGACTAAATCAACAAGCGTTGCTGGGTTTTCTAAAACATTTGGTGAGAGAGTTACTAATTTCTGATAGTACCGAGTAAAACCTACTGGCACACTAGGATCTTGTGCATTTGTGACCCCTGTTTTTAATAATCGATTGGCTAAAGTTCCCTTTAATGTAGCTCCTGTTGGAATTTCAACATACACTTGATGATCATAACTAGGATCTAAATTCGCTCTAGCTAAATAATAAAACCGATAAGAATGTGCCAAAACAATATCACCATCAAAATAATTGTTGTTACTAGGAACTGCGTAACTAGAACTGATATATGCAGCAAGAGAACCCACATCAGCTTTTACGGTTTTATTCGCCGCTGAGCTTGCGATTTGTGTACCTGTATTATCAAATACCTTCGCTTGGAGATTATTCCACACGATTTGTCCAGATGGAATTTTGGCATTATAGACGTTATTAAATTTAAAACGTAAATTAATCGTCTCTAATGTTGTCTTGGTTTGTTTCAAACGAATAATCAACTTTTTATTGGTCGTGTCATTTACATACGACGCCACAATTGAATTAGCGCTAGGCGTACTAGGTGTTACCAACGAAAAAATGGGTGCTGTATTATCAAAGTTTTTAAAAACGGGGTCGCTTTTACTTGGATAAAAGCCATAAGGAAGCTCAATCGAAGTACCAATGAGTCCCGCTTGACTGATGGAAACTGGCATAGAAATCGTTAAGTAATCTGGTGCTGTTCCTGTCGTAGAGTCGGTATACGTGCGATAAGTGGCAGGAGCAGTCAAACCGACCGTAATCCCATTCGCTTTGGCGTCAATGTTTTTAGACTTATCGTCGGGGTTGCTTTTTTTATTTTCCTTCGTTTGCTTCTGCTCACTATGCTCCTGTGGCTTTTGAGGCTCTGGTATTGGTTCTTTAGCAACCGTCACTTCTAAATTATTAGCCAATTCTTTTTGATTTTTGTCTTTGACTGACAAGCTGAAAGTTCCTGCTTTTGTTGTCGTTAACAGCAAGTAGCTCTCCCCCAACTGAGCTAAGTCTCTTAAAACCAAGCTGTGTTGTTCTTGATTATAGGAACTATGCTCCTTCAATTGTTGATTTTTTTGGGGATTATATTGAATTTCCTGAGGTAATTGTATTTCCGCCCAGGTTACATTGCTAGTTATTTTTAGATAAAAATCCGATCCGGCAGCTACTTGCCGTTCTGATTCTTGTTGTGACCAAGTAAAAGAAACAGTTTCTACTTTTTTCGTTGCTTCAGTAGCTTGTGTTTTTTCAGATGAAGAATCTGTTGTTTCTGTCGTTTTTTTTGGTGGCTCTGATAGCTTAGGTAATGACTCTTCAACAATTTGTTGCATTTCACTCGTTACTGTTGTCGACTTAGATCCCTCAGCTAAGCCATTAATTGGTAAAATCATCGTGCCTAACAATATAACTATGACACAAATAAGAGAAATCATTTTCTTATTCATAACCAACACCTTCTTTTCCTTTTTATTCCTTTATTTTGTTCTACCCTTTCTAAAATAAAAATAAACGCTAATTGTAACAAGACACAATGCGCTAAGACCTATTAACAAAAGCGGTTGCTTTTTTGCTGAAGCTGTACTAGCCGACCATTGTTTTATTTGCGTTTGTGTGAGCATAAAATCTTTTCGCCACTGCCATTCTTGATTACCAACACTTACTTGGCTGTGAACAGTATAAGTTCCCGCTGGCAGGACAACTTCATTCAAAGGTAGATCCATAGCTAATAATGAATTAGGTGCCACTGACACATCTGCTTGTACTTTTTTTAGTAACTCTTTTGGCTGATCTTTTTTGGTTAACCAGTTGGTAATTGTCGCTCCTTTCATAACTTTTGGTTGTCGATTTTGGAATGTTGCTTGAACAACAGGTAGGCCACCGCTGATCGTTGTATCAACTTTTTTTAGTTTCAATTCTGCTCCTTCATCAAATGGCTGTTTATCTTCTGTCAGCATGATTGAAATAGTATAAGCATAGGTTGATGTAAATTGATTAGTTGTTAATGATTCATCCTCTAGTTGTTTGACAAATCGTAATGCACCTAATTTAACTCCCGAAAATGGCTCTTTAGGCGTTCTAATTTCATAATTTACTATTTTTTCTTCAAAGTTTTTTACAGTGACCGTAGCTTCCTTATTTTGCAAATGAACAATTTGTGTGATGGAATTCGTCAAACTAGAATCTAGTTTGGGGCTCGTCTGCGTATAATCAATCTGTCCATCCGTTCCGTTCACTGCATCATGAATACTTAAAGCGACAGTTACGGACTCTTTTTGCAAACTTCTGATTTTCACTTGAACAATCTGCTGACTACTTGGCTGAACACCTAAATAAAAATAAGTTTGATTCTTATCTAGCTGATTATCTGGTATCACACTTTCAACCGTGAAACCCGCTAGCGGCTTTGACTCAGGTTGTTGAGCTAAAGCAACTTCGAAATGCAAAAAGATTAAATAATAGCTAATTATAAAACAGAGATAACTAAACACTTTTATTCCATTCCCTGTCGTTTTGTTTGGAACTTGTGACAAATTCATTTCAACCACCTTTTTCTCCTTGCCTTAATAATTATCGTTAATGAATTCAGTATAGCCGAAGATACAAAAAAAATAATTTTAAATTTTTAAACCAATTAATTGAAAAATAACTTTTTCTTCCCCTGTAAAGGTTTAATAGTGCTTTTTGCCTATGAAAATGCTTAAATTTCATTATTTTATGAAAATAACTCCTTTAAAATTCAAAGTACAACTAGTAAAATAGCAAACAAACATCAAAAGGTAAGTGAATGTCACTTACCTTTTGATGTTTGTTTGCTAAAATTTAATGATTTTTTTACTATTTTCTACTGAATAATTTTCAATTATTTTTCTGAAAATAACTAAGAGAAAAGCGAGAAGAAGCACTCTTCTTCTCGCTTTCTTTTTATCCTAAACCAACACGTTCAAAAATCGTGTCAACATTTTTTAAATGATAATGGTAATCAAAGGCATCATCTAGCTCTTCTTTTGATAAGACAGATGTAATTTTTTCATCCGCATCTAGCAACGGACGGAACGCCGTTTGATGATCCCATGCGTAAGCTGTTTTTGGTTGGACCAGATCATACGCTTCTTCACGTGTCATGCCATGGTCAATCAATTTTAACAAGACACGTTGGCTATAAATTAGTCCATAGGTCGCATCCATGTTACGCTTCATATTTTCTGGGAAGACCGTTAAGTTTTTGACAATATTACCAAAACGATTCAACATGTAATTTAGCAAAATCGTCGTATCGGGAATAATAATCCGTTCAGCAGACGAGTGAGAAATATCTCGTTCATGCCATAAACTCACATTTTCAAAGGCAGTAATGACATGACCACGAATCACACGTGCCAAACCAGTCATATTTTCAGAACCAATTGGATTCCGTTTATGCGGCATTGCCGAAGATCCTTTTTGTCCTTTTGCAAAAAATTCTTCTACTTCACGTGTTTCTGATTTTTGTAGACCACGAATTTCTGTCGCAAATTTTTCAATACTTGTCGCAATTAATGCCATGGCAGAAACATATTCTGCATGTAAATCACGTGGTAAAACTTGTGTCGAAATCTCTTGAGCACGGATCCCCAAATGTTCGCAAACATATTCTTCAACAAATGGTGAAATATTGGCAAAGGTACCTACGGCTCCACTGATTTTACCCGCTTCGACACCTTTGGCTGCATGTTCAAAACGTTCAATGTTGCGTTTCATTTCAGAATACCACAACGCTAATTTCAAACCAAATGTAGTCGGTTCTGCATGAACACCATGCGTTCTTCCCATCATGACCGTATGTTTATACTCTTTGGCTTTGGCTCCGACAATCTCCGTAAATGTTTGTAAATCTTTCCGTAAAATATCATTCGCCTGTTTCAATAGATAACCATAGGCAGTATCCACAACATCTGTGCTGGTTAACCCATAGTGTACCCATTTTCGCTCTTCACCAAGCGTTTCTGAAACGGCACGAGTAAAAGCGACAACATCATGACGTGTTTCTGCTTCAATTTCTAAAATACGTGCAACATCAAATGATGCATTTTCTCGGATTTTTTGTACATCTTCTTTAGGAATCTCGCCAAGTTCTGCCCAAGCTTCATCCGCCAAAATTTCAACTTCTAGCCATGCCTTGTAGCGGTTCTCATCTGTCCAAATTGCGCCCATTTCGGGTCTTGTATAACGATCAATCATTGTACCTTATCCCCTCTTTACTCCTCAATTTTTGAAAAATAATTACGACCAAATCTTTGTTTCTTTAATTTCTTCCAGTGTTTCATCGATTTCTTTGGTTAATATAGTAATATGCCCCATCGCTCGTTGCGCTTTTGCTTCACTGTGGCCATAATAGTGGAAATGCCAATCTGGATGTTCATTAATAATGTCCATCGTTTCATAGGCCTCATTTCCAAGCACATTGACCGTGACTGCTTCAGACAACAGTTGAATCGTTGGCATTGGCCAATTACATAAACCACGAATATGCGTATCATATTGGCTAAAAGAACAAGCATCTATAGAAAAATTCCCAGCATCTTCTGGACGAGGTAAAATTTTATTTACATAAATCCCGCCTGTTTCTGTATAAAACATTTCAATTGAAAGGGTGCCGACTAAACCAACTGCTTTAGCAATCACCTTAGCAATTCGTTGCAACTCACCACTGACTTCGTCATCAATTCGGGCTGGTGCAATCGTTTCATGTAGCTTACGCTCTTTTTTAATTGTTTCCACAACTGGAAATGTCGCAAATTCGCCACGACCATTACCAGAAATAAGAACAGATAATTCTTTTTCGTAAGGAATCCAAGCTTCCAAAACACAGGTTCCTTCTCTTAGAAGATTCATGGATGGCGCTAAGTCTGAAGTACTATGTAGTACATAACGACCTTCCCCTCGCGTATTCTTCAAGATACACGGATAACCAATGCCATCAATTGCTTCTTGAATATCAGTCGGACTAACAATCGTTGCATAAGGGGCAATCACAATATTATTATCTTCCAAGAAACTTTTTTCCATTAAGCGATCTTGCGTAATCGCTAAAATGTCTGTTCCTTGCGGTATATTCGCCAAATGTTGAATCGCTGTTAACGCATCAACATCTGCATGTTCAAATTCATACGTAATCACTTGGGCACGTTTTGCCAATTTCTCTAACGCTTCAGGATCATTATATGCTCCTAATAATTGCCAATCGGCAACTTGTGCAGCAGGACAATCAATTTGTGGATCTAGCACACCCACTCGAAACCCCATTTCTCTTGCACTAAGGGCCATCATTTTTGCTAAATGTCCGCCACCAATGATACCAATCACTTGACCAGGTAATAGTGGTTTATCCAAGTTCATCACAACTTTCCATCACAGTTTTATCCTTAAAATCCTTCTGCGGTTTCTCGTCGCAGTCTAGCCTTTAAGAGTGCTCTTTTTACATGATACAAGGAAAAAGGCTCAACTTCAAGTGCCAGCAGTGTTTCCATTAGGTTTTCTCATCAGAATTTATTAACATACTTTAGGATAAAACAGCGGTAACTTACTACTCGTCTCTTTGTAACCAAGCTTTTTTCTCTTTTTCTCTTCAGATTGATGAAAACATTAAATTTTTCTAAACGATGATTAGGTCAAAAAAGTATGAAAGAAAAGCCACCTGACCTTATCTATCATACTTTTTTGAAACTATTCGTTACTTTCTGAGGTTTCTTTTAAACCATTGAATAAAAGATTTAAAATAATTGCGGTAATGCTGCTCATGACAATTCCATTACCAGTAAACATGCTAACAGTTTCTGGTACTTTATTAAAGAGCGTCGGCATAATATTAAAGCCTAAACCAAAGCCAATCGAGATGGCAATAATTAATAAATTTTTGTCATTTGAGTAGTCAACTTTTGACAACATGCGCATTCCTTGGACAGCCACCATTCCAAACATAACCAGCATTCCGCCGCCTAAAACTGGCTCTGGGATAATTTGGGCCATCGCACCAATTTTTGGTAATAAGCCTAAAATAATTAAGAAAAAAGCAGAAAAATAAATTGGTCGACGTGTTTTGATCCCAGATAATTGAACTAACCCGACATTTTGAGAGAAACCTGTATAAGGAAACGTATTAAAAATCCCCCCTAAAATGACGGCTAAACCTTCTGCATGATACCCACGACGTAAATCATCTTCGCCAATTTTCTTCCCTGTAATATCTCCTAAGGCAAAATAAACACCTGTTGATTCAACCATACTAACAATTGAAATAATAATCATCAACACAATAGAAGAAAGATCAAACGTTGGTTTGCCAAAATAAAATGGCTGTGGAAAATGAAACCACGTAGCTTGACCAACAGGAGATAAGTCCACTAATCCCAGAAACGCAGCTAAAATTGTGCCGCCGACTAGGCCGATTAACACGGCAATTGACTTGATAAAGCCACGTCCCCAAACTTGCACAACAATGATTAAGGCAATTGTTACAAATGCGAGGAGCAAGTTTTTAGGATCACCAAAACTTTTGTCCGTTGCTAAGCCGCCACCCATTTTTTCAACAGCAACAGGAATTAAGGTCAAACCAATAACTGTAATGACTGTGCCGGTGACTAAAGGCGGAAATAGACGTTTAATTTTTGAGAAAAATCCTGCAATAAGAACGACAAAAATGCCCGAAGCAATAATTGAACCGTAAATTGCACCAACCCCTTTGTTCGTACCAATCATGATTAAAGGTGCAACTGCTTGAATGGCACAACCTAAAACGACTGGCAAGCCAATCCCAAAAAACTTATTCACCGTTAATTGTAAAAGTGTCGCAACGCCGCACATAAAAATATCGATTGAAATCAAATACGTCATTTGTTGCGAATCAAAATTCAAGCCGGTTCCGATTAATAAAGGTACGGCAACTGCTCCAGCATACATCGCTAATAAATGTTGCAATCCTAAAACGGCGGCTTTCCCATTTGGTGTTTCCGTCTGTTGTGGTGTATTCAATTGTTTTGTTTCCAAGATTATGCATCCTCCTCTAAAAACGTCACCGTTCCTTCACTTAATGAAGCAATACGTGCTAAAGAGACTACATTTAAGCCCATGTCTTCTAATAACTGACGACCATCTTGGAATGATTTTTCAATTACGATACCAATTCCTTCAACCTTTGCACCAGCCTGTTGGCATAATTCTACCAATCCTTTGGCAGCTTGTCCGTTAGCTAAAAAGTCATCAATAATCAACACTTTATCAGCATCAGATAAAAATTTTCTTGAAATGGAAATTTGACTTGTCACTTGTTTTGTAAATGAATAAACTGAAGCCGTTAAAAGCTCTTCATCCATGGTTAAACTTTTTGCCTTACGAGCGAAGATCATTGGCACGCCTAATTTTTGCGCTGCGTATAAGGCAGGAGCGATTCCTGATGCTTCAATTGTAATTACTTTGGTAATGCCTGCTTCTGCGAAAACCTCAGCAAAACGATTACCCATAGCCTCCATTAATTCTGGATCCACTTGGTGCGTAATAAAACTATCTACTTTTAAAACACCTTCACCTAATACACGGCCATCATTTTTAATACGTTCGACTAATTCCTTCACAATATGAACTCCTTTACTTATTTTTCGATAGATGCTTTGTTCTCATCCTGAGGAAAGGACGGTTCGTTAAAAACGAACGAAATAAAACAAAGTGCTATTTATATTCGTGTTCTAACAAAAGAAAAAAGCCCATTTTGCCAAAGCAAAAAAGGGCTATCCGCTCTTCTTCACTTATAGACCAGCATTTACGGTGCTGGGTAGAGACGGTCAACCGTATTTTGACCTTATACAAGCTTCTATGTTTCTCTAGGATAGTACAAAAATCTCTAACTTTCAATGGTTTAACAACTTTTTTTCATTAGAATTTTCAAATAATTGGTTCATTCTTCCATTGTTCCGTAAAAGCGAACATTAAATAGCCAAAAACGCTTTGGCAGGATAGACTGCCAAAGCGTTTTTTATTCTTCATCGGTTGCTTTTTCTTGTTCACGATATTTTTTCATTTTTTTGCTGAATAATTCACCGTTACTAGGGGGCGTATATGTAATAGCATTCGCTCCGGCGATAATGGTTTCATGAATACTCGATTCAGTTGGTCCTCCTGTTGCAATAATCGGTAATTCTGGATACTTGCCACGGAAATAGCGTACGGTGGCTGCAGTGTCTTTTCCTGCACTGATATTAATCATATCCACGCCAGCCGCAAGTTTTTCATCAATTGGCGTATGAATAGAAGTTACTGTACTGATAATAGGAATATCGATTGCTTCATCCACCATTTTAATTGTTTCAATTGGTGTAGGACCATTCAAAACGACACCCATTGAGCCTTGTGCTTCTGCAAATAAACTCATATAAGCAGAACGCATGCCTTGCGTTAAACCGCCGCCGACTCCTGAAAAGACAGGAATATCCGCTGCTTCAATAATGCCTTTTGTAATCGCTGGATGCGGTGTAAAAGGGTATACAGCAATCACTGCCTGTGCATCCGTATTGCGGATAATCGCAATATCTGTCGTAAAAATAATTGATTTTATTTTACGGCCAAAAATTTTAATGCCACTGGCTTGCCGAATAATCTCTGGCATTTTTACAATATCTTGTTTCAGCGGCGTCATAATTTCTGGAATCCACTTTTCGCTCATTGTCATCGTTCCTCCATGCTTAACGGTCGTATTTATTTAAATTGTATTCTTCAATTACATGAATGATCTTATCAGCGTATGTAGGATCCGTTGCGTATCCAGCATCTTGAAGCGCTTGTGCAGCCTCTTTATAATTTTTGGCTAACAAGACTTTTTCATATAAATTTGGATCCCAATCGACCCCATCAACAAATAACTTGGTATGATCTCGCATGGATTCTTCCCAATTGTCATAAACTCGAAAATCACCCTGAATCGTAATCCAGACCTCATTGACATACTCTTTTGTTTCTAAATTGACTTTTGGTTGATTGCCATATGCTTTAATCCCAAAAAGATTGTTATATTTCGATGCTAATTGACTTTGTCCAAAATTAGATTCTAAAACTGCTTGCCCCATAATAATACTTGGTAATACCCCGTAAGATTCTTGTAATTCACGTGCATACGGTGTGATTTCAGCAACAAATTCTTCTTTTGAGATGTTTTCATTTTGGCGATTGACTGACTCGCTTTGTCCCTTATCTGAATCAGAAAGGACAGATAACGAAAAGACAAAGGCCAAACCGACGACAACTACGCCTAAGAATAACTTTGGCAAATTCAGCTGCTTTTTTCTTTTTTTCTGATAGTTGCTCACTTCATTA
This sequence comes from Enterococcus sp. DIV1315a, assembly GCF_051712325.1. Taxonomy (NCBI): domain Bacteria; kingdom Bacillati; phylum Bacillota; class Bacilli; order Lactobacillales; family Enterococcaceae; genus Enterococcus; species Enterococcus sp. DIV1315a. Next base: position 1,821,764 of record NZ_JBIOOS010000001.1, read on the forward strand.
ATTCCCCACTTCATCTTTTATTTTCCGATAAAATGTTTCACTATCTTTCACTTTCGTGATTGATTTCATTTGTTACTATAACCGAATAATTGTATCATTTTCACAGAAAATTATCAACTTTCATCACTGCTTACGCTCGTGATTTCAGTACTTGATTCAGTGGTAGCAGTTGAAGAAACTGTACTACTTTCAGAAATTTTAGTGGATGATTTCACTGTTGTTTCAGTTGATGTGTGAACAGATTCTTCAACTGGCTTTTTGCCAAAAAAGACAAAAATTACCGCACCAAACATAATAATCACAGATAAAATCCCAGCAATTGTGTATTTCAAAAGACCATCCTTCCTATTCGTTATTCACCTACGTAAGTATCCATCAGATTTTCATTGACCCAATCTAATAATTCAACTTTTGAACCTTCCAATTGTCGTTGAATCGTAGCTGGTAACCGGAATGTAATAATATCATCAAAACCCCATTCGCCATAGGCCAGCGTCACTTTCAAATCAATATAACCAGCAGCAATTTCTTGTTCCTGTTTATTATTAGGAATCAATTCTACAACGCCCAAATCAGATTGTAACCATTTTTTGGCAATTGTTGTTTTTAACCGTTTATATTCCGAAACAGCTAGGTTACGTTTTTCCGGAAATAAGATGGTTTGGCGGAGTATTTTTTGAGTCAGCATCCACTCATAATCCGTAAATAAATTCTTAATTTTTTGCATGACTTCATTGTCCAAACCAAATTGGCCTTCTTTCCAAGCTTGCCAATCGGCTGCTTGAATTTGATAAGCGGAGTAAAAATTTTCTTCTGTTTGGTACTGTTCAATAATTGCGTCAACAATAATATCTACATAAACTTGATGCATAATCATTCGCCTCCATTTTCTATTTTACTGAAATTCTCTAAAAAAAGCATCTTTTTATCTCTGGATTTTATCATATTTACAAAATTGTCCTTGTTTTCTAATTTCTCTTGTTTACAGTATAATAAATAATGAAGAAGATTTGAAGAAATTGCATAGATTAGGAGGACTTCTTTTGACAAAAAAATTATATCAATGGGGCATCGTAGGATTAGGTGGGATTGCCCACGAATTTGCTTCAACGTTTAAACAAGAAACTAGCCAACTTGCAGCTGTTGCTTCACGGACATTGACTAAAGCAGAACAATTTGCCGCTGATTATTCAATCCCTAAAGCCTATGGTTCTTATGAAGAATTGCTAGCAGATGAAACGATCGATGTTGTCTATATAGCAGTGCCAAATAAACAACATGCTGAACACATTTTAAAAGCGCTCCAGGCCGGAAAACATGTGTTGTGTGAAAAAGCTATTACGATGAACGCGGCAGAATTAAAACAAGCCTTGGCAGTTGCAGAAAAAAATGACCTTATTTTAGCAGAGGCCATGACTATTTTTAACATGCCACTATACGACGAATTACGTCGCTTGATGGATGCTGGCAAATTTGGTCAGTTAAAAATGATTCAAGCACCATTTGGAAGTTACAAAGAACCCGATCCTAAAAATCGCTTTTTTAATCCTGACTTAGCAGGCGGCGCATTGTTAGATATTGGTACTTATGCGGTTTCGTTTGCTTGTTGGTTTCTCAGCTCACAACCTGACGTTTTAGCTTCTAGCATGGTTCCCTTCTCTACTGGCGTTGATGAACAATCGGTGACATTGCTTCGGAATAAAGAAAATGAGTTGGCTACTATTTCATTAACATTCCAAGCAAAAATGCCAAAGCAAGGAATTGTTGCTTTTGAAGATGCCTATATTACCATTACAGATTATCCACGCGCAGATGAAGCGATTGTTCACTACAACGACGGTACGGTTGAGACCATCGTTTCTGGGTATTCAGCTGAAGCCATGAATTACGAAATCTACAATATGGTTGAAGCAATCAAAGGTACACAACCCAACCGCTCCTTATTTTTCACGACAGAAGTCATTGATATTTTGGACCAGATGCAAAAATTATGGCAGGCGTAAGGGAATCAAAAAGAGCGTGGGACAAAAATCACTTTGGATTTTTGCTCCACGCTCAAAAACTGATACACGGCGAGAACAGAAGCAACCCCTTCGGCTTATTTCTCGGAGTTAAACACTTCTGTCCCGACCTCTTTTTGTTTTACTGCTTAATTATTTTTACTAGTTTGAGATATATCCCTAACAGTATCATAAATACTGCACTAACTCTTAACTCTGTATTATACTCATAAAGCCAAGTAGCTTGTGAAAAGACAAGAAATACTAAAAAAATAATTGGTATACAAAATAATCTATTCTCTTTTTCTGTCAAAAAAATGATTGACAGTGATAATAAAAATAACGGAATAAACATAAATTGTAAAAATATGTTCGATAAGACAACTATGTAATTCTTAAATAAGACTGGATTGATCCAGATAATTGCAACAATAGTCAATACAAAATATCTAATGATACTTTCCGTCCTGATGGCATATAACAGTCCTAGGAAAGCCAACAGGCTACCAATTATATCTTCATAGGCAAATAGATGTGTACTGATCATCGCTTCTGTTCACCTCCTTTAATAATAAAAGCTTAATTCAGTTTTTCTCTTTCTTTCCTACTTCTTCTCAGTTAAGTTTTGTAACAATAAATAACAAAAATAGACCACTACGATCAACTGAATCATTAACCAACTAGGCGTTACTTCACTTAACACTGTTTCTCCATAACTACTCCCTAACAACGCAAAAGTCAAAACCAAAAGTGCCTCTGGAATAAATGAGCGTGTTTTTTTGTAGAAACTTTCGATTAAAAGAACCACACCTGTCATTATAAAAAATAACGGTACAACCAAAATGTCATATATCAGATAAAAAAATCCACTATCATTTATAGAATAGCTAATTAGTTTAAATATGAATAAATTTTTCCATGTTACAGCTAAAATAATCCATAAAACGTATTTCATTGTATAGCGATCAGAGACAAATAAAATTACCGAAAGCAGAAAAATAAATAAAAAACCAAAGAAAACCATCTTTTTTACTCCCTTAACATTACTAATTGGTGAATATCAATTTAAGCTTTATCGCATCAAATAAAACTGGAAGTTCAAGCTAAACGCTTAAACTTCCAGTTTCCATTTTTCTCTATGGATAAATACGGTTTAACATACGTGGGAACGGAATCGCTTCACGAATATGTTCATTACCAGTAATGAACGTAACAGCACGTTCTAAACCTAATCCGAAGCCAGAATGTGGCACAGAACCGTATTTACGTAAATCTAAATACCAGCTGTATTCTTCTTCAGATAAGCCAAACTCAGCTACTTTTTCTTTCAAATAATCATAATCAGTTGCACGCTCTGAACCACCGATAATTTCACCATAACCTTCTGGTGCAATTAAATCGGCACAAATTACAACATCTTCACGTGTTGGATGTGGTTTCATATAGAAGGCTTTAATTGCTTTTGGATAATTTAAAATGAATGTTGGAACGCCATAGTAATTTGAAATAAAGGTTTCATGTGGGCTACCAAAGTCTTCGCCCCATTCAATGTGATCATAATCATTGTTTGCTTCTTCTTTTTGTAATAACTCAATCGCATCATCGTAAGTAATACGTTTGAATGGTTCCGAAACATATTTCTCTAGTAACGCTGTATCACGTTCTAAAACATCCAATGGATATTGTTGATTTTTCAATACCGATTTAATTAAATGTTTTACATAGGCTTCTTGAATATCTAGTGATTCTTCATGAGTTGTGTATGCCATTTCTGGTTCAATCATCCAGAATTCCGTTAAGTGACGACGAGTTTTGGATTTTTCCGCACGGAAAGTTGGTCCAAAAGTAAAGACTTTTCCAAATGCCATCGCACCAGCTTCTGCATATAATTGACCTGTTTGTGATAAGAATGCTGGTTGTCCGAAGTAATCTGTTTCAAATAATTCTGTTGTGCCTTCTGGTGCTGAGCCTGTTAAAATTGGGCTATCAATTTTAATGAATCCTTGTTCGTTAAAGAACTCGTAAGTAGCACGAATAATTTCGTTACGAACTAACATGATTGCATGTTGTTTGCTTGAACGTAACCATAAATGACGATGATCCATTAAGAAATCTGTGCCGTGTTCTTTCGGCGTAATTGGGTAATCTTCTGAAGCGCCAACGACTTCTAAATCAGTGATATCCATTTCATAGCCGAATTTAGAACGGCTATCTTCTTTGATAACACCAGTAACCATGACTGCTGTTTCTTGTGATAAATGTTTAATTTCTTGGAATTTTTCTGTACCAGCTTCTTCACCAAAGGCTCCAATGAAGTTTGGTTTGAACACGACACCTTGGAAAAAGGCTGTCCCGTCACGTAATTGTAAAAAGGCAATTTTTCCGCTTGAGCGTTTGTTAGCAATCCAAGCGCCAATTTTTACTGTTTCTCCAACATGTTTGTTTGAATCAATAATTTGAATTTGTTCCACGTTTGTCTCTCCGTTCATTTCTTAGTTTATTCTTTTAGGCGTTGTGCTGAATTCGTTTCTTTTCTATAAAGTCGTTCATTCGCTCAATCGCTTTTTCTAACGTCATTAAATCTGTCGCATAGCTCATCCGCACATGTTCTGGTGCACCAAAGCCCTCTCCCGTTACCAGAGCAACATGCGCTTCTTGTAATAAATCTTCCACCCAGTTAGTCACGTTATCATACCCACAAATTTCTAACGTTTTTTTGACATTCGGGAATAGATAAAAGGCGCCTTCAGGTTTTATTAGCGAAACGCCTGGCAAAGCTGCTACTTTTGGATAGATATGATTCAGGCGTTTTTCAAAGGCCTGACGCATGTCTTCAACTGTCGACTGTTCACCTGTTAAAGCCTCAATTGCCGCATATTGGCTAACCGCGACTGGATTACTGGTGGATTGTGAAGCGAGTTGTGTCATTGCTTGAATAATTTTTTCATCACCGACTGCAAAACCAATGCGCCAGCCTGTCATTGCATATGTTTTGGAAACACCATTAATAATGATTGTCTGTTGACGAATTGCTTCTGAGATGGTTGCAATTGGTGTGAACCGATGTCCATTGTACACCAAACGGCCATAAATATCATCTGCAATAATGAGGATATTATGAGCAACTGCCCATTCACCAATTTGGCGTAATTCTTCTTCCGTATAAATAACACCAGTTGGGTTAGATGGTGAATTTAAAATGATTGCTTTCGTTTTGTCTGTTCGTACAGCTTCTAATTGTGCGACTGATACTTTAAATGATTGCTCTTGCGTGCTTGATACAAATACTGGCTTGCCTTCTGCTAACTTGACTTGTTCACCATAACTTACCCAATAAGGGACAGGGATAATCACTTCGTCCCCAACGTTCAAAATGGCTTGAAATAATAGATATAGCGCATATTTGGCACCATCTGTCACAATAACTTGCTTGGGTTGATAACAAAGTTGATATTCTCGTTCCACATAAGAAACAATCGCTTGCTTTAATTCAGGAATACCGCCAGAAGGAGTGTAATAACTTGCTCTTCCATCCTCAATTGAAGCAATTGCTGCTTTTTGAATATTTTTCGGGGTTACAAAATCTGGTTCCCCAACCGTTAAGCTTAAAACATCTACACCTTTTGCTTTTAATGCTTTCGCTTTGGCGGCAGCTGCTAATGTAACAGAAGGAGTCAATTGCTGTGCTCGATTTGATACGTTCATACACCTTTCACTCCCACTTTCATCAAAACCTATCTAAATTAAATATCTTTGACAACGTTGATCTCTTCACCTTTATCAAAGCTCATCAGATAATACGTCAGTACTCCTTGATCATTTTCGGTGACCACTTCCCATGCAGGGCGCTTATCATAAAGCCCTAACGTAGCTTTCATCACCGATTCATCGGGATGGGCTTTAGCAACAATGTCTGTTATTTGTTGTTCAGTTTGACCATCTTTTTGATTTAAGACCGTGACTTTTTCTCCCGATTTAGGGACAATCACGACAATCTCTGTGCCTTTATCATTTTTGCCGGTTAAAGTAAAATACGTATTTTTGCGTGTAAACCAGTAAAATTTATCAACTGTTTCTAAATTAGCAGAAGTTTTGGCAATTGCGGTTGCTTCTTTTTTGGCTTGAGCCATTGGTTGATTGGTTCGTACAAAAAAGATAATTATTGTTACAAGAATTGCTAAAAGGATTGCCAATAGGGTTAAAAGGACAGTAATCCGTTTCTTCTCTTTCTTTTCTTCTAATTCCTCCAAAAATCCTTCCATCCTCTCTAAACTTACTGGGTCTTATTATAGCAGAAAAATAGCGGCCTTTCACAAATATGACCTAAAAATAATCAATTATTTGTTTAAAAATTCCTTTAATTCTTCTAAAATTTCAGGCATGGGCGCTTCTTTTACTGAGAGTCCCTTGGGAAACGCTTTGATTAATCGTTTGCCATATTTTGCAGTGACTAAACGACGATCCAGAATCAGCAATGCCCCTCTGTCTTCTTCAGAACGGATTAAACGGCCCAGTGCTTGTCGTAAACGTAAGGCTGCTTTTGGTACCGCTTCTTGAGCAAATGGTTGTATCCCTTCTGCTTCTAAATACGCATATTTTGCTTGCACAAGTGGTCGTTTCGGGTTTTCAAAAGGTAAACGCGTGACTATCAATAACTGTAAAGCTGTTCCTGGTAAGTCCACACCTTCCCAAAAGCTATCGGCTCCTAGCAAGACATTCGGTTTTCCATTAGAGAACCGTTTAAGAATTTTTTCACGACTGCCGCTAATCCCTTGGGCGAGGACCTCTTGTCCTTTTTCCAATAATCTTGGCTGGACTTGATGATACACGGTGGACAATAATTCATGCGAAGTAAAAAGAACCAACATCGAACGTTCCTCTTGCGCCATCAATTTTTCAATGGTATCTGAAATGTATTGACCCATTTCATAGGAAGAGGCATTTTGAATGGCTACTGCTTCTTCCGGTACATAGACTCGCGCATTTTCTGCATAGTTATATGGCGTTGGCAGGGTTTTGAACGTCACCTCTGTTAAACCTAACCGTTGCGGTAAATACTTTTTATTGTTGCCAAACTTCAATGTGCCGCTTGTATAAATAATTCGTTCATACCGCGGATACCACTTTGTTTCAGGAAGCAAACTAGCTTCTAAGTCATGAATTTCAATCAAGCCATGGTCATCATTTTGTGGTAAATATTCTTTTACCCAACGTGGACGCCAATCATCAAGATAAATGGTAAAACAGTGATGAATACGTTCAATTTCATCAAAAAATTGAAACAAGCGAACAAAAACGATGCGATCAGCCAAACTAAAGGTTTCCAACTGACTCATAATTGTTTGCTGTAACTTACTTTGAATAGTCAACAGCTCCTGCAGTAAAAGCTGGAGCGTTTGACTATGTTTTTCTCCCGCAGCAGATAAATAATCAATACGTTCTTTGGTTAAAAGCAACTCCTGATGGTCTATTCGCTTCTGCGTTTTACTAAATAAACGATGCAATTCAAAAAGAAAATCTTGCCATTCATCCACAAAATCCAGTAAACCTTGCTGATAAATTTTTACAAGCCGCTGCTCTTCAGAAAACTGTTGAAAAATTTGCTGTAAAGCAACAAAAAGTTGCTCTTTTTCAATAAAATGCGTGACTTGTTTTTTTAGTATCACACTGTTTACTCGTTCGCTCGCCATCCGACTAGCGATGTCTGGTAAATGATGTGCTTCATCAATAATTAGCCACGGACTTTCAGGTAATAACGGTTGTTTTCTTAGCGACTCTTGCGCCAAAAATGCATGATTAACAATCAACACGTTACTTTGAGCGACTTTTTTATACAGATGTCTTAAAAAGTCAACTTCATAAAGTTCATCTTTTTTTGAAAGAAAATCCAATCCGCGATGTGTAACTTCTTTCCAGAATAAATGATTTAAATTCGTCAATTGTAGTTCATCTAAATCGCCCGTTTCTGTTTCTAGCAACCAGACGAGAACGCCCATTTGATAAAGAGCGTATTGTTTTTGCGGAGTTGGCTGATTCAACGTTGCCTTAAAGCGTTGTAAATCAAGATAGTGTCGATGGCTTTTAATAACAATGCCTCGTAATTTCCCTTGGCAGATTTGATTGGCTAATGGTAAATCTTTTTCCACTAATTGATTTTGTAAAACAATCGAAACTGTTGAAATGATGACTGGTTTTTCTGGCGTTGCTAAATAGCTCATCGGCAACAGATAGCCTAATGTTTTTCCCGTTCCAGTCGCTGCTTCAATAAATAAATCTTTTGTCGTTCCTTCTGTAAAATGATCATAGACTAAATTCATCATCCGACTCTGTTCCGCACGATAAGCGAAACGTTCGCCAAACAGTTTTTCTTTGGCTTTTTTAGTTTTGGGATACGTGCTAGTCTGATAGAACGTTTCTTCAAAAAGAGGAACTTCTTTTTTGCGTAAAGCAATGCCACTGACCACTTGATAAGCTGGATTTAATGGTGTGACTTGTTTTTTCATTTGTTCATACGTTTGTTGAATAAAAGTACTGGTTTCCCGCGCTGTCTGTTGACTTAATTCCGCAATTTTTTCCATAGTGACTAATGGTAAAGATTTCATTTTTTCTTGAATTAATAACAAAAGTTCGGCTGTAACCTGCGCATCACTATCTGCTTGATGGGGATTCTCATGAGACAAACCTAAGCTTTCCGACAAATCACTTAAACGGAAACTTTTTTCTGTCGGTAAAAAAATCTGTGCCAATTCCACTGTATCAATGGCTGGAATGGTAAGTGGCGGCGTGCCACACCGTACCAGTTCACGAGCTAAAAAATTATAATCAAAGTGGACGTTATGCGCCACAAAAATAGTATCTTCCAGATAATGATAAATTGTATGTGCTACATCTTCAAAATAAGGCGCTTTTTGAACTTGCGTATTACTAATCCCCGTTAAACTTTGAATTTGTTTTGGTACTGCTTGATTGGGATTCACATCTGTCGCAAAGTTCGCAATAATCTTTCCATCTTGAACGAGAACGCATCCAAACTGAATGATCCGATCACTTGTAGGATCTGTTCCAGTCGTTTCAAGGTCAACTACTGCATACACTTGTTTGTCTTTCAATGACTTCACGCCTTTCATTCATCTTTGAAAATTATACTACAATTTATAGGATTTTCACTAGTATTTCAAAAATTCTCTTGAAATCTTTTCCAGAGATAATAAGAAAGAGCCTGAAACAAAAATCTAAAGTGATTTTTGTTTCAGGCTTAAAAGCTGATAAACTGAACGGTTTTGTCTTACCTTCTCCTAAATAAACGATTAATAACAGTCAAGGATTTTCTGCATATACTGGTTTAATTGCCCATAGCCTTCCAATTCTCTGATTACTGGGAGCGGACAACGAACCTTTTTATTAAATAGGGTCCGCTTTTCAACATATTCTGTAACTTCATCTAAAAATTTATCTAATCCTTTTTCTAATTTCATACAACTTAACTGATTGCAAATTCGCACGTCTCCTGCTTTTTTCTTTTGAACTTGTTTAAATGATTGTGAGAATGCTTTTGCTTCAAACATTTGTGCTTCTAACTGTCTTTTTTCAATCGTTATTTTTGGTACTGCTTGATTTCCATCAGTATCCTCTAACTGGCGACTCATAAAGCGACGATAAATTTCCTCTTCTAATTCGTCCAATTGTCGTTGAAAGTCTGCAGGAATTGTCCGACTTGATGAACTTTCTTCTTCACTTTCCATAGAGGCAGCTTCTTTTTCTGGCTTCTGCTCCTCTTCTTTTTCGGCAGCCTTATCCACTGAATTTAGCGAGCTTTTTTCTGTTTCTTGTGGAAAAGTAAATAAAGGTTTTGCCGCGGTACTATGCTGGTTTTCTTGTTTTTTTTCTGGCAGCGCTTCTTTAATTGGCACTGCTTCACTTGTTGCTACAGTTGTTTTACCTTCTTGATTTTCCAGATTATCAGGCGAGAGATTGACGTCTGGTTGTTCCGGATTAGTATCCTCTGATATTTTCAGCGATGCCTGTTCTGCGGCTATCACAGGAGAAGCTCTTTTCAAATGGATCGTTTTTATTTGTCTAGAAATGACGGGATTTCTCGTTTGATTAACGGCTTCATTTAAGGAAACTAAATTTTCTTTTAAAAGTGTCAACATTTCACGTAAGACAGCAATTTCACCAGCTAATTCCGTTAATTGATTTTCTTGCGGCACTACTTGCACATTGGTTACATTCATACGGACTGTTTTTTTATTTTTAGTTGTCGGTATTTCATACATCCATTGTTTCAATGCGAATCGTAAGTCACGAGTGGTCGGCTCAAAGCTTCCAAAATAAACAGTGTAGTACATTAACTCCGTTTCAACATAGACATAAATCTTTTTAACAATTAACTCTTCAAACTGTTCTGATTCATCCCAACTTTCACATAAAGCCTCAAAAAATTGTTCCCCTTCTGCTAAATTTTGGTACTCTTTCGCTAAATAAAGCTTGCGAATTAAGTAAAAATTATACGGTGTTTCAACATTATCCGCATAAATTTCTCGTCCTAAAAAATCTGGATTCGTTTCTTTACAAAGAAAGACCGTTTTCTCTTCTGGTTGTGTTTCAAGTGTTTTAGTCATGAGGTTCACTTCCTTTTCTCCGTTAATAACCATTTTTTAATGATAGATACCTTTAGTATACAGGAGAAATTCTTCTGATTTTCTCATATTTTTAAGAGACAATAGAAATTTTAGAGAAAAATCGACAGAAAAAAACGTGAGATAAACAGTCCTATTGACCATTTATCTCACGCAAAATACTTAAACTGACTATTTTATCCTTGAAACATGCAACCAATTATTCTGCTGAATCAATTGGCAAAATCGTGTCTTTTTTCTCGCGACGTGCAATTGCTGGTAAAATCATTCCTAATAGAATTAAGACGATTGGTGTCACAATGTTAGAAGCTAATTGGAACAACCAGCCTTGAGGGTCTGAGGCATACTCGAATTTAGGCACCATTCCTAGGATACAAGCAAAGGCTGTAAATAGGAAACACCAAAGACCAAACACAAAACCAATTTTAGGATTTTTAACAAATTTATATTCTGAATTAAATTGTTTGTATGCTTTGTTTAGAAGCATATAGGCAAAGAAGACCCACAAGTAACGCATTGGCATAACTACAGAATTTAAGTTAGTTAGCCATTTAACCACTTCGTTCATGTCCTTCAACCCAAACATCGGTAAAGCGATAATAATACTTACTAAAATACCTGTTAATAGGTAACCATTAATTAACGTACCTTTTTTCGTACGTTTACGTAACCAACTTGGAACAAATTCTGGATCTGCTTCAGCTAAAAGAATTTTCAGTGGAGCATCAATTGAAAAGGCTAACGCAGCCACTTGACCCACTGTATTCGTCAAAGCATAAACAATCATTAAGAGATTACCGACACCATAATATGCGCCTAATTTTTGGAAGGCACTGTAGGCACCATTTGCCATTAAATCTTTAGGAATATTGTCACTTGAGAATAACATGCCCATTGCAAATGAACCTAAAACAGCCGATAAACCAACCATTGCTGCTAGGAAAATCATTCCTTTAGGGAACTCTTTGGCTGGATTTTTAGTTGCATTTACGTAAGGAGAAATTTTTTCAGCGCCACCTACCGCAAAAACTAACATCGATACGGTTGTAAAATAACTAAAGTCAAATTTAGGAATATAGGTGCTGACTTGTGACATGTTTGGCGTCGCAAATTCAACCGTTGAATTAATAAATGGAGCGCCTACCGCTAATAAAATGAATAAAATAGACATCACAAACATGGCGGTTCCAGCTAAACCACCAATAACTTTTAAGGTGGTTAACCCTTTTGTTGATAATAACAAGAAAACCAAGAAAATTATTAATGAAATAAATGATACCGTTACAATTGGCATCGTATTGACTAAGTTTCCATTCCCTTGAACTGCCCAACCTAAGGCAATTAAAATTGCTTGTGGTTTTTGTGCCAAGTAAGGAATGTGCACTACCCAATAAGTCCATGCTGCATAATAGGCTAGACGTTTAGTACTGGTGTTTTGCACCCACGAACTAACTCCACCATTGCTGTCTTTAAATGTTGAACCTAACTGTCCTACGATTAACGCATAGGGAATAAAATATAAAACTAAAATCAAAAGCCATGAAGTGACCACTGAAATCCCTTGTTGTGCATAATTATTCACAACATTTCCAAGACCCCAGACCATGTTAAAGGCAATTAACCCGACGGTGAACCATCGTAATTGCTTTTTGTCCATATAACCAATTCCTTTCTTATTAAAAAAAATAAAGCTCTTCATTTATCATAAGCATTTTACTTTTTATGCACAAGCTCAACATAATTAAATAAAGATGGCTTTTTAATAAGTAATTAAAACGCTTCTAGCAATGATTTTCTAATTTATTTGATGACTAAAAAAGGCCGGTGAATAAGTTGCTTCACCAGCCTTTTTCTAAGAGATTTTTCTTTTATAACATATCAAATAATGATAATTGGTTTTCATCTGGCAAGTCTTTTAAGACACCATTTTCATTCATGTATTCAATTAACGTTTTAGAAACTTTGCCTCGTGTTGCCAAATCTTCTTTCGATAAGAACGGTTGCTCTTCTCGCGCAGCAACAATGGCTTTCGCTACGTTGAGTCCTAAACTTGGCACTGCTCGGAAAGGTGCAATCAAGGTATCCCCTTCAATCACAAAATTTTCAGCATCCGATTTGTACAAATCAATCATGCCAAATTTATAGCCCCGTTCCAGCATTTCATTACATAATTCTAAAACCGTTAATAAGTTTTTCTCTTTAGTGGAGGCATCCATCCCTTTGTCCGTAATTTCTTTCATTCGTGCTTTCACAGCTTCTTTTCCTTGTGACATTGCCACTAAGTCAAAGTCATCCGCCCGAACGGAGAAAAATGCACAGTAATATAAGATTGGGAAATAAACTTTAAAGTAAGCGACCCGCAATGCCATTAATACGTATGCTGCCGCATGGGCTTTCGGGAACATATATTTAATCTTAGAACAAGAATCAATATACCAGTCAGGGACGTTGTTTTCCTTCATCGCATTTAAATACGTATCCCGTAGTTCATCAGGAATCTTATTCCATTGTCCTTTACGTACCGTTTCCATAATCTTAAAGGCCATCCCACTGTCCAAACCAGCATGAATTAAATAAACCATGATATCATCCCGACAACCAATTACTTCAGCAAGATTGGCTTCGCCACGACGAATCAATTCTTCTGCATTCCCTAGCCACACATCGGTTCCGTGAGACAGTCCAGAAATTTGAAGTAATTCTGCAAAAGTTGATGGATGGGTCTGTTCTAACATACCTCGAACGAAACGTGTCCCAAATTCAGGAATTCCTAAAGTTCCTGTTTTAGAATAAATTTGCTCTGCATCCACACCTAGAACATCAGGTCCTTCAAAAATACGCATCACTTCTGGATCGTCTGTTGGGATTGTTTTTGGCTCAATCCCAGATAAATCTTGTAACATCCGAATCACGGTTGGATCATCATGTCCCAGAATATCAAGTTTTAAAATATTATCGTGAATAGAATGGAAATCAAAGTGCGTCGTTTTCCATTCTGCCTCTTGATCATCTGCAGGGTATTGGATTGGCGTAAAATCATAAACATCCATGTAATCAGGAATTACAATAATACCGCCGGGATGCTGCCCAGTCGTCCGTTTAACCCCTGTTGAACCTTTAGCTAAGCGATCAATTTCAGCGCCGCGCAAATGTAAATTATGATCTCTTTCATATCCTTTAACAAAGCCATACGCTGTTTTGTCGGCTACTGTACCAATGGTTCCTGCCCGGTAGACATATTCTTCACCAAAAAGAACTTTCGTGTAGTTATGGGCTTCGGCTTGATAATCGCCAGAAAAGTTCAAATCGATATCGGGAACTTTGTCGCCATGGAACCCTAAGAACGTTTCAAAAGGAATGTCGTGACCATCTTTAAACAATCGAGCACCACATTTTGGACAGGCTTTTTCAGGCATATCAAACCCTGAACCATAGGAACCATCTTCATAGAACTCAGAATATTGACACTCAGGACAATAATAATGTGGCGCTAAAGGATTTACTTCAGTAATCCCTGTCATTGTCGCAACAAAACTCGAACCGACAGAGCCCCGTGAACCGACTAAATAGCCGTCTTCATTACTTTTATGCACCAGTTTTTGAGAAATTAAATAAATGACCGAGAAACCATTCCCGTTAATCGAATTCAGTTCCTTTTCTAACCGTTTTTCGACAATTTCTGGTAAAGGATCGCCATACAATTCGCGCGCACGATTGTAGCTTAAATCAGTGATCTCTTGTTCAGACCCAGGAATTTTTGGCGTATACAAATCGTCTTTTACTGGAATAACTTCTTCACATAAATCAGCGACTTTGTTGGGATTTTCTACTACAATTCGCTTAGCGACGTCTTGTCCTAAAAATTGAAATTCCGTTAACATTTCATCGGTGGTTCTGAAATGAACCTTTGGTAAACTATGGCGATTTAACGGATTAGCGCCACCCATAGACCCGACTAAAATTTTCCGATAGATGGCATCTTCTTCATTTAAATAATGAACATTTCCAGTGGCGACAACCAGCTTGCCAAGTTCGTCACCGATTTTCACTAGATTACTAATAATTTCTTCCAAATCTGCTTCATTTTTCACCAATTCTTGTTCAATTAATGGCGCGTAAACTGGTTTGGGCATAACTTCAATATAATCGTAGAATTTGGCACGATTTTTTGCTTCTTCGACACCTTTTTGCATCATTGCTTCAAAAATTTCGCCGTTTGAACATGCGGAACCGATTAAAAGTCCTTCTCTTAACTTCGATAATTGCGAACGAGGAATCCGTGGTACTCGGAAAAAATAATCTACATTGGACATGGAAATTAATTTAAAAAGATTTTTTAATCCTGCTTGAGTTGTTGCTAAAATCGTTGCATGGAAAGGTCGAGCTCGTTTGTATGAGTCTCCTTCGCCAATATGACGATTCAAATCATCATGGAAATGCATATCATGATTCTCTTTCGCTTCTTTTAAGAAAATCCAGCACAAATGACCTGTTGATTCCGAGTCATAGATGGCGCGGTGATGTTGTTCTAAGTTGACGCCAAATTTTTTCGATAAGGTATTTAGACGATGGCTTTTGAAATGTGGATACAAGAATCTGGATAATTCTAATGTATCGATGACGGGATTAGCCGCTTCAGGTATTCCATGTTTGCCATAACTTGTATTTAAGAACCCCATATCAAAAGAAGCGTTGTGGGCCACTAAAATAGTTCCTTCTGAAAACTCTTTAAACATGCGTAAAACTTCTTCTTCGGATTTTGAACCGCGCACCATTTCATCTGTAATCCCAGTTAAATTGATTGTCGTTTGAGATAATGGATGGCCAGGATCAATAAACTGCTCAAAAGTCTCAATGACATTTCCTTTGTGCATTTTGACTGCGGCCAATTCAATAATTGTATCATAAACAGCGGAAAGCCCCGTTGTTTCCACGTCAAAGACCACATAGGTAGCATCTGTTAATTCAATATGTTCTTCGTTGTAAGCAATGGGTACACCATCATCAACAATATTGGCTTCCACGCCGTATAAAATTTTAACGCCTGCTTTTTTACCTGCAGCATGGGCATCAGGAAACGCTTGGGCGCCGCCATGATCCGTAATTGCGATGGCCTTATGACCCCATTTCCCCGCTTGCGCCACCAAGTCACCGACTTTATTGGTCGCATCCATTGTACTCATATTACTATGCATGTGTAATTCTACACGTTTTTCACCTTCTGGCGCGTAGTCTTTTCTTGGCGCATGGGCGACTTCCATCAAATCTTGAGCATTCATGACTAAATCACGCATGAAGGTATCTTCTTGTACACTACCACGAACACGAATCCAACTTTGCGGTTGAATCGCATCAAAAACTTGTTCATCTTTTTCCCCATTCGAAAATTTCTTCACCACGAAAGAGGAAGTATAATCAGTTATTTTCAAAATTAAAATTTTTCGTTTAGAACGCAATTCACGCACTTCTTTATCAAAAATAAAGCCTTCAATCGTTATCCGACGTTCTTCTTCCAGTATATTTCCCATTGGCATAACGGGTTCATCATTGGGAATATTCCGACCTAAACGAATTGGACCATCAAACGCAGGCGCTTGTTGTTGTTTTTCTTTTTTCATTTGTTCATGTTTAACAAGCGATTCAGCAGCTTGTTGTTGAAAGGCTGCGGCTTGTTCTAATTTTTGCTCTTCAAACTTTTTCAGCACTTCTGCAGCTTGCTGTTGATCCATTTTTGGTTCAATATGAAATTTAGGAAACCCGTAAGAGAAATAAAGTTCCTCAATAATTGGTAAATATTGTTGCTTCAAATAAGGAATAACTGCTTCATTATCAACAGGTAAGATAATTTTCCGATCTTCAAATTGTGGTGTCTGTGTTTTTAAGACTTTCTGAACTAACGGTGTATTGCATTGACTATTTAACAAGGCCAATTGCCAATAATCCGTTAATTGTTCCTCAGTAAATGTTGTCTGATTTGTGGTTATTTGAACGGAAACCTGCGCAATTTGTTGAAAAGCTAGTTCCAATTGTTGCATAAATGTTTGATATAGCATCACTGGCATCAATTCATCAAAACTTAAATGAAATTCCCATAAGCGACTTTGTTGGTGAACAATGACCTTGTCAATCCGGCCATTTTGAATTAAGGGATGTTCTTTCGCTGTGTCATCTAACTGAATTTGCGTCATCAGTTTATCAAATAAATCGCGTGCTTTTTCTGTCACAAAATGAACCTCCTTCTATCATTGAAAAAAGGCCCTCAGACAAATCTGTCAAGTGCCTTTTTTCGGTTTCTCTGCATTCGCTTCTCTATTAAGTATACTCGTTTTTTGTAAAAAAACAATCTTGTTTCTTTTCTAAAAAGAGCTAAGAAGAGCTTGAAGCAAAAATCACTTTAGATTTTTGCTTCAAGCTTAAACGCTGATAAGTGGCGGAAACAGTTTATCCTAATCATTCTGTCCGCCCTTTTCATTATTATTCCGCTTCTGATGTTGTGTTCATCAAAATAGAAAGTGTACTTTCTAATTCTTCTTTGCGTACTTCCAACATTTCACCAGTACGTTTGATTTTGACTTCTACCACACCATCGACTGCTTTTTTCCCGACTGTGATACGGATTGGACAACCAATTAAATCAGCATCAGCAAATTTTACGCCTGCGCGCTCGTTGCGGTCATCAACTAATACTTCGTAGCCCGCTTCGGTCATCATTGCTTCAACTTCTTGTGATAGTTTTGTTTGATACTCATCTTTCACATTCATTTGGACCACGTGTAAATCAAATGGCGCAATTCCTGTTGGCCAATTAATACCACGCTCGTCTGCATTTTGTTCAACGATTGCTGAAAGTAAACGACTAACGCCGATGCCATAGCAACCCATGATCACTGATTTTTCACGACCGTTTTCATCTAAAACTGTTGCGCCCATAGCATCACTGTAACGCGTTCCTAATTTAAAGATATGACCAATTTCGATTCCTTTAGTAAAGGCTAATACACCATTGCCATCAGGAGAAGGATCGCCTTCTTGAACAAAGCGTAAATCTTCGTAACTAATTGGTTGGAAGTCACGATCTGGATTTACATTTGTCAAATGATAGCCATCTTCGTTAGCTCCAACAATGGCGTTGGCTAAATCTTGAACAGCTAAATCTGCATAAATTTTAACATCTTCGGAAACATTGACTGGACCAATTGAACCAAAGCCCGCTCCTAAGACACGGCGAGCATCTTCTTCTGTTGCTTCATCTAAGAAATCAGCGCCTAAGAAGTTTTTCAATTTGACATCATTGACATCATGATCGCCACGAACCAAGACCATTACTGGCTCTTCATCGGCAATAAATAGTACTGATTTAATAATTCGTTGTGGCTCAACTTCAAAGAAGTTTGCCACTTCGGCAATTGTACCCACTTCTGGTGTTGCAATTTTTTCTAAATCTAATTGTGTTTCATGTGATTTTTTCGGCGTATAAAGACTTGTTGCCATTTCTAAATTGGCAGCATAATCACTTTCTGTTGAATAACAAATAGTATCTTCCCCAATTTCAGAAATCGCCATAAATTCTTTAGAATCTTTACCACCCATGGCACCACCGTCCCCAATAATGGCACGGAATTCTAGTCCACAGCGTTCAAAAATGCGTGAGTAAGCTTTTTCGTAATCACGGTATGATTGATCTAAACTAGCTTCATCGGCATGGAAAGAATAGCCATCTTTCATGATAAATTCACGGCCTCTTAATAAGCCAGAACGTGGGCGTTTTTCATCACGATATTTTGTTTGAATTTGGTATAAATTCAAAGGTAATCGTTTGTAAGAATTGATTTCATCACGAATTAATTCTGTGAAGGTTTCTTCATGCGTTGGGCCTAAGATATAGTCACGGTCATTGCGATCTTTTAAGCGATACAAGTTAGGTCCATAAGTTTCATAACGGCCTGATTCTTTCCAAAGTTCTGCGGGTAATAACGCAGGCATTAACATTTCAACTGCATCAATTTTCTCAAATTCTTCTCGCATAATCGTTTTTAATTTTTCTAAAACACGATTGGCTAAAGGTAAATAAGAATAGATCCCTGCAGCGACTTGACGAATATAGCCTGCGCGCAACAGAATTTGATGACTTAAGACTTCTGCATCATTTGGTACTTCTCTTAACGTTGGAATTAACATTTTTGACTGTTTCATTAAAACTCTCCTCTATTTTAAAATCAACTATTTTTGATTTCTTTACACACTTTTTTACTTAAGCTTTCTCCTTAAAAGAAAAAGCGTTGAATATCGTTCCAAGTAACTAACACCATTAACACCATGACAAACCCAAAGCCAATTAACGTAATGATGCCTTCTTTTTCAGGACTAATTGGTTTTCCACGTACACCTTCAATAATGTTTAAGACAATTTTCCCGCCATCTAAAGCTGGGATTGGCAACAAATTAATAATCCCTAAGTTCATTGACAACATGGCCATTAAGAATACAACTGTACTTACTCCAGCATTGGATGCTTCTTCCGATAATTTAAACATCATGACTGGCCCACCTAGTTTGTTTAAACTAAAGCCTGTGAATAGTGAGCCGAGTGCTTTAAAAATCTGTGTCGTACTATTCAAAGTATCCTGAATACCACCCATCAATTTTGACGGTAAATCGGTTTTCATATAAGGATAAACGCCGACTTTACCAATCGTTTGTTTTTCCACTTTTTGTTTTTCTGGTGTCACTGTTAGTTGCTCTTCTTTGCCGTTACGCTCAACTATGAACGTCAACGGCTTTTCGGGGTTCTTCTGCACAATGGTTGTAAAATCTTCGTATTTTTTGATTTTTTGATTATTAATCGATAAGACTTTATCGTTTTCTTTCAACCCAGCTTCTGCCGCCGGGCCATTAGGAATCACTTGTCCAATTTGGTTCGTGTTTAAATCAGTGACGCCTCCTTGTAGAAAGACCGCTAACGTAAACAGAATAAACCCTAAGATAAAGTTATTCATGGGTCCCGCAAAGTTCGTTAAAATGCGTTGCGATAATTTCGCTGATTGAAATTGAACGTCAAGTGGCGCAATCCGCACCTCGGTTCCATCACTTTCAATAATCGTTGCATCATGGTCAACTTTATAAACGGTTTCTTCTTCCTCGTTTCCATTGACATAGCCCTTGATGAATAATTCTTTTTCAAGATCAAAATCAACGACTTCCATCGGAATACTATGAGGTAATTGTACTTTTTTACTTGTATTAATTTTAACCACATTACCCACGGCATTTAACTCAACAGATAGAGGCATACCTGGTGTGATTTCTGTCATGTCTTCGCCCATCCCAGCCATTCGCACATAGCCACCAATTGGCAATAAGCGAATCGTATAAGTGGTGCCATCTTTTCCACGATGCGCAAAAATCTTTGGTCCCATTCCGATTGCAAACTCACGAACTAAAATACCCGCTCGTTTTGCAAAATAAAAGTGGCCAAATTCATGTACGAGGACAAGAATACCGAAGACAATAATGAATGTGATAATTGTTTTCATAGATGTCCTTCTTCCTTCATTCACTGACGTTCAGTGCTTTTTATTATTACATGGGAAAGTCTCGTAAAACTTGCTCTGTTCCCTTCCCGATAAACCAGTGCAACTGTTTACTGAGAACAGTCGCCACTGTTAGTGAACAAATCTTTCCTTATGTAAGACAAGTTTTATTTTAGCATATTCACTCATAAATAACCATTGGACTTGACCACTTCGCCTAGATATTTTGTGTTTTTTTAGAAAACTCTATAAATGAGAGGAATTGATTACTACGACCAGTATTTTTTTAAAGACCTTCAACAATAGTAGCTAACTTTAGACCATAAACTTTTCCGACAGTTTGTCGTATTTTATCAACACGCTGATTGACATGTGCTACCATGAAAGTATTAATAGTAATTTTAGGGGGAATGAATCAATGTATGGAGAATTACATGGTAAAGTGGCCGTTGTCACTGGTGCAGCTACGGGTTTAGGATTATTTATTACTCTGCGTTATATCTTAGAAGGTATGAATGTTGTTGCTGACTATGTCGGTGAGCTGCCTAAAGAATTTGAAGATGTTCAAGCCAAGCACGCAGACCGCGTAAAATTCGTGAAGGCTGATGTCTCTAATGAAGAAGATATTAAAGCGTTAGCTGAAACCGCTTTAAAAGAGTTTGGTCATGTTGACATTTGGGTAAATAACGCCGGTGTGGAGGCTTCTTTTCCGACAATTGATATGCCATTAAAAGAATGGCAACGTGTCATTGATGTCAATTTAAACGGTGTCTTTTTGGGTTCTAGAGAGGCACTCCGAATATTTAGAGATCAAAAAATCAAAGGGTCAATCATTAATATGTCCTCCGTTCACCAAAGAATTCCTTGGCCAACGTTCGCCCACTATGCGGCAAGTAAAGGCGCAACCGAAATGTTCACGAAAACAATCGCTTTGGAATATGCGGAATATGGTATTCGTGCCAACTGTATTGCACCTGGAGCGATTAACACACCTATTAATGCTGAAAAATTTTCCGATCCCGAACAGTTAAAACAAACAACGAGCATGGTTCCTATGGGCATTATTGGTAAACCAAATCAAGTAGCTGCTGCGGCCGCTTGGTTAGCTTCTGATGAATCCTCATACGTAACCGGAACAACACTCTTTGTAGATGGTGGGATGTCTCTATACCCTTCGTTCCAACACGGAGCTGGTTAAAAAGTAGTCTGCAACAAAAATTCTCTATGAATTTTTGTTGCAGACTTTGTACTATCACACACAAAATCTATTCAGGAGGCTTATCATGAAACTAGTCAAAAATGTTCTTTTAATTTTAATTGGTTTAGTTATTATCGGGATTGGCGCATCCACTTTAAGAGTGGCAGGTTTAGGAGTTGATCCTTTCACTGCTATGAATATCGGACTTTCTTCAATGTTTGGTATGCAATTAGGCATTTTTCAAATTATTGTCAATGCGTTTATTCTATTCTATGTCTATTTAAAAAACAAAAAAGCCATTGGTCTAGGAACTATTTTAAATATGCTTTTAGTAGGGATTTTGATTCAACAGATTTCTACTTGGCTTCAACCTTACGCCAATAGTTTAGGAGGCTCAACAATTGGCAAACTACTTTCTTTATTCGTCGGAGTCCTGATTTTTACATTTGGCTGCGCCTTATACATGGCTACAGATCAAGGTGAATCCCCCTATGATGCGATTGCGCCAACCATCTGTCAACAAACCAACAAACCTTACGCTTCTGTTCGAAAAGCACAAGATTTGTTGGTCCTATTAATTGGCTTTATTGCTGGTGGTCCAATTGGGATTGGGACAATCATTTGTGCATTTGGTGCTGGCCCACTCATTAGTTTCTGGAACAAGTTACTTCAACCTTTAGTAAAATGATTTTTTAACTAAAATATAAGAAAAAGCGATGACTCGAGAAGAAAATCTCTATGGAGTCATCGCTTTTTCTATTTGTGCTTTCTTTGAAGAAGCATGATTAGTATGTTTCTTGTCTGGCTTTCCGTTGTTATTTTGGTTGATTATTTGTTGGTAGAGTGAAAAACTATCCTACTGACCCTTCCATCTCATAACTAATCAAGCGATTCAACTCAACCGCATATTCCATCGGTAATTCTTTCGTAAATGGTTCAACAAAGCCCATAACAATCATTTCTGTCGCTTCGGCTTCAGATAAGCCGCGACTCATTAGATAATATAATTGTTCTTCAGAAATTTTTGAAACTTTGGCTTCATGTTCCAAGGACACTTGGCTGTTATGGATTTCGTTAAATGGAATTGTATCTGATTTTGATTTTTCGTCCATGATAATCGTGTCGCATTCGATGTGGGAAATCGAACCTGCGCTGTCTTTTCCAAAAGTCACTTGGCCACGGTAGTTAACTTCGCCGCCGTCTTTAGCAATTGATTTTGAAACAATTGAGCTAGAGGTATTCGGCGCATTGTGAATCATTTTGGCCCCAGTATCTTGGATTTGGTTAGCACCAGCAAAGGCAATCGATAACATCGTGCCACGGGCACCTTTGCCATCTAAGTAAACGCTTGGGTATTTCATGGTTGTTTTAGCTCCTAGGTTCCCATCAATCCATTCGACAGTGGCACCTTCGTAAGCTTTAGCACGTTTGGTTACTAGGTTGTAGACGTTATCTGACCAGTTTTGAATAGTGGTATAACGACAATAAGCATCTTTTCTAGTGAAAATTTCTACGATGGCCGCATGCAAGCTGTTACTTGAATACGTGGGTGCCGTACAACCTTCAACATAGTGAACGCTGGCCCCTTCATCGACAATAATCAAGGTCCGTTCAAATTGGCCGGTATTTTCAGCGTTGATTCGGAAATATGTTTGTAATGGTACATCAACTCGAACGCCTTTTGGTACATAAATAAAGGTTCCGCCTGACCAAACAGCTGAGTTTAAAGCGGCCAATTTATTATCTGTTGGCGGCACAAGTTTTGAAAAATACTCTTTGAATAGGTCAGGATATTCTTTTAAAGCAGAGTCAGTATCTGTAAAAATGATGCCTAATTTTTCAAATTCTTCTTTCATGTTGTGGTAAACAACTTCTGATTCATATTGAGCAGAAGCCCCAGCTAGATAAGCACGCTCAGCTTCGGGAATCCCAATTTTTTCAAAGGTTTCTTTGATTTTATCAGGTACATCATCCCAATCGCGTGCGGGTTTGTCACTCGGTTTTTGGTAATATTTAATTTTACTAAAGTCAATATCTGACAGGTCTGGACCCCATTCTTGCATGGGCATTTTATTGAATTGTTCTAACGATTTTAAACGGAAGTCAAGCATCCATTCTGGTTCGCCTTTCACGCGAGAAATTTCGCGAACGACGTCTTCTGTTAGACCGTCTCCGGTACTAAAGACTGGTTCCACATCGTCGTGAAAGCCAAATTTATATTCTTCTAATTCAGGTACTGTACTCAATTCGTCGTCACCCTTTCTTTATTTTTCACAATGTAAATGACCGGCTTCGCCTTGGCCGTTATTAGCAACAGCCTGCTCTAAGGCTTTCCAAGCCAAGGTTGCACATTTAATCCGAGCTGGAAATTTAGCTACGCCGCTTAACATTGCTGCATCGCCTAATTTTTCATCTTCGGCCACTTCATTTCCTTGAACAAGTTGAGAGAAATCCTCTGCTAAGGCCGTTGCTTCGGCGATTGTTTTTCCTAAGACTGCATCAGTCATCATACTAGCACTTGCTGTACTGATGGAACAGCCACTTCCTTGAAAGGCGATATCTTTAATCACACCGTCTTCAATGACCACATCCAGTTCAATCACGTCTCCACAAGTAGGATTATTCAGTTCAATTGTTTGGCTAGACGCATCTAGCGTTCCGTGGTGATGTGGGTGGCTAGAATGGTCCAAAATGACTTGGCGATATAAGTTATCTAATTTAGAAAGTGCCATGCTGGAAAAACTCCTTTGTCGCTTTAATCGCTTCAACTAAGCGATCTGCGTCTTCTTTGGTATTGTATAAATAAAAACTTGCCCGTGCGGTTGCTGGCACGCTCAAATAGTTTAATAACGGTTGCGCGCAATGGTGACCCGCTCTGACAGCGACCCCTTCCATATCTAACGCCGTAGCCACATCATGTGGATGTAAACCTTCAATATTAAAAGCAATCACACCTGTGTGGTCTTTTGGATTCTGTGGACCATAAATCGTCAAGCCCTCGATAGCTTGCAACTTCGGCAAAACATAGTGAACAAGGGCTGCTTCATGTTGATGAATGGCCTCCAAACCAATTTCTGTTAAATAATCAATGGCGGCACCTAAGGCAATTGCCCCAGCAATATTAGGTGTGCCAGCTTCAAATTTCCATGGAAGCTCTTTCCAAGTACTTTCTTGAAGATGAACAAAGTCAATCATTTCGCCACCAAATTCCACAGGTTCCATTTGTTCCAATAAATGACGTTTGCCATAAAGGACACCAATTCCAGTTGGTCCACACATTTTGTGACCACTAAATGCATAAAAATCAGCATCGATGGCTTGAACGTCCACAGGCATATGAGGAACTGCTTGCGCGCCGTCTACCACCATCACAGCGCCATTTTGATGAGCTAATTGTGTTAATTCTTCGATTGGATTAATGACCCCTAACACATTTGAAACATGAGCAATCGAAACAATTTTCGTTTTTTCTGTAATTTGTTGACGTGCACTTGCCATGTCTAAAAAGCCGTCTTCAGTGACGTCTATATACTTCAAAATGGCTCCTGTACGTTGGGCTAATTGTTGCCAGGGAATAATGTTTGAATGATGTTCCATGTAAGATATGACGATTTCATCCCCGGCTGTAACTGCCAAGTCACCATAACTTTTGGCAATCCAATTCAAACTGGTTGTTGTTCCTCGTGTAAATAAAACTTCCGCTGTTTCTTTGGCATGGATAAATTGGCGAACCTTTTCGCGGGAGGCCTCATGGTCCTTCGTTGCTCGTTCGGCTAACGTGTGCACCCCACGATGAACATTGGCATTATCGGTTTCATAATAATGTCGTAAAACATCTAACACTGCCGTTGGTTTTTGGGTTGTTGCAGCATTGTCTAAATAAACTAGCGGTTCATCATTAACTTCTTGAAATAAAATAGGAAACGATTGACGAATGGTTGCTGCATCCATCATGCGTTTAACTTCCCTTCAATTACTTCTACAAATTCATTTTGTACTTCTTTAACTGGAATTGCTGTAATGACAGAACCTAGGAAGCCACGAATCACCAAACGTTCCGCTTCTTCTTTACGCAAGCCGCGGCTCATTAAATAATACATTTCTTCTGGATCTACTCGACCAACACTGGCTGCGTGTCCGGCAGTCACTTCATTTTCATCAATTAAAAGAATTGGATTGGCATCACCACGAGCTTTATCAGACAGCATTAAAACACGACTTTCTTGCTGTGCGTCGGCTCCTTTTGCTCCTTTTAAAATGTGGCCAATTCCGTTAAACGTTAAAGTACCACGTTCACGAATAACTCCATGTTGTAAAATATGACCAATTGAATGTGGCGCTTTGTTTGTCACTCGTGTGTCGATGCCTTGTGTTTGTTTACCTGCACTAATTGCAACGACTTTAACTTCTGAATGAGCGCCTTCGCCAACTAAATCAGAATCAAAATCAGCCACAACATCGCCATCATTCATGACGCCTAGAGCCCAATCAACAGAGGCATCCCGCATAATATAGCCACGACGATTCATATAAGTCGTTACAGTTTGCCCTAATTGATCCACGGCTGAGTATTTAACTTTTGCGCCATCTTTCGCAATCACTTCCACAACAATATTTCCAGAAGCTTTCTCTGCGTGATGACCAGTGGATTGAAAACGTTCTAAATAACTGAATTCACTATGATTATCTGCAACGATTAAAACATGTTTAAAGAAAGGTTGGTTGCTATCTGAATCCTGAATAAACAAAGATTCAATGGGCTCTTCAATCACTACGTTTTTAGGAACGTATAAGAAAACGCCACTATTCATGAAAGCTGCATGAGCTGCTGTCAGCTTATCTTCTTCTGGTAATACGGCTTTAGTCATATAGTATTCTTTAACTAATTCTGGGTGCTCTTGTAAAGCAGTAAAGATGTCTGTAAAAATTACCCCTTGTTCCGCTAATGAGACTGGCAATTGCTCAAAAGCATGAAAAGATCCTTGTTGAACAATTAAAGGATTGTCTTTCATTTGATCAAAACTTGCGACATTTCCTTCAGAAGGCACATAACTTTCCATGTGAACATTTAATAAAGGCCAACGATGAAATTTCACACGATCAATATGTGGTAACTCACTTTCGTCAGCGTTTTTTAAAGCCGTTGTTCGCAATTCAGTCATCCAAGCTGGTTCTTCATGTTCTAGTGAAAAAGCGGTGACTTCGTCAAGATAATCCATTAGATTTACTTTTTTCATTTATCTTGTCCTCCTTACGCTTCTTCTTTGTAATCAATACCTAATTCTTGGCTGATACCAGCATAGCCTTCTGTTTCTAAACGTTTTGCCAAATCAGCCCCACCGGTTTTCACAACGCGGCCTTCCATCATGATATGAACAACATCTGGCGTGATATAGTTCAATAAGCGTTGATAATGGGTAATAATTAACGCACCAAAGTTCTCGCCGCGCATTTCATTAACCCCTTTAGAAACTACTTTTAACGCATCGATATCTAGGCCTGAATCAATTTCATCTAAAATGGCAAACGTAGGCTCTAACATCAATAATTGTAAAATTTCATTTCGTTTTTTCTCGCCGCCAGAAAAACCTTCGTTTAAGTAACGCTCAGCCATTTCTTCAGGCATATTTAATAATTCCATTTTGCTATCTAATTTTTTTAAGAACTGCATGACTGACATTTTGTTGTCTTCGTCACGTTTTGCATTGATTGCTGCACGCATGAATTCAGCATTGGTAATCCCTGGAATTTCACTTGGGTATTGCATTGCTAAGAATAAGCCTAGGCGAGCGCGTTCGTCTACTTCTAAATCTAAAACGTTCACGCCGTCAAATAGAATTTCTCCTTCTGTGACTTCATAGTTAGGATTTCCCATAATTGCTGCTGATAAAGTAGATTTACCAGTCCCATTAGGTCCCATAATTGCATGGATTTCTCCAGTATTAATTGTTAAATCGACCCCTTTTAGAATCTTTTTATCTTCAATTGATACGTGTAAATTTTTGATTTCTAACACAGACATGTACAATTCCCTCCAACTTGTTTTAATCGTTTTTCCGTTCTCACTCATTTTAGCCTAATTGAGAATGAATCGCAAATTACAATTGCTAAAAATAACAACTCTTATCATCAAATTTTAGGATTCAATTTGTGAAGGAAAATTTTAAAAGGCTGATATTTCAAAGTTTCTCTATATTTTTAAGTGATCCTCTCTACACAAAGAAAAAAATTCTGGTAGAATAAAAAAATTTATTTAAGAAAGCGTTTTCTTAAATAATTACTTTAGAATGACTTTCGCAAAGAGAGCTTTGAGATACGCCTTCCTCATCTATACAAAAAAATCCAGAGCATTTGCTTCTCTGGATTCAATAATTTTTATTAGTGATTGGTTTTATACTTCTAAAAGTTCTTGTTCTTTTTCCGCAGTAATCGCATCGATATTTTTGATGCTATCATCTGTTAATTTTTGAACATCTTTTTCAAATGAACGTAATTCATCTTCAGTGATATCGCCATTTTTTTGAGCTTTTTTCAATTCATCCATTGCATCACGACGAACGTTACGGACAGCAACTTTTGAGTTTTCCGCTTCTTTTTTCACGTCTTTGGCTAATTCTTTCCGACGTTCTTCCGTTAATTGTGGAATCACTAAACGGATGACATTTCCATCATTGGTTGGGCTAATGCCGATATCACTCATTTGAATAGCTTTTTCAATGTCAGCGATAGAATTTTTGTCAAACGGTGTAATCATTAATACACGAGCTTCTGGGATATTGATACTTGCTAATTGGTTAACTGGTGTTGGTGCACCATAATATTCTACTTGAATACGGTCTAATAGACTTGCGTTCGCACGACCAGCACGAATTTGACCTAATTCACGGCGTAAGCTTTCTTCCGCTTTTGTCATTTTTTCTTTGGCTGTTGCTAAAACTTCTTTAGACATTCTTTATTTCCCCCTTACAGTTGTTCCGATATTTTCACCAAGGATGGCACGACGGATATTTCCTGCTTCATTTAGGTTAAAGACAACTAAAGGAATATCGTTATCCATACTTAATGAGCTTGCTGTTGAATCCATTACTTGCAGCCCTTTAGAAATAACATCTAAATGTGTTAGTTCTTCAAATTTTGTCGCTGTTTCATCCACACGTGGATCCGCAGAATAAACACCATCAACATTGTTCTTCGCCATTAAGATGACGTCCGCATCTACTTCTGCAGCTCGTAACGCAGCCGTTGTATCTGTCGAGAAGTAAGGATTTCCTGTTCCTCCGGCAAAAATAACAACGCGGCCTTTTTCTAAATGACGTTCTGCACGACGACGAATGTATGGTTCTGCAATTTGACGCATTTCAATTGATGTTTGAACACGTGTAGGCACACCAAGATTTTCTAATGTATCTTGCAATGCTAAGGCATTCATCACAGTAGCTAACATGCCCATATAATCTGCTTGTGCACGTTCCATGCCCATTTGAGCACCAATTTGTCCACGCCAGATGTTTCCGCCGCCAACCACGATGGCCATTTCGATACCTAATTCATGGACCTCTTTAATTTCTTGGACGATTTCTTTAATGACTGGTGGTTTAATGCCAAAACCGTCTTCTCCGGCTAGCGCTTCTCCACTTAACTTTAATACGACACGTTGATACTTAGGTTTAACCATCATAATTCCCTCCAAGATTCTCTAAAAATCATTCAATTCCTCATTTAGATGACTTTTCACCAAAATGATTTTTTAGACCAAGCAGTGCGATCCACTGGTTTTGCCTAAAAAAAGGGAGCGCATATCAAAGTTATGCGTTCCCAAATGGCTGAAAGACTGCCTTGAATCAAGCAGTAATCAATTTATGCAGCTTCCTTTGGGGATCGCTGTCTGTTTAGATACTTATGATTCACGGCTTTTCAACCGAGCGTTTGATGCTCTTAGTTTTTCATTTGGCTCATTACTTCATCCGCAAAGTTATCTTCACGTTTTTCGATACCTTCGCCAACTTCAAAACGTACGAATGATTTCACTTCGCCGCCTTTAGAAGCAACAAATTTTTCGACAGTCATATCTGGATCTTTAACAAATGGTTGGTCAACCAAAGCGATTTCTGCTTTGAATTTTTGTAGACGACCAACAACCATTTTTTCAACGATATTTGCTGGTTTACCTTCGTTTAATGCTTGTTCAGTTAACACAGCTTTTTCGTGTTCTAATTCTTCTTGAGGAATTTGAGATTCGTTGACATAGCGAGGGTTGATTGCCGCGATGTGCATAGCAACATCTTTCGCTACTTCTTCGTCAGTTGTGCCATCGATAACTGTTAATACAGCAATACGGCCACCCATGTGTAAGTAAGCGCCAAATGCAGCATTGTCAGCTTTTTCGACAACTTCAAAACGACGGAAACTGATTTTTTCACCGATAACAGTTGTTGCTTCGATTAAATCAGATTCGATTGTGCCTTTTTCAGTTTTAATAGCCATTGCTTCTTCCATCGTAGCTGGTTTGTTTTCAGCAACTTTAGTCGCAATATCTTTAACTAAATCTTGGAACATTTCGTTTTTAGAAACGAAGTCAGTTTCTGAGTTTACTTCAACGATTGCTGCAACGTTACCTACAGTTGCTACGTTTGCTAAACCTTCAGCCGCAATGCGGTCATTTTTCTTCGCTGCTTTAGCCATACCATTTTCACGTAAAAAGTCTACGGCTTTTTCCATGTCGCCTTCTACTTTTACTAATGCTTTTTTAGCGTCCATCATTCCAACGCCAGTCATATCGCGTAATTCTTTTACCATTTTAGCTGTAACGTCTGCCATTATTTGTGTCCTCCTCGGATATTATCAATTCTTTTTAAAAAAGCTATCTCAAAGGAGAATCAGGCTTTTTGTCGCCTAGCCTTTGAGACAGCTCCGTAATCATTATTATTCAGCTGATTCGTTGTTTCCTTCAACAACATCAACGATTTCTTCGATTGAAGTTGCTTCTGGTGTTTCTTCAACGAATAACTCTTCAGTTGCTTGGTCTTCCCCTTGGTTACCTTCGATGAAAGCGTCAGCCATTTTAGCAGTGATTAATTTCACAGCGCGGATTGCATCATCATTTGAAGGGATTACAACATCAATCTCATCAGGATCACAGTTTGTATCAACCATTGCAACGATTGGAATGTTTAATTTGTGTGCTTCTTGAACAGCAATGCGTTCTTTACGTGGGTCAACGATGTACATTACATCTGGAATTCTTGGCATATCAGCGATACCACCTAAGAATTTTTCTAAACGTTCACGTTCTTTGTTTAAGCCAGCAACTTCTTTCTTAGGTAAAACTTCGAAAGTGCCGTCTTCTTCCATTGCATTGATTTTTTTCAAGCGAGCAATACGTTTTTGGATTGTATCCCAGTTAGTTAACGTACCACCTAACCAACGATGGTTTACATAGTATTGACCAGCGCGGATTGCTTCATCTTTGATTGCTTCTTGTGCTTGTTTTTTAGTTCCTACGAATAAAGCAACGCCGCCTTCTTCTGCAACGTTTTTCATGTAATCGTAAGCTGCATCTACTAATTTCACTGTTTTTTGTAAATCAATGATGTAGATACCGTTTCTTTCTGTGAAGATATATTTCTTCATTTTTGGGTTCCAGCGACGAGTTTGGTGACCAAAGTGTACGCCGGCTTCTAGTAATTGTTTCATAGAAATTACTGCCATGTTGTGTTTCCTCCAGTTTGGTTTTTATTTTCCTCTTCTTTTCGTCAACTCCTTGAAGAACTACCGTAGTAGCACCACTTCGCAGATGGAAAAGAATGTGGATTTCGTGTGTGAAAATCACACCTTTAACAGTATAAGATATTTTCAGAAAAATAGCAAGCCTTAAAACTAGAAATGTCGCTCCTACTGCGCTTGCCAAACAAGATGACATTCTTCGTTTCCTGTTTCATCGATGGTTCGCTTTTGTTGGACAAAGCCTTGTTTTTGATAAAAGGCGTACGCTGCTTGATTTTCCCTGTAAACAGCCAAAGATAAGATGTCCTGTTCTTCTTTTGCTACTTGCAGTAATTTCTGACCGATGCCCTTCCCTTGAAACACTTTTTTTATAAAAATTCCTGCGATATAGTTATCCATTAAGCCTAAAAACCCAATTATCTGACCCTCTTCTTCTGCTAAGATCAGTGTTGCTTTTGGTAACGCAGCGCGGACAAATGCCTTATTTTCTTGCCAATAAGTTGGTGCGACAAATGGATGAGCTTCTAGATTCGTTTGCAGCCAAATAGCCATAATGGTTTCTAATTCTTTTTCTGTTAACTGGGTTGTCTTTTTGATAGTCAGCATTTTTTGACACTCGTTTCTGTTATTTATTATTTTCAAAATAAAACATTAACACGCCCGCTGCGATAGCGACATTCAATGATTCTGCTTGACCTTTCATTGGAATATAAAGATTTTTCGTGGTTTCTGCTAACAATTCTGGCGAAACCCCGCTACCTTCATTGCCTAAAATCAACGCATAATTTTCCACTGCCTCTTGTTCATAATAAGCAATCGCAGCTTCATTTAGTTCTGTACCGAAAACTGGTAGACCTTGCTTCTTGAATGCCTGAACCACTTCAGTCAACTCTCGTTGGAGAACTGGTAAATGATAGTGGCTTCCCTGCATTGAGCGCAACACTTTTGTATTGTAAATATCTGCTGTGCCCTTACCTAAAATCACGCCTGCTAAACCTGCTGCATCAGCTGTGCGAATCATCGTACCAACATTGCCAGGGTCTTGGATATTATCTAAAAGTAACCAACCACCTTTAAAAGAAAGCGACTGCTCTTGTTGCGTTTCCAAGGTGACAATTGCCAAAATTCCTTGTGAAGTTGGCAGCTCCGACAAGCTATTTAAAACCTCATCACTTACAAAAATTAATTTTTCTGTTTCTTGTTCAGCTAACCAAGTTCCCCATTCTTGTTGACCTCTTTGGTTAAACAAAATCCACTGGACATCGGCATTGGCCTTCACCGCTTCTTCAACTAAATGAAATCCTTCTATTATATATTGGTTCAGTTCTTCTCGGTACTTCTTTTTGTGTAATTTTTTCCATTCTTTTAATTGGTTATTTTTCGTTGATGTAATTTCTTTCATAAGTCACCTCGCCTTTGTATTATAGCATGCTTCTAGCTTGCTTGGATACTTGCTAGAACCAAGAAAAATCGCTATCATAAAGAAAAAAGCAAAGGAAGTGTCTCTCATGGAAAAACTAAGAATGAATGTACAAGGGCGTGTCCAAGGTGTTGGCTTCCGCTACATGACCAAAATGGTGGCAGATCAATTAGGTGTCACTGGTTCAGTGAGAAACGAAGACGACGGGTCCGTTTCAATCACAGCAATTGCACCTGAAGACATAATGGAAACATTTATCAAAAAAATCAAAGATTCCCCCAGTCCAGCGGGACGTGTAACGTATGTTGATATTCAAGAAGACCCTTTGTTAGAAGAAACGGAACAATTTAAAGTAATCCAATAAACTTACTTTCTAACGATTGATTTCTTCGGAAAGAAGCCTTGAACAGCAAGTAGTTCCTGCTTTTTATTGATTTTTGTAAGAGCTTCTTTTCGATTTTGATTGAAAAAGAGCGCTGTTTCAAGTATAGTTAACCATGTAAAAATTTTTTAGAAAAGGACCGAATTACATGCGTAAATTAAACCGATGGCTTTACGGCTCTGGCTTACTATTTTTAGTAATGTTTTTATCAGGCTGTGTGAAAACAGGAGCAGATGGACAACCAACTGGTGAAGGTTTTGTCTATAACTTCCTTGTTTTACCGATGAGTAATGCAATTACTTATCTTGTCGATAACTTTAATTGGAACTATGGTTGGGCGATTATTTTTATCACCATTATTGTACGGATCATTATTTTACCGTTAGGCTTACATCAATCGAAAAAAAGCTTTATCCAAACGGAAAAAATGCAAGCAATCAAACCCCAAGTGGATGTTGCACAAGCAAAAATGAAACAAGCAAGTACGCGTGAAGAACAAATGGCCGCACAAGCAGAACTACAAAAGATTTATAAAGAAAACAATGTGAGTATGGTTGGCGGAATTGGTTGTTTGCCTTTATTAATTCAAATGCCTATTTTCTCTTCTCTGTTCTTTGCTGCTCGTTATACAAAAGGTATTGCCACGGCAAGCTTCTTAGGAATGAATTTAGGGCAACCAAATATGATTTTAGTGGCATTAGCTGGTTTAGCCTATTTAGCTCAAGGCTATATTTCAATGATTGGTATTCCTGAAGAACAAAAGAAAACAATGAAATCAATGCTGATTGTTTCACCATTAATGATTGTTTTCATGTCCTTTAGCTCACCTGCAGGCGTAGCGCTTTACTGGGTAGTTGGTGGTATTTTCACATGTATTCAATCTGCCATCACAAATATCCTCTTACGTCCAAGAATTAAAAAACAAGTACAAGAAGAATTGAAAAATAACCCACCAAAACAAGTGGTTACTCCTATTAAGGATGTGACACCAAAAGAAACAAACAAAGCAACGCAAAAAACGAACCAACCAAAAGCAAACGGCAATAAAGGTCGCAATGCTGGAAAACAAAAACGTAAATAAAAAAAGGATCGCCTCTAAACGGCGATCCTTTTTTTACTTCAATTCTTTCCCAGTCATCTCTTCAATAGTTCGAATAGACTTTGGACCAAAGCCATGCAACGAAAGTAATGCTTCTCGGCCTCGTGCGTAGAGTTCATCCACACTGTCGATTTTTTCATTCGTTAGCGCACGAACAGCTGGCTTTGATAATTGTGTTAAAATTTGTTCAAATGTTGTTTCTAGCATGCTACCAGTTCCTCCTTAGCGGTCGAAAAGCAGCGCTTTTTATTTTACAATTAATAAGTCTAAGCTAGCAATTGATAACGCCATTTTAGCAATTTGCATTAATTGTTTTAATCGGTTTTGTTTGACTTTTTCATCCTCAACCATAACCATCGTTTCATTGAAGTACGCATCAATTAACGGACGTAGATTTACTAGTGCTTCATAGTTTTCTGCAATCGTGCGTGTCGCAAATGCTTCAGATAAATCGTTAACTGCTTGATACAGTTCTTTTTCTGCCTTATTTTCAAACAGACTTGGATCAATCCCTTCTTCAGTATCACCTAAAAGTTCTTGACCTTTTTTCGCTAAATTAATAACACGCGTTAAGGCTTCCATTGATGGTTTAAAATCTTGATCTTCAAAACGGCTTTTTAAAATATTCGCTGAAGCAAATAATTTCGATAAATCGGCTTGCTCAGCAGACACCACTGCATCGATAATGTCATGGCGAACATTTTTCGTCATTAATAATTGACGTAAGCGAGCTTTCACAAATTCAACGACTTCTGCTTGTCCTTCGTTTAGTAAAACGCCATATTTCTCAACATCTTGATTCACTGCTTCATCAACTTCTGTTTGTAATTGGACTAATGGGAAGGTCCAGCCTTTATCTTCAATAATTCGGATAACGCCATAGGTTTGACGACGAAGTGCATAAGGATCGTTAGAACCTGTTGGAATCATACCAACTGAGAAGAATGAAAAGACGCTGTCAAGCTTATCGGCTAAGGCTAAAACAGCCCCGATTGCTGTTTCTGGCAATTCACCTTCACTGGAAGTTGGTAGATAATGTTCTCGAATAGCCGTTGCTACGGCTGGTTTTTCGCCTTGTAATAAGGCATATTTTTCTCCCATAATTCCTTGTAATTCTGGGAATTCACCAACCATATTTGTTACTAAGTCAAATTTATAAATTTCAGAGGCACGTTTTAAATCTTCCAATTCCTCCTCAGATAAGCCAACTTTTCGACCAATGATTTGTGCAATTAAAGCAACCCGTTGCATTTTTTCATAAATTGAACCAATCTTTTCATGGAAAGTCACATTTTTTAGTTTTTCAACACATGCTTCAATCGTTAATTTTTTATCTTCATTGTAAAAGAATTCTGCATCTTCTAAACGAGCAATTAACACTTTTTCATTTCCTTTAATCACGTTTTCAAGGTGAACATTATCCCCATTGCGAACAGCGATAAAATGCGGCATTAATAAGCCTTGGTCGTTACGAACTTCAAAGTAACGTTGGTGTTCTTTCATAGAAGTCACTAATACTTCATCTGGAACAGATAAATATTTTTCATCAAAACTGCCTACAAATGCAGTTGGATATTCCACTAAATTCGTAACTTCTTCCAATAACTCTTCATCTAAAGCTAACTGCCAATTTTTTTCTGCAGCGAGTGCGTTCGCTTGATCAACAATCATTTGTTTCCGTTCATTCGGTTGAACCACTACAAATTGTTCTTTTAATTTTGCTTCATATTCATTAGCATGTTGGAACGTCACATCGTCTCCCAAGAAACGGTGGCCACGAGAAGTTTGCCCTGTCGTCACGTCTAACACTTTGAAAGGAATTACTTCATCATCAAGTAGTGCCACAATCCAATGAATTGGACGAATATATTCGAAATCATAGTTTGCCCAGTGCATTGTTACCGGGAAAGTTAGACTTGTAATCACGTCATTTAATTTTGTTAATACCTCTTTGGCACTTTGGCCTTTGGTAAACTTCGTCACATAGACATATTCGACACCATTTAATTCTTTGAAAACAATGTCCTCAGTTGTAACTCCTTGGCCGCGTACAAAACCTTGTGCAGCTTTTGACCAATTTCCTTCAGCATCTAAAGCAATTTTTTTCGCTGGACCTTTTACTTCTTCTTCAACATCCGCTTGTTTTTCAGGAATCGCAGTTACTTTCACGGCTAAGCGACGAGGTGTGGCAAAGGATTGCACTGTTTCATAGTCTAAATGATGTTCATCTAAAAATTTGATTACTTTT
Organism: Enterococcus sp. DIV1315a; assembly: GCF_051712325.1. Taxonomy (NCBI): domain Bacteria; kingdom Bacillati; phylum Bacillota; class Bacilli; order Lactobacillales; family Enterococcaceae; genus Enterococcus; species Enterococcus sp. DIV1315a. Next base: position 1,858,003 of record NZ_JBIOOS010000001.1, read on the forward strand.
TCTTCAAGTTGGATACGGCTTGGTGTGACAACATGTGCGGGCATTTCTTCTAAGCCAATTTCTAATAATAAATCTTTTGCCATGTTATTCTGCCTCCTTGGATACACTTTGATCTTTATTTAATAATGGGAACCCTAATTTTTCACGTTCAGCCACAAAAATTTTCGCTACGGAACGAGCCATATTCCGAATGCGGGCTAAATATCCTGCACGTTCCGTTACAGAGACAGCGCCGCGAGCATCCAATAAATTGAATGTATGGCTACATTTTAAAATATAATCATAGGCTGGGTGAACTAAGCTTTCTTCAATACAGCGTTTAGCTTCTTTTTCAAATTTGTCAAAGTTTTCTAAAAGCATTTCTTGGTTACTAATTTCAAAGGAATATTTTGAATGTTCATATTCAGGTTGCACAAAAATTTCACCATATTTAACGCCTTGTGTCCATTCTAAATCATAGACACTTTCGACTTCTTGGATATATGATGCCAAGCGTTCTAACCCGTAAGTAATTTCAGAAGTGACAGGATGACATTGTAAGCCGCCGACTTGTTGGAAATACGTAAATTGGGTAATTTCCATGCCATCTAACCAAACTTCCCAACCTAAACCAGCACAACCCATTGAGGGATTTTCCCAGTTATCTTCTACAAAACGAATGTCATGTTCTAATGGATCAATTCCTAATAATTTCAAACTTTCTAGATAAAGTTCTTGGATATTTTCAGGAGAAGGCTTCATTACAACTTGGAATTGATGATGTTGGTATAGACGGTTCGGATTTTCACCATAGCGCCCATCAGCTGGACGACGAGAAGGTTCTACGTAGGCAGCATTCCATGGTTCAGGTCCAATGGCACGTAAAAACGTGTAAGGACTCATGGTGCCGGCTCCCTTTTCTGTATCATAGGCTTGCATTAACATACAGCCATTAGATGACCAAAATTTTTGCAAGGTTAAAATCATTTCTTGTACGGTTAACTTGTTTTTCATTGTTTTCCTCCTTGGAATATTTTTTATAGACATAGGGATTGACTTTGCTTCGGGAATGTAAATTTAAAAAGGGCTACAGAAAAACAATTTTGTAGAATGGGATAATTTTTATGCTGTTCATCATCTACTCTGTCGCCTTTGCGCCAATTGAGCTTTTTTGAATAAACGTTACTATTTTTTCTTTTGGTGTTAACTGTTTGCTTTTTTTATTCGGTTACAACGTTCCCTTTGGTCACCTTGTACTGTTCATCATCTACTCCATGTTTTTGGCTAAGCAGTTTGTTTTAACACAGAGGAGACAACGTTCCTTTCAGTCACCTTGTGCTGTTCCACATCTGCTCTGACACTTTGTGTCAGTCGCAGTGAGGAACATGCAAAAAGTCCCCATGCCTATTAATAGACATAGGGACGAATAATTATCGCGGTTCCACCCTACTTCCGATGTGTTCATCGGCAGCTTCGTTTGTCGTACTCCAAAGTGCCTTTCAAAAGTTCCGTGTTTCTGGCTCCCACTCTCCCAGATTCGCTTAACAGAGGGTTCTTTTTACTTCTCTTTTTCTTCGTACGTATTTAACTTCTCTATCATAATACGGTGTCTGAGGGAAGTTGTCAATTTTTTTTTTTAGAAAAACGACTGCTTGTTTATGTTTCTTTTTCTTCCTTCTTTCGTGGTGGAATTTTTAACGTATTTTCCCACGTTTTCATTTGATCAATAAATTTTTTACTTTTTAAGTGCAAACCAACATATTCATCGTATAACATATCAATCGTTTCTCGAATACTCTTCTTAGTTTCTTCTTTTACTTGAATGTTTTGGACTTTTTCATAGGAGACTTGCGAAAATAAGCGAATAAAATGAATTGCTCTAGGATCTGCATGGTAGCGCTGTTCATCTAAATGCCAATGTTTTTCACAAAGCACACCGCTATATTTTGAGGAATAATCAAATTTCCCTTGTGTTTCGCCACAAGCCACACAATGATGCCATTCTGGTCGTACACCAAACCGTTCTAACAATTGAATTTCAAAAATATTTGTAATGATTTCCGGATCTTTTTGCTCATTTAAAGCGGATAATGCCATGTGGGTAAATTGAAATAAATTAGGGTCATAGTGCTGATCTTCAATTGCTGCATCGACTAAGTTTAAAATATATGTTCCATATGCGTTAATAAATATGTCTTGTTGAATGTTTCGAAAAGGTTGAACTTCTTTGCTGCTATTGAGAAAAGATAAGCCTTCTTCTCTAAAATTTCCGATGTAGACGGCTTCTGTAAATGGCAGAATCGCTGGCAAAAGAGGATTATTTTTTCGATGCGCGCCTTTCACAAAAAACATCAATTTTCCATAGGATTCTGTAAAAATTTTGACGAGTTTATCCTTCTCTTTAAAATCCTTCGTAAATAAAATAATGCCTTTGGTCTCCCCTAATGCCATTCAATTCACTTCCATTTCTTATGTAAATTAGTGTAGTGTTTGGAAAGTTCGTTTATACACTCGCTTCCCAAACACTACTTTCTTAATATTCTTCTTTGCGATAACCAAAATCTTGTAAATAGATTTTTTTGTCACGCCAGTCTTTTTGGACTTTTACCCACAGCTCCAAATACACTTTGTCATCTAATAAATATTCAATATCTTGACGCGCCTTGGTACCAATTTGTTTCAGCATTTTTCCGCCTTTGCCAATAATGATACCTTTTTGACTGTCCCGTTCTACAATAATGGTTGCTTGGACATGGACTTTATCGTTTTCATCCCGTTTCATTGAGTCCACAACGACAGCGACAGAATGAGGAATCTCATCTCTTGTTAAAAGTAACACCTTTTCACGAATTAATTCGGAAACGATAAAATATTCTGGATGATCCGTAATTTGGTCATCAGGGAAATACTGTGGTCCTTCTGGCATTTGCTCAACGAGAACATCCATTAAATGCTCAAAATTATTTCCTTCAGTGGCAGAAATGGGAATAATTTCTTTAAAGTCCATTTGTTTCGAATAGTCTTCAATAATACTCAATAAATCATCTGGATGGACTTTGTCAATTTTATTAATAATCAAGTAGACTGGACTATTATTATTTTTCAATCGTTCAATAATAAAGTCGTCACCTTTCCCGCGTTTTTGATCAGCACTTACCATAAATAAAGTAGCATCTACTTCACGCATCGCATTGTAGGCACTTTCCACCATGAAATCGCCTAAGCGGTGTTTAGGTTTGTGAATCCCTGGAGTATCGATAAAAACAATTTGTGCTTCAGGAATTGTATAAATTCCTTGAATCTTATTACGAGTTGTTTGTGCTTTGTCACTCATAATTGCAATTTTTTGGCCGACAATTCGATTTAACAATGTTGATTTTCCAACATTTGGTCTGCCGACAATGGCTACGAAACCAGATTTATGTTCAGTTGTCATTGTATTTCTCCTCTTATTTCCACATTTGAATGATTTGTAAAATTTTTGGTACAAATAGAATTAGTCCTACTAGCACTGCGAAACCGGCTGTTAATAAAACAGCTCCTGCGGCCATGTCTTTAACTTTTTTTCCGATTGGATGAAAGTGAAAATCCGTAAACATATCTACGACATTTTCAAAAATTGTGTTGATAATTTCTGCCAACCAGACAAGAAAAACGGCCAATAACAACCACAGCCATTCAGCAAGTGTTAAGGAAAACAAGAAACCAAATACAATGGCCGTGACACCAAACGCCACATGTTTGCGCATATTACGTTCTTCTCGAAAAACTGTTTTGATTCCTTGCCAGGCAAATTCTAATGAATTAATAAAATGTTTATTTTTTCCTGTTTGCTCATCTTTTAAGGCCATACGCATCTAAAATCTCTTTCTGTAAACCAAACATTTCTTTTTCATCTTCAGGTTCCATATGATCGTACCCATTCAAATGTAAAAAGCCATGTACTGCCAAAAAGCCCATTTCTCGCTCCAATGTGTGCCCATATTCAACTGCTTGTTCTGCTGCTCGCTCTGTTGAAATAATTAAATCACCTAGATTACGTGGTAGCTCTGCCAACTCTTCATCATCAAAAATAATTGGCAATTCGTCTTCCCCTTCATCCTCTAAAGCAAAACTGATGACATCTGTAGGCATATCTTTGCCCCGATAGTCACGATTAATCACTTGGATACCTGCGTTATCTGTAAAAGTCACCGACATCTCCGTATCTTCGGCAATTTCTAGAAAACCCGCTGCAAATTGCAGCAAGTTTTCGATTTCTTTGATTTCTTCTGTTGGTACTTTCTCGGTTTTATCAATGAAAGTAATATCCATTAGTCATCTCTCTTTTCTTGTTCATCTTTCATTTCTTCTGCTTCAGCTTTCATTTTTGGATACTTAATCCGTGAATGGAAGGTACTGCATAATCCATTAATTAATGATTTTTCAATGATGCGAATCTCTTTCATCGTTAACCCACATTCATCTAATTGGCCATCTGAAATTCTATCTTGAATCACATTATGCACAAAGGCTTGAATTTTTTCGTTGGTGGGATGATCCATCGCCCGCACAGCAGCCTCACAAGTATCAGCAATACTCACAATCCCTGCTTCTCGTGTTTGTGGACGTGGCCCAGGATAACGGAAGTCGGATTCTTTAATTTCAGGATTGCGTTCTTTTGCTTTCACATAGAAAAATTTCATCAATGTTGTGCCATGATGTTGACGACAAATGTCAATCACCATTTGCGGCATATTGTACTCTTCTAAAATTTTGGCGCCATCAATTACGTGGCCAAAAATAATTTGTTTACTATCTTCTGGCAATAAAAAGTTATGTGGATTTTCTGCGCCAGCAGGTAAGTTTTCCACAAAGAAATTGGCGTGTTTAATTTTGCCAATGTCATGGTAATAACAAGCAACTCGTGTTAATAGCGACCGCCCGCCAATCTCAGCAACAGCGTTAGCGCTCAAACTAGCCACCATCATGCTATGATGATAGGTACCTGGCGCTTCTTCTAACAGTTGTTTTAACAACGGATGGTTCGGATTACTTAATTCATTCAAGACAATCATACTATCATCGGTCACTAATAATTCGATATACGGATGCAAGCCCATTGTTGCTAAAAATGAAAGTACCGTTCCTGCACTTGCACAAATTAAAGCTGTCCACGTTTTACCATCTGTTAAACTCATTCCTTGATAAATCATTAAGACAACCGCCATGAAAACAGGAAAGACCACTACCCACATTAAAGCTGGGAAAACTTGCTCACTCATCCGTTTCCGTTTAACAACTGTTGCTAGAAATCCTGAGAATAAGTACATAATCAGAATAACCGTCAACGAGTTTGTGCCAATAGAATTATAAAAGATAAATAAAGCAAAAACGACTTGGAAAATGGCAGCGATTATCCCTGAACGACGATTCACAAAATGATTTAGAATCAGCGGCGCAAAGGCTGCTGGATAGAACAAGGGAATATACATCAACTGCTCTGTTTGGAAAATCTGGAAGAATTTCATTAAAATAACACTGATTAGCATAGCACCCGTGTAAAAGATAATAAACGAGCGTTGTCGCGAAGGCTCAGTCACTTGTTTTGTAAAGAAAATCAACACTTCAACTTGAAGTAAAATAGCTAGTGCTAATGCCACCATCGGAAAAATAGAGGTATTTTGACTAGTCATTCCTAGTAACTCAAGTTTTTCGACCGCTTTTGCATCAATTTGAGTACCTTCACGAACAATAATTTCGCCTTGATAAATCATTGCGGGTTGAACAGCATTCATCGCTTTTTGGCGTAGCTCTTCTGTTCGTTTTTCATTGGCAATATCGTTTACCACAATCCCTTGGTTAACAATGTAACGAATGACTTGTTGCATGGTACTCGTAATATCTAAGTATTGAATTTTACCGTTAGCTTCTTGGCGAATTTTATCCAAATCAGATTCTCGAACGTGATTTTGCATTGCGTCATCCACCAACATCAAACTTTCTGAACGAACCTTATCTAATTGCTCAGAGGTTAATGTAAAGATTGTTTGATAAAAAACATTAGGAAAACTTTGATAAAACGTAACTTCATCTTGCGGTAAAGATTCAAACAATGACTTTAAGCTAGCTACTCGTTCTTCCACGGTCGGCGCAGGAATCGTTTCTTCCTTTTTGGCCTTCGCTTGCTTATTGCTGTACTCTTTGTCTACTTTTTCATTCGCAGAATCAATCAATTTAAATAATTTATCAATACGATTATGTTGGACAGATGCCGTATCTTCTTGATAAATATATTCGGGTGTGACAGCTTCTGCTGCCAATTTTTTTCTTTGTTCTGTTTCGTAGGTATTCTCGATATTTTTATTTGCACGAATGGTTTTCTCGGCCAGTTGACCTTCTTTAATTTCTACTCTTTTCTGATGGACACTGCCAAACATAATCATAAATAAAAGAAGAGAAAAAACGGCTAATAAAATAGGTAAATAGGCTTTACCTAAACGATCCCCTAACTTTGTAAGTACTTTTTTCAAAAGGTACTTTCACTCCTTCCCTAACTGCTTAGGAATGCTTTTGTTGTTCTTTTTCATAGGCTTGAATAATTTGTGCTACAACCGGATGACGCACAACGTCACTGGCTTCAAAATTTACAAAGGCAATTTTTTCAATGTCTTTTAACGTACGCTCGGCGTTAACTAAACCACTTGTTACACCACGTGGCAAGTCAATCTGACTAGTATCTCCATTAACAATCATTTTTGAACTAAACCCTAAACGAGTTAAAAACATTTTCATTTGGGCAACCGTGGTATTTTGTGCTTCATCTAGAATGACAAAAGCATCATCCAATGTACGACCACGCATATAAGCAAGCGGGGCAATTTCAATAACGCCGCGTTCCATTAAACGATTTGTATGATCCATACCAAAAATTTGATACAAGGCATCGTAAACTGGACGTAAATAAGGATCGACTTTTTCTTTTAAGTCACCTGGTAAAAAGCCCAAGCTTTCGCCAGCTTCCACCGCTGGACGAGTTAAAATAATTTTTTGTACTTCGCCTTTTTTCAAGGCTGCTACTGCCATCACCACGGCTAAAAAGGTTTTTCCTGTTCCCGCAGGTCCCACCCCGAAAATGACGTCATGAGTTTTAACTGCATCGATATATTTTTTTTGACCAACATTCTTAATTCGGATGGCCCGACCATGATGGTCCTTCATAATTTCTTCTTCATACATGGCAATAAACGCCTCTAAATTTCCAGCTTTGGCCATTTTTAAAGCAGAAACGACATCTGGCGTATGCACTTTGATGCCTCGTTGAATTAATGTTTGTAGCGCTCTTAACACGGAAGCGACTAACTCTACCTCTGATGATTCGCCAATTAACTGAATAACTTCGCCACGACTATTAATCGTTACGTGGGTATTCTCTTCTAAAAATTTGATATGTTTATCATGTGTTCCTAAAAGCATGTGTGCATCATCAGAATCAGTAAGTATTAATTCCAAAGATTTTGACTGATTATCTGTCAAAAAACGTCCATCTCCTTTATTATATAGTCCTTTACAATGATACCACATTCTTATCTGTTTAAAAAGAAGTCGTACCTGATTTGACTTTGAAAGTCAAAAAAGAGAAAACCGTAAAAAGCTACCGGTTTTCTCTTTGCATAAAAAAACTAGGACAGTATCCTGTCCTAGTTTCGATAACGCTCTTAGTTTTCTTGTAATAATTCTTTCACAATTGCGTTAACTTGGTTGCCATCGGCTTTGCCTTTGACTTTCGGCATCATAGCGCCCATCACTTTACCAAAATCTTTTGGTGAAGTGGCGCCAGTTTGCGTCATTACCTCTTGAACTAGTTGACGAATTTCTTCCTCCGTTAGTTGTTGAGGCATATATTTTTCAACAATTGCTATTTCAACTTTTACTTTTTCAACAAGATCGTCGCGTCCCGCCTTTTCAAACTCTGATAAAGAATCTTTTCTCTGTTTCATCTCACGAGACAATACAGTGAGTTCTTCTTCTCCGTTCAATTCACGGCCCGCTTTAATCTGATCATTTTGAATGGCAGTCTTTAACATACGAAGTACGGCTAAAGTTTCTTTGTCTTTAGCTTTCATCGCTGTTTTAATGTCGTCATTCAATGTGGTTAGCAATGACATACCACCAACTCCAATTCATTCAAAACTAGAATTTTTTACGTTTTCTAGCTGCTTCAGATTTTTTCTTACGCTTTACACTTGGTTTTTCGTAGAATTCACGTTTACGTGATTCTTGTAAAGTACCCGCTTTTGAAACGGAACGTTTGAAGCGACGAAGAGCATCATCAAGAGATTCGTTTTTACGAACGACTGTTTTTGACATGTTATTCCCTCCCTCCGAGCTTAAAAAGTAACCGTTTTTCTTATTTGTGGGAAAAACCCACAAATTAAAATACTGTCCTTGTTATATTATAGCTAAAGCATAAATAACCGTCAACCACTCTACTGATAAAATACGAAATTTTTGTTTGATTTTTCGTCTTATTCGCTATTTTTCGCAACAATCGGCACAACGACCAAGTATTTCAAAGCGATGTCCTTCAATTGAACAACCTTTTAACTGTTCTTCAAAAAAATTCATAGGACACATGTGAATTTCTTCCGTTTTGCCACAAACCGTACAAATAAAGTGATGATGATGTTCCACCTCTTGGCAACAACGGAAACGAAACTTTTGCTCGCCATTTAATTCTGTTTTTTCCAGCAATTCTAAGCGCTCAAAGTCATGCAAGTTACGATAAACCGTATCATAACTGACTCCTTTAAAGGTTTCATTCATAAATTCATACACTTCACGTGCAGAAACATACCGATTTCGCTTAATCAAATAGCTCATCAGTAATTCTCGTTTTTTAGTATATTTTAATCCACTGGCTTTCATGGTTTCTAAGGCTTGTTCAATATTGGTTTTTACTGGTGCCATCGCCATTTCCTCCCTCACCAACCTAAATCAGAATCATTACGAAATAGATTCTGGACTTATGGTATAATAAAATTATTAAAAATGCAAGAAAGGACTTACCCTCTATGACTATTTCTGAAGAAAAAAAATGTGTGACGATTTTTGTCATCTCAGATTCTGCTGGCGAGACCGCTTCAAAATTGGCGGCTGCTTCAATGGCCCAGTACCCCACTGTTGATTTTACTTTGATTAGACGAACATTCGTTAAAGACGAAGATAAACTGGTGCAAGCCTTAGAAGATGCCAAAAAAGCAGAAGCCATGGTACTTCATACTATTATTAATGATCATCTCGTGGCGATTGCTAATCAATTTTTCAATGAGCATCAATTGTTCCATTTTGACATTTTGACACCACCAGTTGCGGAAATCGAACGATTAACAGGTGTCGCGCCCATGCGGGAACCAGGTGCCTTACATCATCTGAATGAAAATTATTTTAAACGAATTGAAGCAATGGAATTTGCTGTCAAATATGACGATGGCAAGGACCCACGAGGCTTTTTAGAAGCGGATGTGTTACTTCTTGGCGTTTCCCGAACTTCTAAAACACCGCTAAGTCTCTTTTTAGCCAACAAAAACTTAAAAGTTGCTAATTTGCCACTAATTCCTGAAGCACATTTACCGAAACAATTATTCGAAATGGACCCTAAAAAAATTGTTGGCTTAACCAACGATCCCAATGTTTTAAACGGGATTCGTAAAGAACGAATGCGCGCATATGGATTGCCTGAAAATACTTCTTATTCAGATATTGAAAAAATTCGGCGAGAACTGGCTTTTGCTAATGATCTTTATCAAAAATTAGGTTGTATCGTTATTGATGTCGCTTCTCTTTCAATTGAAGAAACTGCCTCAATGATTCTTAATGCTTTGAACTTAGAAGACCATAGCTATTATTCCACGGAAACAGCCGAGGATTAAAAAAAAAAACGAGAAAAAATCACTAGTGATTTTTTCTCGTTTTTTTTAAAAGACTTGAACGCCTTCTTGATCAATATTGAAAATTTGGATGCTCGCTTTGGTAGATAATTTCTCCAAGCTTTGAACAATTTCGTTGGTTCGTTCTTCTGGCGACAAGATTAGCACAGTAGGACCAGCACCGCTTAAGAAAGAGCCATAAGCACCTTTTTGCTGAGTTAAACGACGAATTTCTTTTAAATGAGGAACCAATGAACGACGATACGTTTCATGCCATTTATCTTGTTCCATCATTTTGCCTGCTAAAGGTAAATCCCCGTTTAAAATTGCGGCAATCATAACATTGGCAATTGAGCTGGCCGCGACTGCTTCTTTATAAGCCAATTTTTCGGGCAAAACAGCGCGACTTTTTTCGGTAAATAACGGTTTCTCTGGAATAAATGCAACGACATCACACATTGGAAAGTGATGTTTGACATGGTAGACTTGGTTTTCTACATGGCTAGCTACCACGAAATCTCCTAAAATAGCTGGGGCCACATTATCCGGATGTCCTTCCATCTCTGTGGCCAAACGGACCTTTTCTTTAGGGGACAAATTTAAATGTGCTAGTCGGTTAGCTAATTCAATGCCTGCTACAATCACACTTGAGCTACTGCCTAGTCCTCTTGCAAGGGGAATGTCAGAAACCATCCGAATAACTTTTGGTGTTAATTCTGGTGCAATTTTCAATGCCGTTTGAATTAATAAATTCTCTTCATTAGTAGGAATCTCTTCTCCCAAAGTATGTTGAATTTCCCAAAATTCACTTTCACCTAAAACGTTGATTGTTAAATAAGCGGATAATGCAATGCCACATGAGTCAAAGCCAGGTCCTAAGTTGGCACTAGTGGCAGGTACTCTTATTTTCATAGTGTTGCGACTCCTTTTCGTAAGTGCAGACGCATTTCTTCCACGTCACTCATTTTTGAAATAGCTACTTCTGTCTCCATTGCTGTATCAGGATCTTTCAATCCGTTACCAGTAAAGACTGCCACGACGGTTTCACCTGTTTTGATTTTACCGCTTTTAACATGTTGAATAACTCCAGCTAATGAAGCAGCCGAACCAGGTTCAATGAAAACCCCATCTTGAGCAGCAATTTTTCGGTAAGCCGTTAAAATTTCTTGATCTGTCACGGCATCAATGAAACCACCGGATTCATCCCGTGCCTGTTCTGCTAGTTGCCAACTAGCAGGATTTCCAATCCGGATCGCTGTTGCCACGGTTTCAGGTTGCTCAATCACTTGGCCTTTCACGATCGCTGCGGCACCTTCTGCTTCAAAACCATGCATTCTTGGTAAAGTTGTTCCTTGTTTTTCATGCCATTCTTTAAAGCCTTTCCAGTAAGCGGAAATATTGCCGGCATTTCCAACTGGAATCGCTAAGACATCGGGCGCTTGACCTAATTGTTCACAAACTTCAAAAGCTGCTGTCTTTTGCCCTTCTAAGCGATAAGGATTCACTGAATTAACTAGCGCAACTGCCTCAGTTTTCGCAATCTCTCGCACCGCTTTTAATGCTTCATCAAAGTTACCTGGAATCGAAATAATGTCCGCCCCATACATAATAGCTTGCGCCAATTTTCCCAGTGCGATTTTCCCTTCTGGAATCACTACATACGCTTTAATGCCTGCTCTTGTGGCATACGCAGCAGCGGCGGCACTAGTATTTCCTGTAGAAGCACAAACAATCGCTTTGGCACCTTCTTCTACCGCTTTTGCTACAGCCATCACCATCCCGCGATCTTTGAATGAGCCGGTGGGATTTAAGCCTTCGTATTTTCCATATAATTGAATACCTAATTCTTTGGATAAATTAGGTAAAGGAATCAGTGGCGTATTTCCTTCGGCTAAAGAAATCATTGGTGTTTTTTCTGTTACGGGCAAATACGCTTGATACTGTTTTAACAAACCTTCATACATGTTTACTCATCTCCTATAACCTTCATTACATTTAATAACTGAAAGGCTTCCGTATTTTGAATAGCTGTCACAACTTGTTGCATTTGTGCTTTTGATATCTGGTGTGTAATGGCAACAATTCTTGCTCGCTGTCCATCTGATTTCTGTTGAACTAATTGATCAAAGCTGACTTCTGCTTTAGTCATTAATTGCGTCAACTGCAAAAATTGTCCTGGCGTATCTGGAACATCTAACGAAAAATAGTACTGTCCAAATACATTTTCGGAACGCGTCAATTGGGTTTTATGTTGATACGAATTGAACATATGGCCAGTCGTTGCCAAGCGAATGTTTTTAGCAATCGTAATTAAATCACTGACCACACTGGTTGCTGTCGGTTTAGCGCCAGCTCCTGGACCGTAATACATTGATTCGCCCACACCTGCACTTTTTATAAATACTGCATTGTACTCATTCCGAACAGATGCAATAGGGTGCTTTTGATTGACTAGCATAGGCGCTACTTCCACCGAGATACTATGCTCATTTTGTTCAGCAGAGCCAATCAATTTGATTTCATACCCCAGTTGTTTAGCCATAGCGATATCATCTAAAGACAATCCGCGAATTCCACGAATATCAACTTGTGGTAATGAAACATTCATCCCAAAAGCAAATTGACTTAAAATAACCATTTTATAGGCTGCGTCAATTCCATCGACATCATTTGTCGGATCCGCTTCAGCAAATCCCAACGCTTGCGCTTCTGCTAAAGCTTCTTCATAACTTTTATCAGCAGAAACCATTTGCGTAAGCATATAATTCGTCGTACCGTTCACAATCCCTAAAACTTGTTGAATATTGTCTGCCGCTAAGCTATTAGCAATTGTTCTTAAAATTGGAATCCCGCCAGCAACACTTGCTTCGTAATATAAATCACAATGATGTTTTTGGGCTAACGCTACTAATTCACTCCCATGTTGCGCCAGTAAATCTTTATTGGCAGTCACAATATGTTTGCCCTTTTCTAAAGCTTTCATGATATAGGTTTTGGCTGGTTCAATGGTTCCCATTAATTCCACAACGATTTGAATCTCTTTATCTTCTAAAATATCATCAATTGAAGTTGTTAAAGAAAGACCGTATTCTTCCGCTTGTGCTTGTTTCGTTTCAAGATTTCGGACAAATGCTTTTTCAATGACTACATTCATTCCTGTCACTTGTGAAATTTTCTCTTGATGTTCTTTCAAGAGAGTTAAAACGCCAGTGCCTACAGTCCCTAATCCTAGTAACCCGATCTTTAAGGTATCCTTCATTTTTACCTCCATCAACAGCGCTATTCTAGTTACGCTATTTTTTCCTACTTTTTATCGATGTTCAATATGCTCAAAGGTCTGATTTAAAATATCTATTACATGATGATCATCCAATGTATAAAAAATCGTTTTTCCTTCGCGACGTGCCTTGACAACCCGGCTATCTCTTAATAATTTTAGTTGATGAGAAACGGCGGACTGTTCCATTCCCAATTGTTCACTAATCGCCGTTACGTTATGCTCGCCTTCTTTTAAAAGTAGCAAAATTCTTAAACGTGTTGGATCACTTAATACTTTATATAATTGACTTACTTGTTTGATTTCTTCCATTTGTTTCATTATAGTCGCCTCACTTTGCACTCATTATAACACAGAGTTTTTTAAAATAAGAACTGCGATTGTTCTTTCCTACGAAAAATATGGCACAAAGAAAGTTGGAAAAATGACAAACTTGTCGATTTTCCAACTTTCTTCATCTATTCGTGGTTGGCTTGCTGAACTGCATCCATCACGGCATAACGGAAGCCATTTTTTTCTAAAGCTACGACACCGCGAATCGTACTTCCTCCTGGAGAAGTCACTTCATCTTTCAATGCTCCTGGATGTTTTTTCGTGTCTAAGGCTAAGGTCGCCGTTCCTTTTATCATTTGAGCGACAATTTCATAAGATAAGTCTCTTGGTAACCCTTCTAAGACTGCTGCATCTCCCAATGCTTCCATAAAGATATCAACAAAAGCTGGACTGCAACCAGCCACAGTACCAAAAGTTTCCAGTTGCGCTTCACGAATTTCTTTGACTAACCCTAAAGTAGCAAGAAGTTCCATTACCAGGTCCTTCGTTTGACCTTCAATTGTTGGTGCCAAGGCTACGCCAATCACGCCTTGATTCACGCTAACTGGTGTATTAGGAATGGCATGAACAACTTTGGCTTCTTTATTGCCAAGAGCCATTTGTGCTTCTTGTATGGTATGACCTGTTGCAACAGAAATCAATAGACTTTCGTTGGAAAAATGAGGGGCTAATTCCTGAAGGACAGGTAACACGACCTTTGCTCCTGTCGCAATAAAAATAACCTTACATTCTTGGAAAAGTGCATAATCTGTGACAAGTTGAAAGCCCCACTCTTTTTGAAGTGCTTCTGCTGTTCCACTTGAGCCGCCTTTCACATATAAATGTTCCTTCTTGACTGCCTCAGCTTTCAGTAACCCTTTAATCATGGCACCGCCCATACTGCCAGCACCGATAAAGCCAATTTTCATAGCATTCCCTCCTTAGTTAAATAAAGTGTTTGTGTCAAAAGTCAATTAGCTTTTGACACAAACACTAACATTCGTACTTTTTTCCGTACAGCCTGTTTCGTTTATTTTATTTTGTTAATTCATTAACGACTGTTTCAAACGCAGCAATTTTTTCAGAAGCTTCTGAACTACTTGTTGCTTTTGTTGCTAGATAGAATTTAATTTTTGGTTCTGTTCCTGATGGTCGGATAGCAATCCAACTGCCATCTTCTAAATGATATTTCAACACATCAGAAGGAGGCGTTTGTAATTGTTCTGTTTGACCATCTGCAAAAGTGCGTGTTAATTCTTTAAAATCTTCCGTTTGAGCAACTTGAATCCCGGCAAACTCAGTTGGCGCTTGTTCACGACATTTTGCCATTAAAGCTTTGATTTTACCGCTGCCTTCAATTCCGCTCATTGTTACGGAAATAGTTTTTTCTTCAAAGTAACCAAATTCTTCAAAGATATCTTGTAAGCCATCGTATAACGTTTTTCCTTGTTTTTTATAAAAAGCCGCTACTTCTGCTAATAAAACTAACGCTTGAATCGCATCTTTATCACGAACAAAAGGTTTCACTAAGTAACCATAACTTTCTTCAAAACCAAACATAAACGTTTGACTGTGGTCTTCTTCGTATTGTTGAATTTTTTCAGCAATAAATTTGAAACCTGTTAAAACATTAAACATCTTCGTATTATATTTCTCAGCAATCGCTGTAGCAAGTTCACTAGAAACGATTGATTTTAGAACCGCAGCATTTTGAGGTAACGTGCCTGCTTGTTGATGGGCTTCTAAAATATAATGAATCATAATTGAACCTAATTGATTTCCTGTTAATACTTGGTAGTCTCCGTTTGGCATCCGCACAGCGGCACCTAAACGATCAGCATCTGGATCTGTTGCAATCAATAAATCAGCGCCTTCTTTTTCCCCTAAACGAATCGCGTATTCGAAAGCTGAATGTTCTTCAGGGTTTGGTGACTTAACTGTAGTAAAGTCAGGATCAGCAACAGCTTGCTCAGGTACTAAAACAAATTTTTCAAAGCCGGCTTGTTTTAATGCCTTTTCTCCTAACATTTTCCCAGTTCCATGCAAGGGAGTGTAAACTAATTTTAATTCTTTACCCATTTCGTTAATTAATTCTTGATTAATCGTAACTGTTTTAATTTCTTTCAAATACGCGTTATCGACTTCTTCACCAACAATGTTAATTAAACCGCTGTGGGCAACTTCTTCATCTGATAAGACATCAATTTTCAAAGGATTTTCGATACTACGAACATATTTAGTTAATGCATCTGCATCAGCTGGCGGCATTTGACCACCGTCTTCACCATAGACTTTGTAGCCATTATAGGCAGCTGGATTGTGAGAAGCCGTAATCATGATTCCCGCAAAAGCTTTAAAGTAACGGACCGCAAAAGATAATTCTGGTGTTGGTCGTAAGCTTTCAAACACAAAAGAAGGAATATCATGTTTAGCTAATGTTTTAGCTGCTTCCATTGCAAATTCTGGAGACATATGACGTGAATCATAGGCAATGGCTACACCGCGACGTTTTGTTTCAGGATCTTGCGTATCCATAAAACGTGCAAGCCCTTCTGTCGCTTGACGAACCGTAAAGATATTCATCCGATTAATACCGGCGCCTAAAATCCCGCGCATCCCGGCAGTCCCAAATTCTAATGGTGCATAAAATGCATCTTCACATTTTTCAGGGTCTGTATTTAAGTCCTTTAATTCATTTTTTAAATTTTCTGGAATATTTTCTTCATTTAACCATTGTTGGTAAACTTGTTCCCAAGACATGGAAAACACCTCATTTGTTTTTTTGTTTTTACTTTTTAAGTATAGCATTGGATATTCGTTTAGAAAAGGGAAGTTGTAGCGTTTTCTCTCAGCAAATGATTTTTATAAGAAAAATCTTACTTAGTGTTCTATTTTTGTTTGTCTATTTTCAGAAAGTTGTCGTGTAATCCGTCCCATTCGCTCACAAAAAAGAGGAATTTCTTCTGGTGAAATTCGGGAACAGTTCAAACGAATACTTCCACGTTTTTCACTAAAAGCTACACTTGGTGCTACCAAAACACCTTCTCGTAAAAACACCTGCCACTCTTCTGGCTTAAGTGCCCCTTGACGCCAATGTGCCCATAAATAAAAGCCGCCTTTTACTGGCGAAACTTCCCATTCTGGCAACGATTTAAATACTTGATACACATCTGTTGCTCGTTGTTCCACTTGTTTATTTAATAACGTAATTTTTTCAGAAAAAGAAGGATCTTCAATCGCCATTTTAGCGAGCATCTGCGGAAAAATACTCAACGAAACATCCATCATTTTTCTGGCTTCTGCAATTTGTTTCGTCACGGAGGCGGGCGCACTTAACCAACCAATTTTCGTGGTCGAACCTAAAATTTTTGACAACGAACCGATATACAAGACATTGTCTGGATCTAATTTTTTTAAAGGAGGAATTTCTGTTTTCGGGATAAAACTTAGCTGCCCAAAAACATCATCTTCTAAAATAGGAACTTGATACGTTTGACAAACTTTCACGAGCTGTTCTCTTTTTCTTAAAGGCATCACTGTCCCAGTGGGATTTTGAAAGGAAGGATTAACCATAACCATTTTGATGCGATGTTGTCGGATTGTTTGTTCTAGCGCTTCAAGATCAATCCCTTCCTCTGTCATGGGCACACCAAATAAGCGCACACCAGCAGCTTGGAAAATTGGTAAGGCATAGAAGAAAGATGGATCTTCTACGGCAACACTATCTCCTTGTCTCAATAAAACTTGCAAAACTAAAAAAAGTGCTTGTTGCGCACCTGAAGTAAGCAATAAACTTTCACTTGGTAAATGAAGCTGATATTCCGTTGCTGTAATGGCTTGGATTTCTTTTCTTAACGGCAAATAACCTAATTCATCTTGTGCTTCCTCTTTTAAAAATTGTTTCCAATTTAATGCTGGAAAATCGAAACTGGGAATTAAGTCTAACGGCAACTCGCCTGTATACATATCTAAGTCAGTCGGCAAATTTTGTTTAGCTCGTAACTCAATCTCTGCCACCAAGGGATGAACTTGTTTGAACACATTTTGTTCTAAATAACGATGCCAATCCGTTCGTGGTGTCATCATTACCCCCCATTTCCCTTCGTTGACAATCGTTCCACTCCCTCTTTTTCGCACAATCCAGCCTAAGTCCACCAGTTCATCTAATGCATGAACAACGGTTGAACGATTGACAGACAAGTATTCTGCCAGTTTACGTTCCGAAGGGATTTTTTCGCCTGGTAATAATTCGCCTGTTTGAATCTTTTGAACAATCATTTCCATAATACTGCGATAAATGGGAACATTTTGTTCTTTTTTAAGTTGCCACATAGCAATCACCTCAATAATTGGATGAGTTAAAAGTAATCCAGTTCAATGCTTTTGTCAATCGAAAATACAAGAAAAGTGGGACAGACGTTTTGACGAATGTCCCACTTTTCTGTTTTACTATTAACAGGTTTGTCTCAATGTTTGTGTAAAAATGCTTGGATGGTGTTATAAAAGATTCCTGCGAACATAAAGATTAACCAACTAAACCGCCAATCCCCTAAAACAAAACTAATAAATAGATAGAGTGCCACAACTAAGGGACAATAAACGGATGCAATAATTGCACCGACAGGATTTCCCACAGGTCCTTCCTCTGTTTTTGTTTGTTGAGGGGCAAAATCAGGATGACCAACATGTTCTGAATAAAAATAAGTTTCATTCAACAATTTATTAAAACTTCCTTTAATTACTCCACCAAATATAAACAAGAAGACGCCAACCGATACTAAAAAGAAGAGCCAACTAATCCCCATCGTTCCATTATAATATTGTCCGCCCATCATTTGATGCATGGAACGGCGCATCATCAGATGAAGGCCACTACTAAAGACAACAACTGGGATTAAACCCAAAATACAAAAAACGACGCCCGCTGCCATACAAAAAATAAATGATCGTTGAAAACTTTGTTCTCTTTGTGCAACTTCTTTTTTTAACTTAATCGGAATCAATCGTTGCCCCAGTTGTTTGTCCATTGCAACAAACCGATTACCAGCAACAATAAATAATGGAACGCCAATTGCCACACCTATGAAAAGACCAACTAAACCAAGACCGTTAGAAAGAACACCACGCATACCAACCAGCAAGCCAACACCCACCATGATTGCAACAACACCAAGACCAATTTGAATCGCACCTTTACGTTGGACAGCTAAATAGTCAAGTCCTTCCTCCACTGAAATTTCTGGCAAACCGTTCATTGAATCGTTTGTTTCATCCACTTGTTTATTTTCTAAATTCAATTCTTCCATTAATTCATCAATAGTACCAAATTCAGAAATAATTGTACCAATTGCTTCATTTTCCGATTTTCCTTGGCTGAGCAAATCTTCATAACGATCCTCAGCATTTGCTAATAAGTCCGCCTTTAATTGTTTTGTTTCAGATGTTTCAACAACGCCTGAAAATAAGCTATCAATAAATTCTTCTATAATTTTCATTTTCCCATCTCCTTTACAAATGCTTCGACGACGTCTTTTGTTACTTCCCATTCTAGTAACTTTTCCTCTAAATAACGCTCTCCTGCATGGGTTATTTGATAATAGGTCCGCTTTTTGCCATGCGTTATTTCTCCTGGAAATGATTCAATGTAGCCATTTTTCTCTAAACGTGTAAAAGCAGAATAAAGTGTCGTTTCTTTAATCGAATATTGTTCTTTAGAAATTTCACGAATGCGTTTAGAAATCGCATAACCATATGAAGCGCCGGATTGTAAGATTGAGAGAATAAAGGTATCGTTGTATCCTCGAATTGCATCACTACCAATCACATAAATTCCTCCCTCAAGTACTTCAACTATCGTACTACGTCTGTCGTTGTAATTATCTTAACACGATTACTACGATAGGTAAAGTAAAAAAAGCACGTAATGCAGAAATCATTTTAATTTCTGCACTACGTGTTGTCTTCTTTTCAGTCTATAGTTGAATGTTAAATGGTATCACCATTAAAAATAGAATTTTTTACAATCACATAATCAACTTTACGAATCGCTTCTAAATCGCGACCTCCCGCGTATGAAATGGAAGATTGTAAATCTTGTTGCATTTCGACTAAAGTATCTGCCAACTTCCCTTTATGGCGTAACCAGATTTTTTTGCCTTCAACGTTTTTCTTTTCGCCTTTTTGGAATTCAGAGGCGCTACCAAAGTATTCTTTGTAAACAACACCATCTTCCACTTTTGTTTCACCTGGTGATTCTTCATGTCCAGCAAATAATGAACCAATCATGACCATAGTTGCCCCAAAACGCACAGATTTTGCAATGTCTCCATGGGTCCGAATTCCACCATCTGCAATAATTGGTTTCCGAGCAGCTTTGGCACACCAACGTAAAGCCGCTAGCTGCCAGCCACCTGTTCCAAAGCCAGTCTTAATTTTAGTAATACAAACTTTTCCTGGTCCAATCCCCACTTTGGTGGCATCGGCCCCAGCGTTTTCTAATTCGCGAACGGCTTCTGGTGTTCCAACATTGCCCGCAATAACGAACGTTTCTGGTAAAAATTTTTTTAAGTGTTGAATCATATTAATCACCGCATTTGAGTGACCATGTGCGATATCAATTGTCACGTAGTCAGGAACTAAACCTTCTCGGGCTAACGTTTCAACAAAAGCGTATTCCCCTTCTTTCACACCCACACTAATTGACGTGATCAAGCCTTTTTTTTGCATTTTTTTAATAAATGGCACTCGCGCCTCTTCATCAAACCGATGCATGATATAAAAATAACCATTTTCAGCAAGGGTTTCCGCAATCGTTTCATCAATAATTGTTTGCATGTTCGCTGGAACGACAGGCATTTTAAACGAATGTTTTCCTAAAGTTACTGTAGTATCACATTCAGAACGACTATTCACGATACATTTATTGGGAATTAATTGGACATCTTCATAATCAAAAACTTTCATACTTACTGCCTCCTAGTTATTTACAAAAATAACGTAAAAACCGAACATTCGGTCATTTAACGTTCGTGTTTACAAACACCATTGTTAATTTACACTATTTATCGCCACTTGTCAAAGGCGTTTTAACGAAAATTAATCTTTTTACCCTTCTTGAACGTTTGGTAAAATGGCCTGCAATAAAATAGCAACAATTGAGGCAGTTGCCACGGGTGAACTAAATAAATATTGTAAAAATTGTGGTAAAGTTTCCAAAAATTCTTTTGGTAACAATGTCAACGCTAACGTCATAATAATCGGAACGGCAATTACATACATCTCTTTTTCATGAATCGTTACATCACTCATAACTTTCATCCCACTTACAGAAATGATGCCACAAACAACCACAAAAACGCCGCCGATAACTGGTGCCGGAATGGCCGAAATCAAGGTGGAAAGTTTTCCAGATAAGCCAAATAAGACAAACCACGCACCTGCAGCCACAAAAACCTTGCGACTAGCAACTCCAGTGATTGAAATAATCCCAGCATTTGTAGAGTAACTAGTTACTGGCGTGCCGCCAATGAATGAAGAAACTAAGCAACCTAAGCCTTCACCAATTACGCCGCGATTAACTTTTTCTTCGGTCAAAGGTTCAGCGACAACATGACTCACAGCAAACCAAGTGCCTGTTGTTTCCGCTATTAAAACCAGATAAATAACTAACATCGTGGCAATGGCTGACCAATCAAATTGGAAAGAAAAGTTAACTAATGGTAACTGAGGCAAACTAAACCAAGCCGCTTCACTAACGGCCGATAAATCAAGTACCCCTAATAATTGTGCCGCGATGCTCCCAAATAATAATGCCAAAATGACAGAAGAAACGCGGAAAATCCGCCCTTTTTTCAAAGCAGAACCTAAGAGTGCAAAGAAAATCAACGTACCCGCTGCTATAAATGCTAATAAAATATTTTGTCCTAATTCCCCTTTTGCGTGGTAAATATTATCCGATAAAGCGACTGGCATTAACGAAAGCCCCACCACAAAAATAATTGTTCCTCCCACAATTGGTGGAACAAATTTAGTGATTAAACGATTAAAAATACCAGTAAATCCTAATATAATAACAACAATTGCCCCCACTAAACTAGCACCTAAAACTGCGCCCCAGCCATTTCCTTGTTGGTTATTGGCAAAATAAATTCCTGCAATTGCCCCGATTGGAATAAATGAAGGGCCTTGCGCAACTGGTAATCTCATACAAAAATGAGATTGAATAATCGTGGCAAGTCCTGCTGCTATGAATGTTGCTTGAATTAAAGAAGACGTTTGTGCTGTGCTAATCCCAATAATTGAAGCAATGATTACAGGTACGACGTACACGTCCATTGCTAAGACATGCTGAATCCCTAACATAGTGGCCTGCCCAAAAGATACTGAATCTTCTGGCCCCACTGTTAAATGAAGATTATTTTGTTTCTTTTCACTCATTTTTTATACTCCTTTAGTTGCTGACATTAAATTTCTATCATGTACTTTTTCACCTTGTACCCAGACTTCTCGAATATTTTCTGGTCGTGCTAAATATAAGATTTTTTGAAAAATATCAAGCAATGATTCCCCTGGATTTTTAGGGATTCGTGCTTGTGACAAGCTTGTATTAATAATTTGAACATCCCAAGCATACCCTTTTTCTAATTTTCCAATTGGCAAACTTAGCGCTTGACCACCACCAGCAGTAGCTAAATAAAACGCTTCATTTACGGTAATCCGTGCTGTTTTAACACCTCGTACTTCTGTTTTTTTTGTAGCATCGACACCATCTTCTAACATTCTAGAAGAAATAACCGCTTGCTTTAAATTGTCAAAAAGACTTGGTGAAAAACCACCTGAAAGATCACTACCTAAACCAACTTCTACTTGATGTTGATGTACTAATTTTGCAATCGGTGTTACTGCATTGCCAAAATAAGCATTAGAGATTGGGCAGTGCGCCACAGCCGTCCCTGTTTCATGGAATAAATTCATATCTGCTTCTTCTAAAAAGCCTGCATGTGCCATCACTGCTTTTTCTGTTAATAAACCAAAATCATTCAATGCTTGGGCATCATTTTTTCCAAAACGTTCTTGAACAAATTGATGTTCCCAATCACTCTCACTACAATGACTTTGAACATGGACTTGATATTTCGCTGCTAATTCTCCTAATCCTTTAAGTGCTTCCTCTGTACAACTAGGAATGAAACGCGGAGTTACAACGGGATATACGCCTTGTTTTGTTTGCTGCGCTAATGTTTGAATTTCTTGAATAAACCGTTCCGTTTCTTCTAATGCTTGTTGCGTTGTTTGATCACGATAGTATTCAGGATTCTCATTAAGATCATCCATTACAACTTTACCAATTAAGCCACGCTGCCCTTTTTCCGCACAAATCTCTGCCAAACGACGGCTAGCTTCATAATGAATGGTTGCAAAATAAAGGGCTGTTGTTGTCCCATTAGCTAACAATTGGGTTACCAATTCATCATAGACTTGTTGGGCAAATGTTAAATCTGCAAATTTGGACTCCAAAGGAAACGTGTACGTATTCAGCCATTCATACAATGGAATATCCAAGGCGGTCCCAGATTGTGCCCACTGAGGTGCATGGACATGTAAATCAACAAAGCCGGGTAAAAGATAAGAATCTTGGGGCAATTCTTGAAAACGTTGCGCCTCTTTTTGTTCTGCTAGCACAGTTTCATACGCTTCAGCATCTGGTTCAATTATTTCCTGAATTACTCCGGCCTCATCTATACAAAAAAGTGTCTCTTCATAAACTTTAATCTCTTGCAAATTTTTACTAGAAAAACCTGTTCCTTTTATTACAAAATGAAACATTTAATATTCCTCCTTACTATCACATGAAGATTATACATAAACTTTCGCTTAATAACTATAAAAATGTGATTTTTTTAAAAAAAATACGTGTTAAAACAAGCAAAAAACGAACATTCTAAGAATGATTTATTTTTTCTTTGGATAAACAAGAAAACTTTCTATTCTTAAGATTCTTCGGTATACTTGAAGAGAATCGTTAGAACTTTAGGAGGTCCTGAGATGATACAGATCGAACAAATTAGAACAGGTGTTATTCAAGAAAACTGTTATCTTGTTTATAATGAAGAAGCATTATTAATTATTGATCCAGGTGCAGAAGGAGCAAAACTAATTCAAGAAATTACCCGTTTAGGGAAGAAACCAGCCGCTATTTTATTAACACATACTCACTATGATCATATTGGTGCGGTAGAAGAATTGCGCCATCATTATCAAATCCCTGTTTATGTTAGTCCATTAGAACAAGCGTGGCTTTCCAATCCTATTTTGAATCTTTCAGGATTAGGCAGACATGATGATATAGCAAATATTATTGTTCAACCCGCCGAACATGAATTTAAACTAACCGATTATGAAATTGGCGGCATGAAATTTTCCGTAGTCCCAACACCTGGTCATTCAATTGGTAGCGTCAGCTTTGTCTTTGATGATTTTGTTGTTGTTGGGGATGCATTGTTTAAAGGTAGTATTGGTCGTACCGATTTACACACTGGTGATATGCAACAATTATTACACAGCATTACGACCTATCTATTCACTTTACCAGAAGAATTTCCTGTTTATCCAGGCCATGGTGATGCCACGACCATTCAACATGAAAAAGCCACAAACCCATTTTTTAATTAGAGATTTATTCACTATTTAAAGAAACTTAGGAGGAGTAGCAATGACTGAAGCAACGACACTTTATATTATTCGTCACGGAAAAACGATGTTTAATACGATTGGCCGAACCCAAGGCTGGTCAGATACCCCCTTAACCAAACAAGGAGAAGAAGGCATTTATCATTTAGGCTTAGGTCTTAGAGACATAGACTTTAGGGAAGCTTATAGTAGTGATAGTGGTCGTGCCATGCAAACCGCTCAGATTATTTTACAAGAACATCAAAACCACCAAAAGATTCCTTACCTAACCGATAAACGGATTCGTGAGTGGTGTTTTGGTTCTTTAGATGGTGGCTATGATGGTGAACTTTGGGGTGTGGTGCCACGCATTTTAGCTTTTAAAAGTTATGAGGACATGATGACCACGAAGATTACCTATCGCGAGTTAGCAAATGCTATTATTGAAGCCGATACGGCTGACTGGGCGGAGCCTTATGAAGTTATTCGTGATCGTGTTTGGTCTGGTTTCGAAGATATCGCTCATCATCGAGAAAAAAATGGTGGCGGCAAAGTCATGGTGGTTTCCCATGGACTAACAATTTCCTTTTTACTTTCCTTAATTGATGCAAGTTTGCCTATGCAGATGGCGCTGGAGAATGGTAGCGTGACGACCTTAACTTACGAAAAAGGAACATTTACCATTCAAGGAATTAATGATATTTCTTATATTGAAAAGGGAAAAAAGATCGCTGAAAAGCGCCGTTTGTTGTAAAAAAAGAGAAGGTTATCTGTCAAAATGACAGATAACCTTCTCTTTTTATTTATTCTTTTAAACGTTCTACATTTTTTCTTGAGATTTGAATTTTTTCTAAGGTTTCCTTATAGTTTTTTGCTGCATAAGCAAAAAATAAAACATCGACTACATACAATTGTGCCACCAAGGAAACAGTAGCCGCACTTCTCAATGGCACGTCTTCCCCACTAGAGGTTTGAAGGACGATATCACTTTTTTCACCAATCACTGATTTTTCATCTTGTGTGATACTAATAATAGGAATCCCTTGCTGCTTCGCTAAATCAGCTAAAGTACTTGCTTCTTTATTCGTTCCAGAATTAGAAATAACAATAAAAACACTAGGCTTTTCTGTTGAGCCTAACATAGAAGCAAATAAATGATGGTCCAATGTTGTAAATACCGTTCGGCCTAAGCGCGTAAACTTTTGATAAATATCTTGAGCAACCAACGAAGAGGCACCTAATCCATAGACAAAAATTACTTCTGTTTTTTCCAACAAATCAACGGCTTCATTCACTGCGACATCCTCTAATGTCTGACCGCTTCGCTCAACCACATGAACAAAGCGCGCCTGTAACTTTTGTTTAATATCAGCTGTTGATTCCCCTTTAGTAACTTCAGTATACATTTGCTGCTTCATTTGGCCAAGATTTGCAGATAATAAAAGTTTCAACTCTGTAAAGCCATTCACATCCATAGAATGACAAAAGCGAATAATTGCCGCTGGACTTGATCCTGCTTGTTTCGCTAGCTCTTGCGCATTCATTGAAATAACTGTTTCTGTATTTTTTAAAATATATTCTGCGATTTTTCGTTCTGATTTTGGTAATTGTTGTAGACGATCTTGGATAGATAAAACAATATTTTGTTGCATAAACATCCCTCCTGATACACCATTTCCTACGCAATTAAATTTTAACAAAGAAAAAGGGAGAAACCAAGTTCTCCTTTTTCTATTTATTATTTAGTTGTTTGCATATCTTTAGGAATTCCAAAGAATAACGTTGCTACAAAACCACCTGCGTAAGCGGCCAATAACCCTAATACATAAGCAAGCCACTGGTTGTTGGCAATTAATGGAATTAAAGCCACCCCACTTGGTCCAATAGCAATCGCACCAACATTACCGAAGGCCCCAATCACCGCACCACCAATACCACCGCCGATACAAGCAGTAATGAATGGACGTCCTAATGGTAAAGTAACTCCGTAGATTAATGGTTCACCAATACCTAAAATTCCAACTGGCAAGGCACCTTTAATCATTTCAACTAATTTTTTATCTGATTTACAACGAATCCATAATGCTAAAGCTGCACCGACTTGTCCCGCACCAGCCATGGCCAGAATTGGTAATAACAAAGTCATCCCTGTTTGATTAATCATTTCAATGTGGATTGGCGTCAAAATTTGATGTAAACCAAACATTACCATTGGCAAGAAGGTTAAACCAAGAGTAAAGCCAGCAACCATGCCACCTTTTTCTAAGACAACATTGATAATACCAACTAAGCCATTAGAAATAGCTCCGGCTACAGGCATGATTAAGAAAATAGTTGCTAAGCCAATCACTAAAAGTGAAATGGTTGGCGTTACGATAATATCAATTGATTCTGGGACAATTTTATGCAATTGTTTTTCTAACAATGATAATAACCATACGGCAAAAATAACACCGATAATTCCGCCTTGTCCTGCAGATAATGTTCCCCCAGTGAAAATATTACTGATTGGTGCATCTGGATTCATTCCTGTCAACATTGTGACTGCCCCAATAACACCACCCAACGCTGGCGTTGCACCAAAAACGCTGGCACTGTTAATCCCAGTGTAAAGAGCTAAATAAGCAAAAATCCCATTTTTAATAATATTTAAGACATCAATATATTGTTGCCATGAAGCTGCAATATCACCAGCAACAACTAAGTTAGACATAACAGCTGCAATCCCGCCAATAATACCAGCCCCAACAAAGGCAGGAATCATCGGAACAAAGATACTAGAAATGGCTTTTAACACTTTTTTAAATGGTGAAGTGTTATTTTGTTTCGCTTTTTGTTGTGCTTTCATTTGAGCGGCTTTTTCTTCTACTAAATCTTTTCCAGATTTGCCTGCTGAAGCATCAGTTGCGGCGTCATGATTAAATGGTTCTCCCAATTTGACACCTGCTTGATCTACCATTTCTTGTGCAACCTTGTTAACAGTCCCTGGACCAACAACTACTTGCAACGTATCATCTTCTACGACGCCCATAACGCCATCAATTTTTTTCAATCCTTCAATATCCACTTTGTCATAATCGCGGATATCCATACGAACACGAGTCATACAATGAATGACTTTGTCCACGTTTTCTTGACCACCAACTTCTTTATAAATCCCATCAGCAATGCGTTTAATTCTTTCTTCTGCCATGTTAAAACACCCTCCTAATTCCTTAATTTAATGTATTCTTGATAAATTGATTCCCGTCAATTAATTTTTGTGTTGCTTCTTCTTTAGTACTATCAGTTAAAATCATTACAATTGCTAACTTCACATTTTCTTCTGCTTCTACAAATTTTAGTTCGGAAATTTCATAACTACAACCCGTTGCTTCCATAATAATCCGTTTGGAACGCTCCACTAATTTTTCATTGGTTGGTTTTACATCAACCATTAAGTTATTGTAGACTTTCCCAATACCAATCATGGAAATAGTTGATAACATATTTAAAATTAATTTTTGAGCTGTCCCAGATTTCAAGCGAGTCGAACCTGTTAAAAATTCAGGTCCTGCATCTACTTCAATAGGCATTTGTGCATACTTACTAATTTCAGCATCTTTATTACATGCCACAGTTGCGGTAGCTGCTCCCACCGTTGTAGCATATTCTAAACCGCCAATTACATAAGGCGTCCGACCACTGGCTGCAATCCCAACAACAATGTCATTTGCTGATAATTTTAGATCAACTAAATCTTGACGACCTAGTTCTTTTGAATCTTCAGCACCTTCTACTGCGACAGTCATTGCTTTTTGACCACCAGCGATGAGGCCTTGAACCATCTCTGGCTCGACGCCAAAAGTTGGTACGCATTCGGCTGCATCTAAGACACCTAACCGACCACTCGTACCAGCGCCCATGTAGATCAAGCGGCCGCCTTGATTGAAGCTTTTGATGATGGCTTCTACCACTGGTTCAATGGCTGCTAATTCTTGACCCACTGCCATTGCAACTTTTTGGTCTTCTTGATTCATTTTTTGTAACGCTTCTTTGACACTCATCTCATCTAAGCCCATTGTATTTTCATTTCTACGTTCAGTTGTTAAGTTTTCTAAATTCATTTTCTATCGTTCCTTCCGTGACTAGCGTAAATTGATTGCCTGCCTTGATTAACGGCAATATCGTTTGATCTTTTTCAATAATTCGTGTAATCGTATTGACTTTTTCATCTTTCGGCAAGTCCACAAGTGTGACTTGAATTTCTCCCATATAGCGACCATATTTTTCATTATCAATCGTTACGGTTCCCACTGGACGGGCTTCAGTCTGCTCTGACTCAATCGTTGCAATTTCATCTTTTCTGAACATTTCACTCGTTCTTGATAATTCACTTCGCAAAACATCTCTTGCAGCATCTAAACGATTGGTATGACTCCCAAGTATTCGCTTCAAATAGCGGCTCTTGCTAGGTGCTACTTCTAACAGAAATTGATTGGTTTGGTGATAATAACCAAATTGAGCCATGGTTCGCTCACTAATTGTAGGATCACCAATATAAACAGCATCGACATAAGGATCAGCCATCAAACCAACGGCAGCGGCGAAAGGATTTTGCCCCCGATGTTTTTCTAATGTTGGTAAACCAGCAAAAATTGGGCCTCTTGTTTGCCCATCTCCTGGCACAAAAGTAAAAACTTGTAAGCCTAATTCTTTAAGCCAGCGGTTCTTTTCATTAAAAAATGTTGTTCCAATGCCGGTTTCAGGTCTTGGATAATAATTATGCCAAGCTTCTAAGCGAGAAAAGTCCGCTTGGTGAGCCTTTAACTCAGCCACTTCTTCCAGTGTAATGGTACTAGCATTCAATCCTATATCAATCTTATGTGAAGCATGAGCCATTTGTTCTATCGTAATGCCGTAGTCCATCCGGAGGCCAGTTACGCCCAACTCGATTAAAGGCTCTAATTCATCGAAAGAAAAACCCGCTCTTTTTAACGCTTCACCTGAAATATCTACCATAATTTTCATTTTTTCTGCCTTAGCAATTGCCCCTAAATCAGTCAAGCGTTGGCGATAAAGAGAAGTATCATCTTCTGGAATGTGTAAAGAAGTGAAAATACCATCAAATCCAAGCGCTTTCATCTTTTTGATATAAATAATTGTATCGTTTGTAATCTCTTCACCAAGAAAAACTGAAATACCATACATCTTTTTAGCTCCTCTCTAATACGCTTTCATTATAACTTGCTTGAAATAAAATTTCAACTATTTTTCTAAATATTTTTTAATTCCAAAATAAAATTTTATTTATGTTCAAAAAAAACAGATATTCCTTTATAGAAATATCTGTCTAATTCATTAATTGGCTGTGGCAGAGCCAACTGGTGTACCAGCTGTAACCACGCCAGTTTTCTCTAACGAAAATTGTGTTACTTTATCCATGTTGGTAATAATGACAACCATTTCAGTTCCTTTACCAGCTGCTTTAATTGCTTCTAAATCAGCAATTGCGACCACCGTATCTGCAGTCACTTGGTCGCCTTCTTTCACTTTAATAGTGAACGGTGCCCCGTTTAACTCTACCGTATCGATACCCATGTGTAATAAAATTTCAAGACCGTTTGTCATTTTTAAACCAATGGCATGTTTTGTTTGGAAAACGCTTAAAACTTCTCCTTCAATAGGTGCATAAATTTCACCATTTTCTGGAACTACTGCATAGCCATCTCCCATCATTTTTTGTGAAAAAACAGGATCATTCACTTCACTAATTGGGATAACGGTTCCATTGGCAACGGCATACATTGTATTATTTTCGACAACTTCATTCTTTTTCTTCAAAAATCCAAACATTTCTCTTCCCCCATTTTTTAAAGTATCACTAGTATAGAAAAAAGTTTCATGAATTACAAGTGGCACCTTTGTATAATTCTAAAATTTATTTTAAAATAAGAATTTGCATTGGCATTTACTTTGTCAGCGGGTATACTTATACTTGATGTATTTTGCATTTATTTCAGAAAGGAATGGTGACATGCTTTTTGCTAACCTATGGAAAGCAATTATTCTTGGTATTATCGAAGGAATTACCGAGTGGCTTCCAATTAGTAGTACCGGACATTTAATTTTAGTGGATGAGTTTATTAAACTCGATCTAAGTAAAGATTTTATGGAAATGTTCAACGTCGTTATCCAATTGGGAGCGATTATGGCGGTTGTTATTTTATACTTCCACAAATTGAATCCTTTCTCACCAAAGAAAAATGGCGAAGAGAAAAAAGATACTTGGATTCTTTGGTCTAAAGTCTTAGTCGCTTGTTTACCAGCGGCAGTTATTGGTCTAAAATTTGATGATTATTTAGATGCACATTTTTATAACTTTTTAACAGTATCGATTATGTTAATTGTTTATGGGATTGCTTTTATTATCATTGAAAAACGAAATAAAAATGTTGCACCGAAGTGTACTAATCTAAAAGACTTCACTTATAAAGCCGCTTTAATCGTTGGTGCTTTCCAAGTACTGGCATTAATTCCAGGAACTTCACGTTCAGGAGCGACCATTTTAGGGGCAATCTTAATTGGGGCCTCACGTTTCGTTGCAACAGAGTTTTCATTTTTCTTAGGAATTCCAGTAATGTTTGGAGCAAGTTTTTTAAAAATCTTTAAATTCTTGGCCAAAGGAAATACGTTTGGATCAGAAGAAATCATTATTTTATTAACTGGCTCTATTGTTGCCTTCGTTGTTTCCATCATTGCGATTAAATTCTTATTGAATTACTTGAAGAAAAACGATTTTACAGTTTTCGGTTGGTATCGTGTAATTTTAGGTGCGATTTTAATTGGCTACTGGTTATTCTCATAAAAATAAAACCGTTGCTTTCACTGTTGAAAGCAACGGTTTTATTTTTTTAAATCGCCAAACGTTATTCGCTCAATCCCCTGTTCTTCAAACCACTGACGAACACGAGGATCACAAATTGTTGCTAATTCTTTGCAGCGTAAAGTGGTATATGAAGAATTATCTAACACAAATTGATCCAAATACCCAACATCAAAATGCATCTCAGCAATTGCCGATTCCGGCATCCATAATAAACCAAAGTCATCTTCTAAAAAATTCTCCACTGATACGCCTTCGTGAATATAAGATAACGCGCCAGACTCTAACAAATGTGTTACCTGGAAATAACCTTGTTGCGGTGGATATTCTTTTTCCCCACTATATTTCAGGGTTGTATGAAGTCCGTACTCTTCTGCTAATTCTAAAAATACTTGATCAACCACTTCATCCCCAATCGAGTGGCAATCAAAATGTTCAGGATAATGTCCAGTTAGTTCCTTAAAGCACGTCAATTGCGCAATCGTTTCAAGTCGTACTTCTTCATATACGAAGGTTACTTGCTTTTGTTGACGATAATAAGAAGAGCGATGAAAATTGCCTTGTTCATCTACCAGTGAAGGAATCATACATGGGTCCGCACAAGGTTTCCCTAATAAAAAATTCGTATGCTGACCTACAAATAAGCCTGGATAATTTTTTGCTAACGCAACGGCGTGTTCTGCTGTTGGTAAATTGGGCATCAAAAGTGTCGACGTTGTTAAACCATCGACATAACTTTTGATAATGCCATGATTAATCGCTTCTGACATCCCAAAATCATCAGCATCAACAATTACTTTAACCAACAGCTCCCCCTCTTTTCTTTACGTATTTTTGATGACAATTCCGACAATAATATTAACAGCTGATTCACAATCATTAATCGTGCGCTCAAGCTGATCATAAACATCTTTCCACTTGATAACTTTTAATAAATCTTTTTCGTTAGTCATCAAATCTTTCATGGCGCTACTGTATAATTTATCGCCTTGAGATTCAATCGTATTCACTTCATCAATCAATGAAACTAACGTTTTGGAATTCTTAAATTTTGCAAATTCCTTCGTTGCTGATTTAACGCCTTCTGTCGCTTTAACAATATAAGCAGTTAATTCTAGCGCGGGCGCAATCATTTCTTCGACAACTAAATGATCAAGTAAATAAGACAAACTATTAATGCTATCGATAATGTTATCTAAGTGATCCGTAATATCGACAATATCTTCTCGATCAATCGGCGTAATAAAGGAAATATAGAGTTCATTTAAAATTTTGCGAACAATTTCATCATTCTCTTTTTCCAATTGATGAATCGCTTCTGATTTTTTTACTAAGTTTTCTAATGAATAATTGTCTACAATTTCTTGCAAAACCTTTGCCGCTTCATAAGCATTTGTTGCTAACTGGTTTAATTCTCCAAAATAATCAAATTGTTTTTTACGTGCCATGTTTTTCTCTCCTTAAAAAATTGCAATAAATAATTTTG
Organism: Enterococcus sp. DIV1315a; assembly: GCF_051712325.1. Taxonomy (NCBI): domain Bacteria; kingdom Bacillati; phylum Bacillota; class Bacilli; order Lactobacillales; family Enterococcaceae; genus Enterococcus; species Enterococcus sp. DIV1315a. Next base: position 1,890,498 of record NZ_JBIOOS010000001.1, read on the forward strand.
ACATCACATAAGCGATCAGCCCACATCCTGGGAAAGTTAAAATCCATGCTATCAGCATTTCTTTCACGATACGCCAGTCAACACTTGAGATTCGCTTAGAAGCACCTACTCCCATAATCGCTGTCGTTTTTGTATGAGTAGTTGAAACTGGAATCCCAAAAGCCGATGCTAAAAATAAACAAATAGCCGTGCTTAAATCTGCAGTGAAGCCTTGATAGCGTTCGAGTTTTACCATATCCATCCCGACTGATTTAATGATTCTCATGCCGCCCACAGAAGTTCCAATGCCCATTGTAATGGAACACAGAACCATAACCCATAACGGAATCACAAAACCGCCACCTGTTTTTTCGACTAAATTATTATAAAAAAGCACTAACATGAACACGCCCATAAATTTTTGCCCATCTTGCGCACCATGTAAAAAAGCATTAGCTCCTGCACCAAAGGCTTGTCCAACTGTAAAAAATTTGTTGGCTTTTCTTCTAGGCACAGCCGAGAAAGCTTTCACAACAAGTTTGGCAATCAAATATCCGCCGCCAAAGCCCATTACGGTAGAAACAACTAGACCAACAAGCACTTTGATCCATTCCGAGCCATTGACTGCACCCAAACCACCTAATGCCATTGCCGAACCAGTCAAGCCGGCAATTAACGCATGGCTTTCACTTGTGGGAATACCAAAATACCACGCAGCAACTGCCCAAACCACAATTGAAAAAAGCGAAGCAGCCAAAGCCACCTGTGAAGCGTTTCCATTTGCGTCAAAACTAACAATGTTGCTAATCGTTTCAGCTACTTGGGCATTAAAAAAGGTCATGACTAATGCACCTAAAAAGTTCATCACAACAGCCATCCAAATTGCGACATTCGGTTTTAACACCCGAGTCGAGACAGCGGTTGCAATTGCGTTCGGCGCATCCGTCCAACCGTTAACAAAAATTACACCCATTACCAAAGTAATCGTTACCAATAATGCAATACTCACAAAGACACCACCATTTTTCATTTATCTATTTTATCATAGCATGTTTTAAAAAAAATGTATGCTTTTTTCTTAAGGCTCTGGCAAATTTTCTTATTTTTTTCTTGAAATTGTCTGTTAAGGAAAAAAACTTGTCGTCTTTTATTGCAATGGAACAATGGATTAGGTATAATGATTACTGTTGAATTACATTGGCTGACCAGTGTAAAACCTAAATCATCGGAGGTGAAACAAATGCCAAATATCGAATCTGCAATCAAACGCGTACGTACAAGTGCTAACGCGAATGCGAAAAATTCATCTCAAACAAACGCAATGCGTACAGCAATCAAGAAATTTGAAGAAGCTGTAGCTGCTGGAGCTGATAACGTCGATGCTTTATACAACGAAGCTGTTAAAGCTGTTGATATGGCTGCAACTAAAGGTTTAATCCATAAAAACAAAGCTAACCGCGATAAAATTCGTTTAAGCAAATTAGCTAAATAATGTGAGATAGAAGTTAGCATTCATGTTAGCTTCTTTTTTCATCAAAAAATGTCCAAGTCTGTTTTCACAAAGACTCGGACATTTTTTTATAAAGGTGAATCAATCCACGGTAAATCTGTTGTGAGATGTTGACTAAATAATTTAGTCTCTTCTCGCAAAGCTAAACGTTGTTGTCGTCTCGTTTCATAATTGGAACAAATCAACTTTTCTTCTGCAGTTTCTGGGACGACTGCCGCTAATTGGAAGTCACTTTCAGGATTTATATGAGACGGAATGGCTACAAAAGTTGTAAAACAAGTCGCCGCTAAATAACGCTCTCCAGTTGTTAAATCTTCTCCTACAACTTTAACAAATACTTCCATCGATTTATGATGCACGCCAGAAACAAACGTTTCAACACACACTGAGTGATTTTCTTTTAAAGGTTTTAAAAAATTCAAGTTATCTAAAGATGCTGTAACTGCCCCTCTCCGACAATGTCGTGAAACGGAAATGGATGCGGCGTCATCAATTAAAGACATTAATTTCCCACCAAATAGTGCACCAAAGGGATTTAAATCAAAGGGAAATACACGATGTGTTTGAATCACTCGTGATTCTCGACAAAATTTTTCTTTCGTCATTAACGATTCCTCTACTTTCATTTATAAACTTTTCCACGCTTTACTTTAGCTTACTTTACCATTTGATGCAATCCTTACTTTTTAGGAAACATTTAAAAAATAACAAATTTGCAAGTCCCATTTATTCATTTTTAGGAAAGTTGCTGTATAATAATAACGGTTAAAGAACTTTTAAGGAGATGGATACACATGAAAATTGCAATTGCTGGTGCCGGCGCTATGGGCAGCCGTTTAGGAATTATGTTGCATCAAGGCGGAAATGATGTAACTTTAATCGATCAATGGCCCGCGCACATTGAAGCCATTCGTAAAAATGGTTTAATCGCTGATTTTAATGGAGAAGAAGTTGTCGCAAAACTACCAATCTTCTCACCAGAAGAAATTGACCATCAAAATGAACAAGTTGATTTAATTATTGCTTTAACCAAAGCACAACAATTAGATGCAATGTTTAAAGCGATTCAACCAATGATTACTGAAAAAACGTATGTACTATGTTTATTAAATGGCTTAGGTCATGAAGATGTACTAGAAAAATATGTGCCAAAAGAAAACATCTTGGTTGGCATTACCATGTGGACAGCTGGTTTAGAAGGACCGGGACGTGTTAAACTTTTAGGTGATGGCGAAATTGAATTAGAAAATATTGATCCTTCTGGTAAAGAATTTGCTTTAGAAGTCGTTGATGTCTTCCAACAAGCTGGTTTAAATCCAAGCTATAGTAGCAATGTTCGCTACTCTATTTGGCGGAAAGCCTGTGTCAATGGCACGCTAAATGGTTTGTGTACAATCCTTGATTGTAATATTGCCGAATTTGGTGCACTACCTGTTAGTGAATCCCTTGTTAAAACATTAATCAGTGAATTTGCAGCAGTCGCAGAAAAAGAAGCCATTCATTTAGATCAAGCAGAAGTCTATACACATATTGCTCAAACTTATGATCCAAACGGTATTGGCTTGCACTATCCGTCTATGTATCAAGATTTAATTAAAAATCATCGTCTCACAGAAATTGATTACATCAATGGTGCCGTTTGGCGCAAAGGACAAAAATACAACGTAGCAACACCTTTCTGTGCCATGTTGACACAGCTTGTTCACGGAAAAGAAGAACTATTAGGAGCTAAATAATAAGAAAGTGCCAGAGGCAATCGTTGTACAACGATTGCCTCTGGCATTTTCTTATTTTGCTTGTGCAGTCAATTTTAAAATAAATAATTGGAATAGTAATTCTTTATCCATTTGGCCCGTTTTCATGCGATAATCATTTTCAACTAATTCATCATAAAGTCTTTCTAATCGAGACAATTCAAATCGTCGGACTTGTTGTAACGCTAACTTGACTCGATAAGGATGAACCTTTAATGTATCAGCGATATTCGCTTGTTGATAGCCCATCTTAGCCAAAATTTTTGTTTGTAGAAAAAGGCGAATCTGATTCAATAAGATTGCATTTAACTTAATGGTTTCTTCTCCTTGTAAAAGTAAATCTTCATACAATTGAACAGCTTTTTCACTGTTTCCAGAAAGTACTTCGTTGGTTAAGTCAAAAACATTATGTTCCAAAGACTTAGGGACTAATTCTTGAACCGCACCTCGTGTAATTGTCTTCGTTTCAAGGGCATATAAATACAGCTTCTGTAATTCTCCCATAATTTTTGATAAGTTCAAGTCTGTCAATTGAAGTAATAAATCAAAAGCATCGGAGCGAATAGTGTACCCTTCGCTCTCAATCGTTTGAGAAATGTACTGACGAATAGCCTTTTCATCCATTGGATTGACGTCAACCACTGTGGCATTTTTTTTCAATGCTTTGGTAATTTTTTTGCGTTCATCTAATTTTTCATAAGAGGCCATAAAAACAAGAACAGTTGTTGGTGATGGACTTTCCAAATAATTCAATAAAAGATTGACATCATGTTCCACACCGTTTGTTTTTCTTTCGGCAGTTAAAAAGTAAGGATTTTCCACAAAGACAAGGCGATAATCACCAAAAAACGGAATTGTTTCCGCTTCAGCAATCGCTGCACTTAAAGGTGTTTCCTCCATATCAAATGAGAAAAAATTAAATTGATCATCCTCTTCCGTCAACAATTCTTTCATCAATGTTGTTTTAAATAATTCAGTTAAATAAAGTTCTGTTCCTATTAATAAATACACTGGAGCGATTTTTTGCTCTCGCACTTCTTTCAAAGCTTTTTGTAACTCCATTGGCTCGCTCCTTTTCTCGTTTCTCTTGTTTATCCTATCATGTTACTTCTGGAAATACTAGTCTTGTTCTTTAACAAATTTGGCTTTAGAAAGCCCTTGCCAAGGTAACCATTGATAATAAATCATTCCTTGAAGATCGGTCCGATAATAATTTATTTTTTGCTCCTCCAGCGTCGCTAATGTCTCCTGATGAGGATGTTTAAAACGATTATTCAGTCCAGCTGAAATCAATGCTTCTCGCGGATTAAGCTGTTTGATAAATCTTTTAGTAGACGACGTTTTACTACCATGATGACCGACTTTCAAGATGTCGATTTTCAACTGGGGATAGCGAGCCAACACTTGTTCTTCTCCTTCGGCTTCCAAGTCACCAGTAAATAAAAAATGTCGTCCGCCTAATTGTGTGGAAAACACTATCGAGTCATTATTGCCCCCAATACTGCTCTTATTTGGTGATAAAATTTGAAAAGAAACGGGCCCATTAATTCGCTTGGGCGCTAAAATTGGCCGACAGTCTGTCCCGCTTTTTTGGAGTTGTTTCAAGACTTGGCGAAACGAAAAATTGGCTTCAGCTGCTCCTTTAGGAAAATAAAGAACAGAAATTGGAACCTTCTGCGCAATGGCTAATAAATCGCCAAAATGGTCTTCATGTGCGTGTGTGATGATCACTTCATCTAAACGTTTGACTCCTTGACTTTTGAGAAAAGGAATCACTGAATATTCCGCTCCTGATCGACTATTTTTCCGTTGCTGCCAAGCTTCTTTGTCAAAAGACAACCGACCACCTGTATCAATCAGTGTATTTTTTCTGTGAAAAGGCGCTTGGATAAACAAACTATCCCCTTGGCCTACATCGATCATTGCAACAATGCCAATTGGCGAAAGGTATTTACTATTTATCAAAACAATTAGTAGTCCGATTGAGAAAAAAATTTTTTTAGACTTGTCTGCTAAATAAATCATTGAAAGTCCGATTAGTAATAGCAAACTAATTTGTATCCAAGTATTTAAATAGCCGATGGTCAGCTTCGGATTTAAGTGAACTAGCACCCACTCAAATAAGCCATTCATTGTTAAAAATAGCGGTTCGAGCAAGGCTGCTAAATAGCGTGCTGGCATAATAATCACTAGAAAAAAGCTCAACGTCAAAAGCGGTAACAAGAACCGTTCAAAAATTGGTAACAAGAGAAATGTTAAGAAACTTCCTAACAAGGGCCATTCATAAAATGATTGGACTAAAATAGGTAAGGAAGCCACAGCCAATAGGAAAGAGCCTAAACAATTTTTAATGAAAGGCGAAGAATAACCAACCAATGTTTGCTCTAAAAACAGCAGAACAAAGGAAAGTAAGTAACTAAATTGACCGCCGACTGAAAAAAAGAGGGTTGGCTGAACAATCAAGTGCACTAAGAGAGTTAAACTCCAACAATCGAGGGCCGGAACCTGCCAATTAAACCGTCGATTGAACGTATTGAGGTTTGTTTGTAAAAGCGCCCGCATGACACTGACTGAGAATCCTGTTAAACCAGCATATATCAGTGAAAAACCGCATTGCCACAAAAAATAACTTTCTTGCGTTCGGCGAGCAATTCTTAGCATTAGCAAGCGAAATAAACGAAGGAAAAAAGAAACATGCATCCCTGACAAACTAAAAAGATGCAAAATGCCTAATGCTGAAAATTTATCGCTTATTTCAGCAAATTCTTCATTACGAAAACCTAAGAGCAACGCATTCATATACATTGCACTAGTCTCACCAAAATTTTTCTGAATATGTACCATCGCCCACTTCCGCCAGCCGCTAATGATTTCTTTAAACCGCCAAGAAAAAAAGGAACGCTGTTGTCCTATCTCCTCAATGAATAAAATAGCTTCGATTCCTTGATTCTTTAAAAATAGTTGATAATTGAAGCCATTTTTGTTGGTTTGACCTTGGGGCGAGTCTAAAATACCTACAGCGGTTGCCTGAATGGTCGTGGTTAGTTGTTGCCATTGCTGTTTTTCTTTCACACTTTTTAATTGATAAAATGCCATCACTTTCTGCCTTTTGCCTTTTACGATCCAATTGGCAGGAAATTTTACTTGATCACCATCGACTTGTATTTCATCTGGCAATATCGTTAGCTGTCCTGACAAGCGGACATCTTTAGGCAACAAAGAGACTGGCTTTAACCACTGGAAAATCAATATGCCCCCTACTATTAAAAAACTGCACAAAAAACCTCCCAATATAACAGGAAAACTTTTTGTACAGACAATACGGATAACAGTGATAGAAAAAAGAAGAGCTCCTAATAGACTAGGTGCGAAAAAACACCACAGCCCACAACTAGTCAGCAGAGCTATGAAGAACCAATTATTCCTCAGCTGAGGAAGGATTGTCCTCAAGTGTGGCAAATTCTTCTCCCCATTGTAATTCGGCAAAATATTTTGGTACTAAAGTCACTTTTTCAACCGTGGCTCCTACTTGTTCAATTAAATTTAGGGCGTACGCATCATTACGGTAATCCTTTAAATAATAAATCTTTTTAATCCCTGCTTGTAAAATCATCTTTGTACATTGCAGGCAAGGGAAATGTGTCACATAAATTTCTGCCCCTTCTGTAGGGACGCCAAACTTCGCACATTGTAAAATTGCATTCATTTCTGCGTGGATTGTTCGAACGCAATGATTATCAACAACATAGCATCCTTCATCAATACAATGCGTTCCGCCACTGACTGAACCATTGTAACCTCCTGCAATAATTCGTTTGTCGCGAACAATGGTTGCTCCGACAGTTAACCGTGTGCAAGTACTTCTTAATGATAATAAGACGCTTTGTCCCATAAAATATTGGTCCCATGGAATTCGTTCCATAATAAACCTCCTTTATTTTTAATGACTCCTGTGTTCGATTTGCCAAATCATTTAATCTTATTACAAATAGTATGTTATCCGCATCCCATAGTCAAGAATTCTCAGGAATTTTCTGTTAAAAGTTAGCCAGTCACTGTCAACATGTCTTTTAAACGTTCTACTGTTTTCTCTCCAATACCTGGAACATTTTTCAGTTCCTCGACGGTTTTAAACGGTCCTTGTTCGTCACGAAAGCGAATAATCTCTTGTGCTTTTTTCGCACCGATTCCTGAAATCGTTTGTAGCTCTGCTTCTGTTGCCCTATTAAGGTTGATTTTTTCCTCCTGATTTTGCTGAGCAGGTGCTGATTCCTGCAGCGTTTCTAATGACTGTGGCACTGCTTCTCCTTTTTTGGGCACATAAATAATCATTTGATCTTTTACTTTTTGAGCGTAATTGACCTGGGCAGTATCAGCTTCCTCGCTCACTCCTCCAGCTAAAGCTAAAGCATCCCAAATCCGCTGCTGATTTTTTAGTTGATAGATTCCTGGTACTTTCACTGCGCCTTTAATATCAACATAGATCATTGTTTCTGCCCTTTCTTTTGTGGCATCTGTGGCGACCTCTGCCGTAGTGGTCAGACTTGTCTCCTCCCACATTGTGGTGTCTACTCGTGGCTCCTTATTAACCATCAAATAAATGCCCACTAATAGAGTTATCAAAATAACTATAGACGCGCCACTACCTAGCAATAGCCACTTTTTGGGTAACTGTTTCAACCAATCCATCGTTTGTCCTCCCTTCAAAATATAATTACGCATTTTTTAACAAAAAAATGCGCCTGGACCAAAAATCACTAGTAATTTTTGGCCCAGGCACACTTTTATTTTAATTTTTCTAGATAGTTCAAGGCATCTTGAACCGTTTTTACTGGGACAATTTTCATTTTTGTCCCAATTTTTTTCGCAGCTTCTTGTGCTTCTTGATAATTCGATTTGATTTTCGGTTCAACTTTTTTCATTTCTGAAGTTATTTCATCATCGGGTGCAAAGAAAATTTCTGCACCGTTCTCACTGGCTGTTACAACTTTTTTGTCAATACCACCGATTCTACCAACGATTCCTTGACTGTTCATCGTACCTGTTCCAGCAATTTCATGACCTTTACGTAAATCTTTATGACTTAATTGTTCATAGGTCTGCAAAGTAAACATTAACCCAGCCGATGGCCCACCAATATCACCCGCTTCAATAGATACTGGGATAGAAGAATCAATTTCTGTATGATCGGTCAAACCAATACCAATCCCCGCTTTTTTATCTGTTGGCAATTCAATTAATTTGCCGGTCGCTTCTTTTGCTTTGCCATCTTGAATAAATTGAACAGTGACTTTTTGATTCACTTTTTGTGCTTTAATGTAATTCATTAATTCTTCACTGCTTTTAAAAGATTTGCCATCCACGCCTGTCACGGTATCGCCAACTTCAATTTTTCCTTTAAAACTTGAGTTGTCTTCCATCGCTAACACATAGACGCCTTTAAATTTCATCTCATATGGAACCTTCGCTAATTTTAAGGCTTGCTCAATTGCGGCGTTTTTTGAGGAATCCATATAGTATTGTTGAATTCGATTATATTCGCTATTACTACTATCTCCCATTAATTCTTTTTTTGACATGACTTCTTGAAAATCCGAAAAGTTTGCTTTTATGGCAGAAAAAATAGTGGCCGAACGAATGCCCACCGTTGTTAAATAAAAAGCACCTGACTGCGTATCTTTTTTTCCATCAACAGTTACAAACTCTTTTAAATTTTCTGTCGTTCCTGGTCCTTCAATATAATAAGGAATTGGGACGATAAACAAACCAATTAGCAGCAATGCCAATACCATTGGAATGAGTGATTTAAACGAAAATTTTTCTGTTTTTTTATTCATTATTTTAGCTCCAGTCATTCTTCTTTTGTTTTAACGCATGATAAATATTGGGAGGAAGATAGTCAGACACATCGCCTCCAAAACGTAAAACTTCTTTTAGTAAACTGGAGCTTACATGTGCATATGGTTCTTCTGCTAATAGAAAAACCGTTTCAATTTCTGGCGCCAGATGTTGATTCATTTTAGCAATGTCTTTCTCGTACTCGTAGTCTTTGACGTTTCTAATGCCACGAATCAAAAAATTAGCCCCTAATGATTTTGCACTTTCCACAGTTAACTGGGTTTCTTGCATGATAACACGCACATTTGGCATTTCTTTAGTTGCTTCTTCAATTAAATATTTTTTCTCTTCTGGCGTAAATAATGTTTGCTTACTTGTATTTATAAAAACGCCAATGATGACTTCGTCAAATAACTTCGCACTGCGTTCAATCAAATTTAAATGACCATTTGTCATCGGATCAAAACTTCCGGGAAATAGAGCAATTTTACGCATCTTACGCCTCCTGACGATAAATCGTTACTTGAGTGATTCCGTAAACGGTTTCTCTTGTTTTTTCTAGTGTACCAATCGTTTCCGGTAATTTGACAGTTTTATCTGTTTCACAAACGATAACGGCTTCGTTTGTTAATAACTGCCGTTCTAACATCTTTTCTAATTGTGAAACAATTTTTTGTTTGGCATAGGGCGGATCCAATAAGACCAAATCAAATTGTAGCTTCTCTTCATAAAACTGTTCTAAGGCACGATTAGCATCCATTTTTCTAACTTCAAATTTTTCTGGTTCTTTTGTAATCGCAATATTTTCTTTAATTACTTTTAGTGCAGCAAAATTCTTTTCAATACAAATACTTTTGTCCATTCCACGAGAAACGGCTTCAATCGCTAACCCGCCACTTCCTGAATATAAATCCAGCGCCATTCCACCATCGAAATATGGACCAATCATATTAAAAATAGATTCTTTTACTTTATCTGTTGTAGGCCTAGTATTGTCGCCATCTAACGCTTTCAGGCGCCGGCCACCATATTCTCCAGAAATAACACGCATTGTTTCGACTCCTTTATCAATCATTCTTTTATAATTCATTATAACAAAAAGAGTGAAAAATGTTTGAAATTTCTCATAACATTTCTCACTCTTTTGCATTAGACATTCTCTGCTAAGCGAATCTCTGTAGATAATTCCTCTACTACATAGCCGTCGTCTTCTTGTTCTTGATAAGCCGCTTTGGTACCAATTTTTTCAGCAAAATTCATTTCGACATCTGGTCGATACGATTTATCGACACTACGAACAAAATGTAACTGATTAATTTTTTCCATGTTACTTTCAATATTTTCTTCATTCATGTAAATCACCACATATTTCATTTTTCGTGAAACATAGTGAATCAGTCCATATCGGCGTAACTGTTTTAACGGTTTTAATGTGTATACCCAAACAATTAGGCAACGACGCTCTTGAAGCGTAAATTCTTTTTCTTCTTTAGCTTGCATGGCAGCTTCCTCCACAACCTGAATGTTTCTTTCCTCGTTCAAAGAAAGGATTTCCAGCATCTACTTTAATATCTTCAGAAATTAGTTGCGCAATCTTTAAACCAATTGTATCTAGCAACGTTTGAACGTTTGTCTCAGCAAAACGATAATTTGCAACGATTTCATTTAAATCAAGCGCCCGCTTCGCTTTACGTAGGGCTCGTTGTTTCTCCCGAAAATCGGGTGCATGAATTCCATAAGTTTCTACTCGTTCAAAGGCTGACTTAGCTTCTAAAAATGCTTTTTGTAACTGAGCAACTTCCGCCGAAGCATACATAGCTTTTTTTGTTTCTTTATAGTTTTGAACAGCATCACTTTCTAAAAGTGCTGAAATTAAGCATTCTGTTTGATCTTCAATTGCAAATAAATGTTCTGTCACAATCATAACTTTTCACTACTCTCCGTGATTTGCCTATTTTCTGGTCGTTTCTCTAATAAGACTAACACACCTTCATTGGAAAAGGCAACGCCCAATTCTGTCGTTTCTGACTCAGCAAAATAGCTATCATATTGCGGGTCCGAAAACCATGACAAAATAGTAAAGGTACTATCATAAACAGGTTCTTGGAAAATACCTGCTGGTTCTCTCAACGAAAGTTTGCTCGTTTTAACTAATAAAGAAAATTCGTCCTTAGTCAAATGAAAGGGATGAATGGCTGTATGTTCCTCTCTCGTTTGTAACAATTCTGCTTGTCGATTTGCCGACAAAATTGTTGGTGTATGGTTAGCCAGCGTTTGATACAATGTTTGGGCATCTTTTTGACTTTGTGTAGAGACTGAAAAAGCAGCTTGATTTTCTTGCTGTTTAACCAGATTCATGACATAAATCGCTTGGTTACTTTGAACAGGATCGAAGGTCATTGACTGCGTTATATCAACTGGCAAAGGAGAACCTTCATTTAATTGATACGGCATTTCCGTGAGCAACGTTTCTTTATTGACATAATTAACTGCCATTAAACCGCCTGTCCGCTGATTAAAAAATAACACCGCAAAACTGCCATTATCAAAAGCAACCAGTGGTCGATAGTTCATATCTTCTTCCATCAGCTCGACATCGTAAGCTTCATGATGAAAATTAAATGCAAAATTCGAATAAATCGTCATTAAATCAGACAAGTCAGCAAGCTTCATATCTATTTTAAACGGTTCTATCATTTTGTCATTGTTAAAGGCCTTAATTGCGATGACTTTATTTTCTCGAACGTTGACTTCTAAGTAATCATTCATCGTCAAACCGAACGTCCATAATTCATACGTACGACCTGTTTTAATTTTTTCTTTAGGATTGCCAAACTGGCGGATAAAGGTTTCCACATCTTTCCCTATGTATGCTGCGTAGCCAGAAGCTGGCAATTCTTCATGAGGAACAGCGGTGTGAGCGCTAGATAAGCGCCCACTTTGAGCTGTTTCGGTTGGTTTTTCAGCAGGGAAAAAAACTGGCTCTAAATATCCGATGAGTAGAACTGTTAAAAAAACAGCAGTAAAGGCCCAAAATCGCTTCATTTTTTCCCCTCTCATCTTATTTTTCTTTTACTTCTAATAACAAATCACCTGAGCTGATTGCTTCGCCTTCTTCAACATAAATGTGATCTACCGTGCCCGCAAAACGTGCTTCGATAGTCGTTTCCATTTTCATGGCTTCTGTAATCAGCAACGGCTGACCTTTTTCTACTTTATCGCCACGTTTGACCAATACTTGTAGAACAGAACCAGACATCGTTGCGCCGATTTGTTCTTTATTAGTTGGTTCCGCCTTTTGTTTTACTTGAACAGCAGACTTAATGGAGGCATCTTTAACTAAAACCTCACGACGTTGCCCATTCAAATTGAAGAACAAGACACGGTTTCCGTCAATATCAGGTTCGCCAATTTCATCTAAACGAATAATTAACGTTTTTCCTCGTTCAATTTGAACTTCCAATGTCTCTCCTTGACGAATACCATTAAAGAATGTTGGCGTATCTAATAAGGTTATATCTCCAAAGGTTTCGTATTTTTGACGATACTCTAAAAATACTTGTGGATACATTAAATAACTTAAAACTTCTTCCAATTTAGGTTGATACCCAATTTTTTCGGCTAATTCTTCTTGTACTTTTGCAAAATCAACAGGTGCTGCTAAGTCACCTGGCCGCTCTGTGAAGGCTGGTCGACCTTTTAGAATAATTCGTTGGAGCTCTTTCGGGAACCCACCAACTGGTTGACCTAAATCACCTTGGAAAAAAGTCACAACGGATTCAGGAAAACTTAGTTCTTCACCACGCGCATAAACATCTTGTTCTGTCAGATTATTTTGAACCATGAAGAGTGCCATGTCTCCCACGACTTTTGAAGATGGCGTCACTTTTACAATATCGCCAAACATCAAATTCACTGTGTGATACATTTTTTTGATTTCATCCCAACGGTGCCCTAAGCCTACCGCTTTTGCTTGCTGCTGTAGATTAGAGTATTGACCACCAGGCATTTCATGCATATAGACTTCTGTTTGCGGGGCATTTAACCCATTTTCAAATGGTTGATAATACATGCGCACATCTTCCCAATAATGATTGATTTTCTGTGCATTATCAATGTTAATAGTTGGCGTCCGTTCACCATTGACTAAAGCATAATATAGACTGTTCATACTTGGCTGGCTAGTTGCGCCACTCATCGCACTCATTGCGACGTCAACAATATCAACGCCCGCTTTAGTAGCTGCTGAATAAGTGATGATCCCATTGCCACTAGTGTCGTGAGTGTGGAGATGAATTGGTAAATCCGTGGCTGCCTTTAATTCACTAATTAAACGATAAGCAGCTTGTGGTTTCAATAAGCCAGCCATATCTTTAATCGCAATGATTTGTGCCCCTAAATTTTCCAATTCTTTAGCCATATCAAGGTAATATTGAACATTATATTTTGCTCGGGCTGGATCATTGATGTCCCCAGTATAACAAATTGCTGCTTCCGCAATTTTTCCGGTATCCCGAACGACTTGAATACTTTTTTCCATTTGAGGAATCCAGTTTAAGCTATCAAAGATTCGGAAAACATCGACTCCTTGGCGAGCGGATTCTTTAATAAATTCTTCAATAACATTATCAGGATAATTTTGATAGCCTACCGCATTAGATCCTCTGAACAGCATTTGTAAAAGTGTGTTTGGCATCAACTGACGAATTTTTCTTAAACGTTGCCATGGGTCTTCGGTTAAGAAGCGATAGGCAACATCGAACGTAGCGCCACCCCACATTTCACTAGAAAACAGCTCAGGCAGGGCTGCATCAGTTAGACCAGCAATTGCTTTAAAATCTTGTGTTCTCACACGAGTAGCTAATAAACTTTGATGCGCATCACGGAACGTGGTATCTGTCATTAACACACTTTCTTGATTCTTAATCCAATCGATGACGGCGGTTGCTCCTTGAGCGTCTAGAATATTTTTAGCTGTGATCACTTTTTCTGGAACTTCAATATCTGTCGGCACGCGCGGAGCTTCAAAATATTTTTTCTCCGTTCGTTCAATGCCAGGGAACCCATTGACCGTTACTTCTCCAATGTATTTCATCGTTTTATTGCCACGATCGCGCATACGAGGAAATTCAAATAATTCAGGTGTATTATCAATAAAGGTTGTTTTGGCTTCGCCAGATTGAAACGCTGGATAGCTCACAACATTTTGTAAAAACGGAATATTTGTTTTCACGCCACGAATCCGAAATTCTTTTAAGCAGCGTTGCATTTTACTGATTGCCTGTTCAAAAGAGAAACCATGCGTACAGACTTTAACCAATAAAGAATCAAAGTAGGGCGTCACAGCGTAGCCAGAATAAGCATTCCCTACATCTAAACGCACACCAAAACCACCTGGTGAACGATACGTATCGATTTTCCCTGTATCTGGCATAAACTGGTTCAGTGGATCTTCAGTCGTAATCCGACATTGAATAGCCGCGCCTTTTAATGTCAATTCGTTTTGTTCTGGCAAATGCATATCTTTATGCAAATCAAGCCCTTGCGCAATTTGTAATTGAGAGATCACAATATCAATATCTGTAATCATTTCTGTGATAGTATGTTCTACCTGAACACGAGGATTCACTTCAATAAAATAAAACTGATCCCCTTCTACTAAAAACTCAACCGTTCCCGCATTCACGTAGCCGACATGCGCCATTAACTGCACAGCAGCCGAACAAATGGCTGCTCGTTGTTCTTCATTCATTGATACACATGGTGCGACTTCTACCACTTTTTGGTGGCGCCGTTGAACGGAACAATCACGTTCAAATAAATGCAAGACGTTCCCATGATGATCGCCTAAAATTTGTACTTCGATATGTTTAGGATTAGAAATATACTTTTCAACATAAACCTCGTCAGAACCAAAGGCTGCTTTCGCTTCACTTTTTGCTCTTTCGTAACCTTCTCGTGCTTCTTTGGCATCGTGGGCAACGCGCATCCCGCGACCGCCGCCACCTAAAGCAGCTTTAATCATGATAGGAAAGCCATGCGTTTCACCAAAAGCTACGACCTCTTCCACCGTTGCTACTGGCCCGTCTGAGCCTGGAATCGAAGCAATCCCCGCAGCTACAGCTGCTTCTTTCGCTTTAATTTTATCGCCAAAAATATCTAAATGATGTGTTTTAGGTCCAACAAAAATGATTCCTTCTTCTTCACAACGTTCGGCGAAGCGTAAGTTCTCTGATAAAAAGCCATAACCAGGATGAATGGCATCTGCTCCCGATTTTTTGGCAATTTGGATAATATTTTCAATGTCTAAATAGGCTTCAATTGGTTTTTTCCCCTTACCAACTAAATACGCTTCATCTGCTTTGAAACGATGAACAGAATACTCATCTTCTGCAGCATAAATCGCTACTGTACGGATATCTAATTCTGTACAAGCTCTAAAAATTCGAATCGCAATTTCGCCACGATTGGCAACTAATACCTTTTTCATAACGTCACTCCTACCATCAATTTCCTTCAAATTTATTGGTTCTGTTCTAAAGATAAATAGTACTCATTTTCTAATTTCTGACGTGTTTCATCTGCACTGATATTCAGGACAAAGGCCACAGCAATCGAAATAATCAGCAAACTATTCCCACCTTGACTCAAGAACGGGAAAGTAATTCCTGTTAATGGAATAATCCCAGTAATCCCACCAACATTAATAAAGACTTGAATTAATAACATTGTACCAATTCCAATACACATTAGTGAATTAAAAGGTTTCTTCGAGCGTACACCGACTAAAATAATTCGCGCAATCATAAACATCAACAATCCTAAAATCGCTAGACCGCCGATAATGCCTAACTCTTCTAAAGTAATCGCAAAGATAAAGTCCGTATGTGCTTCTGGTAAAAAGCCTTTTTTCTGAACACTATTCCCTAGACCTTTGCCAAACCAGCCGCCATTACTGATTGCATAATAAGAATTAGCTAACTGATGGCCTAAGTTCCGTTCATCTAAAAATGGATTTTTAAAAACAGCAAAACGATTATAAATATATTGATAACGTGCTGGGAAAATTTTTCCTTTAGACATAATTAATAACTGAATAGCCGTGATACTACCTAAAATGCCCAAGCCACCGACCAAGTAGGTATACATATAATTAATCCCACTTGCTAAAACCATCACGATGGTAATTAATGTTAGAATAGCCGCATTCCCGAAGTCAGGCTGGATTGCAACTAGAGCAA
Organism: Enterococcus sp. DIV1315a; assembly: GCF_051712325.1. Lineage (NCBI taxonomy): Bacteria > Bacillati > Bacillota > Bacilli > Lactobacillales > Enterococcaceae > Enterococcus > Enterococcus sp. DIV1315a. The sequence continues at coordinate 1,906,820 of NZ_JBIOOS010000001.1, forward strand.
TTAATACAAAAACGAGCATCAACGGGCGCCCGGCAGCTTGTTTAAATTGATCCATGCCTCCATTAATTGTCTTTTGTCGCCGTGCTAAAATATAAGACAGATACCAGACAACCATGATTTTTAAATACTCAGCTGGTTGCATCGAAAATCCACCAATCTCAATCCAACCACGTGCGCCATTAATTTCTTTCCCAATACCAGGAATCCGAACGGCTAAAACCATAACCGTAATTACTGCAATGGCAAACATGATAAAACTTCGATTCTGGAAAACGGATGTTTTCATCTTATAAATAAAAAACATTGCAACTAACCCTACTACCCAAAAGGCAACCTGGTTAATAACGAATGAGGTAGGTGAAAAACCTTTCATTACTTGTAATGCGGATGTGGAACTATATACCATAATCAATCCCACGATACTTAAAATTAAATATGGAATAAAAATACTATAGTCTAGCAAATGCCGTTTCTTTACTTTGTTTGGCAAAGCTTAACCCTCCTTGCCAATCTCGTTTTTTTCTTGTGTTTCTTCATAAACATCTGTATATAATTGATTCAATTCGCGTTCTAAATCACTTAGTAAGCGATGTCCTTCATCATTAGTTAAAATCCCCAAACGGGTCGCATAGGTCACTTGTCTTGAAAAACCATACATTTGTGTATCCACCACTTCTTCAAATGCTTTACATTGAGAAATGCACAAACTGTTTTTTTGATTACGAATAAGCATTTTAATGCGTTCTGCATCGTCTTCTAATAATTGAATGGCAAATTTCTTTGAAATTCCTTCGTCCATTTGTACAGAACCTCCCTATCTTAATTAAATAATTATAACATAATTCTCAGTTAGATACATGATGATTTCAGAAAATTTACTTTAAGAAATTTTCTGAAACCAAGCGATATATTAAGTAAGAAATCTCTTTATATAACAAGCTTATTTTATCAATACAACAACAAATACATTAAAAGACTTTTTTCTTATTTTCTGCTTTTAATTTTAAATAAAATAACAAACTATATCATTTTTTTGTCTCTTGATATTCTTTAATTACTTCTAAAAAGGCGGTGCCATATTTATCTAATTTATTTTGGCCGACCCCTTTTATTTGCAATAATTGAATCGTTGTTTGCGGTAATTTTTCACACATTTCTTTAAGTGTACTATCGGAAAAGACTACATATGGCGGCACGCCTGCCTCTTGAGCCATGTCCATACGTAATTCGCGTAATCGTTCAAACAAGGCATCATCCACTGCTACTTTTCGAACTTTTTGGTCTTCTTTTCGGAAGACTTTACGTTCCCCTAAAAGCACCTGAACACCTTCTGTCGAGACTGATAACAACGGAAATTGCCCATCAGAAGGAATTAAATAACGTTCTGCTGTCAAATAATCAATCAGCTGTGTGACTTCTTTTTGCGTGCGACCTTTCATTAGTCCGTATGTTGGCAAACGATCAAAATGCCATTGATCAATTTTTTGATCTTTTGAGCCAGTCAAGACTTTACCAACTAAGCCCTTACCGAAACGTTCTCCCATACGTTTTACACAAGACAAGACTTTTTGGGCATCGACCGTAATATCGACTAATTCTCGATTATCCAGACAATTCGAGCAGCGACCACAGTCCGTCCCTTCTTCACCAAAATAGCGTAAAATATATTTTTGTAAACACATTTGTGCATTCGCATATTGTGACATTTCCCGTAATTTCAAGTACTCTTTCTGCTTATAATCAATGGTCATTTCAGATTGTTCAATAAAGTATTGTTGAATTTGCAAGTCTTGTGGAGCAAACATTAACACAGCATCACTAGGCAGACCGTCACGACCAGCTCGGCCGGCTTCTTGGTAATAAGATTCAATATTCCCTGGTACTTGTGCGTGAATGACAAAACGAACATTACTCTTATTAATCCCCATACCAAAGGCATTTGTTGCTACCATCACTTGCACTTGATCATACAAGAATGCTTCTTGATTTTCACTACGTAACTGTTCACTCATGCCCCCATGATACATCCCAGCCGCAATTTTTTTATTTTCTAATAAATGATAAATTCGTTCAACTTCCTTCCGCGTGCTTGCATAGATAATACCTGATTGCCCAGTATTCATCTTTAAATATTCCAAAAGAAAAACGTCTCTGTTTTGATCTTTCACGACTTGAAAAGATAAGTTTTCTCGAGCAAATCCTGTTTTGATTTCATTTTCTGATGGAATTCTTAATTGCTTGACAATATCCTCCGCTACTTGTGGCGTTGCTGTAGCTGTTAGTGCAATCACAGTTGGTTGCTGTTGAAATTGATCAATAATCTCCGCTAAACGCAAATAGCTCGGACGAAAATCATGCCCCCATTGTGAAATACAGTGTGCCTCATCTACTGCCAATAAATCAATTGGTACATGTGTCAGCATCTGTTGAAAATCATAAGATTCTAATCGCTCTGGCGCAACATACAATAGCTTGACTTCTTTGTTAACCGCTAATTGAATACGATGATTCATTTCTTGATAGGAAATGGTACTATTGATATATGTAGCTGGAATCCCCATTAAATTCAGGGCATCTACTTGATCTTTCATTAAAGAAATTAATGGTGAAATCACCAATGTTAAATTATCCAGAAGTAAGGCTGGCAACTGATAACAAATCGATTTGCCTCCACCTGTTGGCATAATGCCTAAGACATTTTCTTGTCGCAATACATGACGAATAATCGTTTCTTGTCCTGGCCGAAAATCATCATAGCCAAATGTATCTTTTAATAATTCTTGTAATGCACTCATTTATTGCGCTCCAATCTTTGTTCTACAAGTCATTTTAACACGCTAATCTAACAGGAACAAGGTGTGTTAAAACAAGACACAATCGTGAAACACCAGTTAACGTGAAACATCAAAAAGAATGAAAAATTGTGAAAGCTTGCTATCAAAAGCTTTCAAAAATAGCGGCATTTGCTTGTTGTGGATAACGAGTAGTTATCCACACATAAAAAAATAACCTTATCTTAAAATACGCATTAATCCGTTTTTGCCATCAAAAAAACCAACTATTTTCGTAGTAAAACGAGCATAGTTGGTTTAAATGTTTATTTGTCGAAAAATTATTCAGCTTTTTTCTTTTTCTTGCTTGCTTTTTCGCGTTCGTTTTTGTTAAGAATTTGTTTTCTTAAACGGATGCTTTCTGGTGTTACTTCACAGTATTCATCTTCATTCAAGAATTCTAATGATTCTTCTAACGTTAATTTTTTCGGTTTTTTAATGACTGATGTTTGGTCTTTCGTTGCCGAACGAACGTTAGTCATTTGTTTAGCTTTTGTGATGTTCACAGTTAAATCGTTGTCGCGGTTGTTTTCCCCAACAATCATTCCTTCGTAAACTTCTGTCGTTGGTTCAACGAAAACTGTACCACGTTCTTCAATACTCATGATTGAGTAAGTCGTTGCTTTACCAGTATCGATTGAAACTAGCGCACCTTGATGACGGCCGCCAATCGTTCCTTGAATCATTGGTAAGTATTGATCGAAGGTGTGGTTCATAATACCATAACCACGAGTCATTGATAAGAATTCTGTTGAATAACCAATTAAGCCACGAGCTGGTGCTAAGAAGATTAAACGCATTTGTCCGTTACCGGCATTAATCATATCTTGCATTTCGCCTTTACGTAAACTTAGGGATTCAATCACGCTACCCATGTATTCTTCAGGTGTGTCAATTTGAACACGTTCAAATGGTTCACATTTAACCCCATCAATTTCACGCTCAATAACTTCTGGACGAGAAACTTGTAATTCATAGCCTTCACGACGCATGTTTTCAATTAAAATTGATAAATGCAATTCGCCACGGCCTGATACAGTCCAAGAATCTGGGCCAATTGGATCAACACGTAAAGATACGTCTGTTTGTAATTCAGCCATTAAACGTTCTTCGATTTTACGAGCGGTGATGTATTTCCCTTCACGTCCCGCAAATGGAGAATTGTTAACTAAGAAAGTCATTTGTAAGGTTGGCTCATCAATGTGTAGAATTGGTAATGCTTCTTGATTGTGAACATCTACAACTGTTTCCCCAACGAAAATGTCTTCCATTCCGGAAACGGCAATTAAATCGCCCGCTTTTGCTTCATCAATTTCCACACGTTGTAAGCCAAAGAAACCTAAAATTTTCGTTACACGGAAATTTTTCACGCTGCCATCTAATTTCATCAACGCAACTTGGTCGCCGACTTTCATTGTGCCACGGAACACACGGCCAATCCCAATACGTCCAACGTAATCGTTGTAGTCTAGTAATGAGACTTGGAATTGAAGTGGCTCGTCTGAATTATCAACTGGAGCTGGCACATGTTCAATAATTTTATCAAAAATTGGGGCCATTGTTGGCTCTTGATCTGCTGGATCATCTGATTCACTTGAAGTTCCGTTTAAAGCAGAAGCATAAACAACTGGGAAATCTAATTGATCGTCGTCTGCACCTAATTCGATGAATAACTCTAAAACTTCATCTACTACGTGTTCAGGACGAGCAGAAGGTTTGTCAATTTTGTTAACAACCACGATTGGTGTTACTTTTTGTTCTAATGCTTTTTTCAATACGAAACGTGTTTGAGGCATTGTTCCTTCATACGCATCGACAACTAAAACAACACCGTCTACCATTTTCATGATACGTTCTACTTCACCACCGAAGTCCGCGTGTCCTGGTGTATCTAGAATGTTGATACGTGTACCGTTATAATCTACGGCTGTATTTTTTGCTAAGATAGTAATTCCACGTTCACTTTCAAGTGCATTGGAATCCATTGCACGTTCTTGTAATTGTGTGTGTCCATCTAAAGTGTCAGATTGTTTTAAAAGTTCATCTACTAAGGTTGTTTTACCATGGTCAACGTGGGCGATAATTGCCACGTTACGAATATCATCTCTGTATTTCAATTTAATTGCTCCTTATCTATATACGCTTATGTTACTTAAGTCCATAAAAGCCGACTGCTTATTATAGCAAACTTTTTTCATTAAAAAAAGGCTTTCGCCTGCAAAAATAATGAAAGTTTTAGAAATTATTCGGCTTTTTCTGAAAACAAGGACATTTTTTTTACAAACTTTTCTCTTTTAAAAGAGGAAGAGCCTTACCTTTCAGCAACGCTCTTCTTTGATTATTCCGATTCATTTAAATACTGGGTAAATACTTCATCATAGGTTTCAGGCGTTGCTGCAATAAAGTATTCACGACCCGCAAAAGTTAATGGTTTTCCTGTAATACCAGAGTATTTAAACCCAAATTCTTCCAAAAGTACTAAGCCTGCTGCATAATCCCAAGGACTTAGATTAGATAAATAGCCATGATGGTTGCCTTTTAACATGGCGATAATTTCCAAGCCTGCACAACCGCTAATACGCACGCCCATGCTTGCTTGTCCGATTTCCGTTGCGTGATGAATATTTTTTCCATGCATGTAAGCATTCATGCCCCATAATCCATCTGCCAAGGCTTTCATAGTAGGCGCTTTTAATAATTGATTATTCCGATAAACGCCAAGCCCTTTGCCGCCCCAATAAAGTTCTTCTCGCATCACATCATAGATAAAACCTAATTTACCAATGCCGTCTTCATAAACAGCTAACATAATACAAAAATTTTCTCTTTCCATCACGAAATTCATTGTGCCATCAATCGGATCGATGATCCACACGCGACCAGCAAAACTTTTTAAAGTATTGTAGCCTTTTTCTTCCCCTAAAATTTGATCTTCGGGAAAATTTGTTTGAATTTTATTCATTAAAAATTCTTGGGTTTGTTCATCCATATTTGTCACTAAATCGGTGCGGCCATTTTTCTGTTGAACGGTTAACTCTGATTCCAAGTTCATTCGAATAACATCGGCTGCTTCAAAAAGCCAACTTTGAATTGTTTGAATAAATTTTTGCGTTTCAGTCATCTAATCATCCCCCAGCTTTAATTTACCGCTTCCCTGTTTTTTAGCTTGTTGAAGCGTACGATATAACGAATATCCTGAAGCATTTTCAAATTCACGACCTAAGCGTTTTTCTTCGCCGATACTTTTAACGACCGTTTTAAATTGTTGATAAGTTGTTAAAAATTTGTCAACAGGCAAGCCTGTTTCGTTGGCTTGCTCAACTGCTGTCCACATATTAGTGACAATCACCATTTCCTCTGTCGTCCAATCTAAATCTAATGGATATTGATAGTCTTTCATGTCTTCACCTCATCTTCTCTAGTTTAGCATATTTTCATAAAAAAACATCTTATTTACGTCGATTTTTTAATGCATTAAAGAGAGGATATTCTGCTGTTCCTTTGCGATACAAACTTTGTTGCGAAGCATAAATACCGCTATTTCCTGAACACATAAAACTGATTAAGCAGACCATGAAAAAATAGACTGCCGCTTCACTACCAAATAGTTCAATGCCCATAATGAAACAAGCAATCGGCGTATTCGTGGCGCCAGAAAAAACACCAATAAATCCTAAACCTGCTAAAAAAGGAATTGACAGATGTAACAAAGGGGCCAAAGAACTACCTAACGTAGCCCCAATTTCAAACAATGGCGTCACTTCTCCTCCTTGGAATCCGGCACCCAAGGATAACACCGTAAAGAATAATTTCCCAACAAAATCAAAAGGCTGCGCATTGCCTGCAAATGCATCTTCTAATAAAGGTAAACTCAAGCCTAAATAACGTTGGTTGTTTAAGACGAGCACAAACAGAACGACAATGGACGCCCCAAGAAACGCACGAAGGTAGACATTAGCAAACCAATTTGCATAGGTCTTTTTTAAAAAGACAATGGAACGACTAAAAACCCAACCTGCCAAACCAAAACAAATCGATGCCAAAAATAATTTTACAAATAGTTCAACCGACCAAGTCGGAATTTTGCCCATCGGATAATGCGTATGTGTTACACCAAAACTTTCAGTCACAAAATTAGCAAATAAGCCTGCAAAAAAACTTGGGAAAAGTGCCTCTGCACGAACTTTTCCAATCGCCAAAACTTCTAATCCGAAAACCGTTCCCGCTAATGGTGTGCCAAAAACAGAACTAAAACCTGCACTAATTCCGCTAATAATAATTACTTGTCGTTCCAAAGCGGACAGTTTAAAGACTTTTCCTACAGCATTTGCGATTGCGCCCCCCATTTGCACCGCCGTCCCTTCACGACCAACAGAACCACCAAATAAGTGCGTAGTAATCGTGCCAAACAACGTTAAAGGAATTAAGCGCAAGGGAATATCTTCTTCCCCGCCATTGCCTTGTTCAATCACTAAGTTATTTCCTCGGCTAGCATTTTTCCCAAAACGCGTATAGAAATACGTAAAAACGACACCGCTAATAGGGAGGATAAAGAGTAACCAAGGATTTGCTAAACGAACATCTGTTACATAGGTAAGACTCTTTAAGAAAAAGGCGGATAACGCCCCCATAAATAAACCAATAATTGCGGTAATGAGCAACCATTTTGCCATATAACCGCCGATTGATAGTAGTTGCTTTGTTTCTTTTTTCACTTTACATGCTCCTTTACAATTTTCTTATCGCCAATCCTAGCGTACAGAAAAAGCCTACCAAAGGGTACACTTCTCCCGTTTGGTAGGCGTCATTAATTTATTCGTCCGATAAATAGTTCGTGGTGAACACCATCACCATGTTGCTATTAAACTATTAAAAATAATACCACGCAACTCTGGAAAGTGCAATAGAAGAATAACTCATTACCTTTAACAACCTTCACGTGTCTTTTTAGACACTAGCTCATCAAAAAAAATAACCATGATTTCTTCGCTTTCCAGATCTAACAACTTAGAAATCAATTTAATATCTGAAGCTTTAAATACAACCTCTCCTTTTAATTTCTTATAAATTGTTGAAGCTGAGATTGGTTGACCTGCAGCGGTCATTTCACTTGCTAACCATTCAACATTTTTCCCTTTTAATTTCAATTTTGAATGAATTAAATTTGATTCCATTTTACTCCCCCTTTTCACCCCTTTTAGTGTCTTATTAGACACTGGAAGTATATCATTTTGTGAAAAAACCGTCAATATATGCCTATTCAATAGTTATTTATCACTCTATGTATAGAGTAAAACATGTTTCTTTTGCGACACTTTTTGTGCTAGAATGTTTTTACGGAGGTGGTTTTTTTGAAAGAAAATTTTTTGAAGCAAAAAAGGATGGAGAAAAATCTTACATTAGAACAAGTTGGAAATTTTGTTGGTGTTGGAAAAAGTACCGTCAGGAAATGGGAAACTGGAATGATTGAAAATATGGGGAGGGATAAAATTGTCGCCTTATCTAAAGTTTTAGATGTATCACCTCTTGAAATCTTAGGTATTCCTGAAACGGAAGAAACGCCATTTGTTGTCCCGACCAATATTATGAATGTTTACAAACAATTGACAACTGAAAATCAAGAAGCAGTCTATCGATATGCTCAAAAGAAATTAACAGAACAAAATTACTTTTAATATTTATTTTAAATAGATGAATGTTAGACTTTTTAGTCAACGTTAAACAAAAAAAGCTTATCCTTCCGGATAAGCTTTTTTTAGATTGACTGTTGGCCAAAATACTGACGCCATTTGGTTTTCATGGCTGTCGTCATCGGCAACGCCGCTTCTTTGACAGCACAATATTTGTCAACAAAGGTTACAATGTAACTTTCTTTGTATTTTGGTGGTGCAATAGTTGCGCCCCACATATGTTTAATAATAATGTCTCGTTCTAAATCAGACAACTCTGTAATTTTTTCAGCATTTTTGGCTGCAATTCGTGGATGAACATAGGCATGAGAGCCTTCGTCAAACTTTGTTGTGCGCCAATCATAGTAAAACAAATCATGCAATAAACCAGCACGAGCTGTTGCACGAGCATTGCCGTTCCAACGCTTTGCTAATTTATAGCTATGATAGGAAACACTAATTGAATGTTCTAAACGAGTTGAATGCATATGTTGTGTGTATTCTGCTAATTTTTGGACTTCTTCGGTTGCTAATAAATCTTCTACATAAGAAAGATATTCTTCGTCTTCACGCCATTTTTCTGTCATATAATTGGGTGCCACCTTTTCTAATCCTTTTATAACTTGACTCGAGTATAGCACCCCAGCTATTTAATTACTATGAATTTCTCAATCTGTAACTTAACTTTAATATTTGCTTAATAAGTTTAGCGTTCAGCGTAGCAAAATTTTCACAAAAACTTCTACATTTCTTCTGGTGCATGTAATCCTAGTAAACGTAAATCTTCTTTTAAAACAGTAGCTACTGCATAAACTAACGCTAAGCGTGCCTCTTTTTGATCATCTTCATCCAAAATCCGAACATGGGCATAATATTTATTGAACGCTTGTGCTAAATGAATGCTATGTTTCGCAATAACAGATGGTTCATATTTTTCAGCAGCTTGCATCACAGTTTCAGGGAATTTTTGTAACAACTTCACGACTTCCCAGCTATCCTTGTCATTTAGTGCATAACGTTGTGTAGCGTCTGGTGTAAAGTTTGCTTTACGTAAAATACTCATCGCACGAGCATGCGTATATTGAACATATGGCCCAGTTTCGCCTTCAAAACGAACAACTTCATCTAATACAAAATCGAAATTATTTAGACGATCATTTTTAAGATCATGGAAAATAACTGCACCTACACCTACTTGTTTCGCCACTTCATCACGATTTGCTAAGTCTGGATTTTTCTCGTTAATTTGATTTCCTGCTAAAGTAACGGCTTCATTCAATACTTCTTCTAATAAAACGATTTTCCCTTTACGTGTGGATAATTTTTTACCGCCTTGAGTAATTAAACCAAACGGAATGTGTTCCATATCATCTGACCAGTCAAACCCTAGTTCTTTCAAGACTGCTTTTAATTGTTTGAAGTGATTGCTTTGTTCGTTGCCGACTACATAAAGCGATTTGGCAAAATCATACGTCCGTTTACGGTAAAGCGCAGCAGCTAAATCCCGTGTGATATATAAGGTCGCACCATCTGATTTACGAATAAGTGCTGGATTTAAATTATATTCTGTCAAATCAACAATTTCTGCACCTTGATTTTCTGTTAATAAATGTTTTTCTTCTAATAAAGTAACAATTTCATCCATTTTATCATTATAAAAGGCTTCGCCATTGTATGAATCAAATTCAACTTCTAACATGGAATAGATTTTATCAAATTCTTTTAGAGACTCGCTACGGAACCATTTCCATAATTCATTGGCTTCTTGGTCTCCTTCTTCTAATTTTTTAAACCAAGCACGTGCTTCGTCTTCTAATTCTGGTTTTTCTTCTGCTTCTTCATGAAATTGCACATATAAGCGCAATAATTCATTAATTGGCTGTTGGCGGACTGCTTCTTCAGAACCCCATTTTTTATAAGCTACAATTAACTTACCAAACTGTGTACCCCAGTCACCTAAGTGGTTAATCCGAATTGGCTGATACCCAATTTTTTCTAAAATAAAGGCAATTGAATTCCCGATTACCGTAGAACGTAAGTGTCCCATAGAAATTGGTTTAGCAATGTTTGGTGAAGACATATCAATAGGAACATTGCCATTATTGCCAAAGGTACTGTTTCCGTAGTTATTTTTTTCTTTGACTACTTCGCCAATAACAGCTTGACTGACTGCTTCTTTATTCATGAAAAAGTTTAAATAAGGTCCTACCACTTCAATTTTTTCAAAATTCGTGCCATCAATTTTTTCTGCTAATTCTGCTGCAATTTGTTGTGGTGCTTTACGATAAATTTTAGCTAATGAAAAGGCTGGAAAAGCCACATCTCCATGATCAACAGATTTAGGATTTTCCAATAATTGTTCGATTTGATCCATCGTTAATTCTTCATTTAAAACATCATGTAACGCTTTTGCTACGATTTCTTTGTTGTTCATAAGAACCCTCCTGATTAATTTGTAAGTATTAAAAAAACAAAAACGTCTCTGACAAAACAAAATATTTTGTTTTGTCAGAGACGAGAATTTACCCGCGGTACCACTCTAATTGTCTATACTACTTGGATAGACCTGCTTCATCGATAACGGTGATTGCCGTCTGCTTTCAGCAGAATTCTAAAAGTGCGCTTCCTCATTCCGATCACTCTTGGCTCCCACCTTCCCAAGATCGCTAAGCTGACGTTGAAATAAGTACTCTCTTTATCATCGAATGTCATTGTTAAACTGGCTTCATTATAGCAAATTTTTGTCTAGCTGGCTAGCCTTCTTCACTAATTGTCATAAAACTAACGCCAGGTTCTGCATTTAAGTTATACGAAGCAAAATGATTCTTTTCAGCTTCGATAAAAGCGGCAGCGCCAATCATCGCCGCGTTATCCCCACAAAGTTTTAATGGCGGAATAAGTAATTTTACTGCTGGTAATTGTTCACTGATTGCATGTCTCATTGCTTCTCGTAATCCTTGATTCGCAGCAACGCCCCCAGCGATTAGCAATTGCTTAACAGGATATTCTTGACAAGCACGAATGGTTTTAGTCACTAATACTTCTACCACACTAGCCTGAAAACTTGCGGCTAAATCCTTTGTAGACAGTGCTTCACCACGTTGCTCTGCATTATGAACCGTGTTAATAAACGCACTTTTTAAGCCACTAAAACTAAAGTCATAGTTATCCTCTTTTAGCATCGCCCGTGGAAATTGATAGGTATCTGTGCCTTCATGGGCCAAAGCATCAATCTCTTTGCCACTAGGATAAGGCAACCCTAACACCCGTCCGACTTTATCATACGCTTCACCAGCTGCATCATCACGTGTTTCACCAACAATTTCGAAAGAGCCATCTTCTTTCATGTAGACCAATTCCGTATGTCCCCCACTAACAAGTAAGGCCATCAATGGAAATTCGAGCGGTGCTACAAAACGGGCAGCATAAATGTGTCCAGCCATATGATTGACCGGAATAAGTGGTAATTGGTGCGCCCAAGCAAATGCTTTTGCTGCAGAAAGTCCTATTAATAAAGCACCGACTAACCCAGGCCCATAGGTCACAGCAACGCCACTAAGCTCTTCTGGGGTGACTTTTGCTTCTGTTAATGCTTCTTCAATACAGATCGTCACTTGTTCAACATGATGACGACTCGCAACTTCTGGAACGACTCCGCCAAAACGTTGATGGCTCTTAATTTGCGAAGCTACGATATTGGAAAGAATTTTGTCGCCATCTTCAATGACAGCCACACTTGTTTCATCACAGCTACTTTCCACAGCTAATAATAATTTACGTTCTTTTGTAAAAATTGTCATTGGGCTTCCTTCCTTAATTTCGCACACATTACAAAGGCATTTTCTTGAGGTTCTTTATAATAATTTTTTCGAACAGCTACTTTCCGAAAACCTGTTTTCTCATAAAGTTTTTGAGCTAGTGTATTCGATTCTCTGACCTCTAAGAAAATTTGTGTAATGTTACGACTTTTAACATATTCTTTAAAAGCTTTCATTAATTGACAACCAATTCCTTGGTGTTGTCTCTGACCATTCACAACAACGTGACTAATTTCTGCTTCATCTAAAATAAAATGATAGGCAATATAGCCTAACCACTGGCCATTTTCAACTAAAAAAAGATATTCGCTATTTTCCTGAGCAAAATCTTCCGCGAATTGTGTTTCTGTCCAAGGGGAGCCAGTTGTATAAGAAGAATTACTGAAACGCCATAATTCTTCACCAATATTTGCTACAGATATTTCTTTTTTTGTTACTAACATTTTTTCTTCACTCTTCTTTTAAATCAATTATCATTTCTAGTGCGTCTTCATTATTTTCGTCATAATAGCCTTTTTTCACTGTTTGTGAGGCAAAGCCAATTTTCCGATACAAACGTTGGGCTTTAACATTACTCATTCGTACTTCTAGCGATAAGGTTTCACAACGATTTTTCTTGGCAAAAATTCGCGTTTCTTCTATTAAAGAACGACCTAAACCTAAGCCTTGGTATGCTGTATGGACAGCGACATTCGTAATGTGTGCATCCGTTCCTTGAATCCGACAACCAATAAAGCCAACTGTTTTTCCGTTAATTGCCGCTAACAAATAGAGATGCGGCGCTTTTGAGCCAAGTTCTGCCATGAAAGCAGACATCGTCCAAGGAAGTTCCCCAGCATAAACTTCACGTTCAATTGCTAGTAAATCCTTAATATCTTGGTAGGTGATTTCACGCAATTGAAATTCTTGCTGGTTCATTGCAATGGTTTTAGTTATATACCGTTGCCGTCTTTTTGTAAAGTATTTTGTCACAAAATTAAAGTTTTTCCACATAGCTTTCTCCATTAGGCGTGTGTGTCTTCAACCAATTTTCTTCCGCTTCTACTTTTTTCAAATACGCAGGTAAGAACCCATGAACATTTTCAACAGGTTCAGCCACACTACCTAACGCAGCCAAAACTGCGGCATTAGGAATTTGCCATTGTGGAACATCACAAATTTCTCCATGAGGAATGATTTGAGCTATTTCTTCAGTGAATTTTTCAACATCTTCACCAACAAAAAAAAGATTTGGTTCATCTTTTAGTAGTTCTAATAACTCCCGCAGGGAAATATGTTGGTCCGGTAACTCATTTTGCCACACGCCATCGACAAACCGGTAAGCACCAGCATAGACGTTTTTACGACGCGCATCAAAAAGAGGCACAACTAAACCGGTTTGCCCAACACAATTAGCAGCTAGCGTTTGTAGACTGGAAATACCTACTAGCTCTTTCTTTAAAGTATAGGCCAATGTTTTGGCAGTCGTCACGCCTAAACGTAAGCCAGTGTATGATCCAGGTCCTTCTGCTACGACAAAACGATCAATTGCCGTTGGCGCCAAGTTCAATTGACTCATCAAATAGTCAATTGCCGGCATTAATGTTAAGCTATGATTTCTTTTAACCGTTGCTGTATAACTTCCCAGAATTTTTTGATTTTCACACACAGCAATACTCAATGTTTGGTTAGATGTATCTATTGCTAAAATTCGCACACGAATCCCTTTCCTTCTACAATTTAGTCGCTTCATTGTAGCACACTTTCCTTTTTCTAAAAAGGGAAAACGAGGTTTCTTTTTACAGAAACCTCGTTTCGTTCATTTTCTCTTTTTATTTAATGGTTGCTTCTAAGTAATCAATTAATGGTTTACTGATATCTGTTGCAGAACCATTTTCTCCTGAATTTTCAACCATAATCATTGTTAAGAATTTATTGTTACTACGATCTAACGTTAGAAGGAAACTGTTTTCTTTGCCATCTGTATCTTGTTTATCTTTTATTTCAGCTGTTCCTGTTTTAGCAGCCAATGAGAAGTTCGGATTGTACATATTATAAACATAACCTGAAGGATCTTCCACACTACCTAAAAGATCTGTGGCAATTGTATTCGCTGCGTTGGCGCTGATTACATTGTCTTTTTTCTTCGTTTCTTTGTCTAAAACTAATTTTGGATAGACTAATGTTCCATTATTTTGGAAAACACTATACATGGTAGCTTGTTGGATTGGTGAAATTAACAATTGGCCTTGACCGTAGCCCGTATCTGCTAAAAGAATTTCAGAATTAAATTTATCTTCATTTGAAATTTGAGCAGGCGTCATGGCAATTGGTAAATCTAGTTCCTCACCGAAAATGAATTTATTAAGACCCGCTCTAAATTTGTCTTCTCCCATCCGTAATGTTTGTTGGGCAAAATAAATATTATCTGAATTAACTAAAGCGGTACGCAGATTGACTGGACTTGCTTCTTTTACACGTGTCGCAAAATAGCCGCCCCAAGATTTATCTTTTTGCCATTTCAAGCCATTAATTTCTAGCTCTTCATCTGGCTTCAATGTCCCTGCATCTAAACCAATGGCACCGGTAATTGTTTTAAAGGTAGAGCCTGGTGCATAGCCTGTCGCAAAACGTGCTGTGAATGGTAAATCTTTGTTGTTATTGTAAGCATCATATTCTTTTTGAGAAATGCCATTGGCCATTTTATTAGGATCATACGAAGGTGAACTAACCGTTGCTAATAAATCGCCTTTTTGAGGATCGGTAATGACCGCACTACCAGGGCGTTTGTCAAATATAGCGAAGGCTTGTTGTTGTACGCCACTGTCAATCGTTAATTTAATCGTTTGACCATCTTTTTTCTCTTTGGTTTGTAAAGCTTTTTTGACATTCTCTTTGTCATCTAAAATAACTAGTGAGCCACCATCTTGCCCTCTTAATTCTTTATCAAACGCTCGTTCTAAGCCAGTTTTACCAATTACGCCCGTACTACTTAACTCTGGATTTTTTTCAATATCTTCTGCAGTAATGGTGCCCGTATACCCGATTAATTGCGCAGCTGCTTCCCCCAGCGGATAATAACGTGACTCTGTGTCTTTTGTCGCAGCCCCTGTTGGTAATTCTGTCACTGGTTCAGAAGCAACTGTGATTGGTACAAAGGAGTCTGCTTGGACCCATCCTTGGCTTAACTTTTGATTGATTTCATCAACAGAAACGCCGAACTTATCACTAAAAGCTTTGATATTGGCTGTTTTTTCTGCGCCAGAACCAAGTTTGCCAGGCACTACGCCCACTTCGTCAAACACTTTGTTAATTGCTAGCCCACTACCATTACGATCGACAATTTCTCCACGTTTGGCATTATCTACTTGAATCGAAATTTTATCATTTCCTGACATATCTGGAAAAATTAAAGACGGCTTCCAAGCGATTTGGTAGGTATCGCCTTTCTTGGCGATACTTGATTGATAAGACAAATCTTTCATTTCGCCTAAAGGAGTGCTCATCGATAATTTATAGGTAAATGTGTATTGATTGTCTTTCGCCTTTTTGACTTGAACATCACTAGCTTTAACTCCTTCTGCTTGAATCCCTGAATAAATTGCTTGGTATTTTTCAACAACAGATTTAGTATCATAGCCATTTTTCTTTAAGCTAGCTTCTTGAACAACGGACGGTAACTTATCAAATTCCTGTTTTGACAATACGTTTAAAAATGTAGTAGCTGTTTTCTTCGCTTCGGCTAATTCTTGTTTGGCTTGCCATTGACTATAAGCATAATACCCGCCACCGGCAGCAGCGATTAGAACCAAGGCAGAAACACCAAGAATAAGTGGTTTTTTTGAAGATTTTTTATTACGATTGCTTCGTTCCATTCAATAATCCCCTAACTATATAATATGTCTTTTCTTCTATTATACGTAACTTTTTTTAAAATGCTTGTGTTTCACCTATACTTTTTTTAATTTCTTAATAAAGTTTGATCAATTTTTTCCATTTCATCAGGCTTTCGTTGGATTTCTCTGCATTCATTGTGTGGTATACTAGCTTTAACAATTAGTTTTTTATTAGGAGGAATGAACATGGGACTTATTAAAGCAGCAACAAGTTCAGTTGGCGGTGGCTTGGCCGATCAATGGCTAGAGGTTATTGAACCTGATAATATGGGGGACACAACCGTCATGACAAAAGGTGTTTTTGTACGTAAAGATGATAAACGTGGTTCTAATCGTAAAGGAACGGACGATGTTTTAACAGATGGTTCTGTTGTACATGTCTATCCCAACATGATGATGCTTCTTGTCGATGGTGGCAAAATCATCGATTACACTGCTGAAGAAGGCTATTATACAGTCAAAAATGATTCTGCGCCTTCAATGTTTAACGGTTCTTTAAAAGATGCGATTGCAGAGACCTTCAGTCGTTTCAAATTTGGTGGCGTAACTCCACAAAAACAACAAGTTTTTTATATTAACTTGCAAGAAATTAAAGGCATTAAATTTGGAACACCTGCGCCATTAAACTATTTTGATAATTTTTATAATGCCGAACTTTTCTTACGTGCACACGGAAATTACTCAATTAAAATTACAGATCCTTTACTATTTTATACTAATGCGATTCCTAAAAATCAAACGCAAGTAGATATTAATGATATTAATGAACAATATTTGGCAGAGTTCATTACAGCATTGCAAGCAGCAATCAATCAAATGTCTGCTGATGGGCAACGTATTTCTTATGTTCCCTCAAAAAGTGTTGAATTAAGCAAATATATGCAAACTGCACTTGATGAGGATTGGCGCACCAATCGCGGCATGGAAATTGTTTCTGTAGCAGTTGCGAGCATTTCTTATACAGATGATTCAACTAAATTAATTAACATGCGAAATGAAGGAGCTATGCTCAGCGATCCAGGTGTTCGCGAAGGCTATGTTCAAGGTTCCTTGGCTCGTGGTATGGAGGCTGCTGGTAAAAATGAAGGTGGCGCTATGAGCGGCTTTATGGGCGTTGGTATGGGCATGAATGCGAATGGCAACTACTTTGCGCAAGCGTCTCAAACAAACCAACAACAAATGCAAGAAAAACAAAACCAGCAAAACGCACAAGGGGCTACAGACACTTGGACTTGCCCACAATGTGGGACTGAAAACACTGGGAAGTTTTGTTCAAACTGTGGTACACCAAAACCAACAAACGAAAAACCAAAATTAGAAATGAAATGTAGTGAATGTAGCGAAATTGTTGACTTAAGTAATGGTATTCCTAAGTTCTGTCCACATTGTGGTAAACCATTCCAAGGGGTTCCTTTATAAGCAAGTAGTGAACAATTAAAGAAAAGGGTCAGGCACAAGTCTACCCTTTTTCTTTGAATCAGATTCCTGTTATTTACTCACTCTATTAGAAAGGACGGTTGCAATGGAAACAACATTTACCCATAAATGCCCCAACTGTGGCGGCCCGCTCTTATTTAATCCCAAAGATCAAAAATTTCATTGTGAATATTGTTTAAATATTTACACGGAAGAAGAAGTGACTCGTTATGAGCAACAGCAACATGAGGCGCATTTAGAGAATCCCTCAACAACGACTGCCGAGGAAAATTTGACTTTCACAGCGGAAGAAGAATCCTCCACTACGCAACAAACAGAGACCACTGAGAATGAAACAACTGCAGATGCAGGCACAATGGAAATTTTTAATTGTCCAAGCTGTGGCGCTCAAATTGTCACCGATGCAACAACGGCAGCCACATACTGTTATTATTGCCATAATCCAGTTGTCTTAGCTGGTCGATTAAGTGGCGAATTTTTACCAGAAAACGTCTTACCCTTTACAATTGAAAAAGACGAAGCGATTGAAAAATTTCTCGCTTGGACCAAGAAAAAATGGTTCATTCCCCGAGATTTTTTCAGCAAAAATCAAATCGATAAATTAACAGGGGTTTACTTCCCCTATTGGGTCGTTGATGCAGAAGTCGACGGACAACTGCAAGCTACTGGCACAAGTATTCGCATTTGGCGCGTAGGTGATATTGAATACACCGAAACAAAACGTTTCAATGTGGGACGTTCAGGAAAATTATCGTTTAAAGAATTAGTTAAAAATGCCTTGTCAAAAAACGTCCAACAAAAAATGGTGGAAGGCGTTCAACCATTTTTAATTGATCAAGCAGTGCCTTTCAAAAGCCAATACCTAGCAGGTTTCCAAGCAGAAAAACGCGATATTGAATATGAAGCAATCAAAAAACACGTCCAACAAGAATTACAAGATTATTCGGAATCATTGTTACGGGACTCTGCTTCTGGTTATACTACGTTGACAAATGTTCGCACGGATATTTCTCTAAACCAAGAAAATAATCACTATATGCTTTTGCCAATTTGGTTAGTCACCTATCGCAGTCAGGAACAATCAAAAAAAGTTTATTATTATGCCATGAATGGACAAACAGGTAAAGTAAGCGGTGTACTTCCAATTAGTTACACTCGTTTAGGACTAGTAACGTTAGGCATTTTCGCTGGACTCTTAGCACTCTTTTTATTAGGAGGTTATTTCCTATGAAAAAACGACTTTTACCTATTTTTTTCCTAATACTTCTTACCTTTGGCCTTGCCCTACCCGTTTCGGCGGCTGAAAATTCAATTGATGATGGCGCACAATTACTGACACCTGATCAAATCAACCAACTAAAGCAAGAGATACAACCTTTAGAAGAAAAAACAAAAGCCTCTGTCTTTATTGTGACCACAAATAATAATACCTATGGCGATGAACAAGAATATGCAGATCATTATCTTTTAAATAAAGTTGGCAAGGATCAAAATGCGATTCTTTTTCTCATTGATATGGACTTACGGAAAGTCTACATCTCTACTTCTGGAAACATGATTGATTATATGACGGATGCACGAATTGATGATACCTTAGATAAAGTAATGGATGGGATGAGTCAAGGAAATTATTTTGCGGCTGCTCAAACCTTTGTTCAGGAAACTCAAGCATTTGTTGATAAAGGGGTTCCTGGGGGTCACTATCGTGTGGACAGCGAAACAGGTAAAATCACTCGTTATAAAGTCATTACCCCGTTGGAAATGGTAATTGCTTTTGCTGCTGCGCTGATACTCAGTTTGGTTTTCTTAGGCATTAATATTTCTAAATATCAATTAAAATTTTCAAGTTATCAATATCCCTTTAGGGAAAAAACAACTTTAAACTTAACCTCCCGCACAGATCAGTTAACCAACTCTTTCATCACTACGCGTCGTATTCCTAAAAACAATGGCGGCAGTGGCGGAATGGGCGGTGGTGGCAGCACCACCCACTCAACTGGCGGCGGCACATTCGGTGGCGGCGGTCGAAGTTTTTAGATTTTTCGCAGAAATACCAACTCCTATAAAGAGTGATAAAAACCAACCGATTGAACCAAAACTATTTGATTCACAAAAAAACTCACCTAGCACTATTGAAGACGTAATGGCTTAGTTAAGAAATTTAAAACTGTTAGTTGATGAAGGAATTCTAACAGAAGAAGAATTTCAACAAAAGAAACGGCAATTGCTTCAATTAGATTAATAAAAAAATCCTGAAAAGACTCGTCATCTTTTCAGGATTTTTTTCTTCTTGGTATTTTCCCATAATTCTTGATAAGGTATTTCATGGATATCACGAAAATAAGCTACTTCAAACTTTTCAAAATCAGTTGACTGACAGTTGCCTGTTAAAACACCAATTCCCGCTTTACCATGACAAGTTCCCATGAAAACATCCACGAGCGAATCACCTACCATAATTACTTCTGTCGCCTTTAATTGACATGACTGACAAAAGGCTTGGAGCATGTCCGCATCTGGTTTCGGTAAGTAACGATCTCCTGTCGCAATAAAATCAAACATTTCTGTTAAACCAAGATATTCCATAATCAACATAGTCGCTGGCAAAGTATCTGAAGTTGCTAATCCAATTTTATAGTTCTTCCGTTTTAGCTCAAGAAATAACTGTTTTAAATCACCAATTGGTTCAATCTTTTTCAGATTTTTTCGTAAATAATCATAAAAAAATTGTTCCAGCCATCGACTGCTGATTCCCTGTTCGACTAATTCCTCAAAATGCGCCAATTCCTGATAAAGTTCCTGATAAAGGACTTCATCAAGTAAATGTTTTTGCAAAAAACGTTGCTCCTGAATAGCTAATATCTTTTTTATTTCTGCTGAATGATGAGGGTCTAACATACTTAGTGTTTCAAAACAAGCTTTCAAACCTGCTTGCCAAAGAGTGTCAAAACGAATACACGTACCATCTTTATCAAATAAAATTCCTCGATTTTCCATGAAAGAACACCTCAAAACGTTTGCTTTGCTTACTATTTGTTTCTTCAAGTATACTAATCATTTATTTGATTTTGATATTCTTTTTGTATCATTTGTGTAAAAAAATATAAAAAAGCAACGAATTTAGAAAAATTCGTTGCTTTTTTATTAATCAATCACTTTTTTCACTTTGAATTCTTTTGTTTCAGCAGACGGTTCTGTTTGATCAGCTAATTCAAATAAAATATGGGTACCATTTTCTTCATCTTCAACGATAATCAGTTTTCCTGGAATCTTTCGAGTATCTTTCGCAATTTGGGCTTCTTTAATTAATTCTTTTTGATCTCTTTTTGAAGCAAGGGCATTTCCTAAATTAAAAAAGACAGTTTCTTCCATAATTAACCACTCACTTTCTCTACTTTTCTTAAGTTAATTATAGCATATCCCTAGAAAAAGTGGCAGCTTGTGTCCTTTTACTTTCATTTAAGCATCAATAATCAAGGAATAAGCATAAGGACTTTCATAAATTCCTGAAGCATAATAATTGAGCCTCTTTTTAAATAGCGGGCCGTCAATTACCAACGTATGGTACTCCCCGTTTTCTCCGCAAATATCTAATTGATGCTCTTTAAGGTACGTGATAAATGTTTCATCTAACGGTTCTCCTAAAAATTTTATTGGAATACCTGCCTCTTTGCTGACCGTTTTGATAATTGCTGTGTACCCTTTTGCCAAGAATTCTTTGACAAGTGCTTCGCGATTCTCCTGCCAAAGAGGTAATTGTGGCTCAAGCCCAGCACTTAATGCAACTTGGCGATCCCAAGCACCATTTTGTTCAATATCTATATCGCCAAAACAAACCGTTTCTGCACCCAATTTTTTAGTTTCATGCAGTGCCTCAACCACTTTTTCTGTGTAATTTGTTTCATTGTTATGTGATATAACAAGTGGTAAATCTAACGCTTCGGCCGCTGCTTCTAAGACGGAGATTGGTATGCCGTGAAACCAAGAACGATTAATTTCATCACTTAATGTTGTCACTAACGCAACTGGCTGATTTCCTGCTTGTACCAATCGATCCATCGCCAATAAACAATCTTTACCAGAGCTATAACTTAAACAAAATTTTTTCATAAACGTTCCCTCTTTTCTCTATGACTATACCTCAAAACAATACATCCGTATACATATTTATTATTTAAGTATAACTAATACTGAATAGTTATTTGAATCAAAACATGGTATAAAATAGAGGTAAAGCAAGCTTTATTCACTTCTTTATATCTCTTTTCAACGGATGATCAGCTGGCGGAAACCAGCTGATCTTTTTTTCAAAAAACACAGCTATCTTTTGCAGTTTTCTTTTCCTCATGTTATAAAGAGATAGTAGGAAGCATTTATTCACTTCTTTACAAATCTATCTTAATCTTAGACAGTCGGCGGAAAACGGCTGTCTATTTATCTGGAAAAATTATGAACTCGTCAGCTAGTGGTCAGTTGACGAGTTTTATGTTATAATAATTAGAACACGAAAAATATTTTTAAACGAACCATTCAATTGTTTTGATGATTTTATTCAAAACTGGCGTGTCTAGAGAGATACAAGGATGTATTAGAGGTAGGGAATACATCGCTTAAATGAAAAATACTTGAATACTAGAAATAGTCTGATCCAACTTTAAAATAATAATATTGATTCGTTAGATAGCCTTCTCTTTAAAGAGAAGGCTATTGTCAATTAAAGAGTAAAACCACCGTATTCTTGTCAGTATACGGTGGTTTTACTTCTTCACATGTTACATATAATCAACAAATTTACTTCTGAACTTAACATGTAAATGAGCCCCTACGATAAATATTACTAATGTTGTTAGCCAAAAAACAACAAGTTGGGGCTTATCTTCAAAAAACCATCTTTTATAGAAAAATGTATCTCGAAATCCATTAATAATATATGCGTAAGGATTCAACATAAGAATTTTTGATAACCAAGACGGTAAATTCTTTGTACTTAAATCCCAAAAGACCCCTGACATATACATTAATACTTGGATAATAGAATTCAAGAAAATTTGATAATCCCTAATTAATGCAGCAATCGTTGAATTAATCAGACTAAAACTATATAAAAAGATAATCATCGCTACAATATAGTAAGGTAGCTGAATCCAATAAATAGAAATCTTTTCGCCTGTCGAGATTGACACAATTGCTGCTAACGTAGTGAACGCAAAATAACTTGGTAACTCAGAAAATATTTTAACCATTGGCAAAATACTTATTGGAAACTTCATTCTAGAAACCATGCCAACTTGCATATAAACAGAACTAGAAGCTTGTTTCGTTACTGTACTTAAAAAAATCCATGTACTTAATCCTACCATCAACCAAGCGATATAGGATACTCCTCCTTTTACGGTTCGAGCACCACCAAGGGCAATACCAAAAGCAAAATAATAGACACCTAACTGAATTAAAGGACTTAAAATTTGCCATAAATTTCCTAAGATGTGGCTTTGATATAATGCTTTATTACTGTATTTAGCAATTCGTTGTGCAACGCCTAAATATGAAAACTGTTCAGCTAAAATTAATTTTACCTCGCGCATTATTCAGTCACCTCTTTCAATTTCAACACTTGTCCAGGATAAATAGGTACCTCAATGATTTCTGGATTCAAAGTTTGAAGTTGTTCTATAGTGAGTCCGTGATTTTCAGCAATCAAACTGACTGAATCTCCAACTTCCACTGTATATGTCGACACAGCTTGTTCACTATTATTATTTTCTGGTACGTTCGTTGAACTAGACTGTACTTCCTCCTGCTGGATAGATTCTTTTGTTGAAGTTGGTTTAGTTTTAGACGTTTTCACAGCGCTTGAATCCTTACCTGCTACTTTCTCAGGAACAAATATACGTTGAATTGTTTCTGCTGGATGAATAAAAGCTGTTGTTAATGAAATACCTTTTACAAAGGTAAGACTTACATAAAAAATCATACAAAGTAGCAAAATTAACAAGCTCTTCGTACCAAGAGTCATTTTATCTCCAATTTTATTTTTAGTAGTAAATTTTATGACTTCTTTAGTCGTCCGGCGACTGCCTACTTGTTGATTGGCTTTTTCAAGAATTGTTTCTTGAAGTTGTTCCAAAGAAAAATTTCTCTGTTTGGCCTTGCCATCTCTCTGATACGATTCTTTTTGCGGTTCAGTGAAATGATTATAACGGTGCAAGAAAGCACGATATTCCTTTAAAATATGCTTAGTTTCACCAAATGCACGTAGGTCACCATAATGCATCCAAGCTACACGATCACAAATTTGCTCTACTTGTTGAATAGAATGAGAGACAAAAAAGATAGTTTTGCCTTGCTCTTTAAATGCAAGCATTTTTTTTAAGCCTTTATTATAGAAGGTTTGATCTCCTACAGATAACGCTTCATCGATTACTAAAATATCTGGATTTTGATGAACCGCAATTGAAAAACCAAGTTTAGCACGCATACCGCTAGAGTAAGTTTTAACAGGCTGATCGATAAAAACACCCAATTCTGAGAATTCAATAATATCATCGATTTTGGCATCAATTTCTTTATTTTTTTCCCCCAACATTAAACATTTCATTCGAATGTTTTCTCGTCCTGTCAAATTATTATTTAGTCCTGCACCAATCGAAATAATTGACACTTCACCATTTATTTCAAGTTCTCCTGATGTTTGAGGGGTGATGCCTGAAATAATATTTGATAAAGTGGATTTGCCTGAACCATTTAAACCAATAATACCAATTGTTTCTCCAGAATATACGTCGAGGCTAACACCTTTTAACGCCCAAAATGTGGGAACTTTGTTTTGAAAAATACTAAAAAGTGTCTTCAATTTGTCAATACGTGTTTGCGCTAAACTGTATTCTTTGGTAAGTAATTTTGTTCTAACTTTCAGTTCTTTTTCCATTTGTTCCTCCGAGTCTAACCCTTCACTAGTTGGCCATTTCACCAAATTCTTTAGCGACTGCTTTCAAAGCTGCTCCGAAAACTTGGTCCATATCATAGTATTGATAATTGGCTAAACGTCCACCAAAAATAACTTTTTCTTGAGCGTTTGCTTTTTCTTTGTATTTTCTAAACAAAAGCGAATTTTTCTCATCATTAACAGGATAATACGCTTCTTTTGAACGATCCCAATCTTGTGGGTATTCTTTCGTCAAAATTGTTTTGTTTTCATCGGCCTGTTGATCAAAATGTCGCCATTCCATTATCCGTGTATAGGGAGTTTCCGCATCTGTATAATTAATTACGGCATTACCTTGTGCATTGTTTGAATCTACTGTTTCATTTTCAAAACGTACTGAACGATATTCTAGTTCGCCACAAGAATAATCAAAGAATGCATCAATCATCCCTGTATAAACAATTTTTGGAAACTCTGATAAGTAAGTTTCTTTCTCTGCCAAAAAGTCTTTATTCAATTGAATATCAATTAATTCACTCTCTAACAATTTATCAAACATAGCTGTATAACCGTCGACAGGTACGCCTTGATAGCGATGGTTAAAGTAATTATTATCAAAAGTAAAACGAGTTGGCAAACGACGAATAATAAAACTTGGTAATTCCGTAGCCTTACGTCCCCACTGTTTTTCTGTATAGCCTTTAATTAATTTTTCATAGATGTCCGTTCCTATCAAACGAATCGCTTGTTCTTCTAAATTTTTTGGAGCTCCTTTAATCCCAGCTGCCTCCCGTTGCTCTGAAATTTTTGCTTGTGCTTCAGCTGGCGTTTTTATCCCCCACATTTGGTAGAACGTGTTCATATTGAATGGCAGGTTGTAGAGCTCTCCTTTGTAATTAGCAACTACTTGATTGATGTAGCCATTGAATTCCGTCAATTGATTGACATAAGACCATACTTCTTTATTGTCAGTATGAAAAATATGAGCACCATAGTCATGGACATTAATGCCATTTTCTTTATGTGTATACATATTGCCACCAATATGAGCACGTTTCTCAATAACTAATACTTTTTTTCCTCGTTTAGCTGCTTCACATGCAAACGTTGCCCCAAAAGGTCCTGAACCAACAATTAAATAGTCATAATTTTTCGTATTGTATTTCATTAACTAACTTCTCCTAACAAAGTTACTTTCAATTTATTTCAAACACTAAATGCATTATTTATTTTTTCACTAAAGTAGCCAGTACCTTTTTACCAACGCCTTCTTTTGTGTAAGAATATAAGTTGATTTTTTCGTTATCTTTTTCTATTTTATAAACTACAAGTGATTTCAAATTTTTTCCCTTTAAAATCACAATATTATCATTTGTAGTGGAAACATCATAAATACGTTTGCCATCCAATGTCCACACATTATCTTTAACAACTAATGTTTTCCAATCCCAATTAGCTGTTACTTGATACTCTCCATTTGTAATCAAAGGTTGTTCTGAATTAGTACTTTTGGAAATAGTTGTCTCTTGGTTTTCTGAATATTTTTTACTGATGTAATATCCTGACCAAAAACCACAACCGATACCAATTGCTAAAGACACAATTATCGTGATTATTTTTTTCATGTCACACACTCCTCCGTTTATTTAAAAGTTAAACTTGCTTCCCACATATTTGCACCTAAAATTCTCACTTCTGGTTTTAATAAAAATCCAGAAAATTCATAAACTTTTGCAATAATTAAATAAATTAATGCTTCATAGTCTTGAGCAGAGGCTTGTTCAACATTGATAAAGAAACCTGGATGTTTTTCAGATACTTTTACTCCGCCAATTCTAGTACCAACTAAGCCAGCTTGTTGAATTAATCGAGGCGCCCGTCCCCAAGTAAAAGTTGACCCATGATTTGGATGTGTTAGTGGGTGCATCCTTTCTCTAATTTCGACAGTTCCTACCATGTCATTTACCATGTTTTCTAAATTACCTTCTGAAATCTGTAATTTAGTTTCTAGAATAATCCACTCAGGATGATCCATAAATGAACTATAGCGATGACTAAATTGAACATCTTCTTTATTTAAAACTTTAATTTCTCCATTTTCATCTACGATTGTAGCTTCAAGAAACATACTATTAATATCCTTAACTGTCCCAGCATTCATATAAACTGCGCCACCAATGGTTCCTGGAATATTATCTGCCCATTCTAAACCGCATTTCAAGTGTTCTAGTAGATAATAAGATGTTTCAATTAAGCTTGCACCTGCCGAAACTGTTAAAACATTCCCCGTAATTTTACGATAATTCAAGGCAGTCATATTTAAAGTAATCCCACGGATACCACCATCACGGACTAAAATATTTGAACCTTTACCGATAACAGTTAAAGGAATCTGATTATTTTTAGCATATTTTACAATTAAAGCAACTTCTTCTATCCTTTTTGGAAAAATTAAAAGGTCTGCTGGACCACCAACGAAATTTGAAGCATATTCTTTTAATTCACGACCTACAAATAATTCCAAATCTGGTAGTTCTTCTAAAAGATCTTGTTTCCACGAACGAATTCTCTCATTTTGTACAATTTTCATGATTAATTGTTTTCTTGTTAAAAGATTCTCTGGAATTGCTAATGCTTTCTTTTCTGTGCCTTGTTTCGGTTTAGTCTTAGGTTTTTGTATCGGATGCAAATACATAACATGTTCGATTTTTTCATCTTTCACATATTTACCGACGATTCTAAAAGGACTGAACGTTTCCTTTCCCTTAAATTTTTCACGATTAAATCTTGTAGTGACTTCACGATGATTATTCATAAAAATTAATTCTTTATCTGTTAGCTTCCAAAAGCTTTCATTAGGATTGGAATTTTTTATCGTACCATTTGGCGATAAAACAATTGCTGCGGAAATCGGAACAGTTGTTTTAGCTCGATAAAAATCCAAAGGTTTATTGATAATATATCGTCTAAATTCATCATATACTTCGTCTTCATCTGGGCTAAATTTACTTGTCAACGCATCGGTTAACCACTTATCTGAAATCTCTTTTTCTCTAGCAATCTTTCCAGCGGTCTTTTGATAGTCAAGTGCTAAACTAATATTTTTATTTTCTTCAATTTCTTGTTTTGTGTTTTGCTCATAGACACGTCTAGTTTCGCCAAGCTCAAACAGGTTCATCAAGCTATTAAAGCGGTCAATTCCACGTTGTTCATTATAGAAAATTGAAAACGGTTTTTGGAAAATAGTCGCAAAAACAGTGCCATGAAACGAATCAGTAATAATATATTTTGCTTCTCGATAAACAGATAAGAAATTTTCTGGTGTATCTTCAGAAACATATTCTACTGTATTAGGAAACGTTTTTTTCGCTAGTTCACGTCCTTTTAAAGGATTAGGCAAGACCACTAATTTCAGTCCCAATTTTTCTGCGATCGCTAGTGCTACACGAACTTTTTCCTTGTTAATATCCAAGAAAAAGACAGCCATATAATCTCCTGATTCTTGTCGTTTAAACGTAGCTTGATCAGCTAAAGAATCATATTCACTTCTTTCAACAAGATAGGTTGGATCCAAAGCCTGAATAACTTCTTCTTGAAAAATATCTTTCATAATTTGTACAGAAAAATCTTCTCTCATAGAAACATGATTAAACTGTGTAATATCTTTTTTGCGGTTTGCAACCCATTTGGGATCATATTTACTTGTATCTGCTTTTCCTAATGAAACAGAATAAGCAATTGTTTTATTACGAGGATAAACAAAATCTAAGAAATCATCGTCGTCTACCCAACCATTCCACGGATTCCACATTTGATCAGAGCCTAAAATAAAGGTATCTAGATTTTCTAAATCGTTCAATGTCGGTAACGTTTCTTTTGTTAATTGCTCAGTATAGGGCATATTATTTTTCTTAAAAAAATTATACGCTAAAGGCATCCATGCTCGAAAGTTACTTCTGTTTTTATAACCTAGTGGTCCATCAATCATTACCGTCTCGTACCCTTTATTCTGTACATATTTGTTTAGAGCATAGTATGTTAAGATTGATCCATAATTTTGGTTATACCACCAGCCCATAATTGCTGCTTTTTTCATTTTTCCGCTCCTACTTTCTCTGTTAATTACTTATTATTCGTTCATGTTTAAGAATCTTTTTTACATGTTATTTCAACAACCCTTTTGCTTTTTTAAGACTTTTTGATACAGCTTTTTTAATTGTTGTAGGTTCATTTCCTTCAATTTTATTGATAGGTGTTAATTCGTTACCAATACTTGTCATTGTATCTTGGATATAGCCTTGGTTTTGTCGAACGACACTAAAATGTGTTTCCCCTTCTCGAGAAGTCAAAATTCGAACATTGTAATCAAATGCTGCATATTTTTGAGTATAGCCCGCCCAAATTGTAAAAACATTGTCTACGAAAGTATAATACATATTTTCTTGTAGTAAGGTATAGCCTTTTTCCCACTCGGCTTGTAAAACAATCGATTTTAAAGTAGTACCTTCTTTTTTAATTAATAAAGATACTAATAAACTATCATGAATTATTTTTGTATTGTCACCCATATAAACGAAATCAATCACTCCGCTGGCATTGCTTGTATCATTATCTGCAATAATAATTGAAAACATTTCAATTGCCGTCCCATTCCCCTGGGTCTTCTCTTGTCCAAAAATTACTTTACCTCCACGCTCTTGAATATGAACATTCGGAATAATGAAGGTTTTTTTCATCCCAAAATCTTTATAAATATTTTGATATATTTCTAGATTGTATTGTAAAATATTTTGGATTCGTGTGATACGCTCTACTTGTTCTGGATCATTAGAATATTTTTCTTTTTTCACTAAGTCTAGCCCTAGCTGTTGGATGTATTTCTCTTTTAATTCTTGATAGAAACGTTCTTTAAATGCTTGATCAACACGATTCATGTCAAAAATAAACCAGTTTAATGTATTAATAATTTTTAACCGATATGCTTCAATTCGATTTGGAGCATGTTGTTTTAAGTACTCCAACATTTTGTCATGTAAATTGAACTCATCACGATAATTCATTCCATACGTAGACATCAAGCCATCTTGTCTAACAATTCGAGTCAGCAAATATTTGTTTAGTGCAACAATTTTTTCGGTACCTAATAATGCTGTATAAGTGAAATAAGCATCCTCGCCAACAAATTGTTCTAAGTTTACCAAGTTATTTTCTTTGATGTATTCTAATAAAAATAATTTATCATATAAATAAGGGGTTACTTCATCCAATGAAATTTCTTCACCAGACATACGTCCGCCATTAGTTAGTAATGGATTGTGAACAACGTGCACTTCTCCATTTGGTAATTTTTCTTTCATACCAAATAAAAGAATATCTGTTGCACTATCATATGCACGATAATAAGCGTCTTGTAATAAATTCACTTCAAAATGATCATCTGCATCTAAAAATTGTAAATACCGGCCTCGTGCCATCGAAATGCCCACATTTCTTGCGTGTCCAGGATTACTTTTGCCAATAGAAATCCCCGTAATTCTCGGATCTTTTACTGCAAATTCGTTAATAATATCCATGGTATTATCTGTAGAGCCATTCTCTACTAAAATGATTTCAATCTCACGTAAAGACTGCTCACAAACAGTTTCTAATGTTTGTCTTAAATATTTTGAAGCATTGTGAATCGGCATGACAACACTAACTTTATACAGATTTTTCAAGTAGTCCTCATAATAAGCTGCTGAATCATTTGCAATTTGATAAAATTGTTTGATGTATTCAAAATCGATATCATTCAGCTGGTCTATTTCTAAAGCTTGTCTAAAATCTACTGCCACCTTTTGAATCACTTCATAAACCGACTCGTCACGTAAATGGGTTAATTTTTCAATCGCCCAAAAGTATTTTTCGAACATTTGTTTATAAAAATAACCTTTGTAGCGTTCAAATTTATTTTGTTCAATTAAGTTTGAACGAATTAGTTTAAATTGTTGAAACAAGAAAGGAACCTTTGTTGCCACATTATTTACTGTCGAATTTGGGTTGTCTTGTCTATAAAAATACAAACAATCTTTAATAAAAATAACATTCTGAGATGCTGAATTGATTTTCCAAAATAGACCAGTGTCCCCATAACTTTTAATTTCCTCATCCCAAGTTACGTTTTCTTTCTCAATCATACTTTTTTTATAAATGGCATTCCATGGATAAACTTGTACAATTAAATCCGTCGTTTTTAAGTCAATCAATTGATTGTATTTATCGGGATATTGCCATAATATATCTCGCTCAACCTCTTCTTCAGAAGAAAATTCAACCCAATTACAACGGACAACATCTGCATGGTGACTTTTAGCCGTATTGTATAAACGCTCATAGGCATGCAATGCTACATAATCGTCACTTTCAAATTCAGCAATATACTCACCTTTTGCTTCTGAAACACCCAAGTTAAAGGCTTTTCCAATTCCCCCATTTTTAACATTGAAAACGCGAAAACGTGGATCATCTTGTGCAATTTCTTCAATAATTTTTTGACTATTATCAGTAGAGCCATCATTAATAATTAAGAATTCAATTTCTTTCAATGTTTGGTTTTTCAAACTCATTAATGCCTCTTCTAAATAGGTTTCTACGTTATAGACGGGTACAATGACTGACACTTTCACATTTTCCATAAAACAAATTTCCCTCACTTATCATTTATAGTTGTATACTCAAAATATCCTGATTTAAACGGACAAAATTTAAGCAAAAAACTTACTAAAATCTTTAACCCCAATTTCTAAATAATTATCAAAAACTATCGTAAATCTACTTTCTTTATTTGAAAATTTTTCTGGCAACTCTACCTGATAACTAGTTTCACTAATTTTTTTAAACGCCAGCCTCTGTCTTGTTTCAAAAGGATTTTTCAGCTCTTTTATTTCAAATCCTGTAATTTTTTGGTGTGTATACACATTTAAAGAAAGCATATTGCCTTCACGTTGCGTTGCTTCTGCATAAGCATTCATGCGAACTGCTGGGAATCGTTTCAATAATCTTGGATAATAATAACTTCTCTCTGTTTTTGAAACATAACCAAAGCGATTGACTAACACCCAACGAATGGACTGACATTGAATAAACCAATACAAACCATCAATATCGTTAGTTTGTAAAAATGTCCAAATGATTTGGCGCACATCACTTCTAAAATACGGACTAGGATCAAAACTCAATTCATCACCTAAATACTGATCCATCTGTACTTTAAAGTCTTGTAATCGCTTTTTACTGAATGGATACCCAGTATCCCTCCGAATACAAAAGTCATAAATTAGCCATTCTAAACGGCGTGCTAGCATCCGTTCTTTAGACAAATCATCTGGAAACTGTTGATTGATATAACTTAACGCACGCAACCAAGAAAGCATAAATGTCCGATTAATTGATTTGCTTAAACTTTCATTATCTGCATCTCGATTTAAATAAGTCGTTAACCTTTCCCCTTGTGTAATGGTTTTTGAAAATCGCATGGCTTCATAAAAGAACAGCACATCATCAGCCACCCGTTGATTAACAAAGTGTAAATTATTATTGTGTATCAGTGAAGTTCTTAACATGATAGCTTGCGGTCCTAACCAACCATAAAATTCAGCTGGCAATTCTTGGATAGACCGATTTTTAAATGACCCATCCACATAATATGGCTTACTTTTTAACATTAAATGGCCATCCGTACTCTGTATTAGACCAGAAACAGCAAAATCATCGTGAGAGTCATCTAGTAGGTCTGATAAATATTTCAATGCATTTAAATCATACCAATCATCTGCATCTAAGAAGACACTATACTCACCACGTGCATTTACAATCCCTACGTTTCTTGGGCCGTGAGCACCTCCAGTGTTTTCAAGTAGCTGATAAATTTCAATATTTGGATATCTTTCAAGATATGGCTCTATTACTTTTAACGAATGATCTGTGGAACAATCATCAATAAACATCACTTGCAATTGCTCGATCCCAATGGTTTGTTGAACAAGAGAATCCATCATCTTTTTAAGATATGGTGCATTATTGTAATTAGCAATAATGATTGAGACTTTAGGATTTTTTGATATTTTTTCTGAAGAGGACAGCTTAAATTGACTTAACTCCTTTTTCCACGTTTCAGTATCTAACATATATTGATACTCTTCATATTCTTTTTGGACTTCTTTTTGATTTTCCAACCTACACCCTCCGGCTTTTTATCTCTTTAAAATTTCTGAAATCAGCTGTCTAGTGGCATCCTGATTTTCAAGGCAAAATTCACGAAAAAACTGCATATATAAACGTTGTTCCTGTTCCGTTTTAGAAAACAATACGTTTTTTACAGACGTTACTAGGCTATCCGTGTCTGTCACAATTTTTCCAGGCAAAATTGCTGTTGGATCAAAATAGAATCCCCTTGTACTATTTTGATACTTTTCCTTATCATACATAAAAAATAGCATCGGTTTTTTTGTTAATGCAAAATCAAACATAACCGATGAATAATCTGTAATTAATAAGTCAGCGATTAAATAAAGTTGATTGATATCTGGATAAGAAGAAACATCGATTACACGTGAACCAAATGCACTTATATCAAAACTTTCTGCAATTAAATAATGTAGTCGTGTAAGTATAACAACAGAAGAATCAATTGCTAAAAGTTGTTCAACTGGCAAATGATTGGTAAAACGATAGGCTCCTTTTCGAATAGACTCATCATCACGCCACGTGGGGGCATAAAGAATAATTTTTTGATTGGCTGAAAGGCCTAACTGATTGCGAACAGAAAAAGCTATTTTGTCCTTATTTTCACAAACTAACAAATCATTTCGCGGATATCCTACTTCTAATATTTCCCCTCCATAATGAAAGGCCTGTCGAAATACTCTCGTACTATATGCATTAGGTGAGATGAGATAATCCCAACGATTTGCTTCTTGAAGGACTTCTAGTTTATAGCTCTCTGTTTCATGCTCTGGCATTTTGACTATTTCAATATCTAAGCCCAGTTTCTTTAGAGGGGTCCCATGCCACGTCTGTATATAGATTGTTGTTTGATTCTTATACATCCAAGCTGGCATCCGCGTGTTAAAAACCCAATACTGAGCTCTTGGCATCAACCATAGCCATCTCCAACTTAATCGTTTGACGAAAGGAACATTCTCTTCCACAAAAGGCATCTCATATCCTTTTTTGACTGCCCAAATACATTGATATTCAGGACAGTTATCTCTTATGTACTCAAAAATTGCACGTGGATTATCACTATACTGTCTTCCATGAAAACTTTCAAAAATAAATAACTTCTTTTTAGGTAGTTTACCTAAAAAGAAAAAACAAGCTTTTACGGCTCGGTGCATACTATTCTCTAAAAATTTTTTCATTGAATTAATCCTTTACATTAGATTATCAAAAATATAATCCTAATCTATAACCTTGTATGAAGAACGCGTTCACAAATCTATAAATTATCTTCTCTTTACTTGTTTAAATTTATGAATAACTCTCACCACGATTGAACAAGCTTATAAAATACATTATTTTGCTTTTCTTCTTTTAAGTATAAATTTATCTATGCTAAACGTCAATGGCTTTATTGAAATAAACATTCCAGTGTTATTCGATTGTTATAATTTAATTTTTAACAATCGAATTTCCCTCTAAATGTTCAGATATTTAACATCCGATCACCTATTTAATTTTTAGAAACTTTAGTCGCCTTTATACAATTACTCTTAGAAATTAAATAACTCACAAGTTACCTAAACTAACCCTATAAACAGCAAAAATCCAGAAGAGAGACTCTTCTGGATTTTTGCTTATTTGACGATACTTTTTTAAATTTTGTTAATCAATTTAAAATAATCCACATAAGTGCATAATTGGGAAAACAAATAATAAACTATCAAAACGATCTAAAATACCACCATGTCCTGGCAAGATGTTACCAGAGTCTTTCACGCCATAATGACGTTTGATAGAAGATTCAACCAAATCACCGAATTGCCCTACTATAGAAAATAGAACCGTCAATACGAGCATCACCGGCATTGGATAAGGAAATAGCCCTTTATTAGCTGTGAAAACTAAAAACAACGCTGCTACAACCACGGCTGATAAAATACCACCAAGTGCACCTTCTATTGTCTTGTTGGGTGAAACATCTGGCATCAATTTATGACGACCAAATCGGCGTCCAAATAGATATGCACCAATATCCGTTGCCCAGACAATGAATAAAGCAAATAACAAGACTTCAAAACCTGCGGAACGGGCACTAATAAAGTTCTGGAACCCCATCCCTACATATAAACTGACAATAACTGGAAAGCCAGCTTCTTCAATCGTATATGTATTTTTAGAAATTACCGAAGCACCTAACAACAACATTACAGTGACATAAAATAAAATGAAATTTGTTTGCATTTCCGGCAAAAAGTTTAACCATTTAATTGTCGGGATAACTAAAAAAACGGCCCCTAATGCTGATAAAACACCTTCAAAACTTAATAACGTTAATCCTTTCATACGGAATAACTCGTACACGCCGACTACTGCCAAAGCAACAGCGGCAATCTCAATTGCAAAACCACCATACCAGATAATTGGAATAAAGATGATTAATGCGACGATAGCTGTGATGACACGTTGTCTCACTGCGGATCGCTCCCTTCTGTTTCTGTAGTTTCTTTTAGACCTCCAAAACGACGATTACGATTTTGGAAAGAAGCAATCGCGGTTTCTAAAGTGTCCCCTGAAAAATCAGGCCATAATGCTTTTGTAAAAAACAACTCGCTATAAGCAATTTGCCATAGCAAGAAATTACTAATTCTCTCTTCCCCACTTGTTCGAATCAACAATTCTGGATCACGAAGTTCCGTGGGTAAAAAGCCAGTCATTAAGTGATCTGCGATCGTTTCTTCTGTAATCTCATCTGCCGTATATGTTTTTTCTGAAACCTCTGCAGCAATCTGTTTCATGGCAGTTAGTAGCTCCGCACGCGCCCCATAATTTAAAGCAAAGTTCAAAACCATGCCCGTATTGTCCTTGGTTTGCTCAATGGCCCGCTTAACAGCATCTTGCGTATGGCTTGGTAGAAACTCTTGGTAGCCCATTACATTGACTTTAACATTTTCCTTAATTAATTCAGGCACGAATGTATCAAAAAAATCAACAGGCAATTGCATTAAGAAATTGACTTCATCTGTTGGTCTCTTCCAATTTTCCGTTGAAAATGCATAAAGTGTTAAAACTTTAACGCCTAAATGACTAGCATGCTTCGTTATTTTTTTAACCGTATCCATGCCTTCTTTATGTCCAGCAATTCTCGGCAGTCTTCGATTCTGTGCCCACCGTCCATTTCCGTCCATAATAATGGCAATGTGCTGCGGAATTTGGCCTTCTTTATCAAAGGCATACTGGCTTGCTTCTTCTACATATTTATTTTTTTGCGGAAAAAAACGTAACATCTTTTTCCCTCCATTCCAAAAAATCTATCTTAATTATTATAACAATAACTAATGCAAATGCCTATGCATAGTCCCTGAATTTTCCTGATAATTAAGAAATTCCTTGTAACTTTATCATTTATGGTCCTTTTTTAAAAGAAAAAAACTTAGACTTGGCAAGTAAATCAACATGATGTATCTGCCTAGCCCTAAAATTTTAGATAAACAACGGGACAGGAGCAGCTTCTTCGGAAATAAGCTGAACGTCCTTGAGAGACAAAAAGCATCTTTCAGAACTTTCTTCTTATTTCTTGAAGCTTAACACGCCTGTCCCGACCTCAAGTTTTTATTCTATTGTCTTTTTCTCTTTATTCATTGACTGGAACAATAGCGCCGTTCCATTTTTTCGTAATCCAATCTTGGACTTCTTTGCTACGTAACACTTTGACTAATTTTTTTACATTTTCGTTGTTTTCGTCTTCTTTACGAACCGCAATAATATTGGCATAAGGTGAACTTTCTTTTTCTAAGGCAATCGCATCTTTTTTCGGATTTAATCCTTGATCCACGGCAAAGTTTGAGTTAATTAAAACCGCAGCCCCTTCTTCATTGTCATAAAGAGTGGTCATGATTGCTGGATCACTTTCATGATTGAATTTCAACTTTTTAGTATTTTTATCAATATCATCGAAAGTAGCAGTTGTCCGGTCTACCCCTTCTTTCAGCGTGATTAAACCAGCATCTTCTAAAATCGTTAAAACACGTGGCCAATCTGAAACGGAAGAGCTAACGTAAATCGTTGAACCATCAGGAATTTCTTGTAACGATTTGTATTTTTTCGAGTAAAGCCCAACTGGTTCTAAATGAATCGCACCTGCATTCACAAAGTCATAATCATTTTCTTTAACCGCTTCATTAAAGAACGGCACATGTTGGAAATAGTTGGCATCGATATCGCCACTTTCCAACGCCTTGTTAGGTAGCACGTAATCTGTATAAGTCGTCACTTCTAGTTTTACGCCTTCTTTTTCTAATAAAGGTTTTACATGTTCTAAAATCTCTGCATGCGGAACCGGTGAAGCTCCAACTTTCAAGACCGAGTCATCACTCTTTTTATTGCCGCAAGCCCCTAAAATTAAGACAGCTACTGCTACAGTAATTACTGACCATAATGTACGTTTTTTCATCTTATTCCCTCCATTTATCGTTTATCTATTTTTTTAGCGACTGTATCCCCAATCCATTGAATCGCAAAGACAATAATTAAGATACAAATCGTTGCTACTAAGGTAACTGTATTTTGACCACGTTGGAAGCCATCTTGATACGCCAAACTTCCTAAACCGCCCGCTCCAATAGCAGCTGCCATTGCAGTATAGCCCACTAAGGAAATGGTTGTAACGGTTAAGCCAGAAACAAGCGCTGGCAGACTTTCTGGTAATAGAACTTTCCAAATTATTTGGAAACGATTGGCCCCCATTGCTTTGGCTGCTTCAATCACGCCTTTATCGACTTCACGAAAAGCAATTTCGACCATGCGAGCATAAAAAGGTGCTGCGGAAATAATCAATGCTGGTAAGGAACCTTTGACACCAGACATACTCCCTAAAATAATTTTTGTAAAAGGAATTAACAGAACGATTAAGATAATAAACGGAATCGAACGGAAAATATTTACAAAAATGGCCACTAGCCAATACAGTAATCGGCTCAAAATCCCTTTTCTGCCTGACGTTTCAAAAAGTAGTAGTCCTAAAATCAACCCTAAAATGGCGACCACTATGATTGAAATCCCTGTCATATAAAGTGTTTCAATCGTTTTTTCTTGTAGTTTACTTATATCAATTTGGGAAAAATCAAAGAAACTTGCTAAGCCACGATTATTCATTTCCAATCACCTCTGTTTCTACACGAAGTTTACGTAATCCTTCAATGGCTGCTAGAATATTTTGCTCTTCGCCTAATAATTGAATATAAAGAGAACCCACTGCACCCTGCTTTGTTTGCTGAATGTTCCCTTGAATAATACTGACTTCTACTTGATATTCTTGGACAATATGCGAGATAATTGGCAATTTCGCTTGTTCGCCGTGGAAAAGTAGGCGAACAATTTTTCCATTCGGATATTGTTCCAACATTTCTTCAACAACCAGTTCCGTTTCTTCAATGTTTTTATCCGCTTCTTGTTGGATAAAGCGTTTCGCAATTTCTGTTTGAGGCTTTTTGAAAATATCGATTACTTTACCTTCTTCAACAATTTCACCATATTCCATCACGGCTACGCGATTACAGATTTTACGAATCACGTGCATTTCATGGGTAATTAATACAACCGTTAAATTTAATTCTTGGTTGATTTTTAGTAGTAATTCTAGCACTTCATCGGTTGTCTGCGGATCCAAAGCACTCGTTGCTTCATCACAAAGCAAAATATCAGGATTGTTAGCTAAGGCACGGGCAATCCCCACTCGTTGCTTTTGCCCACCAGAGAGTTGACTTGGGTAGGCGGTTTCCCGTCCTTCTAAACCAACCAACTTGATTAACTCTTCTGCGCGGCTTTTCCGATTTTGTTTTGGAACGCCAGCAATTTCCAATGGGAGCATGATATTTTCTAGGACCGTCCGTGACCATAATAAATTAAAATGTTGAAAGATCATCCCAATTTTTTTACGGAAGTTTCGTAGTTCTTTATTTGGCAACAATGCAATATCTTGTCCTTGAATTTCTACTTCACCTTCTGTAGGTGTTTCAAGTCCATTCAATAGGCGAACCAACGTACTTTTTCCTGCACCTGAATAGCCAATAATGCCATAAATATCACCTGATTCAACCGTTAAATCAATATCTTTTAAAGCCGTGACTTTACCCGCTTTACCGGAAAACTCTTTTTTTACATGACGTAATTCAATTAATGCCATTTTGTTCTCCTCTTCTTTCTGTTCTACTTTCTTATTTTGAAGGTTTCGCACTTTTTATGAAACGAATTTGCTTAATAAAAACAAAAAAACTTCCATCCTTTTGCTATTACAGCAAAAAGGACGAAAGTTTGTCATTTCGTGATACCACCTTAATTCGCTATTATTTCTCAATAATAACCTCATACGGTACTTGATTCTTCGCATACCGTTGGCTGTAACGGGCGCCCCGTAGTAAGTTCACTGCTTCGCTCACTTACTCTGCTCAAAGACCATCTTCCATCTTAAATCTGTTACCCATTCTCAGCAAACAGGGCTCTCTTCAAACGTCCTTAACATGTACTCTTCTTTTCAAAGCTTTCTTTTGATTAGATTGAGAAAATTATAGCAATAAACATTGGCCTTGTCAACGTAAGACTAAAGATTTTCAAATTCTGTTGGTTCAACATCTGCTAAAACAGCAATCCAGGCATTTTCTTCATCTAACGCACTTGGCTCTTGATCAGCCGCTTCATTAATCGCGACTACTTTACCAGATAATGGACTACTGAATTCACTGACTGCTTTTTCTGCTTCTAATTCAATTAAAGAGTCACCTTTAGCTAATGTTTGTCCGACTTTGGGAAATGTTGCAAAAGTAATCTTCCCTAAATCCTCTTGGGCTTCGGCGGTTAAACCAATTTTATAACCTGCTTCTGTTGGTAAGATCCATAATTGATCGATTTGTTTCATTTCACTCATTTTCCAAGCACTCCTTCGTAATCTGCTTCTTTAAAACCATTGGTTAGAAATGTATTGTCTTTTAAGAGAATTGGACGCTTAATCAACATGCCATCCGCAGCTAAACGCTGACTTGCTTCTTCAATAGAAAAACTGTCAACAAGATCTTTTAAACCTTGTTCTCTATATAAAACCCCACTTGTGTTAAAAAAACGACGAACAGGCAAGCCGGTTTCTTTCATCCATTTTGCTAATTGTTCACTACTAGGCGGTGTCGCTTTAATATCAATTGCTTGGTATTTAACGCCTTGTTGATCTAACCACGTTTTCGCTTTTTTACAAGTTGAGCATTTAGGATATTCATAAAGTGTGTACATTTCTACCCCTTCTTTCTTCTTTCTTTAACGACCACTTCTGGTACGAACCGTTTCTTGTTGGTAACGCATGGACATAATTAAGCCCACCCCAATCATGTTACCTAAAATGGAAGAACCACCTTGACTAATAAACGGTAATGGAATCCCAGTTAATGGTAGTAAACCAATATTCGCTCCAATGTTTTCAAAAACATGGAACAAAATCATCATGATAATTCCTGTGGCAATGTAGGCATAGAATTCATTATTTGTATCAAAACAAACGCGAATCATGCGGTAGATTAAAATAAAATACAACAAAATAATGAAACAGCCACCAATAAAGCCAAAGTTTTCACCAACAACTGTAAAAATCATATCTGACTCACGAACAGGGACATACACATCACTCACGTTAAAGCCTTTTCCGAAAAGGCCCCCAGAACCAATTGCTGTTAATGCTAACGCTGGTTGGAATGAGCGATCTGGATCTGTATGGAAAGGATTTAGCCATAAATCAATCCGATCAAATTGATAAGCTTTAATGCCAATTTTAGACAATAAGTCTCTTCCTGTTTCTGTTGTTACCAAGTAGATGGTTCCAGCTCCGACTAGAGCAGCTATGATAAAGGCGGGCACAATAATTTTCCAAGTAATGCCAGACATTAAGAAAACTCCCCCAAAAATGGCTAAGAAAACTAACATCGTCCCGAAGTCTTTTTGTAAAAGTACTAAAACAATTACCGGAATCGCCACTAATAGCATTTTAGCGATTAGCCAAAAGTCGCTTTTGAGTGTTCGGTCCACATATTTAACATTATGCATGGTCACTATATAGGCCAACATCAAAATAAACGCAATCTTCATCAATTCCGATGGTTGGAATGTGGTGCCACCAAAGCGAATCCAGTTTTTAGAACCTGTTTGCTCTGCTAGTACGGGGTCATAGAATTTCAGTAGTAATCCCATTAATACTAATCCAAGTGCATAAAAAACGGGCGTTAACCGCCAGAGTAATTTTGAGCTAAAATGCATAATAATGACAATACTTAATCCTCCGACTAAATACCACAGTCCTTGTTTCATTAACAAGCTACCAATTTTAGGTTTGCTTGGATCATTGTAAAGCGCTACGTAAAGCGATAGCATACCAATTAGTGATAAAAGAAAAACTGGTAATATCACGCCGTAATCAATTCGACTATCTAAATTTGTTTTCTCTTTTCTATTCATTCGTCATCCCTTTTCCTTTGTTCATACGTTTTTTATTATATCTTTCTCACAGAAGAAAAGAAAGGAATTCTACTATATTTGAGAAAAACTTTAGAGAATTCAATAAAAATTTTTCTTTTCGATCGCCATTTATTCATGCTTAATTTTTCTACAAAAATTACGTTTCTTCCACTTCAGATAGGTATAGATTGCTTTCTTTCCAAAATAGCTATTGATTGGCTTTCGTATTTGCTTCTGAAAATTGAATGGACCAACTTCCTTCTGCTTTAATTTCTAAAATATACGTATCTGCGTCTTTAGGAATTTGAGCCATTGTTTTTCCAATGTAATTTCCTTGCGTATCAATTAACTTTGCAATTTCTTGTCCATCACTGTCCACGATCCGAACAACTATTTTTTCCGTTCCTTTGAAAGTAATATTTGCTATAACTGGCCCCTTTTTAAAAGCTAAGTTTGTAAATACATCATCACCGCTTCCTTTTTTTGAAAACATTGTTCCAGCTAGCTTATCATCTACTTCATTAATACTAGTACTTGCCTGGGTTGTCTCACCGTAATTATCATCTCTGGCAGATTGTGGACTATTAATGTTAATTTTACAACCAGTCAAAATTAATAATGCCAGTACAGATAACCAGATATTTTTTTTCATTTTCTCACATCCTCACAATGACACAACTAGTTAGAATCAACAATAATATGACTGAGACGAGACTAATTTTTAAAAATTTTTCCATAAAAATACACTCCTTTTTCTTTTTTAAATGAGAATTATCGGAAATAAAAACTCATCTATTTTTAATTATATCGATATTTTTTTTGATTCTCAATTCTTACTCGTAAAAAACGAGTGTGGAACAAAAATCCCTTTGGATTTTTGTTCCACACTCAAAACCTGATAAACGGCGGGAATAGCATCAACACTACACGCTTCGATATTTCTCTGTAAAATACGAACAGATAAAATCAGCGTACAACTTGGTCCTCGAAGCTAAACAATTCTGTCCCGCCCTCGTCTGTTATTCGCTTTTTCTTTGTTTTGTTTGTTGTAGCTCTTTATTAATTCGGACAATTTCGTTGCCAAAATTTTGCCAGTCACTGGCTCGCGGGGGCGCTAGCCAAATTAAACATTTTACTGAAAATAACGTTTTTGGTAAATAATCCGAAACTACTAAATCAGTATCTGGTCGAATCGCTGAATGAAAGTGAATGCTGAAAGATTCGAATATTTTGATTTGTTCTTTGATAAACTGAGTATATTTTTCTCCTTGCGTAAAATTCACATAAAGATTGATCGTGCTTTTTTCATTCCTTTGGTCATAAAGACGGGATAACACTAATAGCAAATCAAAAAATAAAGAAAGCTTACTAAACTCAAACGCCGAGCAATCCAACGCAAATAAAAACTGACGACAGCTATTAAAAACAATTGGGTAGCGTTCCTGAAAAAATTCTAAATCCATAATTCGTAAGGTGATATCGATGAACGGCGTAATAAAACGATGTTGATAAATAATCGGAACAATTTCTTGATAAAATTCTTCGTCCGAAATTGTAAACGGCATATAAGAAAAGAATAATGTTTTCGTAGCCGTAATTGCCTCATTGTGAGAACTCAGCAAATGTTCCGAAATAAGTTCACTTTGATAGACCGATAAATTGCCGATAATTCCTTGAATTTCTGCGTTTTTCTCTGCATGAGTCGCCTTCATCACTTCGTTGATCCAACTTTGAATTTCTTGATAAATCGAACTTTCTTCATCAAAAGCGAATGGATTTTCTTCTTGGGATAAAAAATAATTAGCTTTTCTTTGCGTTCGTTCTAACGCCACCAATACATAATGTTTAAATAAATGAAAATTAGTGATATTTTCATAAGAGCCTTTCAATTGAGCCAATAATTGGTTCACTGCGCGAAGATCTGTTTGATTATATAATTCTTCAGAATCTTTGTAAATTCGGTAATAAAGCATAGTAAAATATTGTCTAATCGCCATTTCATTGCCGCTAAGTTGTAAATTTTTGGATAACTTAATACCGTATTGACCTAATTCTTTCCGGATATGGTCAACAATTTTATATACAACCGTTCGACTCATCCCGTGCTTTTCACCGTATTTTTTGATTGAGGTAAACTGATGAAAGAAAATCGTTTTTAATAGATTAAATTCTAACGAGTCTTTTAAATAATATTCTTCAATAATACTTGAAGAAATACGAAGGCTTTGAGATAACAAAATTTCATTATTTTTTTCACTGATTTCCATCTCATTAATCAGACCAAAGCGTTGCAAATCTGCATTGATTTCTGTTATGTTCCGTTCTAGCAAATAAGGAGAAATAGCTAATTGCTTACATAAACGATCTTTTCGTTCAGAAAATGAATATTGTTGCTCTAACTTTCTAATAATCGCTAATTTTAAATTTTCCCGATCATCTAATAACAAGAATTCCATTTAAACTCTCCTTGTTCCATACAAAAGTGAGCCTGACAGGAAGCTTAAAGTGGTGCCAAATTGAGAGGACCCACTTGCCGCTCCT
This sequence comes from Enterococcus sp. DIV1315a, assembly GCF_051712325.1. Taxonomy (NCBI): domain Bacteria; kingdom Bacillati; phylum Bacillota; class Bacilli; order Lactobacillales; family Enterococcaceae; genus Enterococcus; species Enterococcus sp. DIV1315a. Next base: position 1,950,605 of record NZ_JBIOOS010000001.1, read on the forward strand.
CCAGTAATTTCCACTGGGGCTATCGTATCTATTTTTTTCAACAACTCATCATTTAACAGCACCTTTTTATTTACTCGTTCCTGTTCAATTTTATTTTTCTTTTTCTCCTGTTTTGTTTGTTGCTCCTTGTCCTGTCTCGAGGCAATAATTGATCTTTCTGGGCCAATCATTGCTTGACTATAAGGAAGCTCTGCAAGCATATTCCCCTCTGCAGCAAAATTAGTAGGGTTGACATACACCTTCGCAATAGAAAGGTATGACTCGTAACGGAAGGTTACAAAATAAAGGCCTACTTTTTGAGTATTTACATTATTTTCTATAATTACATTTTCTAAATTTAAAGGGCGACCCTCTTTATCTTTTAGAAAAACGACATTGTCTAATGGTGACCATGCTTGATTAACTCCTAAAAACGTGTCTTTTAATTTAAGTTCCGTTTGATTTTCTTTGACCGTAATGGTTGCTGTTTCAATTTTGCCATCCACTTCATAAGTCACGGTGTATTTGCCTGGTGTTGTCGCTTCGTTTGCATAGCTATTCACTGAAGCAATCAACATTCCTGAAGAAAGAAATAAGGCTGTGCCGATACTACCATAATAAATAGTTCGCTGGTTCATCTCGTTTATTATTCCTCCAAACTATTTCATAAAAATAACTATCTTAACAGAAAAACCTGCTAATAGGTGTTCTTAAAATAAAAGTCACTTGTAAAACTTCCTATTTTCCAAGGAAACAGCTACCCTCATTCATGCACTTATTCATCTTTTAAGCGTGGAACAAAAGTTACTTTAAACTTTTGCCCCACGCTCATTTAATTATTTTCGTTTCTTCTTGATGACTATACCACTAATAATCACAATAAGTAATACAACAAGTCCTAGCACACGATATAGACCATTAGTTTGTTCTCCCGTTTTGGGATAACGTCCTTGCTTGTCAGGTTTCACAATGTGTGTGACATACTGACTACTTTTTATCGTGGTTTGATTCGTTGAAGAACTAGTCTGGTTGTTCTCATTTTTATCTGGTAGCGGTGTAGGATTACGATCAATCACATGAACAGTTGCTACTGTCGTTAATTGACGAGGTGTTTCGTTTGAAAACATTGAGAAAAGTCGTGACTGCACAGCTGGTTTGGTTTCATTAACTGGCTCAGTGGTATAGGAAATCTGGTACTCTCCTGTTTTCTTTGTATCAACTTCCCCTTTTACTTGAACCTTATCAAAGGATATAGCATGACCATCACGATCTGTCGCTGAAACGAAATTATCTTCTGGTTTCCACGAATCACCAACATAAATCGTTGTATCTTTAACCTCTAACTTAGATTGGTCGGGTTTGACGGTCACATGGGCTGTTTCTTCTTTACCTTCGTAACTGTATACGATTGGATAAACGCCTGCTTTGCTAGTATCAACTTGACCTGAAACAGTGATTTTTTCGAATGGGACATCTTGACCTGTTTTATCTGTTGCTGAAACGAAGTTATCTTCTGCTTCCCATTTATCACCCACATAAATTGTTGTATCTTTGACCTGTAAACGACTGTCATCACGAACATGAACGATTGCTTTCGCTTCTTTTGTGCCATTTTTATAGACAATTTCATAATCGCCTATTTTATCAACATTCACTGTTCCCTGAACATCAATTTTTTCAAACGGAACGTCTTGACCTGTTTTGTCTGTCGCGGAAACGAAGTTATCTTCTGCTTCCCATTTATCACCCACATAAATTGTTGTATCTTTGACCTCTAACTGACTGTCATCACGGACATGAACGATTGCTTTCGCTTCTTTTGTGCCATTTTTATAGACAATTTCATAATCGCCTATTTTATCAACATTCACTGTTCCCTGAACGTCAATTTTTTCAAACGGGACATCTTGACCTGTTTTGTCTGTTGCTGAAACGAAATTATCTTCTGGTTCCCATTTATCGCCCACATAAATCGTTGTATCTTTAACCTCTAACTTAGATTGGTCGGGTTTGACAGTCACATTAGCTGTTTCTTCTTTACCTTCGTAACTGTAAACGATTGGATAAACGCCTGCTTTGCTAGTATCAACTTGACCTGAAACAGTGATTTTTTCAAACGGAACGTCTTGGCCTGTTTTGTCTGTTGCTGAAACGAAATTATCTTCTGGTTTCCACGAATCACCAACATAAATCGTTGTATCTTTAACCTCTAACTGACTGTCATCACGGACATGAACGATTGCTTTCGCTTCTTTTTTGCCATTTTTATAGACAATTTCATAATCGCCTATTTTATCAACATTCACTGTTCCCTGAACATCAATTTTTTCAAACGGAACGTCTTGACCTGTTTTGTCTGTCGCTGAAACGAAATTATCTTCTGGTTTCCACGAATCACCAACATAAATCGTTGTATCTTTGACCTCTAACTTAGATTGGTCGGGTTTGACGGTCACATGGGCTGTTTCTTCTTTACCTTCGTAACTGTATACGATTGGATAAACGCCTGCTTTGGTGTTATCAACTTGACCTGAAACAGTGATTTTTTCGAAGGGAACGTCTTGACCTGTTTTATCTGTCGCTGAAACAAAGTTCTCTTCTGGTTCCCATGAATCGCCGACATAAATCGTTGAATCTTTGACTTGTAAGCGACTGTGATCAATTGTTTTCGTTAATGGAATTTTTAGTTGGTTGTCTCCTTTGACCAGCTTAATGGCTTTGCCTGTCAAATACTCTTCATCCACGGAATATTCCTGCGGTACATTCGTTACTCGCAAAGTATAATCACCTGTCATGATGGCATCAAAGGAGTATTGACCTTTTTCATCTGTTGTAAATTCGGTTGCTGTATGCGTGACATTATCAATTAGTTCAAAAGAAACCTTCGCAATTGCTTGGTTTTCATCCTCTATGTTATGCGTATAGAATGTGGCAGTTGCTAAATAAACAATACCTTCCGCATCGCCTTCTGAGAATTTCAATGTGATTGGTGCAGTGGTGACTTTTTTCTTGTTAGCAGACATCTGGTCCAATGTTTCAGAGTCGATTGTTGTTTCTGTATAGATTTGGCCAGCGTTTGCAGAGACAGTATTGTATTCAATCGTAATGTTTTCTGTCAATGTATAGTCTTTAAAAATAATTTTCGCACCGTTTGTAGTCTTCTCTAATGAATAAGCATCTTCTGGCATGCCTTTCACGGTAATAGAATTCAAATCGATTTGAGCATTGGTTGTGCCTTTTGGTGTTAATTCAATCGTTGGATTTTTCACACGATGTGTTTTATTATCAATATTTTTTGTTGTTACTGTTGTTTTTGTTACATTTTTTAATGTTGGATTCGCCGCTTGTGTTGCACTCAAAATGTCTAACGCTTCATTTTGAACAGAAACCGAAGCAGACATTTCATTATTATTCGATTGTGGTTCTTTCGCTGTCCCTGTTATATAAAGAGTTGGCACGTCGATCCAGCCATTGGCGTTTTTATACTCAATAATGTAACGTTTGTTGGTTTTTCCAAAATCAAACGTGTAACTATTGGTATTTTCGTCAAAAGTAATCGTTGGATATCCAGGGCTGTTTGGTGTCATTGGTTTATCAAAGTATTGACCGCGGTCCCAGTATTGTGGATAAATTGAATCTACCTGATCGTTTGAAACATCATAAATGTCAAAAAGAACATCGGCGCCAGCTGGAATTTTTGTACGGACGCTTAGTGAGTCAAAAGAATCATTTCGTGCATTGACAAGGAATTGATTTTTACTACTTTGAAGTGTTCGTTCAGAACCACGCTTACTATTAGTAGTTACTGTCGTGTCAACTGGAGTTAAACCTTCAGCACTCATTGTTATCGGTATCGTATCGACTGGGATACTTTTATCTTTTGGCAAACTATCTGGCACATAATTAAAACCTATTGGAATTTGGATTTCATTGGTTATTGGCGTAGTGAACTTAATAACTGAGCCATCTGACGTTGGCGTTACTGTATAATCCGTTCCTAACTTGTAATAAAAATAAATTTCTTTTGTAGCTCGTAATGAAAGATAGTTAGGATGCTTTACTTTAATTTCTAAATTTTGAATCGGTGTCTCTTTGCTTCCCATAACTGAGACAGTTGTTCTTGATGAATAGGCACCATTTTGATCATAATTACCCCAAGCAGTTTCAGCATTCAAAGGATTAACAACACTAATTGGTTCAATATATTGATCAGATACTAATTGAATGGCTTTATTGGGACCAATTACAGGTGTACTTAATGATAGATTGATATCTTTCTTGTCAAAATCCATTGTTAAATCAGAAATATTTATTCTTAAATAGCTATCTTTTGTGGCCGTTAAAGTGAGCTTGCCACCTTCAGTTTTAATATCAAAATAGTCTTCCAATTTTACATTTTCATATAAAGGACCATACGCCGTAAATTTAGGATTCTTAATTTCTTGACCATTTGTACTTTCTAATACGATTTGTTGACCCACTTTTGTTTCTGTTAACGTGCCATAAATTGTTACATAATATTTCCCTTTGCTTTGAAAACTGATATAGGACATACTACGCATTTCACGATCAGCAATTACTTTACTTGTTTGACTCGTCTTAGCAGTAAAATCGGTTGTTTGTTTAGTTCCTGTCGTACTTTTCAAAGAAATTGACCCAATTTTTGTGGTTGGATACTGCTGCGAATATAAGTAGTTATAGTCCGAAGCACTCTCTAAATAAATTGTCCGATTAATCGATAAGGAATAGGCTTTTTGTTGATTCATGTTTGGAACAGTTACAGCAATCCGCCCGAGTGAATTATCGCTTAATGTATAATCTTTGCCAGGTGTTAACAAGGTTTGCGTTTCTGGTAAAATTTGACCATTAATGTCGACATCGTAACTGAAAACTTGAGGTTCCAAGTTATCTTGTTTTCCAAAGACAGCGCCTGGCGTCTCTGTTGTTAATAATTCTAATGTTTGATTGCCAGTTAACGTCCGGTCTAAATTATAAAAAATTTCGCCATCTAACCCCGTCGTTCTGGTTCGTTCGTTATATTGAATTGGTTCCACTTGTTCATATAAATCAAACGAGTAGGTTTTTTTATTTTTTCCTGGAGTTTCAATTTTGATTAATGGTTCCGCCTCTGTTGTTAGATAACTTTTTAGTTCTACTTTAAAGGAAGTATCTGAAACTCGTTGATTAAACGTAATACTTAATGTTTTGGTTGCCGCATCGACTGCCCAAGTTGCGCCAATGCCTGTCACATCTCCGCTAACAGTTGAATAACCTAAATGTTCTGGTAATTGAACTGCATAAACTGATCCAGGTGCATAACCTGTGTTTCCAACAGCAAATTGGAACGTAGCGGTTACCGGTGTTGTATTTAATTCGCGGTGAACCTCTGTTTGGCTGTATTCTGTTCCACCAATCGGCGCAAGACTCATACTGTCAAGTAGTTCATCTGTAATTGGCGCTTGAACATCTGGTAGGGCTTTTTCATTAAGCGAGGTATCCTTTTCCTCCGTTGTTTGTTGTTCAGATGGTGTAGCAGCATCACTGGAAGCTGTTGTGCTCGCCTCTGTGGTTTGCGATTCAGTTGTTGCAGTTGGTTGATTCATTTCTGAAGTATTCGTTGTTGCTAAAGGTAAAGCTGGTGTTGTGCTCGATAACTCTGCCTCTTTTTTTGCTGTATCAGTGGTCTCTGTTTGTGCTTCTGTCGTTGTTACAGCATAGGCATTTACGGCAAACCCGAAATTTTGTGCGAGAAGTATACTCAACATCACAAAAGAAAAAGTTTTTTTCTTCATACTAATCCCCTTTCAATAAAATTCATATAACCTAATAATAGCTTGTTAAAAATGAAACAATTGATTAATTTTTTTTGAATCTTCGAAAAAAAAAAACAGCTTTCCATAAAAAAATACTTGGAAAATCAGCCACAATCACTGTTTTTCCAAGTATTTTTTTATTAATATTTGTAAATTATCGTTTCTTTTGACGAAAAACGACCACGAAATAAACTGCAATAAACAATAACACTAAGAGCGAGTTACTATTTTTAATGAAAGTTAAAAATTGACTTGTTTGCGTTGAAATACCTTTGCCGCCAGTCAATTCTAATAAAAATTGTGTCGTGCCACCTTTGCCTACTACAGTGACTAACATAAGCGCCATCAAAATAAATTGATGGAATAAACTCCCTTTTGTTTGTGTTGTATATTTGATAAGGATGCGGCTATCTTTTGGCAAATCTGTCTCTTGATAATATCGCCTAGCTAAAAAGCTATTCAATGTGCTTTTGAAAAAACTCAAGAGAAACAGGCCTAAAATAGTCCACGAGGTAAGAAGTAATATTCCCAAACTTCCCGCCAGACCAATCATTGGTATGTTGTTTGACCATTGTTTCGTTTTACTAGCTACAATCATTGCAAAAATCATCCCTAAAACATAAGGTAAATAGAGATAGATGCCCATATGAGCTCTGCCGTAAACCCCTGCAACATAAATGGAACCAAATAAAAATAAATAGTTCCCGACAATCCCGTTAATCAAGGTCGCAAGATTCATTTCTAATGATACTTTATACGCACCGCGTTTGCCATAATGACTAACGAAAAGGACAGCCACCACAAAGAAACAGCAGGCGCCAACAATCGCATAATCAAATTCCACCGCATTCGTTAATAAGCGACCACTTCTTAATAAAAGTAATAACACAAAAAAGATAACAAACAGAATTAATTCTTTTCGTGAAACTTCTGCTGATTCTTCTTCTAGCTCGTTTAATGAAACAGGATAGCTCTTGATTGCTACTAAAGCAACCAGAAAATAGAGCGCGTACACCAATAACGCCAGTCCAATCTCAGTCGCTTTAAAAAATAAAGCGCCAAATAAAACAGCGGTCAATAAGACTGTCGTTAAAAGATTACTATGACTGATTTTTTGACCTTCTTCTTTCAAGAAAAAGCGAATTGTTTGATTACTTGGTGGCAACAACGCCCCACTAAGTCCTAATAACATTCCTGAAATACTATAAAGTGGGAAAGAATAAGCGCCGGCGATCCCAATTAAGGAGCCTGCCAAGCCTAACAATAGAGAAATCTTTAGTAGACCTAGACTAGTTAAAGACAAATTAATTCCTCGAACTAGAAAAATGCCTGTCATACGCAATGTATAAAATAAGACAAATGGTAAAATTGTTAGAAGGTTGTGTCCATCACTCAATTGAATGTAAAGTAAATAAGGCACAACAATAATCGTATTACTTAGTAAACTTAATGCTGTATTACCAAGACTTTCAATTTTTTTATTCATTTTGACCTCTTCTTTTATCTTTCATTTTCTATTATTTTTAGGGTAGCATTGTTTACTTTTTTTGTCCATAAAATAACAGATGCAGCAATTTTCTAATGTTTATTTTCCACTGTTACGTATAATAGTTAATGACGACTGCTTGGACTTTCTCTGTTCCGTCATTTATATACGTGTGTACTTGATTAGCATCAAAATACATAGCGGCGTCTTTTGGAAGAAGGTATCTCTGACCGCCCACTTCAAGAGCTAATGCTCCTTGAATAACCATGACATATTCTGTCGAACGTTTTGAATGCCCAACAGCTTGATACTTTTTCCCTGGATCTAATTCAAACTGAAAGAGTTCAAAGTTTCTTTCCTGGTTGTCCGAGTAGTAATTAAAGACTCGATAGGAGTGATCTTCAGAATGTTGTGTTACCGTCTCAGTTTTTTTAACCACGGGATTTTCTTTAACATAGTCATCTTCTAATAAATACGTATATGGAACATTGAGTCCATTACTTATTTTCCAAATTGTATTTATGGTAGGATTGGTGGTTCCTTTTTCAATCTGCGAAAGCATCCCTTTACTCACTCCGGTTATCCCAGCTAGTTCATCTAACGTAAGTTTTTTTTCTTGTCTAATTTTTTTTAAATTATTGCCAATAATTGTATTAATCTCCAAAATAGTTGCTCCTTCTGTTTCTTTTTATCATCCAAAAGTTTAATATATTGAACAAAAGTATTCTTTATTGTATTATACAATATATATCTTAGTTGTTCAAAAGGAGTGGTTAATAATGAAAACGCTCATTCGCTCGTTGTGTCTCATTATCGAAGGTCTAGATTTTCATACACACGTGTTTAAATTTTATACAGAAAGAAGGAAAAAAAGAGAATGAACCACCAATTAGATGCACGCACTGGCATTCGTGAAGCCTTGCCAACGGTTTTTGGCTATATTGGTATTGGCATTGCTTTTGGTATCGTAGGACAAGCAGCAGGTTTTTCCCCTCTTATTGTTAGTGCGATGTCGTTTTTTATTTTTGCAGGATCTGCTCAGTTTGTAACAGTTAGTATGTTGACTGGCGGCAGCCCTATCTTATCTATTGTGTTAGCGACTTTCTTAGTAAATGCGCGTATGATTCTTATGGGAATGACCATTGCGCCTTACTTTAAAGCCGAATCTCTCGGTAAAAATCTCTGGTTGGGAACCTTACTGACGGATGAAAGTTTTGCACTAGGAATGAATAAATTAAACCACACCAAAGGACGTTTAAGTTTTGAGTGGTTTAATGCTGCCAATTTGATTTCCTATGCGACTTGGTTTTTTTCGACGATCATCGGTGCCTATCTAGGGCGCTTTATTGCAAATCCTCAAGCATTAGGTCTTGAGTTTGCGGTCGTGGCTATGTTCATTGGTTTACTCTATCTGCAGATAATTAGTGATCGTTCCATGAAAATTGCTTTACAACTCATCATGGTCCTGATTACTTTTGGGTTGATGTCTATTGGTCTAATTTTTATTCCCAGTAATTTAATTGTCTTAGTTGTCACGTTAATCGGTTGTGGAATAGGAGTGATGATAAAACATGCCTTCTTCTGAGTATCTCTTTTTAACAATTTTAGGCTGTACCGTTGCAACCTGGCTTTCAAGAATACTGCCATTTTTACTTTTAAAAAAAATCAGTCTGCCGCAGAAATTATTAGAATATCTAAGTTTTGTTCCCATTGTGATTATGTCCGCCTTATGGTTTAGTAGCTTATTTGAACAAAGAATAGGGCATTTACCAAGCCTCAATCTTCCTTATTTATTCGCTTCATTTCCTACCATTTTAGCCGCAATACTCTCTAAAAACTTATTGATTATTGTACTGGTAGGCATTGCTTCATTTGCACTAATCCAAAATTTCATCTAAAAAAACAGACAGGCACTACCAGATGGTAGTGCCTGTCTGTTTTTTAGATGCCAGCTGCAGGGATCGAACCTGTGACCTACGCGTTACGAGTGCGTTGCTCTACCAACTGAGCTAAGCTGGCCTGAAACAAATCTATTATAGGACTTTCTACTTTATTTGTAAAGTCTGTTTGTTATTTATTTATACAAAATCTCTTTAAAATAAGCCAAATAGCGACTTTACAAACTTTTTTCTGAAAATGTGGTATAATAGAGATATCAAGAAAGGATGGTTTTTTGTATGTCAAATTTTAATGGTATGGTTACTCCTGTTGTTCCATCGGATGCTGGTAAGGATTTCGCCGTTGACACCCATGTTACTTTTCTTGTTCACGGACAGCCACAAACAGGCGTTGTTACGAAACAATTAAAAAATGCCGCTGTCGTCGAAATTGACGAAACGCAAAAAAACAATCACTTAATGGTGCATAGCAATGGTGTGATTGTTATTAATTACAAACAATTGAAAAAGATTTAATTCTTCAAGCGTGGGAAATTTCCCCCGCTCTTTTTTATGTACAGAATTGGAATACTTTCCAATTCGTCGGAAACTATAATGCTGTAATAAAAGCAAAAAAACCAAAAATAATTCCGGGAACATTAGCAAAAATAATGGACTTATCTCGTGTTTCTCCATCGTCTCCATATAACCCATGAATCGTCCAAAAAATACAATTAATCATTGCCACTAATGGTTGCGTCGGATTGCCTTTTTCCCCATGTAAATTTCCATAAATTTGTGGAATATATGAAACATACATCAAAACTGACATCACACTAGCAATCACAGCGATAGCGTGTAAGACTTTTTTATTCTTTTTCATAGCTCCTCCTTTGTTTTTTTATTTTTTATTATACACCTAGAAAAGTTCTTTAAGCAAAAGAAAACCGTTAGTAACCATAATCGGTTATCTAACGGTTTTTTGTTATTATTTTGTTCCGAATAAACGGTCACCAGCATCCCCTAAACCAGGAACGATATAGCCGTCTTCGTTTAAGCGCTCATCTAAAGCTGCTGTATAAATATCTACATCTGGGTGCGCTTCTTGTAAAGCTTTCACACCTTCTGGAACGGCCACTAGACATACAAATTTAATGTTGCTAGCACCACGTTCTTTTAATGAATCGATGGCCATAATTGCGGAACCACCTGTTGCTAGCATTGGGTCAACAACAAATAATTGACGACTTGCAATGTCTTCAGGTAATTTCACGAAGTATTCATGTGGTTGCAACGTTTCTTCATCACGGTAAAGTCCAACGTGTCCAACTTTCGCTGCTGGAATTAATTCTAAAATCCCATCAACCATGCCAATGCCGGCACGTAAAATAGGAATGATTGCTACTTTTTTCCCTGAAAGTGTTTTTTGTGTTGATTTACCCATCGGTGTTTCGATGACAACATCCTCTAAAGGCATATCCCGTGATACTTCATAAGCCATTAACATAGCAATTTCGTTGACAACTTCGCGGAAAACCTTTGTCCCACAGTTCTTTTCGCGAATCATTGTTAGTTTGTGTTGAATTAGCGGATGATCAATTACTTGAAATTTTCCCATATCTATTCTCCTTCATTATTTTATTCTTTCTTATTGTAAAACAAAAGAGCCTAGGACACAAGTTGAATTCCTTAAATCCTAAGCTCCGACTCTTATTTGTACAGAGAATCGCGCTTCAGCTATCCCTGATGTTAGTTATATAATGGATATTTTTTAGTTAGCGCTGCTACAGCTGCTTTGACTTCATCATGAACTGCTGTATTTTCTGGATCTTTTAAGACTTGAACGATTAATTTAGCAACTTCTACCGCATCTTCTTCTTTAAAACCACGTGAAGTAATCGCAGGCGTTCCAATACGGATACCACTTGTTTTAAATGGACTTAATTGTTCAAACGGAATTGAATTTTTATTGACAGTAATATTTACACTATCTAAAATAGCTTCTGCTTCTTTTCCATTTAAACCAAAACCTGTCACTTCAATCAGTAATAAGTGGTTGTCTGTTGCCCCACTAATTAAACGAGCTTCTGGCGCTTGATTGAAAACTTTCGTCATCGCTTGCGCATTTGCAATCACTTGCTGACTATATTCAGCAAAACTTGGATCCAATGCTTCTTTAAAAGCTGCGGCTTTTCCGGCAATCACATGTTCCAACGGGCCACCTTGAATGCCTGGGAAAATACTACTATTTACTTTTTTCGCCAATTCTTCGCTATTTGTCAAAATTAAACCGCCACGAGGACCACGCAATGTTTTATGGGTCGTACTTGTTACGATATCAGCATACGGAACTGGATTTGGGTGCAACCCTGAAGCTACCAAGCCTGCAATATGCGCCATATCAACCATTAACTTGGCATCTACTTCATCAGCGATTTCACGGAAACGTTTGAAGTCAATCGTTCGTGAATACGCACTTGCGCCTGCAACGATTAGTTTTGGACGATGTTCTCTTGCTAAAATTCGCACGACATCGTAATCGATTACTTCTGTTGAAGGATCCACTCCATAACTGACAAAATTATAGGTTTTGCCACTAAAGTTAACGGGCGAACCATGTGTTAAGTGACCACCAGCTGATAAATCCATCCCCAAAATGGTATCACCTGGTTCAACCAATGAAAGGTATGCCGCTGTATTGGCTTGAGAACCTGAATGGGCTTGTACATTCGCGAATTTTGCACCAAATAATTCTTTGGCACGATCGATAGCTAAATTTTCTACGATATCGATAAATTCACAACCACCATAGTACCGTTTGCCAGGGTAACCTTCTGCGTATTTATTCGTTAAAATACTTCCTTGGGCAGCCATAACTGCTTTTGACACAACATTCTCAGATGCGATTAGTTCCAAGTTATTTTCTTGGCGCTCTTCTTCTCTTGCAATTGCATTCCATAAATCTGGGTCATACGTTTTGTAATCCATTCAAACAACACTCCATTTTGTTTTCTTTTGTCTGATTGTATCATACTTCTGTGTCAGCTTCGTTACAAATACCTCTTATTTTTCAAAAAATTTTTGATTGGCTGATTTTTTCAAGCGATTCATGTAAGCAGTGCCTAAACCAGTTTCTGCAAATCCTTGTGCAAAAATCGTGGTAGCTCCTTGCTCATCTAACGCTCTTAACCCTGCAAATAGTTCTTTTGTGGCATTTTCAACCGTTTCTGCACCATAAGAATAAACAAACGCATTTTCTGTATCTAGTTGTGCTGCCTGTTCATCACTTAAAAATAAGCCGATTTTTTCCTGTTGTTCTTTTGCTTGCTGAATCGCCGCTTGCCATTCTGCTGTTTGACCGCTTATAATCCAAACTTCCGCATCAGGAGAATAGTGTTTGTATTTCATCCCTGGCGCTTTGGGTGCTGCAGTTTCACTAATCAAATGTGTATCGATTTTCACTTGAGGAATAATGCTTTCCAACTGCTCTTTGGTAATTGCTCCTGGTCGTAAAATAACTGGCACACCATCTTCCGCCGTTAAATCCAAGACCGTTGATTCCACCCCAATCTGCGTTGGGCCATCATCTAATATGGCAGCAATTTTCCCCTGCAAATCATGATAAACATGCTCTGCAGATGTTGGACTAGGCTTGCCAGAAGTGTTCGCACTTGGTCCGACCAACGGAACATTGGCTTGTTCAATCAAAGCTAAGGTCGCTTGGTTATCTGGCATACGAAAAGCGACTGTCTCTAAACCACCTGTTACTGTTTTAGAAAATGTATCGCTAGGCACATTAAAAATTAAAGTTAATGGTCCCGGCCAAAAGGCAGACACCAATTTTGTAGCGACTTCTGGTAAGGTCGCCACGTATTTTTTGACCATCTCAACGTTGTTCACATGAACAATCAATGGATTATCACTGGGGCGGCCTTTTACTTGGTAAACTTTTTTTACTGCCGCTTCATTTAAGGCATCGGCACCTAAGCCATAAACAGTTTCTGTTGGAAAAGCCACTAGCTCGCCTGCTTGAATGGCTGCTGCTGCTTGGGCTATTTCTTGTTTGGTTAATTTTTTTGTTTCCATTGCAAATCGCTCCTTCTAGAAAAGTGGCGACGAAGAACCTTAGTTACTCGGCTATCGCGAGGCGATCGTTGCCAGATAAATCTTTTTCAATTTTAATTGTTTTTTGTGGATAGGCGGCGCTCAATAATTCTTGGAGGGCCGCGCCTTGTTGAAACCCTATTTCAAAATAAATTTTACCGTCTGCTTTAAGCATCGTTTGACTTTCATGAATTAATTGTTGGTATAAAGCCAAACCGTTATTTTCAGCGAATAAAGCGGTTTTAGGTTCATACGTTCGGACACTTGCATCCATTAAATACCATTCTTGTTCACTAATATAGGGCGGATTAGAAATAAGCAGATCAATTTTTTCAGAAGCAACTGGCTGTAAGCCATTCCCATGATAAAATTCGATGCCAGCACCTAATGCTTGCGCGTTTTGTTTAGCGACAGTCAACGCTTCCTCTGAAAGATCAATGGCAATAACTCGCCAGTTGGGCCGTGCCAGTTTCAAGCTAACCGCAATGGCACCTGTCCCTGTTCCGACATCCACGACCGTCAAAGGAGTATCTGGATTGGCTTTTAAGCAACGCTCGACTAATTCTTCTGTTTCTGGCCTAGGAATCAAAGTATGTTCATTAACAATAAAGGAATGTCCATAAAATTCAGCTTGTCCTAGTAAATATTGTGCTGGGTAATCTGTCAATAATTGGGCTAAATCCGTTTTTAATTGTTCCTCTTCTTCTTGGGGCATTTCTTCTTGCATATGCAGGAGCCACTGCGTTTTATCCCAACCTTTACGTTCTAAAAAAACATAGTGAATAGCGTAGCCTTCTTTGCCTTGCGCCTCTAAAAAAGAAGAAGCCCAGTTAAGGACTTCAAAGTAACGTTTAGCCATTTTGCATCTCTTCTAATTTCGATGTTTGATCATATAAGACTAATGCATCAATGATTTCATCTAATTTGCCAGCAAGAATCTGGTCTAGTTTTTGGATGGTTAAACCGATACGATGATCCGTTACTCGATTTTGCGGGAAGTTATACGTTCTGATTCGTTCTGAACGATCTCCGGTCCCCACCGCCGATTTACGGTTAGCATCATATTCACTTTGTGCTTCTTGTTGAATTTGGTCATACACACGAGCACGCAAAACTTTCATTGCTTTTTCACGGTTTTTTAGCTGTGAACGTTCATCTTGCATTGCGACTACGATTCCTGTTGGTAAATGGGTTAATCGAACAGCCGAAGCGGTTTTATTGACGTGCTGTCCACCAGCGCCACTTGCATGATAAATATCGACACGGATATCTTTATCAGCTAATTCGATTTCGACTTCTTCCGCTTCCGGCATAACTACAACGGTTGCTGTCGATGTATGAATCCGTCCTTGTGATTCTGTTGAAGGAACTCGTTGCACGCGGTGAGCGCCACTTTCATATTTTAATTTTGAAAAGACGTTATCTCCTGAAATCATCATAATTACTTCTTTATATCCACCGATTCCAGTGACGTTCGCTTCTAAAACTTCCGCTTTCCACCCTTGTGTTTCTGCATATTTTTGGTACATATTAAATAAGTCGCCAGCAAAAAGTGCGGCTTCATCGCCACCGGCTGCACCACGGATTTCCATGATGATGTTTTTATCATCATTTGGATCTTTTGGTAATAATAAAATTTTAATGCGGTCTTCTAACACTTCTTTTTCTTTTTTCAAATCAGAAAGTTCTTCTTTCGCCATTTCGGCCATTTCCGCATCTAAGTTTTCACTTAAAAGTTCTTCGGCATCGCTAATCCCTTCAACAACTTGTTTATATCGGCGATAAACCTCAACCGTCTCACGTGTATTAGCTTCTTCCTTCGATAATTCCATGAAACGTTTTGTATCACTAATGACTGCTGGGTCACTTAATAATTCGCCCAATTCCTCATAGCGATCTTCAATAGATTGTAATTGATCGTACATAGTGTCTCTCCTTACTGTTCTTCATTCACTGTTTTTGGATGAAAATAATGTTTGCGACAAACAGGATAGTAGGCTTCATTCCCACCAATTTGGACTTGATCCCCTTCATAAACGGGTTTGCCATCAATATAGTGCAAGTTCATAGTTGCTTTTTTATGACAGAACCAGCAAATCGTTTTTAATTCTTCTAATTTGTCTGCATATAAAAGTAAATACTTTGAGCCTTCAAATAATTCATTTCTAAAATCATTCTTTAGCCCAAATGCCATTACTGGAATATCTAATTCGTCAACAATTCGTGCAAATTCAATGACATGATGCTTGTTTAAAAATTGACATTCATCGACTAATACGCAAAAAGGTTTGTAAGACAAATCATTAATCAAGTCAAAGACATTGGTTTCTTCAAAAATTGGAATAGCATCTCTGCGTAATCCGATGCGACTGGATACTTTCCCAACACCATCACGTGTATCTAGTCCACTGGTCATCAAAACAACTGGTTTGTCTTGTTCTTCGTAATTGTGTGCTACTTTTAAGATTTCAATGGTTTTACCACTGTTCATTGCGCCATACTTGAAAAATAATTGAGCCATGTTCACTACACCTTTCCGTTAGTTCCTTACGTATTTTACTATATTTTCAGCAAAAAAGCAGTATTTTTAGCTAAAATGGTCGTGCATTTTTCTGAAAAAAACAGAATCTACGCCAAAGTCATTTTAGTAGGGCTATTTATACTCCAACTAATGATCCTGCTAGTATGCAATAAAAAAGCCCGAAATTGTAGTTATTTGACTACAATTTCAGACTTTTTAATGCTAGTTATTTTTGAGCAGAGGCAAATTCTGCTGATTGCGTACCTGCTTGACGACCATAAATGATAATATCGGCGATTGCATTGCCTCCGATACGGTTTTGACCATGTAAGCCACCTGTTAATTCACCAGCAGCATATAGACCTTTAATTGGTGTGCCATCTTCACGTAAAACTTCTGTTTTCGTGTTGATTTTCACGCCACCCATTGTGTGGTGAATCCCTGGTGCAATTTTAATTGCGTAGTAAGGGGCTGTGCTTAAGTCAGCTTCCATTCCAGTTGTCCGGCCAAATTGTTTGTCATCTTTGGCATTAACATCTTGGTTCCAAGTATCAATCGTTGCTTTCAATGTATCGGCAGGCATGCCAATTTTTTCAGCTAATTCTTCAATCGTTTCACCTTTTTCCACGAAACCTTTTTGATCATAGAAATCAATGGCTTTTGCACGGTCGCGAACGCCTTGGTCAAAGACTAAATAAGCTGATTTTTCTGGTAAGGCATTGATTGCTGCAGAAACTTTGTCGCGTGTATCTAACTCATTAACAAAACGTTCTCCTTTTTGAGAAGCCAAGATTGCGCCTTCTCCACGAACTGCTTCACCAATTAAGAAAGCATCGCTTTGTTGAACAGTTGGGTGAATTTGAATTTCTTTCATATCCACTAACGCACCGCCAACTTTTTGAATCATTTGGATACCGTCACCTGTTGTGCCTTCTTGGTTCGTTGTAACATAGTTTTTCAATTCTGGTTTGTATTGTGTAATTAATTTTTCGTTGGCACCGAAACCACCTGTTGTGACAACGACTGCTTTTGCTTTAACTGTTTTTTCTTTATCATCTTTCATTTTCACTTTTACGCCATCGATTTGACCGTTTTCTTCAACTAAGTCTGTGACGTCAGCATCAACAAACAATGGAATTTTTTCTTCGCGAACGTTACGTACTAAACCGTCAACTAGATAGCCCCCAATTGCTGATCCGTCAGCAGGTCGGTGTGTGCGTTTTTCGCTCATTCCACCTGTAATCGTTAAATTGCTCAATGTAATTCCTTTTGTATCTAACCAATCAATTGCTTCAGCTGAATGATCAACAAAATAACGTAGTAATTCTTGATCGTTGGTTCCTTTACCGCCTTTTAGTGTTTCTTCAAAGAATTTATCGTTGCTATCTTTAATGCCTTCTTTTTCTTGGAATTTTGTTTGTGAAGCATTCATTCCTGAAGACGATTTAATTGTATTCCCACCTGCAACAGGCATTTTTTCTAAAATAACTGGATTCATGCCAGCTTCTTTGGCTTGTAATGCAGCGGTCATCCCCGCACCACCTGAACCAACAATAACAACATCATAACTGTCTTTTAGTTCACTTGGATCTGTATAACCATTAGCAGAGGCACCAGATGTTGCTTCTGTTTTTTCAGAAGACGCTTTTGTTTTACCAGCGGCTTTTTCTTGATCGCTTGTACAACCTGTTGCTGCACCTAATAATAACCCTAGGGAAAGAACTCCCATTAACACTTTTTTCATTGTTTTCCCACCTTATAAACTATTGATTTCTACCAACACAATTTCTTATTTTTCATTTGAATAAAAATAACAGTTTGTTACATAAAGTGAACACATTCACATATCAACCGAAATAAAAAAGCTACCACTACTTTTTAAAGTTGTATCGTTAGACAAACTGACCAATTATTAATAAGTTGTTTGGGGAACAACCTATTTTTCTATTCTTTCATAAAATATCATGTTCTCGCTTGTTTGTGGATGTTTTCCAATTATTTCTAACGAATTTCTTATTTTTATTTGTCATTTCAAGGATTTTCTGGCAGAATTATTCGTTTGAGGCGAAAAGTTTTGGTATACTTAGTTTAATTAGAATTGGGAGGTTATCTAGTGAACCATACACGTTTGCTGTGGCTGGCACAGCGAAAAAGCGATCGATTTATTCGCAAAAATTTTTCATCTATTCAAATCATCGTCGCTTATTACATATTAATGACGGTTATTTCTTATTTATTGTTTTGCCTCCCTATTTTCAGAGAACCTGACTCGCATGTTCCTTTTATTGATTTATTTTTCTTAGCAATCAGTACAGTCAGTGTTACTGGACTCACCACAGTCGATATTAATTCGGTTTTTAATGATCGTGGGATCGTCTTATTGGAGGTTCTTTTCCAAGTTGGTGGCTTAGGGATTATGATGATTTCAACGGTCTTTTTTATTTTATCAAAACGGCGAATCACATTAAAGCAACGTCAGTTAATTATGACTGACATGAATCAGCCGCGACTGAGCGGAATTGTTCGACTGATCCGCACCACTTTTTTGATTTTAATTTGGTTCCAAGTAATCTTCGGCTCGCTCTTTTCGCTTTATTTTTATATAAGTGGTTATTATACGAACTGGCGAGATGCGATATTTTATGGATTTTATCAAGCTATTTCTGCAGTGACTAATTCAGGCTTTGATATTTCAGGTGATTCAATTATTCCTTTTGCTCATGATTATCTCTTTTTACTGGCAATTATGTTCTTGATTTTTATCGGCGGGATTGGATTTCCCGTTTTACTGGAAATTCATGAGTGGTTACATTTTAAGAAAAAGAACTTTCGTAAGAAGAAACGAGGCTTGCCTTTCCGCTTCTCATTGTTTAGTAAAATTGCTTTGCTAGCGTTTATTGTTCTGTTTATTGGTGGGACTATTTTGATTTACTTATTAGAAAAAGATCACCTATTTTTGACAATGAATGAAAGTGGCCGTTGGGTAAGTTCGATGTTTTATTCGATGACTACACGAAACGCTGGCCTCCAAATTAATGATTTAGGGGACTTCCAAATTACAACGTTGATTATTTTCTCTGTGTTAATGTTTATTGGTTGTAGTCCTAGCTCTGTTGGTGGTGGTGTTCGAACAACGACTGTTGCGATTATTGGCTTGTATTTGTTAGCCTTTTTAAAAAGTGAAGATGATATTAGCGTCTTTAGCCGTAAAATAGATGACGATGATGTCAAAAAATCGATTGTCGTCTTCATGTTATCTTTGATTATGTGCTTTTTCGCTGTCGTCTTTTTGTCAGCCACTGAAAATCTGCCCTTGATTTCAATCATTGTGGAAGTCGCTTCTGCCTTTGGGACAACCGGTCTTTCTTTGGGCATTACAGACGATTTAACAACAGTAGGTAAATTAATGATTGCCTTATTAATGTTTATTGGACGTATTGGTATGCTTTATACCTTAATGATTTTTGTACCAAAAGAAACACGTGACTTAGGCTACGAATACCCTTCAGAAAAAATTATTATTGGATAAAAAAACAAAGCCTCTCAAGTAAGAGGCTTTGTTTTTTATTTTTTCATGTGTGTGACTAGTTTGTTATAACTTTCAGAGCGTTCAATTGCATCTTCTTTAGTTTTATCAAGTAAATGTTCGACTACTTCTTGATTCTGTTTAATTGTATGCAACGCAGAGTAACGTGTTTGTTTTTCAAGGAAATCACGCATTTTGTCAAAATCTGTTTTCTTGTAGTCAATGACCATCGGATCTTTGCCTTTCTTAACTAACTCTGGATTATAGCGATAAAGTGGCCAATAGCCAGATTCAACGGCTTCTTTGGCTTGATCTAACGTCCGAACCATTCCGCCTTTGACCCCGTGATTAATACATGGGGTATAACCGATGATAATTGATGGGCCTGGGTACCGCTCCGCTTCGTCAATTGCTTTAATCGTTTGCATTGAGTTTGCGCCTAAAGCCACTTGTGCAACATAGACATTCCCATAAGTGATTGCCATCATCCCTAAATCTTTTTTAGAGGTATGTTTCCCACCCGCTGAGAATTTGGCAATGGCTGAAGCTGGTGTAGCTTTAGATGTTTGTCCGCCTGTATTGGCATACACTTCGTTATCCATAACAAAAATATTAACATCTTCCCCACTGGCAAGAACATGATCAATGCCGCTAAACCCGATATCATAGGCCCAACCATCGCCGCCGACAATCCATTGACTCGTTTTCACTAGTAAATCTTTTTGTTCGTAAATTTTTGTTAAAAGTGGATCTTCATCGGCTTCTTCACTTAATGCTGCCGCTAGTTTGGTGGCTCGCTGTTGTGTTCCTTCCCCTTCAGCCATGTGTTCCAACCAATCATTTAACAAGGCTTGAAGTGAATCTGATCCGACGTTTTTAGCAAGACTTTCTTCAACCAGACTAGCTAAATGTTGACGTTTCGTTCGATTGGCAATATACATACCATAACCATATTCCGCATTATCTTCAAACAGCGAATTACTCCAAGCTGGTCCTTGGCCACATTCGTTCGTTGTATAAGGCGTCACCGGTGACGAACCACCCCAAATTGATGAACAGCCTGTTGCGTTAGCAATCATCATTCGATCACCAAATAATTGCGTCAACAACTTAATATAAGGTGTTTCGCCACAGCCTTCACAAGCACCTGAAAATTCCATCAATGGCTGGTTAAATTGGGAACCTTTAACAGAAAGTTTTTTGACTGGGTTGGTTTTTTGTTTAAGAGTCATCGCAAAGGCCCAATTCATCGCTTGCTCTTTCTGAGTTTCATAAGGTTTCATTAAAATCGCCTTGTCTTTCACGGGACATGCCTGAACACAAAGACCACAACCTGTACAGTCTTCTAAAGAAACTTGGATACGATACATCAACCCATCTGTGCCACGCATTTCGCGCATGGCAAAACCTGCAGGTGCTTCTTTCAGTTCTTCTTCATCCGCTAAAAACGGTCGAATAGCCGCATGTGGACAAACAAAGGCACATTCATTACACATCGTACACTTATCCATTTGCCACTCAGGCACTTCTAACGCAATGCCACGTTTTTCATAAGCCGCAGTGCCCATAGGAATGGCACCGCCCTTCATTCCGTTTTCAATCAAATCTGAAACGGTCAGCTGATCCCCTTCTTGACGATTGATTGGTTCTAAAATATTTGTCACAAAAGCTGGAGCTTCCGACTCTTGATTTTCTGGCTCTAAAACAATGGTTGCCCAATCTTCTGGAACTACAATTTCTTGCAGCGATTCAAAGGTAGCATCAATCGCTTGGTAATTTTTTTCAACAATTTCCATTGATTTTTTTCCATAAGTCTTTTTCACTTCTTCTTTAAGTAACGGTAAATATTGCTCTTTCGTTAAAATATCTGTTACTTCAAAAAAGGCAGTAGACATCACTGTATTGATCCGACGGCCTAAGCCTACTTTGCGAGCTAACTCAACCGCATTGATAATATAAAATTTGATTTGGTGCTCCCCAATATATTTTTTTAACTTAGCCGGTAATAAACGATGAATCTTTTCTTGATCCCAAATAGTATTCAGTAAAAACGTTCCGCCATCTTTTAAACCTTTTAACAGGTCGTATTTATGCAAATAGGAAGCATTATGACAAGCGATGAAATCTGCTTGTTCAATTAAATACGTGGAAGTAATTGGCTCTTTACCAAAACGCAGATGCGAAACGGTTAAACCGCCTGATTTTTTAGAATCATAACTAAAGTAAGCTTGTGCATAAAGGTCGGTATGATCTCCGATAATTTTAATCGCTTGCTTGTTTGCTCCCACAGTTCCGTCAGAACCAAAGCCCCAAAATTTTGCTTGGAAGGTAGTATCTGGCGTTAAATCTAAAGTAGGTTCTTCTGGCAATGATTGATAGGTTACATCGTCAACGATCCCTACCGTAAAGCGTTGTTTTAATTCTTTAAATGGCAATAACAAATGATCATAGATCGCTTTAATTTGATTAGGCGCTACGTCTTTAGAGCCTAACCCATAACGTCCACCAATCACAATTGGTCGATTTTCATGTTGATAAAGAGCGCTTTGAACATCTAGCAATAACGGTTCCCCTTCGGCTCCTGATTCTTTTGTTCGATCTAGAACAGCAACCTTTTCTACTGTAGCTGGTAATTTTTCAAGAAGATTTTCGGTAGGAAATGGACGATATAAATGAATATTGATAAAACCAACTTTGCGTCCTTGTTGATTGAGATAATCGACTGTTTGTTTGATTACTGGTGAAGCCGACCCCATTGAAATAATGACTTCTGTTGCATCTTCAACCCCATAATAATCGGTTAAATCATACGTTGTTCCACGAAGATTGTTAATTTTTTTCATGTATTTTTGAACAATTTTTGGCATTTCTTCGTAATTTTTATTGACTGTTTCTCTTTGTTGAAAATGAATGTCAGGATTTTGAGCGGTCCCTGAAACAGTGGGATGATTAGGATTCATGCCTCCCATTCTAAAACGAGTTACAGCTTCCTGATTCACCATTTCTTTCAGGTCATCATAATCAATCACTTCGATTTTTTGTAGTTCATGGCTCGTTCTAAAACCATCAAAAAAGTTTACAAAAGGTAAACTACCTTCTAAGCTAGCTAAATGAGCAACTGCCGACAAATCCATTACTTCTTGGACACTCGATTCTGCTAACATACAAAAACCTGTTTGGCGGGTAGCCATCACATCGCCATGATCACCAAAAATACTCAACGCACTTGTCGTTACTGCCCGAGCCGCTACGTGGAACACAGAAGGCAGCAATTCTCCTGCGATTTTATACATATTGGGAATCATCAACAGTAAACCTTGTGAAGCAGTATAAGTAGTGGTTAACGCACCTGTTTTTAACGAACCATGAACTACTCCCGCTGCCCCAGCTTCTGATTGCATTTCAATAACTTGAACTTTTTGACCATAAATATTTTTTAAACCACTTTCCGCCCATTCATCTACCAACTCAGCCATTGTTGAACTTGGTGTGATAGGATAAATAGCGGCAACTTCTGTAAACGCATATGAAATATAAGCCGCTGCGGTGTTTCCATCCATTGTTTTTTTCATTTTTTCACCTTTTATCTTTCCTAAACATTGCTTGTGACTGTTGTTTTTTGTGTTTTGACATACTGATCAATTGCATTAGCTGCGATTTTCCCAGCGCCCATCGCTAAAATAACGGTGGCAGCACCTGTGACTATGTCGCCCCCAGCAAAAATGCCAGGTATTGAGGTTGCTCCTGTTTTAGGATCAGCCTGAATGTACCCCCATTGATTTAGTTCTATTTCTGAATATGTTGATAACAAGACTCGATTTGCCCCTTGGCCAATTGCCTCGATTACTGCATCAGCAGGAATGGTAAACGTGCTGTTTGGAATTGGTTCTGGCCGTCGTCTTCCAGACGCATCTGGTTCACCTAAAACCATTTTGACACATTCAACACCGGCTAGATTTCCTTGTTGGTCATCTAAATAAGCAATTGGATTCGTTAACCAATAATAGTTAATTCCTTCTTCAAGGGAATGGTGGTATTCTTCAATTCTTGCTGGTAATTCTTCTAACGAACGACGATACACAATGTTCACATTTTCAGCGCCTAATCGTTTGGCTGAACGAGCGGCATCCATTGCAACATTCCCGCCGCCAATCACAACAACATTTTTAGCACGTTTAATCGGTGTATCATATTCTGGAAACTCATAGCTATGCATTAAATTGATTCGTGTTAAAAATTCACTAGAAGAATAAACCCCATTTAAGCTAGTCCCTGGGATTCCCATAAAGTTTGGTGCCCCTGCACCAACCGATAGATAACAGGCATCAAACTCTGTCATTATTTCTTCCATCGTAATCGTTTTACCTACTACCACATTGGTTTCTATTGTTACACCTAAGGCTTCAATACTCGCAATTTCCTGTTTAACAATTTTTTTCGGTAATCGAAATTCAGGTATACCATAGGTTAATACGCCGCCAGCTTCATGAAGCGCTTCAAAAATAATTACTTCGTAACCGAGCTTTGCCAAATCCCCCGCAACCGTTAACCCAGAAGGACCAGAACCGACCACTGCGATTTTCCCTTTTGTTGGTTCCGCTGTTTTTTTAGGAAACATGTGATTTTCTAATGCCCAATCGGCAACTAAACGTTCTAATTTGCCAATTGCCACTGGTTCAAAGTTTTTGGCTTTCCCTAATTTACAAACTTGTTCACATTGTTTCTCTTGCGGACAAACGCGTCCACAAATAGCAGGTAAATTCGTATATTTACTTAAAATATTGGCTGCTTGTTCCATGTTTCCTTCACGAATAGCTAAAATAAATCCAGGAATATCAATCATCACGGGGCATTTAGCAATACAAGGTGCATTTTTACATTGTAAACAGCGAATCGCTTCTTCTTGCCCTTCTGCTAATGTATAGCCTAAGCAAACCTCTTCAAAATTATTCTTTCTGATAGTAGGTGCTTGTTCCGCAATCGGTGTTTTTATACGACTTTTTCTAGCCATTTTTCTTCACCTGCTCTTTCAAACGATCTGTAAAGCAAACTGCTTCTTCTTCCTGATATTGCTTCATTCGATTAATGAATTCATCCCAATTTACTTCATTGCCTTTAAACTCAGGTCCATCAACACAGGCAAATTTCATAGTGCCATCAACAGTGACCCGACAACCGCCACACATGCCTGTTCCGTCAATCATAATAGGATTCAAGGAAACATAAATTGGTAATTGATGTTTTTCAGCTGTCAAGGTACAAAATTTCATCATGATGCTGGGCCCAATCGCCCAACTGCACGCTACAGATTCACGTGCAATAACTTCTTCCATCGCTTCTGTTACTAAGCCCTTTTTACCTAATGAACCATCATCCGTTGTAATGATTAGTTCATCCGAATAACGACGGCATTCTTCTTGTAACAGAACTAACTGAGCTGTTCGTGCCCCCAAAATCGTAATCACTCGGTTGCCTACTTCTTTTAAAGCCTTGATAATTGGATAAATAGCCGCGATACCAACCCCGCCACCGACAACCATCACCGTTCCATATTGCTTCACTTCTGTGGGCATACCTAAAGGTCCAGTGATATCCAACAAAGAGTCGGAAGTTTTAAGTTGGGAAAGTGCAGCTGTTGTCTTACCAATTACTTGGAAAATAATTCGAATACTGCCTGCTTGTGGATTTGTCTCCGCAATCGTTAAGGGGATCCGTTCTCCCTTTTCGTCAATTCTTAAAATAACAAACTGTCCAGCCTGAGCATGTGTCGCTATTCTTGGCGCTTCCAGCCAAAAATCAAATGTATTACTAGATAATTGAGTCGATTGAAGAATATTAAACATTGAAATACCTACCTTCATCATTCCTTTTCATTCTGACTCCTACTTTCTTAAACCCTTAGGCAACGCTATCAGATAAAGTTGTGGCGACACTTTTAACAAATGTTTTTAGCATTTCGATGTCTTCTTCTTCTGCATTGTTTTCAATTTCAACTGTTTCAGCTACTTTTTTAGCACCAGCTTTTTCAAAAGCTCCTACAAAATCATGCGCTGATTTACAGAAAAATTCACCATATTCACGATCACCAGAGCCAACAACACCAAATGGCTTACCTGCTAAATCCTTTTCAGTTAATTCATCAAAGAAATCTTCAAATTCAAAAGGCAGTTCCCCATCACCATAAGTATACGTTGCGATAATACAAGCATCTGCATCATCAAAGAAGTCTACATCAACTTCTGAACACTCTTCACGTTCTACTTCAACTCCAGCTTCTTGAAACTGTTCTTCCAAAATCTCGGAAATTTCTTCTGTGTTTCCAGTCATACTTGCATAAACAATTTTTACTAGTGCCATCTTCATTCATTTCCTTTCTTTTTCCTAAATATTTCAATGCATTCAAATGCAATTGTAACCCCTTACATTAATTCTTAAAAAAATAACTTTTACAAATGATTTTATTCACAAACTAATCTAACTAAGTATGTACTCTTCCCCTTTCGAGATAGAGTATTTTTTACTACGTCTTTACTATACCACATTCCAAATCTTTTTAACAATATTTTTAAGGTAAAAAAAATATTATTTAGGTTCTTTTTTATAAAACGTTTTTTCTTCTTCCAATCATAAAAATTGCTTCTAAAACCGCTCCCCCTAATGCACGAGCTTTGTCGGAGATCGTCAAGCAATCGACTTTCTCAACTGGTCGAGGATCTACATCTGCACACTTCAACCCTTGATAACAGGTTACCTTTTCTGAAATCAATCCTCTCAAAGTCCCTGTCAGAGGCGAATAAACTGGAACCTGATCGATAAAGAATAATGCTTCCCCTTTCAACACGAGATCCCCTATGTTTTTAAGGTGGGTAACTTGTCCTGAAGCAGGGGCATGGACAACTCGTTCCGCACTTTTTCCGCCAATTTCACCTGGAATACCTGTATTAGGTAAAGCTGTTCCTTCAAAGTATAAACGTCCCAACCTATGGCCACGCATTGTCTCAATCACAACATCGACATCTTGCGGTGCTGAAAAGCCTGGTCCTAAAGCAATCGTAATCGGTGCCATGCCTCGATGCGTACCTAAATTTTTCTTAGCCAAAATCGCATCGATAACAATCAGTGGTTTCAATTGTTGAATAGCACTTGCTGTTTGATCGACAAAAACAGGCAGCTTATTTTGCTGCCAACATTTCGCGCAATCCTTTAATGAAGTAATTCGAACAGCAACCAAATCTTCCACTCTTTGTTCTTTCTGGAAAATAGCATCACAAACTGAAACAGTCCGCCGAATGGCCAAAGGACATTCTGTTTCTAATACTAGTATTTTAAAGCCAACGTGCCATAATTTTTGGATAACACCTGTCGCTAGATCGCCTCCTCCGCGAACAATCACTAATTTTTCTTGGATGTTTTGACTGATTTCTCCCATAAAATAAGTCCTTTCTCTAATTCCATATTGCAAGCAATAATTTTGTCTAATTTTTCAAAACAGCTTTTGGGTAATTGAAGACAGACATTCATCGCTTGAACGAACTCTCTTCGCGTATGGGTTTGATTTAAACACAGAATTCGTTTTCCTTGGCTCTCTTTAAACAATCCTTTTGGATGAGCAATCAGTTGAGCTAACAATGTTTCTGTGATTGGTTCTTGTTGTTGCGCATCGGTTAATTCCAAAAAAAGCGGCAACCGATGAATGGTCGTTTCATCTATCTTTTGACCAATCACAGAAATCGGAAGCACACCAATTGTGGTGGTTGTTTCTTTTAATATCACGGGTTCATAAGAGGACCAGCCTTTCAAAGGTCGTTGTTTGGACCCATCCGCTTCTAAAAAAACTTTCGTGAAGTACTGAAACAATGTTTGAAACGAGGTCATTGCAGGCATCGTTAGTTTTGTTTGGTTGTTGATAGCGGTTCCTGCTAAAGTGATTCCGCAGATATTCGGCGTTATTTTTTCAAAATGGTTTGTATAAAAATAATCATACAATTGACGTTGGGGAAACCCAATTTTTGTGGTTGTACTAACCAGAACAGCTTCTTTTCGATATGTTTTTGCTAGCGCCCACATTAAGCTTGTTTTCCCACCACTACCAACAATCGACACAATTTCCTTCCCTTGTAAATCAAAACACTTTTTTAAGGACTCCACAGTTGGTACCTCCTTTCCCCAAGGTCATTTTTCACAGAAAAAATAGAGGCTACGCGTACTTTTGCTTCTTCTAAAAAACATACACTGTGAGTTATTTCCGCTTCATTAATGAGTAAACCGATCCCACAGCCATCCGTCAATGATGGTGGCAAAGTAAAGACGCGAACAGCCACCTTTCTTGCCAACAGTACTTGTTCTGCCAGAACAGCATAATGTGTATTCGGAAAGGTTAGCAAATACTCCATCTTTTCACCTTCTTTTTTTGTTAAAGCGTAATTACTTTAGCCGCTTGATTCATTGTTTCAACAATTTCGTACATATTAGTAATAGAGCCGATAGCTAAGGTGTCTGTTAAATGATAAAAATCTAAACAGGCCCCACACGTTTGAATCGTGGTTCCCTTCTCCGCTAATTGTTGCAAATCAGCTAAGGTATTCGCTGCTTGATTCGTTAAAAACGCCCCTCGATTAAAGAATAATAGCTGTGTAGGAACAGTTTCTGCTTCTGATAATGATTGAAGATAACTTTTCATTAATAGTCGTCCTAGCTGCTCGTCTCCAGTACCTAATTGATCGGAGCCAATCGTAATTACTAAATCTGTTGCTGACTGACTTGTTTGTTGAGTCGCTTCTTCAGGTACCGTAATTTTGACAGAGAAAACCGTGGCTTCTATCTGCTTCGCAGTCAAAGTGGCCTGTTTTTTAGTAGCTAATTTTTTTAAATTTTCAATGGCTACTTCGTTATCGACTAATACCTCGATAGTGCCTCCAGCTAAACCTAACTCCGCCAAAGCTTTTTTTGTTTCAATCACAGGTATTGGGCAAGGTTTCCCCAATGCATCTACTAATTTCATATTTGGCCCTCCTCTCTATAAAAGTACTACTGCTTGTTGTTCTTTTGGCAGAACCTCGCCAATAATTTTGGCAACAGGGTCCTCTTTTTGAATAGCTGCTAAACAGGCTGCCGCTTCGTCAGCAGCGACACTAATTAACAGTCCGCCAGAAGTTTGTGGATCAAACAAAAGTTCTTGCATTTCCATAGAAATTTTTGAATAATCGATTGTCGTTCCGATTGTTTGGCGGTTTCTTTGCCCAGCTGCAGTGACTAAACATTCTGCGGCGTAGGCCAACGCTCCTGTAATGGTTGGTAATGCTTCTGTATCAATCAGTAATGTTACCTGATTATCAGCCATTTCTTTTGCATGAATTAATAGACCAAACCCAGTCACGTCAGTACAAGCATGTACTGCGTAGGATCGAGCATTCGCAGCGGCATATTTATTTAAACGTTCCATCGAATCTTGTGCGATTTTTTGTTCCGTCTGCTTCGCCAATTGCCCCCGAACAGCCGCTTGAATAATTCCTACACCTAATGCTTTAGTTAAAATCAAGACATCCCCCACCTGTGGCGTATTATTATGCCACAAATTTTCTGGATGAACTTCTCCGGTTACCGCTAGACCATACTTGGGTTCATGGTCATAAATCGAATGGCCTCCCGCCAGTAAAGCACCCGCTTCCTTTAATTTTAAGCTGCCACCCAAGAGCATTTGTTCCAACCATTCTTTTGACATCTTTTGTGGAAAACAAACAAGATTTAGCGCATAAAGGACTGTTCCGCCCATGGCATAGACATCACTTAAAGCATTAGCGACCGCAATTTTTCCAAATGATAACGGATCATTGACCATTGGTGAAAAAAAATCTACCGTTGAAATCAAAGCTTTTTCAGACGTTATTTGGTAAACAGCGGCGTCGTCGGCATGTTCAAATCCGACGAGTAGCCGCTCATTTGCCGGTGTTTCGGGTAAGTGTTGCAACAATTGGTTCAGTACACGGGATTCAATTTTTGCCCCACAGCCACCTGATGTACATTGTGATAAAAAATCCATGCTGTCCGCTCCTTCTCAAATTAGTAGTTCTTGTAAAGCGTGAATTGTCCAAGTAATTTCTTCAGGCGTTGTCTGCCAACCAAAGCTAAAACGTAAGGTGCCAGTTGCTAAAGTCCCAGCTGTTTGATGGGCTAATGGTGCACAATGCAAACCTGCGCGCGTCATAATGCCATATTGTTCTGCTAGTTGCTGTGCCACTATTGTTTCTTCCTGATTCCACAGTGTGATAGAAACAACAGGGACAGTTTGTGCCACGTCCTTGGTTCCTAAAATTGTGACAGGTACCCCTGATAAACCATTTAAAAAATTCTGCATTAAGGTTCGTTCATGCTTTTGAATCGCTGCTAAACCAATTTTATTCAACTCTTTAATAGAACTATTTAAGCTTAGAATACCTAAACTGTTTAACGTACCAGCTTCAAATTTATCTGGTAAAAAAGAGGGTTGATCAAAGGAATTAGAATGGCTACCAGTGCCGCCCGCCATCAGTGGTTTGACCGCTTCAGCCCCTCGCTCACTAAAAGCTAACCCACCAATACCTGCTAATCCATATAAGCTTTTATGTCCAGTAAAGGCTAACACATCAATGGCCATCTGGGTCATTTTTATTGGTAGAAAGCCCGCCGTTTGAGCCGCATCCAAAACGGTTAATAATCCTTTCTGTTGGGCCCATTGAAAACATTTTTCAATGGGTAAAATGGTGCCTAAGACATTGGATGCGTGTGTCATTACCAAGGCTTTTGTATTCGTTCGCCAAGCTCGCTGAATATCTTCTACATCTAACAGGCCAGTTTTTTGACAAGCAACATACGTCACTGAAATGCCTCGTTCTTTCTCAAGTAAGTGAAGAGGTCTGGCTACTGCATGATGTTCTAACATAGTCGTAATCACATGGTCGCCAGGTTGTAAAATCCCTGCTAATGCAAGATTTAAGGAAGTTGTTGCGTTATTCGTAAACGTAATCTGAGCCGCACTGGGTGCCTGAAAAAAGTCTGCTAACAATTGACGTGTCTCTAAAAGAGGAAGCCCCTCTCTAAGCAAAGGGGCATTTCTTCCGTAATTCATGAACTGATTTTCTGCTAAATAGGCAGTCAAAGCCTCAATGGTTGCTGGAAATTTTTTATAGGAAGTCGCTGCATAATTTAAATAAACCAAATCCTTCATACGATTTTCCTCTCTAACTATTGGTTTCTTGAATTAATTTTCTGTACTCTTCTGGCGTATCGATATCTTTTAAACGGCCAGGAGTCGCTATTCTCAGCATCTGAACTGCTTCTGGAAAGCGTTCATAAATCATGCGTCCGCCTTTTTCACCAGTCAATGTTAATAGTTCTTGTCGAAATTGATTACCGAATAATACTGGACTACTAGGACAGCCATCTTTTTGTAATGGCACTACAATTTTATTTCTCTGACATTTATCTAACACGGGTTGTAGCATTTTAGGTGTTAACAATGGTTGATCACTAGGCAAGTATAAATAGCCAGCTCCCCGAGCTTGTTCGGTTCCTAAACGAATACTGCTACTTTGCCCTTCTTGCCATTGATGATTGAGAATCAACTGAATGTTCTTAGGTAAAGGAAACGCTGGCTGATTCTCAGGCGAAACAACTAAAATCCGTTCTAATACGTCTAATTGATTCACTAAGGTTAACGTGTGCTCTAAAAATGTTTTTCCTTGATATTTTAAGAACAATTTATTTTGGCCCATCCGTTGTGAATTGCCCGATGCTAGAATAATGACACTAACGAGTGACATGAGTTGTCTCCTTTTATCTTTTTTTCTTTTGATAAGGGGTATTTTCTAAAGGCAGACTTGGTCGGAGCTGACCATCCAAGGCAAAATATGCGCCTGCTAAAGCTGGTGCGGTAGGGATCGTTGCTAACTCACCTACGCCTTTAATTCCATAAGCTAAACCTTCGTGAAGATTGTCAGCATGAACCAAAATTGTTTCGATTGGTGGTACTTGAGTGGCGTTCACTAATCCTAGCGTTGCATATTTTGCTTTAACATAGCCTTCTTCTAAGGCAAATTTTTCAGTTAAAGCATACCCCATGCCCATCGCAATCCCACCTTCAATTTGACCTTCAGCAGCTCGTGGATTCACCACTTGCCCCATATCATACGCAGCCACAAATTTAGCTACTTTTCCTTTGTCATCTAGAATCGCTACTTCAGCAGCATAACCATAGCCAGCATGACTAACTGGACTTTTTTTATCATTAATTAACGGATCCGTTTTCGCTGAATATTCCCCATAAAATTCTTCGCCTTCCAAATCACTTAAAGCACGTCCCATATCAAGCTCATACCGTAATTGCATTGCCGCTCTTCTAGTAGCTTCTCCTGTGAAGAGTGACTGCCTCGAAGCCGTTGTTGTTCCTGAATTCGGCGTTCTTCTCGTATCAGGTGCTTCCGCAACAATCATTTCTGGTGGTAAATTTAATGTTTCACAGGCAATTTGCGTCGTAACGGTTGCCATCCCTTGACCGATACAAGCAGCACTTGTGCGGACATGTATTTTTCCTTCTTCAACAGAAATAATACAACGCCCTGTATCAGGTAGCCCCACACCCACGCCACTATTTTTAAAGAAACTAGAAATTCCAGCAACTTCCGCTTGTTCATAGACATCTTTAACCGCTAACAAGGCTTCTTTTAACGCCGCATTTTTCGAGACCAATTGTCCATTCGGTAAAGTATCTCCTGGAGCGACGGCATTTTTAAAGCGTATTTCCCATGGTGATAGTCCGACTTTTTCTGCTAACAAGTTTAAATTACTTTCAATTGCAAAAGCCGTTTGGCAAACACCAAATCCGCGAAATGCACCTGCTGGCGGATTATTAGTATATACAGCAAACCCTTCCACATCAATCGTTTGATACTTGTAGGGACCTGCCGCATGTGTACAAGCCCGTTGCAATACCGGTCCTCCTAAAGAAGCATAGGCCCCAGTATCCGCATAAATCACTGCTTTCATTGCAGTTAAATTGCCTTCTTCATCACAGCCGGTCGTAAAGTCCATTTCCATGCCATGGCGTTTGGGATGAACCATCAAACTTTCTTCACGGCTTAGCAGTACTTTTACTGGTTTCTTCAATAACCAAGCGGCTAAGGATGCATGATGCTGAACACTCATGTCTTCTTTTCCACCAAAACCGCCACCAACAAGTTTTGATTGAACATGAATTTTTTCCTTGTCCAGTCCTAACATCCGAGCCACTTCCCGTTGTTCATCATAGATACTTTGACCCGCACTAAAGAGTAAAATGCCCTCACCTTCAGGCTGTGCAATCGCACACTCGGGTTCCATAAAGGCATGTTCGTTAATTGGTACGGAATAATGTTCTGTCACTACAAACGCAGAATTTGCTAATACTTCCTCTGCATTGCCACGTACCAAGTGTTCATGAGACAAGATATTGCCCTTTTCATGAATAGCTGGTGCACCTTCTGCTAAAGCAGCTTCACAAGAAGTAAGCGGTATCATTTCTTCGTAATCAACTTCCACTAAATTTTTTATCTCTGGTAAGGTTTCTTTTCTTTTTGAAACAACGAGTGCTACTGCATCCCCAACATACCGTGTTATTTCTCCTTCTGGAATCATTACATCCCAATCGGAAATAAATTCTAAATGACCAATTTTATTATTTCCTGGAACGTCTTTAGCTGTGAACACAGCCACACAGTCAGGATGCGCCAATGCTTGGGTACTATCGATTGATAGAACTTTTGCGCGAGGATAGGCACTCCGCAAAGCAGATGCATGAAGCATTCCTTCTATGTCAATGTCATCTACATAAATCCCTGTTCCTAATGTTTTCTCCACTGCATCGACCCGTTGGAAGTCTTCCCCTAATTTACCATTTGAATGTTCTTCCGGAATGCTCGTTTCTTCACAAAACATTTTAGCAGCTAACTGAATGGCTTCTATTATTTTCACATATCCTGTACAACGACAAATGTTTCCTCGTATAGCTTTCTGAATGTCTTCTTTTGTGGGTTCGGGTTTCTTGTTCAATAATCCTTGTGCCGAAATAACCATCCCAGGGATGCAATACCCGCACTGAACTGCACCCGTTTTTGCGAACGCATAGGCATAGACATCTTTTTGCCGTTGGCTTAAACCTTCGATTGTCATGACTTCTTTACCAGCTAATTTTTCTAGAGTAAACAAACATGCTTTGGAAGCCTTTCCATTTACTAACACCGTACATGCACCGCAAGAGCCTTGGTTACAGCCATCTTTTGTTCCAGTTAGGCCCAGATCCTCCCGCAAAAAGTCCATTAATTTTTTGTTTGTTTCACAGGTTTCACTTTGACCATTTACAATAATTGAATACATTTCTTGCACCTCGATTTCTGATATAGTTTAGTGTTCAATCACCTAGATTATACCACAAATCTTCGTTCTAAAAATTATTTTTTAGCAAAAAAAGTTTTTTATTTAATTTAAAGGTCCTCATTATTGATAGCGCTGTTGAATTAATTCTCCCGCGATGCTAATCGCTAACTCTTCTGGTGTTTCGGCTGCAATATCTAAGCCAATTGGCATGAAAATTCTTTCAATTTCAGTCATTGTATAACCGACCTCTTTTAACCGTCGAACTTGTGAAGCAATTTTGTGTTTGCTCCCCATCACACCAATATATTTGGCTGGTGTTTCCAATAACTGTTTGGCAACGATGAAATCAAAATTGTGTCCTCTGGTAATTACTATACCATAATCATCCGCCGTTATTTCAATAAACGCAGCTAAATTTTCTAAAGGAATCACCCGTAGTTCCTTAGCTTGTGGAAAAGCTTGTGCCGTCAAAAATTCTGGACGATCGTCCACTACAACGCAATAAAACGATAAATAGTTTAAAATAGGTACCAATGCGCGTGCGACATGACCACTTCCAAAAATATACACTTTCCCTACTTGGAGGATCGCTTCTGTTAAAAAAATTATGTCCTCTTTTTGCTCACAATGGATACCTTTAGGTAGCAAACTTAATTCCCCCTCCCAAGAAGTGGAACCAATCAATTCGCCTGTTTCACTATAAAAGGATACTTTTCCTAAATTGTTTTGATCTAGTTCAGTCATTAACCAACCTTGTTGATTATTTTGAAAATGCGTTTCTATGGACTCACACAACTCTTTTAAAAATGGCGTTTCCCATGAAAGATAATGGAAAAAAATCGTGACATTCCCGCCACAGACCATGCCTAAATCAGCAATATTATTCGGGGCTAAAATAAATTGACGTTGTGCATTTTCTTTCTCAAAAAGTAGCTTTTTTGCCACTTGTTCAGCCTGAAATTCAACCGCCCCACCACCAACAGTTCCGGCTATTCTACCTTCGGCGGAAACCAGCATTCTAGCCCCTTGACTTCGTGGTGTAGATCCTGAACTTGTACCAATCGTTAATAACATCGTGTCTTGCTTTTCCAATATTGCCTGTTTCAAACGCTGAAATACTTCTCTCATTTCAGTTCCTCCGATACTACATCCTGTTCTTTAAATATTTCTTCAAAGCATGCCTCTACCTGTTGATACACTTTTTTCTCAAATAAAAGATATTGATCAATCAACTCTTTTCCTTGGTCCGTAACAATTGACCCGCCACCATTACAACCACCAACACTTTTGATAATTAATGGAAAAGATAGCTCTTCTTCAGCTACCCGCACAATCCGCCATGCCTTATTATAAGACATTTTCATCTCTTTTGCCGCTAAGTTTAGTGACCCAGTTTGCTGAATTTTTTGTAAAACTTCGACAACGCCAGGACCAAAAAAGTTCCGATCTGTTTTTAATTTTAAGTTTAGGGAATACGTAAACATCTTCTCCTCCTTTATTCGTTCATTTTTTTATAGATAACGTAAGGGAAAAAGGATACGAAAGCTTACTCACTTTCGTATCAAAAAAAGCAATCTTCACTCAAGTGCTACGCGCTTTTTTGGTTTTAAAATGACATTTAAAAGGACTGCTACCAAAGTGGTTAAGATAACTTCCGAATTACCGAAAATCGTTGTTACCCAAGTTGGAAAACCAGCTAAGCTTCCAGTAGACAATGTGACACCAATTCCAAATGCTAGAGCTGTTCCGACAACCCCAGTATTTCGAGGAGTCATTTCCTGCGAAGCAATCATCCGAATACCTGTCATAGAAATAGAAGCAAAAACTGAAATCGTTGCGCCACCAATTACTGCGTAAGGAATCGTAGTTAATAATGCAGCTACTTTCGGAACAAAACCAGCAATTAATAATATAACTGAAGCGAAAACCAGAACATACTTATTAATCACTTTTGTTACCGTAACCAGACCAACATTTTGTCCAAAAGTTGCCACTGGGATTGATCCAAATAAACTGCCAATAAAGTTAGTGAAACCACTCCCCATAATTCCGCCAGATAATTCTTCATCCGTTGCATCCCGATCCATTGCCCCAACCGTTGTTGCTGTAAATTGACCGATGGCTTGAACAGCATCAACAATAAACATTACCACCAGCGTAAAGATAGGTACCAGTTGAAAATCCAGTCCAAAATGAAACGGGGTAATTAGCTGAACGATTTTAGCATTTTGAACTGGCTCAAAACTAACCATCCCTAAAGCTAAAGAAATCAAATAACCAATAACCATTCCGTTTAAAATTGCTGATAACTTCAAAAATCCTTTTGCAAAATAATTGAAGTAAAAGACAATCGCAAAGGTTAATAATGCAACTAACCAATTCCGGGCTGAACCAAAATCAGCACTACCAGCTCCTCCTGCCATATACTTAATCGCAACTGGAAACAGGGATAGCCCAATACTTAAAATAACCGTTCCTGTTACTAAAGGCGGAAACAACACACGGATTTTTTTAATGAACAAACCAACAATAATAACAAGAATACTGCCAACTAATTGGGAACCAAAAATTGCTGCAATCCCAAAATCAGCTCCGATGGCCATCAAAATCGGTACATACGCAAAACTTGCCCCCATCATAACTGGTAACCGTGAACCCACTTTTCCAAAAATAGGGAAAAGTTGAATTAACGTTGCAACTGCTGAAAAAATCAATGATGTTTGAATCAAAATAGTCGTATCACTAGGACTTAATTGGCAAACTTTGGCAATCATAATTCCCGGTGTGACAATCCCTACTACTGCTGCGACAACGTGTTGCAATCCCATCGGAATTGCTTCAGAAATTGATAGTTTCGCATCATATTCAAATAATGCTTGCTCTTTTTTTTCATTCATAGGATCGTTTCCTTCTTCTTTTTATTCTAAAAGGATTGTTCCCCTTAATCAGTAAAGAATGCAATCCTTTTTCCCTCAGAAACATCTTAAAAATTATCCTTTGACAGCAACTGCTTCAATTTCAAATAAACCATCTTTTGGCAACTTGGCTACTTCTACACAAGAACGTGCAGGCAAAACTTCTGAAAAGTAATTCCCATAGATTTCGTTAATTTTGCTAAAATCAGACATATGTTGTAAAAACACCGTTGTTTTCACAACATTATCATAGGTCATCTCGACCTCTTTTAAAATCGAACCTAAATTGATAAAAGCTTGTTTTGCTTGTTCTTCCACTGTAGTCTTCATTTCGCCCGATTGCGGATCTAATCCTAGTTGTCCAGAAATGTACAACGTATTTCCCGCTAAGACAGAATGTGAATAAGGTCCTACAGCAGCTGGTGCCTGTGCAGAATTAATCATTTTGTTTGTCATCGTTTTCCTCCATTCTATGATTCTTTATTTTCAATTAAAGTCCCTGTTTTTCCAGATAATCCTTCTTTGGCTTTTTCTAATAACGTAATCAATGTTTTTCGACCTGGCTTAGATTCAGCAAACTTAATCGCTGCTTCAACTTTTGGTAACATTGAACCTGGAGCAAACTGACCTTCTTGCGCATATTGTTTCATTTTTTCTGTTGAAACATTCCCTAAGGCTTCTTGATTTTCTTTACCAAAATTAATACAAACTTTTTCAACTGCTGTTAAAATCACGAGCAGATCAGCATCTACTTGTTCAGCTAGTCGTTCACTACAAAAATCTTTGTCGATGACTGCATTGACACCTTTTAGTCGGTTCCCTTCTTGAATAACTGGGATGCCACCACCGCCGCCAGCAATGACTGTTTGGCCAGCATCAACCAATGTTTGA
This sequence comes from Enterococcus sp. DIV1315a, assembly GCF_051712325.1. Lineage (NCBI taxonomy): Bacteria > Bacillati > Bacillota > Bacilli > Lactobacillales > Enterococcaceae > Enterococcus > Enterococcus sp. DIV1315a. The sequence goes on from NZ_JBIOOS010000001.1 coordinate 1,988,102, forward strand.
ATCGTGAGAAGTTCGACAATATTTTTTGGTTTAGGAGAAGCGACGACTTGGCGATAACCACGGCCAGCATCTTCCATCACTTGTATATTTTTTTCTTTGACTAATTGTTCTGCTTCTTCTTTTGTCATGAAGCGACCAATTGGTTTCGTTGGTTTTTTGAACGCCGGATCATTTTCATCCACGACCACTTGAGTGACTATGGTGGTGACGGCTTTACTTATATTTCGCTGACGCAACTCTTCTTGTAGCGCATTCTCTAAATCATAGCCAATGTAACTTTGACTCATGGCTACGCACATGGATAACGGAACAACTGGATATTGTGGATTATTAAAGGAAAATTCTTCCATAGCTAATTGAATCATCCCTACTTGAGGACCATTGCCATGAGATAAAATAACTTCATATCCTGCTTCAATCAAATCTGCAATCGCTTTGGAAGTCTGTTTTACGGCAGTCATCTGCTCCGTCAAATTATTTCCTAAAGCATTGCCACCTAAAGCTACTACGACGCGTTTGCCCATTGCTTCACCTCATTTTCTGTTTTATAAAAAGGACGATGCTTTTTCTTTTTCACAACGAGTTTTCGTATTAACTGTCTGTTGTCGTTGCATGAAGTCAACGCACATGACTAAGCGTTCTTGACTCGAGACAATCACACATTCATGAATAGACTTGGGAAGGTCTTATTTGTTCATGTTGAAGAGGCAACTTCTAATGATTCATTGTGTAAAGAAAAAGCATCTGTCTTCATGCCAAATTCATTATTTTACTTCTCTTGGTGTCGCTTTATCCGCTAAGTCTGTTAAGGTTTTTTGCGGATTTTTTACTTTACTTAAGAAAATCATAGCCGCAATAACATACGGTTTGTAGCTAGCTTCTTTGTAAAGTTCGACCCGATAACGATCGAAAACAGAAGCTTCCACTTCGCCTTCTTCACAACTAACGCCAGTAATATCAGCTGGTAGACAATGCATATACAAAGCTTTGCCGTCTTTTGTTGTTTTCATCAATTCTTCTGTACATTCCCAATCTTTGTGCTTTTTATTTTGAGAAAGTAATTCTTGTTCTAATTGATCAATTCCTGCTTGGTCATCATTGCCATATAATTCAGTTCGCTTTTCCATTGCCGCAAAAGGTGCCCAGCTTTTCGGATAAACAACATCCGCATCTTTGAATGCTTCTGCCATACTATTCGTTTTAGTAAAGTTTCCACCAAATTCTGCTGCATTTTTCTTCGCAACTTCTTCTACTTCTGGCATAATTTCATAACCTTCTGGATGTGCTAAGACGACATCCATTCCTAAACGGGTCATTAGACCAACAATTCCTTGAGGAACAGATAATGGTTTTCCATAAGATGGTGAATACGCCCAAGTCATGGCAACTTTTTTCCCTTTCAGGTTTTCAATGCCACCAAATTCATGAATTAAATGCAACGCATCTGCCATTGCTTGCGTCGGATGGTCAATATCACATTGTAAATTCACTAACGTTGGGCGTTGTTCTAATACCCCATCTTTATATCCTTCTTGGACAGATTCTGATACTTCGTGCATGTAAGCATTGCCTTTACCAATGTACATGTCATCACGAATACCAATGATATCAGCCATAAAAGAAATCATGTTTGCTGTCTCACGAACAGTTTCTCCGTGAGAAATTTGACTTTTTCCTTCGTCTAAATCTTGAACTTCTAAGCCCAAAAGATTACACGCTGAAGCGAAACTAAAACGTGTTCTTGTAGAGTTGTCGCGGAATAAAGAAATCCCCAAGCCACTATCAAAGATTTTAGTTGAAATATTATTTTCTCTTAAATAACGTAATGTATCGGCAACTGTGAAAACAGCTTCTAATTCATCTCTTGTTTTTTCCCAAGTTAGGAAAAAGTCATTTTCGTACATTTTTTCAAATTCTAATTTATCTAATTTCTCAATATATTCTTTAAACGTTTCCATTCCATCTGCTCCTTTTTGCTTATCTAATAATCCTTTACTTAACCACAATAGACCGTTGGTAATGCCGCATAAACGGCTGCACAACGAACCAAATCATCTTTCCAAGTTTTTTCATTTGGTGCATGTGCTTGTGCTTCCGCCCCTGGCCCGAAACCAATACAAGGAATGCCATTACGTCCCATAATTGAAACGCCATTTGTTGAGAAGGTCCACTTATCTAACAATGGGCGCTCTTCACGCATTTCCACTGTTTCTACAGAGCCTTTCCGTGTTTCTCCATAGAGATTTTTATGCGTTTCCATCAAGGCTTTTGTTACATCATGATTTTCTGGAATTACCCATGTTGGGAAATAACATTCAATTTCATAAGTTAAATCAGTATAAGAAGGACGATCATAGTTGTACATTGAAACCGTCACATCATCTCCATATTTTTTAACAGCTGGTAAATTGCGAATTTCTTCCAAACAACTTTCCCAAGTTTCTCCAGCAGTCATTCGACGGTCTAGTGAAACGGTACAGCCATCCGCAACAGCACACCGACTTGGTGAAGAATGGAAAATTTGCGAAACAGTCACCGTACCACGTCCTAAGAAACGGGCTTCTTGCCACTCTGGATTGTACTTAGGATCTAACATACGAACTAAACCACGAATCGCTGTGCTTTCTGTATCTCCATTGTTGTTTAAGGCACGAACATCTTGTAAGATATCCGCCATTTTGTAAATGGCATTATCTCCACGTTCTGGAGCTGAGCCATGACACGAAACGCCTTTGACATCAACTTTAATTTCCATTCGGCCTCGTTGACCACGATAAATCCCACCATCTGTTGGCTCTGTTGAAACAACAAATTCTGGACGGATACCGTCTTCTTTGATAATGTATTGCCAGCATAAACCGTCACAGTCTTCTTCTTGGACAGTAACTGTTACTAAAGCAGTATATTTTTCTGATAATAGACCTAAATCTTTCATGATTTTAGCGCCATAAATAGCCGAAACAATCCCGCCCTCTTGGTCAGACGTACCGCGACCACCGATCTCAGTTTCTGTTTCATAGCCATCGTAAGGATCAAATTTCCAGTTACTCATTTCACCAATTCCGACAGTATCCATGTGCCCATCAAAAGCAATTAATTTTTCACCAGACCCCATATAACCAAGTAAATTTCCTTGAGGATCAATGTCAATTTTATCGAAACCTAATTTTTCCATTTCGGCTTTTGCTCGCGCAATTTTGTTGCCTTCTTCTGCACTTTCTCCTGGAATTTTGACAAGGTCTCTTAAAAATTTGACCATATCTTCTCTGTAACCTTCTGCTGCTGCATTTACTGCATTAAAATCCATTCCTTTTACCTCCATAAAATTTTTTTATAATTGTCTGGATCAGTGTCCCCTTCGGTAGAAAACATTAAAACGTTTGACGTCTCATCCAGTTGCAATGCCTCACGTAATTCTTGATAGTCGGGATCTTGCATCACTGTAGCTACTAAGCCCATTGCTACTGCCCCAGATTCGCCTGATACAACTTGCGGATCCCCTTTTAATGGCGCGCCCAACATACGCATTCCTTTTTCAGAAACCCAATCTGGCGCTGAAACAAAGAAGGATGTATGATTTTTTAGAATATCAAAAGAAATCGTATTAGGTTCTCCACATGCTAGGCCAGCCATAATTGTCTGTAAATCACCATCGACAAAGCGAATTTCTCCGTCTTTTTTAATTGCTGATTGATATAAACAATCAGCCGCCTGTGCCTCAACAACGACCATAATCGGTGGGTTTTCTGGAAAAGCATTAGCAAAATAACCAATCACTGCACCAGCTAAACTGCCGACACCAGCTTGAACAAAAACATGACTAGGTCGTTCAGAGCCAAATTTTCTTAATTGTTGAGAGGCTTCTAACGCCATCGTTCCATATCCTTGCATAATCCAAGTTGGAATTTTTTCATATCCGTCCCAAGCTGTATCTTGAACCATGACACCGTTTTCAGTTTCTTCGGCCATTTTATTAGCCATTCGTACACATTCATCGTAATTAACTTCTTCAATTGTGACGGTTGCGCCTTCTTTTTCAATATTTTCTTTTCTCGTCTGTGTTGAACCCTTCGGCATGAGTACAACTGATTTTTGGCCTAATTTATTCGCAGCCCAAGCGACTCCTCGTCCATGGTTACCATCAGTTGCTGTAAAAAACGTAGCTTGTCCAAAAGCTGATCGTAATTGATCAGAAGTTAATTCATCATATGTTAGTTCCGAAACATCTTTCTTTAATTTTTCGGCAATATAGTTAGCCATGGCAAACGAACCACCTAAGACTTTAAAAGCATTTAAACCAAAGCGATAAGATTCATCTTTAACAAAGAAATCATTTAACCCCAGATAAGCGGCCATATGATTCAATTCTGCTAATGGTGTTTCTGAATACTGTGGAAAACTTTTGTGAAAAGCCAAAGCTTTCTCAATTTTTTCTTTAGACATCAGAGGTAAGTACTTATCCTCCGTCTTCGGCATTTCATTTACTGTCCATTTAATTTTTTCCAAAAATACTTCTCCTCCTTCTATTTTTAAGTTGCTTTACGAAAAACAAATTTTCCTTGATTTGCCAAGATGACTTGCCCAGCTTCAGCAACTTTTTGACCTCTTAAATAAACCATTCGAGCCTGTCCTTGTGTTTCAAATCCTTCATACGGCGTATAATCGACATTTTGTAACTGCGTTCTCGCAGCAATCACGCCGGTTGTTCTAGGATCCCAAACAACTAAATCGGCATCACTGCCTTCTTGCACCACACCTTTTTGTGGATACATCGAGAATTGTTTAGCAATATTTTCAGAAAGCAGAGCAACCATTTTTTCCAAGGTGATTCGGCCCTTCGCCACACCTTCCGTGTAAATTAATTCTGGTCTCGTTTCAACACCTGGCATCCCATTGGGAATTTTACTAAAATCATCTTTGCCAACTGTTTTTTGTCCGTGAAAATTAAAACTACAGTGATCTGTCGATATTGTATTGATTGCCCCCTCTTTAATCCCTTGCCACAAAGCCTGTTGATCCTCTCGTTTGCGTAGTGGCGGTGAGCAGACATATTTTGCTGCTTCAAAATTAGGCGCATCGTACAAGTGATCATCTAGTAAAAGATATTGAGGGCAAGTTTCTACATAAACTGATTGTCCTCTTTGACGAGCCCGTTCCACCGCTTCTAACGATCGTTTTGTGCTTAAATGCACAATATTAACCGGCAAATCAGCCATTTCCGCTATCATCAAATATCTTGCTACCGCTTCTGCTTCAACAGCCGCCGGTCTTGATAACGGATGATAGTGCGGGGTTAGCTTTCCTTGAGAAACATATGATTGGATTAATTCATCTACTAAATCACCATTTTCACAATGAACGCCTAACATTCCATTAACTTTTTTTATTTCCTTCATCGCTTCAAAAATTTCCGCATCTGTGGTCCGCAAGTTATCATAAGCCATATACATTTTGAAGGAAGTAATACCTGCAGCAATCATTTCCTGAATTTCAGCAGCTATCGTTGGTTTCCATTCAATCATGGACATATGGTAAGTATAATCACATGAACTCTTGCCTTCAGCCAATTGATTCCAAGTAGCTAAACAGTCTTTCAATGAGCCGCCTTTATTAGGTGTAGCCATATCAATAACCGTAGTCGTACCTTTGGCCACCGCCGCTTGGCTGCCAGTAGTAAAGTTATCCGCCGTACTTAACGAACCTTTGCCATTATTTAATTCCAGATGCGTGTGCGCATCAATAAAGCCTGGTAATACATAACACCCCGTAACATCCTCAATCTGAGAATTTTCTACTGGTAAATTTGCCCCCATCTCTACAATTTGCTCGCCGTCAATTCGAATATCCAATTGACGACGATTATATGCAGATACGACGGTTCCACCTTTGAGCAGAATAGACATCTATTTATCCCCCAGTCGTAAATTTCCTTTTATGCTTGCATACAATAAGCATATTCTTCAATCATAGTTACCATTAATGCGATTAAATCTTCTGGTACATCTAATCCTTGATCCGTTAATTGAATTGTTGACACCGTTCCCCATAAACGCAGTAAACAAATTTTATCCACAGGATTTTGAACATAGAAACCTGAATTAGTACTGTCATAAAAATCAGCTTCACTGTTAAATAAGGTAAATTTGTCTTTGTAAGGGGCACTTGCATAAGGGCAAAATGTTTCACAGTTACCACATTCGTTACACATCCGATCAACATGGACAATTTGTGGTTTTCCTTCGACATACACAACAATATTTGCTCGGTTTGGACAGACATCCATACAAGATTCACAAATTGTGGAGCATTCTAAGCAACGACTAGCTTGACTACAAGACATCTCGTCTGTCACAAGGATACCTCGTTTGTTTCTAACAAATGCAACATCACTATTTAAATTATCTTTTTCATAGTGATGATTGTGGACAAGACAAATATTATTTGCCGCTTTTGTTGCATCAGCGATTGCTTCAACTATTGTGGCTGGTCCTAAATTAGCGTCACCAATGACATAGACGCCTGGTATATTTGTTTCCAATGTTTCTTGATTTGAAACGACTTTCCCATAGGTGTCCGTGTGAATGCCTAATGCTTGGTAAAACTCTGTATCTACTTTTTCACCAACAGCGGCAATCACTGTATCAGCAGGAATATCAATCATTTCTCCTGTACCAATTGGACGACGGCGTCCAGAAGCATCTCGTTCACCTAGGACCATTTTTTCACAAGTTAATTGTTGATTTTCATGTTTAATTGGCGAAAGTAATTCTAAAAAGTCAACGCCATCTTCTAAGGCTAAATAAAGTTCTTCTTCATCTGCTGACATATTGCGTTTATTCCGACGATAAACCACTGAGACTTTTTTAACACCAGGTAATGTTGTGGCTGCACGAGCACAGTCCATAGCTGTATTTCCGCCACCAACGACGACAATCTGTTCTCCATAAGGATTAATTGTTGGATTTTCTCGGTTTGCTTTTAAAAATTCTAACGAATTCAATGCTCGACCAGATTCTAAACGAAGGACCCCATGTTTCCATGCACCAATGGCATAAATAACATTCGTATAGCCTTGGTTTTTCAATTCTGCCAATGATGGCGCCTCTTGTCCTGTACGGAATTCGGCTCCCATAAATTCCGCTAACTGAACGTCTTTTTGAACAGATTCCATAGAAATTCGAAATTCTGGTACAATCTGGCTACAAACGCCCCCAATTGTCTCGGATTTTTCAAACACAGTAACAGGCATGCCTTCACGTGCTAATAAATACCCAGCAGAGATCCCTGCAGGGCCTCCACCCACAACAGCTGTTTTAGGTGCATTTTCTTTTGGCTGTGGCTTTTCTAGTGTCGTCAATAATTCATCATAAGCATGTTCAGCTGCTTCTAACTTCACTTCCCGAATATGAATAGATTCTTCATAAAATTGACGTGTACATTTAGTCATACAAGGATGTGCACAAATGGTTCCAGTAATAAAAGGCAATGGATTTTTATCGACAATTACTTGCAAGGCCTTTAAATAATTACCTTCACTTACATAACGAAGGTAAGCAGGAATATCCTGATTGATTGGACAACCACCGTCACTTCGACAAGGAGCGATATAACAATCTGTTAGTGGAACTGTTTTTCTTAGTTTGGTACTTTCTGGTAATTTAATTGATTTTTGGTAACGTGCTTGTGTTTTAGCTTTCTCAACAACTTGAGCTAATTTATCCAAGTTGACATGAACCATCTGAGGATATTCTGCTGCGCCCAATACATTAGCAACTTGATTCATTCGTTGATAGCCACCAGGTTTCAACAGCGTCGTTGCCATAGTGATTGGCCAAATCCCAGCATCAAATATTTCTTTACTATTGAAAATATCTGCACCGCCAGAATAAGAAATTTGTAGTTTCCCATCAAATGCTTCTGATAATTTTTGTGCCAATGAAATACTAAGAGGAAATAGCGAACGTCCTGACATGTACATTTCATCACCAGGTAATTCATTTGCTGCAATCGTTACTGGGAAAGTGTTCGTAATTTTAACTCCGAAGCTTAGATTTTTACTATTAGCTAATAATTGCAGACGTTGTAACATCGGTACTGCTTCTTCAAATTGTAAATCTTCTTTAAAATGGTGATCGTCAAAAACCATATAATCAAACCCTAGCTCATCCATCGTTTGACGCGCATATTCATAACCTAACATGGTTGGATTACATTTAATAAAAGAATGGAGCCCTTTTTCACTTAATAAATAGGCCGCAATTCGTTCAATTTCGTCTGATGGACAACCGTGTAAAGTCGACAGCGTAATAGAATGACAGACTTTAGGACTAATTGCTTCGATATATAAGTCATCTACTTTTTTAAAATAAGATAGATATTTTTTGGCAGCTGCTTGGCATTCCGCCCAAATCGGCGTTCCTTCTGCGTTCTGCATTTCGTTAATATAACGATCAATTTTTGGTGATTGAATCCCTGCCAAATCATAGCCAACACTCATATTAAAAATGAAACCATTCGGGTCACCTAGCTCGAACTCTTTACTAAGTAACTTCAAAACGAACCATGCTTTGACGTATTCATCATAAGCTTGGGGAACGCGCAATTCTGTGGACCACTCAACGTTGTAACATTCATCTGCTGCTGCGATACATGGTTTACTCACAGGTAAATCTTCTCCATCCAGTATCTGGACTGTCTTAACTTCAAAAAAACGAGAACCTGTTAAATAGGCCACAATAATATTTTGTGCTAATTGTGTATGAGGACCTGCTGCTGGACCACAAGGGGTTTCCATTTTTTCTCCAAATAACGAAATCGTTTTTGTAGGATCCGCATGATAAAATTTACGAATGCCAAAAATTGTGCCATCTTGTTGATACTCACTAAAAATCCAATTTAATAAAGCCTCAATTGAGATGGGATGCATAATATCACTCATTAACGTCACTCCTTTTATTTATAATGAAAGCTATTGATTTACTCGTTTCCAGAAAGATTGTGCTTGCGTTTGCGCATCATGCCAAACTTTCTCTTCATCAATTCCTTGAACTTCACGATTACGCATCCGAATTTCTCCATTAATCACCGTGTCAGTGACCATCCCACCATTCATGCCGAATAAAATGTGCATGTTATAATTCTCTTTTGTCATTGGTGTCGGGCCATGATAATCAACAATAATGACGTCTGCTGCTGCATTAGGTTCTAAAACGCCTAGCTTTGTTTTAAAATAGCGATTAGCCATTTGCGGATTATTATCAAACAGCATTGTGGGAATTTCTGCCCAAGCCGCATTTGGATCAGCTAAATGATGTTTGTGGATAACATTTCCTACCTTATAGGATTCCGTCACATCATTCGTATAACCATCTGTGCCAAGACCCATCAAAATACCATACTCATTAAACATGCGCATCGCAGGTGGGCAACCGACCGCATTCCCCATATTCGACTCTGGATTCGTGACCACCATTGTGTCTGTATCTCTTAGTAATTCCATCTCATGAGGTCCAATATGGATGCAATGGCCTGCCATTGTCTGTTTTCCTAAAATCCCTAAATCAAATAATCGGTTCACAATCGGCTTCCCATATTTTTTCAAAGAATCATGAACATCGGCTAAATCCTCTGCAATATGAATATGATAACCAATCCCATCTGGCGTATTGGCTGCACATAATTCTAAAGAAGCATCTGATAAAGTAAATGCTGCATGCATACCCATCATCGCTTTTTGCATATCATCATTTCTTAAGGAACTGGCTTTAATAAAGGCGGCATTTTCTTGAACTGCTTCCCGCATTTTCTGCTCACCATCGCGATCAGAAACTTCATAACAAAGGCAGGTTCGAATCCCTAACTCGTCCGCTGCATTAGATAATTGGGTTAAACTCCCTGTAATTTCTCCGTAACTAGCATGATGATCAAAGACAGTTGTAACGCCGTTGCGAATACTATCTAAATAAGCAACCTTACCACTTTGATAAGTGTCTTCTAATGTCAAGGCACGATCAATTCGCCACCATTGATCTACCAAAATATCCATGAAATTTTTAGGATGATAATTCGTTAAACTTAACCCACGTGCAAAGGTACTATAAATATGATTGTGCATGTTAATAAAGCCTGGCATAATCACTCCACCTTTAGCATCAATAAATGTCGCTTCTGGATAAGCTTGTTTTAATTCTTCTGTCGTTCCGACTTGTTTCACAACTTGACCATCAATCGCCACACACCCATTTTCAAAAAAATGATTCTGCGCATCCCGAGTGATTAAACGCCCATTTCCAATTAATAACATGTATTCTCCTCCTATTTTCCAACCTATTCCCCACATGTAGCAAACGCTTACAAATCAATCGCTCAATCATTCACGAATATAGCTTGTCTAGCTTTTCTAATCTATATTTCCTACGAAAAGCATTTGAAGCGCTTGCATTTTTTTACTAACGAACTCATTAACTTGATTAAAGTATATCACCTTACCTTAAAAAAAACAATGCTACCTAAAAAATATTTTTTAGAATTTTGACAGCCGTTATCTTGTATTATTATTTTTATCATGCTATCATTATTTTTCAGAACAGGTAGTACGCGACATTAAAGGATTTAGCCCTGCCTATTCCATTTAAAAATATTATGTTAAATTTGACACAATCTTATAAAAACTGTTTGTGCCAGGCACATTAGAAAGGAGCTTATTTATGTTATCCGACGAAAAACTTACTTTTTTAACACAAATTGCTAAAGGTTTAGCTGGTCAATTTGGGGAAAACTGCGAAGTCGTTATCCACCAAATCAATGAAGACAATATTAACAACTCTATTGTTTCCATCGAAAATGGTCATGTCTCTTCTCGTCATCTGGGCGATGGACCTTCTCAAGTAGTCTTAGAAGCCTTAAAAAAAGACCCTAGTGAGTTGAATGATCATATTAACTATCTGACCCGCACCCATGATGGTCGTATTTTAAAATCTAGTACAATGTATTTTAAAGATGAGAATGGTCAACTCGATGGTATTTTTGCTATTAACTACGACATCACTACATTGATCGCTGCAGAGTCAAACTTAAAATCTTTGATTTCCACTGCAGAACCTGAAGAAGATAAAGACCCTGATTACATTCCTCAGGATGTTAATGAGTTGTTAGACGATTTAATTCATGAATCAGTCAAATTAGTTGGCAAGCCGGTTCCATTAATGACGAAGGACGATAAAATCAAGTGTATTCAATTTTTAAACAATAAAGGCGCCTTCTTAGTCACTAAATCTGGGGACAAAGTTTCTAACTTCTTCAATATTTCTAAATATACGCTATACAGTTATATTGATGCGAAATAAAAATGGAAATCGATGGACGATTTGTTGTTAAGACAAGTCGTCTATTCTCTTTTTTCCTTCACTATTCTACTTTTTCTAAAAGACTTTTTAAATAATAGTAAGAAAAAGTAAAAGGAATTAATTTTTTATTTTAGTTATGGTATGATAGATTGAGTTTAATTTAAAATAACGAAAAATTAAAGATATAGAAATTGGGGGACAACAAATGGGGATTCGAAGTCATTTAGCAATTGCTGCAGGAAAAACTTCGCAATGGGTTTTACAAACATTTTTTAAAGGCGGCAGTAGCTACCCAGGGAAATTAGCCCTAAAAATCGATCCTAAAATTTTAGATACATTGGCAAAAGACTATGAAATTGTCGTAGTCACTGGAACGAACGGCAAAACATTGACAACTGCTTTAACTGTTAACATTTTACGCCAAGAATTTGATGAGGTATTAACAAATCCAACGGGTGCTAACATGGAGCAAGGAATTGTCTCTACTTTTTTAAATGCCAAGGCGAAAAAAGGACAAAAGAAATTTGCGGTGTTAGAAATTGATGAAGCAAGTTTAAGCCGCGTCACTAAATATATTCAACCAAAATTATTTGTTTTTACGAATATTTTCCGCGACCAAATGGATCGCTATGGTGAAATTTATACGACGTATCGCTTAATTATGGAAGGCGCCGCTGCTGCTCCTGAAGCAACTATTTTGTGCAATGGTGATTCGCCAATTTTTAATTCAAAAGAAACTGTAAATCCTCGCAAATACTATGGATTTAATCATTTACCACCGAAAGAGCAATTGGCTCATTACAATACAGATGGGGTTTTATGTCCAAAATGTAATCATATTCTTCATTATAAAATGATTACGTATGCTAATTTAGGTGATTACTATTGCCCAAATTGTGGCTTCAAACGCCCTGAATTGGATGTGCAGTTAACGGAAATGGTCCGGATGGATAATACATCTGCTGATTTTGTGATTGATGGCGAAGAATATGGCATTGCTGTTGGTGGGATGTATAATGTTTATAATGCGCTAGCGGCCACAGCGGTAGCAGAATACTATCAGGTGGCACCAGATAAAATCCGAGCAGGCTTAGCTTATGATGAAAAAGTTTTTGGGCGTCAAGAAACTATTAAAGTTGGCGATAAAGAATGTACGTTAGTTTTAGTAAAAAATCCCGTTGGTTTAAATCAGGTCATTGATATGATGGGCTTAGCCCCTTACTCTTTCTCGCTGGTTTCATTATTAAATGCCAATTATGCAGATGGAATTGATGTCAGTTGGATTTGGGATGGTAATCATGAAGCCTTTGCTGATATGGACATTCCAAAAGTAATTGCTGGCGGTGATCGCCATGAAGATATGGCCTTGCGTTTAAAAGTTGCGGGTATTCCTGAAGAAAAATTACTAGAAATTCCTGATTTGGAGCAAGTAATTTCAGAAATTAAAACGTTGCCGACAGATCATGTCTATATTTTGGCAACCTATACTGCTGTTTTGCAATTAAGAAAATCATTAACAGCCCAAGGGTATATTCAAGGGGGAATGAATGGTGTCTAAAGAATTAGTCGTTTGTCATTTATATGGCAACTTATTAAATACTTACGGAGATAACGGAAATTTATTGATGCTTAAATATTTAACCGAAAAAATGGGCGTTACCTTCCGATCAGAAATTATAAGTATCTACGAACCGTTTGATCCCGAAAAATATGATTTAGTCTTTGTTGGTGGCGGTCAAGACTTCGAGCAATTGATCATCTCAGAAGACATTCAGAATAAAAAAGAAGCTTTGACTTCTTATATTGAAAATGACGGCGTCTTGTTAGCTATCTGTGGTGGTTATCAACTTCTAGGACATTACTATGTCGGCGCACAAGGCGAAAAAATTAAAGGAATCGGTGCGTTAGATCATTACACTTTGAGCCAAGACAACAATCGTTTCATTGGTGATATTGAAATTTATAATGAAGAATTTGATGAAACGTATTATGGTTTTGAGAATCATAACGGCATGACTTTTTTAGGCGAAGGTGAACGACCTTTAGGAACAGTCAAACAAGGCAAAGGCAATAACGGTCAAGATAATGGCGAAGGCGTTGTCTATAAAAATGTGTTTGGCTCCTACTTCCACGGTCCAATCTTAGCACGCAACAAAAATCTAGGGATTCGGTTAATTCGGACCGCTTTAGAGAAAAAATATGGTGAACCGATCGCTATTCCTGAAACGCTTTATAAATAAAAGAAGAATCTAGTTCCTACATATAGGGCTAGATTCTTTTTCATTTCTCCGACAACTATTTACATCTTTACAAAATATAGTAAGATAAAGAGGTGCATTTAAAATCGAGAATTTCTCGGACTGGTTCGGAAACTTCCCAGAATAAAAAACTAAGTATCTCTCAATACTAACTCAAGTCATAGCTTTTTTAACAAGAGTTATCATTTGCAGTTAACGAAAAAGGAGGATTGGAAAAAATGCAAAAAGTAATTATTGATTGTGATCCTGGAATTGATGACACGCTTGCTCTCTTGTATGCACTTGCTTCACCAGAGCTAGATGTCCAAGCGATTACAGTTGTTTGCGGAAATGTCCCTGTGGAGATTGGCGTGGAAAATGTTTTTAAATGTTTAGAAAAAGTTAATCGCTTAGATATTCCTGTCTACCAAGGGGCTGCTAGCCCTTTAAAACGGCCATTTGTTAGTGCACAAGATACACATGGCATGGATGGTTTAGGTGAAACATATTTCCCCAGAACTAGCAAAATCCAAGCACAAGCGCTTTCCGCTGCTGACTATTTAGCACAAACCTTTCAACAAGCTACCGATTGCTCAATCATTGCCCTTGGTCCTTTAACAAACATTGCGTTGGCTTTAAAAAAAGAACCTCTTCTGGGACGAAATCTTCAACGTTTTGTCTCAATGGGTGGTACCTTTAAAAGCCACGGCAATTGCTCTCCTGTTGCAGAATTTAATTATTGGTGTGATCCTGATGCAGCAGCTTGGGTTTTTGAGAAATTAGGTGCAAAAATCGAAATGGTCGGCTTAGATGTCACACGAGAAATTGTTTTTACACCAACAATTCTCAATTATTGCCAACGACTCAACCCCAAAATGGGGAATTACCTCGCTGAGATTACTCAATTTTATTTTGATTTTCATTGGAAATATGAACGTATTTTAGGGTGTGTTATCAACGATCCCTTAGCGGTTGCTTATTTTATTGATCCTGCGCTCTGCCAAGGCTTTTCCAGTTACGGACAAATTGTTCCTGACGGCATTGCTATGGGGCAATCAATGATCGATCAGTATCATTTCCAGCAGCAACCAGCTAATTGTCATGTCTTGACTACGGTTGATAGTCAACAGTTTTTCGTGAAGTTTCTATCCATTCTTTTAAATGTACAAATAGATGAGATCGAAAGAGATTTCAAAAATTTAAGGATGGGATAACCATGAAAAAAATAACACCACGAATCATTACAATTATCGCTTTTAGTGTTGCTTTAAATTACCTTGGCAGTACCATTGCATTGCTCCTTCGCTTACCAATCTATCTTGATAGCGTGGGAACTATTTTTACAGGTGCGTTATTAGGCCCACTCTTTGGTGCACTGACAGGTATTTTAACAAGTCTATTAACTGGATTGACAACGGATATCTTTTCTCTGTATTATTCACCTGTCCAACTCTGCACAGGAATTTTAGCAGGCTTGCTCCTTCATCAGCAGTTAAAAGTAACCAAATTACCATTTAAAACGTTGTGGTTAACGATACCAGGAACAGTGATTTCTTCCTTAATCACAGTTTGTTTATTTGGTGGAATTACTTCTGCTGGCTCCAGCATAATTGTCCAATTTTTATATGGTTTAGGCTTAAATCAGTTAGCAAGCGTCCTGTTGGTTCAATTGATAACAGATTACGGGGATCGTCTGCTATCAGTCATCATCGTCACAGCTGTTATCGCTGCCTTACCTAAACGTTCCTTTATAACAAAATAAACTGTTTTAATGCCAAAAAATGAGGAAATCATCTGTTGATGATCTCCTCATTTTTTTAGCGACTGCCAGGTTCTGAAGCTATAATCGTTAAATCACCTTCAAAACGCCAGCTCGGAATATCTGTTGGAAAGATAAAGCTATCGCCTTTTTTCAAATCAAAAGTAGCTACATCTGCTTTTGCAGCATCTTCTGTAATCAATCGACCCACACCTTCAATAACTGTTGCTAATGTATAAGGTGCTTGTTTTTTGACTTTTAGAATCCCACTGACACGCCACTCATAGACATTAAAGAAATCTGTTTTTACATAAGTAACAATGCTTGATTGTCCTTGATTTTCTTGTTGAATAGAGAGGTCAGGATCCTTTGCCGGAACGGTTGTCACATCAATGGATTGTTGAATATGCAATTCCCGGGTCTTTCCTTGATCATCTGTTCGATCATAATCATAAACCCGATACGTAGTATCACTGCTTTGTTGCGTTTCTAAAATTAAAATACCCGAGCCGATGGCATGAATAGTGCCGCTTGGTACATAATAAAAATCGCCTTTTTTCACTGGTACTTTTCTTAAAAGATCGTCCCAACGACCTTCTTCAATCATTTCAGCTAGTTCTTCTTTTGTTTTCGCGTGATGTCCATAAATGATTTCAGCGCCAGGTTCTGCATCAATAATGTACCAACATTCAGTTTTGCCTAGCTCGCCTTCATGTTTTTGGCCATATGCATCATCGGGATGAACTTGCACGGATAAATCATCTTCAGCATCTAAAATTTTCGTTAATAATGGAAAGACAGCGCCACCTGCATGGCCGAATAACTCTTGATGGTCTGCCCACAATTCATCTAATTTTTTTCCTTTAAATTCGCCATTTAAAACAGTACTAACGCCATGTGGATGTGCACTGATTGCCCAATCTTCACCAATTTTATCGCTCGGTAAATCGAAACCAAATAGCGTGTGTAGACGATTGCCGCCCCAAATTTTTTCTTGAAAAACAGGTTGTAAAAATAATGGTTCTTGCATTGACTGTGACCTCCCAAATTGAATTCGCTCTCATTATATCACTAAAAACTAGTCATTTCATCTGAAACTGATGATTTCTCTTTTAAATAGGTTGCCAACAACTGATCTCTTTCTTCGATATAAGTGTTCCGGTGGTCCTCTGGATGGACTCGATTAGATAAAAAGATAAACGCTGATTGTTGTTGCACATCAATTAGCAAAAAAGTGCCTGTATAGCCTGTATGGAATAATAATGGCCGTTGCGTAGCTACATCATATTTAAAATCCCAGCCTAGAGAACGTGGTTTATCTGCAGCTGGCACTTGGTTAACTAGTAACAAATCAATCGTCTCTTTTTTTAAGAATTGGAGATTGTGATAACTGCCTCGATTTAAATACATTCGAACAAATTTTGTTAAATCATAGACATTGCTAAACAAGCCAGCATTCCCTGCATGTTCCCGTAAAACAAATGCCTTAGGATCATGGGTTGCACCTCGAATCAACCCTCGTTGTTCATGTAATTCTGTTGGCACACAGTTTAAAGGATTCTTTGGTAGAAACGTACTTTCGTTCATCCCTAAAGGAAGCAATACTCGCTCAGATAAAATTTCTATCATTGATTGTTGGAACATTTCTTCTAACATAAAGCCTAATAAAATAGTCCCTGCATCTGTATAGACGACTTTTTTACCTATTGCTTTGCCTGCGTGAAATGAATGATTGTAGGCGTCTTTTAATTCTTGAGCATTCAGCTGATCACGATTAGGAATATAGCCTTGTAAATCTGCCGTATGTGTCAACAAATGCCGGATTGTAATATTAGGATCTTGAAAAGAGGGATAATAGGTTTGTAATGATTGATCTAGAATAATTTTTCCTTCTTCCACTAATTGTAAAATAACGGTGGTGGTGCCGACTACTTTGGTTAAAGAAGCCACATCAAACAGCATGGCCGAGGTTAATTGTTCTTTGGTGGGTTTTACTTGTGCGAGTCCCCAACAATTGCTCTCCTCTTTTTCACCTTCAATGAAACAAAAACTAGCCCCCGAAAAAACACCTTTTTTCATCATATTTTGAATTTTCCACTTTGTTTTTTCGTACATTTTTTCACCTACTATTTTTAATATTAAAGGAAAAGTCTAGAATAAGTCCCGAACAAAAGCAGCGTTAAACTTTTATTCCGACTTTATTCCAGACTTGCTAAAACAAGCTTATTTTGTCTGTCTAAGCGTTTATTTTAAGACAAACCACCATTCCAAGCCAATTGGATCAAACACAGTGACAATCGCTTTTTTCTGGTCAATAAAGAACTCTTGATTTTTTGCCGTTAATTGTTGCTCCATTGCTAAAATATGTTCTTGATCAGAGAGCTTAATGGTAAAGAAATCTAAACCTAAGTGTGGATCAGGTAATTGATCCACTTCACTTGTTTCAGGTTTTTGGAATCCAATAGTTGCTTTGCCATCTTCTAAAACAAATTGATCTTTTTCATTGCGTTTTAAACCCAGAACTTCCTCATAGTATGCTTTTATTTCTTTTTGATTGTTTGTTTTTAATTGCACATGCGCTAAATATGACCCAGCGGCTAACCCTTGATGTGGCTCTAAGTCCTCACTGATAAGATCTTTAAGCACAATTGGTTGCTTTTCAGAAGTCGAATTTGCTGTTGCTTCATCGTGAAAAATCTCAAATTGATTGCCTTCAAGATCAGTAATGAACATGCTTTGACGTGTGCCAATTTGGAAACTTTCATCAATTGGGTAGTCTTGTTCAAGCACTCGTTGAGCAATTTGTAAAAATTCTTTTTCCGTAGGAACTTTAATTGAAAAATAAGCCATTTGCTTTTCTTCATTATGAAAATCTTCGGCTTTTCTAGTTTCTTCTAAAATTAATAATTGCGTTCCTGCTTCACGTGTACCCCAGATAGACAGGTTATTTTCTTCTGACTTTAAAACAAAACCCATTACTTTTTTATAAAAGTCGACCATTTCGCCAACTTTTTTCGCACGAATGGCAATTGTTTTTAATGTCGCAGCTTTTTCTAATTGAAATTCAGTCATTTTTTCTGTTACCTCCATTTTCTTCTCTCCCATTTTATACATCTCTTGCTATTTCATCAAGTAATATCCTGTTTTTCTCAAAAGAAAATAGAAATTTTTCAATTTCGCTAACTTTTTGTTAAAAAATAAGGCTTCAGGAACCAGTCTTTACGACTATGGTTCCTGACGCCTCATCATGAATTAATATTTTTTTGCTTCGCCTTTTAGGCTACTTCTTCTGAAAACTGACTGTTATATAAGTCAGCATAAAAACCGTTTTTCGCCATTAATTCATCGTGGGTTCCTGTTTCCACAATTGAACCTTCTGCCATAACGATAATCGTATCGGCATCACGGATAGTCGACAAGCGATGAGCAACTACAAAGCTGGTCCGATTTTCCAATAAACGATTCATTGCTGCTTGAATCAGTATTTCTGTTCGAGTGTCCACACTTGAGGTGGCTTCATCCAAAATTAAAACGTCTGGATTTGCTAAGAATGCTCGTGCAATTGTAATTAATTGTCGTTGACCTTGAGAAATATTGCTGGCTTCTTCATTTAGAATCGTTTGATAGCCTTCTGGTAATTTTCTGACAAAATCATCCACATGGGCTGCTTTCGCCGCACGGATCACTTCTTCTTCGCTCGCTTGCTCATTACCATAATGAATATTGTCATAGATACTTCCAGTGAACAACCAAGTATCTTGAAGAACCATTGAAAAGTGTGCTCGCAACTCTTCGCGAGATAAATCGCGCGTATCTACGCCATCATATTTGATGCTGCCGCTACTAATATCATAGAAGCGTTCCAATAAGTTAATTAGGGTTGTTTTCCCAGCACCTGTTGGGCCCACGATTGCGACCATTTCCCCAGGTTTAACATTTAAATTGAAATCTTTCATTAATAATTTCTCTGGTGAATAGCCAAAAGCAACATGTTCAAAAGAAACACGATAAGGACTATCTGTTTCCACTGGTATGCCAGAAGGTTCATCCACCATTTCTTCTTCATCTAATACTTCAAAGACACGTTCTGCCGAAGCCACCGTAGCTTGGATTGTATTCATTAAATTAGCGATTTGAGTAATCGGTTGTGAAAATTGATTGGTATATTGAAGAAATGCTTGGACATCCCCTAAATCCATCATACCATTCGCTACTTTTACGCCACCAAGGACTGCAACAAACACGTAGCCTAGATTTTTGATAAAGTTCATTAAAGGCATAATGATCGCTGAAATAAATTGTGCTTTGCGACCAGCATGATATAATTTTTCATTTTCTTTTTCAAATACTTCTTGATCACTTTCTTCGTGGTTGAAACTTTTTACTACTACGTGACCACCGTAGGTTTCTTCGACTTGGTTATTCAATAATCCTAAGCTTTTTTGTTGAGCCGCAAAATGTTTTTGCGAGCGAGGCGCCACAACCATCACAACAATTAAACTTAATGGCACTGTTGCTAAGGCAATTAGTGTTAACTGCCAGCTAATGGTCAGCATCATCCAAAGTACACCCACAAATGTCACGATACTGGTAATTAATTGGGTTAAGTTTTGCTGTAAAGTACTCGCAATATTATCCATGTCGTTAATTGCCCGTGACATAATGTCCCCATTACTATGAGTATCATAATAGGAAATTGGAACTTTGTTCATTTTCGCTTCTAATTCTTGACGTAATTCATAAACTGTTCGCTGTGAAACACGTGTCATAATTACTTGCTGCAAGAAATTAAAGACAGCAGAAATAAGGTACATGGCAATAACAATTAATAAAATTTGACCAATTTTGTCAAAATCAATTGGAAAAGATGTTATTTTTAAGCCTTGTTTCATTTCAGCAGCGCCTTTCATGACGCCTTTAAAAATTTCAGTTGTTGCCTGTCCTAATACTTTTGGTGTTTGAATTTGGAAAACGACGGCTGCAATTGCTAATACTAAGACAGCAATAATTGACAGCATTCGTTTAGACATGTATCGAAATAAACGTTTCACTGTTTTCCAGAAATTTTTTGGTTTTGGCCCTTTTGCGCCAATGTTGCGTCCTGGTCCACCGCCCATTGGTCCGCCTTTTGGTCGACTACTCATGCAAGGTCCTCCTCTCTCAATTGAGAATGTACAATTTCTTGATACGTTTGGTTATTCGCTAATAACTCTTCATGCGTTCCTTTACCAACTAATTTCCCTTCGTCTAATACTAAAATTGTCGATGCTTCCATAACCGTACTTACACGTTGGGCTACTAAAACGACAATTGCATCCGTCATCTGCTCTTTTAAGGCTTTTCTTAAATTAGCATCTGTTTTGAAATCCAATGCAGAAAAGGAATCATCAAAAACATAGACATCTGCTGGTTTTACTAAAGCACGAGCAATAGCCAACCGCTGGCGTTGTCCGCCAGAGAAATTACCGCCGCCTTGTTCGACATGACTATCCAAACCTTCTGCCAATTCTGAAACAAACGCCTTCGCCTGCGCAATTTCTAAGGCTTGCCAAATTTCTTCATCGGTCGCATTTGGGGCGCCGTATTGCATATTTTCACGAATCGTTCCTGTAAATAAAACAGCCTTTTGCGGTACAAAGCCAATCATTTCTCGTAAATTATGCTGTGACGTATCTTTAATGTTTTTACCATTTAGCAAAATCTTGCCAGATTCAACATCATAAAAGCGTGGTAAAAGATTAACCAGCGTTGTTTTCCCAGAACCAGTCCCACCAATAATCGCGACCGTCTCCCCAGATTTTGCTGAAAAATCTATATCTTCCAGTGCTAAGTTTTCAGCATGCTGGTAACGATAATTAACATGTTCAAACGCCAATGTTGCTTTGTCGCCTTTTAGAGAGAGTAGTTCTGGATTGGGTACATCTTTGATTTCTGAATCAGTATTTAGCACCTCATTAATCCGATCAGCAGAAGCTTGCGCCCGCGGTACCATGACAAAAATCATGGATAACATCATGAAACTCATCAGAATTTGCATGGCATAAGTCATAAAGGCAATTAAGTTACCTACCTCTAGTTGCATTTCCGCAATATAATGACCGCCAAACCAGGTGATTGCAATATTGGTACCACTCATAATGAGTGTCATTAAAGGAATCATCAAAGCGACAATCGTATTCACTTTAATCGCCGTTTGTGTATAATCCTTATTGGCTTCATCAAAACGTTGTTCTTCATAGTTTGCTTTGCCAAAGGCCCGAATCACACGAACTCCTGTCAGTCCTTCACGAAAAACTAAATTTAAACGGTCTGTTTTCTTTTGCATGCTTTTAAATAACGGAACCGCTAAAAACATGATACCTCCCACTAAAACAGCCATAATTGGTAAAACATATAGAAAAATTTTCGTTAATTGTGGGTCCTTGTTATACGCCATAAAACTTGCACCAATTAACGTTAAAGGTGCGTTAATCATTAAACGTAAAAACATTTGCATAACCATTTGAATCTGATTGACATCATTGGTTGTTCGTGTAATTAGCGAAGCTGTCCCAAATTTATCAAATTCATTATTAGAAAAATTTTCAACTTTTCGATAAATATCAGTCCGTAATTTTTTTCCTAAACTTTGTGATTCTTTGGTGGCAAAAAAGGTATTTCCAATAGAAGCGACAATGCTAATCAAAGAAAAGCCTAACATGACAACTCCTGTACTCCAAATATAGTTAATATCTCCTTTAGCGACACCGTCATTAATGATATTAGATGTTAATGTGGGCAGATATAAATCTGCGATAATTTGTACGATCATAAATACAACCGCTGCAAAGACCGACCATAATGACATCCGTTTGACTAGTTTAATCAACTAACTTCTCCTCCTTTTTGCTACTTATAAGCGCCATTTTTCAACCAACTTAATTTCATTTTTAATTGTTTGACTGCTTCAGTTGAATCATAGGCAGTATTTTCTCTTTGTTGACGATACCCATCAACAATTGTTGAGAAAACGGCATGCATCGCCGTCTGCATGAACCATGTGAATTCTTTTGGCGTTTCAATGGTTAATTTCGAATGATCAATTATTTGATAAAGATGTTCTGCATAGGCAGCATGGCCTTTTCTTCCTCTATGCTTATGACAGTGCTGTTTCCTATTTTTTTCCTCTTCCCCAGTCGCTAAATTATCCGTCACCCGACGTGAAGCACGATAGTCCATGTTGACAAATAAATTCCGATAGAAAGAAGCATTCTCTCCAGTTAGCACTTCGACAATCATTTTGGAGAAATAGACATCCATGGCTTCGATTAAATCACCATTTTCCGCAATAATTTGTTTCTCTAAATCTCGTTCACTATTTTTTCTTAATGTCGCAAAGTAATAAAAATACAAATCTTCTTTGTTCTCAAAATATTGATAAAAGCTACCGCGCGGAATTCCCGCTAATTTAACAATATTTGCAATTGACGCTTCTTGTAAAGAATGGCGCGAAAATTCAATTTGCGCAGCATCTAATAAGCGTTGTTGCTTTTCTTCTGGCAAATGAAAAAACGTATTCGTAGGCATATTTGTGTTCCTCCCTTTTATGACACATTGTCATATGACACCATGTCATTATAGCACTCTCTATTCAGAATGCAAGTTTTTTACAAAAAAAATCAAGCACCTAGCAAGACAAAATTGATGTTAGATTCTGTCTCACCAGTTGCTTGATTAATAATAGTGTTTGATGCATTCTTGTAACAAGCCAGCGACCTCTTTTATAGGTCCATTGGCATCTATTCGTTGATAATTAGGATATTGTTCCAATTGGTTTTTGATAAGAATTTCTTGATCATAAAGGTTTAAACGTTCTTCAATAATTTTAGGATCAGATTCTCGTTGTTTTAAACGTTGATAAATATTTTCTTTTGAAACGTCAAAAAAAACTGGAATGACGGACTCGCCGAAACGCTCAAAGACCGCTTGAAAGCCTGGAAAAGTTAACGCATTATAGGCTGGATGCTCTTTCGTTGTTTCAACGATGGCAGCTACACCGACACCGTAATAGTTTCCATGGTAAAAATCATACTCCACTAACTGATTGGTTTCAATCAAGGCTTGAAAACTTGCTTTTGTTTCAAAATAGTAATCCACGCCATCCACTTCATCCAATCGTTTTTTCCTCGTAGTATGCGAGATAACTTTATAGTTTTTCGGAAAAACCTTACTTGTAATTGCGGTCTTGCCAGAACCACTCGGACCCATAATAACAAAAAATGGATGTTGTAATTGCTTAATCATTAGAAACGCTCCTCTCAGTTGTTTCTATTATAACGTATTGTGCACTATTTTGAAAAATTGACAAAAAAGAGCTTGGGCCAAAAATCACTTTAGATTTTTGGTCCAAGCTTAAAAATTAATAAACAGCGGAAACAGAAGCAACAACCTACTACGCTTATCTTGTTTTGTTTAATTACAATAACTAGTCTAAGTTTTGTCCATTAGTTTCAATAACTTGTTTGTACCAATTAAACGATTTTTTTTCATAACGGTTTTTAGTACCATTTCCTTCATCGTCTAAATCAACGTAAATAAACCCATACCGTTTACTCATTTCACCTGTGGAAGCACTGACTAAATCGATACAGCCCCACGGCGTATAGCCCATTAAATCGACGCCGTCTGCAACTGCTTCTGCCATTGCTTCAATATGACGACGTAAATAATCAATCCGATAGTCGTCTGCCACATAGAAATTTTCGTCTACTTTATCAATTGCACCTAAGCCGTTTTCCACAATAAATAAAGGTTTTTGATAACGATTATATAATTCATTTAGGGCGATTCGTAAGCCTTCGGGATCAATTTGCCAACCCCATTCACTTGCTTCTAAGAAGGGATTTTTAACGCCGCCTAAAAGATTCCCATTTGCTGTATCGTTGGTAGTACCAGTAACATCGACAGCAGTCGACATATAATAACTAAAGCCAATGTAATCCACTGGGTATTCTTTTAATAATTCTAAATCTCCTTCTTCAATAACTAAGTCTTTCACAGCATATTTTTGATACATGCGTTCTGCGTATGCTGGATATTCACCACGAACTTGAACATCTGTACAATAATAATTAAACTCTTGGTTTTCAATCATTGTAGCAACTTGATTGACTGGATTCGAATCAATGCCATACGTTGTGGCATAAATAATCATACATCCAATTTGTAATTCTGGATTTAATTCATGGCCAATTTTTACAGCTTTACTACTTGCAACAAATTGATTATGCCATGCTTGGAAAATGTTTTGATAATCATTGGCTCCATTGCTTTTTACCAATCCTTGACTAAGCGCTGGGAAATGAAAAGCTGAATTAATTTCATTGAATGTCATCCAATAGTTAACTTTTTGGTGGTAACGTGTTAAAACAGTTTCCGCAAAACGTTCATAAAAGTCAACTAATTGACGATTTTTCCACCCGCCGTATTCTTTCGCTAAATGCAGTGGCATTTCATAATGAGAAATCGTAATTACTGGTTCAATGTTATAGCTTAAACATTCATCGATAACCGCATCATAAAATTTCAAGCCGGCTTCATTCGGTTGTGTTTCATCTCCTTGTGGAAAAATACGCGACCACGCAATTGAAAAGCGATAACATTTGAAGCCCATTTTAGCAAACAACGCAATGTCCTCTTTAAAGCGATCATAGTGATCAATTCCTGTATGATTAGGGTAGCGATATTTCGTTTCGTCAATCGTCCAATCAAACGCTTCATCTCCTAAAATAGCGAAACGTTGTTTTCCTCCCGGCATCGCATCTGCCACAGATAACCCTTTACCATCGGCTAAGTAAGCCCCTTCTAATTGATTGGCTGCGGTCGCACCGCCCCATAAAAATCCTTTTGGAAATTTTGTCGTTGTTGTCATACTTGTTCCTCCTCCAATTGTCTTTTATTTAATAATGGCTAAAAAGTCTTCACCATGTAACACGTCTGTTTGGTTCATATCCAAAACATCTAAATAATCATTCGTATTCGTTACCACAATCGGTGTAACTACCGGATAACCAGCTTCTTTAATGGCAGCAATATCAAAAGTAACTAGCAAATCTCCTTTTTTAACAGAATCACCTTGTTTCACTGATAATTCAAAGCCTTTACCATCTAATTCGACCGTATCCATGCCAATATGCATTAATAATTCAACGCCCTCTGTTGTCGTCAAGCCAACAGCATGTCCTGTCGGAAATAATGTGGTGATTTCACCATCTGCGGGTGCATACAGTTTGCCTTCAGTCGGCTCAATTGCAACACCTTTTCCTAAAGCACCTGAAGCAAAAACAGGGTCTTGTACTTTTTCTAGCGGTAAAATTTCACCTTGAAGTGGACTTGCTAAAATAATTTTGTCTTCTTGATTCGTTTTTACAGGTGCCACCATCTTATCAGTTTCTGTTTTTTCAGTTGCTGTTTCTGGATTAGGTTGATCTTCAAAACGTAAGACAAACGTTAAGACAAACGCAATGATAAAGGCAATTCCGGCACCAATTGCACCAGTAATCATCGGTGCAGTATCTTTTGTCTCTGCAGGAATAAAGCCAGGCAAGCTCAACATACTAACCAAGCCAAACGTAAAGTTTTTCACGTGATTCATAGCCACAAATGCACCACCGATACCGCCACCAATACAAGCTGCAATAAATGGTTTTTTCAATGGTAAAGTCACGCCATATACAGTTGGTTCAGTAATTCCAAAAATAGTCGTAATACTTGAAGACAAAGCCAAACCTTTTAGTTTCACATTTTTTGTTAGGAAAAAGACAGCTAAAGCAGCCCCGCCTTGTGCAATAACGGCTGGTAATAACATCGGTACCATCGTATCGCCACCTTGTGTTAAGTTTAACATCATAATTGGTACAAAGCCCCAATGCATACCAAACATTACCAAGACTTGCCACAACGAACCCATTAATAACCCTGCGATAATTGGACTAAAAGCGTAAATTGCGTTGTATCCTTGTCCCAACCAATCGCCGATGACCGTCCCGATAGGACCAATAGCTAAGAAGGTAACAGGTGCCATAATAAGGAAAACAGCTAACGGAACGCAGATAATTTGTAGAAAACTCGGAATTACTTTTTTGAAGAAACGTTCTACATAACTTTGTGCAAAAACAGCCAAAATAATTGGTAAAACCGAAGAAGTATAGCCACTTGGCCCAATAATCACTGGAAGACCAGCAAAGCTAATTGTTTTGCCTGCTAAAGCAGTAATGCTGGGATGAACCAAGGCCATCGCCAAAGCAACCGCTAAAAAGGGATTAGTATTGAATTTTTTAGCAGCCGTAAACGCTAACATAATTGGTAAGAAAGTAAATAAACCATCTGCAATCGAAAAGAGAACAAGATATACGCCTGAAGTGTCAGCTAACCAGCCCATAGTTACAGCCAATGTTAAGAAGCCTTTTAGAACCCCAGCGCCGGCCATTGCACCTAAAAACGGTGTAAAAATAGAAGAAATAATATCAATTAAACGGTTAAAGATATTTCCGCCACTTTCTTTTTCTCTATTATCAGAATCATTACCTAGTCCACTGTTGGCCATCAAATCCTTATAGACATCACTAACGTGACTGCCAATAACCACTTGATATTGTCCTGCACTTTGAACTACCTGAATAACATCTGGGTCAGCATTCAATGCAGCTGTATCTGCTTTATTTTCATCTTTTAATTTAAAACGTAAGCGTGTAGCACAGTGAACAACACTATTAACGTTGCCTTCGCCCCCAACAGCTTTTAACACACGTGCTGCAATTTCTTGATTTTTACTCATCTCTAGATCCTCATTTCCATTAATTTTTAATATCAAAAAAACCTACATTGAAAAAGAGCCAGATCCTTCTCTTCACAGCTGCGCAGTCTGCGAAAATCGTTATCGGTTTTTTCAATCTAGGTTTTGCCTGCATTATCAGTAACAATCCGCGATTATTGGTTGTTATGCTTTTTTATCATTGACCACTCTTTGGATATGAATGGTTAAATAAATCATTTCCGCTTGATCAATTGGTCGATCATAGCTTTTTAATAAATACTCATTAATACGTTGGACCGCTTGAAACGCCTTAGGATACTTTCCTTGGACCAATGCAAAAAGAAATTCGTCCTCCTCATCATGCGCTTCTTGTTTTAAATAACGTTGCGCAAAATATTGAAGATGTGTAACAATTCGTTGATAGTTCAATGAATCTTCATCAAACACCTGTCCAAAGTAGCGACTAATAATCGTTAAAATATCACGAACCATCTTGGTTGCTTCCATGGTAACTTCCATATTGCCATTTCCTTGTTCAGCATTCACAATATGAAAAGCAATGAAGCCCGCTTCATTTTCTGAAAATTGAACCTCTAGCTTTTCAGCAATAATCGCTAATGCTTGCTTTGCGATTTCAAATTCTTTAGGATAAAATTTGCGTGTTTCGAATACAAGAGGATTCGGAATATCAATTCCTTCTTTGGCTCGAAGTAACGCATAGTGAATATGATCCGTTAAAGTTAAATAAATATTTGATGAAAGCTCAATCGCTAGCGTTGTTTCTGCTAAATCAACGATTTGTTTGACGACTTCTACTTCTTTGGTGGGGACGTCTTCAAACAGCTGCTGGAATTGCCCTGCCATAGCGGAGTCCTTTAACACGAATTCCTTTTCAACATAATCTGGATTGATCGTGTCTCCAATCTTCTTTTGAAAGGCTAAGCCGCGTCCCATATAAACAATTTCTTCGCCTTGCTCATTTCTTGAAAGCACGACATTATTATTTAAAACTTTTTCAATCCTCATGATGAATGCAACCTCACTTTTTTATAAAAAAAGCCCAGAATCCCTCCACTGATTGTGTTAATGGAAGACTCTGGTTTTGCCTGCAAAGCAGTAACAATCCTTATTTACAAAGTAATAATAGCATGCTTTTTTTTAATATGCAAGCCTTTCCAAAAAAATATTTTTATTTATTTTTTACTCTTTTGATCCATTTTAAAAAAAAGTTTACTAAAAGTAAAAAAAAGACTTGCTTTCTCTTACTTTTTATTAGTAAAATAGAGATGTTGAATTTTTAAACTATTTATTTTAAGGAGATTACACAATGTCAAAATTATTAGTTGTTAAAGCACATCCATTAACAAAAGAAGAATCACGCTCAGTTCGTGCGTTAGAAACATTTTTAGCTTCATACCGTGAAACAAATCCATCAGACGAAATCGAAATTTTAGATGTTTATGCACCAGAAACAAACATGCCGGAAATCGATGAAGAATTATTATCTGCTTGGGGTGCACTTCGCGCTGGCGCAGCATTTGAAACATTAAGCGAAAACCAACAACAAAAAGTGGCTCGTTTTAATGAATTAACTGATCAATTTTTATCTGCCGACAAAGTAGTAATTGCTAATCCAATGTGGAACTTAAACGTACCGACACGCTTAAAAGCTTGGGTAGATACAATCAACGTTGCTGGAAAAACATTCCAATATACTGCAGAAGGACCAAAACCTCTAACAAGTGGTAAAAAAGCCTTACACATCCAATCAAATGGCGGCTTCTACGAAGGAAAAGATTTTGCTTCTCAATACATTAAAGCGATTCTAAACTTTATTGGTGTTGAGCAAGTTGACGGATTATTCATCGAAGGAATCGATCATTTCCCTGATCGCGCGGAAGAACTTTTAAATACTGCCATGACCAAAGCAACTGAATACGGTAAAACATTCTAAATTTTCCGAGTGATTTACATCAAAAAGAGACAAGCAGTTCGTTCACTGCTTGTCTCTTTTGTTACGTAGATTCTTGTTGATCTGGCTTATCTTCATCATACAAACCGGAAACAATTTGGTACCACTCAAAAATGTGTGTAATTATCACCTTAGCTGCGGCATAAACAGGAATTCCTAAAATCACCCCGACAATCCCAAATAGTTTACCAGACGTTAATAAAACAACCAAAATGGTGACTGGATGAATGGATAACTGACTGCCTAGGACAAGTGGTGAAATAAACCGACCTTCGACCGTTTGCTCAATGGCAAAAACAATCAAGACTTTAATTAACAAAGCTGGCCCACTGACAATTCCTAAAAAGACTGCTGGAATCATGGCTAAAAATGACCCTAAATAAGGGATTAAATTTAAAAAGCCTGCTGCAATACCTAAAGTGACTGCATAATCTAAGCCAATGACAGAAAAACCAATCATAAACATAATTGCCACTGCGAAAGCGACAGTTAACTGTCCTCTAATATAAGAAGAGACTTGATCATTGACTTCTGCAAGAACTTTTAAGGTTGGTTTACGCATCTTCACTGGTAAAAACTTCATTAAATATGGCGCTAAGTTTTTGCCATCTTTCAGTAAATAAAATAGAATAAACGGCATCGTAATGATGGCGACAAAGATCGTAGCCACCGCCCCAAAGAAATTACCAATTCCTTGTACTGTGAACGTTGAGACGTTTTTAATGATGGTACCTAACGAACTGACAACTTTATCGCCTGCCGCTTCAAGTTGTTCTCTAAATTGCGCAAAAAGTGGATCACTTAATATTTCCTGCGATTTTTGATCAATTGTATCAATATATTGAGGAAAATGATTCACAAAGCTGACAGATTGCTCACGAATTTTAGGAACGATTACAATACCACCCCAAATGAGTAGTGCCACAATTAAAATAAATAGGCCGATAATACTCCAGACACGCGAGATTTGTTTTTTCTCTAAATAATCGACAATCGGATTTAATAAATAATATAAAATCCCCGCCATAATTACTGGTAAGCCGACAACGCCGAAAAACTGCCAGACGGGCTTAAATAAATAAGAAACTTTCGTAAAAGTTAGAATAATTAACAGCACCAATAAGACAATCAGTAAGGCTGTTACTACTTGATTATTTAAAAACCAACGCCAAAACCAAGACAGGCGTTTATCAGTCGTTTGTTTTTTATCCATTGATTCACGCTCCATTTACTAAATAATCAATTGTTGTTCCAATGGTTATCTTTGGTAACTGATGGGGCGTTAAATAAACACCATTTCGGATAACATCATCCTCATCGGTTGGTGCATCAGCAAAGATTAAAGTGCTGTGAGCGATACTTTGCAAGTTACTATTGGCAAAAGAACCCACTTTTGTGATTGTATAATTTGTATCGCCAATTTTCAGATGATCTCCTTCTGCCAAGGTAACTTGGTCTTTTTCTGGGAATGATTGAATAACTGCATGTTGCTTCAAGGTATCGGTAGCAGTTTCTCCAAAAAGAATAATCATTTTTTCTGAATCATCGATTGCATGTTTGCCTATTTCTGTTACGGTTGCTTGCATCTTCCATCCCACTCCTTCATTATCTTACTTCTATTATTATAGCATAGAATAAAATAGATATTCAGGAAAAAGAAAAGGCGGTGAACAATCGTCAATTGACTTTTGTTCACCGCCTTAAAATAAGTTTTTATTTAAAGAAGTTCATAATATGAGTCCAAATTTTTTCATCAAAGACATCCATTGGATTCCCATTTCCAATCAAACCATAACCAATCATTGTTCCCACAACAAATAAGATAATGACTAACGAAATGACCACTAGAATTTTCAATAATGTTACTAAAATATAACGAAATGAACTCATACGTTTGACTCCTTTAGATTACTGTCGTTGCTTGTTTTTCTTCAATTTTTTCATCATTGACACGTTCAACGTTCGCGCCTAATTTTTGAAGTTTTTTATGGAACTCATAATAGCCACGATCTAAATATTTCAAATTAGAGACACGTGTAATGCCATTTGCACGTAACCCTACTAAAATCAATGCGGCAGCTGCCCGTAAATCAGTGGCTTCCACTGCTGCTCCTTGTAACTCGTTGCCACCATTAATAACGGCAATGTTGCCGTCAATTTTTAAGTCAGCGTTCATTCGACGCATTTCCTCTAAGTGTTGGTAACGATTTTCAAAGACTGTTTCTGTCACGATGCTTGTTCCTTCAGCAAACATTTGGATCGCTGTCATTTGCGCTTGCATGTCTGTTGGGAAACCAGGATGCGGCATTGTCTTAACATCTGTTGGTTTTAGATGTTTTGGTCCAATTACACGGATGCCGTTTTCTTCTTCTTCAATGATTGCACCCATTTCAGTTAATTTAGAAATTAGCGGACGATTATGTTCAGAAATTGCTTCTTCAATTAAAACATTGCCCTCAGTCATTGCTGCAGCTACCATGAACGTACCTGCTTCAATTCGATCTTGAACGATTGAATGCTCTACGGCATGTAATTTATCGACGCCTTCGATACGCATCGTTTCTGTTCCAGCACCGATAACATTGGCACCCATTTTGTTTAAAATGTTTGCTAAGTCAACGATTTCAGGTTCACGAGCAACGTTTTCAATGATGGTTGTTCCTTTCGCACGAACAGCAGCCATCATAATGTTTTGCGTAGCGCCGACACTTGGGAAGTCTAAGTAAATAGTGTTACCGATTAGTTCATCCGCAATTGCTTCAATATAACCATTTTTTTGGATGATTTTTGCACCTAATGCTTGGAAGCCTTTTAAGTGTAAATCAATTGGTCGTTTCCCAATGGCACAGCCACCTGGCATTGCCACTTTGGCATGGCCATTACGAGCCAATAAAGGTCCCATTACAACGATAGAAGCACGCATTTTACTAACGTACTCATAGTTTGCTTCGATCCCTAAAGGTTGTGTTGCGTCTATTGTTACTTCATTCGCGTCTTCATCAAAATCAATGGCTACATTCAAATGTTTAATTACTTGATTCATTGTAAATACATCAGATAAAATTGGTACATTTTTTAAAGTAGTAACGCCTTCTTCAGCTAAAAGAGTAGCTGCTAAAATTGGTAAAACAGCGTTTTTGGCGCCTTCAATTTTTACAGTTCCTTCTAATTTTGTATTACCACCATGAACAATAATTTGTTCCATTTTGTTCCCCCCAAAAAAATGAGAATAGGTATTCCTATTCAAAATCTTTACTATTATACCATTATTCAACTAAAAATTGTACCTTTTTTTATTTTTCAATTTTTAAGGAAAATACACAATGAAAAGATTTCGACAAAGCGCAATCAATTCTAAAGCAAACGAGCTAACTGTGTATCCGATAGCGATGGCGAAAAATACCATCAACATTCTGATTTGCGGTGTAAATTGGGTTTTGAAAAATTGCTCAATACGCAATGATTGCAACGCCCAAAAACTTATGTAAATGAACATAAGATGACTAACGATTCGAACAATAGCATCTACTCCATAGTATTGCATAAGGAGCCTCCTTTTTTCTAACGTAGGAACATTTTATCACAAAATAATAAAAACCGATAATTAATCCACTTGAAATGCCAAAATTTGACACTATTTATTAAAAAATACGAAGAAATAGAGTTTAAGGCACCTGACTCAATAGCAAGCGCCTTAAACTCTACAAAAGTGACTGAATCCTTCAGCCTTTTTTACCCATGTTTCGATACGTTGATCCGGTTGATTGCACGATGCAAAGCAACAGTCGCACGACGTAGTTGATCGCGGTCGTCTTTTGCTTTGGCTTCTTCAATTAAACGTTCTGCTCGTTGTTTTGCTCGTTCAGCACGAGGTACATCGATATCTCGTTCACGTTCGGCACTATCGGCAATAATAGAAACGACATTATCACGGACTTCCATGATACCACCATTTACAGCTACCCAGTCAACATGTGTATCTGAATCGGTCCGTTTGATGCGGACTTCATCAATCGCTAGCGGAACGATGATTGGCGCATGTTTTGGTAAAATACCAATTTCACCATCTGTTGTTTTCGCCACAACGATTTTTGCATGGTGGTCATAAACTAGACCATTAGGCGTTACTACATTCACAGTAAGACTATCCATTGTGTTTGCCGCCTTTCTAGTAGTTTAATTGTTTCGCTTTTTCGATGGCATCTTCAATTTTACCGACACTACGGAAGGCTTCTTCTGGCAGATTGTCATGTTTACCTTCAAGAATTTCTTTAAAGCCACGAACTGTTTCCGCAACTGGTACATAAGAACCAGGTTGACCTGTAAATTGTTCAGCAACGTTAAAGTTTTGAGATAAGAAGAATTGAACACGGCGTGCGCGACCAACAAGTACTTTTTCGTCATCTGATAATTCGTCCATCCCTAAAATAGCGATGATATCTTGTAATTCACGGTAACGTTGTAAAATATGTTGCACTTCGGTAGCCACTTCGTAGTGTTCTTCTCCAACAATTTCAGGAGCCAAGGCACTAGAAGATGAAGCTAACGGATCTACCGCTGGATAAATCCCTTGTTCGGTTAATTTACGTTCCAAGTTAGTTGTTGCATCCAAATGGGCAAACGCTGTTGCTGGCGCTGGATCGGTATAGTCATCGGCTGGAACATAGATTGCTTGAATAGAGGTAATTGATCCTTTTTTCGTTGAAGTAATCCGTTCTTGTAATTGTCCCATTTCAGTCGCTAAGGTTGGTTGGTAACCAACGGCTGACGGCATCCGACCTAAAAGGGCAGAAACTTCTGAACCGGCTTGGGTGAAACGGAAAATGTTATCAATAAATAATAGCACGTCTTGTCCTTCCACATCACGGAAATATTCAGCAATCGTTAACCCAGTTAAGGCCACACGCATCCGTGCACCTGGTGGTTCGTTCATTTGACCAAAAACCATGGCTGTTTTTTCAATAACGCCTGAATCTTTCATTTCATAGTACAGGTCGTTCCCTTCACGTGTCCGTTCACCAACACCAGTAAAGACGGAAATCCCTCCATGTTCTTGGGCAATATTATGAATTAATTCTTGAATTAAGACGGTTTTACCAACACCGGCACCACCGAAAAGTCCGACTTTACCACCTTTTAGATAAGGTGCTAATAAGTCAATAACTTTAATCCCTGTTTCTAAAATTTCATTACTGGTACTTAATTCATCAAATGCTGGCGCTTTTTTATGAATCCCACTACGTTCAGCATCTGCAGGAAATGGCGCTTCTAAGTCAATTGTGTCTCCTAAAACGTTAAACACACGACCCAATGTATCTTTACCAACAGGAACTGAAATTGATTTTCCTGTATCGATAACTTCCATTCCACGTTGTAAACCATCTGTCGATTCCATGGCGATAGAACGAATCACTCCATCACCTAGTTCTAAAGCGACTTCAAGTACTACTTTTTGTTTTGCTTCGCCATTTTTATAAACGACTAAAGCGTTGTTAATATCGGGTAAGGATTGATCTAATGAAAATTCCACGTCAACAACGGGACCGATTACTTGAACAATCTTTCCTGAACTCATAATTTCTTTCCTCCAGTCTTCATAAAGTCACACGCTTTGAACGTTTTTATAAACGTTCAAACGTAAGACTAGATTATTCTAGTGCAGCTGCACCAGCAACAATTTCTGTAATTTCTTGGGTAATCGCCCCTTGACGAGCACGGTTATAAGAAATTGTTAAATCGCTAATAATATTTTGCGCATTGTCAGTGGCTGTTTTCATGGCGGTCATCCCAGCAGCATGTTCTGCTGTTTTCGCATCAATGATCGCCCCATAAATTAAGCTTTCTGCATATTGTGGTAATAATTGATCCAAGATTGCTTCAGGTGAAGGCTCTAAAAGATATTCTTGTTCGTAAGAGGTCGCCTCTGATGGATCTAAATCAGTAATTGGCAACATTTTTTCCACACGAAACTGACTCGTTAGTGAGTTAACGTGGTGATTATAACAAACATACAATTCATCAAACACTTCGTTTTGGTACATAGTCGTTGCCGTTGTCACAATCTTACGGACTTCTTCAAACGTTGGTTGATCCGTTAAGCCTCTTAGCTCATAGGAAACATCGATTCCGCGTGCTTTAAAGAAATCCGCCCCTGTACCACCAATGGCGATTAAGGCATATTCTTTATTAGAATCATGGTCTTCTTGAATCATACTCATGGTTTGTTTTAAGATTGAGCTATTGTAGCCACCAACTAACCCTTTGTCAGAAGTGATAACGATATAGCCTGTTTTTTTGACAGGTCGTTGTGCTAACATCACATGATAGTTCCCTTCACTAAGAGAAGATTGTTCTGTTTCACGTAATTCACTTAACTGAGCAGCTACTAAATGCGTAACGACACTACGAATTTTTGAAGAATATTCTTGAAAGCTTTTAGAGGCGCCTTCTGACTTGGTCAATTTGGCTGCAGAAACCATTTGCATCGCTTTGGTAATTTGGCTTGTCTTTTTTGTTGATGCAATGCGTTGTTTGATTTCGTTTAATGAAGCACCCAATGTCGCTCACCTCTCTTATGCGTTATCGATTTTTTCTAAAGCTTCTTTGGCTGAATCTCCGCTATTGTTTGCCGCTGCAAACATTTCAGAAAACTCTGTAATCGCTGCATCTAATGCATCAGTATCTGGTAAGTCTTTCGTTGTACGAATGGTTTCCAGTAAGTCTGCATGTTTGCCATCAAAATAATCGAATAAATCTTGTTCAAAGTGTAAAATTTTATCCACGCTCACGCTATCTAAAAAGCCGTGTGTTAACGCATATAAAATTAAGACTTGTTTTTCTACAGGCAGTGGCGCATGTAGTTTTTGTTTTAAAATTTCTACCGTACGACGACCACGGTTTAATTTAGCTTGTGTTGCCGCATCTAAATCAGAGCCAAATTGTGTAAAGGCTTCTAACTCACGGTAACTAGCTAAGTCTAAACGAAGCGTTCCGGCAACTTTTTTCATTGCTTTGATTTGCGCTGATCCTCCGACACGAGAAACAGATAACCCAGCATCAACGGCTGGACGAGTGCCTGCATAGAACAAGTCGCTTTCTAAGAAAATTTGTCCATCAGTGATTGAAATAACGTTTGTTGGAATATAAGCAGAAATATCGCCTGCTTGTGTTTCAACGAATGGTAAGGCTGTCATTGAACCGCCACCTAATTCATCACTTAATTTAGCTGCACGTTCTAATAAACGTGAGTGTAAATAGAAGACATCCCCTGGATAAGCTTCACGACCTGGTGGACGGCGTAATAGTAGAGAAAGTTCACGATAAGCCACGGCTTGTTTTGATAAGTCATCAAAAATAATTAAGACATGTTTGCCGTTATACATGAATTCTTCACCCATTGCAGTTCCTGCATATGGTGCAATGTAAAGTAATGGTGCTGGTTGTGAAGCCCCTGCAGTCACAACGATTGTATAATCTAAGGCACCAAATTTACGAAGTGTTTCTACTTGGTTACGAACAGTAGATTCTTTTTGACCAATCGCTACATAAATACAAATTACATCTTGTCCTTTTTGGTTAATAATTGTATCAATTGCAATCGATGTTTTCCCTGTTTTACGGTCTCCAATAACTAATTCCCGTTGTCCACGACCAATTGGTACTAGGGCATCAATGGCTTTTAAGCCAGTTTGCATTGGTTCAGCAACAGATTGACGTTGCATAACACCGGGAGCTGTTGCTTCCACAGGACGTGTTTTGTCTGTTTTAATTTCGCCTAAACCATCTAATGGTTGACCTAATGGATTAACAACACGGCCAATCAAAGCTTCCCCAACGGGTACTTCCATGATTTTGCCTGTGCGTTGTACTTTATCTCCTTCACGAATGGTTTCAAAATCGCCAAGGATAATAATCCCTACATCATTTGTTTCTAAGTTTTGTGCCATTCCGTATGAACCGTTTGAAAACTCAACAAGTTCTCCACTCATGGCATTTTCTAAACCGTGGGCGCGGGCAATTCCGTCACCGACGTAAGTGACTGTTCCAACTTCTTCAACAGCAAGCTGTTGTTGATAGTTTTCGATTTGTTCTTTAATCAAGGCACTGATTTCTTCTGCTTTGATAGCCATTCAATTCACCTCTTTGTAGTCCTAAAGATTATTTTAATAACTTCTGCTGCATATGTTCTAATTGTTTGCGGATGCTGCCATCGATTACTTGATGGTTTGCTTCAATAACCACTCCGCCGACAATTGACGGGTCAATTAAATTGACTAAATGCGCTTGTTCATACCCTAATAATTGGGCAGCTTTTTCTTCCATTGCTTGATGTTGTTCTTTTGATAAAGGAATGGCTGTTGTCACTGAACCCAAAATTAGTCCTTGGTGCTCATCATAACGTCGTTCATATTCATCAATCATCAAGAGCAGATCGTACATGCGACGATATTCGTAAACCACTCGCAAAAAGTTTTGCATCATTTCACTAAAACCTGTTACTAGTTTTTCCATGATGCTGTCTTTTTCATAAGGTTCTAAGCGATCATCACTTAAAATATCGCCAATACCAGGTACTTGGTGATAGACTTCGCGAAGCGTCAATAATTCTTGATAAATTGCTTCAGCTTGGTTCTTTTCAACTGCCAACTCAAACAAAGCCTTGCCGTAGCGTTTACCAACTGTATATTTATCTAGTTTCATTTGCTTTACCTAAACTTTCAATATAAGAATCAATCAATGCTTCATGTGCATCTGGTGTTAATTCTTTATTTAAAATTTTGGCTGCAATTTGAAGAGAAAGATCTGCCACTTCATTTTTTACTGAAGACAATGCTTCTTCACGTTCTTGAGAAATATCTGTCCGAGCTTTTTCGCGTAGGCGAGTAACTTCCGCAGTTGTTTCTTTTAATGTTTTTTGGCGAGTCTGTTCTCCACTTTCTTTCGCGTTTTTAATAATTTCAGCTGCTTCTGATCTGGAAGAAAGTAATTGTTGTTGACGTTCTTTTTCCATTTTCGCTGCTGCTACGCGAGATTGTTCTGCAGAGTCTAAATCGTTGGCAATTTTTTCTTCACGTTGTGTCAAAATATCTACGATTGCTCCCCATGCATATTTCTTTAATAAGAGCATCAAGATTAAAAATGCACCACTGACAACAATCATCGTGCCTAGTGTGGTACTAGGAGCCGTTTCACCGACTACCAATGTAGTAAGTAGCATGAAGTCTCAACTTCCTTTCCTGCAAAAATCGATTTAGCTTCTTCAACTGCTTTATCACCAGCTATTGAAAAGGCTAAAGATAGAAGAAAGCAGTGACGGTCCCGATAATAATCAGCGTCCTGCCTCCATTTTATTGCTTATCTGAATAAAAGTAATAAAGAAACAACGACACCTAAAATTGGCACAGCTTCGATTAAAGCGACCCCGATAAACATTGTTGTTCTTAATTGACCAGACATTTCTGGTTGACGAGTCATTGACTCGATTGTTTTTGAAATAACTTGTCCGTTACCGATAGCGGCTCCGATAGCTGAACCGAAAATTGCAATTGCTGCTGCGATAAAATTTAATCCTTCCATTGTGTAAAATCCTCCTAAAAGATAATTTTTGTCCTTCGTATTTCTTGATTATTCTTCTGTTTCAATTTTGTGTGACATATAAACCATTGAAAGTGTCACAAAGATAAACGCTTGGATACATCCAATAAAGATTGAGAATGCTACCCAAATCATTTCTAGCGGAATTGCTAGTGGGATAACCCATAATCCGACGCTTGCTACGGTTCCAGCAATTAAGCCCAATAGAACTTCGCCAGCAAAAATGTTTCCGTACAAACGCAAGCCTAATGTTAATAGATTCGTGAATTCTTCCATTAATTTTACCGGTAGTAAGAAACCAACGGGTCTTAAATAACTATTAACTAGATAGCCTTTAAAACCAAAGCGTTTCATACCAAAGAAGTGTGTTAAGACAATCATCATCATCGCTAACGTTAAGGTTACGATTGGATCGGCGGTTGGACTTTTCCAAACGCTGAGATCGTCGCCCACAACGATTTTTGTAACGAGACCCAAGATGTTTGAAACAAGTACAAACATGAAGAGGGTAAACGCCATTAAATGAAAATTGCTCACTTCTTTACGAGGTAAATTGTCTGTAATGATTCCACGAATAAAATCCACTAACCATTCGATGACCGTTTGTTTGCCTTTAGGTCGTAGCTTCATATTTCTCGTACAAGCATAGACAAAGGCGAAAACAATGATACACGTCAACAGCACCATCAAAACAATGGTTCCATCAAACCAAATTGGTCCGATATTGAAGAGTAATTTCTTCTCTTCCAAATCAATTCACCTCTTTTCCAACAATCTTTCAGAAGTTTCATCCTACTCCTGAGTGATAATCCCTGGCAAAGCTATCGTACCACCACTTGTTGATAATTTACAAATAGTTTACTTTTAAAATTTCATGTGTTGAAAATTGGTTGGAAAACCTTTTCCATAAACCAATCTAATGCAGGGTGGTACTGCTTTCCGAAGCGATTAAAAAATGAATCATTTACATTCATTTACTCAACACTTACCAGATTTTACACCTAATCCGAAGAAAGGCAAGCAAATATGCGAAAAAGAATAAATTTACATTTTTAACGTCGGTTATTTTTTAATGTTCGGCTGATTTGTCGGTCAACTTCCTTACGTTTCAAGTCTTCACGCTTGTCGTACTGCTTTTTCCCTTTAGCTAAACCAATCAAAACTTTGGCATAGCCGTCTTTAATATAGACCTTTAAAGGTACTAATGTGATACCTGTATTTTTGGTTTCGCCGATTAACTTATTAATTTGTTTTTTGTGTAATAATAATTTTCTGGTACGTAATGGGTCATGATTAAAAATATTGCCTTGTTCATATGGACTAATATGAACATTATACAAAAAGGCTTCTCCGTTTCGAATTCGTGCAAAACCATCTTTTAAATTGATACGACCATTACGAATAGATTTGATTTCTGTTCCTTGTAAAACAAGACCGGCTTCAACCGTATCGATAATTGAATAATCATGTCTAGCTTTGCGGTTTTGTGCGATTAATTTTCCTTCCCCTTTTGGCATAAGCGACCTCCTCTACTTCTTCTTTTTCCCTTTTTTATTTTTTTGTTTCATTGCTTCTTTATAAAAAGGTTGTTTTTTGCCTTTGCCTTTTTTCTTATTTTTCTTTTTCTTACCATCAAATGATTCATCTTTTTTATTTCTTCGTTGATTATTTGAACGAGTTGAAGAATTGGCTTTGCCTTTTTTACGTCCTTTTGGTCCTTCGACTGGCGCAACTTCTTCAGCTGAAATCAATTCAAAATCAACTTCTCTTGTTTCTGGATCAGCTTTTTCAACACGGATTTGAACTTTCTGACCAATTTTCAAAGTCATTCCCGTCCGTTCACCAACTAACGCCATATGATTTTCAATAAAGTGGAAATAATCTTGTTTTAAGTTGTTCACGTGAATTAAGCCTTCTATTGTATTAGGCAGTTCCACAAAGATCCCAAATTTTGTGACAGAGCTGATGATCCCGTCATACGTTTCTCCCACTTTATCTACCATAAATTCAGCTTTCTTCATGGCGTCCACTTCACGCTCTGCATCAACTGCGCGACGTTCCATACTTGAACTATGATTGGCAATTTCTGGTAATGCTTCGTTCCATTTTTCTTGATTTTTTTCAGATTGATCTTGGCTATAGCTGCGAATCAAACGATGCACAATTAAATCTGGATAACGACGTATTGGTGAAGTAAAATGCGTATAATATTCAGCGGCCAACCCATAGTGTCCGTAGTTGTCTTCTGAGTATTTCGCTTGTTGCATACTTCTTAGCAACATCGTATTGATAACCACTTCTTCCGGCTTATTTTCAACTTGCTCTAAAACTTTTTGTAAATCTTTCGGTGAAATGTTTTCTTTTGTTCCTTTAACAAGAATGCCAAGTACTGCAGCAAAATCAAAGAAACGTTGCATTTTTTCTTCTTTTGGTTGTTCATGAATCCGATAAATAAATGGCAGTTTTAAGTC
Source organism: Enterococcus sp. DIV1315a (assembly GCF_051712325.1). Classification (NCBI taxonomy): domain Bacteria; kingdom Bacillati; phylum Bacillota; class Bacilli; order Lactobacillales; family Enterococcaceae; genus Enterococcus; species Enterococcus sp. DIV1315a. The sequence goes on from NZ_JBIOOS010000001.1 coordinate 2,029,274, forward strand.
ATGATAATGACGCGCCACAGTTTCATTCGCTGCCAACATAAAGGATTCAATTAATCGTTCACCCACGCCACGCGTGCGTAAAAGAATATCTTGAGGATGACCATTTTCATCAACTAGGACTTTGGCTTCACGATCTTCAAAAGAAATCGCACCACGGCGCATACGCATCTCTTCTAATATATGGTGCAGCTCGCCCATCTCTTTAAACATGGGAACTAGCTTTTTGTAGCGTTCTAACGTTTCAGGTTTTTGCTCTTCTAAAATTTCATTGACTGCTGTATAGGTCATTCGCTCCGTTGTTTGGATTACACTTTGGAAAATTTCATGCGAAATAACTTCTCCTTCTGGTGTAATTTCCATCTCACAACTCATGGTTAAACGTGGAACATGTGGGTTTAGCGAACAAATCCCATTTGATAATCGCTGCGGAATCATTGGCACAACTCGGTCAGTCAAATAGACACTTGTGCCACGTTCATACGCTTCCATATCCAATTGGCTTCCTTCAGTTACATAATAAGAAACATCTGCAATATGCACCCCTAAAAAGAAATTGCCATTTGCTAACTTTTGTACCGTTACTGCATCATCTAAATCTTTCGCATCTTCTCCATCAATCGTCACAATCAACTGATCACGTAAATCCCGACGACCGACTAAATCGCTTTCTGCAATAGTTTCTGGTACTTGGTCCGCTTCAGCCAAAACTTCATCAGGAAATGCTGTGGGAATTCCATGAGCCACCACGATTGATAAAATATCCATTCCTGGATCATTTTTATGACCAATCACTTGTTTGACTAGTCCTTCCATACTTGTTGGATATTCTTGATCTGGATAATAGGTAATTTCAGCAATGACAATACTACCATCTACTGGCTTAATCCCTTCAGGTGCAATTGATACAGTATACTGATTCAATTTCTTATCTTTGGGAATCATGTAGCCATACAGTCCCATTTCTGCCATTTCTTCTTCACTATATGCCACAAATTCTCCGACAACTTGGCTCACTGCTCGCTCTTTAATTTCTTTGACTTTACCTTCTGCGCCGCGATCTGAAAAAGGATCCGCATGTTGGATCACGTCGATTAAAACCGTGTCCCCATCCATTGCAAAGTTCGTTGCCTCTTTAGGAATGTAAACATCTGGTTCTTCAGGATCGATGGTCACGAAACCAAAGCCTCGTTCATTTGCACGAAACGTTCCTTCTATTAATAAGTCTTTCATTGGTAACAGGACTTTGCCTTTTTTGTTGAAACTAACTGACTTTTCTCGTTCCATTTGTGCAATGGTTTGCACTAAAATTTTAAAATCTGAACTTTTTTCTAAATTCAAGCCTTGTGCAATTTCTTCCATTGAAAAGCTTTTCTTTTTTTGGCTTTCCATGAAATGTAAAATTTGCTCTTTAATTGTTTGTTTTGTCATTATTTCTCCTCATTCCAAGGTAGTGTTGCTAAAAATTGCACCACATCTTGCTCTAATTGTTTATGTTCTCCACTCACCGTAATGACATGTCCGCTGTTTGGGTACCATTGTAAGGTCACACGTGCTTGTGTTAGCGCTTGGGCCGTTTGATAGACGCCCATTGGCTCAATCATTTCATCTTTGCCAGCTTGCGCTAAGAAAAGAGGTGCGTGGATTTTGTTTAGTTTGTCAGCCGTCTGACTAGCAATCGTTTCAATCGCTCCTAATTGTTGTTTGACTCGTTGCTCAATCGATTGCAACCGGCTTTGTTGTTCCTCTGCAGGAACTTCTGCGATTTTCATCACGTTTTCTGCGTATAATACAAAATTTTCTGGGACTTTATTTGCGACAGGGTAGATCGGTGAACAGAAAAATCCACCACCAATTAATCCTGTTAATTGTTCCGTTAATGCATGCATACTGAAAATCCCGCCCATTGATAAACCAAAAATGGCAATTTCTTGATAGCCTCTTTCTCTCAAAAAAGCGACTGCTTCTTGTGTATCTTGCCACCATTGTTCCGTTGTTTGATCTAAAATATCTTCAGGAACTAGCGTGCCATGTCCTGAAAAATTAGGCGAATAGACAGTATAATTTTCTTTTTCTAAACGTCTGCTTAACATCCGTACATCATTACTGCTGCCAGAATAAGCATGTAATAAAAGGACCGCCCGTTTTCCTTTTTCTGAAAATAACGGCTTCGGTAAATTGATTTTTTTTGCCACTTCGCTCACCTCAGCTTCATTCTATCATATTCTCAAAAGAAAACCTTCCGAAATGATAAGTTTCAAAGACTTTTTCAGAAAGAAAAAGAACAGAAAAATAAGTGTCCGCACTCATCTCTCTGTTCTAAACTTGTCATTTTAAAAGATTACGTACTTATTTTGAAGATAAGAACGCCAAAACAAATAATAAAATCATCCAAATTGCGCCAAGAACTGCTGTTGAGCGTTGCATAACAGCTTCAAAACCGCGCGCTTTTTGCTTCCCAAATAATTTATCTGCACCGCCAGTGAAGGCACTTGCTGCACTGTTTTGTTTGCTTGGTTGCATCATAACAGTAATGACGATTAAAACAGATAAGATGATGACCAACGTTAAGATTAGATTATACATGCGTTAATTCTCCTTTTTATACAAATATGCGAAATTCATCTACTTTAATGTAGCATATTTTATCTGTAAACACCAGTGAAATTTAATGTCTTTCCCTATTTGTCTCTAATAGCAACAGCCGCAAGTAGGAATCAGATTTCTACTTGCGGCTGTTGCTATTTTCTTCTTTATTTTCTCAATACGTCTCCGTATTCAGGTTTAGTATCAAATTCTTTTTTTGCAAATGGACATAGCGGAATAATTTTTTTATGCTCTTTTCTCGCTTTTTCAACACCGGCTAAAACAAGTTTTTCAGCTAATTTTTGTCCACGATAAGTTGGATCAACAAACGTATGGTCAATAATCATCATGCTTCCTCCAGCATCTGACCAAGTCATTTCACCAATTTCTTGGTTTTCATCGTTATATAGAGCAAAACGATTGTTTTCTTCTTTAATTTGCATATTCGTTCCCTGCTTTCCGAATATATTTTAGAGCACCACTTGGACATGAATCTACCACAATCATGTCATTTTCAACACTTCCGTTATCTGGAATAATCCATGGTTTCCGACCAACTTCAAAGACTTCTGGATTTCCGCGAACACAATTACCAATATGTTCACAAATATCTTTATTATAAAAGATATCAATTCCTTCCCCAGTATATTTACGGTAGCCTTCTTTTAATAGTTGTTCTTCCGTGACTGGTTGCCCATCTATTTGGTTTCCTTTCATTGCACAATCTCTCCCCTGTAACTTATTAATATTAAAAACGTACCTTTATTTTACCACTAAGCTGGACATTCAGGCAATTAATTGTTCCACCTTACTTGCCAATTCGACGAGCACGCAAAGCAGATAAGATTGACACAGTGTCCACAACTTCTTGTAGCATAGCCCCGATTAGCGCCGGAATGATCCCGGTACTAGCAATTAGCATTAGTAAAACGCAGATAAAAATTCCGATTAATACAGATTGTTTGGCAATTTTCATGGTATCTTGGGCAATTTCGACCGCTTGGCTGACTTTACTTAAGTCATCTTTTAAAATAACAACGTCAGCAGTTTCACTAGCCGCAGTAGCTCCATGAGCGCCCATAGCAATACCTACGTCTGCAGCAGCAAGCGAAGGTGCATCATTTACACCATCCCCTACCATGATGACTGGATGGTTTTCTTTGGGCAATTCTTTTAGAATAGTTAATTTATCTTGTGGTAAACATTCCCCATGTACTTCGGTAATTCCTACTTCTGCAGCAATCGTTTCTGCGACGGATTCTTGATCCCCCGTCAGCATTAAAATTCGTTGAAGATGTAATTGGTGTAATTTTTCCATAGTCTCTTTTGCTTCTGGTCGTACTGTGTCTGTAAAAGTAATTCGGCCTAAATATGTGCCATTACGTGAAATATGAATGGTCGTTTTATCAATTTTTTCAGTTGTTTGAGACTCTTGTGTCACAAAATTCTTTTTACCTACCCGTATCTCAGCACCATCCACAAATGCCTTCACGCCAGCACCAGAAACTTCCGCTAGATCTGTAATATTTTTTAATGGGACATCTTGCTTTCTGGCATAAGCAACAATTGATCTAGCTAAAATATGACTTGATTCTTGTTCCACGCTTGCTGCCAATCCCACTAATTCAGCAGCAGTTATTTCAGCATTGATTGGTTGGACTTGATCAACAGAAAGTTGTCCTTGCGTAATCGTGCCTGTTTTATCAAACGCAATCGTTTTTGCAGAAGCTAATTTTTCGACCATCGTTCCCGATTTAATAACGACCCCATGACGACTTGAACGACCCATCCCTGCCACTAAAGCAATTGGGGCAGATAGAATTAAAGGACACGGCGAAGCAACAACTAAGACTTCCGCAAAACGTGTCGGACTTTTTGAAACAAACCAAGCAACACCTGCAATTAAGTAGGCAATTAGTGTAAAAGGTACCGCATAGCGGTCTGCTAAACGTACAAAATGAGCTGGACGCGCCGCAGATTCTTTCACTAAGTTCACAATCGTTTGATATTGACTGTCTGCTACAGTTTTTTCAGCAACCATTTTCAAAGAGCCATCACCATTCACGGAACCCGACATTAATTCATCCCCAGGATTTTTTTCAATTGGTTTTGATTCTCCTGTTAATGAAGATTCATCGACTGTTGATGTCCCGGTTTTTACCAAGCCATCAACTGGAACTAGTTCCCCTGGTTTTACTACTAATTCATCGCCAACATTGATTTCCTCAACAGAAACATCTTCTAAATTTTCGCCATTCAAGCGATGAGCTTTTTGTGGCGAGTTATCCAATAATGACTTCAGCTCTTGGTTAGCTTTTCCAGCAGCATAGTCTTCTAATGAATCACCACCAGTCAACATAATTAAAATCATCAAACTGGCCCAGTATTCTCCCACAGCTAAGGTTGCAACGATAGCGGTAATCGCTAAAATATCGACACCATATTTTCCTTCACGTAAGGTTTGAATCATTTCCCAGAACATCATTAACGCCATTACAGAACCTGTTATTAAAATAATACCATACGCCCAATTCGGCTGATGTAAAATAAATTCAAATAATAATGCCAAAACTCCTGTTATAATTGTAATCCCCAATTTTGTTACATGCTTCATCTCTTTTTCTCTCCCATCATTCACTTTACATTATTGAGCGTACCTTTTCTGTTTTGAAAAAGAAAGTGAAAACGCCTAAATGAAAACGACTTTCATTATCATAGGATAGTTGCTGTAGCAACGTTTACTTTCTGAAAAGTAGTTATGTAAAAAAAACACAGACCATCGTTCATTCGCCGATGGTCTGTGTTTTTATTTCCAAAAATCATCAAAAATTGTAATGGGTAAATGCCGTTTGTGTTGTCCTTTTTTATACCAGTTTTCAATTGTTTGTTGATCTGTTTCCGAGACTTTTTTGCCTTCCAAATAGTCATCAATGGCATCATACGTGACACCTAAGGCAACTTCATCTGCAACTAACGGTTTGTCATCTTCTAGATCAGCTGTTGGTATTTTTAGATACAAGGCTTCTGGTGCCCCAAGTTCTTTCAGCAAAGCTTTTCCTTGGCGCTTATTTAAACGAAATAACGGTAAAATATCCGCTCCGCCATCGCCATATTTGGTGAAGAAAGCTGTCACATTTTCGGCTGCGTGGTCTGTGCCAATTACTGCGCCAGCATTTTCGCCAGCTACTGCATATTGTGTAATCATACGTTGACGTGCTTTCATGTTCCCTTTATTAAAATCGCTAATTTGAACGCCAGCGTTTTCTAGCGAACCAACCATTGCATCCACTGCTGGTTTAATATCCACTCGTAAAGAAACATCTGGCTGGATAAAGGCTAGCGCAGCTTGTGCATCAGCTTCATCTGCTTGCTCACCGTATGGAAGGCGAATCGCAATAAATTGATACGACATATCTCCTGTTTCTTCGCGCATTTCAGTCATCGCTAATTGTGCTAAGCGACCAGCTAATGTTGAATCTTGTCCGCCACTAATTCCCAAGACAAAGGTTTTTAAAAAAGGATGTTTAGTTAAATAAGCTTTCAGAAAATCAATACTTTTACGAACTTCTTCTTTTGGATCAATTGTCGGTAAAACACCTAACTCTTGAATGATTTTTTCTTGAAGTGTTGTCATTTCTAGGCCTCCTTATTCACCGTTTCCGTTAAATGTTTAACGTCTTTACGCACTTTTTCCAATAAATTCATTTTGTGGTTCCAACAATCTGTTGAAAGGTCCACTGGATATTTCTGCGGATTCAAGTCCCGCTTGTATTCTTCCCAAAGTGAATCTAAATTTTCTTTTGCATATTGTTTAATTTCATCTAAAGTTGGTAATTCGTACACACGTTTTCCTTCAACGAAAATATCTTGGAGTACTGGCCGTGCTTCAAAATCACGGACATACTTATTAATAAAGGTATGAACGGGATGGAACATATAAATTTCTTCTTCTTGGCGAGGATCTTCGTTCCAAAGTGTCACATAGTCCCCTTCTGACTTTTTATCAGATTTACGTGTAATACGCCAAACTTGTTTTTTTCCTGGTGTTGTCACTTTTTCAGCATTGCTAGATAGTTTAATGGTATCTTTCATTTGACCATCTTCACCTTCAATTGAAACTAATTTAAACACCGCTCCTAAAGCCGGTTGATCATAGGCCGTAATCAGCTTGGTACCCACGCCCCATACATCAATTTTTGATTTTTGCATTTTTAGATTCAAAATCGTATTTTCATCTAAATCGTTCGATGCATAAATTTTTGCTTCAGTAAAGCCTGCTTCGTCCAGTTGTTCACGAACTCGTTTAGAAATATAAGCCATATCGCCACTATCAATCCGCACGCCTAGGAAATTAATTTTATCACCCATTTCTCGAGCTACTCGAATTGCGCTTGGCACTCCCGCTTTCAAAGTATCATACGTATCAACAAGAAAAACGCAATCCCGATGTGTTTTGGCATACGCCATGAATGCTTCATAATCATTTCCATACGACTGAACCAATGAATGGGCATGAGTCCCACTAACCGGAATACCAAAAATTTTACCAGCACGAACATTACTTGTCGCGTCCGCCCCACCAATATAGGCGGCTCTTGTGCCCCAAATGGCAGCATCTAATTCTTGTGCCCGGCGTGTTCCAAATTCCAATAAAGGATCATCGCCTATCACGGATTTAATTCGAGCCGCTTTTGTCGCAATTAATGTTTGGAAATTCACCATATTTAGCAAGGCAGTTTCTACCAATTGACATTGTGCCAAAGGACCTTCAATTTGAATTAACGGTTCGTTATTAAAAACCAAATCCCCTTCTAAAGCAGAGCGTACAGTACATTTAAATTCAAAATTTGCTAAATACGTCAAGAAATCTTCTGGATATTCTTCAACTTCTCGGAGATATGCAATATCAGATTCTGTAAACGTTAAATTTTCGAGATAATTGACTAAACGTTCTAAACCTGCAAAAATTGCGTAGCCATGATTAAAGGGCATCTCTCTAAAGTAACATTCAAAAACAGCATGTAAATCTGCTCTCCCTAATTCCCAGTATGTTTGCATCATATTGATTTGATACATATCTGTATGCAATGTCAAACTATCATCTGCATATGTATAGTCCATCGTTTTCTACCTCTATTCTTTGTATTAAAAACTTGTTTATATTATAACAAAAAAATTTTTTTTAGCCTAAAATCTGCTTAGACCTCTTTTTCTTTAAAAATGAAAAATTTACTGAAGAAATAATTTAAAATCACTACTACAACTTGTGTAATCATTTTCGCCCAAAACGATGAAAAATGAATGCCATCAATTAGGAGAATCATTAAACCCATATCAGCCACAAAAGATAAAATTCGGTACCAATAAAATAAGCCCATTTCTTTAAAAAAACCAGCTATGCTTTCATGCTTACTTGCGAATACCCAATATTTATTCGTGAAAAAGGCAAATAGAACAGATAAAAACCAACTAATTGTGTTACTTATCTTGTAATCCAACCCTAACACATTTTGACAAACAAAAAACACAACTAAGTTGACGACAGTCGTTGCACCACCAAAAAATAAATAAGCCAGTACTTCTCGGTATTTACGAAATAATTCTTTCAATTTTCACGCATCCTTTCAACTAATCATTTTATCAAACTTCGGCAAGAAAACCTATCTATTTTGTGTAAAGACACAATTCTCTTGCTAATTTTACTATTTATTAAGTATTTATGAAAAACATAATAAGAGTAGAGGATAAGTTCATTCATGAATGAACTTACCCTCTACTCTTACTCTAATAATATATTGACTCCATCGACCGATAAGTTAAATCAGCATTAGTCCTTTAGCTTAGGAAGTGCTATCGTTTGTCCTTCGGTTAATACAGAATACGTTAAGTCATTTGCCTGCTTGAGGGCGGTTAAGGAATAGCCCGTTTTTTTAGCAATTTTTGCGAGTGTCTCTCCTCTTTTTACTTCATAATACTCAGTAGACTCTGTTTTTGAATCATTCGCTTTACCATTTGATTGCTCTGCTGTCTTCAAAGCATTAGTCACCGATTTACTGATTATTAGTGATTGAAGTAACGCTTGTTCTTTCGGTTCTAGAGAAGTCGCCGCTGTTTGCTGAGGAATTGTGATCTTTTGGCCAATATAAAACATTTCTTTAGTCTTTGAATTTTGTTTTAAGATGGCTGTTGCTGACACACCAAACGTCTGGCTAATGGTGGCGAGAGAATCTCCTTTGCTTACTTCATAGACGACTGCTTCTTTTTTTAGCTGTGCCTTGACTGCTTCCTTATCAAACGAAGGTTTCTTTTCTTCTGCCAAATTAGTCACTACTGGTTTCTTCTTTTCTTGATCGTATTTAGTTAATTGATAGGTTTCAATCAACGCATTTAATTTTTTATCGTAATATGTATCCGTTGCATAACGACCTGTTAAAAATTTTGTTGCCTGCTGATAATTCGTCGTGTTTGCTTTCAAAATGCCGTGATAAAACGTTGGATTACCCGCCAGCCCATTGATGATTAATTTACTATAGTCTGTTAATGACTCTTTATAGGAAGGATACTGACGAAAATCGGCATGAATGGTGGTCATCTTCCCTTTACCATCATCTTCTTGTGTGGGAAAGCTGACACTTTGACCTTGATAAGCGCCTTTAATGCCAAACAAATTATAATTAGGCGGCGCTGCTAACGCACTATTGCCCGAGCCACTTTCTAAAATAGCTTGAGCTATCATGACAGAAGCGTATAGCTCATGTCGCTGACCAATAACTCGTGCTTCTTCACCGATTTTTCTAATAAACTCAGAAGTAGAAGCATTCTCTTGGACAACAAAATTTGCCTCGGCTTGTTGTTGAATTCCTGCTTGCTTTTCCTTTTCTTGACTATTGTTCATCTCTGAATGTGCTAATGGCTCTTTGGTCTTTTCAGTTAATGTAGAATTTTGTGGTTCCTGATTATGAGGCGGCTTTTCAGTGAGTGCTTTACGCTCTTCAGACGCTGGTTGCTCACTTTGTAACGATTCGGTTGGTTTAGTACTAGCAATTGTCTTTTCTTGTGGCGGTAAACTATTTTCAGATTCTGAAGGTTCCACATTATTTTCCTGATGGTCACTGCTGTCATTTTGTGTTGAACTTTCTTGTTGTTCAGACGAACTTATTATTGTTTCGTTCAGCGTTGAAGAAGTAAGGGTTCCTTGGTCTTGATTGGCTTGGTCCGCTCTTTTTTCTTCCAGCGATAGCTGTCGACTTTCGTCCCTCGTTTCGGTCTCCTCTTGAGCGATTAATGGTTCTGAATTGTAGTAACTGGCGCCCGCATAAGCCCCTAAGACTCCAAGACATACCAACTTCAAATATCTTGCCTTTCTTTTTTTCATCGCATTTCTCCTTCATTTACCTCTTTATTTCTGCTAATAATTGCTCTATCTGTTGGTACATTCCTGTTGATTCATTCTTGATTGTCAGCATTTGTTCACAATAAGCTTGGTACTCTCTTGCCACTTGCTTCATGCGTGTTAAAGTTGCTAAACGTTGTTCCATCTCTTCATGAACTGTTGCAACTTGTTGGTTAGCTTGGGCAATTGTTTCTTTTGCTTGACGTTTGGCTTCTAATAAGACTTCGCCAATTTCTTTTTGAGAAAGCGTAACGGCTGTGTCTAAATTCTCTTCACTGGTCTGTCTCTGTTGCATCTTTTCTTCAGACAATTGTTTCTGTAAAGAAGTGATAGTTGCTTCTTTATCACTTAACGTTTCTTTAACATCTTTAAGTTGAACATCTTTTTCGACTACTTGTTTTTGTAATGCTTCCACTTCATTGGTTTGCATTAATAATTGCTCCGTTAGTTTTTTTATGGATTGCTGATATAGTTGATTTTCTTCTTCTAGTTTTTCAGCAAAAGAAAACGATTCTTCCGACAGTTCAGTCGGCACTTCTTGCTTGACCTGCTTAACTTTTGCAGCTTGCTCTTTTGCATAAACGACCTCGTCATCAAAGATTGCTTCCTCTGTTACCTTTGGTTGTGCTTTCCCCGATTGTTCATTTTCAAAATCCGGCATCTTCTCATACTCCTCATCTTCATTGTTTTTAGTCAAAAATTGCCACATTTGTTTCTCCTCCTTCGTACCTTTTACACCGTTAACATATAGCCTTTTGAGCGAATTGTTTTGATATATTGTGGTTTGTTCACATCTTGTTCAATTTTTTTACGCAAATGGAAAATCACATTAGCGACACGATATTTTCGTTCATTCGCAGTATCTTTCCAGACATTTTTGTAGAGTTCTTCATATGTAATTGTTTGTCCTGCGTGTTTGTATAAATACTCTATTGTGAAAAATTCCAATTTTGTTAAAAGAATTTCTTCTCCATTTCCCAAGCAAACACTCAAATTTGGCGCAATTAAATACAATCTCTCAGAAAGATTCTTAGTAACTGTTTGTTCCTCGTTTGCACTAACTAATTTAGGATAAAAACGTCTTTTTACACGTTGCAATAAATTACTCATGCTTAACACGCATTCTTGGCGATCATAAGAATGATCAAAAACGCCATCTGCGCCTAATTGTAAATAAATAATTCGATTGACTTTACTAATTGCTTCTGTCCGAGAAAATAACCAAATTGGCAAGTCTGACTGCTTGCGAATTGTCATTAATAACTCACAACAAGTATTTACTTGCTGGTGATCAGTAACTTCAATCACTAATCCATCAATATGGTGCAAATGAAGAAGTATATTTGTTCCTTGGATGATCTGACATTCTACTTGATTACTAACAAACCAATTTTGACAGTATTCTTTTGTTTCAATTGTCAAAGGGACGACACCAATTGTATATTTTTCCATTTTTTTACCTCAATCTTCCTAATATTCTCCTTCAAAATATAATAATTTTTATTTATATTCTATTAATAAATAAAAATCACCAACTACTAATTTTTCAAAAAATGATTGTTATTACTAAATTTTATCGAATAAAAACAAGGCTGTCTAGCTAAAACGAGGCCTTTAAATTATCATCTTTTTTGTTAAATGAGTAAATATTTGAGAAAACACTACAAGTAAAGATATTATTTAGATTATTTATTCTTTATGTAAAAAAAAGCTTACGATTTTTCAATCGTAAGCTTTTAGAATACTTTTTTATTTTTACATCATACCGCCCATGCCCATTGATGGATCCATCATAGGAGCTGGTGCAGCTGGTTCTGGTTTGTCTGCAACAACTGCTTCGGTTGTTAATAATAAAGCTGACACAGAAGCTGCATTTTGTAAGGCAGAACGAGTTACTTTTGTTGGGTCAACAATACCGGCTTCAACCATGTTTACCCATTCACCGTTAGCTGCATTGAATCCGATACCTAAGTCAACATTTTTTAGTTTGTCAACAATCACTGATCCTTCATAACCAGCATTTTCAGCGATTTGACGGATTGGTTCTTCTAATGCACGAACGACAATCTTGATCCCTGTTGCCACATCGCCTTCAGCTTCCAGCGCAGCGACTTTACCAATTACATTGACAAGTGCGGTACCACCACCAGAAACCATGCCTTCTTCTACAGCGGCACGTGTTGCGTTTAACGCATCTTCAATTCGTAATTTTAATTCTTTTAATTCTGTTTCAGTTGCAGCACCGACTTTAACGACAGCAACCCCGCCAGCTAATTTAGCTAAACGTTCTTGTAATTTTTCACGATCAAAATCAGACGTTGTTTCGCCGATTTGGTTTTTAATTAAATGAACGCGGGCATCAATGGCTTCTTTTGAACCAGCACCTTCAACAATTGTTGTGTTATCTTTGTCGACAACTACTTTGCTAGCATTTCCTAAGTTTTCAATGGTTGTGTCTTTTAACTCTAACCCTAAGTCGTCAGTGATTACTGTACCACCTGTTAAAATAGCAATATCTTCAAGCATCGCTTTGCGGCGGTCACCAAATCCTGGCGCTTTTACTGCGACAACATTAAATGTACCACGGATTTTGTTCAATACTAATGTTGGTAGAGCTTCTCCATCAACATCATCCGCAATGATCAATAGTGGACGGCTTTGTTGTAGAATTTGTTCTAATAAAGGTAAGATATCTTGAATATTTGAGATTTTTTTGTCGGTAATTAAGATATATGGATTTTCTAAAACAGCTTCCATTTTATCGTTGTCAGTAACCATGTATTGAGATAAATAACCGCGGTCGAATTGCATTCCTTCAACCACATCTAATTCTGTTTCAATCCCTTTTGATTCTTCAATGGTAATTACGCCGTCGTTACCAACTTTTTCCATTGCATCGGCAATTAATTGGCCGACTTTTTCAGAACCTGATGAAACAGCAGCGACTTGTGCAATCGCTTCTTTTGAATCAACTACAGATGAAATATTGTGTAATTCTTCTACTGCTGTTTTTGTTGCTAATTCAATCCCACGACGAATACCTAATGGGTTAGCTCCAGCAGTTACGTTTTTTAAGCCTTCACGAACAATGGCTTGTGTCAAAACAGTCGCTGTTGTTGTTCCGTCACCAGCAATATCATTCGTTTTAGAAGCAACTTCTGAAACTAATTTTGCGCCCATGTTTTCAAAATGATCTTCTAATTCAATTTCCTTAGCAATTGTTACCCCATCGTTAGTAATCAATGGTGAACCAAATGATTTTTCTAAAACAACGTTACGACCTTTAGGGCCTAATGTCACTTTCACTGTATCTGCTAATACATCTACTCCGCGTAGCATTGCTGCACGTGCATCTTCTGCAAATTTAATCTCTTTTGCCATGATTTCTTCACCTCATAATTTTTTTCTTCTATTATATTATTCTGTAAAAGTTGTTTATTATTCAACAGTGGCAATAATGTCTTTGGCTGATACAATTAAGTATTCTACGCCTTCGTATTTCACTTCTGTTCCTGAATATTTTTCAAACATTACTGTGTCACCAATTTTTACTTCCATCGGAACTTTTGTGCCATTTTCAAGCACACGACCTTCACCTACTGCGATAACTTCACCTGTTTGTGGTTTTTCTTTTGCAACGGATGCAAGAACAATTCCTCCAACAGTTTTTTCTTCTTCTTTCGCGACTCTAATTACGACGCGATCGCCTAATGGTTTTAACACAATAAATCCCTCCAAATAAAAAGTTTTCGCTTATTTTAGCACTCGGTACACAAGAGTGCTAACTCACACTATTTATAATACTCATTTCACTCTAAAAATGCAAGTCTTTTCTCTCTTTTTCTTGTCAATTATAAGATACGCATTTTTTATTGCGTATTCTTTTTTTCATGGAATGTTTTTCCAATCCTTTAATTCATGGTAAAATAAGTTGACTACGATTGGAGGCGAATAAAATGAAACAACGTTTACTTACAGCACTAATAGCAACATTCGTTTATTTTGTGATAGCGAATTTAGGAAATCTTGTTTTCAGTGTCACAGAAGGAATTGTTTCGACACTTTGGGAATCTCTTTTCTTTTTCTTATTCGTTTTTCTTTTATTAGGATATCGCAATAATCGTAAAAAATAATTATAGAAAGGATTAACCATGACCTTAAGAAAATCAAGTTTATTTATTTTAGTCACATACATTATCGCTTTTTTCGGGCCGTTACTTTTTTCGGGTATTTCCCCCAATGCAGCGATTAATGTGACAACTGCTCTCTACATTATTGGCGCCCTTGTAATGATTGGCATCTTTTTAAAAACCACAGAACCTTCTCCTTTAGAGGAAACCGCAACCTTGAAATCACCTATTTTTATTTTTTTACTAGGTGTTAGTGGGATTTTCATTGCCATGCTGATTCAAGGGGTTACTTTTGCCATTGAAGTAGCCATCACAGGAGAACAAGCTACTTCTCAAAATACGCAAGCTATTGTAGCGGTGATTTTGGCAAATCCTTTATTTATTTTGGCAACTACTATCGGTGGTCCGATTATGGAAGAATTCGTCTTTCGTTATGCATTTATCCATTTAATCCAGCCTTTTACAAATTTCTGGATTGCGGCTACTGTTAGTTCGGCGATTTTTTCACTCGCACATGCCGATGGTCACTTTTTTGTTTATTTCTTTATGGGATTTTTCTTTGCTCTTTTGTACAAGCAAACTGGAAAAATTTGGACCTCAATTATCGCCCATTGCGGCATGAATACGATTGTGATTATTGTTCAACTACTTTTGCATAATGGTGCAATTCAATAAGAAAAGGGCCTTCGTCTAAACGACTAGGCCCTTTTCTTTTGCTTATTCTTCTTCGTCAATCAATTCGTTGTCATGATGTAAGAAATAAATCAATGTTTGTAATTCGTTGGTTAAGTCAACATTTTGAATTAATACTTCAGGTGGCGCTACTAAACGCGCAGCCGTAAAGTTTAGAATTCCTTTAACCCCTGCTTCGGCAAGTTTGTTCACAACTTCTTGCGCTTTGCGAGCTGGAATAGTTAAAATAGCTACTTCGATTTGTTGAACACGGATTTGTTCCATCATATCTTCCATTGGATAAACCGGAATACCGTCAACAATGCGTCCCACAATATCTTCATTCACATCAAATGCGCAACTTACACGAATACTGTTGCTTTGATGGAATTTGTACTTTAATAAAGCACTTCCTAAATTACCAACCCCGATTAATGCGACATTGGTTAACTCATCTTCATTCAATGTTTTTGCAAAAAAGTTCATTAAGTTTTCAACATCATAGCCGTACCCACGTTTACCTAATTCACCAAAATATGAAAAGTCACGACGAATAGTCGCACTGTCTACTTGTACCGCTTCACTTAATTCAGTTGATGAGACTTTATTTTTTCCTGTATCATGTAACATTCTTAAGTAGCGATAATATAAAGGAAGGCGTCGCGCCGTTGCTTTTGGAATAACTTGATCTTTCACAATTGGACCTCCAATACTTTCACTTAAATCTTATCCATTAACATAATAGCAGTTTTTCACAATAAAAAGCAATTCTATGGCTCAAAAATAGCATTTTTCTTCAAAAGTTTGTGATAAAAGGTATAAACCTTCACAAAGCATTTTTTGATACGTGCTATTTTAGCAGATTTTATGCTACACTAAGGGCAATGAATTTAGAAATGAGGACTACTGATGATTTTATTACAAGCAAATCAAGTTGCCCGGCATTTTGGCTCGGAAACATTGTTTGAAAACATACATTTAGAAATTGCAACAAAAAGTCGGATTGCCTTAGTTGGTCGTAATGGTGCTGGAAAATCGACTTTTTTAAAAATCATTGCAGGCATTGATGCTCCCGATAGCGGAACCATTGCCAAAAATAAAACTGCTACGTTAGGTTATTTAGCTCAAAATACCGGCTTAGAATCAGATAAAACCGTTTGGGAAGAAATGACAAAAGCCTTTGCTGACATCCTAGAAATGGAACAGCGTATGCGAGAATTAGAAACCAAAATTAGTGAAATGGAGCCAATCACTTCCGTTTATGAAGGAATTTTAAAAGAGTACGATCAATTGCAACATACGTTTTCTGAAAAAAATGGCTACGGCTATGAAAATGAAATTCGCTCAGTCCTTCACGGCTTTGGCTTTGATGAATCCTTTTACAAGAAAGATATTCAAACCTTATCTGGTGGTCAAAAAACCCGGCTTGCATTAGCAAGAATGCTTTTACAAAAACCAGATATTTTAATTCTGGACGAGCCTACAAACCACTTAGATATCGAGACGCTTTCTTGGCTGGAATCTTATTTGCCAAGCTATGCCGGCGCCCTATTAATTGTTTCCCACGATCGTTATTTTTTAGATAAGGTAGTTAATGAAGTTTATGAACTGAGCCGCAAAAAAATGACTCACTACAAAGGAAACTATTCCAAATACTTGGAGTTAAAAGCAGAACAATTAGCCAGTGAATGGAAAGCGTATGAAAAGCAACAAGAAGAGATCAATAAGTTAGAAGATTTTGTTGCCAAAAATCTGGTTCGTGCATCTACAACGAAACGTGCACAAAGTCGCCGAAAAGTATTAGAAAAAATGGACCGTTTAGACCGACCTCAAGGAGATGAAAAATCGGCGCATTTTCTTTTCGATAGTGAAAAAGTCTCGGGAAATGTTGTTTTACAAGTCGAAGATGCCGCCATTGGTTACGACCAAGAACATATTTTATCCGAACCTATTCACTTGGATATTCGTCGTAAAGAAGCCATTGCCTTAGTCGGACCGAACGGAATTGGTAAATCCACTCTCTTGAAATCAATTATTGACCGCATTCCTTTCATTAAAGGAAGTAAAACTTTTGGCACCAATGTTTCTGTAGGTTACTATGACCAAGAGCAAGCCAATTTACATGGCAATAAAACGGTCTTAGCGGAATTATGGGATGAACACCCAACCACACCTGAAAAAGAGATTCGAAGTATTTTAGGCGGCTTTCTCTTCAGTGGAGATGATGTTGAAAAAACGATTCCTTTATTAAGCGGTGGCGAAAAAGCCCGTGTGGCATTAGCAAAATTAGCGATGGATCGTGACAATTTCTTGATTCTCGATGAGCCAACCAACCACTTGGATATCGATAATAAAGAAGTTTTAGAAAATGCGCTGATTGATTATGAAGGAACCATCCTCTTCGTTTCCCATGACCGTTACTTTATCAATCGAATTGCAACAAAAGTTGTTGAGCTTTCTGAAAAAGGCAGCAAACTTTATTTAGGCGACTATGATTATTATTTAGAAAAGAAACAAGAGGAAGAAGAAATCGCTGCCCTCTTAGCTAATGAAGAAGCGGCGAAAAAACCCGAACCAGTTACAGCCAAAAATACCTTTTATCAAAACAAGGAGCAACAAAAATTACTCCGTACTTTGCAAAGAAAAATAACACAAGTCGAAGAAAATCTTGCTCAGTTAGATACGACAATTGCACAATTAGAAGCACAAATGAGTCAACCAGACATTCTAGAAAATCATGTTGAATTGCTGGCTTTAAACCAACAATTAGATGACGCTCGTCAGCAACAAGATGAACTACTTGAGCAATGGGAAAATTTCAGTTTAGAATTAGAAGAAATGGAAAATAACAATTAACGGAGGGATTCACTATGGCTTCCAAAAAAATCAGTTTAACGAAGCCCAAATATCAACAAATCGCCGTTGATGTTGCGGAAAAAATTGCAGAAGGCAAATTACATGTTGGAGATAAAATCCATGCCCGTTCCACCCTAGCTAACCAATACCAAGTGTCGCCAGAAACAGCTCGCAAAGCCATTATCGTTTTAGTCGATTTAGAAATCGTTAAAGCCAAACACGGCAGCGGCTTCTATGTGGCATCAAAAGAAAAAGCGCAGGACTTTGTGACACAATATCAAGACGTTCAAACGATTGCTGAAATTAAAGAAGAATTGCTAGATAGCGTAGCGAAACAAAAAGAAGAACTTACTCATTTTTCTAGCATTCTAGATACTCTTGTTGAACAAACAAAGCGTTTTGATTCTTTCAATCCAATGAATCCCTATTCATTAGTTTTAACAGAAGAAGCTGCTTATCTTGAGGCGACGATTAGCGAAATGAATTTTTGGCAAAACACTTCGGCAACGATTATCGCCATCAAACACAAAGAAGAGCTTCTAGTCTCACCTGGTCCATATGCAAAGATTTCGTTGAACGACACACTTTATTTTGTTGGACATGACGAATCAACCTTACAACGTGTCCAAAATTTCTTTTATCCTTAAACAAAAAAGTGACTACTTATCTTGCGGTAAATAGTCACTTTTTTTATTTATTATTTCTATTTTTCATAAAAACCCACTATAAAACCTAGTTAAAATACTGTTTTTCTTCATTTTCAGAAAGATTTTCATCTAATTTGACAAAGTGACAACTTTATAGTAGTCTGATGTAGTCACTTTTTTAATGAGGAGGAACAATGATTTGCCAAAAGTAAAAGTAAATCACCTTACCAAGATCTTTGGTAAGAAAACCAAACCGGCACTTGAAATGATTCGTGCCAACAAAAGCAAAACAGAAATTTTAGAAAAAACGGGTGCTACAGTCGGTGTTTATGATGTAAATTTCGAAGTTGAAGAAGGCGAAATTTTCGTTATTATGGGGTTATCAGGAAGTGGGAAATCAACATTAATTCGTTTATTAAATCGTTTGATTGAACCAACTTCAGGAAATATTTATATTGATGGACAAGATATTTCTTCTTTAGATAAAGAAGGATTACGTGAAGTACGTCGAAATAAAATGAGCATGGTTTTCCAAAACTTTGGTCTTTTCCCCCATCGAACTATCTTAGAAAATACGGAATATGGTTTAGAAATTCGTGGTGTTCCTAAAGAAGAACGCCAAGCAAAAGCTGAAAAAGCCTTAGAAAATTCTAGCTTAATTGCTTTTAAAGACCAATTACCAAGTCAATTATCTGGTGGGATGCAACAACGTGTCGGCCTTGCTCGTGCCTTGGCTAACGATCCGGAAATTTTATTAATGGACGAAGCATTCTCTGCTCTTGATCCGTTAATTCGTCGTGAAATGCAAGACGAACTATTAGATTTACAAGAAAATGTCAAAAAAACCATTATCTTTATCACACATGATTTGAATGAAGCTTTACGAATCGGCGACCGGATTGCCTTGATGAAAGATGGTCAAATTATGCAAATTGGGACTGGAGAAGAAATTTTAACCAACCCAGCCAACGAATATGTGCGAACCTTCGTGGAAGATGTGGATCGTTCAAAAGTCTTAACTGCCCAAAATATTATGGTACCTGCTTTAACTACTAACATTGAAATTGATGGCCCAACTGTTGCTTTAAAACGGATGCGTCAAGAAGAAGTGAGTATGTTACTTGCCGTGGATAAAAAACGCCAACTAAAAGGCGTTGTACGCGCAGAAAAAGCTTTAGAAGCGCGTAAAAACGGGACTTCTCTTGTAGAATGTGTGGATCCAGAAATTCAAACAATCGACAAAGATATGTTAGTGAATGATATTTTCCCACTGATTTATGATGCACAAACACCTCTTGCCGTGACTGATAACGGCAAACTATTAGGCGTGGTCATCCGTGGTAGCGTACTTGAAGCACTTGCAGAAACAGAGGTGAACGAACATGAATAAGTATCAATTACCTGTCGCATCTTGGGTTGAAAGTTTTACTGATTGGTTAACTTCAACATTTGCTGGATTATTCAGCTTTTTACAAACAATTGGTCAAAGTGTAATGGACAACATTACTGCATTACTAACAGCCGTACCACCACTTGTGCTGATTGTGCTATTAACGATTGCTGCTTTCTTTATTTCTAATAAAAAAATCGGCTTAAGTTTATTCACGTTTATCGGCTTAATGTTTATCTATAATCAAAACTTATGGAACGATTTAATGAGTACCGTTACGTTAGTTTTACTTTCTAGTGTTATTTCCATTATCATTGGTGTGCCACTAGGGATTTTAATGGCGAAAAGTGAAAAAGCCAAGAGTATTATTACACCGATTTTGGACTTCATGCAAACAATGCCTGGTTTCGTTTACTTGATTCCAGCCGTTGCATTCTTCGGAATTGGTATGGTTCCTGGGGTCTTCGCCTCTGTTATCTTCGCTTTACCACCAACCGTTCGCTTTACGAACTTAGGAATTCGACAAGTGCCAAATGAACTTGTTGAAGCAGCTGATTCTTACGGTAGTACTGGCTGGCAAAAATTATTCAAACTAGAATTACCTTTAGCCAAAAACACGATTATGGCTGGTGTTAACCAAACAACCATGCTAGCCCTATCAATGGTAGTTATTGCTTCAATGATTGGTGCGCCTGGATTAGGACGTGGCGTCCTTTCCGCTTTACAACGTGCACAAGTCGGGAACGGTTTCGTAAATGGTGTGGCTTTAGTTATTTTAGCGATTATCATTGACCGTTTTACTCAACATTTAAATAATAAAAAAGCAGCCCCTAAAGCAGCTGGTGCCACCTCTAAAAAGAAAAAATACGGGATTATTGCAGCGGTTGTTGTAATTGTCGCTGGCTTAGTTGGTGCTTCAATTTTTACAACAACAAATGATAAGCAAATTTCCCTTTCTTATGTGGAATGGGATACCGAAGTAGCCTCCACACATGTGGTTGCCGAAGTCTTAAAAGATATGGGGTATGATGTTAAAACGACTCCTTTAGATAACGCAATTATGTGGGAATCTGTAGCTAAAGGTGAAACAGATGCCATGGTTGGTGCGTGGCTGCCAGGAACTCACGCAGAGCAATATAAACAATATAAAGATAAATTAGACGACCTTGGTGAAAACCTTAAAGGTGCGAAGCTAGGAATTGTCGTCCCTTCTTATATGGATGTTGATTCTATCGAAGATTTATCTGATCAAGCTGGGAAAAAGATTACTGGAATTGAACCTGGGGCTGGTGTTGTTGCAGCAGCAGAGAAAACTAAAGAAGCTTATCCTAATTTGAAAGATTGGTCTGTTGAAACTTCTTCATCAGGTGCCATGACTGTCGCCTTAGGACAAGCAATTAAAAACAACGAAGACATCGTTATTACTGGCTGGTCTCCTCACTGGATGTTTGCAAAATATGATTTAAAATATTTAGCCGATCCAAAAGGCACTATGGGCGGCGAAGAAGCGATTCACACAATGGCTCGCCAAGGCCTAAAAGAAGATCAACCAGAAGCTTACAAAGTGTTAGATAATTTCCATTGGACAACTAAGGATATGGAATCTGTCATGTTAGAAATTAACGAAGGCAAAGACCCACAAGAAGCTGCACGCGATTGGGTTGATTCACATAAAGACCAAGTAGCAGAATGGAAAAAATAATTCTTAACAAATGACTTCCCCATCTATTAAAAGAGGACGTTGAACAAATTGTTCAACGCCCTCTTTTTTCGCCAAAAAAACCACTCAGTTGGGTAGACTGAGTGGAAAGGAGTTATTTTTACTTGAGGAGTAAAAATGAAAAGTGTTTATGTTGGGTGTTTTGTTGGTATGCTTATATATTAACGAGAACCTGTGAATAATTTGTGACGAAAACCTTGGAAATTTGCTACGAATTACTTAAAAAATTTTAAATGTGTCTCACCCTAGTTAATCGATACAGCGATTATTTCTTTTTAGCATTTTGGATGGCTTTAAATAATGTTGAAAATTGTCCTTTGAAAGACATCACATCATCAAAGATATCAACACCATCATTTAACATTTTGACAGTAACCCAGCCAAGCGCTTCCGTAATTGCTACCGCAACTGAAGCATTGACCATGCCACCAGTCACAGTTCCGACAACAGGAATCACTTTTAGAATATTCCCGACTGCGCTCTTACCTAAACTAACCACTACTAATTCTTTGGTTAAACTTTTACCTAAGCTTTCAGACCAAGACTGACCAAAAATTTTATGCAGCCGTGACATCATAGTTAATTGAACAGGTACCAGTAAAAAAGCATCCGAAAACGGAATTGGCGAAAACCCAATAATTGCTGCTGACAATGCAGCAAAATGAATCGTTTGATGACTTTTCTTTTTCACGTCAGGTGAAACACCAGCCAAAAATTCATCAAATACTTTGTCGAGTTGTGTTTGACTGTTCGTCACTAATTGTTCTGCTTTACCTTTAGAAGTTGCGAAAGCATTCATTATGGCCGTAGACGTTTTTTGTGGAAATTTTTTCAAGACATCTTGAAAAAAAGAACGAAATTCTGGGTCTTCGATTTCTTCATTCAATTGCTTAGTTTCTTGTTCTGCTAATTCTTGTTTTTCAATCTCTTCAAAAAGTTCTTGTTTCTTTTTGTTTTTATGTTTTTTTCTTCTCATCTCATTAACTCCTTTATCTATCAATATGTAGAAACAAAGTATAGCATAGCCCCTGATTGATTCTCTTTTAGATGATTTGAAAAGCCAGAACTTATCTGTTTTTTAAACAAATAGAAATGTTCTAGCTTTTCTCAAAAAATCAGCTATTTTGTTTGTTCTTCACCGCAATAGACCGTCAAGTGTTTAGGCAAAATTTCCAGCGTAATTGGCAAAGCAGCTCCTTCATCACCATCCACATTAGTGGTTAATTCTTCTTGGTTTTCTAAGGAGATTGTTCCTTCTTTAAAGGTTAGGTAAACTAAATTATCAGTGGACTGGTCGACGCCTTTTAACAAATCTGGGACTGCTTTTACTGCATCCCATAATGATTGATCTTTTAAATAAACTAAATGAAGTTTGCCATCATCCACTTGGGCCTCTGGTAATAATGTTTCAAACCCACCGATTGAATTCGTTAAGCCAACTAAAACGGTACTACTTTCAATGGTTTGTTCTTTTTGATCCAAGCTTAAATGAAAAGGATACGTTTGAGCATTTGCTAAATGTTTGGCACCTGAAATAAAATAAGCGAGTTTTCCTAACTTCGTTTTTTGTTCAACGTCCACGTCGTTAATTGACTCTGGAATCGTCCCAATCGCAACGACATTCATAAAGTAGTCATCATTGATTTTCCCCACATCTAAAGCACTGGTTTTTTCTAAATCTAATTGTTGAATCGCTTCTTCAGGATCCATCGGTAAATTCAAGGCTCGCGCTAAATCGTTCACCGTTCCTAAAGGAAAAAAGCCAAATTTTGGGCGGTAAGCTTGTTCTGCCAACCCACTAATTCCTTCATTAACGGTTCCATCTCCCCCCATTACGAAAACACTGTCGAAGTGACTTTCCGCAGCTTCACGGGCAAATTGTTCTGCATCGCCGCCTTTTTCTGTTTGTTTCACTACAACTTCATCAAATAACTGCTTTAATTTTTCTTCTGCTAACGTTTCAAATTCTTTGGCTTTTTCACCACCAGAACTGGGGTTAACAATTAAAACTGCTTTTTTCAATGGCACCACTCCTCGTTGATATCTAAATCGTTTGATTCCTTACAATTATTATAAAAGATATTTTTGATTCTGGCGAAAAATATGCTGACACTTGCTTAACAAACAAGCATTCCTGCTCCTCACTACTTTTCAAAACGTTCTTTAAAGCAATAGGCAAAATAATAGAACAATTTCCAAAAATCTTGCCAAACTTTTGGATCCATCCCCGTCAATTCATGAATTCGTTTCAAGCGGTAATTCAATGTATTTCGATGGATATGTAATACTTGTGAGGTTTCATTGATGTTTAAGTTATGATTGGCGAAAAAAATAACGGTTTCATAGTATTCATCATAAATCGTCTGGATGGTTTCAAAAAAATCCAATTCAATATGAAAAGGAAAATTAAAAATTCCTTGAATGAAAAAATCTTCTGCTTGGTAAAACTTAGCCTTTTCTAATTGGAGAAACGATAGAAGTAAATACGTGTTTTGTGCCTCTTGGACCATTTGTTGAATCGTGGCTTTTTCCGAACTTATCACAAGGTATTCTGTTACTGGCTTTGTTATCTGAGGTGGTTCAGAAGTAATCACCAGATAACAATTTTCCCATTCAAATATTTCATGGCCAGGATAATAACTGGATAATAAGCGCTTGTCCTTGGTCAGTACACAATGATTCTGGTCATCTAATTGAAGGTTATATAGTTCCAACGCTTCAAATTTTAAGGCTTCTGAGTAAGCAGAATCAACATGCATTAAGTGCTGGATAAACTGATTTTTTTGTTTCTTCTTTTTTTCGCGTTCTTGTTGTGTATTTAATTCTTCTGTCAGTAAAAGAACAATCGAGCGCACAAGCTTGGTAAATTTGCGCACCTCGTCTGGTTCTCCTGAAATGCCTACGACACCTAAAATGTGATCATTCAAAATAATCGGTTCATTGGTGCCTTTTTTCTCTAAAGAAGTATCTTTATAAATTTCAATATTTTTTCGTTCATTGATGGCTCTTTCTGCACCACGATGGCGCTCCCCAATTCGAGCAGAATCTCCACTCGCAATAATTTTTCCTCGTTCATCCATAATATTGATGTTATAAGGAATATCTGCCATCAACTTTTCAACAATTTTATTTGCTTGGATTTTGTCTAATTTTAACATTGCTATCGCCAACTTTCTAAAAAGCGAGTAGCGTTTGGGACATAAGCCGCAATGACTTATGTCCCAAACGCTTAATTCTTCAGATCAACGACTGAACATTTTTATTTCAGCTTTCATTACTGATGATACCATGGTTAGTTCTTAGTCACAAGGCACCAGCTGTAATGTACGAGCAATATTTTCAACGGTTCTTTCTAAGTTAACTGGTCCATTTTTCAATGCTGCTTCCAATGGTTCAGCTTTGGCCAAAATTCCAAAAATAGCCGTCATCCCTTCTTCATAGAGGACATCCACATCTTTGCCGATATAGCCAGCACAAGCGAAAACCGGTTTTTGATACTTCTTGGCCAAACGTGAGACGCCATAAGGGGCTTTGCCGAATTTTGTTTGAAAATCCATCCCGCCTTCACCAGTAAAGACATAATCAGCGGCTTTTATTTTTTCTTCTAATTGATTCACTTCTACGACAATATCAATCCCTGGGCGTAACTGAGCTTTCGTGAATGCT
Organism: Enterococcus sp. DIV1315a; assembly: GCF_051712325.1. Taxonomy (NCBI): domain Bacteria; kingdom Bacillati; phylum Bacillota; class Bacilli; order Lactobacillales; family Enterococcaceae; genus Enterococcus; species Enterococcus sp. DIV1315a. The sequence goes on from NZ_JBIOOS010000001.1 coordinate 2,054,331, forward strand.
AGTAACCCTGCACCCAAACCACCAGCAGCTCCTGCGCCTGGCATCATCTCAACATCAATGCCGATCTCTTTTTTGATGATCGCTGCATAATGGGCTAAGTTTTTATCTAATTGAGCCACCATTTCTTCTGTCGCACCTTTTTGCGGGCCAAAGACATGAGACGCCCCTGTTGGCCCTGTTAGTGGGTTATTCACATCACTTGCTACTAGAACTTCGGTAGCAAAAATACGTTGATCAAACTGTGTTAAATCGATCTGCGCCAGTTTATCTAATGCACCACCGCCACGTGTCAATTCTTGCCCTTCCTTGTCTAACAAACGCGCACCAAGTGCCTGAATCATACCTGCACCCCCATCATTTGTCACGCTACCACCAATGCCGATAATGATTTTTTTTGCCCCATGATTGAGCGCATGTTGAATCATTTCTCCTGTACCATAAGTAGAAGTGATCAAGGGATTACGTTCTGCTGCTTTGACCAATTCAATTCCGTTGGCTTTCGCCATTTCAATGACCACCGTTTCTTGGTCACCTAATAAGCCGTAATAGGTTTCAACGATTTGATCAGGAAGCGGTCCTGCCACACGCACTGGTACTCTTGTGCCTCCTGTTGCATCCACTAAGGAATCCACCGTTCCTTCCCCGCCGTCTGCCATCGGGACGTGTTGAATGTCTGCATCTTTAAATACAGCTAAAATCCCTTTTTCCATTGCCAGACAGGCTTCTTTTGCACTCATACTTTCTTTAAATGAGTCTGGAGCCAAAACAAATTTTTTTGTCATCTTTTCGCGCCTACTTTCCAACTAGTTTAAAATAAAGCCATATAAAATGGTTGCAACAATCGTCATTACCCCACCGACACACATTTCATAAGGAATCACTCGAATTCTTTCTTTAATCGTCATATTCATACTTTGTGCCGTAATATGGAAATAATTGCCTTGAGGAACACTATCAATCACAGTTGCCCCAGTATGCACCATGACTGCTGCTGAAAGTGAAGATGTGCCCATATCTAAAATCGCTGGTCCAAAAGAACCTGTCGCTAAAATAACCGCTGTGGATGTTGAACCAACTGCTAAGCCCATTAAAATACCAGAAATCGGTGCCAAGAAGGTTCCAGAAATTCCCATAACAGAAATTAAGTGGACAATTTGTGTTGATAAATCAGAAACAGAAATTAATCCAGCAATTGCACCTGCACCAATTAAAATTAAAACGGTATCGGTTACTCTCTTCAAGCCAGAAGATGCATAAAAGGCCAGTTGTTTTGTTTGCCCAATCGCAATTGTCCCAACAACTGAAGCGAACGGCAAAATATACAGAGCATCAATATTCAAACTTTTGATGAAAGAAATATTTAAAACGGCGCCAATCGGATTAAGTAATAATAAGACAATCGCTAACACTGGCGCGATCAACGCCTTTTTCAAAGGTAATAATTCTTTTGTTTGTTCCTCTACAAGATCCGTTTCTTTGACCATTGATCCTTTGCTTCTCATGATATTTGCAAGAACAACAGCTGTAATTAAACCAAATACGGCTGGAATAAAGCCAGCAATCATAACGTCACTTAGAGGTAAATCAAAGCCGTTCGCCGCTGCAATAGTATTTGGATTAGGCGAAATAATATTGCCCGCTTTGCCGCCACCTGATAAGGCAATCAATAATGATAACTTACTGATACCCGTACTTTTCCCAACAGATAGAGCAATCGGGGCAACAATCAACACTGCAACAGGAATGAATACGCCCACTGCTGTAATTACCATTGTGGATAATGCCAAAGATAAAATAGCTTTTTTCTCGCCAAGCTTTTGTACAATGGCGTTGGCAATTGATTCTGCCGCACCGGATTCCATCATCACACCCGCCAACATACCGGCTGCTAAAACACGGATTGCGGTTCCCATAATACTTTGTGTTCCGTTTAATAGAACAGCGACTGTATCTGACAGGGAAGCGCCTCCAATAAGACAACCAACAATTGCACCAAAAAACAAGGAATACACAGGATTAAATTTTTTCAAAATTAATACTATCGCTACAACTAATCCTAAAATTGCAGCAACCCAAGATATTGTAATATCTGGCATTCAAAATCAGCTCCTTAAATTGTTTACGCTTTCATTCTATCAAAGTCCTTTCTTTTTAAAATTGTAAATTTAACAGGATTTATTGTTCAAATGCACAAAAAAACTAGTTTAAACTTTTCCTCACAAATAAAAATTAGTACATGGTGAGGCGATCCTTGAATTAGAAAGTCAAAGTATTTATAACATCGTGGTTTAACGTTTTTTGTTTATTTGTTCGTATCTTTTTATGATTTATGTAACATAACTGTTGTTTATTCCTTATGTCAATGAGTATCCACTATTGTTGTTTTATCGATAACTAAGCTACATTACATGACTATTCGTATTTTTTAAAACTTGTCAATACATTGCTAGAAGCTTTGTATTAATGACGTGAGTTTTAAAAATGACACAACTAATTTTATCGATATTTTTAACTGAGCTCAGACACTTTTTTGAAAAAAATTGTTCAAATACCATTGCTTTCCTAAAGATTCATTTTGCATCCCAAATGAGCTGATTGGCTTTTTTTCTGGGATCTTCTATATTCAATTGCTCACCTAGAAACTCATATTTTACTCCTATTCAAGTGTACCAAAAACTACTTGAATTTGTTTTATATCCCTTACTGATCCATTGCTCTCACAAGCTTTTTTTATAATTTTCGAATGTCGTCGCTTCATAAATACTCTTTATGTTACGTTTTTTTATCCTTATTAAAATATAGTTGACTGTCTATAGAAGTAATAATAGCAATTTAGAGAATCTATTTACTTGTGTATTCATAGATATAATTGTTTTTGATAAATTAACCAACATTTCTTTACTCACATATGCCTTTATTTTCATACAAAGAATGACGCTTTCTCCCAAGCTACCGGTCTGGCCACAAACACCCAAAACACTTTTATTAAATATAATTTTTAATATGAGTATCCTACTTTATTAGTATTTTTGTCTACTTTTTGAATTTTATTAATAAATAAAATTTTTTCCATGTTCACTCATTATAGTTATTAAATCAACATTTTATTTTATTCCATCCTATGATAAAATGAAATAAAATATAATTAAGGAGTTATCAATGTGTTTTTAAAAAAATTTTCAATTAATAGGTCTGCTTTATTTTCAATCATTGGTATTTTGTTGGCAGCTGCCATTATTGTCTCAGCTCAGTTATTTCGTCATTCTATAATTTTAGGGACCGACAGCAACTTTTTTATGAATAAAGTTTATGAAAGCTACATGCAACAAAAAAATCATACCTATAACTATTTCCAAAGTCTTTACGGATTTCAACAATCTGGTCGAATTATTAATACGGTCTATGCACCTGACTTCACTTTCATCATGAGCTTATTATTAGCTTTTTCAAAGACTTGGTTTAGATTTCAAATTATTTCCAGCTTTCTTTGCTTTGCTCTCGCAGGATTATCAATGTTTACCTTAGCTCGTTACAATAAGATAACTTATAAGCTGGCAGTAGGCTTATCACTTTTCTACATGTCTACTAATGTTATTGCTTCCTTTAGCTTAATACAAACTTCTTCCAGCTGGGCTAGTGCTATTTTGCCATTGGTTTTTATTCCCGCTATAAAAATGATTAAAGATAAAGCTCAACCGATTCAACCTTTAATTTTAGCCATTCCGGTTGCACTAACTATGCACTTACACGTTTTTACTTCTTTACTTACAGTGCTAGCTTTGCTACCATTCTTTATTGTTGGTTTCATACTAACACCAAAGAAAGTCAGAATGCTTATTAATGCAATCTTGGCTGTTTTAATAACGATGCTATTAACCTCTCGTCTTTTGATTGGTATGTTAGAAGTTTTCTCAAGCAATCATTTGTTAAAGCCTTATCCTATTGAAAGAATGATGCCTTATACTACAAGTTTTACACTTGGTGTTCAAGATTGGGGATCGTTAGGGCTAATTTTTTCTTTGATTGCTACTTTCATGTTTGTTTTTACTATTTTTAATTGGAAAACCTTAGTATTGACTGAAAAAGTGATCAATCTTGTCGGTCTTTTTTTTCTACTTCTTTCATCAAGTTTGCTACCTTGGGATGACTTACCTACAATATTTAAGATGCTTCAAGGAATACAATTTCCATTACGTTTTGCTAGTATTTCTTATGTTCTCTTATTTTTAAGTTTTACACTTTATTTGCAAAGAATAACTTTAAAAGAAGAAAATAAATATACCAGTATAAGTGTAACTTATGTCACTGTTGCCGTTCTTTCTTGTTTGCTAATAAATCAAGCTCTTTTAACACAATCAGAGGCATGGCAATCAGCTACTCCTTTATCTAATGACACTACCTCTACACTCACAAAAATTAAAGATATGAATAAACTTAAACAAGCTTTTAATGGCAAACATGCCTTAGGTGATGGACTCGAGCTAGTAATCAAACCGCTTTCTGATTATTTGCCTACTCATAACAAAGAAGACATTGACATCATTGTCAGAAATAAACCTTATAATATTTATTGGAAAGAAGTAGCAAATAATGAAATTAAAGGTAAAAAACAAGTCACCCCTGAAGGGCAGCTACAATTTAATTGGATAAACGCTAGCAATAAAACAAGTCAAATGTTATTACCACTTACTGCTTATTCTAATAGTGAAGTATGGCTCAACGGTCAAAAATTAACAAAACAACAATATAAAACATCTGAAATTGGTAGCTTAATTGTGCCTGCCCAAGCTGGTAAAAATTCCTTAACCATTGGTTACAAACCCAGCCTAGCCTTTGTTATTGCATCATATATCCAAATCATAGCTTATATCTGTTTAGGAACTACTTTTATTTATTACTTTTTAAAAAAACATATTAAAGGTAACTAAAGAGAAACTGAGGCAAGTACTTTTTTCATTTATTTTATCAAGAAAAAGTATACAAAATAAGCCTCATAAATTAGAAATTTAAGTATGTTATAACTTATTAGGTAAGGATACATTCCTTATTGGCCGTTAGAGTCCGTGTATGAGTAATCATACGTACTTGAATGCCGTACCATCGAGTGGAGACATTTCAAGAGCTTGTTGATACAAGTGATGAGCGCAACCTTATGCTTTTTGGGCGAAGGTTGCGTTTTTAATTTGTAGTAATAACCCACTAGATGATTGGGGCTCGCTGCTTGTTACCGAATCATGTTCATAATAATAAAATACAAAATTCTTTCATATCTTCGGATTCCCATGTTTATCCATGTGTTCATTGACGGTATGTTTTCCATAGTGATATCTTCCGGTGTTGACACCGCCAGAAGCGTTTAGTTATTTGTGAGAAGAAAAACGCAAATGTCTCCTAATACACCAATAATGAGTCCTGCAGAGAGTTCATTAATTTCTAGAATACTTTCGAATTATTCTATTTGTTCGGCTGCTTCAACTAGCAGTTTAGCTAAGTGTTCTTTAGTTGTCAGTAATTGTTTCAATTGTTGGGACTAGTATACAACTTTTTGATTGGAGATTTTTTATCGGTATTTTTCTTTAAAAAATTTTTTTAATTTTGTTTGCCTCAATTCTTCTAAATAATCAGGATATAAACAAAAGTCAAATGATGATATTTTCTTAAAAAGTATCTATGCTTAGTCTTACATTGTAATGACACCCAAAAGTTAGACTTTCAGATTTAACTTTTAGGTGTCAACTTACATATATCAAACTTTTCAGTTAGAATTATCTAATAGAAAACATCAAAAAAGCGACATGTTCGTCGCTTTAGGTAAAATTTTGGAAAATAGCAATAAAAATAATAGTTTATTCCCCTGCATTTGTGTCAATTTAAAGTCATTCTTACTGAATTTACTCCCTATTTCCGATACATCTTAAACTCCAAGAACAGATCGTTATAAATTCCTAAGTATTCTTGACCTAAATCTTGGTAAACTTCTAAATGTTTGATGGTTTCATCATCTGGATAAAATTGTTTATCTTCGGCAACTTCTTTTGGTAATAGTTTTTTAGCTTCTTTATTTGGTGTGGAATAACCAATATATTCTGCATTTTGTGCTGCATTTTCTGGTCGTAACATAAAGTTCATAAATGCATAGGCGCCGTCTTTATTTTTGGCTGTCTTAGGCATCACAATGTTATCAAACCAGAGATTAGATCCTTCACTGGGAATCACATAATGTAGATGTTCATTGTTTTCTAGCATTTCAGCAGCTTCACCAGAGAAAGTTACAGCAACTGCACTTTCTTCATTAGCCATGTACATTTTGATTTCATCGGCAACAATTGCTTTGACATTGTTCGTTAATCGGTTTAACTTATCGGTAGCCTGACGTAATTGTTGGTCGTTTTTACTGTTTAACGAATAGCCTAAACTGTTCAAAGATAATCCTAACACTTCGCGAGCGCCATCAATCAGCATGACATTATTTTTTAATTCCGGGCGCCATAAATCATCCCAATGTTGGATCTGACGACCGTCAATAAATTTATCATTATAAATAATCCCCAACGTGCCCCAGAAATACGGAACGGAAAACTTATTTTTGGGATCAAAGGATTGATCTAAAAAGCGTGCATCAATGTTTTCTAAGCCTTTTAATTTGCTGTGATCAAGTGGTAAAAGCATCTTCGCTTTCATCATTTTTTGAATCATATATTCAGAAGGAATGGCAATATCATAGGCTGTGCCACCTTGCTGAATTTTTGTATACATGGCTTCATTAGAATCAAAGGTTTCGTAATTGACTTTATAACCTGTTTCTTTTTCAAATTTCTTAATCAAGGCCGGATCTATATAGTCCCCCCAATTGTAAATGGTCAAGGTATCTGCTCCTGCCATGCCACTTGCTTTCTCCAATTGGCGCACGCCAAAAAACAAGATGACAATAATAGCGATAATTCCAATAAAAAGTGACTGTAATTTTTTCATTTTAACTTGGCCACCTCACTTTGTTCCCGACGCATTTTCTTTAAACGTTTTGGCGTATTGTCTTTACTGATAAAGTAATAACCGACAACTAGAATCATTGAGAATAGGAATACTAACGCACTTAAGGCATTGATTTCTAAACTAATTCCCTGACGTGCTCGTGAATAAATTTCAACAGATAATGTTGAAAAACCATTGCCTGTCACAAAGAATGTTACGGCAAAATCGTCCAACGAATAAGTAAAGGCCATAAAGTAGCCAGCAATAATTCCTGGCGCTAAAAAAGGCAAAATAATATTTTTAATCACTTGAACATTATTGGCCCCTAAATCCCGTGCCGCATCTACCATAGAATCGTTCATCTCTTGTAGTTTTGGTAAAACCATTAAAACAACAATTGGAATACTAAAGGCAATATGCGACAATAACACACTTGTAAAACCTAAACTGATAAACCCTACTGCCGTGAAGAAAATTAAGAAACTGGCTCCAATAATAACATCTGGTGAAACGAGTAAAATGTTATTAAAGCTAAGCAACGTGTTCCGGTTTTTACGACGTTTTGTATAATAAATCCCCATCGCGCCAAATGTTCCAATGATGGTTGCTATTAAAGCCGATAAGAAAGCTAGCAAAAACGTATTCAGAACAATGGTTAACAAGCGTGTGTCTTCGAAAACGTTCCGATAATTATCTAACGTAAAACCAGTAAACTGATTCATCGTTTGCGTGTCGTTAAACGAATAAAAAATCAAATAAAAGATTGGTGCGTACAGTAGCGCAAAGACAACGAATAAATACACATAAGACCATTTAAACTTTTTCTTTTGCATTATTTGCCACGCCCTTTCTTCTTCTCACCCGTCAGCAACATCACAATAAACATGGCAACAATTAAAATCACACCAATTGTTGAACCCATGCCCCAGTTTTGCGTTACTAAGAAGTGTTCCTCAATCGCCGTTCCCAACGTAATCACCCGATTGCCGCCAATTAAACGCGTTAACATAAAGAGCGAGAGCGAAGGAATAAAGACAGCTTGAACGCCACTTTTCACACCGTTTAGGGAGAGAGGAAAAATGACACGGCGGAACGTCTCCGCACTGCTAGCTCCTAAGTCCCGACTAGCACTAATCAATGAAGGATTCATCTCTTCTAAAGCATTAAAAATCGGCATAATCATAAATGGAATTTCTATATACGTTGCGACAAATAAAAAACTGAAATCTGTAAACAGAATCTGGTGCGTACCCAAACCCATAAAACTCATAAACTGATTGATACTCCCATGAATACTGAAAATCCCAATAAAGGCATAAGCTTTTAATAATAAATTCACCCACGTTGGTAAAATAACGAGCATTAACCATAACTGTTTATGCTTGAGCTTTGTCAAAAAATAAGCCGTAGGATAACTTACCAATAACGTAAAAATGGTAATCAGAAAAGCATACCACACTGAATTAATGGTCATACTTAAATACGTTCCTGATGTAAAATACGTTTGGTAATTCGCCAAAGTAAACTGGCCATTCATATCGAAAAATGATTGATAAATAATCATTAGCACTGGCGCAATGACGAATAAAAGTAACCACATTACATAGGGAATCGAATAAATTCGACGCATTGTTTTCATTTTATTTTCCCCTTTCGTTTACTCGTCGTAACTTTCTAAACGGGCATCAAAGTCTTCTTCTGATTCATTGAAACGCATCACGTGAATATCTTCTGGCTCAAAAGAGAGCCCTACTTGAGCACCTTCTTTGGCTTTTCGAGTGGAATGCACCATCCATTCGTTTCCTTGTTCATCAAAACAAATAATTTCATAATGAACGCCGCGGAATAACTGTGTACCCACCGTTACGGTTAGCTTGCCTTTTTCAAGCGTGGTAATCGTTAAATCTTCTGGACGTAAAACGACTTCTACAGGTTCATTTTTCCGCATGCCACCATCGACACATTCAAACTTTTTGCCCACAAATGAAACTAAATTATCTTCCAGCATCACACCGTCCACAATATTACTTTCCCCCACAAAGTCAGCAACAAAGTGATTAATCGGTTCATCATAAATATCGACTGGTGTGCCACTTTGCACGATATGACCTTTATTCATGACAAAAATTTCATCACTCATCGCTAATGCTTCTTCTTGATCATGGGTCACAAAAATAAAAGTAATTCCTAAACGTTGTTGTAAATCACGTAGTTCATATTGCATCGCTGTGCGTAATTTCAAATCTAAAGCGGATAACGGCTCATCTAAAAGCAATACTTTTGGCTCATTGACAATCGCTCGTGCAATTGCGACCCGCTGACGCTGGCCCCCAGACATTTCACTAATTTCACGTGTTTCGTAGCCCGGTAATTGAACCAAACGTAATGCCTCTTTCACTTTTTTTTCAATTTCTGCTTTGGATAGTTTTTTGATTTTTAAACCAAACGCAACATTATCAAAAACATTCATGTGAGGAAACAAAGCATAATCCTGAAACACGGTATTGACTTGGCGTTTATTGGCAGGTACATCATTTATTCTTTTACCATCAAAATAAACATCGCCAGAAGTCACGTCATTGAATCCCGCAATAATACGCAAAATCGTTGTTTTGCCACATCCTGAAGGTCCTAATAACGTATAAAATTTTCCTTCTTCAATTTCAAAGCTGACATTTTTTAATACTGGTTCATCGTCAAATTGTTTGACAACATTTTCAAATGAAATCACATGGTTTCTCACTGGATAAACTCCTCCATTTCGTCCTTTATAAATACGATTCTGTCGCCACAATTAACGCACGACTTTTTCCTCGACCATTGTTGCTAATTTGGTGAGGTTCTGTTGCTTGGTAATACATGGTTTGACCTTTTTTAGCAATATACGTGGCTTCCCCTAATGTCAAACGAATGGAGCCATCAATCACATAAATAAATGTTTCCGATAGAGAAGGTTCAAACGTTTTATATTCGCCATTTTTATCAAAAGTAATAATGACAGGTTCCATTTCTTTTTCATTTGAGGCTGGAATTAACCATTTTAGTTCATAGCCATGTTCTTCATCATAATAGAGGGTACTTTCTTCTTCATTGTAGACAATTTTCTGTTCAAGCGGTTGCTGACTAAAAAACTGCTCTGGCGTCACGCCTAGTACTTCTAAAATTGAGAAAAATGTTTCCATTGATGGTGAGCTTAAATCCCGCTCCAATTGGGAAATATAGCCTTTGGATAAATCCGTTCTTTCGCCTAATTCTTCTTGTGTTAAATTTTTCTGAATGCGTAAATTTCTCAACTTCTCACCAATTTCCATGGCACACCTCGTTTCTATTTTCAGCTAATCTTTACAACAAAAGTTTTGTAATACTAAACTTACAGTTTAGTTTTACCTTTTTTAGTATACGAACTTTTTGAAAAATTTCAACCATTTTTCTTTATTTTTCTAGTCTAATTGTCACACAATCTTTCTTTTCTGTATAACTTACTGTTTATAAGAAGAAAAATGATACGAAAAAATCAGAATATGATAAAATAAGACGAGTTGCTTTTTTACATAATTGGAAGGAGAGTTTTTATATGAATTCATTTCAAGCATTTACGTTAAGAGAACAAGATACATCTGTTATTGGTCAACTAGAAACCATTACTTTAGACGATTTATCAGAAGGCACTGTAGTAATCAAAGCAGCCTACTCCTCAGTTAACTTTAAAGACTCTTTAGCTTCAAAAAAAGACGGCGGTGTGATTCGCAATTATCCAATGATTCCAGGAATTGATGTCAGTGGCACTGTTGTCACATCGGAAGATCCTCGTTTCAAAGAAGGCGATAAAGTGATCGTAACAGGCTATCAATTAGGGGTTAGTCATACTGGTGGTTATTCTGAATATGTGCGTGTTCCTGGCGATTGGGTAGTTCCACTTCCTGAAAAAATGAGTCTCAAAGAAGCAATGATTTTCGGAACTGCTGGCTTTACGGCCGGATTATCTGTCACAGCTTTAGAAGACGATGGCTTACGCGACGACAAAGAAGCCCCCATTATTGTAACTGGTGCGACAGGCGGTGTTGCGACATTGTCTATTGCGATGTTGCATCAATTAGGCTACACTTCAATCACTGCATTAACTAGAAAGCCAGATTCTTTTGAGCTTTTAAAAGAGTTAGGTGTTAGTGAATGCTTATTAGTAGAAGATTTCTTAGCAACTCCTGTTAAAGCATTGATGAAACAGCGTTTTGCTTTTGCAATTGATACCACTGGTGGGGAAATTACTTCTGCTGTTTTACCACAACTTCGTTATGATGGCCGTTCAGCCATTTGTGGCCGCGCTGCTGGAATTACATTAGAGACAACCGTTTTACCCTTTATTTTACGGGGCGTTCATTTATTGGGCATTGATTCGGTTAATGTTGGTATGGACAAACGAAAAATAGTCTGGCAACGTCTTGCCACTGATTTAGACATCACTGAAAAAGCTGTGTATCAAGAGATTACTTTAGAAGAACTTCCCCCTGTTTTTGAAGCATTACAAGCAGGCCAACATATTGGACGGACCATTGTCCGAATTTCTTAAGGAGGCGTTTTGATTATGGATGTTTTAGTTACTGCTGGTGGAACGTCAGAACCGATTGATAATGTTCGTTCGATTACCAATCATTCTTCTGGCGGACTAGGAAAAGCAATTGCTGAAAGTTTTTTAGCTGCTGGACACACCGTAACCTACGTAACAACCAAACATGCATTACGTCCAACCCAACAATTGGACTTATCAATTAAAGAAATAGAAACAACGGTTGAATTAGCCACTACGTTAGAACAACTCTTTGCTGAAAAGCAATTTGATGCGATTGTTCACGCAATGGCAGTCAGTGATTTTACGACGGAAACCGCGCAAACGGAAGAACAATTTATTGATTCTTTTGCGCAACAATTAAGCGAACAAACATTGCCAAAGACCAAAGAAGCCTTGGCAACTATCGTTCAAAACACATTGAATCAGATTGCTGATATTCCTCAAACAGCAACAAAAATTTCATCTGATACGGACCGATTATTAATTTTTCTAAAGAAAAATCCTAAAGTCATCCAAATGATTCGTGACAAGCAACCCCAAACTGTTTTAGTGGGCTTTAAATTACTTGTCGACGTTTCACAAGCAGAACTTGTCCAGGTTGCACAAGCCGCTTTGGTTAAAAATCGGTGTGACTTTGTCTTAGCCAATGACTTAATGAACGTTCATGAAACAGAACACGAAGGATTATTAATTAACGAAACGGGCATTGTCCAAGAAGCTTGTTCAAAACAAGGGATTGGTTCAATGATCGTTAAAAATGTTGAAAAGAAATGGAGAGAACAACAATGAAAACTATTTTATTAGGCGTCTCTGGCAGCATTTCTGCATATAAAGCAGCAGATATTACAAGTCAACTAGCTAAGCTTGGCTACAATGTGGAAATTTTAATGACTAAAAGCAGCACAGCGTTCATCACTCCGCTGACGTTACAATCACTTTCTAAGAATCCAGTGCATACGGATGTCATGATGGAAATTGATCCCAGTAAAATTAATCACATTGAGTTAGCTAAAAAAGCGGATTTATTTTTAGTAGCACCTGCTTCGGCCAATACAATTGGGAAATTAGCCCATGGGATTGCCGACGACTTATTATCAACAGTTGCTTTGGCACTTTATCCTGAAACACCAAAAATTATTGCGCCCGCGATGAATACGTATATGTACCAAAACCCCATTGTCCAACGAAATATTGGCATTTTAAAAGAAGTCGGCTATCAAGAAATAATCCCACGTGAAGCTCTATTAGCTTGTGGCGATTATGGTCGTGGCGCACTTGCCACTGTTGAAGATATCCTTCAAACAGTGATGAAAATTTTAGCATCTGATAACAAGGAGTAATTTATGAATAACACGAAAAAATTTACGTTAACAGCAATGTTCTTAGCTATCTTACTTTTACTGGCTTTAACCCCGCTAGGATTTATCACATTAGGTCCTTTAAATTCGACCACGATGCATATTCCTGTAATTATTGGTTCCATTGTTTTAGGGCCAAAAATCGGTAGTATGTTGGGCGGCACGTTTGGGATCATTAGCTTAATTAAAAATACGACAGCACCAACACCTTTGTCGTTTGTTTTTTCTCCATTTATTCCTGTGATCGGTACCGATCATGGTAGTTGGAAGGCACTTTTAATTGTGCTCATTCCGCGGATTTTAATTGGGGTCGTTCCTTATTTCGCTTACAAATGGCTAAATAAATTAACGAAGGAAAAAGCGCAACCTGTCTCCTTATTTGTGGCTGGTGTTTTAGGCTCAGCAACGAATACCATTTTAGTCATGAACATGATTTATTTTCTTTTTAATTCAGCTTATGCTGAAATTATTGGTAAAGCTGGAACTGCTGTTTACCTAGCTATTATTGCGACGATTTTCAGTTCTGGTGTGCCAGAAGCTCTTGTTGCTGGTGTAGCTGCTTCAGCAATTGCTAGCGTTTTGCTTCGCTTAATGAAACGGAATGCAACACAAAAACTATAGAAAAAAACACATGGACTAAAAATCAAGTTTGATTTTTAGTCCATGTGTTTTTTATTTATTTTTTTTGTTTTCGTAATTTATAGGCATATTCACTGGCTTTAAATAATAATTTATTAACCGGTAAATCGAATTCCCCAATAAATTCATTAATCGTTGGGTTGAAGTTCGCTTTAAACTTAATTAAGCCATCATTTAAACTACCTTCTAAGCCGCCCATATTACAGCTTTCGCAGCCACGGTTAAAACATTCTTGAATGGCATCTCGCCAAGTCACATATGTTGGCATGTAGCGTTTATAACGATCATCTAAGCCAGCATAAAGGATTTCACTTGTTGGACCAAATGTCACAGCCAAGGCGCCAGCAACCGTGACGATTTCACCAGCTTCTGCGATATTTTCTTCTAATTCTTTTAGTTCCCGAGTCAAGGAAGCATCTAATTCTTCTAAATTATGGCGCTTTTTCACTTGATTTTCTTTCAAATTACTCAAGTCTTTTTGATTTTTGTCATAGCGTTGTCGCGTGCTATCTAAGCGTTCCTTTAAATTGACTTGCGCCAGCATAATAAAGGAGTCTTCTGGGTAAATGTTCAACAGCTTCTTAAAGTAATCACTATTCCGCAAAGAAATATGTTGGCGTTCCATGGTTGATTGAATGACTTTTTCAAATTCATCAACAAAGTCAACATGCCCTTGCTGCACAACGACCCCTTTTTTTTCAGCTGTTTTAATCATTTTCTTGGTGCTTTTTGACAATTGTTCCTCACTAAAATCTTTACGATAAATATTCGCTTGGAAGCGGGGCTGGATGGTGGCCCCCATATCCATTGTCAGTCCTTGATATTTGGCCCCTGCTTTTTTCAAGGTCTCAATAATAGCTGTCGCTTCAGCATGCGGTTGATGTTCTTCTCCCAAATGAAAATCTTGATAGTGAACCGCTGGATCCATTTTTATAAATAAAGCTCGTTTTTTCTTGCCAAATTTTTTCAATTCAGCCATAAAGTAGCTGACCAAACGTTCATTTGTATAGTCCATTACTGGACCTCTTGGTGTATATAACATCGTAAAACCGGCTGGTAATGGTTTGATTAAAACTAAACTTGATGCGACTAATGTATCCTTTTCATAAACCCCAACAATTTCAGAACCCCAGTTATCCTTGACTTTTGCCCATGAAGATGACTGTAGTAAATTACATAATGGGTGGTTTTTAACAAATGTATCGTGTACTTCTGCCGGAATACCGATTTTAAATGTGTACATGTTCAAACTCCTCTGCTGTGACTTTCCAATAGTCCGTTTATCTTACACTATCATAGTGTATTCCAACAGACTAGTAAAGTTTTACATGAAAATTTTTAGAAAAAATGTAGATCTTATTCTTTATGTAAAAAAGACGAGGTAGAAACAGTTCATTCTATCACTTAGTTCACTAATAGCAACGACACTTTTCTTCACTGCCATTCAAAGGATGAATCATTTCTATCCACATCTTTTCAATTAAATACGTGTTTCAAATTTTAATGACTTGTTGATAAAATACATGATTGGTGCTGAAATCGTCATAATAATCGCTTCACTTAATGCTAACCAACCATAAGTTGTCCAAAATGCTTGACCGCCACTTGGTACTAGCATAAAGGCAATAAAAAACATACTTACAGTGAAAAATAGACTATTTAGACACATTCTAACAGGAATACTTGGTACCTTTTTTTGTAAAAAAGCTGTTAAGCTCAACGCAAATAATGTTTGCGCTCCACCAAACAGAGCATCCATTACACCGAAACCAAAAAATAAGTTAAAAAAGATAACGCCGCCTAAAACACCCCACATCAATTTGCGATTGAAAACGACTAGGTGATTCAAACTTTCTGAAATTCTAAATTGAATCATACCAGAAGAAACTGGCCGAACCAATAAAGAGAGGACAATATATAAGCCCATAATGATACCATTGGCTAAGACTGTTCTTAGCTTTCGATTGGCTTGAAACGAATTTTGCATACTTTTTCCTTCTTTCTCCGAGTTTTTTTACAAGGGATGGTTGATGAACCTTGGTTACAATTGCAACAGTTCACATTCTAATATGGAAAGTCAAAATAGTCAATGAAAGCCCTGTTTTACTTTGCACTTATTTGCAGTTTTCACCTCTCATGCATTGTTTCGTGCCTTTTTCTAGTCATTTTTTACTTTTTTAAGCAATCTTTATTCGCAGAAGTTCCTCCCTCTGGTATAATGGACAATAGCGATTCAAAGGAGGAGCTCAATGAACATTCACTACTATCTTATTATCAACGAGCAGGCAAGTAGCGGCAATGGCCGAAAAGTCGCTAGAAAAGTGATTCAACAACTCAAGCAACAAGAACTTAAATATACGGCTCTTTACACTGATTACGCTGGACATGAAAAAGAATTGACGAAGGAACTTGCAGAAACAACTTTACTTCCTTGGTCTGAAGACTTAGACGTTTCAACTTTTCCAATCCTAGTCGTGCTAGGCGGCGATGGCACCCTACATAATGTCATTAATTCATTACTTCCATATGATTCAGCTATTCCTTTAAGCTATATTCCATGCGGCTCTGGAAATGATTTTGCACGAGGGGTGGGATTATCAAGAAATATTGATAAAGCATTGCATCAAATCCTGCGCACCAGACGACCAAAAGAAATTCAAACAATTCATTATGTAGAAGCCAACCAAGAAGAAATCGGCTTAGCCACCAATAATGTTGGCTTAGGGTTGGATGCGGCAATCGTGGAAAAAACCAACGAATCGTCATCAAAAAAAGCCTTAAATAAATTTAAGCTTGGCTCGCTTTCCTATATTTCTTCAATCATTCATGTCTTTTTTAAACAAAAAGGTTTTCCAATTTTAGTTGAAATGAATGGTAAACAATACACATTTAATCGTGCTTTCCTATGTACGGTCACAAATCATCCTTATTTTGGCGGGGGCGTATCAATTATGCCGACGGCCAATCCTCGCAAAGCAGTCGTGGACTTAGTTGTCGTGGAACGAATCAATATTTTTAAAATTTTGTGGCTTATTTTCCTATTGCTTCGCCAAAAACAAGGGAAATCTAAACATTTTCATCATTTTCAATCAAGTAAAATTCGAATTGTTTCGACGATTCCACAAACCATTCACGCAGATGGCGAGATTTTAGGCAAACGAAGTATTGATATGGTTTATACCACACAAAAACGTTTGTTTTGGTTTTAACTGAGTCCCTTAAGGTTGAAAAAGAGTGCCATAAGTCAAAACGACTTATGGCACTCTTTCCTTTTCTCACATAAATTGATAAGGCGTCGTATCCTTCATTCCAATCATTGGATCAACAGCATTTGTTTGAATAATTTCGACTGTTAGTCGTGGTTCTTTTGGTAATGATTCTTCGACAACTTTTGTCGCTTTATTTGCTGTTTCTGGGGTTGACTCTTCCCCTTCATCAGCAAATAGTGAAACTTCTTGTACCGTTGTGTCAACTAATTGCTCGTCTGTTTCTTTGATCTGATCGGCTTTCGTTGATTGCTGTTCAGTTTCATAAGAGACAGCTTTTGTTTCCTTTTCAGTAAATGGATGGTCTGCCGTTAAACCTTCTTCATAGGCTTCTAACTGAGTTCTAGTCGTTAAGGTCATTTGTTCTGCGTTCACGATTCGTTCTTTTAGCATCGTCATGCGACTAGCCGATTCGTTTTTGACACATGTTTCAAAAGCAGAAACCTCACCTAGTAGAATTAATAATTCTTTACTACGTGTCACTGCTGTATACAGCAAATTTCGTTGCAGCATTCGGCTATACTGATGAACCATTGGCAGTAACACCATGCGGAATTCACTACCTTGCGCTTTATGAATCGAACAACAATACGATAGCGTAATTTTATTCCATTCATTTCTTTTATACGTTACTTCATTATTATCAAACTGTAAAACCAACTCGTCCACTTTGTCCTCTGAGTCTTTGGCTAAAGTAATTCCGACGACTTCTCCCATATCTCCATTGAACACATTTAATTCTGGCGTATTGACTAGTTGCAAAACTTTGTCCCCGATCCGATAGACGGTGTCATTCCATTTGACTTCTTTTTTCTTACCATCATTTGGATTGAAGATTTCTTGCATCATCTTATTCAAGGCATCAATGCCGGCTGCGCCACGATACATTGGCGCTAAAACTTGGATATCTTGTGGCGTAAACCCTTTTGCTTTTGCCTTTGTGACGATTTGTCGAATGTATTCTTCGATATGACCAATATCACTTGCAAAAAACGAGCGATCCTTTTGATTTTTTTGAAAATCAATAGGCAACTTTCCTTCTTTAATTTCATGGGCAAGAGGAATAATACTTGAACCGTCTCCTTGACGATAAATTTCGTTTAGCTCACATTTGGGAATTTCGTTAATTTGCAATAAGTCATGTAAGACTTGACCTGGACCGACAGACGGTAGCTGATCCTTATCACCAACAAAAATCACTTGCATGTTTGTCGGAATAGCTTTTAATAATGTATTGGCTAACCAAGTATCCACCATTGACATTTCATCTACAATTAGCAAACCACCTTCTAATTCTTTGGCGGTTAAACTCGGATTTTTTTCACGACCTGTCAAGCCTAACAAACGGTGGATGGTACTTGCAGGTAAACCTGTCGTTTCGTTCATACGTTTCGCTGCTCGCCCAGTTGGCGCCGCTAGCAAGATTGGAAACATCTCCTGCGTATAGTCTTTGAGATCTAATGAAAGACCATTTAGTTCCGCAAACAACGAGACAATCCCATTAATAACAGTTGTTTTCCCTGTTCCGGGCCCTCCAGTTAAAATAAATAACGGTGATTTAATCGCTTCTTCAATCGCTGCTTGTTGCGAGTCGCCATACTGAATATTTAAACGTTTCTCAATCATTCGGATATTTTTTTGGACTTCTTCTTCCTCATAATGAATTTCTTTTTTACGAGAAAGTAAACGCTGAATCGAAGTACCAATGCCCCATTCAGAAAAATAGAGACTGTTCTCAAAAAGTTTAGTCTCTTCTTGTTGGATTTTTCCATGTTCGACTAACGTAATGATTTCATTGGCCACTTGATCAGGTGAGATTTCCACTGGGCGACTTGCTTCCAAGGTCCGAATCGCTTCTTCTAACAAAACATCTGCTTGAACATACGTATTGCCTGAGCGAATGGAGTGCTCAAACACTTCATGTAAAATCGCCGCTCGAATTCGAACAGCAGAATCCGCCTGAATGCCGATTTGTTCAGCAATATTGTCCGCTCGTTTAAATCCGACTCCCTCAATATCTTCAACTAACTGATAAGGATTTTCTTGAATCACAGAAAGGGTTTCTTCTTGATAAGTTTGATAAATTGAAAAAGCTAACTGACTACCAAAGCCGTATCGATTTAGTCCCACAATCACTTGCTCCATCCCGTGATTCAAGCGAATTGTTTCGACGATTACTTGACGTTTTTTTTCATTTAAAACAGTAACTTCTTCCAAAACACTCGGGTCATCAATAATTCGGTCAATCGCACTTTCCCCTAATACTTCAACAATTTTTTCAGCTGTTCGTTTACCAATGCCAGGAAATTTGTCACTTGATAAATAGTTAACCACCCCACTAGCCGAAGTCGGTCTTTCTTGCTGATAACTATCCACCTGAAACTGTCTGCCATAACGAGGATGGTCCACAAAATGACCAAAGAAACGATAGGGTTCCTCTTCTTGAACTTGGCCAAAACTTCCAGTTACTACAATTTCTTTTTCTAAATAATCTGTATTTGTATCGGTCACATTTACAAGAACGACTTTATAAAAATTACTGGGATTTTCAAAAAAGATTGCTTGTACAGTCCCAACAATAAAGGCTTTTTCTTCGTCCTCACCAAAAAGTGTTACCACTACAAGCCCTCCTTTCTGTTGTGCGCTTATTGTGCTTTTTCTTTAGCTAAAAAAGACGTATCATTCCATAACGTTAAGTCGTACGGCAGGTTCCTTGATGCCTCTTTGGTTTCAAGGATTGAAAGGCTATTGTTTAACAGCCCGCCCATTGTCCGTAATTCTGATAATGGTTTACCAGCCATCGCTTGGATTGCCGCTGTCAGGGCTGCTCCGTGTCCGACAAATAGAACTGGACCTTCGTGCTGCTTCGCCGCTTCAGCAACTGTTTCTGAAATCCGTTGAATCGCTTGCTCGATTGGTTCACCATCAAAAATTGTTGGATCATACAAATCTAAACGATGCCGTAAATGATCTAATTCTTCTCCATAAAAATTACGCATTTCTTCAATATATTGTCCTTCTAGACGACCTAAACCTAATTCTTTTAAGGTATCTGTATAAACAATTTCAACTGGATGATTCAATTCTTGTTGAATTCCCCGCGCAGTATTTTTGGCACGTAATAGCGGACTAGAATAAATTTTTTCAAACGGAATATCTTGTAAATATTGGCCTAATTGTTTAATTTCGTCATAACTAGTTGGTAATAACGGCGAATCTCCTGTCATTCCTTGAAATCGTTTCTGTTGATTCCATTCAGTTTTTCCATGTCGTGTAAAATATAATTTCATGTAACTTCTCCAAACTTCTTTATCTCTTCATATGTCTTTCTAGTTTATCACTTCCCTGCGAAAATATCCATGGAAGTTTCTAGTAATCCAAGCAAAATAAGCCTAGAACAAAAATCTAAATTGTTTTTTGTTCTAGGCTTGAAAATTTGGCAACAGTAAAAATAAAACCACTTTCTTCTGACATTTTTGAAAAAAGCGCTACTGTCTTAACTTTTTTTAATCCAATTTATCATTTTCATAATGATGCGTCAGTTCTAAGTTCGGAAAATTTTGCTGACGTAAGGCTTCATAAACAATTAGTGCGGCAGTGTTAGAAAGATTCAATGAGCGCACATGTTCATCATTCATAGGAATTCGGATACACTTTTCTTCGTTTTCTCGCATAAACGTTTCTGGTAAGCCCGTTGTTTCTTTTCCAAAAAGGAAATAATGGTCCTCGCCATCATTATAATTAACCTCGCTGTATGTTTGGTGAGCAAATTTGGTTACTAAATGCAAGTGTTTGCCTGCCACATGGGCTAAAAAGGCTGCCAAATCTTTATGATACGTAATATTTACATCATTCCAATAATCTAATCCAGCACGTTTTAAGTGTTTATCATCTGTTGAAAATCCTAAAGGTTCAATTAAATGCAACGGTGCATTCGTCGCTGCACATGTCCGTGCAATATTTCCAGTATTTGCTGGAATTTGTGGTTCAAATAAAACAATATGGTTCGTCAACTATCTTCAGCTCCTCAAATATCAATCGTGTTCATTTTAGCATAAATTCAAAATAAATAGCGCCCACAATACTTATTTTCAAAAAAAAACCGCATGACGCGATGATGTCAGGCGGCAGCTATTCTAACCAATAAAAAAAAACGTACCGTCTCGGTGTCTAGCACGGCGAGTCGTTACGTTAGTGAAGGTCTCTTCACTAACTTTTATCAGAACAGGACCCTGATAAAAACCAATGAAAAAACAACTTGTAAGTAATATAACACCAATGTCACTTTATTGCAAGACTTTTTTAGGATTTTCTTCACAAAAAAGTCTATCTTTTACGACCTACTAACAAGCGGACGTCAATCGTAATTTTTTCCAACGGTCGCTGTTGTAGCTCGGCTTTAACTTCTTGAGAAACTTGCCACTCTAATGGCGACATTTCTAATAAATCCAACCGTCTTTCCTCGGGAATGTCAAAGCAATAAGTTATTCGTTCATCTACTTCCACTGCTAATTCCTCGGCAAAACGTTGGACTACTTTTTGATTGGAATAACTTTGTTTCTTTTCGTCATTGGGATAAAAAGCCGCTCGTAATTCCTTTAAGTAATTCTCTTCAGGAATAATTTTAATCACAGTCCCGTCAGCTTTTAGTACTCGCCGAAATTCTTGATAATGTGAAGGAGAAAAAATATTCAAAATCGTATCAAGCCCTTCATTCGCAAATGGCAAATTCGTTAAATCCGCCACACACCAAAACGCATCAATTGGCTGATTACTTGCTAAATAGATTCCTTCCTTTGATAAATCAAACCCGATTTTCAGTCCAGATAAGCCTGCTTGACTTAACTCAGCTAGAAAACTCCCTTCACCACAACCAACATCGACTACTGTTTTATTTTGAGGAAGATAGTGCATAATTTTGTTTAAAACAGGCGCGTACATGCCACTTTGAATCATTTTTCCTCGAGAAGTAAACATTTTTTTATTATATTCTGTCTGAACGCCATGATTTAGAAAGTATAGCGTGCCTTTCTTGGATAAATCAAATTGATGCCTCTGTTGACAAATCAGACCAACCCCTTCTACATGCATTGGTTCATGACAAGTTGGACAGCGAAATACGGCTGCTTCTTTTTTCAATAATTGTTGTGCTCGTTCAATTTTCTTTAACATTTAAAACTCCTTACGTTCATTAAATGAACATTTTCTCTTATAAAAAGTTGCACTCTTTTTTTCAGGGCTATGGTAGTAAGCAGAATTATGGTACAATGCCTGTGAAGAAAAAGCAAGGAGCGATAAGAAATGATTAAAGAATTCTGTGCCGAAAATTTCACTAAGATTCCCCAAGCCATTCAAAAAGGTGCGAATCGCATCGAATTATGCGATAACTTAGCCGTGGGTGGAACGACGCCAAGTACTGGTGTTATTGAAGAAGTCTTAGCATACGCTGGCGAACATTCTGTACCAGTGATGACAATCATTCGTCCTCGTGGCGGCAATTTTGTCTATAATGATATTGAATTAAAAATTATGCATACCGATTTAATCGAAGCAAAGAAATTAGGAACCGACGGCATTGTTATTGGCTGTTTAACTGAAGACGGTTGGTTAGATGAAGAAGCTTTGGACTTATTCATTGAAACAGCTGAAGGCTTGCAAATCACTTTCCATATGGCTTTTGATGCCTTGTCGAAAGAAAACCAATTTAAGGCGATTGACTGGTTAGCTGAGCGTGGTGTGACGCGTATTTTAACTCATGGCGGGCCAGCTGGTACCCCTATCGAAGACAACTTTAATCATTTAAAAGAATTAATTGCCTACGCAGATCAACGGATTCTTATTTTACCAGGTGGCGGTATTTCCACAGAAAACGTTCAAACTGTGATGGACACTTTAAAAGTCACAGAAGTCCATGGCACAAAAATTGTTTAATTTCTTGTATCTAAAAAAGTGAGATAGCCGTCGTATTAACGGCTATCTCACTTTTTTGATTTCAAGCAAACCAACGAATCCTTTTACCTTAGTCTCATGATAAATAAGTGCAATTTTTTAAACAAAATAACGCATAAACATGCTGGCAATATTGAAATAAATTAATACACTGGTTAAATCACTTAAGGTAGTAATAAACGGACCACTGGCAACTGCGGGATCAAACCCTAATTTATCCATTAACATTGGGATTAAACTCCCTGCTAAATTAGCCACAGTAATTGCACAGAGCATTGCCATCCCAATCACAAATCCAAGCGGAAGATTATGTTGCCACACGCCAACCACAATCATAATGGTTAAACCTGTCACAGCTCCCGTCACTAGTCCCGTGAGCACTTCACTTAAGATTAAGCGACCAAAATTACTATCCTTTTCATCTTTCATAGCCAAACGGCGTACCGCGACCGCCAATGATTGTGTTCCGGCATTGCCGGCTGTTCCGGTAATTAAAGAAATAAAAACGGCTAAAATACTCGCTTCGCTAACTAACGACTCATAATTACTGATTAACGAGGCCGTAGACATCCCTAAAAACAGCAGCGTAATTAACCAAGGTAATCGTTTAGAAGCGGCTTTTAAAGGGTTCTCACTAACTTCTTCAACGTCGACCCCGGCTAAACCAGAGTAATCGCTAGCGGCCTCATCATCGATAACATCAATAATATCATCAACTGTTACAATCCCCAACAAATGATCATCATAATCTGTAACTGGCACAGCCAAGAAGTCATAGTCACGAATTGTTTGCGCGACATCTTCTTGGTCATCGCCAACATGAACTGAAATAACCCGTTCATTCAAAATATCAGCAATCAAGGTATCATCATCATTAACAATTAAATCCCGCAACGAAATAACGCCGACTAAATGATTTTCTTGGTCGACTACGTAAACGTAATAGATTGTTTCCGCCATGTCCGCTTGATTCTTTAAGACGTACATCGCAGAACGCACTGTTTGATTCGCCACAATCGAAACAAATTCGGTGGTCATAATCGCCCCAGCAGTTTCATCTTCGTAATGAAGTAACTCTTTAATTTCGCCTGCTTCTTCACTACTTAACAAACTAAGATATTTCGCCTTTTGACTCTTATCTAACATATTTAGTAAATCCACCGCATTATCGGTATACATCTCAGCTAACATATCGGCTGCATAACTTGGACGCATTTCAGCTAAATAATCTTTCATATTCTCATTATCTTCTTCGATAACATCAAACATATCCGCTAGTTCTTTCGGAGATAGGTAATTGTATAAATGTTGTCGGTCTTTTTCATCTAACGATTGGTAAAATTGTCCTTGTTCATAAATGTGTAACGCTAAAAATAGCTCACGAAATTCGTTCATTTGTTGATTTTTTAGCGTTTCTAAAAGAAGGGCAAATTGCTCTTCCATTTCTTGGCCTTCATTCATCTTACACTTTCCCCTCCTGCCTCTTTATTATTATAACGTATCATCTACACTTTTCATATCCTCCGCTAGTGGGGAAATCAGATGAACCGTTTCTTTGGTAAAAGGATGAGTAAAAATTAGTTCCATGCAATGCAACGCTTGCCGCTCAATTCCTTGATCCATCTTTCCATGATACATCTCATCCCCTAACAATGAACAGCCAATTGCTTCAAAATGTACCCGAATTTGGTGTGTTCGTCCTGTATGGAGCTGAATGCGCACAGCTGCTGCTTGGGCTCCTCTTTTTGCGAGCCAATATTCTGTACTAGCAAATTGACCTGTTTCGATAACTTGGCGTTTTAATAAAGAGGACAAGTCGCGCCCAATTGGCTTTTCAATCAATTGATGCTCGCTTAACTGCTCAATCGCTCCACCAACAAGGGCATAATAAATTTTTGTCACCTTTTTTTCTCGTAATTCTTGGTCAATTAAAGCATGAGCAAAGCCGTGTTTCGCAAATAACATCAGCCCAGAAGTATCTCGATCTAAACGAGTCACGACATGAATAACTTGATTCACGTAATTTTGACGCTTGTAATAGCCCTTAACACGATTCGCCATCGTTCCTGAAGGATGATACTGAGCAGGTATCGAGGCAATGCCAGAAGGCTTATTAACTACTAAAAAATGATCATCTTCAAACACAATTTCAATCGGTTCATCATCTGTTAATAATGTCTCATGTTCCGCTTCATCTGGAATCGTCATTTTAACGACATCGCCAGTTTGTAAAGGATAGATGACATTTTGAACGGTCCCATTCACTTGAATTTTACCGCCCTGAAATTTCACCTTTGCTAATAACCCTTTTGAAACACCTTGTTCCTTTAAAAAATATTTCACTTGTTGTGTTGTTTCTTTGTCATATGTCCATTGAAATTCCATCGTTTAATTAATCCTCACCAATAAAGGCATCTTTCACTCGATGCCAAAAATGCATGTGCCGATAAGAGGCAAAATGAATCCGTTCGTCTGCAATTCGATAGCAGACGGAAGCGATATTTTCTTGATAAATATCTAATTGGTCCACCGTGACAAAATAATCATCACTTTCCTGTAATTTAATCTCCAGCCACTCCGTATGTGCGATTACAATCGGTGACCCCAATGTTCGAAAGACACGATTGTTTAAGGAGGCGATTTCGGTTAACTGAAACGCATTAATGCTAGGATGCAAAACAGCTCCACCAATACTTTTATTATACGCAGTAGAGCCGGTTGGGGTCGAAATCGACAACCCATCACCACGAAATCGTTCAAACAGTTCGTCTTTAATAAACACATCGCCCACCATCGTCCGGTTTCCTCGTTTAATTGTCGATTCATTTAATGCTAAAAAATGTTTATCTGGTTTCCCATCTCTAAACCGAATCCGCACATCTAATAATGGATAACTCGTACTTTTTTCACGATGAATACATAAACTTTCAACTAGTTCTTTTAATTCATAATCACGCCAATCTGTATAGAAACCCAAGTGTCCGGTATGTACACCTAAGAAACTTACTTCGTTTAACAGATGATTAAATCGATGAAAAGCGGAAAGAAGCGTACCATCTCCGCCGACTGAAATCACAAGTTCAGGTTGACGATTGTCTATTTGAATTTGGTTTTGCTCTAATAGTGTTGTCAGTTGTTTTGTGACTTGTTTCGATTTTTCTTCCGAGTTATGAACAATCGCCACTTTCATAAGCAGACTCCTTTACTGATTTTCTGGTGTTTCATTTTTAATTTGCTTATAGTATTCGTTTTCTAGCAATCCACGGCCATGAGAGAAGTAATGTTGTGCTTCTTGAATTTCTTCACGAATAGATGACATTTCTTCATCTAATAAATAGGCTGCCTCTGCCGCTCGCTGAAGGCGTTCTTTCATTTCTTCAGGAAAGACACCTTGATATTTATAATTCAAAGAATGTTCAATCGTTGCCCAAAAATTCATGGAAAGTGTCCGAATTTGGATTTCGGCCAAAATAATCTTTTCCCCGGTGACTAATTGCACAGGATATTCCACCACCACATGGTACGAACGATAGCCACTTTCTTTTTTATTTTCAATGTAGTCCCGTTCTTCCACAATTTTTAAGTCTTTACGATTTCTTAAAAGTGCGACTACCTGGTAAATGTCTTCCACAAATTGGCACATAATCCGCAAACCAGCAATGTCTTGCATTTCTTCTTCAATCCGATTTAAAGGAATATGCCGAATAGCCGTCTTTGTCAAAATACTATCTACTGGTTTCACACGTCCTGTAACGAATTCAATTGGTATGTGTTTATCTTGCTCCCGAAATTGTTTACGAATACCTCGTAGTTTTACTTTTAATTCGCTGACCGCCTGTTCATATGGCGCTAAAAACAGCTCCCACTCTCGTTCCATGGTAGATCCCTCAATTTCCTTGAATTTCATTCACTGATTATTTTACCACAGTCCTTCCTAAAATAGGGTGTTATTCGCTATTTGATTTCCAAACGCCTTTCATTAGAAAAAATTTTCACAGAGAAGACCACTTTTCTTGACGGAAACCTATATAATATGTGAAAATTGGAGTGATTTAAGAAAGAGAGAGAACCCCATGAGTGAGCACTTAGAAATTGAATTTAAAACATTAGTTAGTCCGCAAGATTTCAAACGATTAATCGACCATTTTTCTATTCAAAAAACGGACTTTTTTACGCAAACAAATCATTATTTTGATACGGACGATTTTCAATTAAAAGCACAACGAATGGGCTTAAGAATTCGCGTATTAGCAGATCGTGGTGAGTTAACCTTAAAAGTTCCTGCGCCAGAAGGATTATTAGAAATCAATGACCCTTTATCGCTTGAGACGGCGAACCACTTTATCAAAAAGAATCAACTCCCTACCGAGGGGGCTGTGGCGAAGAAATTACAAGAATTAGGTATTGAAATCGCCTCGATTCATTTAATTGGTTCATTAAAAACAGCACGTGCAGAAAAACAAATTCCTCAAGGACTACTTGCGTTAGACGAAAGTTGGTATAACCAACAGCACGATTTTGAATTAGAGTTAGAAGTTACTGAAGCTGAAAGCGGCAAGCAAGCGTTTCAAACATTAATGGCTGATTTGAACATTCCCATTACGCTTGCACCTAACAAGATTCAACGCATGATGCGGACCACTGCCCCTTAGTATTCGAAGCACTGACGTTCTGGCACCTGTATTTGAAAAAGCATGGCATTGGAGGAAGTATGAATGGTTGAAATTTATTTGTTCGTCAATCCTTTAGGCGGCGTCTGTTTAGAAATTGAAAAAGAAATTATACAATTGTCTGTTAACGACAAGAAGAAAATACAATTGCGCTTTATTCCTTTATTAAACATGAAAACGATCAATGAATTTTTGAGTCGTCAACATATTCCGATTAATGACATTAAACGACGGAATCGAATTTTTGAAGATTTATACTCAGCCGCTCTTGACTATAAAGCAGCACAGTTACAAGGCCGAAAAAAAGGCCGAAAATTGTTGATTGGCTTACAAAAAGCAGTAGCTGAAGACGGTCTAGCTTACTCTCCTGAGTTATCAGAAGAACTACTTCTAGCGGCCGGCGGGGATATTGATATGTATCGTAAAGACCGACAATCCGATTTTGTCAAAGAATCTTTCCAAACCGACCAAAAAGTTGCTCGAGAAATGGGGATTAAACAACATCCTACCGCAGTCGTTTACAACTATACTTGCGAGAACGATTTCGGCATTTTAGTCGAAAATTTTGAAAACATGGATGAAATTAAACAACTTTGTCGTGTCCATCCACATAACGAACCGTTGCTGAACCATGGTGACGCAACCTTTGAATTTAAACGTCGCTCCAATTATCATTTTCCAAATGGACATTTACATTTATTATAAAAAAGATGCTGCGACGAAAGCTGTTAACCAATTATCTTAAGAGTTAAAAAGTGGGATATAAGTCATTTCGACTTATATCCCACTTCTTTGTCTATAATTTTTCAACCAAAGCTTCTAATTCCGTTAAACGTTCTTCAAAAACTTTCATTGCATCTTCGATATACGCGGCTTGTGTCATATCCACGCCCGCTTTTTTCATCACTTCAATTGGGAAGTCACTACTTCCTGCTTTCAAGTAGTTAAGGTACTTCTCTAAAGCTCCTTCTTCTCCAGCTAAAATATGTTTAGACAATGCCGAAGCGGCTGAGAAGCCAGTTGCATATTGATAAACATAGTAATTGTAATAAAAATGTGGAATTCTCGCCCATTCGTAACTGATTTCTTCGTCTCTAACTACTTCTGGTCCATAATATTTAGCATTGAGCTCGCCATAATACTCACTTAAATATTCACTTGTTAATGGCGTGCCTTTAGCATCTTCCGTGTGAATAAAATGTTCAAATTCCGCAAATTGCGTTTGACGGAAAATGGTTCCCTTAAAGCCGTCTAAATAGTGATTTAAGACATACGCACGTACTTTAGGATCTGTTTCTGTTTGTAATAAATATTCTGTTAAAATATTTTCATTTGTGGTTGAAGCAATCTCAGCTAAGAAAATTGAATAGTCGCCATAAACATACGGCTGATTATTTCTTGTATAGTAACTATGAACACTATGGCCCATCTCATGGACTAATGTAAATAGTTGATCCAAACTATCATGCCAATTCATTAAAATGTATGGGGCTGTATCATAAGCTCCTGAAGAATATGCGCCACTTCGTTTTCCTTGATTTTCAATCACATCAATCCAACGACTTGAAAAAGCTTCTTTAACAATAGATAAATAGTCTTCACCTAGTGGTTTTAAAGCCTCAATTGCTTTTTCTTTTGCTTCTTCATAGCTGTAACGAATTGGTGCTTCACCTAGCAAAGGCGCATACAAGTCGTACATGTGTAATTTTTCTACGTTTAATAATTTTTTTCTTAATTTTACATAACGATGTAGCAAAGGTAAATGTTTATTTACTACAGCTACTAATGTTTCGTGAACACTTTCAGGGATATGATTACTTGCTAAAGATGCTGCCCGAGCAGAATCATAATTTCTAATTTTTGCTTTATAATTATGCGTTTTAACATGTGCACCTAAAGTTGAGGCTAATGTATTTCTAAATTGTTTGTACACTTTGTACAAACCTTTAAATGCTGCTTCACGAACAGATGGATCGACACTTTCCATTAACTGACCATAAACGCCATGAGAAAGTTGAATCGTTTCGCCTTCAGCATTTTGCACAGTTGGAAATTCTAAGTCTGCATTATTTAAAATTGAAAATGTATTACTTGAGGCACCAAAAATTTCACTAGCCCCCGCCAGTAAAGCTTCTTGTTCCATCGATAAAACATGGGGACGTTCATCTAAAATATTTTGAATATAGTGACGATAAACAGCTAATTTCGGCTGCTCTTCAAAATATCCCCAAATTTGTTCATCACTTAATGTTAAAACCTCTGGATCAAACCAAGAAACAGCTTCACTAACTTGTGCATATAAAGAACTAGCTCTGGCATATAAAGCTTGGTAAGCTGTATTTGTAGTGTCTTGATCATTTTTTAAATGAGAATAGACATATAATGTTTCCACTTTTCTATAGACATCTAAAACGTATTCTAACGCAGCTAGAAAAGCTTCTGCACCATTCCCTAAGGTACCTTTAAATGATTCTGCTTGATTTAGCTCTTCTGTCAACTGATTATACGCAACATCAAAAGCAGCATCATCTTTAAAAATTTTGGTTAAATCCCAAGTCAATGGAGTTGGAACTTCATCACGTGTTGGTAATTGTTTAATTTCGCTCATAGTTTACTCTCCTTTAAGAAACGTTTTACTCATTATACTATCATAATTTAACACGTGTGACTAAAAAAATGTTGTTTTTTCACTTTTTTTAGCCAATGAATGAGCTTTTCAGGATCTTCTCTTAGGAAAATACTAGTTATTAGGTACTTATTGTTTACTTTAATTAACACATAACATTCTTGTAACCATCTCAGTAAGTTATTTCCCACAATTTTAAAAAGCTTTTTTAAGCCAATATTCGGCAGTGGCTGCCAAACAAAGTTCCCTTCTTCCAAAAAAATAGCTTCCAAGATACGCCATAGTTCCTGTTTGGTCACTAAACGCCCTTCTTTGGTTTTTAGTGCTTCCCAAACAAGCATTTTTAAATGAATATCTTCTTCAGAAGAAGGTAATAGCTTCAATCCAGGATAGTAAAACCAAGGAGGTAACTGGAGAAGGTGACAACCTTTCGTATATAAAAAGCTTTGTGTTCTAAGCAACTGAGCATTTCTGTAACCAAGTTGTTGCGTCAATTTTTGATAATAATCATGCATCAATTGACCAGTATGCCGTCTATCTGGCAGTAAATTTAAATTAGCGGTCGGTAGTCGGAAGATTTCTAGTAATTTTTTTTCGTAAAAATCCCATGATTGTTTTCTTCTATAAAATTGTTGACATTGACTCTCTTCAATATGACAAAGTAATTCTATTCGTTCTTGTTTCTTATTGGCCGTCCATAAATAAAACCCCAAGGACTCCGAAAAGTAAAGAAATTGTTTCGTTAATTGCGTGAGCTTGTCTTTAGGCACTAATCGTTCACCTAAAATCCAAACAACTTGATAGCCATGAGCTTGATAAGTCTCCGTCCGTTCCACCAAACGTTTAATTGGCAATGGACTACATTGAATTTCAATGGCTATCTTGCCAATGAGTAAATCTGGGCGTTGCTTCAAGTTGGGTAAGTATGCCTCAACTTGAAAGGACAGCTTTTCGCGTAAACACTTTTCCGCAAAAAGCTGCTTCAAGCGGAGGTGTTCTTCTGTTTCAGCTTCTGCTTCGTACCAACAACTATTCTTTTTACGATGAGCAAAATGGGGTATTTTAATGGGGCCTGCCTTCAAAATGACCGATTGATGACACATTGGACACACAAAAGCTTGTTCGCTTCGTATCTGTGTTAATTCATCAATCGAGCAA
The DNA here is from genome assembly GCF_051712325.1 of Enterococcus sp. DIV1315a. Classification (NCBI taxonomy): domain Bacteria; kingdom Bacillati; phylum Bacillota; class Bacilli; order Lactobacillales; family Enterococcaceae; genus Enterococcus; species Enterococcus sp. DIV1315a. The sequence continues at coordinate 2,085,536 of NZ_JBIOOS010000001.1, forward strand.
TCGATTAAAGAAAATAATTCTTGGTTGTCTGCCGTTAAAGCTGTTAACATGATTTTCACCTCTCATAAATAAACTACGCAAAGTTTCTTAATTTTCATCAAAAAAAAAGCAAAAACTCGAAAGTTTTTGCTTTTTTGCTTAATCATTAAAGTAATAACGTGTTAATTCCAACGCACTGCGTTCCATAATACAAGTGCCATATTCGACTAAAGTATCCTGAGTGACAGTTGTTTTATGAGCAAATTCTAAAATCTGTGCAATTTCATTGTCAACATTTGTTTTTTCTAATTCATCGGTTAAGAACAAAACTTGTAAGTAATAACGATCGTTGTACGTGTATAAGTTAGTCAAAACAGATTGCATGAAGACTTCTTTGGATAATTGGATCATCGCTTCAAAATTATCTAATTCAAAGATTACATTTCTGTTTGTTTCATCTGTGGCTTCCATCTCATCAAGTTCATCGGCGGCTGCTTTGTCTGCTTCAATTTGTTTGCGAATTAATTCGCTAACATCTGCATTGACTTCGCTCAGACCTTCTAAGGAAGACAAGTCGTCCATAGCGACATTTTTACTAATAAACAGTTCTAAACCATCATTTTTAGGCAAGACTTGGAAAGTGACTGCTTCACTGCCTTGGAATTCATCTTCGACATCAACTTCTTCTAAAATACTATAAAAGAAATTTTCAACATCTTTGTGGTTTCCTAGTAAGTCAAGAAAAGTAATCCCTCTATCCGCCAGGTCTTCGTTGCCAATTAACACACGAATCGTATTTTCATTAATATGTTCCATTTCCATAGCGCTACACCTCTCTTTGCTTCAATCAGGAAACTTCTTACGTTCATTGTAGCGAAAACTACACAAAAGTAAAGTGGAAAGTCTGTAAATCCTAGAAAACTAGCGAACGTTTTATAAACTTTGAACTTTTTTAACGATTGGTTTTTCGCTCCTTCTACCTCTTCATCTTAACGCAGTCTCTCCAAAAAAGATACTATTTTTCCTTGACCACGTTCTGCCAAATCAAATGAATACAAGTTCTAAATATGTATTAAAAAGCCAGAGATAAAAATCCCTGGCCCTAAATTCATATGAATCGTTCTTTATTACAATTAACAAATAAAGAACAAAATTTTATATTTTTTATAAACCTGCCATTAATTGTGCTTGGCGCAATTCCAGTTGTCGAACATCTCTTGGTAAGAATCGACGAATTTCATCTTCGTTAAAACCGACTTGTAATCTTTTCTCATCAATCATAATTGGCCGACGCAACAATCCAGGGTTTTCTTGAACCAACTCTAATAAATCTTGAAGTGGAAGCTCGTCCAAATCCATATTTAATTTTTGGAAAACTTTAGAGCGAGTAGAGATAATCTCTTCTGTTCCATCTTCTGTCATGATTAAAATTGCTTTTAATTCCTCAATATTTAAAGGTTCAGAAAAAATATTTCTTTCTTTAAAAGGAATTTCGTGCTCTTGCAACCAGGCTCTAGCCTTACGACATGACGTGCAACTCGGGGAAGTATAAAGTGTCAACATTGTGCATCACTCCTTTTCGCGAATCATCGCGTTTCTGAAACAGGGAACTGTACTGTTCCTCTATTTAAAACCAGTATACCTAATTTCTAATAAAAATACTAGGGGTTTTTAAACATTTTTTATTAACTTTGTTTATTTTTCCTTCATTACATCCGTGTAAAATTAGGGTTAATTTTTATGAAATTTTATGGATATTCGTTATGATTCTGTAAAAAAGTAATACAGTTTTCTATTTTTATGGTCGCTGTTATAATTTACTTCTCTTGGTGATTTTTCAAGAAGTTCCCATGTATTTTTTTCTAATAAAATGTATAATAGAACTATTCACTATCTTAAGTCTAAAGTCAGGTGGTTATTTAATGAAAACAATTTTTTCTGGTATTCAGCCCAGTGGTACTCCGACAATCGGAAATTACATTGGTGCAATGAAACAATTTATCGAATTACAAAATGAATACAATTGTTATTTTTGTATTGTGGATGAACATGCCATTACCGTTCCCCAAGAACCGCAAAAGCTACGCCAACAAATTCGTAGCTTAGCAGCTCTTTACCTAGCGGTTGGTTTAGACCCACAAAAAGCAACAATTTTCATACAGTCTGAAGTGAGTGCGCATGCAGAAGCTGGTTGGATCATTCAGTGCAATACTTCTATTGGTGAGTTAGAGCGAATGACACAATTTAAAGATAAATCACAAAAAAATGGTCGTGCTGGCGTAAGCGCTGGTCTTTTAACATACCCTCCGTTAATGGTTGGTGATATCGTGTTGTACAACGCTGACTTAGTGCCAGTCGGAGATGATCAAAAACAACATTTAGAATTAACACGTGATTTTGTGGAACGCTTCAATAAACGTTATGCCCAAAAAAATCAAGAAATTTTAACGATGCCTGAAGTAAAAATCGCTGAGCAAGGTAGTCGAATTATGAGCTTACAAGAACCAACGAAAAAGATGAGTAAGTCTGATACAAATGTGAAGGGCTTTATTTCAATGCTTGATGAGCCAGCAGTGATTCGCAAAAAAATCCGCTCTGCTGTAACTGATTCAACTGGTGTAATTGAATATAATAAAGAAGAAAAGCCTGGCATTACTAACTTACTAAATATTTATTCTGCTGCGACAGGTCAAACTGTTGAGGAACTTGTTCAAGCTTACGAAGGCAAAGGCTATGGAGACTTCAAAGCAGATTTAGCAGAAGCAGTAGTTGCCTTATTAGAACCTATTCAAGTGCGCTACCAAGAGCTTCTAGCTTCAGAAGAATTAGATATGATTTTAGATGAGGGTGCAGAAAACGCTCGCCAGGTAGCCAACAAAACACTTCAACGAATGAAAAATGCTGTTGGTTTGGGAAGAAAAGTTCGACGCTAACTAAACATAATAAAAAACCGCGAAGTTTTATTCGCGGGTTTTTTTATGTTCTAAATTGAGCATCGTACAGTCGACGATAGTGGCCTCTTTGCGCGTACAAAGTTTCATGTGTCCCATCTTCTAAAATTCCTTGGTCACTCACTACGATTATTCGATCAGCATGTTTAATCGTTGCCAGTCTGTGGGCAATAATTAATGTTGTTCGCCCGTCAGCTAACGAGTTTAATGACTCTTGAATCACTTGCTCTGTTTCTGTATCTAATGCAGAAGTCGCTTCATCTAGAATTAAAATCGGCGGGTTCTTCAAGAACATTCGCGCAATTGCCACTCGCTGCTTTTGACCGCCCGATAATTTCACGCCACGTTCGCCAATAATTGTGTCCAAGCCATCTGGCATTAGCTGAATTACATGTTCTAAATGTGCTAATTTCACCGCTTGTTGAATGTCTATTTCTGTAGCATTTAAATTCCCATAAGCAATATTTTCTCGTAATGTTCCAGGGAATAAAAACACATCTTGTTGAACAATTCCAATCTGCTTACGTAATGAAGCCAAGGTCATTTTCTGGATATTTCTACCGTCAATCGTAATTTCACCACTACTGACTTCATAAAAACGAGGCAACAGATTGCACAAGGTCGTTTTTCCTGAACCACTTTGGCCAACGAAAGCAACGGTTTCACCAGGTTGAATTTTTAAATTGATATGGTCTAAAACTTTTGTGCCATCTTCATAAGCAAATGAAACATCTTTATAGGCAATCGTTCCTTCTAAATGCGGAACAGCAACAGCTCCTGGCAAATCTTTGATGGACGGTTGTTTGTCCATTTCTTCCGTAAAACGTTTAAAGCCAGCAAATCCTTTGGGATAGCTTTCAATCATATTGTTGACTTTTTCAATCGGCCGAATAAAAATATTGGCTAATAAAATAAATCCTACAAACTGTCCTTCTGTAATTTCTCCTTTAATTGTATAATACGCACCAAAAATTAATGAAAATAAATTTATCAGACGAATTAATAAGTAATTATAGGCGGAACTGACACCCATCACCTTATAAAAATATAATTTCGATTTTCGATACATTTGATTTAAATAATTAAACTGTTTTCGTTCAAATGGTTCATTTGCAAAAGATTGCGTGACACGTATCCCACTTACTGACGCTTCAATCCCAGCATTAAATTCACCTAAATTATCGTAAATATCCGTATTCGCTTTTGTCATTTTCTTATTAAAATAACCTAGCGCAATCGTGATAAATGGCAATAAAATAAACGTAGCGATGGCTAATTTCACGTGAATGGTTAACATTAATAAAAAAGAACCTGCTAACGTCATAATCGTAATAAAGACGTCTTCTGGACCATGATGCGCCACTTCTGAAATTTCAAAAAGATCAGTGGTCAAACGGCTCATTAATTTCCCTGTTTTTTGATTATCATAATACTCAAACGGTTGTTTTTGCAGATGTTGATATAATTCTTCACGCATATCTGTTTCAATATTCACGCCTAACATATGACCAAAATAAACCACAATAAATTGTAAAAACGTATTGATTATATAAAATGCAAATAAGCCCGCACTAGCTAATGCAATGAGGCGAAAATCTCCTTTTGGCATAATCTTATCAATTACTTGGTTGACTGCTACTGGAAAAGCCAACTCTAACAGCCCCGCAAAAACGGCACACCCAAAATCCAAAATAAATAATCGACGATACGGCCGATAATACCCAAAAAAACGCTTTAACATAACTCCCTAACTCTCCCCCTTCATTCTCATTCATTATACGGAAAAAGACTGTCTCTTGCAAAATTCTAACTTCTATCAGAACACGTGTTATTTAAGTAACTTTGACTCAAAATCATTTTCACAAACTTTTCATTATCAGAATATTTTTTCATTTATCGTTTCCATTTTTTCGGTAAAAATAACTATAATTGTCTTTCCCCGCAAGGCTTTGATTTCTGTACAAAACCTTGAAATACAGTGAAAAATACTCTATTTATTTGTGAAAATATCGGCTACAATATAACATATGAAAAGTTTTGTAAAAAAGTTAAGAGGTGCACTTGTTAAATGAGAACCATTGTTTTTGATGTTGATGACACGCTGTACGATCAGCAACAACCCTTTCGAAATGCGATGACTAAAATTTTCCCAAACGTTGCGACAGAGGATATGCATGAATTGTATCTTCGTTTTAGACACCACAGCGATGAAACGTTTCCGAAAGTTTTAGCCAATGAATGGTCCCTAGATTTCATGCGGTTTTTCCGGATGAATGAAACATTAAAGGATCTAAACTATCCAGGAATTTCACAAGAAGAAGGAAAAATTTTCCAACAAGTTTATGAAGAAGAATTGGATAATATTACGATGCATCCAGAAGTTACTAAGCTTCTTGATACTTTACAAGAGAAAGAAATTCCGATGGGGATTATTACAAATGGTCCAACAGACCATCAATTTAAAAAAGTTAAACAATTGAATCTTGAAAAATGGGTTCCAAGCCAAAATATCATTATTTCTCAAAGTACGGGTTTTCAAAAACCTGAAAAGGAAATTTTTGATTTAGCCTGTAATCAATTTTGTATGGAACCTGAACATACTTTATATGTTGGTGATAGTTATGACAATGATATTGTAGGCGCACGTAATGGTGGCTGGCATTCTCTTTGGTTTAACCACCGCTCTCGTGAACTACCAAGTTGCCAACCTGCATCACACCTTGCAGAAGTCACTTGTTTCACCGAACTTTGTCCGACTGTGGAGAAATTATTTAATCTTTAAAAAAAGCCGTTCTTCAATTTGAAGAGCGGCTTTTTTTTATTTATTTTTTTGTTTTTTCAGACGTAAAATGATGAACAGGCAGATTATCAGTAAAAGGAGCAATAAACCGATTAAGAGATAAATAAGTTTAGATTCCGTTTTTTTGACGGTTACATCTTTCTCATTAAATGTTTTTGCTTCTTCTTTTGAGATCGTAAATTCTTTCGTAAATTGCCATTTTTTTCCTGAGCCTTCCACAGTCATTGCCAATACATACGTCCCAGCTTCCATTTCATTTTCTTCATAAGGAATAGGGAAATTAAAAATTGAATTGGGCGCCATTTGCATATCTTCTTGTTCTTTCTCTAAAATAACGTTACTTGTTTTCTTATTTTTAACATTTGCCGTTACTTTCATTGATTGAAGATAGGCTGCTTCATGGTTTAGTAGTGTTGCAGAAATAACACTGCGCGCATTTCTTTGCGTCGGTTCAACTTTCTCTAAAGACAATTCAGGTTGCACAACTGTTTCATTTTCTCGAAGTAAAACAGCTACTGTATAGGCATAGCGATTTTCAATTGCTAAGCCGTTTGTATTTTCTTTTTGCTTGTCTTTCGTTTCATCGACTTTTTCACTAAACGTGATCCCGCCCGCTAGTTGCCCTGAAAACTCTTCTTTAGGCATCTTCACTCGTAGTTCAACTAATTTTTCACTTTTAGCAGGCAATTCAACACTCTCACCGCCGTCTTTCAGTTGAATGATTTCTGATAAATCTGCTGGTGCAGATTTATCTAATGCTGTCAACGACTCACCATATTCAATCACTCCGTTGCTGTTTGTTGTGGCCGACTTCACACTAACATCAATCACTAAATTTTCATCTGTACTATTGGCCGCTCGAACTTTCAAAATTTGTTCTTGGTCTGGTTTCATCATTAAATCAAAATATGTTTTTGTTTTATCTATTTGGTTTTCTGGAATTTCTGTTTCAACACTAAATCGTAATTCTGCTGCTGAGGTTTCAATCCCAAAAGCAAAGAAATAAAAACTTAGGATCATCAGAATAAAATATCTATTTTTCATTTCGCTCTACACTCCATTTCTATGTAAAGGAGAAAGGCTGAGTTCCCCTCTTCCTTTCTCCAAAAAGGTTCTTTTTATACTGGCGTATTAGCTAATGTCCAAGTAATTGTTGTTTTGTAGGCATCGTTTAATTTAACTGATTTACCTGGCACTTTTAATTGAACATCTTTCATTACTTGACGGCCGTCAACTTCAGCAATTGAACTAGCATTGCCGTATAAGTATGACCATTTCCCAGCACCTTGATCTGTTGCGGCTACCATCACGTTATGACTTTCACCCACTGTACCAAAAGTTACGCTCGCTAAACTTGTTGGTGCAGCACTTTGTCCTGCTGTCACAGCTGAAGCATTTTGAAAGACAATTTCAGTTCCTTCAAGTGTCTGACCTTTTGTAGCAGAAGTAAATGCAGAATTTTGTTTTGCAGATAAAGTCCAGCCTTCTAAAGTTCCACGATTATCTGTAATTTGAGCAAATAATGGACCCGTTTTTTCAACATTATTTTTATCTTTTAAAACTTGTGCTGATGCAAAATAGATTTCATCTTTTGTGCTGATGATATTTTCACCAAAGTTTAAACTTGAAGCATAGTCCAAGGTTAAGGGACCTGTAGAACCTTCATCAACTGGTTTGTCAGGATTTACTGGGTCGATAGGTGTCACAGGATCTTTGCCGTCTTTGTCTTCTGGATCCACTACAGGATTTTTGCTGTTAGGATCTTTTTCATCTGGTGCTTTAAATTTTACAATAGCATCTGTGTCGCGATTAGCCACTTCCTCTGCTTGAACTGGTAGTGTGCCTACCGCGATGGTTGCTAAAATTAAGCTGCTTGCGATGGTCATTTTTTTCATGTTAGTGCTCCTTCTCTTCTATTGTTATAGTTTCAATAATTATACGCTTGGTAAATCAGCGATTGTCCATGTTAAAACAGTTTTGTATTGAACAGCATCTTTTGGTGTTGCTCCTGGTACAGTTAATGTGATCGCTGTATTTTTATCTACGCTTTCACCGTCAACTTCCACTTTTTCAATCCCACCGAACGCACTAAGCCAAGTTCCAGAACCTTGACCTTCAGCGGCAGACATCACATTTGATGAATCGCCAGCTACTAAAGTTACTTCATGCGCAGTTGGTGTGACTGCTTTGGAATTAGACACTGCTTTGTTTTGACTTAATTTAATTTCTGAACCGTCTAAAACTTTATTTAATGTTTCTTTTGTCGCTGTTAATTGTGTTTCTTGTTTAACTGTTAAGGCCCAACCGGCATTCGTTCCGCGTTTGTCGGAAATTTGTACATAATTTGGTTTAGGATTAGTCAAATCAGGACCAGAACCGTCTGCCAAGAAAAAGTATTGTGGATTTGCATAATATTTTTCATCTTTATTTGAAATTTTATTTTTGCCAAAGTCTAGACTAGAAGCATAATCGATACTTAGTGGACCAGTTGTTCCTTCATTTGGCTTATTGCCTGTGTCTGGTATCGTTGGATCAAAGGGTTCAACAGGTTTTTCGGTATCTGGATTCACTGGATCGACAGGTTTGTTGATAGAGGCATCCGGAGTAAATTCAACGATAGCATTTGATTCATAGTTTTTTTCTTCTGCATTCACTTCTGGTGCAATAGCCACGCCTAAAGTGATAGCGGGGATTGTTGATAAGATAATTTTTTTCATTTTATTGTTCCTTCTTTCTTTTTTTTAAAATAAAACTAGCCATAAAGATGACTATTATTCCGAGATAATTAAACATTTGTTGCTGTTTAGTACCAGTTCGAGGTAAGAATCCTGAGCCTTTTTGATCAACCGTTTTACTTGTTGAATGCTTCAATGATTCTCCACTCATTGCTGGGATTGCTTCCGACTGCTTGGGGAAACGCTGTGGTATCTTACCATCTGGTTTTTCTTTGTTGGCTGGTGGCTCATACTCGCCATAAAAAGAAACTTCTGCATTTGTCGGATAGGCATTTGTTTCAGCAAATACATCAACTGATGAAATCAATCCTAATAGCAATACACCGCTAACTATTTTTTTGATAAGACTCACCCCCTATTTTGCACTGCCATCAGGTACGTCCATCAAGTGCCAAGTTAGTTTTGCTTCGTATTCTTCTGCTTTGGCCGTCCCTCCAGGAACAGATAATAACAACTCTTGGTCATTTTCTTTCCATTGATCAGAAATATTTGTTTCTTGATGTCCATTGACTTGGTTGTGAACAAGAATCGATTGGCCTTCTGGAATGTCCTGTAAGCGATGGTTGGTTCTAAATTTTAAAATATTCGGCAACGTAGCACCTGATTCAGATTTGAAATCAGAAGTAACGGTTAGTGCAAGCGACCAATTATTCCCCGTTTGACGAGTATCTCGTATCACTAATGGTTGATCCATGGAAACAATTGGATATTGGGTCGTGCTACTAGCGATTTGCAGCTCATTCCCAAAGGAAATCGCTGTGGGTACCGTTTTGAACCTGACAGAGCCAACCACAGTGACTGTTAGCGCTAATTCATCAATCTTGTAGCCTTTATCATAGACTTCCACGACCAACTGCTGTTTTCCATAAGTTAGTTCTGGTAATAACAAGGCTTTTTCCTTAAATGTTTTAGAATTAGTGGTTGTTTCATCTGCTAATTTCTGGATTTCTTGGCCCTCTTTTTTGACAATAAATTGTAATCTATTCCCAGCATCGACATCTTGCCAATAAAAAGGCAGGGCTGTTTTTTGAAAGTCATCAATATCGATTGTTTTTTCCATCGACTTTTCTATACGCTCTTTTGACCAAGATAGTTTCGTTTCACTTAAGAAAACTTCTTTGACAGGTTGGACGACTGTTCCAGAAAAGTTCCCTAAGTATGCTTTATCTGTTGATTCCCAGATATAAGAAACGCCTTCATGAGCTTTGGGTAAATTCCATTCAAACAGTCCTTTTGTGGCATCGTAACTTCCATAAGGGCTAATCGTCAGCGGTGGAAATAGTTGACCATCACGAGATACCACCTTATTTTTTAATTGCAGTGGTTTCCCAGCAATATAATCGACAGAAGATAAGATAATCATTTGATTAGATACATCTAGCCCTGTAATGGCCGTTAAACCTTTTAACGGACTGATATCTGAAATTTGATTTTCTCCCACATCTAAAACTGTTAGATTGAGTGTTTTCTCTAACGGTGCCAAGGAAGAAATTTGATTGTTTCTTGCATACAGTACACGCAGATTAGGAACAGTGCTTAAAGCTTCCAGACTAGTAATCGTTTGATTCATAATACTCAACTCTTCTAGACGTGGTTTATTCGCCAAGGGCGCAATTGTTTTTAATTGATTATTTTCCACATAAAGACGGAGTAGGTTATTTGCTTCCGTAAGCCCATCTAAAGTAGCAATCTGATTATTGGCAGCCCAAATGGTTTCTAAATTACGAAGAGAACGAAGCGGGTCGAAGGAAGTCACTCGATTATTCGGCGTGATTTTTGACGGATGATCTGTCGTATTTTGGATACTTAAATTTTTTAAAGCAGCCATTCCTTCAAGTCCATTTAATGTCGTTAATTGATTGTTCTCAACATACAAGCCTTCTAAACTAATTAATCCTGCTTGACCTAACGGACTAAGATCAGCTATTTTATTATTTCTCATATATAAAAAACGTAATAGCTTAAATTCACCTTTAGCAAAAGGACTCAAATCTGTTACATTGAGCGAATCTTGAAAAGATAATTCTTCTAAGTTTCTTAGGTATTGAACTCCTTCCACATTAGAAACAACGACATTTTCTAAAATAACTTTATTCAGTTTATCCAATTCTGCTTGGGTGACAGTATTAGAGGTCCGAGATTTGCTTAACTGTTTTCTGATATTTTCCGCAAAGGCTGGATCAGGAAATAGTGTACTGATAGGCGTCGCTTTATCTAAGACAGCACCTGCGTATAATTGGGGCATCATCAGTTGTGCTTCCGTTATCGCTAGTGCTTCATTTGGCGGCTCTTCACTTGTTTCAACAGTCGTTAACTCTTCTGATTGGGGAATCTCCGAACTACTGGTTGCTGAATTTTGCTCTTCTGCTGATGAAGTTTCTGGAATCTTTTCTTCTGAAACAGATGAAACATTTTCTTCACTGGAGGATGCGATTGTTTCGGTCGTTTCGGCGAAAGTTGTTACAGGAAGTAGCAAACTATTACCCAAAAGTAAGGCACTAACTGCGGAGATGCACATTTTTTTCATAAACTTCACCTCCTGATATTTTCTTAATTATAGTGAATATCAACTGAAAATGGGTTCAATTACGACAAACTGTCCAAATTAATTTGTATAGACAAGACAAAGAGCGCCAAATAGGGTTTTCTACCCCTATTTGGCGCTCTTTGTCGCTAAACACAACCAGAATTTATTATGACAAATTCTCAATTATGCCTAATTTTCTTTTATTTCTTTTAAACTATCCTCTATTTTTTCCAATTGCCCAGCAAAAAATTCTTGTTTGGCTTTTGGTAAAAACAATGTGATAGATAAAAGGATTTGTTCTTTAAAGATTGCCCAATCTGCGAATATTTCTTCATTGGTTAAAATCATTTCTATTTTTTCTGCTATTTTTTTCCAGAGGATCATTCGCCAGTTATTTTCACCCACTTCATATTCTTTAAACATGCTTAATACATGAAGAATATGGGGAACATTTTGGCTGACAATCGCCGCAAATAAAAAATCAATAATTACTTGCTCGATAATTTCTAGTGAGCGAATATCAATAATTTCCCGCTCATTGACAGATTGTAGTACACGAAAAAGTAACGAAGTTGGAAACGGCTGCAAGCCAACGTTTTTTTGTAATGCTAAAAATTTCAAATTAAAAATAGTATACACATCGGCATTAATTAATCGTTCCAGAATCTGATTTTCTAATGCAATAATTTCCTCTTTTGTCACAACCGTTTGAGGGTTAAAAAGATATTCCAACGCCAACATCGAATACATTACTTCTTGCTTTCCTAAAGCAAAAGACGATTTATCATAATACGCCCGATAATCTGCAACGATTCGACTACTTTCTTGAAAATTTTTACTAAAGATTGCTTGATTAAACTGCTCCTTAGCTAAAACTGTTTTGGACATTGGCGTTAATTTTTCTGTCATTTCCATCGGCGAAATAGACAAGATTTCGACAATAATGGCTAAATCCGAAATACGCAATTCACTATTTCCTTGGACAAAGCGTTGATAACTTCGACTAGAAACACCATTTTCATCAAAGACACGCAGAGGAATATTTTTCCCTTTACGAATCCGTTCAATTTCTTCACCTAGCGGCCGATATTCCATATATTCTTTTTGTTTCAAACGAATTACTCCATTTCTCTTTAAATAAGATAGCAACTAAGTTGAACGGTTATTCCCCAATGCTTAAAATTGTGCGAATATCTTCTTCCGTCATTTTCGCTAATTGCTCTTCATTTCCTTGAATCACTTTTTGGAACAGCTCGCGTTTTTCTTGCTGTAAGGAATTCATTTTTTCTTCAACCGTTCCTTCTGCAATCATCCGCCACACTTCAACAACCTTTTTTTGTCCCATGCGGTGCGCCCGACCAGCCGCTTGTTCTTCGACTGCGGGATTCCACCATAAATCGTATAAAATAACTGTATCTGCACCAGTCAAGTTTAGTCCGGTTCCCCCTGCTTTCAATGAAATTAAGAAGACATCTTTTTCTCCTTCATTGAAGGCATTCGCCATCGTTAACCGATCTTGAGGCTTCGTACTTCCTCGTAAATAGAACGTCTCTAAACCTAATTCATTCAATTCTTTTTCTAAGATAGAAAGCATACTTGTGAACTGAGAAAATAATAGGACACGACGATTGTTTTCTTTGGCAGCCACTAAAAAGTCTTTGACTTGTTCCACTTTGCCAGAACCTCCCGTGTAATCCTCAATAAACAAACGCGGATCGCAACAGATTTGTCGTAAACGGGTCAAGCCTGCTAAAATACTCATGCGATTTTTCTTGAAGGTCGCCTGATCCATTTGACTGACATCTGCTTGCATTTGTTTTAGATAGGCCAAATAAACCGTTTTTTGTTCTTCCGTTAAGACACTGTACATATTATTTTCAATTTTTTCTGGTAAGTCTGCGAGCACCGTTTTCTTGTCTCGTCGTAAAATGAATGGTTGAATCATTTTGGCAATTTCTTCCGGCTTAATTTCTCGAAAGGCTTTTTTGCCTGGGAACAATCCCGGTAAGATCATTTGGAAAATTGACCACAGTTCATCTAAATTATTTTCAATTGGTGTGCCACTTAATGCAAAACGTTGTGGTACTTTTAAACTTTTTAAGGCTTGCGCCGTTTTAGTCCCACTATTTTTAACCATTTGGGCCTCATCTAAAATCAAATAGCCGACACGTATTTCCTGATAAAGCTGAACATCTTGTCGCATACTTGCATAAGAAGTAATCAGAATATCTTCGGTGCTATTTTGTAAAAGCGCTGCTCGTTCTTGACGGTTGCCAGAAACCACTTGAACATTTAAGGTTGGCGCAAAACGTTTGACTTCGGCTAACCAGTTATAGGTTAAACTTGCAGGTGCGACAATCAAAGCTGTCCCTTTCAAGCGCTCTTCTTCTTTTTCCGAAAGTAAATAGGTAATGGTTTGCAGTGTCTTCCCTAAACCCATTTCATCAGCTAAAATACCGCCAAATTGATAATGGCTAAGCATTTTCAGCCATTTATACCCTGTTTCTTGGTAATGGCGTAACGTTGCTTGTAAAGATTTGGGGACTTGCGCTTCAAAGTTTTCTGGATGCGTTAAATCCGTGACCATTTTTTTAAAGGAATCTGAAAAATGTGCCCGCTCGTTGTCTTCTAATAAACTTTCGATCATGAGACCTTGATTTTTGGGCACATGAATGACATTGTCTTCTTGATGCATATTTTTTCGAAGCTTCGTTAAAATTGCACTTGTATGGAAAAATTCCTCTGAGTCAAAAGCAAGAATTTCACCACTTTTTAACGTATAAAAAGCATCATTACGTAGCAGACTAGTCAATACTGCATCGATTTCGGTTTCATCAATGCCAGTGACATCAAACCGAATATCTAACCAAGAATCCCCTTCCGCAACTTCAATCGTTGGTTGATGATGCTGGGCATCTAAATACAATTCCCGTAATTTCCGTCCCATCCGAACTTCTCCTAATTGACGGAAAGCTGGAACCTCGGCTTTAAAGAAATAATACAAGGACTCCCCAGCAGGTAAGACTTTTTCAAAGCCTGTGGTTGTTTGCTGATAGGCAAACTGTTGAAATTGTTGCTTAATTGCTGTTTCTTTTGCTTTATCTCGAACGATTTCTTGATTGACTTCAGGTAATTGAGCATATTTCGGGTTTGTCGAGAAAATGACTTCTCCATAGTGATAGTCAATTCGAGCATTAATCCGACCTTTAATTTTCTTAAAAATAAAGACTGCTTTTAAAGGATGATGGACGACTAATTCTTCAACTGATTCTTCAACAGACACTCGACCAATTTTTTCCAATAATGGTAACACTTCACTAAATAAATCAGAAACTGTTTCTTTTTCATAAATAATGGACGGCTCTTCCAAGCGTTTCATTAATTGAAGTAACGTGGTGTAGATGGCTTCCTGCTCTTCTGTTAGTAAATAAACCGTTTGATCCGCAATCGCCCAGTGATAGTGGGCTAGAAACGTTGTAATAGGATTCTGAATAGTTAATTTGAAGCTTTGTTCCTCGGTTTTTTGCACTGTAAACGTAAGTGGCAAACTGGTTTCTTTGAACGTTAGATAGCGATACTTATGAGTTTGATTGGTCAATATAAACTGACCCGTTCGATTCATTTTTTCAACTAACGATTGACTGCGATCAATTGGTAATAATAGATAACGTTTGTCGATTTTCCCTTTAACTTGAATACCGTTTGCACCTAATAATTGGCTGGTATGATAAATTGCCGCAAGTTCTGTTAAAATTTCTTGAATCTCCATTGAAAAAGAATCATGTAGCAAAGTAAATTGGTGTTGTTTATTCACCATAAAGGTCATTTCTTTTTCATATGCTTGTAAAAAATCACCAATATTTTTCACAATATATGTTTTAGGTTTGGTGCCTTCCAAACCAATTTTTAAAGAAAGACCAATCGTTGATAATTCTGGATAGTAATTATTCGTTTCGATCACATCTAAATGAAATTCTAAACGTAAAGGCTGCAAGGGAACTTCGGCAAAAGCTTTGCTTAATTTGGCAAAGCCTTTGGTAAACATTTCAGCTGTTGATCGATTTGTTTTCTCAAAACTGACTGTTTGATTCGCTTGAATAATTCTTGACACGCCTCGTTGTTTCAGTGCCAGTTCAACTGCCACTGTATGCTTGCAATAGCCATGTTCCATCCAATATTGACATTCACAAACATCTTGTTCTTTGGCGGTACCATCCAATTCAACAAGATAAAGTTCTTCCCCTAAAACCTCAGACAACCAGATCCTTTTTTCTGGATTTTGAACGATAGATAAGACCCGGCCTTCTTGCATATATTCGCGTCCTTGTTCAACGATTCGCTCTGGAATACTCCATTTCATCGACTCACCTCCTCTTCTACTAAGCTAGCTGATAGTGAACGGTACTTTGACCATTCCCATTGCTTTTTATTTGTAATTGTTGTGGAATTCGTGCTTTTAATTCGCCAATATGACTAATAATCCCAATCATGCGGCCTTCATTTTCAATCGTTTCTAACGCCTCCATTGCCATTTCCAATGCTTCTTCATCTAAGGAACCAAAGCCTTCATCAATAAACAACGCATCAATTAAGACTCCGCCTGCTTGTTCTTGAATCACTTCTGCTAAAGAAAGTGCCAAAGCTAACGCTGCTATAAAACTTTCCCCGCCTGATAACGTGTGAGCGCTGCGCACCGTCCCTGAATTGTCATCATAAATATTGATTTCTAGCCCCGTTTGATTCCGATAACTACCTGCTTCGTGATTCAATTCAAATTGATAACGACTATTGGTCAGGCGGTCTAAACGCTGATTAGCGACTGTCAGCACTCTTTCTAAATACGTTTGTAACATATACCGTTCAAAACTAATTTTTTTAGGATTATTGCCATTCACCGTATCTGCCAATTGTTGTAGTGCAGCAACTTCCTCAAACTTGTCTTCAATTGTTGTTCTTTGCGCATTAATTTCTTGAACCAACTGTTGGTTGTTCAGCATTTTTTCATGCAGTTGATAGTATTTTTTTTCTTGTTCTTCAATTTGTTGTGTTATTTGTTCAATTTCTGTGGTGATTAAAGATAATTCTGGGAACGTATCACTAGATAATTTTTTCTCAATTTCAGCGAGTTGGATAGTCAGTTGGGTTTGCTCTTGTTCAAATAAAGCAATTTGTTCTTGCTGACTTTCTAGTGTCGGTACCTCTTTCAACCACTCCGTCAATTGGTCCTCTGTCACTCCTTGTTCCGTTAAAACTGCGTTTAACTGACTCTCAAGTTGTGCGACTGTTTGTTGAAGTGTTTGTTGTTCTTTCTCCAAATGCGTCAGCGTACTTTCAAGGATCATTTCTTCTTTCTTCAAGGTTTCTCCTTGTGTCGTCACGTTTTCTTTTTGACGTTCAAATGCAGAGAGTTCTTCTTGAAGCAAAGCTTGTTGTTTGGTCATTTCTTCGTATGTGACGGTTGCATCCAATAATTGGCTAGCAATCATTTGCTGCTGGATAGTGATTCTTTCCAGACTTTGTTGCATTGTTTCTACTTGTTGTCGGAGCACTTCAAAGCGTTGGGAATTTTCAGCTACTTGTTCTTCTAGTTCCGCCAGACGGTCCTTTTCGACTGAAATTTCCGTTAGTTTTTGTGCTATTTGTTGTTTTTCTTTAGCTAATTGCGACTCAACTTCCGCAATTTCTGCAGGTGTTACTTGTGAAAAAGTTAGTCCTGTTAACGGCAACTGCAAGTCAGCAAACTGCGCTGCTAATTGTTCTTGTTCCTCAGTATACGCAGCTTCCTGTTCTTGTAATTGGCTTTCTTTCTGTTGCTTTTCCGCCCCTAATGCAGAGAGCGTTTCAGTAAATCGTTGAACCGTTTTTTCAACTTCCGTTAATTCCCGTTCCGCTTGATCAATCTCTTCTAAAGAAACTTCTTGATGAGTTTGTTGCTTTGGATGTTCTAAAGAGCCACAAACTGGGCAAGGTTCCCCCTCTTCAAGTAACAAGCTTAATCGTTGGATTTGTAAAGAGGCCCATTGACTTTTCTTTGTCTGCAACTTCGCTTCTTCGGCGCTTTTTTGTTGCTGTTCAACAGCAAACCGTTGTGTCAACTCGTGCAATTCCACTTGGTTTTGACTAATTTTTTGCCAAGCTTTTTGATTTTTTTGCCAACGTTCTACAAAATTTTGCCAATGATCTGCTACACTAGAACATTCAAAATTTGCTTTTTCAAGTGTTCCTTCTTGTTCAATAAATTGTTTGGCTGTCGCCACTTTATCCGCTAATGTTATTTTTTCCTGTTGGCAAGATTCATACTCTTTTTGAATGGCTTGATAATTGGCTTGTTCTGCTATTTGTTGTTGGGCTAACTGTTCATATTCTTGGTATTGTGGTAATTGACGTTGAATCGTTTGAAGACGTTCTTGTTTTTCAGCAATTAATGGTTGTTGTTCTTCCAACTCACTCAGGATTGCTTGCCAATCTGTCAATGCTTGTTGCGTTTCCATAAGAGCTTGTTGTTTGGACTTTGTTTCTTGCTCTTTTTGTTGTTTTTCGCTTCGTTTTTCAAAGACTTTTTCAGCTAAAGATTGCTGTTTTTGGCTCCATTTTAATTGCTGAATCTGTTCCTTTAGCCGCTCAATGACGGTTTCCTGTTCAGCTTGTTTTGTTTTCTTTTCCAGTAATTCTTCTTTTTGCTGTTGCAAGTTTTGTCGTTCTTCAATAGCATAACGAACTTGCTCTTTTGCTTGTTTGGCTTGTTTTAAGGTTGTAATTTGTTCTCTTTCAACTAATAGTTGTTGCTGAGCCTCTTGTTGTTGGCTTTCTAATAATTGAAGTTTTTCAAAAAGTGTCATTGTCGGTTCAGGTTCTTCTGACCAATGCAACTGTTCTGTTTTCAGTTCAATTTTTTGCTGGGTTTCTTGAATCTCTTGATTGGCAATTTTTAAGCGTTCTTTTAAATTTTCGCTGAACAACTGATACAATTCTGTTCCGAATAAATTACGCAAAACCTTTTCTTTTTCATCACTTTTAGCAATTAAAAAAGTCCGAAACTCTCCTTGTGGTAACAATACAATTTGAGCAAATTGATTGGCATTCAAATGTAATAATTCTTGAATGAGTTCGTCCACTTCACGTCTTTTAGAATAGGCTCGTAGTTCTTTCCCTTGAGCATCTTTGACAATTAAAGAAATTTTGGCACTTTGTTTACGGACTCCTGTGCCACGTTTTTTAAAAAGTTCTTGTTCAGGAAGGCGGTTCAGTTCATAGAGATACTCGTTATGTTTAAAAAGCAAAGTAACTTCAGTGGCTTCTGAGGGGTCAGCAAATGTGGAACGCATTTCTTTGCCTAAACGTAATTTTCCAGAACTTTCACCAAACAAAGCATAGCTCATTCCATCAAAAATCGTTGTTTTCCCAGATCCTGTTTTTCCACTAATTAGAAAAAGTGAAGAATCTTCAAACTTCGTAAAATCAATGGTTTCATTAATATACGGTCCGAAGTTTTTCAATGTTAAAGATAATGGTTTCATCCTGTTACTTCCCTCTTTCTAATTGATTAAGTGTACTCAGTTCTTCTTGGACCCATTGTGCTTGTTGTTCTGTCAGGGCCTCTCCTGTCACATCGTTAAAAAAGTCATGCAGATGTTCTTCTGGTGAACGTTGTTCTATTTGTACCACTTTTTTCTGATTTCCGTTGCTTGTTTCTCGACCATTCAAACGTTCCAGCCCAATAATTTTGGGGTAAATTTTTCGCAATTGATTCATCATGTTGGGAATGATCGCTCGGTCGGTTAATTGGACATGTAAATAATTTTCCCGATTCACTTCTTGATAAAAAGCAGGATCCGTTAACTGCTGAAACGAGCCCGTCAATTGTTGAATGTCTCGCAATGGTTTCAAAGCACGGAATTGAAAATGAACTTCAGTTTCTGTTTCAACAAGCCAAACACCCTTTTCTTGTGTCATTTCTGATAAAGAAAATTTTACAGGCGAGCCACTGTATCGAGCATTAGGTGCCTGCAACGCATTTTTTCCATGTAAGTGGCCCAACGCGACATAATCAAAAGGCTCTAACAAAGCCGTCGGTACAACATCCAAACCACCCACTGTTAATTTTGTTTCAGAATCAGTTTTTTCACTGCCAGCGACAAAAAAATGACTAACTAACACTTGTTTTTTGTTGGGGAGAAAAGATTCTTGCATTTTCGCGACAACTTTTTCCATCGCCGCCTGAATCGTTCGAATCGTTTCATCTTCAAAATATAAGCGAGCCGCAATCGGTTCAAAATAAGGCAACAAATAAAATTGGGTATTGGCGATTTCAATTGGTTGAAAGGCTTGTTCTAAACGCGTATTCAAATGAAATTGCGTTTGGTTAAACCAAGGGCCTCCTGTTTCTAAACGAGTGCTGCTATCATGGTTTCCCGAAATAGCTAACACGGGGAAATGCTCTTTGAGATTCATTTGAATCATCATTTCATTAAAAATCTCGACTGCTTCAACCGCTGGAACAGAGCGATCATACAAATCTCCAGCGATCACAACAGCATCCACTTGCTCTTCTTTCGCAATTGCTAAGATTTGTTTAAAGGCTTCCCTTTGTTCTGCCAATAAATCAAAACCATGTAATTTTTTGCCAATATGCCAATCTGCTGTATGTAAAAATTTCATTTTTTCACCGCCTAAAAAAGTCCTTCTTATTATTATAACAAATTTCTGGTATTTTTTAAGAAAATCGGACAGAAGAATTAGATTTTTAACAAACTTTTTTCTTAACGCAAGAAAAAAGACAGGGAGCATCATCTTTTGATGAGACTACCTGCCAGTAACATACCTATTCTGTAGCGGTTTGTTTTATTCTTTTTCTGTTGATTCATATTTAAAAGTTGGATCAATTTCTTTATCTAACTGATCAAATGCTTCTTGCATCCGACGTTCCACTTCAGCTAAACCGTCTTTATCCATTTTTTTAATATCGCTAATATCGATTGGCTCCCCAAAACGAACCGTTACTTTTTTACGTTTAAACAACTCTTTTAAAGTTAACGGACCTTGATAAACAGATGGCACGATAGGTACTCGCCCCATTTTAGCAATCAAGGCTACCCCACCTTTTAATTCTGAGGAATGACGCGTGCCACTAGGGAACATAATCAAACTTAAATCAGAATTTTTTAAAATTTTGACAGGTGTTTTTATCGCGCTGGGCCCGGGCTTCTCACGATCCACTGGAAACGCATTCGCATGTTTTAAAATGAAACGTAAAACAGGATTTTTAAACAACTCTTTTTTTGCCATAAAGCTAAACTTCTTAGGACTGCCAGCAACAGCTAAATACAGCGGTTCCCACCATGTTCGATGCGGCGCAACTAAGACATAGTTTTGGTCTTTTGGTAATTTTTCTTTATTTTCATAATGTGCATTTCCATTAATCACAAATAAAATGACGCGAACCACGCCACGCATAAATGTAAAAAACATAATTTTCTTCCTTTCTTCTCTCCGCTTTCTAGTATGCCGAAAGCTCTACCTTTTGACAAGCTTTTTTTACTTCTATCAATCAGAGAAATAACATGTCCCCACTAATCTAGGGAACAGATTTTGTCATACGGGTTTAAAAGTAGTATAATACATGAACAATCAGATGAAAAGTTGGAGGTTCTTAATCTATGTTATTATCCGGCGAACGAATTGATCAATTATATGCGGATGATATTCAAATTATTCAAAGCAAAGAAGTCTTTTCTTTTTCCATTGATGCAGTCTTATTGGCTAATTTTCCGCAACTACCAAAAAAAGGCAAGATTGTCGATTTGTGTGCTGGCAATGGCGCGGTCGGCCTCTTCGTTAGTCGGAAAACAGCTGCAAAGATCGACCAAATCGAATTACAACCTCGTTTGGCAGATATGGGGCAACGAAGTATTCTATTAAATAAATTGGAAAAACAAGTAACGATGTATGAACGTGATTTAAAACAAGCGACAGAGGTCATCAAAAAAGATTCTGTCGATTTAGTACTATGTAACCCCCCATACTTTAAAGAACGACCAACTAGCCAAAAAAATCCAAACCCGCATTTAGCGATTGCCCGTCATGAAATTCACACGTCTCTTCAAGAAGTGGTCACTGTGTCGGCGGATTTATTAAAAACAAATGGTCGCCTCGCAATGGTTCATCGACCTGATCGTTTCCTGGATATTTTACATGCCATGGAAAACGCCAATATTGCGCCGAAAAAAGCTCGGTTTGTTTATCCGAAGCCAGGCAAAGAAGCCAATGTTTTACTAATTGAAGGCATTAAGCAAGGCAAAAAAGACGGTTTTCGTGTGTTACCACCTCTTTTTACATACAATGAAAAGAACGAATACGAAGCAGAAATGAAGGCTATGCTGTATGGAGAATAAGAAATCCCATTATTTTTATGTTTTACTTTGCCAAGATGGTTCCTTTTACGGTGGCTATACAACTGAGCCAGAACGTCGATTAACCGAACATAATAGCGGAACTGGTGCAAAATATACACGGTTAGCCAAACGCCGCCCAGTCAAAATGATTCATACAGAGAAATTTGAAACACGTAGCGCGGCCACCAAAGCCGAATCCGCCTTTAAAAAATTAACGCGTAAACAAAAAGAACAGTATTTAAAAACCTTTCATTAAATGACAACAAGCAAAAAGAAACAGCCCTCATTTCATTGATGAAATGATGGCTGTTTCTTTCTCTTTTTAAACTAAGTTCTCGACAAAATGAATAACCATTTCGGCTGATTTTTTCCCAGCTTCATCGATGAATTCGTCAAAGCTTTGAGTTGCTTCGCCATCTGCTGTATCACTCATTGCCCGTACAACTAAGAATGGAATATTGAACTGTGAAGCGGCTTGGCCAATTGCTGCGCCTTCCATTTCGCAAGCTAAGGCTTCAGGAAACTCTTTCTTAATTTTGGCGATTTTCTCAGCGCTATCCACAAAAGTATCTCCAGTAACAATCAATCCTTTACGAATAGCTAAACCAGTTTTTTCAGCAGCTTTCGCAATTTCCATCCGCAAGTATTCACTTGTTTCAAAATACAAAGGCACACCACCAGGCAATTGTCCATAGGCATAACCAAAACCAGTGACATCAACATCAAAGTAAGCTAATTTGTCTGCAATGACTAAATCGCCGACTTTTAGTCCTTCACCGATACCACCAGCAGAACCTGTATTAATCACCATATTTACGCCATATTGATGAATCAATAAAGTCGTGGTCACAGCTGAGGCCACTTTACCAATTCCTGAACGAACCACAATCACCTCGTGTCTTCCTAACGAACCAGAAACAAATAAAGCGCCTGCTCGTTCCCATGACATCGTGTCTGTCAATTTTTCTTTTAGAATTTTGACCTCTTGATCCATTGCTCCAATAATTCCAATTTTCATAGTGATTCCTCTTTTCTATAAATTCAAAACGATATATGCCACAACGGCTAATAAAATCGCTACAATAATAATTGCCTTGTTTAACCAAGTACTCCGTTCTCGACGTTTCGAGTATTCTCCTACTCGTGACTTGTTGATCGGTTTTTGTTTTTTCTTTTCTTTACGATAAAACGTCGAAATTTCTTTTTCTTTTCGCTTATACGCTTTTTCCGCCAGCTTCTGCTCTTCCTGCTGACGACGTTCTGCTTCTTTTTCTTCTGCTTCTCTGCGTTTGCGAAGTTCTGTCCGAGTGACTAACGGACCTTTGCTCATTGCGTGTCCTCCTTAAACTGTCTCTGCAGTAAATACAATTCCCAGTATTGTATAGCAAAAAGTGTTTTGGCATCACAAATCGTGCCTTTTGCCACTTCTGCTTTGGCTTCAGCTATTGTTAGCTCGTAAAGTTCCAAGATTTCATCTTCATCTTGAGGACGCGGATTTTCGACTTTCTGCAAATCCGTTGCCAAATAGAGAGCCAATTTTTCATTAGCAAATCCTGGTGACAGATACATTGAATTTATGTAGGTGAGCTGACCTGCACGATACCCAGTTTCTTCTTCCAATTCCCGCATAGCCGTCGTTTCCAGTTGATTTTCTTCTCCAGGATCAATTTTTCCCGCCGGAATTTCTAAAATTACTTGTTCCAAGGGTTTTCTAAATTGTTTAACTAAGACGATTTTTCCTTCTGCGGTTAACGGAATCATAGCTACTGCGCCTGAATGAAAAACCAATTCGCGTTTAGCAGTGCCGCCTGTCGGTAAAGCCACGTCATCCAAAAAAACATCAATAATCTTTCCTTTAAAAATTTCTCGACGTTGAAGTGTTTTTTCTTCGAAGTCCTCATAATTTAACATATCTTTCACCAACCTTTCTTGTTTATCATACCCTAAAATGATAAAAATCGCACCCCTTCTTCTCTAGTTAAACCCTTTTCAAAGAAAAAAATTTATTGCTTTAGAAAAAAATTACATTTTCGAAAAAAAATAGACATAAAAAATTCACAACTTCCTTGTATTATTTAAGCATACCAACAAACAACCCTAACAAAACACTTTTTCATTTTTAACTCCTTTCCCGTCCTACCCCCAATTAGGACGGGTCTTTTTTTTGCGTTTTATACTTTTTTTCTTAGGATTTCACTAAATCATAAAATACATCTTCCGCTGTATGTCTTTTCTCTCACAGAGTATGCTAAAATAACTATTGTAACGAGAGCTGACTCTTTCGAGGATTAGATAGATAGGAGGAACTATATAAATGAACAAATTAAATACAAAATTACTGATTGGCTATATTCTTTTAGGAGCCTTAATCATTGCTGTCGCTAGAGAATATGGCTTCTTCGCTTTTGTGATTCTGGTAGGCTTTTTAGTATTCGTTCTCTATCGAAAAAAGAAAAATGCCGCCGACAAGAGCGATCAAATGCCTTACTTAACAAAAGATAAAGAAGCCCATTATCGTGAGTTGGGGTTATCTCCACAAGAAATTGATTTTTTCAGAAGTACAATGAGCACAGCCAAAAAACAAATCATACAATTACAAGAAAACATGAATCGTTCAACTAAATTACGGGCGATTGACTTACGTAATGATACTACGAAGGTTTCTAAAGCTCTGTTTAAAGAGTTAGTGAAAGAACCTAAAAAGTTACACTTAGCCAATCACTTTCTCTATACACATTTACCAAATATCGTTGACTTAACAAGTAAGCATTTAGAAATCGAACAACATGAAGTAAAAAACAAACAAACGTATGAAAAATTAGAAGAAAGCGCACAAATCATTGACCAATTGTCAAAATTAGTTAAAAATGATTATGAGGAAATCGTTTCCGATGACTTAGACGATTTAGATGTCGAAATGTCGATCGCTAAAAGCAGCTTGTCACAAAAAGCTGCAACTGAGGAATCACCTCAAGTAAACGAAGACCAGCAATAATCATTAGGGAGGAAAAAAAATGACTGAGCAACAACCCAAAGAAACAACATCTGTAACCAATACATTGGACGATTTATTAAGTAATCCATTTTCATCAATGGATGAACTAACACCAACGCAACAAAATGAACTATCTGAGTTAAAAGAACAGCAAGCAGCTCCTCGTTTAATTGATAAATTACCACAAGAACGTCAAGCCCAAGCAAAAGAATTAGCTTCAAAAATTGATGTCCAAGATTCACAAGCAGTAATTACCTATGGTTCAAATGCCCAAATCAAACTCGGCGAATTTTCGCAAGCGATGTTAAACCACGTTCAAGCACAAGACATTGGTCCTGTTGGTGATTCACTGACCGATCTAATGTTTCGTTTAAATGAAGCCAATCCCAATGAATTACGTGCTGGCGAAGGCAACTTTATTCAAAAAATGTTAGGTAAAGTCAAACAATCCGTTTACGAAATTACCGCCAAATATCAAAAAATTGGTGCGCAAATTGACAAAATTGCTGTCAAATTAACCCATGAAAAAGATGGTCTTTTAAAAGATAATGCCATGTTAGATCAATTGTATCAAAAAAATAAAGATTATTTTGATGCCTTAAACATCTATATTGCCGCTGGGGAATTAAAAGCAGAAGAACTACGGACGCAAATTATCCCTGAAGCCATGAAAAAAGCGGAAGAATCTGGGGATCAAATGGATGTCCAAATTGTTAATGATTATAACCAATTCCTAGACCGTTTAGAAAAAAGAACCCATGATTTACGCTTGGCTCGTCAAATTACGATTCAACAAGCCCCACAAATTCGTTTAATCCAAAATACTAACCAAGCTTTGGCTGAGAAAATTCAATCATCGGTGAATACAGCGATTCCGTTATGGAAAAACCAAGTAGTCATCGCCTTGACCTTACTCCGTCAAAAAGATGCTGTGACTGCTCAACGTCAAGTCTCTGAAACCACCAATGACTTACTGAAGAAAAATTCAGAAATGCTAAAAATTTCTGCAATTGAAACAGCAAAAGAAAACGAACGTGGCCTAGTCGATATTGAAACATTACAAAAAACACAAAATGATTTAATTGAAACTATCCAAGAAACATTACGTATTCAACAAGAAGGAAAAGAAAAACGCCAAGCTGCCGAAATCGAACTTGGCCATATGGAAGAAGATTTGAAAAATAAATTATTAGAATTAACACAATAATCAATGTTTAGAACAAACTTCTTATAGTACAAGCCTGGGACAAAAATCCAAAGTGATTTTTGTCCCAGGCTTGCTTTTCTTTTTACGCTTGAATATTGTATTTCAGCCACTTAATGATACAATAAAAGAAAACCATGTTTCTTTTTGAAAGGAGGAGCAATTGTGCCACAATTTGCTTCTAAAGCCGAAGAAAAAAATTATTATGAACGCCAAGCCAGCTTAGCAGAGTTTTTAACTTGGTATCATCAACAAGAATTACCTGAATATGAAAAACCCTCTTTAACCGTTGATATGGTTCTTCTTTGTTACAACAAGGAAGCCGATCAATTAAAAGTCTTACTGATTCAACGTAAAGGTCACCCCTTTAGAAACTCATGGGCGCTTCCTGGCGGTTTTGTTAATCGTAACGAATCTACTGAAGATAGTGTTTTAAGAGAAACAAAAGAGGAAACTGGTGTGGTGATTTCTCAAGAAAATATTGAACAATTACACAGCTTTAGTCGCCCAGATCGAGATCCTCGTGGTTGGGTCGTGACAGTCAGCTATTTAGCCTTTATTGGTGAAGAACCTTTAATTGCTGGCGACGATGCCAAAGAAGTCCACTGGTTCAATCTTGAACGGCATGGTCAACACATCACGTTATCTCATGAAGATGTGGAAATTACTTTAGACTTGAAAACAGCGGCCTCTCTTGGTAAAGATACATTAGCCTTCGACCATAGTGAAATTATAATTAAGGCGTTTAATCGTGTTGTTGATAAAATGGAACATGAACCGCAAGTGCTTCAAGTCTTAGGAAAAGATTTCACCATTACGGAAGCCCGTAAAGTTTTTGCGAAGTTCCTCGGCGTTGATTATCGTAGCATTGACCATTCAAATTTTAAAAAAGCCATGACACAATATTTTGAAGAGTTAGGTGAACGTCCCGTTGGCATTGGCCGCCCTTCAAAAATTTACCAATTGAAAACAACAACAGGTTTCTAAGAGGAGGGAATATTTTTTGACTGTTTACTTAAGAAAAGCAGAACCTTCTGATTTGCCTGACATCCTTGCTATCATTGAAGATGGACGCCGCACCTTACAAAAAAGTGGCATTCCCCAATGGCAAAACGGCGATGGACCGAATCAAGAAATTTTAGCAAAAGATATCGACCAGCAAACTTGCTATATTTTAATGGTTGATGATGCCTTGGCAGGCGTTGGTGTTTTATGTTCGGAGATTGATCCTGCTTATGAAGCGATTTTTAATGGTTCTTGGCAACCTCATTCTCAAACTACGTATACGGCAATTCATCGTGTTGCTCTAAAAAGTTCCTTTCAAGGTCAAGGACTGGCCTTGGTGCTTTTGCGCTCACTGGTTACAGCCGCTCGTTTGCAAGGTGCTACTGATATTCGAATTGATACACATCCACAAAATCTCGCTATGCAGCACCTGATTAAAAAAGCTGGCTTTGTTTATCAAGGTGACGTGATTTTAGATGTTAACGATGGCGAACGTTATGCTTATCAGATGATATTGAAATAAAAAAGTTAGGGATAACTGCCAGATTGACAGCTATCCCTAACTTTTTACATCTTATGAACACTATGAGCGCTTTGAATGCCCTCACAGGCTTCTTTACAAGCTTGATTAATTAAT
Source organism: Enterococcus sp. DIV1315a (assembly GCF_051712325.1). Lineage (NCBI taxonomy): Bacteria > Bacillati > Bacillota > Bacilli > Lactobacillales > Enterococcaceae > Enterococcus > Enterococcus sp. DIV1315a. The sequence goes on from NZ_JBIOOS010000001.1 coordinate 2,112,760, forward strand.
AAATAAGAGGATTCTTTTTGGCGGATTCCTAATTGATATTTCAATTCATCTGTCACTTGGCAAGATTCACTTAATGCCTCTAACCAGAAAAATACTCCTTCTTTATACGTATCTAATCCTTCTAGCAAGATTTTCGTTGCTTCTTTATCATAATACGGCTCTAAATTTTTACGAAACATCATTTCTTCTGTAAAAAAACGATTCACATTATTTCGGCAAAACATATAAGTGTCACGGCCTCTCCGATGTGCAGCCTGATTACAACCGTATTCTTGAACTTCTTTAGAGATGGCTTTGAAAATTTCGTTGTATACTTCAATTCTTTGCATAATTGACAAAATGGTATCTGTATAACTAAACATAACTCCTTGCTCCCTTCCCCTTCTAAGTAACAAAAATTTGCTTGTTACTTTCATTATAAAGGGAATGTTGGGTTTATATCAAATGATACGCTGTTTCCTTGCTAAAATCCTTCGTTTTTTCCTTAGAAGAATAATAAGTAAGCGGATTATTTAATCTGTTATGTTCGGATTTTCTACACTTGGAAAATAAATTATTTTATAAAGCCATTTTCCGTTTTAACTGATGGCAACGGGCCGGTCTGTGTATTGCCAGGAACACCAATATACGTATTGCCGTTGATGGAAGTCATTTCGTTTTCCTCAGCTGCTTCATCTTGAACGGTATAATCACTTTGATATAAAAATTCACCGTTCGTATGGAAGACATAGCCGTCTTGATCTCGTTCATCTGGCTTTTCTAAATTTAAAGACACACGTAATTGATGACGGACATTTTCAATACTATCTGGATATAGTTCAACCATACTGCGCCCTTCATTACTAAAAGTGCGCCAGTCAAAAGAAAGCTGTTGTTTATCATAATTGGTCCAAGTCAAACCTTCTTTGACTAAATGAGTCAATTCATTGGAATCCACATCAGTTTGAATGTTTCCATTTAACGAATCAATAATGTCCATTATTTTCATGATTGATTGACCAGATTTCAACTTGTCTTCAACTGCTTGAATAATTTCTTGTTGTCGGAATCCACGCATAATATCGTTATCGCTATGTCTTTCACGGGCATAAGATAAAGCTTTCGTACCATCTAAATGCTGTTTCCCTGCATCAAAATGAATGGATCCTGGCCCGTCTTTGGTGACACCATCAAACGCCTGCTTGACATTGACATCTATGCCGCCAACTGCATCAATTAACTTAATAAAAGATAAAAAGTTAAACACAACGTAATGATTGATTGGAATATTCAATAATTTCTCAACTGTGTTAACAGAAGCTGTTGGTCCATCGTAGGTATAGGCGGCTTCAATTCGTTGCATCCCTTGGTAATTTTTTGCATCAATTTGAACAAAACTATCCCGTGGCAAACTTAAATAGGTTATTTTCTTCGTCTTGTTATTCACGGTAATCACCATCATAGCATCAGTCCTAGTTGTGCCTAATTTCCGTTCAATTGTATTGTCTAGCCCCATAATCAAAAACGATTGACTATCTTTATTTTGCGCTTCAGTATAATCATTTTTTATGGGAACATAGCCTTTATCAATTGTTTTCTTTAAATAGCTACCCGCTACAGCAAAGTATGCTGAGCCGACTGTGACAAAAAACAAAATGATGACTAAACTAATTAAGCTGATTTTTCGCTTCCTACTCATTGGCTGTACTTCCTCTCTCTTGAAAAGTCTCCACCATCATTACTACTCCTCTAAGCAGACAAGAGACAAGTCTATCTTACCAGTCCCCTTCAAAACTAAACATAGCAGAATTTATATAGGGGTATAACCTAGAGGAAACAAAAAAGAGAGGCTTGTTTGTTTAAAAGTCTCTCTTTTTTGTTATTTATTTTTGTGTTCTTTTTTGAACAATTCCACCATTTTTTGCTGTGGTTTTGGAAAAACATAGTCCGAAAATTGTTGTGCTGCCACCCATCGCTGCGACTCTAGTGTGGCTAATTCGCCTGTATTTCGGCCATAAAAGACTAAGATATGCCATTTTAAATGACTGAAAATATGAACGACTTCGCCTAAGGCACGTTTTTGCCAGACAACTGTGTCATAGTCAGCAAAAACATTGACAGGTTCTTCAGCAACCAAAGGCTCTGTTACAGGATCTAACTCTAAAGTTAATTGTTTTTCCGTTTCTGCTGGTTGCGCCAGTTTTTGCAATTGTTGAAATTGTTTTTTGCTAATTTCTTCAATCGGAAACAGCCACATATTGGCTAACAAACCGGTTTCAGGGCGTTGTTCTAATAAAAATTCTTGCTTTTTATTTTCAATAATAGTGCCGACATAATACACATCTTTCGGCTTAACTTTTTTTGATTTGACTGGATAAGCGGTCATTTTATCTGCCTGATAGGCCGCACAATATTGCTGAAGCGGACAACTTTCACACTTAGGGGAAGTTGGGGTGCAGACGGCTGAGCCTAGATCCATTAAGGCTTGATTAAAATCCCCTGGACGCTCACGATCGATGATTTTAAGCATCGCCGCTTCAAATACTTTACGACTACTCGCTTTTGCAATATCTGCATCAATTTCAAATAAACGGCTCACTACCCGCATGACGTTACCGTCAATTGCTGGTTCGGGTAAATTAAAGGCAATACTGCCAATCGCACCAGCTGTATAGGGGCCGATTCCTTTTAAACTCCGAATATCTTCGATTGTGTCAGGCATTTTCCCACCAAATTCTGAAACAATCTGTTGCGCTGCCACTTTTAAATTACGCGCTCGTGAATAGTAGCCTAACCCTTCCCAAGCTTTCAACAACTTATCATCTGGCGCTTCCGCTAAATCTTGAATCGTCGGAAACCATTCCATAAATCGATAAAAATAATCAATGACTGTATCTACGCGAGTTTGTTGTAGCATAATTTCAGAAATCCAAATACGATATGCATCTGTATTCGCTCGCCAAGGTAAATTGCGTTTTTCTCGTTCATACCAAGCTAAAAAATCTTCCTGGAATGAACTAACTTTTGCGGGACTCCACGCCTCCCAAGGCTCTTTATTCGTCATGTTCTACTTCCTTTTCGCTAATAAATTGCTGAATCAAATCATAGTCAAACCCTTTTTGGAATAAGCTTTGTTTGACTTTTTGGACTTTTTTAGAAAAATCAAATCGCTGATTAGCACGCCATAAACGTTCGCCTTCCTTGTTTAACGCTTGTTGTTCTTGTTCTTCGTCCTTTTCAAAAGCTAAAGATTCCAAAGCTAGATCAATGATTTCATTTGTAAAGCCCTTTTGCATCAGATGCAGACGCGTTTTCTGAAGTGCATCTTTAAAACTTTTAGTTCGATAGCGTTTCATGGCTTTTTCTGCAGTTGCTGTGGCAACATTAAGTTGTTCATCTAACGTATAAAAGGTCAAGCCATGCTGAATATCTTCTTCACTAATGCCTTTTTGCTTTAATTGTTGTGCCACATTTCGTGGTCCTTTATCACTGGTTCGCATAGCTGTCCGTACGTAACTTTCACTAAAAATTGCATCATCCAACAACCGCAGCTCTTCTAAACGTTGAACGATTTTTACTCGATCTTCAGGTACAATTTCTTTCTCTTTTAAATAAGTAAAAATCTCTTTCTTTGAACGTAATTGATAGCTTAAATAATTCATCGCCATTTGTAACCCGACATCATAAGAACTGGCTTTTTTTATTTCTTCTATTAAAGTATCTGATAACTCTTGGCCTTTTAGCAGACGCTGCCGTACTAAAATATCTTCCGAGACACGCAGTTTTTCGCCTGAAGATAGCCAAAGTAGATAAAATTCACCTTTATCTTTACTAATTCGTGTGATTGTTGTCATCTTATTCTCCTGCCCCTCTAAATCAGAACATATATTCTACTATACCATAGAATCCTTGGAAGCCAAATAAATAAAAATGTGCTAAAATGGGAGGAAGTGAAAAATGTGAGATGACTAAAGGATGAAAGAATATGACCCAACAACTAGTAAAAAAAGGCCAACAAATTTCTTTAAAAATTAAACGATTAGGAATTAATGGCGAAGGTATCGGCTATTATAAAAAATTAATTATTTTCGTTCCTGGGGCGCTACCGAAAGAAGAAGTGACTGCCACGATCACAAATGTTACACCCAAATTTGCTGAAGGAACCCTTCAATCTGTCAAAAAAGCTGCTAAAGATCGCGTGGTCCCTCCTTGTCCTGTCTATGAAACATGTGGCGGCTGCCAACTACAACATTTAGCCTACAAAGCACAATTAGACTTTAAAAAAGATTTATTAAAGCAGGCACTTAACAAATTTAAACCAGCCAATTATCAAAACTATGAACTACGAAAAACAATTGGGATGGAGAATCCTTGGAATTATCGAAATAAAGCCCAATTCCAATTACGCCAAATCGATGGCCAAGTAGAAGCTGGTCTCTATCAAGCTGATTCACATCAATTAGTACCGATTGATAACTGTTTGGTCCAACAGCCTGCGACAACCAAGGTGATGAATACATTAGTTGATTTATTGAATGACTTTCAATTACCAATTTATGATGAACGTAAAAATAGTGGTATCTTTCGAACATTAATGGTTCGAGTGGGCATCCAAACTGGCGAAGTCCAAGTAGTTTTCATTACACAATCGCAGAAATTTCCACAAAAAGAAAAAATGGTTCGCGCAATTAATGAACAATTACCAGAAGTTGTTTCTATTATGCAAAATGTCCAAAATAAAAAAACCTCTCTAGTAATGGGTGATGATACCCTTCACTTATGGGGCAAAGAAAGCATTGAAGAACACATTAACGACGTTGTCTTTGATTTATCGCCGCGAGCATTTTTCCAATTGAATCCAGAACAAACGGAAGTTTTATATAATGAAGGAATCAAGGCCTTAAATTTACAACCAAATGAAACTGTTGTTGATGCTTATTGTGGCGTCGGGACCATTGGCTTAAGTTTAGCGAAACAAGCGCATCAAGTTCGTGGTATGGATACCATTCCCGCCGCAATTGACGATGCTAGATTCAATGCAAAACGACTTGGTGTTACGAACACACATTATGCTGTTGGAACAGCTGAAGACTTATTACCTAAATGGTTCAAAGAAGGCTTTAAACCTGATGCCATTGTAGTTGATCCCCCACGGACTGGTTTGGATCGTAAATTATTAACGGCCCTTTTGAAACAACCACCTAAGAAAATGGTGTATATTTCTTGTAATGTATCCACGTTAGCACGTGATTTAGTTCAATTAGCCAAAGTATATCAAGTAGACTATTTACAATCTGTTGATATGTTTCCACAAACCGCTCGTTGTGAAGTTGTCGTAAAATTAACGAGAAAATAAAAAAAGGCACCAAGTTTCACGAAATTCGTGAGACTTGGTGCCTTTAACTAATTAAACAATTATTTACTTAATTAGCTATTTTTTCGTCCGAAGAAGAATGAAACCACAGCAACTAAAATTACTGCCCCAATAATTGATGGCACAATTGCCATACCTGCTACGTGAGGACCCCAGCTACCTAAGATTTTTTCTCCGATAAATGAACCAACTAAACCGGCAACGATATTCGCAATCCAACCCATTGATTGACCTTTGCTTGTAAGTGCGCCAGCGATAGCACCGATAACAGCACCAACGATTAAAACCCATAAAGTATGCATAAAATAATTCCTCCTAAATGCTTTATCTAGCGAATAATTCGCTATGTTACTATTATGGACTACTTTTATTAGATAACAAAATAGTTTGCTTGTTTCCATGAAAAAAAAGCAATAATTTCTGATAATTTCATTAAAAAAGCTCAGAACAGGAGAAAGAAGTGCACTGTTCTGAGCTTTTATTTAAGAAATTGTTGGTCGTTTTACTCGTTCATGTGCGACATCCGCTGCTTGAATCTCTTTATTATTAAAAGGTGTTAAGCGGAATGCCAATTGGAATTCTTCAAACGTAGTCCGGTATTTTTCTAATTGCCACTGGCCACAAGAGTAGCTACCTAGGGCGTTTTGTTTGTAATCGATATTTAAAACAACATACTCACTTTCTTGTAATTCATTGGTATGCTTAGCAACATCTAGCGCTTGTTCTTCAAAATAAGAAACACTAAAATTATATGAATCAGCCGCTGTTGCTACTACCCCTTGGCCGCGATCATCCGTGAATGCGGACCATTTAGTCGCCATGTGGTTACCATTGGCTTGTGGAACAACATAATTAGTGAACATTTCCGCCACTGTAGCCTCATAAACGCCAAGTAAACCAGCTTCTTGTGAATCTACATAGTTTTCTCTCGGCCCTTTACCGAAATATTTTACTTCTGATAGAGACTTGTCTAAATGGAGAGTCACACCCAAACGTGGTAACATATCTGGCGCATTTTCAATTTTACCAGCAGGACTACCTTTTAAGTCGAAGAAAATTTCGCCATTTGGTGCAATTAAATACTGATAGGTACATTGATAATGCCAAGCACTGTTAGTCGTTCCGTTAATTGTTTTTACGATGACTTGGATAAAATCATCAACTTTTTTCCACTCAAAAGAACGGACAATTTCATGCTCTAAATGTAAGAAATATTTCTTCTTCATTTCATCAATAATTTCCATATCATTACTGATCGGTGCCCGCCAAAATGTAAATCTCGGCCCTTTATGCAATAATTTTTTACCATCTCGTGTCACATTCGTTAAGGCGCCCTTCACTTTATCAAAATTAATTGAAAAGTTTGGTCCTTCAATGTATAAATGAGGGCCAATCTCCTTTGCCATCAGCGAGCCAACTGGTGTGATCTCAATCCCTGGTGTTGCAATTGGCAATTCAAACTGTGCGGTAGCTAATTCATGACCAGCAGATGCATAGGCGGTCGTTTCTTTCAATTGATATGAAAGAGTTAAATAATAGGCGGCTCCTGCCTTTTTAGGAAAATCTAAATGATAAGGTAAGTGCAGTCTTCCTTCTGCTCTAGCAGCAATTGCTGGCACTGCTACTGTCCCTGATTGAATCACTGTTTGATCTTCAGTAATTGTATAAACCAGCTTAAAGATAGCCAAGTTTTCAAAGTCAAACCGACTCAATAATGAGAATTCACCTGACAGAACGTCAATAGCGCTAGTTGTAATGGGTTCAATGACTTTTTTGTATTCATACAAGCTAGGAGATGGCGTACGGTCAGGCATCAACATCCCATCAATACAAAAATCTTTGTTACTTGGATCATCGCCGAAATCGCCGCCATAACGATAATAAACTTCACCGCTATCTGTCACCGATTCAATGCCATGGTCAAACCATTCCCAAATAAAGCCACCTTGTAATTTATCATGAGCATAAAATAGCTCTTGGTATTCTTTTAAATTCCCAGGGCCATTCCCCATCGCATGACAATATTCACATAAAATATGCGGTTTTTTTGAATTTTCAATAATCGTATTCATCAGTAATTCTCTAGTTGGGTGTTCCAACCACGTATACATTGTAGAATAGACATCCGTGACCTCTGCCTCAAAATCACCTTCATAATGAACTAAACGTGTTGGATCCATTTCTTTGGCAATACGGGCCATTTCAATAAAGTTATGACCAAACGCAGATTCATTTCCTAACGACCAAAAGAGAATTGATGGATGGTTTTTATCCCGTTGAATCATCCGTACCATCCGAGAAACATAAGCCGTTTCCCATTCTGGATCGTTGCTAATCCAATCATATTCTCCGGTTAATTCAAAGCCGTGACATTCCAAATCAGTTTCATCAATCACATACATTCCATATTCATCGCATAAATCATAGAAATAAGCAGATGCTGGATAATGGCTGGTTCGAATGGCATTAATATTAAATTGTTTCATTAAACGAATATCTTTTTCAATTTCTTTACGACTAACCACTCGACCATTTTTCGGATTATAATCATGACGATTCATTCCTTTTAGTTTAATGGCCACACCATTGACTAAGAAAGTCTCACCAGATACATGAATATTTCTGAAACCAACTTTTTGCGGAATAACTTCGACGACTTCCCCTTCAGAAAAAACAGTGATAAATAGTTGATACAAGTATGGTTTTTCAGCTGACCAAGCAGTGACAGACGGTAAACTTGCTGAAAATTCAACCGTACCTTGATTTCCTGCGACAGTCTCTTTAAGAACCGTTTTTCCCTGCTGATCCATCAACTCCAATTGAACTTGTTGTCCTTTGTCTTGCCAAAATTTACCCGTAATTGCCAAGTGGCCATTTTGATACGAATCATCTAAATCGGAAATAATAAAGAAATCTTCCAGCCCATTTTCTGGTACACCGAGTAATTCAACATCACGAAAAATACCACTTAACCACCACATATCTTGATCCTCTAAATACGTACCATCTGACCATTGATAGACTCGCACCGTTAAATCATTTGTTTCACCAATTTTAGCGTAAGGCGTAATGTCAAATTCTGCTTCATTTCGTGCACCTTTACTGTAGCCAACTTCATGGCCGTTCACCCAAACATGATAAGCTGAATCTACGCCACAAAAGCGTAAAATGATTTTTTTATCGTGAAATGTTTCATCTATAGCAAATGTCCGTTTGTAAATACCTGTTGGGTTTTCCGTTGGTACATACGGCGGATTAATGGGAAAATTGTACCATAAATCAGAGTAATGCATTTTGCCATATCCTTGGACTTGCCAATTTCCAGGAACAGTGATTTGATCCATTTGGCTTGTATCAAAGTCCGTCGCAAAAAAGTTTTCTGGGCTGTATTCTGGTGCTTCTAAAAAAAGAAAATGCCAGCGTCCGTTTAAATTTTTGTATGCTTGTGTATATTTATTTTCATTTAATAACGCTGTTTCTTTCGAGGGAAAGCTCGAAAAGTGTGCTCGTCCAGGCAACCGATTAATACTATCTACTTTATAATTTTCCCAAGTCTTCATAATCCATTTCTCCTTTACCAACTTCATTTTTTTCTTTTGTTTCATATCGTTTCCAACAAATCCAAGCAAAGCCCATAAAAACAATTAAACCAATGATGTTATACGCCAACATGCCCAGTGGACTAGCGGTTCCTTTCGGTAACGTGCCATTGATTTCTTCCATGATTAATTTTGGATCCGGCACAGTTGACATAAAGAATACAAAGATAAAAATGGCTAATAAGAAAATCCCCGCAATTAAGCCAAAGGTTCGATTACCAAAGCGGAAACTTCTCGGCATTGTTTCTTTTTTCCAACGAAGCCCAATATAGGCGATTAACAAGAATAAGACAGGCACAAGTGACGTAGAAGCTGTCATATTAATTAACGTTTCTAAAAAGCTATCCATATTTCCAATTCCTAATGCTGGAATGGCAACTAAAATCGTCACAATAATTCCTTGAACTAACAAAGCATTGGTTGGATTTCCCTCTTCGTTCGTTTTCACTAGCCACTTACCGAAGACCCCATCAGGAATTTCTGAGAAAAATACTTTAACTGGTGCTGCTGTCCACAGAGCCAAAGAACCAAGACTTCCGACAAATAAGATAATTCCTACTAAGCGCACCATCATTGCTGCGGGAATATGGAAATACGTACCTAAAATTTTAAAGATATCAAAAATACCATTTGAAAAATTTCCTTTTAAGACGTCCGTTGGCACTACCAAACCTACAGCAACGGCACCAAGAATATACATGATACCGACCGCAATCGTTGCACCAATCATCGTGCGGACAAACGTTTTATTGCCGCCTTTAACATCCTTAATATATACACCGATACTTTCACCACCGCCAACAGCTTGTAAAATCCACGCCATCGTCATGAAAAAAGTCCAATTAAAAGTTGGCATAATTGACGTCGTGGTAAACTCTTGTGCTGGTTCATTGCCAAAACCAAACACGACGACAAAGGCTAAAACCACAAAAGCTACGCCCATAAATAAACGTGCACCACCCGCTAAGCTAGTCACTTTCGAAATCCACGAGACCCCTTTAATACAAACCCATGTCATTAACCAAAATAACAGAATAGAAATCACTGCAATTATTTTAGTACTATGGTTTCCTTGAAAAACGTTTTGACCTAAAAAAGCGTATGAACCATAAATCAATGTATTCGGTAGTAATGAACAGAAGAAAAACAAGTTGACAAAGAAATACGACCAAGCACCTAAAAATGCCCATTTAGGTCCTAACACAGATTCCAACCAACTGTGAACACCTGATTCATTTTCAGAATTAGCAGAAGCAAATTCTGCAATCATTAGAATAAATGGTAAAAAGTAAAAAATAGAGCCGAATAAATAGCCTGGAATAGTTGCTAGGCCAATCTGAATACTGTTGTTAACAATGCTGGGAAAGGCAAAAACCGCTGAAAAAGTCATGAGCATCAATGCGACAGAACCTAATCGTTCCCGTGAATGTGTTGCCATTTTACTACATCCTCTCTTTATCAAATTAATTAGTACTCACACATTGTAAAACGCTTACAGTTTTTTAAAAATAAAAAATGTTGCCTATTTCTTGTAAAGATGTTGACTTTTAGAAAGCCTTTACATACTCTTATAAAGAGGTGATAGCATGCAAAATGTTTTTACAAATAATGTCAGCATCCTGATTAATGATCAACCTATTAGCCAAGAATTTCATCTTTATGAAGCTGGCTATGAAAAATGCCGCCCGACAAAACCAACTGAGTTTGCCCCCATTAATTATTGGGTTTTGCATTATTGTAGCGATGGTGAAGGTTATTTTTCAACACCCTTTATGGAAAAACAACACATTACCGCTGGCGATTTGTTTATGATTCCAGCCAATTGTCGCAATATTTATTATCCTAATCGGCAAAATCCTTGGACCTATCATTGGGTCGGTTTTGTTGGAGATCTTTCGTCTCAGTATTTAGAAAAAATAGGCCTGACTACCGAAAATTGTATTTTAAAAGGAACTGTTGATAAGAAATTAGAAAGTTTATTTAAAAATATTTACCAAGAAGCGAAGAAACATAATCATTTTGGCAGTTTAAGTGAAAGCTTTCAATTGTTGAATTATCTAGAGCATCATTCCGTTACACAGCACGAAAACCAAAGCCAACAATTATTTAACCAAATTAAAATGGCTATTCACGAAAATTTTTCAAACAATCTTTCAATTAGTCAATTAGCTTCTGAATATAACATTGATCGTAGCTATTTATTTAAGCTGTTTCAGCGTTATGAACAAACAAATCCTAGTATTTATGTACAAAACTTAAAATTGCAAAAAGCCTGTTCTCTGTTAAGAAAAAGTTCCTTAACCATCACGGAAATCAGTTTTGAAGCAGGTTTTTCTTCACCTTCTTATTTTTCAAAATTTTTCTTCCAGAAAAAAGAGATGACACCTCGACAATATCGTCAACAGTTTTTGACTTAAAATAAATTGTTGCTTATCTGTAGTTAAAGAAAAAAACGATTTATTTAATAATTTTCAAATTTAGGTAGTTCTTATAATTTATCTATTTTATAATTAATTAGGGTTTTATTATAGGTGGGAGTGTGATATATAGACTAATCAAAATCAATAAATAATTTACAAGTTTTAGCAAATAAACAATATTGGAGAGAAAAATGAAACATTTTATTAAAGAAAACAAAGGTTTAGCCATCTACAGCTTTTTAATCGTCTTTGCTACTTATGGTATTAAACTATTTAACAATACTTACGCTATTGATACTATGCACTTAATGACTAACTACAGAGGCTACTTAAAACATTGGGTTTCGATTGGTAGACCAGGATTAGTAGCTTTAAAGCTTTTAACATACAACTATGTAAATGTTTATTTTTTAAATTTGTTAGCTATTATTTTCTTTGCTATCGCCACTATCTTGTTGTGCTATTATGTTGATCTTTCAACTAAGCAGATTTATAACAAAAAGTATTTATATATTATCCCAAGTATTTTTCCAACCAGTCAATTATTTAGCGAACAATTTTACTTCGTCCTACAAAATTTTGAATTTTCATTAGGTATCTGTTTGGTTATACTTTCTCTCATTGCTATTTACCATATTCCCAATAAAATTTTTAAATTATTCGGCTTTTTGTTGCTGACATTTACACTTACTATGTACCAATCATTCTTTGTATTTGCGTGTACCTTAATTTTATTCAAGATTTTAATGACATTGTATTTTGCTCAGTTGAATGACCTTAAAATTTCTTTTAAAGACTATGCCTTCAAAATTGGTCATTTTATTCTACTAGCTATTTCATCTCTCGTTCTATCTCAACTAATGGCGATGTTAGCGAAAAAAGTTTTAAACGTTGAAAGCTCCTATCTAGATAATATGATTCTTTGGGGTAAACGTCCCTTGATAGATTCTATCAATGATATTAAAGATTACGCCAAAGAACTATTTTTCCCTCCAGTCGGAGACACTTTTTTTACACCGCTGTTTTTGATATGTATTCTTTTACTGGTCATTGTATTAATTAATATGTCCTATCTGAAACGCAAAAATGTTTTCTTCATCTTTATTACCTTGTTAGGTATTCTAATCACTCCACTCATGTTTACAATTTTAGGTGGAAAACGTCCGGCAATTAGAGGTGAAGTACCTAACTTCCCTGCTGTTTTAGCGTTATTACTCATCTTTATTATGATTTACTGGGGATACAACTTTGTGCTTAAACATTTATTAGTTGGCATAGTAATTCTCTTTACTTTTATTCAAGTTCGGGAAACAACCAACCTAGAATATTCTGAGTATCTAACAGCGGAAGAAGATTTACGTACTGCGGAAATGATTACAAATAATATTTATTCAATGGAAATTGAGAATCCTGAATCCTATAAACTTTTAATGTATGGAAATCGTTCTCCTCGGAATGTTTCAAATATAAAAGGTGAAACAAACGGTGTCTCATTATTTGAATTCATGCCTAACTCGGTGCATACTAGTTTAAATACTTTACTCTATATGAAAACATTTGGATTAAATTTTAATGATCCTACCCCAGAAGATTTTGAAAAACACAAAGCTTTACAAGCAGAAATGAATGTCTGGCCTAGCAAAGATTCTATCCGAGTGGTAGATGATTGTATTGTTGTTAATTTGTCAAAGTAGACAATTAAATTTTATAGATATTTTACTAACGGTAGTTGTTTTAGCAAAAGACAACTACCGTTTGCTATAAAAAAGAACCCTTGCCACACAAGGGTTCTCGAACATTCAAAAGTTGAATGAATTATTTTACTGTTACTGAAGCGCCAACTTCTTCTAAAGCAGCTTTTAAAGCTTCTGCTTCTTCTTTAGAAACGCCTTCTTTAACTGGTGCAGGAGCGCCATCAACTACAGCTTTAGCTTCTTTCAAGCCTAAGCCAGTTGCTTCACGAACTGCTTTGATAACTTTAACTTTTTGATCGCCAGCTGCTGTTAATTCAACAGTGAATTCAGTTTGTTCTTCTGCTGCTCCACCTGCTGCTGGTCCAGCTACTGCTACAGGAGCTGCTGCTGATACGTCAAATTTTTCTTCGATAGCTTTAACTAATTCGCTTAGTTCTAAGATAGTTGCTGTTTCTAACTCAGCAACGATGTTTTCAATGTTTAATGCCATTTTGAATTTCCTCCATTTAAATTAAAATTGTTTGTTTTTTATTTGTTTGAATTAGACTGCAATTAAGCAACTTCTTCGTTTTTCTCTGCCACTGCTTTGACAGCGTAAGCCACGTTGCGGACTGGCGCTTGTAATACAGATAATAGCATAGATAGTAAACCTTCGCGGTTTGGTAGTTTTGCCAACGCAGTAATTTGTTCCACTGAAGAAACTTTTCCTTCGATGACGCCACCTTTGATTTCTAATGCTTTTGCATCTTTAGCAAATTCGTCGATGATTTTAGCTGGTGCTACTACATCGTCGTTGCTGAATGCGACAGCAGTTGGGCCTGTAAAGACTTCGTCTAAGCCGTCTAAACCAACTTTTTTAGCTGCACGAGAAAGGATTGAGTTTTTGATGACTTTCATTTCTACGCCTGCTTCACGTAATTGTTTACGTAAGTTAGTGACTTCTTCAACTGTTAAACCACGGTAGTCCACGATTACAACTGATGCTGCTGATTCAAATTTCTCAGCGGCTGCTTGAACTAGGGTTTCTTTTTTAGCGATTGCTGCTTCACTCATTTATTTCACCTCCTGATTTTGATGGTGGAGTTGGACTTGGTTTACGATATGTAAAGTAGAAGAATCAAATGAAACTTCGCTCACTTCGTTCGCCAAGTATTGTTTTACATCGGCTTTTTTTCAAAAAGTCGTGTAAAACAACAAAACTCCATGCCACCGTAGACATAGAGGGACCGAATTGTATATAACTCAACAATTGTCCTCGGTAGGAAATTAAGACTTGCGTCACCTACTGTCTTCGGTACAGTTAATTATTAACCTCACTCACTTTACCATAGGGTAAGTGAGTGAGTCAAGAATTTTTTAATTATTTTCTTTCAAATTAGAAAGAAGCTTGGTCAACGTGGATTCCAGGTCCAAATGTTGTTGTTACTGAAATGTTTTTGATGTATTGACCTTTAGCAGTTGATGGTTTAGCTTTCAATAATACGTCGTTAATTGTGTTGAAGTTTTCAACCAATTTTTCGTTATCAAATGAAACTTTACCGATTGGTACGTGGATGTTACCAGCTTTGTCAACGCGGTAAGTTACTTTACCAGCTTTAACTTCTTCAACAGCTTTTGTAACGTCCATTGTTACAGTACCAGTTTTAGGGTTTGGCATTAAACCTTTTGGTCCTAAGACACGGCCTAATTTACCAACTGTAGCCATCATGTCAGGAGTCGCAACAACTACGTCAAAGTCGAACCATCCACCTTGGATTTTTGCAACCATGTCGTCGTCGCCTACGAAATCTGCACCAGCAGCTTCAGCTTCTTTAGCTTTTTCGCCTTTAGCGAATACTAAAACAGTTTGTGTTTTACCAGTTCCGTTTGGAAGCACAACTGCTCCACGGATTTGTTGGTCTGCTTTTTTAGGGTCAACGTTCAATTTGTAAGCAACTTCAACTGTTGCGTCAAATTTCGCGATGTTTGTATCTTTTGCTAAAGCTACTGCTTCTTCAACTGAGTAAGCTTTTGTAGCATCAACTTTTTTCAATGCTTCTTGCATTTTTTTGCTCTTTTTAGCCATTTTGTTTCCTCCTTGATTGTGGTTATAACGGTTGTACCTCCCACGTCTTTCATATCTTTAAATATGAAACGAACTGAGAAGCTACTTCTTTGAGTAAGTGTGGAATAAAAATTATTCTACGATGATACCCATGCTTCGTGCAGTTCCTGCAACCATGCGCATTGCTGCTTCAACGTCAGCGGCGTTTAGGTCTGCCATTTTAAGTTCAGCGATTTCTTTCACTTGATCGCTTGAAACTGTTGCAACTTTAGTTTTGTTTGGTTCACCTGAACCTTTTTCGATTTTTGCAGCTTTTTTCAATAAGACTGCAGCAGGTGGTGTTTTAGTAATGAATGTAAATGAACGATCTTCATATACAGAGATTACTACTGGAATAATCAAGCCTGCTTGGTCAGCTGTACGAGCATTGAATTCTTTAGTGAATCCCATGATGTTGATACCTGCTTGACCTAACGCTGGACCTACTGGTGGAGCTGGTGTTGCTTTCCCCGCAGGAATTTGTAATTTAACGATTTTTTCTACTTTTTTAGCCACGAAAATACCTCCTTAAGTTCTCGTGCGTGGTTAATGGGGTTGAGATTTCCCCTCCCACTCAACGTACATTTAAAACATACCCTATTACTATACAGGATTCCCTTTACTTTTTCAAGATATTTTTATGATTTCAAGACAATTTTTTTATCCGTTATTTTCTTCATGAAATGCGCATCATGCTCAATCACTAGCATTGCAGGCTTCACAGATAAGATTAGCGCTTCTAATTGTTGATGATTAAACACATCCAAGTAATTAAGGGGTTCATCCCAAATATAAAGTTCAGCTGATTGAGACAATGATTTGGCTACTTCGACTTTTTTTCGTTGGCCCATACTCATTTGTTCAATTCGATTAGTGAAGACGGCGCGCTCCATCCCAAGTTTTCGTAAGTTATTTAAAAATTGGGTGTAGTCTAACTGATTTTTCTCTGCAAATTCGGATAAAGTTCCTTGATTGTCTTCATAATCTTGGCGCACATAAGAAATGGTTAATTGGTGAGCCAAAGTGGCTTCGCCTTCTGAATCCCCAGAAAAATTATCCAATAAATACTGAATTAAGCTCGATTTTCCTGAGCCATTTTTTCCTGTTATTCCAACAATTTCTCCCGCGTTTATTGAAAAAGAAATTGGCGCAAATAGCCAATTTTTCTCGTAGCCCAGACGAAGCTCTTCCACCGTCAATAATGTTTTGTGATGCGTTGGCTGATAATCCATTGACAAAGGATCAATATACTCAAGATCTTTTAATAGTTTTTCTTTTTCTGCTAATTGTGTTTCGGCGCGTTGTTGAATATGTTTCGAGCGCTTCATTACGCGCGCTGCCCGGGCACCAATGGCTCCTGTATCAAAAATCGCCCCGCTCCCTTTTTCTTTAGCATTGCCGTACTTATCACCTTCACGGTTCATCGACCATTCCGCTTTTTTACGAGCGGTTTCTTTCAAGCGATTGACTTCTTTTTTGATTTTTTCATTTTCTGCTAGTTCAAAAGCATCTCTTAATTTTTTTTGCTCTTCATAAATAGAAAAATTCCCTTGATACAGCGTCAATTGACTTTTTTCAATCGCCAAAATATGATCAACCACTTCATCAACAAATGCCCGATCGTGGCTGACTAAAATAAACCCGTGTTTCTTTTTCTTCAAATATTCAGCCACTTGTTGTCTGCCAGCTAGATCTAAGTGATTTGTTGGCTCGTCAATTAAAGGGAAGGCATTTTCTTCAATAAAAAGAAGACCTAATAAAACTTTCGTCTTTTCGCCGCCTGATAAAGAAGAAAAGGGCCGCCATAAAACTTCAGGATCAACGTTTAAAAGCGTTAACTCTCGTTCTAATTTCCACTGTTCAAAAGAAGTCACCTCTTGTAAGACATAATAAGTGAGCTGTTGTTCTTCTGCAACTGTTTGTGGAAAATAGACGAAATCGACTTGATGAAGAATCTCTCCTTGGTAATCCAACTGCTTTTGTAACAATCTTAATAAGGTTGTTTTCCCACGGCCATTGCGGCCAATCAATCCTAATTTCCAATTGGTATCCATCGTGATATTTGCCTGATCAAAAAGCAATACTTCTTGATTATCATAGGCAAAAGATAGTTGTTTTAGTTCAATTTTCGACATAAATATACCTCCATAAAGCAAAATTGATGCAGCTTTACGGAAATCAGCGGCATCAATCCAAGGTATACAAAAAGACCCGTGGCTGAATTCTTTAAGCTAATTTCCGAAAATCCGCACACTCCACCCGTTATATTCAGGCAAAGTTATACAGTTTCTCTAAAAAATTAACTTAAATTTTCAACGCACGAATCCCTCTTTTCGTCTTTTATTATCTAGAATTTAGCATCTCTTCACTGATTTGTCAACGAAGGCCCCTTGCTTTCATTCTGATAAAAATTTAAATTATTCGCTAAAACACAAGCGATTGCCTAGTTCCCCGTCATTTTTTGTGTTAGACTTCCAATGAAAACATATTCTAATGAAGAAGGTGCTGAAATGGAAGAGTTACGCTTTAATAGTGTTTTTGATATTATCGGACCCGTTATGATTGGTCCAAGCAGTTCTCATACAGCTGGAGCAGCAAGAATTGGAAAAGTGGTTCGCAGTATTTTTGGACAGCAACCTGATAGCGTTGACATTTATTTATATGAGTCTTTTGCCAAAACTTATCGTGGTCACGGAACAGATATCGCCTTAGTTGGCGGCCTTTTAGGCATGGAACCAGATGATGAGCAACTAGCCAATTCTTTGGAAATTGCCTATGAACAAGGAATGGAAGTTTGTTTTATTCCTAAAAGTGAAAAAGCAGACCACCCTAATTCCGTTAAAATTGTGGTTTCTTCTGGCGACCGAAAACTATCTGTGACAGGAATTTCAATTGGTGGTGGAAACATTCAAATTTCTGAATTAAATGGCTTCAAATTGTCTTTAAGTATGGGCACGCCAACATTTATCGTTGTTCATCAAGATGTTCCTGGCATGATTGCTAAGGTGACCAACATCCTTTCAGCTAGCGATATCAATATTAGTACAATGACCGTTACCCGAGAATCTAAAGGGGAAAAAGCGATTATGATTATTGAAGTTGATCAAGCCGAAGTCGGTGACATTGTCATGCAATTAGCTGAAATCCCTCATATATATAGCGTTAACTATTTTGACTAAATGAACGTAAAGGAGTAATACGATGTTTTATTCAATTGAAGATTTGGTAGCTCAAGCGAAAGATTACCCTTCTGTGAGCGAATTAATGATTGCAACAGAAATGGCTCATGGTGGGTATTCTCGTGAACGAATTATTGAAACAATGGAAAAAAATCTAGCCGTTATGAAACAATCCGTCGCTGAAGGAATCGCTGGTGTTACCTCAGTAACAGGGCTAACTGGTGGCGATGCAACCCGCTTAAATGATTACATACATTCAGGCAACTTTTTAAGCGGTGAGACCATTTTACAAGCCGTGCGAAATGCGATTGCTGTTAATGAGGTTAATGCAAAAATGGGCTTGATTTGTGCTACACCAACCGCAGGCAGTGCCGGAGTAGTTTCTGGCGTCTTGTTGGCAGTTATTAATCGCTTAAAGTTAACGCATCAGCAACAATTGGATTTTCTATTTACAGCTGGGGCTTTTGGCTTAGTGATTGCCAACAATGCCTCAATCAGTGGTGCCGAAGGTGGTTGTCAAGCTGAAGTCGGTTCTGCTAGTGCAATGGCCAGTGCCGCTTTAGTTGCGGCTTCTGGCGGTACGCCTGATCAATCTGCGCAAGCTGTAGCCATTACGATAAAAAATATGATGGGCCTCATTTGTGATCCTGTTGCGGGACTTGTTGAAGTCCCTTGCGTGAAGCGAAATGCATTAGGTTCTTCTCAAGCCTTCATCTCAGCTGACATGGCTTTAGCGGGGATTCGAAGTGTCATTCCACCAGATGAAGTCATACACGCTATGTACCAAGTGGGTCGCCAAATGCCACAAATTTTCAAGGAAACCGCTGAAGGCGGTCTTGCGGTGACACCAACTGCACAACGTTTAAGCAAAGAAATTCTAGAGAAACAAAAATAGAAATAACTATAGCAAGAAGCTTACAGAAAAAAACGTCCATTCGTTTTTTCCGTAAGCTTCTTCTTTAATAACTTGTTCCGCCTAAACCAACCACAGCGACAATTCCATTCATGACATCTTTCATCGTTTCACCCACAAATGAAACGGTTCTACCATCAATACGTTTAATCATTGGTAACATTTCAATACGATCTGCTTGTGCTGTCGTCACACATTGCAATTTTACGGTTGCTGGCGTTCGCAAAGTATATTTGGGTAATTCAGACAACGCAAAGGAAGTTAACACCTGACTTGTAGTTGCTACGATAGCTTCTCGAACTTGTTGCATGGGTCTATTTTTGATTGCATAACGTCCCAGAGATTCTTTGGTGGAAACAAAGGGAACTTCGGGCATCATTTTTTCTTGAAAAAGTTGTTCCTCTAAGCCTGATTCACCGATAATTAAACCAACAGGGACACCTAATTCGCTAGCGTAAGCTGCATTAATTGTCGTTTCATTCATCGCTAAGTCGTTTATTTTTAAATCATAAGCAACACTAGCGCTATACCCATGATCCATATTCCCTTTTTGTTTACCAATACCGGCATGATAACCTAAGAAAAAGACTACATCATAGCTACTATCCAAGCCACTCATCATATAATCCATGCGAGGAAAGCCGCTCACTAAGGAAATTCGTTCATCCATTTCTGCTAAGCGCGCATAAGCTAAATTCAATCCACGGCTATGCGAATCGGCAATAGTAATTTCTGTAATTTGTTCATTTTTAGCACTCTTTTGAATCCCTTCAATCAACCAAGCCACATGTTGGTGATATAATTCTCGGAATAAAACGGTGTCTTCTTTTTCCATATCAAATGTCGCAATACCTGCTAATCCTTCAATATCGCATGACACATAAATCTTCATTTGTTCCACTCCTTTGACAATGGCTGAACCAGCGCTTGAATTTTGTCAGCGTCTAAATTTTTGATTAATTGAATGACTAATTCTTTCGCCGCTTGGTAATCTTGAAAGTCCACATAGCAATGGGGTGTGTGAGCGTAACGGACAGGAATTCCTACAACAATCGTCGGGGCTCCTTGAACTTGTGTAATCGCCATGCCATTGGTTCCACCACCACTTCGAACAGAAACTTGAACAGGAATTTTGTGTATTTTAGCAATCTCTAGTACATACTCTTGAAATTCTGGATTCGTAATCATAGAAACATCAAAATAGCGTAACATCGGTCCTTTTCCCATTGCTGATTGAATCATCTCTGGCGTTTCTGCCGTATCATCAGCCGGGCAGCCTTCGAAAACAATAGCTAAATCAGGATTGACTTGTTTTGCGGCAATAAGTGCTCCTCTTTCGCCAACTTCTTCTTGTGCAGTTACTGTCGCAACTAACTTGAATGGAAGTGTCTCTTCTTTCAACTCCTCCATGACGTCCACTAAGCAAGCACAGCCAATGCGACAATCAAAAGCTTTTCCTAAAAAAAGATCTGTCTGTTCGTTGTAACAGCACGTCACATCTGGAATGACCGGTGCACCAAGATCGATTTTGTAAGTTTCAATTACTTCTTCTTTTGAGGTAGCACCAATGTCGATCGTCAAATCAGCAATGGTTAACGGTCGCTGACGTTCCTCTGGTGTCATAAAATGAGGGGGCCGACTAGTAACTACGCCTGGCAGATAGGTACCTTCCCGGTTACGAATCCGAACTTTTTGTGCAGAAATCGTATTAGGGACCCAGCCACCTAACGGAAGAAAACGCAACAAGCCGTTTTCTTTAATTGCTTGAATCATAAAACCCACTTCGTCACTATGAGCATCAAAAAGCACTACTGGACCTTCACTTAGATTATTTTTCTTCTCAAGATATAAATTTTTAATGGAATCTAGCCGTTGAATAGTAAAATCCGCAGTTGCGTGTTGAAGGATTCTAACGACTTCTGTTTCAAAGCCTGAAACACCATTAGCATTTGAAAGTTCCTGAATTAATTGAACAGCTTGACTTTTTTTCATTTTTTCCCAACCTTTACTTGTCGCCGATAGAGACTGATTTGTAATAGCCTGAACCTAATGGACCATAGACTAAATTTTGGACAGAATCGGCCACTAAGCGTGCTTCTGTTAATTGATAAAGAGGAACTAGGGGGGCTTCTTCCGCAACCAATTGATCCGCTTTTTGTAATGTTTTCCAACGTTCTTCATATTTATTTGCATAAGTTACGTTTGCTTCTTGAAGCAACTGATCAAAGGTCTTATTAGACCATTTACCAAAATTATTGGAATTTTTTGATTGCAGTAAGTTTAAGAAATCGATTGGATCAGCATATACTGGCGTCCAGCCACCAACCACAATGTCGAAATCTCCGCTGCGACTTTTTTCTAAACGATTATTAAAAGGAACTGGTGAAACATTGACTGTTAAATTTTCTAAATTATCTGCTAAAGCTCCTTGAACATACTCACTGATTTTTTTAGCATTTTCTGTATCCGAACTTAAAATCGTTAGCTCCGCTTTTTCAATTCCTAATTCTTTTTTAGCCGTTTGCCATAACTCTTTCGCTTTTTCTGGTTCACTAGGATTTAAATCTCCTAATTCCTCTGCAAAATCTTTTTGCGTTTCTTGATTAGTGAAACCTGTTGGCACGAAGCCAAGTGCTTTTTTTGAGCCATCATTTAAAACATTTTTAGCTAAACGCTCAGAATTCAATGATAATGCTATTGCTCGACGTGCATTCTTATTTGCCAAAAGATCTTTTTGCGTATTTAATTGGATATAATACGTTCCAGGAATTTCACGAATTTTCAAAGCTGCATTGCCTTGTTCTTGTGCAACAATTTCTCCAGAAATTTTTACAACATCTAATTCTTTCCCTTCGAAAAGATTTTTCCCAGTATTGACTTCTTTAACTACTTGGACATCCACCTTATCTAGCGAAACATTCGCTTGATCCCAATAATTTTTATTCTTCACATAGGACCAAGTATTATTCGTGCCATCCCAACCTTCTAATGTGAAGGCGCCATTGTAAAGTGTTGACTCAGCTGATGTACCATAGTTTTTGCCCGTTTTTTCGACAAATGCTTCATTTAAAGGATAAAAAGCTGGTACCGCCAATAATTGTTGAAAATAACTCATAGGATAGCTTAGCTCTACTTCCAAGGTATGGTCATCAATGGCTGTTACCCCTAACTCTTCTTTAGATTTGCTACCGTCAACAATAGCACGATAATTTTTTAACCCTTCAAAGTAATACGCTTGCGGGGAAGCTGTTTTTGGGTCCACTGTGCGCTTCCAAGAGTATTCAAAATCATTTGCTGTGATTGGCTCGCCGTTACTCCATTTTGCATCTTTTCGAATCGTAAAAGTATAGCTTAAACCATCATTGGAGGGCTGTACTTTTTCAGTTGCCAATGCTGGTTTCGCTTCTCCTTTTTCGTCAAAGGAGAAAAGTCCCTCCCCTACTTGGCTCATTACATCTGCTGCGGTATTATCCATTGCCAACGACACGTCTGCCGTTGATAATTCCGAATCAATCCCGACCCGTAATACCTGTTGTTCTTGCTTTTTGGTTTCTTTCCCAACACTTCCACAGCCCGAGAGAAGTAGAACCATGATTGCTGCCAAAGACAGCCTTTGCTTTGTTGCCCTTTTCATAAAAACACCTCATTTTTTTATTTTTTGATACCTTTTTCCCACAAAATTATTTATAATCTGATAAAGGAGGTTTGCTCATGAACTTAGATTACTTAAAAGAAACGTATCATTTAACGAAAACAGAAAGTCAGATTTTGTATTATTTGGATCAACAAAGTACGAATGCGGCCGATTTGAGTATTCGGGAAGTTGCAAAACACTGCTTTTCTTCGCCTAGTTCCATCATTCGTTTAGCCAAAAAATTAAATTTATCAGGTTATAATGAACTTATTTACAAATTAAAAGAAGCCCATTTTTCTCAGCCAATCCCTTTTGAAACAGCACCTTCATTTGAAACAACCAACGAGTTTTGTCGACTGCTTGCCAAACACAAGAGTCATTTATTTGTTATTTTAGGTCATGACTTTTCACGACATTTGGCGGCTTACATTAGTGAAGTTTTCAATTTTCATGGCATCCCCAGCATCACAACAGCCTATACTCATTCGATAAATAGTCAAAATAATCAGAATTTTCTTTTTATCATCCTTTCACATTCTGGTGAAGAAAAATACTTAAAAGAAACAGCTCTGCTTGCGAAAGAGAAAAAACATCCTATCATTTCTTTTGTTGGCGCCAAAAATTCAACTCTTGGTCGACTGGCAGATCTCGTTTTTTCAACTGACTCTTACAGCCCGTTTTCAACAAGTGTCGCTCAGCCACAAATGTTTTTTGGCCAAACATTAATCACCTTTGAAGCCTTGATTTGTGCTTATTTAAATCATGAGGATTCCATTCCAATATCTCATAAAAATAAATAATTTTATTTATTATAGCTGAAAAAAGCTATTTCGCTAGCCAAAGTATAGAAAAAGGCACATGTTCCATTTTTTATGGAACATGTGCCTTTTTGCTATTTTTTACTCGGCCATAGAAATTCGATTAGCAATTGATCTACTTCAGGATTTTCATGTAATTGACTATGTTGTGCATTTTCTCCTTTAATAATCTGGCTAGTGACTTGAGTTCCTCGCTGTCTTAGCAAGGCGTTGACTGCTAAGGCACTAGATAACGGCACCGTTCCATCACTTAAATCTGTTGGACTTAATTGACCACCAATTAATAAAATGGGCAGTTTTTCTGGAACAACATTAATCATCTCTTGATAATCCAAATAGCGGCTACTTTTTTCTGTGGGGCCGTTTTCTAGTTCCGTTTCGATGGTTTTCTGTTGACTCGTATCAATAAAATCATTGAAAGGTGCTCCAATGCTGACGAATTTTTCAATTTTAGGTAACGATGTATCTTGCCCATAGGTTCCTAAATAACGTAAACCACTAACACCACCCATAGAGTGCCCGACAATATTGGCTTTGTTCACTTGATAATTTTTTTGTAAATAGAGTAATGTGTTTTTTATCCATTCTGTTTGATTCCATTCATTGTTTTTATTATCTTCAAATAGAACTTGAACACTGGGATTCGTCGCTTTGCCACTTAAAGCTCCTCGCTCTTTAACCACGGTCCCATCAGGTTTAACGAGTAGCACTAATTCTTGAGTTGTGGCACCTTGTTTCTCCAAGCGATGCAGTAACGAGCCAAACGAATTTTTAGTTCCTGCGTAACCATGAAAAAAAAGCGTTGGTGTTGTTGTGCGGTTTAACTCAACAGTTGCTTCTTTTGTGGCGGCTTGGTTGTCATCCTTCGTAGTTGCCCCAATTTGGCAAGCACTTAATAATAGAACAAGACCCATTAGCAAAGAAAAATAACGATATTTTTGGGCATGTTTCATTTTTTTCATTCCTTTCTGCGATGAACTAAAAAAGGGCTTGGAAAAGAAGTCAGTTGACTGCTTTTCCAGACCCTACAATCTGTATCAATCAGCTGAACAATAGTTTGTCAGCTTGTTTATTAATCAATGTTATCGACTTGTTCAAAGTCTAATTCTGTACTTGTTTCACGACCAAACATATCGATGTTTACTTTTAATTTTTGTTTTTCTTCATCGATTTCTGTCACAACACCTTCAAGACCAGAAAAGGCACCTTCGATAATTTTCACTGTATCGCCTAGCGCTACTTCTAAGTCTGATTGACGGGTGCTCATGCCAATTGAACGTAAAATGTGGTTAATTTCTTCTTGTAATAAAGGAGCGGGTTTACTACCAGCACCATGTGAGCCTACAAAACCAGTTACGCCTGGCGTGTTACGAACAATATACCAAGAATCATCGGTCATAATCATTTCCACTAACACATAACCAGGGAAAGTTTTATGAACGATTTCTTTTTCTTTACCATTTTTGACTTCTTTTTCTGTTTCTTCTGGTACAACGACACGAAAAATATAATCGCCCATCCCCATGCTTTGTGCACGTGATTCAATGTTTGCTTTTACTTTATTTTCATAGCCTGAATAGGTGTGCAATACGTACCAATTTCTTTCAAAAGTTTCCATTACTGATTCGGCTCCTTTAAATGTTTTAGTTTATTTTTTTCGAGCAAATAAAAAAAGCTCAGTTTCCCGAAGCTTTTTCTCGAATACTATTATAGCACCCCTCGTCGGGAAATACTAGAATTAATTATTTTAAAATCCAGCCAAATGCCGTTTGGATAACAGTATCCATGATAAAGAACAATGCTGCAAATAAAATAGATGTTTCAATTACAACTAATGTATCTTTACGCAATTGTTTTTTTGTTGGCCAAGTTACTTGCTTCATCTCATCAGCAACGCTGCGGAAAAATTTCATGTTGATACCCTCCTCTAAATCTATTTCGTTTCTTTATGTAACGTGTATTGATTACAATATTTACAGAATTTATTGATTTCTAAGCGTTCGCCACGTTTACCTTCACTAACGGATTTAGAATAGTTGCGAGAGCCACAAACGGAACAAGCAAGAGCTGCTTTCTTTGTTGCCATGTTCTTCGACCTCCTCTATTCACAAATTTACTTCTTAACAGTACCATTATTCGAAAAAGTTGTCAAAGTTTAATTTACTTTTTAAAGAAGCGCTGTGCCGATTCTTACGTAATTTTTTACCCTTATCGCGAATACGTGCTTGATTTCTTTTATAAAATATCTGATTTTTCTTTATTTTCTATTTATTTTAACAAAATTGCTTTTATTCTGAGGTCTCAGCTATTGTTTTCTGCTAAGTTATGATATGATAAATTTATTAAAAATGAACCCTTAGGAGGCCTGTTTATGTTATTAAAATCTGTAGTTATTAAAAAAGATAATTTAACAACCGTCAATGAATCTTGTACTCTAGAAGAAGCTCTTTCTATTTTAGAAGACTCAGGTTACCGTTGTGTCCCAATTTTAGACGAATCTGGAAAAATTTTCCGAGGAAATATTTATAAAATGCATATTTACCGCCATAAAGCAAACGGTGGCGATATGAGTTTACCTGTTACCTATTTGTTAAAAAATGCCACAAAATTTATTTATGTCAACACTTCATTTTTCAAGGTATTTTTTACTATTAAAGAACTGCCTTACATTGCTGTTTTAGATGAAAATAATTATTTTTACGGCATTTTAACACACAGCACCTTATTAAATATTTTAGCGCAATCTTGGAATGTAAAACAAGGGAGCTACGTTTTAACAATTGCTTCAGTTGGTCAACAAGGCGACTTAGCAGCCATTTCAAAAATCATTGCCAAATATAGCAGCATCGCCAGCTGTATTACATTGGATGTCGATAGTGAAGAATTTGTTCGTCGCACACTTATTACTTTACCAGCCGGCACAACTGCCGAAACGTGTACAGCCATTGTAGAACATTTAGAGCGGAAAAACTTTAAAGTTGTAGAATTGGAAAATTTAGAAGACGAGTAAAATTTACGACCTTTAGCTTAGGATTTAAAGCTAGGGAGGTAAGCCAATTTGACTTACCTCCCTAGCTTATTTTTTTAGACTTCTTCACCAATAATTCGAACTTCCGTTTGCAATTCAACATCAAATTTTTCTTTAATCACTTCTTGGATATGTGCAATTAATTCCACATAATCTGTTGCGGTTGCATGATCGATGTTAACAATAAATCCCGCATGCTTTTCGGAAATTTGAGCACCGCCCCATTTTAAGCCTTGTAAGCCAGCGTCTTGGATTAATTTCCCTGTAAAATGACCAACAGGGCGTTTAAAGACACTGCCACAAGAGGGATACTCTAGCGGTTGCTTCAGTTCACGAAGTTCCGTTAATTCATCCATTTGGGCTTTAATTTCTGCATGGTTTCCTTTTTCTAAAGCAAACGTTGCTTGCAAGACAATACAATGTAATTCTTGAATTTCACTATGACGATAACGGAAATTCAGGTCTTCTTTCGTCATTGTTTGGATAGTTCCATCTGCCAACAGCACTTCTGCAGATTGGAAAACATCTTTAATTTCCCCGCCGTATGCTCCAGCATTCATATAAACAGCACCACCGACACTTCCCGGAATGCCACAAGCAAATTCAAAACCAGTTAAATCAGCTGCTAAGGCTTCGTAGGTTGTATCAATCAGCTTGGCACCAGCATCCACAATCATGGTGGTACCGGCTACTTTGATTTCTTTCATTTCTGTTAGCATAATCACGACATCGCGAATACCGCCATCACGAACAATCAAGTTGCTAGCATTGCCTAATACTAACCATGAAAGTCCTTGTTCTCGGCAATACGCCACAATCTCTTCAACTTCTTTTTTTGTTTTGGGTAAGGCCAACACATCAGCTGGGCCGCCTGTTTTGGTAAAGGTTACGTTTTTTAATGGTTCATCTACTAATAAAGTAATTTCGTTTAATGTTTCTAACATAGCTTTAGTGTTCACGAAAGTTAGTCCTTTCTTTTCAAAATATCTGTCTTATTCTAGCATGATAGAAAGAAAGTTGCTAGTCCTCTTTAAAGAACATGCCGTTGTTGTTGGCGTAGCATTTCTTCACATAACGCATGACTTTCATAGACTTTTTCTTGCTTTAACTCTTGCTCTTGCGGTTTTTGAATGGCCTGAATGAAAGCAGTAACCATTTGGTAAAAACCTCTTTTTTCCAATGTTGGCGTCCAATCTCCCATCTCTTTTACTTGGTATTCTTCTTCTGTTTGGATGGTCAAATGCGTTAAATTTTCCAAGCGATAAGTACCTGTGGGGCTGGTGACTTCAAAAGTTTCTGTATTGGCCCCAGAGTGTAAATCCATGGAACAAACAATCGTTGTCTGTTCGGTTTCTAATTGTAAAATTGCTCGTTTTAAATGACCGTTTTCTTCCACTAATTTTGACTGCACCACGTGGAGCGGTCCTTCCGCTAAATAAACTGCGGTATCAACGACATGTAAAAATAAATCATACATCATAAAACTTGTTTCTCTCGTTGTATTGATGCGGTTCTTTTTAATAAAAATTGTTTGTTTTTCAGGAATATTTTTCAATACTTCCGTATAAGGGGCAAAACGACGATTGAAGCCAACCATCAGGCGCAGATTTTTTGCTGCCGCCAATGCTTGTAATTCTTTGACTTCAGCAAGGTCTTCACTTAAAGGTTTGTCCACAAAGACGTGAATACCAGCCTGTAATAATTGGCGAACGACTGCACCATGCACTTTTGTGGCTACATGGACAAAACAAGCATCAATCTTTACTTCAATCAATTCTTCTATGGTCCCAACGGTTTCTGTAAAGCCATACTGATCAGCGATTTTTTGTCGTGTTTCTGGGTTTCTAGTTGCTAATACAAACTCTGCCAAGTGGCGGCATTCACTATAAGTTGGCAAATACGCTTTTTGTGCAATATTTCCTAAACCAATGACTCCAATTTTCATTCGTTTGTCCTCATTTCTGCTCTTTTTACTATTTTATCATAGACTACTTCTTTCCAAAAATCAGTCATTTTCTCTTTTTCTTTTCAAGTATTTAAAACTTCTTTAAAAAGTATTAGAATAGAAGAAAGCACCAAGCGACCTTTTCTTTGGTTCTGGTTTGCACTGAAACGAGCAAAAGCGTTTCTTATTTGAAAGGAGTTTCAACAATGAAATGTATTTCTTGGAATGTCAACGGCTTACGAGCGGTTGTTAAAAAGAATTTTATGGATGTTTTTAATGAATTGGATGCAGATTTTTTCTGTTTACAAGAAACAAAATTACAAGCTGGACAAATTGATTTAGAACTTCCTGGCTATCATCAGTATTGGAATTACGCCGAAAAAAAAGGCTATTCTGGCACAGCAATTTTCGCTAAAGAAGAAGCGTTAAGTGTTCGCTATGGCTTAGGTATCGAGGCTCACGATCAAGAAGGCCGCGTGATCACTTTAGAATATCCAGAATTTTTCATGGTCACTTGCTACACACCAAACTCACAAGCTGAACTAAAGCGTTTAGCTTATCGAATGACATGGGAAGATGCGTTTCGTGCCTATTTAAACGAATTAAATCAAGAAAAACCCGTCATTCTTTGCGGTGACTTAAACGTAGCTCATCAAAAGATTGATTTAAAAAATTGGAAAACCAATCAAAAAAATGCGGGGTTCACGCCTGAAGAACGGCAAAAATTTACTGAGTTATTAGACAGTGGTTTCACTGATACATTCCGTTATTTTTATCCAGAAGCTGAGGGCATCTACTCATGGTGGAGTTATCGCTTTAATGCACGAAAAAATAACGCAGGTTGGCGGATTGACTATTTCGTTGTGTCAGAATCCTTGAATGAACGTTTAGTCAGTGCTAAAATCCATACAGATATTCTTGGTAGTGATCATTGTCCAGTGGAAGTTGTACTTGATTTTTAAGTGTTACTCAACGCGTTGAAAGGAGTTTTTTTTAATGAACTTTTACGCTTTTGACTTTGAAACAGCTAGTTATGATAAACATAGTGCCTGTTCCATTGCAATTGTTAAAGTAGAAAATAGTCGGATTGTGGATGAATTTTACACGTTAATCAAACCAGAAACACCTTTTTTCTGGCGAAATACGCAAATTCACGGCATTCATGAATCAGATGTTGTCAATGCGCCCAAATTCCCTGAAGTCTGGCAACAAATTCAGCATTGTTTTCAACCAAATCGGTTAGTGGTCGCTCACAATGCAAGTTTTGATTGTAGTGTTTTGGCTGGCTGTTTAGATTACTATGGCTTAGAACAACCTAATTACCTTTCTTTATGTACAGTCAAAACGAGTCGCAAACTGTTTCCTGAATTTCCTAATCATAAATTAAATACCGTTTGTGAAAACCTCAATATCACTTTAAATAATCATCATGATGCTTTAGAAGATAGCCGAGCTTGTGCCGAAATTCTTTTACAGCAAGAACAACGATTTGGGGTTGAACCTTTAAAAAAATTAGTATTGGTGAAATAATCCAGTTCTTGTTTCCAGCGAAGGCGTTATCTCTTTCAGTGGCTAGTTGGCAGGAGATAACGTCTTTTCTTTTACATAACTTTTCCCCTAAAACAAAAATTTTTCAGAAAGGACGCGATGATGTATTCGATTCTTTACTTATTCACAGACTCTCTCAAAAATGCGTGGCGCTCAAAAAACCAATTTAGTACGTTGATTCTTATCTTTATTATTAGTTTTCTGACTTTTTCTGCTCTATTATTGACTTTGTTGTTTTCTCGATGGCTTTCACAAATGATTCTTCTTGATAATTATGCAGTGATTCCTCCCTTGAAAATTTTCAGAGGTTTGGCTGGAATCAGCGCTGGAACACTCTTTTTCTTCCTGATTAGTTATATTTGCCGAACTTTCTTCCTAACTTTTTTAGAGCAAAAAAACGACTTACTGATCTTAGCTCTTTTAGGTACGACAAAATTACAAATTTTAATTAACTATGCCTTACAACCCATCTATTATTTGATTTTTATTTTGCCTTTAGCTGCTTTTCTAGCCAATAAGCTCATTCAACAGTTTATCCATGATTTTTTCAGCGAGGTACCTGGTTTAATGCATATCGATAGCTACATGCAAGGTATCTTTTTACCACTAACAGGAAGCCTATTGTTCATTTGCTGTTGTGTCTTTTTAATTCTTTTTAGGAAACTCAATCGCCTAATCAAAAGAGAGACTTGACTAACTATGCGAAAAAAGTGAGAAATACGTCATCTCGACGTACTTCTCACTTTTTTGAATGACTTAGGTTCTTTAGGCTAATTACTTTTCCCGCCTCTTTTAAGCCAAGGCTTCAATAATTTCGGTCATTGTTTTTGAACCAAAAATCATTTGTTCGCCATCAATCAGCATTGCTGGAACGCTCATAATTTTCTTTTCTTTTTTCAACTCTGGAAATAGACTAATGTCCACCATTTCTGCTTCCACATGAGGATTAATTGATGCAATACGTTGGCA
The DNA here is from genome assembly GCF_051712325.1 of Enterococcus sp. DIV1315a. Taxonomy (NCBI): domain Bacteria; kingdom Bacillati; phylum Bacillota; class Bacilli; order Lactobacillales; family Enterococcaceae; genus Enterococcus; species Enterococcus sp. DIV1315a. The sequence continues at coordinate 2,143,943 of NZ_JBIOOS010000001.1, forward strand.
AGCCGCCACGACATCGGGACAGAAATGACATGTTAGTGAAACAAAGATTTCTATTTTTCTTTTTGGCAATGCAAGTATGTTCTTTTGCAGACTTGCTTCTAACGGCTGCCCCTCGCTGCCGACATTATAAACCGCCAAAACCAACGAGTTTACTTCATGGCCACTAGGAATACCACTAAATTTAATTCCTGTATAGTTTCCTGCCGCATCTAAGAGCACAACGCTAGGCATTTTTTCAATCCCATACAGCAATTCTTTGGCTGGCTCAGTATCTTTCAAAATCGTTTCTAAAGTAATCTTCTGATCCAGACTTGCAAATTCTGTTAAGAATGACTGAAGTTCCAATGATTTTTCATCACTTGCATCCAAAAACTGAAGTAATGTCACTTTTTTGGTTAGTTTAGCGAAAATACCGTTTAATTGTTGGCGCATACTTTCTGGGAACCACTGATGCTTACCAGTAACTTTTGCTGGCTGTTTTTCTTTTGGTTGCTGACTGTTTGTTTCAGGGGCAGATTGATTAGCTAATCGTTCAGTCATTCGCTTCGTTACAATCGGTTGGCCCGCCTGTGTTTTTTGTTCTGTCACGTAACGTTGCGCATGAGTGGCGGCAATTGCACCGTCTGCAACCGCCGTCACAATTTGACGTAATTCTTTTATTCGTAAATCTCCTGCTGCATAAACTCCGGGAATATTGGTTTCCATATTCTCAGTTGTTGGCACATACCCACGGTCTAAGGCAATTTTCCCTTCAAAAATTTCTGTACTTGGTTTATTTCCAGCAAAAACAAACAGACCAAATGTACTGTCTTTTGGTGCTTCATAAACCGTTTCTTCTCCCGTCTGGTTATTGACAAACACAGCTTTCCGGACAAAATCATCGCCCATAATTTCTTTCACTTCTGTGTTATAAACAATCTTAATTTTCGGGTGATTTTTAGCCGCCTCCGCAGTTAATTTTGCACATGTAAAATCAGGTTCTCGGATAATCATCGTTACTGATTTACCGTAACGTGTCAAATAAACGGCCTCTTCCGCTGCTGCATAACCGCCACCAATCACAAAAATATCTAGGCCTTGGAAAAACTCCCCATCACAAGTAGAACAATAGGCCACGCCGCGTCCTGTAAATTCACTTTCACCAGGGAAACCAATTTTACGAGCAGAAGCTCCTGTCGCAATCAATACTGCATATGCTTGGTAGGTTTGACTCGCCGATTGAACAGTTTTTATCGTTTGACTAAAATCAACATCAATAATCTCGTCGTTTGTAAAAGCTACACCGAAGTCTTGTGCTTGAATGCGCATTTCTTCCATTAGTTCTGGACCTGTTGTGTGACGAATCGCTGGATAGTTCACAATTTCAGAAGTCGTCGTTACTTGTCCGCCAATTTTGTCTTTTTCAATAATTAAGGTATCCATCATTGCGCGACCTGCATAGATACCTGCAGATAAAGCAGCTGAGCCGCCACCAATAATAATCAAATCGTAGATTTCTTCTGTCACTTGCTTCTCCTCTTTCTTCTGTGTTTCAGAAAAAGAGCTGAACAAAACATTTTCTCTGTTTTATCCAACTCTTTGACCTCTATTTACAAAGCGAATTTAAATTTTACCAACTAAATCTAAGCTTGGCGCAATTGTTTCTTCTCCTGGTTGCCAATTGGCTGGACAAACTTTATCACCATGTTCTGCTACAAATTGAGAAGCTTCTAATTTACGAACAAGTTCTTCAGCATTACGACCAATACCCATGTCGTTGATTTCATAAGATTTGATGTCCCCTTCTGGACTCACAATAAATGAAGCACGGTAAGCCATTCCAGAATCTTCATCTAAAACGCCAAAGAAACGAGCAAGTTGACCGTTGGGATCGGCTAACATTGGATATTTAATTTTTCCAATCGTTTCTGTAGCGTCAGCCCATGCTTTATGCACATAATGACTATCTTCTGAAACAGAGTAAACCTCACAATTTAATTCCTGTAAATGCGCATAATGCTCTTGCATATCCCCTAATTCCGTAGGACACACGAAAGAAAAATCAGCTGGATAAAAGAAGAAAATACTCCATTTTCCTAAAATATCTTCTGTTGATACTCGTGTAAATTCACCATCGTGATAGGCATCACATTCAAAGTCAAAAAGTTTTTGATTAATTAAATTCATTGTCGTTCCTCCTCTGTTTTTTTACTCTTTAAGGATAACAGTTTATAATTATTCCGTCAATAGAATAATTATAAACAAACTAGGTTCTATTAGCGTATAATACTGTACTATTGAGAATTATATGATTATCATTCTCAATTAGAAATAGCGAGATAACTTTTTAAATAACATAAAAAAGAAAGCGAATCATTAAAAGAACTTGCTTTTTAATGATTCGCTTTCTTTTTGTGAATACATTCTTTAACTATCTAAAATAATCGTTTCTTTCTCTTTGGTAATTAAAATAACTCCATCACCAAGAGGAACTAAAGTAGAAGTTAAATCAGGGTGCGCCATGACTACATCTAAAAATTGGTTTAATTTACGATGAATCGCTCGATTTTTTTTCGGTACTTCCTCAGCAGGGTCTAAAATTGTCCCAGCTTGAAATACATCATCCACCATCAAAACGCCGCCAACTGGTAGCAACCGTAAACATTCAGGTAAAAATTCAATGTATTTTGATTTGGCACTATCCATAAAAATAAAGTCATAAGGTCCTTCCAACGTTGGTAGAATCTCAGCTGCTTGTCCTTCTAAAAGAGTGACCTTTTCTTCTAAGTCTAGGCGTTGGTAAGTTTTCTTCGCTTTTTTTATCATTACGTCAAAACGATCAATCGTGGTCACGTGACCATCTTCACCGACAAATTGGGCCATCAAGCTTGAAGAAAAACCAATTGCTGCCCCGATTTCTAAAATATTTTTGGGCTTTAGTTGTCCTAGCAAAAATTGTAGAAAAACTACTGTTTCGTGCGGAATAATCGGCACCCCTGCTTCATTGGCTTCCGCCTCCACTGCCCCTAATTCTCCGGGAAGTTTCTTTTGTTTTGTACGCATATACTCAACCAGTTCTGGTTTAACGACTGGTCGATGCATCATTTCGTTTCTCATCACTTTCGCTCCTTTTCGTCCCTTTATTATACGAAGTCCTTGTTCCTCTGTAAAGGATTGAAATAGGATTCTTATTATTTGTTTGAAAATAACATGCACATTCTTAACTTCCTAGCTAAGTGCGGATTACTTCTTGTAAGCACATTTTTTCTTTGTTTCTGCTATTTTTTATTAAGTTTTATTCAGAAAACGTCAAAAAGTAGCCCTCAAGAACATACCTATTGATTTTTTCTCGTTATTTCTTATAAAAATATTTCTACATATGTTAATATTTTCCCTTAAATCACTATTAATTCTTGCTAATTCAAGCCCCAAAACAAGCCTATAACCTTGCTAAAATAAGAAACGTCAAATTTTACTACTTTGTCTGTAAAAATTTGATATCACAAAAGAAAGGAAATCTTGTATACTCTTTACAGATAGTGATTTATAGTGAAGCACATAACCAAATTCCCGGACTTGACTTGGTTCAAGTACATATGCAGGCGAGCTATTTGATAGTTCCCTGATAAAAATCGTTTCGACGATTTTGCACATAGCACTACCTTTCTAAAAGCTAAAAATTATTTTTAGCTAGAAAAAAGACAACCGTTTGAAACGGCTGTCTTTTTTTTAATAAATTAACCCAAGCAAATCTTCTTTTTCGATATTTCCAAAGTATTTTTTAACGTCAATTTGATCAATGGCTTCTTCTAAAGAAGCTTTATCATATTTCACGCCGGTTAAAATATCTTCAACATCTTTAATTTCACCAAGCCCAAAGAAGTCCCCAAAGATTTTAATTTCTTGAATGGCACCATCCGCCACATTCATTTTCATTTCAATTGAACCAATTGGAAAACGATGGCGACGTTCTAAGTTAAATGCAGGTGATTTACCATAATTCCAATCCCAATTGCGATAGTATTGCTCTGAAATTTTGTTAATAGCCGCCCAGTCTTGATCAGTTAATTCATACGTTTTAACTTGGTCGATCGAATCTACGCCGAAAATTTTCAAAAGAATTTCTTGGCGGAATTCTTCCGTTGTCATCTCTTGTTTATCTTCAGATAAAAATGGTTTAATGTTTGTTACCCGTGAACGAACAGACTTGATACCTTTAGATTCGATTTTATCTTTCCGTACTTTCAATGTATTTACAACTTCATCAATATCACTATCAAACATTAAGGTTCCATGCGCAAACATGCGGCCGTTGGTAGCGTACATCGCATTTCCTGAAAACTTCATATCATTAATCACTAGGTCATTGCGCCCTTTTAATTCGGCACCTTCAACGCCTAAGTCCTGCAATGCTTGGATAATTGGTTGGGTAACTTTTGCGAAATCACGGAAAGAGTTGCCGTCATCTGGCATAATAAAACTAAAATTCAAATTACCATGATCATGATAAACGGCGCCGCCGCCACTTAAGCGACGAACAACATGAATGCCGTGCTCATCTACATATTCTTTGTTAATTTCTTCAATTGTATTTTGGTTACGGCCAATAATGATTGACGGCTCGTTAATGTAAAATAAAAGAATGGGCTCATCTAAAGGCATTTCTGTTAACAAATATGTTTCAATTGCTAAGTTCACTCGTGGGTCATTATTTTCATTCGGTACAAAAATCACAATCGGTTCTCTCCCTTGGTATAGTTACTTTTTTAAATCTCAACTGTTAAATCTGGTTGGGCTAATGTCACTGGAATTTCCGTTCCAGCATAGTTTTGCGCTTCTTCCCGTAGTTGTTCCAATGACCCATGTTGTGGTAAATGGGTCAACATCAATTGTTTGACTTGTGCTGCTTTGGCAATTTCACCCGCTTCTCTTGACGTAAAGTGTGCATGATGTCGTTCATTACCTTCAAATAAGTACGTATCCGCTAAGAATAAATCAGCGTCTTTTGCAAAGTCTTCAAAACTTGCTAAGTAACCAGAGTCTCCTGTAAAGACAAAGACTTTGCCAGTCGCTTTTTCAACAATCCGCATCGCGTAACAAGTGACAGGATGAATCGTTTCCATGAAAGTAATTAAAAATGGTCCTACTGCCAACTCTTCTGCTTCAAAATACTCTTTCCCTTCGGAAACGTTAGGAAGCGTTAGTTCTTTGAAATGCATTTGATCTTGTGTATGGCCATATATTGGCAAAATAGGCGTCAGTTCCAGCGTTGGATAAAGCTGACGATAATATTGTAAAACACCTAAATCTGCGATATGGTCATGATGGTAATGCGACAGAATGACAGCATCTAATTTCAATGGATCTAGATAGTTTTCTAAACGCACTAATGTCGTACTGCCTGCATCAATAAGCAAATGAAAGCCTTCAGATTCTAACAAATAGGAACTCGTTCCTTCTCCTTTGTATGGATAAGCACCTAAACAGCCTAAGACAGTCAATTTCATGTGTGGACAACCTCCTTCAATACGATACTTCCATGTTACCATAAAATAACGGAAAAACGAGGTTAAAACGCTTAAATTTTCACAAAAAGACCAAAGAAAAAACCTGAACCCTTTGTCGAGATAACGAAGGATTCAAGCTTCTTTTTTATTCTTCGGCTAAACCTTTTTCTTCTAAGGCAGTTTGATAAAAACTAGCTAACGCTACATAGTTATAAGGAATCACCCATAATAGACCGATACCAATAGCTAAAAAGCCCACAATATACCAACCAATAAAAGAAAATTGTAAACATAAATATTGCCAAAAACGATTTTTCATTAAATATAACGCCTGTTTCAACGCCATCATAATTGGCAGTTCTGGATTATCAAAACGTAGCCACACAGCAAATTGAAAAACGCCACTCACAAATAAACCAATTAAAAAGATCAAGATAGTGGCAACACCAAACGCTAGGAAAAAGGAAAAATCATTTAAGAAAAAGGCTTGGATTTCCTCTGGTGTAACTGTATTAAACATCAATTTGAAATACAAGGTTGTCCCTGCCCCAAATAAAATTGGTAACAAAAATAACAAACCAATTACACGTTCAAGTACTTTTTGAAGTAGGTTGACCACAAATAGCGGACCATAATATTTTCCTTGAAAAACACTCATTAAAATATTGACCCGCACCTTTTCACCACGCAACACCTTCAAGGCTGCGTAATATAGCGCATAACTTAACGCGAATAAAACAAAAATTTGCAGTAATACTGCGGCAAAACTACTTTGAAAAACTTGATTTTCACCAGAAAATAAATTTTGCACAATCGATGTTAAGAAGCTCTGTAAAACCACTCCTAAGAAAGTTAACCAAGCCATGATCCCCCATTGCCCATCAAGGGCTCTGCGAGCATTGGCACGATGTTGCGAATTTGTTACTAAACTTTTCATTCATTCCATCCTTTCTGAAACTAATAACTAGTCAATTTAGCGACTGTTTCTTTATCTAGACGTTTCACCACTTCTGTGACTAATTTGACTGTGTTGAAATAATCATCTTCATGAATAACTGAGGTATGTGAATGCAGATATCTAACAGGCACCGTGATGGCTAATGATGGAATCCCGTTGCGCGTTAAATGCATGCGGCCAGCATCCGTACCTCCCCCTGTAATCACTGTATATTGGAAGGGAATGTTATTTTCTTCCGCCACTTGAATAACAAAATCACGTAATTTTTTATGCGGAATCATTGATGCATCATAAATCAAAATTTGTGGCCCTTCACCTAAAACAGAGTCGGCTTCTTTAGGTGTCATTCCTGGTGTGTCACCAGCTGTTCCTGTGTCTAAAGCAAACGCTATGTCTGGATTCACAAGATGCGTACTTGTTTGCGCACCGCGTAGCCCGACTTCTTCTTGCACATCACTGCCTGCAAATAAAATATTGGGGTGCCCTTCTGTCGCTAAATTTTCTAAAACTTTTAATGAAACGGCCGTACCAATTCGGTTATCCCACGCTTTTGCCAATAAAAATTTTGTATCATTCATGCGACGATAGTCAATATATGGTGTCACCATATCCCCTGGATGAATCCCCCATTCTGCAACTTGTTGATCGCTACTTGCACCAATATCAATAAACATATCTGCAATCTCATAGGGTTTGTTACGAACTTCCGCTGTTAACACATGCGGTGGTTTAGACCCAATGACACCATGGTAAACCTTACCAGTCGTGGTTTTAATCTGAACTTGTTGGGCCAACATCACTTGCCCCCACCAACCGCCAACGGTTTGAAATTTTAAAAAGCCTTTTTCTGTGATTTGGGTAACCATGAAACCGACTTCATCCATATGCCCAGAAATGTAGACTTTTGGTCCTTCTTTATCACCAACATTTTTTGCAATAATACTGCCAAGGCCATCATATAAAAATTTATCCGCATACGGTGCTGCATACTTTTTAAATAACGAACGTACTTCGTCTTCATTCCCAGCAATCCCTTTAGCACTTGTTAAATCAATTAACATTTTTTCTTCTTTTGCATCCATAAAAATAACTCCCCTCAAAAACCAATTTTATCCATTATACCACGAACTAAAAAAATACTTACAAAAAATAAATTGAGCAACGTTCTCCACTAAAAATAAACGAAAAAACAGCCTGCACGCTCGTTATTCAACGGCAGGTACAGGCTATTTTCATTGTTACGAAGCGTTTCTAGTCCGCTTCAGATAATTGGTACTTGATCCATCTTGCCTTCTTAAAATTGAGGTAAGACCAATGGATTTTGTTGTTGCCAATCTGTCTGATAAAAACGATCATCAATTTGATACGCTAACTTTTTAGACGCAGGTTGTTTCATAAATTCATCTACTTGACGATCAACAGCGAGCCAACCACGCCAACCTAAATGAATCGTGTCCGCCATAAAGTAGCGTTCATTACTACATGTTGAGAAGTCAGCAATGTTAGTAAACCCTTGCTCTTGAAGTTGATATTTCAGCTTGCGTGCTACTTGTTGCAACATATCTTGTGACAAGCCCGTATAGTCCGACCAACGTTTGTTAACAGGTGGGATTACAAATAAAACATCGACATTTTTTTCTGCTAACTGTTCTAACGCAGCTTGGAAATCACCATATTCTGGAGAAAAACGGTAATCCCATTTCTTTTGTGAATGAGCTAATTTCGGTAAAACTGGTTTAATCCGTTGGCGATAAAAACCGTTACTAATTTCAAATTTATTATTAATGGCTTTTGCCGCAATTTTTCCAGCTAGCTGATCTAATTCATTAAAATTATACGTAGCAGGTAATTGTTTCATATCTTTTTCAACAATTGGTTCTCTGCTAACCATGCCAATTTGGCTAAACAATTCATCTTCACGATTCAAGAAACGGAGATTCATTATAAAATAATCTCGTTGAGAGCGTTGGGGAAGTTGCCCTGCCTGCAGATTTGCCAAGGTTTCCATTAAGACTTTGTCTTTTTGAACAACTGGAAATTTGGTCAAACGTTGTGCTAGATATTGGTCACCGCTGGTTAATTCGGTTAAATTAGCTAACCATTGATAGGTTTGTAATTGTGAATAGTGTGCACCAAAACTATCATTAGGTACACCCTTTTTGACAAACCATTGCGGAGATAAAATAAAGACCGCTTTCTTATTGGCAATCGCATCGCCCATCGAATGAATGACCATTGCTTGGGTTAATGACTGTGTGCCCGCTTCTCCTAGTAAAAACGGTCGGTAGTTCCGTTGATACTTTTCAGAGAGCACACTAGGGTGGAAAGCACTAAATCGACTTAATTCAGAAGAGCCAAAAAAAGGAACATATTTACCAGAAGCCACTGCTTTGTTTTTAATCACATTGCCTTTTAAAACGTTCGGTGCCATTGACGTTGATGCTTCCTTCAACGTTTTTTCGGAAGTTAAATTGATTCTGAACGGTGCAAAAAAGAACACTGCAACCAAGACCGCTGAACAAAGCACTGGACCTAAGATTCTGATTAGTCGTTTTTTTCTAGACATTATTGTAAAGCTTCCACTTGTTGAATGATTTGTTTTGGTGTTCCCCATACTTCACGGTCAAAGTCTGATACAGGAACTTGGATTCCTAATTGTCCTTCAATTTCTACTAATAATTGAACCGTTGCTAAAGAGTCCAATAATCCTTCTTCAAATAATTGAATGTCTTGATTGTTCACAACTTCGTCTGTTCCTGTAATATCTTCTAAAATGTTTAATACTGTTTCTTGAATGTTCATTGTAAATTGCCCCTTTATATTTTTATTTTTGTTTATTTAAACCATAGTTTGTCTAAAAATCCTGAGAAAATCAGGAAGCTGACACAAACCGCTTGGAAAGTTAAAAAGACTGCAAATGCATGTGTAAATTTGTTTGATGGTATCTTGTCTTTATGTTTTTTCTTAAAACGTAGCCAAGCATCTGTTACACAAATTAGTGTTGCATGGTAGAGCCCATAAGCGATGTAGAACCACGTTAATCCATGCCAAATGCCCATGATTAAGAACAACGCAAAGTAACCAATATTAGAAGTCACAATCCGACTTTTAAAGACTTTCTTTTTCATTAAGAAAAACATTAAGCGCATGTAAATGTAATCACGGAACCAAAAAGATAAGGTCATGTGCCAACGATTCCAGAATTCTTTAATATTCCAACTTAGGAACGGTTTGTTAAAGTTCATTGGTGTATCATAGCCCATTAAATAACTTGTGCCAACGGCCAGTAAACTATAGCCTGCGAAATCAAAGAATAGATACAAACTGTAATTATACATATAGCCGACTGTCCACCAAGATAAACCACCTTGTGCCAAGGCCATTTTTTCCACATGTGGTAAAAAGACACCACCAAGATAATGACTGATAATAAACTTATATAAAAATCCTAGAAATAAATAAAAAATTCCTTTTTCTAAAAAGTCTAAATATTTCTCCGCACTCGGCGGGTTTTTCAAATCTTTTTCAAAGCGCCGATAACGATCGATGGGTCCTGAAGAAATAGTCGGGAAAAACAAGAGAAACTGAATGTAACGAAACGGATGATATTCTTTCATTACGCCATCCCGTAAATCCATGACCACTTGGACCGCTTTAAAGGTTAAATAAGAAATCCCTAAAAAGCCAAGTAAGGTTGTTTTGCCTGTCATGAAGGGAGAAACTTTCACCCAAACAAGCGGTAATATAGCTAAAAAGACAGCCAGATAAAAGACCCAACCTGCATTTTTATTTTTTCGATAAGCCGCATAGCCCCACGTTAGTAACGTTTGATAAATAACATATACAATCAGAGCGACTCCTTGTTGCCAAAATTCGCCACCAAAACTGATATATAGAAAGACCAGTGTCACGAGTGTTTGGTACCAAGGCCAACGTGTCCCTTTAATGGCTAAAGTTAAAATCATCGGCAACAAGGCCGCAATTAGCAGAACAAAGTAATACGGTGCATTATAGGGAATCATATGAGGAAAATTCATCATGTGGCATTCACCTCATTCATCAACCCTTTCCGATCAATTTTGCCATTACTTGTCAAAGGTAATTGTTCAACATATACAAATTTTTGTGGAATCATATAGTCCATTGTCAACGTGGCTAATTCTTGTTTAATTGCCTTAGTTAATTGAAAATCACTTGAAAATTCATGTGCTTGCGGAACGACATAGGCAATTAATTGTTGGACTTTATTTCCTTGATATTTCGGCACAACGACTGCTTGTTTCACGTAGGAAACATTCGTTAAGTGATGATCCACTTCTTCTAACTCAATGCGGTAGCCATGCAATTTAATTTGAAAATCTAAGCGTCCCTCATACTGCAATAGGTTATCGACTAACTTTCCAGCATCGCCTGTGCGATAAGCTGGTACGCCATCTAATTGGAAAAAAGCTTCAGCTGTTTTCGCAGGATTATTTAGATAGCCTTTGGAAACACTTGGTCCAGCAATGACGATTTCACCAATTTCACCTGCAGGTAATTTTGACATGCCTTCCATAATATAAATTTGCGTATCCTCTTTCACATACCCGATTGGTAAACGTTGGACACTTTTTAAAACTTCTTGAGTGATTTCAATGGCACTAATCGCTACAGTCGCTTCTGTCGGCCCATACGTATTATAAATATGCGCAGTTGGGAAACGAGCGGCTAATTTTTCAGCCGTTGGTTTTGGTAATTCTTCTCCACAGAATAAAAACGTGCGCAGTGCTGGTAAATGTTCACCATCAAAGCTTGGTTCCATTAGACACAATTCAATAAAGGACGGTGTTGAAACCCAGACGTCGATTGTTAATTGTGGCAAACGCGTAAATAATTGTTTAAAATCGTTAATGATTTCATTGGGTAACGGAGTTAATGAGCCACCTAACGCCAATGCGGGATAAATAGACATCACCGATAAATCAAACGAATAAGGTGCCTGTGCTAAAAAGCGGGCCCCTTCTTCTAAACCAAAATCTTGCAACAACCAATTCGTAAAGCTAACTAAATTATCATGGCTGATTTGCACACCCTTTGGTACGCCAGTTGTCCCTGAAGTGAAAATGATATAGTAATTACTTGCTCCTGTGACAGGCGTCAACGCAGGCGCATATCGGGGTGCATGCATCATCATTTCTGTTAATTCTTCCGCCGTAATTACTGGCACTTCGGTGGCTAATTCAGGCCATTCATGCACAGCAATCACTGCGGTTGGTTTGGCTACGTTTAGAATTAGTTCAATGCGTTCTTTTGGTGTATGTGCATCAATGGGGATATAGCTAAAACCAGCTTTCGATGCGCCTAAAAAACTCACAATCATTTCAAAATCTAATTCTCCGTATACGACAATCGCTGACTTGTCCGTTTTCAGCTCAGCTAAATAAGCGGCTAGATTGTCTGACTTTTCTTTTAACTCTCCATACGTAGAGACTTTTTCTTCGGTTAAATAAACAGGACGTTGGGGTTCTTTACGTGCCCATTCATCAATCGTTTGAATCATATTAATTACTTTTTCCATGTATAGCCGCCTCCTTAAAACTCGTTATAAATGAAGGTTCCTCCATTGATATTCTTGTAATGATAAAGATAAATTAATGCAATGACAATGAAAGAATAAAATAACGTTTTACCGATGAATTTAAGACTTTCGTTATTGAGAATTTTCTGAAAAGTTGTTTTCATTATCATTCACCTCCTAAGGTTAATCGCTATCCATTATTTTATGCTATATTTCAGCAAAGTCCATTGAAATTTCTTACAATTTAATAAAAAAACTAACAATTTCGTCACTTCTTAAATTTTCATGATTTTCATAAACGGAACTCTCATAATTTTTTCGCATAAAGAAACTGTAAAAACCGCTTCACAACGGCTTTTACAGTTTTTTAAAAATGGATGTGTCGAATCATCCGCGCATAAATGGCAGACGTTAAAATATAAAAAATTAGATAAACAATTATTAAGATTCCACAAGAAAGATATACTAACAAATATCCTGGACTCTTAATAAATTGGCTTAGCAAATAAATGGCAAAGGTAGTATGCAAAATCCCAATGACCATCGGCGGAAAGAAAATCAAACTATTCTGTCGATAAATTTGCTTAGTTATCTCTTTACTAGAAACACCCATCCGTTTTAAAGTCACGTAATCTTGACGCTCACTTACAGCTGAAAACAGTTGTCGTAACATCAAAATACTGCCCGTAATAAACAACGCTAAAATCGCCACAAACATGGAGACATATAAAGTCAAGCCGTTAATTTTTCGTTCATAGCGTAAAGAGGCGTAGCGATCATTCATATTTAGTCGCCAAGTTTCGGTGACATCATCTTGCGTATTCTTTGCCTCTTCGTTAGGCATTTGTTTGGCAAAACCACTCAACTGCTGGTTATTTTTTTCATACTTATACAAAATTGGCGCTTGCCATTCTGTGGCAATCTGTTTATTTACGGCTTCATAAAGTTTTTCACGGCTTTTCGTGTCAACATTTACGGCGTTAATCTGATACTGAATGGAATTTTTTGTCACTTTCTGATAAAGGGCATCGGAAACGACAATCGTTGGTAAAGAATATTGCAATAAAAAATTGCCTAGATAGTTAGGCAGCACTTGTTGTAGTTGTGCCTTCTCCCCTTCAACAAATTGCAGTTTCGATTCATAACGAGACATACCACTTAAAATATTGGTAAAGCTATCCATATAGATAACACTTTGGTCATTTTTTAAATGTAAATCGTTTAAATAAGGATTAATTTTTTGATAGTTGCGGTAGTTGGAGAAAGATAAAACATTAACTGCTTCAATCGTTTCTTGTTCCTCTTGCGCTTGACCAATTCGCAAACTGCGTTCAATTCCAGTAATTTTATAAGAAAGTGTCACTTCATTTTTTATTTTGGTGTCCTTCGCTTCATCGAGAACTTTCTTCAATTTAGGATAGCTTTCCTGTGAAACTAAAAAGTCCACGGGGCCATCACTGTTGACCGTGTGCATACTAATCGTATACACAAAAACCATCACGCCAATCCCACTCAAGGCTGTCGCAATTAACAAGGTCAAACCAGTGAGTGTTTTGCTACTTTTAAATAAGTAGCGTTTGGCATTGCCTAAAGTAATCATGCGTAAATCTTGGTAATACCATTTTTTTCTATGATTAAATAAGCGAATGATAAAATACATGGTATAACGGAAAAATAAATAAGTTCCCACCACACAGAGACCCAAAATGATAAAAGGCGTCAATGTAATAATCATCGGAATCGAGATATCCAATGAATCATTTAATTGTTTATACACAATACCTGTCGCTAAATTCCGAAAATCAAACGCAATAAAATAACCAGCCAGTAAACAAATAGGTCCTAAAATACCTAGAAACTGCCGCCGTTTCGTTAAACGACTATAATTAATTTGACCAATTTTTTCTTGGTGCATAAGCTGCGACAATGGATAACGATAAATCATCCAAATACTTCTTAAGCAGACAATCAAAATCATAAATGCAAAAGCTATACCGGTTTCAATAACGGAACGCCAAGAAATATAGAAGAAACTGGGGACTTCTAAAAACATAACTTTGGCTAAAATCATTGAAAACAACTTGGTGAAAATCACTCCTAAAATAATCCCATTAATTAGTGAAACAAAGCCTAAAACTAAATTTTCCACTAAAAAAATTAGTGAAACTTGGCTCTTTCTCAAGCCAATTAATCGATACAAGCCAATTTCTTGGCTACGTTTGCCTATAAAAAAGCGATTTGCTGCCAACATAAAGCCCAAAATAATAATGGTGACTAAGGTACTACCGAGTCCTAAAGATCGCTTAATTTCGATATCACGGCCTGCACCTGCGACAAGAGGTTGGTTGTAAGCGATCGCACGGAAACAATAATAAACGACCGCTGCAAAAGTCATACTAATGTAATAAACCAGATAGTTAGGTACATGAGCTTTTAAATTTTTTAATGATAGTTTAAAAATCATTTGCGCGCCCGCCTCCACCAATCGTTGCTTGCATATCTATCACACGATTAAAAAATTCCTTACGTGATCCTTGACGAACAACTTCTGAGAAAATCGCACCGTCTTTAATGAACAAGATGCGATTGCAAAAACTGGCCGTGTACGGGTCATGTGTCACCATCAAAATTGTGGCATCATCATGTAGATTAATTTCAGCTAAATATTTCAACAATTCTGTTGCTGATTTTGAATCCAGTGAGCCAGTTGGTTCATCTGCAAAAATAATTTTAGGGTTCGTAATCAAAGCACGAGCAGCTGCTACCCGTTGTTTTTGTCCCACAGATATCTCTGGTGGATAAGCAGATAAAAGCTCCTGAATCCCCAAAATCGAAGTCACATGTAACAAACGTTTATCCATTTCTTCTAATGAAACTTTTTCTACAGCTAAAGGCAACAAAATATTGTCCTTCACATTTAACGTATCAATTAGGTTAAACGATTGAAAAATAAACCCCATTTCGTTTCTTCGAAAATCACTTAATTGATTATCTCGCATTTTTAAAATATCTTGTCCGGCGATGCGCACGATTCCTGCGGTTGGCAAAATAATCGAGGATAAGACATTCAATAGTGTCGATTTCCCAGCACCGCTGGGACCCATAATCCCCACAAATTCGCCTTCATCAACGGTAAACGAAATATTATCTAATACTTCTGTTTTATTATTTAAACGACCATATGTCTTGCTGACATGGTTTACTTCTACAATTTTTTTCATTTTTCTCGCTCCAACGTTTTGTTATTACTCTTATTTTACCAAGAAAAAATCTGAATGAACATCGTTTTATCTTACAATATCGTTCGGTAGTCAAAGAATAATTGTCATTTCGTGAATAAATCCGCAAACAATTATTATTTAATAATTGTTATTTTTTAGTGTTACTTTTAGCAATTTGGCAAAAAACTCTTTGCTGTTTTTTAATTTTGACAAAGAATTTTTTTCACGCAAAAAAATTTGCTCAATCCTTTTCTTCATTTGTTTTCATATTTTTTCAAAACAGCACAAGCACAATATATAGTGTTTGTCTAGTGATATTTTACTAAAAATACGCAATATATCGATTGAATTTAGCCGACCTTTGTATTAGGATAGTTACTAACGAGATATAAGGAGCTGGATAAAATGATGAAGATTACTGATGAAAAAGCCGAGGATGTTAATCTCTCAACAATTAAAGTCGTCAAACGGGATGGTCGTTTAGTGACTTTCGATGATCAAAAAATATACGATGCTTTGATCAAAGCTGAACAAAAAATACATGACCAAGTCACTCCTTTGACACATCAAAAAGTCCAATCGATTGTTGCCGATGTCAATCGAGAAATTGCCGAACGTTTTACCAATAACGTAAAAATTTATGAAATTCAAAATATTGTGGAACATACTCTGCTATCCAACAACGAATATGCCTTAGCCGAAGAATACATTCATTACAGAACCCAACGTGATTTTGAGCGTAGTAAAGCGACTGATATTAATGTATCTATCGGCAAATTAATTAATAAAGATCAGACTGTCGTGAACGAAAATGCCAACAAAGACAGTGACGTTTTTAATACGCAACGTGATCTAACCGCTGGGATTGTTGGAAAATCAATTGGTTTAAAGATGTTGCCTTCACACGTGGCTAATGCCCATCAAAAAGGCGACATTCATTACCACGATTTAGATTATCATCCATATACTCCCATGACAAACTGCTGTTTAATTGATTTTAAAGGCATGCTAAACAATGGCTTTAAAATTGGGAACGCTGATGTCGAATCACCAAAATCAATTCAAACGGCCACTGCACAAATTTCTCAAATTATTGCCAATGTAGCTTCCAGTCAATATGGTGGTTGCTCTGCCGATCGGATTGATGAATTATTAGCGCCTTTTGCGGAACGTAATTATGAAAAACATTTAGCAGATGCGCAAGAATGGATTGAAGGAGAAGAACGCCAAAAAGCATTCGCTCAGAAGAAAACGAAAAAAGATATTTTTGATGCCATGCAAAGTCTTGAGTATGAAATTAATACTTTATTTACTTCCAATGGACAAACCCCTTTTACTTCTCTGGGATTTGGTTTAGGTACCAACTGGTTTGAGCGAGAAATTCAACGGGCGATTTTACAAATCCGAATTAATGGTTTAGGGATTGAAAAACGAACAGCTATTTTCCCAAAACTAATTTTCACAATTAAACGCGGCGTCAATGCGCAACCTACTGATCCAAACTACGATATTAAACAACTGGCACTGGAATGCGCAACGAAACGCATGTATCCTGATGTTTTAAACTATGATAAAATCGTTGAACTAACAGGTAGTTTTAAGGTACCAATGGGCTGTCGTTCCTTTTTACAAGGCTGGAAAGACGAACAAGGTGAAGAAGTAAATGTTGGCCGAATGAATTTAGGCGTTGTGACCTTGAACTTACCAAGAATCGCTTTAGAAGCGCAAGGAAGCCAAGAAAAGTTCTGGCAAATTTTAAATGAACGTTTGGCGATCGTTAAAGATGCTTTGGTTTATCGGGTTGAACGTGTTAAAGAAGCTAAACCAGCGAATGCACCGATTTTATACATGTATGGTGCATTTGGAAAACGTTTAGCTACACAGGATGCCGTAGATGAACTGTTTAAAAACAAACGTGCCACGGTTTCACTTGGCTATATTGGCTTGTATGAAGTGGCTTCTGCCTTTTACGGCGGTGCTTGGGAGGACAATCAAGAGGCCAAAAACTTTACACTGGATATTTTAAAAGAACTGAAAAAAAATGCCGACAACTGGGGCAACGAATACGGCTATCATTTTAGTGTCTACTCTACACCGAGCGAAAGCTTGACTGACCGTTTTTGCCGTTTAGATACTGAAAAATTTGGCATCGTCGAAAATATTACAGATAAAGAATATTACACAAATAGTTTCCATTATGATGTACGCAAAAATCCAACGCCTTTTGAAAAACTTGATTTTGAAAAGGATTATCCAAAATACTGTTCTGGTGGTTTTATCCACTACTGTGAATACCCCATGTTACAGCAAAATCCCAAAGCACTTGAAGCTGTCTGGGATTACGCTTATGACAAAGTTGGCTATTTAGGAACCAATACGCCAATTGATCATTGTTATGCCTGTGGTTTTGAAGGGGACTTCCATCCAACTGAACGTGGCTTTGAATGTCCAGAATGTGGCAATCATGATCCTAAGACTTGTGATGTCGTTAAACGGACTTGTGGTTATTTAGGTAACCCGCAAGCTCGCCCAATGGTACATGGTCGGCACAAAGAAATTTCCTCTCGTGTGAAACATTTAAAAAATTAAACTCGATTATTCTATAGAAAGAAGTTTTGCTGATGCGTAATCCGAAACCACAAGAATGGAAAACCGAAGACTACAGCCAAAAAAAGATTGCCGATTACAAAGCGTTCAACTTTGTTGATGGCGAAGGTGTACGCAATAGTTTATATGTGAGTGGCTGTCTCTTTGCTTGTGAAGGTTGTTTTAACAAAGCTGTCCAAAATTTCAATTACGGTACGCCGTTTACAGAATCTTTAATGAATCAAATTATTGAAGATTTGTCCCATGACTATATCCAAGGTTTGACTCTTTTGGGTGGTGAACCTTTTCTGAATACAGATGTTTGTCTTAGTGTAGTCAAACGTGTGCGGGAAACATTTGGCTCAGCCAAAGATATCTGGTCTTGGTCTGGGTATACCTTTGAAGAACTACTTTTAGAAACGCCTGATAAGCTTGAACTACTCCATTCAATTGACATTTTAGTCGATGGGCGTTTTGAACTGGCAAAACGTAATTTAAATTTACAATTTCGTGGCAGTAGTAATCAACGGATTATTGATGTACCCAAATCACTTGCTGCTGGCAAAGCTGTTATTTGGGAAAAATGTCATGACGCCGAAACGTCTTATGAACAAATCAAAAAATCAATTTAAAAAAGTTAGCCCTTTAGCCATCTCTTGAGGATGTGTCTAAAGGGCTAACTTTTTTCCCATAAAGGTAAAACAATGTTTTCATACGCTAGTGGATCTAAATTCGTTAAAGTAATGCCTAATAAACGGATTCCTTGTTCTAAACCTAAAATATCTTCCCAAATTAAATTCGCTTGATAGAAAAGTTCTTCTTTTTTAGAAATATATTCAGGTAATGTCACACGTTTCGTAATCGTCGTATAGTCAGTATAACGAACTTTCAGGACTACTGTTTTGCCATGCTTTTGCACTCGTTGCAATGCACGCTCAACACCTGCTGCTAATTGTCTCAATTGAGCCGTAACCTGCTCTTCCGTCGTTAAAGGGGTGCCGTAAGTATGTTCCTTGCCTACCGACTTACGATCTCTAGTCACTTGAACTGGCGCATCATGGATACCACGGACTTTACGATACAATGAATAACCCATTTTACCGAATAACCGAATCAACGTCATCTCATCTTGCTTGTATAAATCTGCTCCAGTAAAAATCCCTAGTTCATGCATTTTAGGCACTGTTTTTTTCCCGATTCCGTGGAAATCTTCAATCGGTAATGCTTTCAAAAAATCTTCGGCCTCTTCTGGTAAGACAACCGTCAGGCCCTTTGGTTTCTGGAAATCTGATGCTAACTTGGCTAAAAACTTATTGTAACTAACACCTGCCGAGCAAGTTAACTGCAATTCATGCCAAATATCATACTGGATCATTTTCGCAATTTTAATAGCCGACTTACTGTTGACCTTATTTTCAGTTACATCTAAATACGCT
Source organism: Enterococcus sp. DIV1315a (assembly GCF_051712325.1). NCBI lineage: Bacteria > Bacillati > Bacillota > Bacilli > Lactobacillales > Enterococcaceae > Enterococcus > Enterococcus sp. DIV1315a. The sequence goes on from NZ_JBIOOS010000001.1 coordinate 2,163,187, forward strand.
TCGTCAATAGATACCGGTTCAATCACATCTGTATAGCGGCGAAAAATTTCACGGATTTCTTGAGAAATTTCACTATATTTCTGATAATTACCTGGCTTAAAAATGGCACTTGGACATAGTTCATACGCCTTTTGAGCACTCATAGCCGAGTGAATACCGTACTGTCGAGCAATATAATTCGCTGTAGTCACCACTCCTTTGCCCCCAGTATCACTTGGATGGCGCGCAATAACTAACGGATGTCCTACTAACTCTGGATGATCTCGTTCTTCAACTGAAGCAAAAAACGCGTCCATATCTATATGTATAATTTTTCTCGACGTATCTTTTTTTAAGGGAAAACGTAATTCACTCATCATTTTGATTCGCCTCCTCCTTCTATTATATACGAACGTCCGTTCTTTTTCAAATTGAAACTTCTTTATTTCAACCAGAAAAAGCTGAAAATCCGTGAAGTTATAAACACAGATTTCCAGCTTTTTAATTAAACAACCAATTGTTTTTGTTGATTATAGTAGCCTTTATAGGCAAGATAAGTTGCAATCACTGAACCAATACTTGTTGCTGATAACAACATAAAAGTCACCATAATCTGATATTTTATCGCATGGACAGGATCAACGCCCGCAAAAATCAAGCCTGACATCATCCCAGGTAAACTAACAATTCCGACAGTTTTGGCAGAATCAATCGTCGGCGCCATCCCGGTTTTCACACTTTGTTGGATAATTGGTAAAGAGGCGAGTTTGATAGTTGCACCTAATGCTAGTTTCTCCATTACCGCTTGCCGTTGGTTTTGAAAAAGAGTATCTAAATTGCGATAGCATAAACCAATTGCCACCATCGAATTGCTGGCAATCATCCCACTGATAGGAATGATTTGAGAAGGAATAAATTTGATAGAACCAGAAAAAATCAAAATACCAATGGTAATTCCTGTACTACAACCAATTGCAATGAAAGAAATCAAAAAGCCCTTTTGTAATTGCTGGCTGCGTTTTTTTGCATTAAAGGCTGCGTTGGAAACAATCACCAAAACCATGATGAGCGTTAAAATCAGGTTATTGACTTGAAAAACATATTTTAATAAATAGCCGACTGCGACTAATTGAATGACTGCTCGAATCACACTAATAATAATATCTTTGGTAAAACCTAATTTTTCTTTAGTACTAATAATTAATGCGACCACTACTAGCATGGCTGAAAAAAATAAGGATAAATTATTAACTGCTAAATCCATCTGTCGGCGCCACCTTTCCTGCTACAATACGAATCACTTGCTGTGCTTGCTGAATTTCTTCGGTATCATGCGTGATACGAACCAGCGTGACTCCTTGCTCTTTGTTTAATTGGTTTAACAATTGATTGACAATTTGTTTGCTTTCTTCATCTAATCCCGTTGTAACTTCGTCTAATAATAAAACATCTGGTACAAAAATAATGTTTCGTAGCAAAGCAACCCGTTGTCGCTCACCACCAGAGAGTTCGGCTATTTTCTTTTCAAGATAAGCAGCGGGCAATTTCACTTGTTGGAGCAATGCCACGACTTTTTCCTGATTAAACGCTTCTTGTCTGACGGTAAATGGAAATAATAAATTATCATACACGGTTTCACCAAATAAAGTTGGCTGCTGAAAACAATAAGAAACCTTTTGGCGGTATGTTTCGATTGGCATTGTAGTAATTGGCGCTTCTTGATAAAAAATTTCGCCTTCTGTAGGACTTAATAATGAAGATAAAATTTTTAAAAATGTACTTTTCCCGCTACCTGAAGGACCAACAATTGTTGTATTGCTGCCTGTTTCAAATGACAAATCAATATCAGAAAGAATGCTACGACCATTTACTTGATAAGACACGCCTTCTGCTCGCAATAAATTACTCATGTTTCTCTCCTTTTTTAAATGGAATGATATTCTTTATATACTTCTTGTTTTTTTACATTTCTCAATTTAGCCACTTCTTTGATTGCCTCTTTTGAACTCCGTCCCTCTTCCTCCATTAAAACTTGCACATGTTCCTTGAGGGAAATAGCTGGCATTGCTGCTATTGTCTCTTTCTCACCAGTAAATCCGCTAACTAATAAACAACACTCGCCTTTTAGCGTATTTTCTGCTAAATATTCTGTTAGTTCTCCTAAGGTACCACGCAAATACTCTTCATGAAGTTTCGTTAATTCTCGACAAATCACAGCGGGGCGTTCTTGACCATAGACTTCAGCAAACGTTGCGACCGTTTTAGCAATCCGATAGGGGGACTCATAAAAAATCTGTGTCGGCCGTTCTTCTTTTAATGCTGATAACACGTCTTTCTGTTCTTTTTTCTTTCTTGGTAAAAAACCATAAAACGTAAATGGCTGTGGTAAAAGACCCGAGGCAATCAAGGCGGTCATTCCTGCCGTAGGTCCTGGCAAGGCAATCACTGCCAGTTCTTCTTCAAGACATGCTGTAACCAATTCATGACCAGGATCACTAATTGAAGGCATACCTGCATCGCTAACTTGGGCAATCGTTTCACCACTCAGCAATCGTGTAATCAGTTGAGGAATTCGCTCTTTGTAATTATGTTCGTGTAAACTAATTTGTGGTGTTGTAATCTCAAAATGATTTAGCAATTTTTGTGTGTTTCTTGTGTCCTCACTAGCAATCACCGTTGCTTCTTTCAATATGTTTAAACAACGAATACTCATATCTTCTAAATTGCCGATCGGTGTTGGGACAAGATACAATTTTCCTTTTGTTGTTTGCTTATCAAAACTTTTCTGTTTTTGCATAGCGCATCCCTCATTTTCCTTTTTCGTTCTATAAATAGATAAAGGTTTGATTTGACAATCGATTGACTGTCAAACCAAACCTTTCCTTTTTATTTGCAGTGTCCACTAGACTTAACGCGTACGTTCCCCATAAATAACATCAAGACAAAAGGCACATTCTTCATCATTTTCACGTCTTGAACCATATAAAATATTGCAGACATGGAAGCCCTCTTCATAAAGTTTTTCCAAATTCATACGTGATTTTGATAGCTCTTGTTTTTCAGTTTCAGTTGTATTTCCTGCTAACTTATTCAGTTCTTGGAGATGCTCCCGTAAGCGTTGGTTTTCGATTTCCAACGTGGTATTTTTTTCTACCAACTCATGGAGTGCTGCTTTAATTTCTCTTAATTGTGTCACTGAACTGTCTAAATCAGTTTCCAACGAATTTAATCCATCATAGAGCGAACGTTTATCCATTTTGATCACCTTTTTCAGCAGCAACTTTCGCAGTAGCTTCTTTGATTTCTTCGTAATCATAATCCGCTGCGATTTCACGACCATGCAGACGAACTTTGACAATCCGACTTAATAGATTCAACCCGACGACTTTGCCTTTGCCATCTGGTGTTATTACTTCTTTTCCATAATCTGGTAATTCTTTTTTAGCGGCTTCATATTCGTCGTTTTCGTATTTCAAACAACACATTAAGCGGCCACATAATCCCGAAATTTTGACAGGATTTAAAGATAACCCTTGATCTTTAGCCATTTTGATTGAAACTGGCATAAAATCTCCTAGAAATGTTGAGCAACACAGTTGTCTGCCACAAGGGCCAATGCCACCTAATATTTTCGCTTCATCTCGGACACCAATTTGACGTAACTCAATTCGCGTCCGGAAAATAGCCGCTAAGTCTTTGACTAATTCACGAAAATCAATTCGCCCATCTGCCGTAAAGTAAAAAATCATTTTGCTACGATCGAAGGTATATTCTACTCGCACTAATTTCATTTTTAAGTCATGAGCTCGAATTTTTTCATTGGCAATGCTTTTGGCAGCTTCTGCATCAGCCAAATTTTTTTGTTCTTTTTCTAAATCATTGGCTGTTGCTTTATTTAAAATGGGTTTTAGGTCCTCTGGTAAATCGTCTGAATCGACTGTTTTTTTAGGAATAGCAACAGTAGCTAATTGTTTTGACTGTTGAGATTCAACGAGTACTTTCTCATTATAAATATACTCAGATTTTCCAGGAGCAAAATAATAGATATGACCGGCTTCACGGAAGCGAACTCCTACTACTTCTACCATTTTATTCCTCCTAATCTAGTTCAAGTGAACGTCGCTTCAATCGGTTAAGGAACTTGCTGAAACAACTAAGTTCCTACTATATTATGAAACTGAATGCCACTTGGCACTTTTTTCCTTTATGATTTAGGGTGAATCATTTGGATAACTAATTGTTCACAAACATTTTGCCAACTAACATTGGCAGTCCATTTTTGGCGTGCTTTCAAAATTAGCGCCAACCGTTCCGCCTGCTCTTCCGTTACTTTTTTGGCTTGCTGTGTCGCAACACTTTCTTCCAATAATTGACGGTAATAAACCATGAGCAAGTCAAAGCTAAGCGCTTGTTGTTCTTTTTCCTTAAATACTTTGACCATTTTCTTCTGAACGTAGATAAATGCCTGTAAATCATTACTTTTTAGATAATTAAACCATTGCAAAATGATTTCCCTAGCTTCATTAAACCATTCATCTTGAGAGATTTCAACTGCTTTCTCAAAACTATTTGTCAGCTCAGCTAAAAGGGTTGCAGTCTTTTCACCAATCCCCTGTTTGATTAAGCGATCAATTAATGTTTTTTTGACTAATGGTTGAAAATGTAAGGTTTGGCATCGTGATTGAATCGTTGGTAAAATTCGAGAAAGCGAAGTGGTTTCTAAAATAGCTAAAATTTGTCCTTCTGGTTCTTCTAAAAATTTTAAGAGACTATTGGCTGCGCCGGTACTCATTTTATCTGCTTCTTGAATTAAGAAAACTTTTTTAGCAGTCTCGACCCCACTTTTAGAAAACTCCGCTTTTAATTCACGGATTTGGTTCACTTTGATGGTTTGCCCATCTGGCGCAATTCTTAAAACATCTGGATGTTCATTTTCATTAATCCGCACACAATTATGGCATTCGTTACAAGGCTGTTGATTTACTAAATTCGTACAAAAGACATGTTTCGCCATCCATAAGCCAAATTCTTGTTTTCCAGTTCCTGTATCTCCTTCAAAAAGATAAGCATGGGCAAGACGACCATGCTCAAAACTTTTTTGGAGTTGCTTGTACAGCAAAGGTTGCATTTGCTGTAGCTGTTGTGCTTCATTCATCTTAATATTGATGGAATCCTTCAACTGGTAAGACGAAGCAAGTAGCGCCGCCTACTTCAACTTCCACAGGATAAGGAATTTGGCCATCCATTGTGATATCTAAAGTCACAGGTGTTGAAACATATTGTTTTCTTGATTGACATGTTTCTTTAATTAAAGCTAATGTTTCGTCGACACGTTCATCATCAATCCCAATAATAAATGTGCTGTTTCCCGCTTTTAAGAATCCACCTGTTGAGGATAATTTTGTAGCACGAATATTGGCATCAATAAATTCGTTGGCTAATCGGTTACTATCTTTGTCTTGTACAATGGCTAAAATAATCTTCATGGTCTACACCTTCCTATAATTAAAAGTTTTCTGGATAACGTTCAATAATCGCCTGATACGTTGCTTCTACGACAAGTTCTAAACTCATCCGTGCATCAATCTTTTTGATACGTTGTGGATTTTCTTCTGCTAATTTCAAATATTCATGACGAACACGTTGATGAAATTCTAATCCTTCTGAATCTAAGCGATCAATTTGCTGTGTTCGATTTTCTTGAATCCGCCGTAAGCCAGTATCTGAGTCAACGTCTAAATAAATTGTAAAATCTGGTGAGACACCTTCTGTCGCAAACGCATTAATTGAAGCAATGGGTGCAATCCCAATTCTACGCCCAGCGCCTTGGTAGGCTAATGAGCTGTCAACAAAACGATCACATAGGACTAAATGACCCGCTTCCAAAGCTGGCAAGATTTTTTCCACTAAATGTTGACGACGAGCAGCTGCGTAAAGTAAAGCTTCTGTTCGCTCATCCATTCTGTCATTTCTTGGATCTAAAATAACTGTTCGAATCTTTTCGGCAATCGGTATGCCGCCTGGTTCTCTTGTAGTGACAATTTTTCGTTTTGACTCTTTAGCTAATCTTTCAGAAACTTCCTTCAAAACACTGGTTTTGCCAGCGCCATCTGGACCTTCAAATGTGATAAAAATACCCTGCACGTGCGAAAACTCCAATCAATTTTTACTTGTATCTATTATACTTCATCTTGCTCTATCAGTCTAATTGAAATCCTTATGTCCAATTTAAAGTAATGCATCCGCTGAAAAAAAGAAACTGAAAAAGAAGTACGGAAAAGCTTGAACTGCGACATTTTCTCACAGAAACGACCTACTTCGATTTCAACTTCTTTTTCCAACGATGTTTCTTTTAAATTTCTCGACGTCCTTCGACTGCTTTTAGCAAGGTTATTTCGTCTGCATATTCAATATCGCTGCCGACAGACAAGCCGTGTGCCAAACGAGTAACGGTGATTCCAGCTGGTTTAATGAGCCGTGATAAATACATCGCCGTCGCTTCTCCTTCAGTGGTAGCGTTTGTTGCTATAATGACCTCTTTCACTTCATCATCGTGCAATCGTTTGATCAAAGAGGCAATATTAATATCTTCTGGTCCTGTTCCTTCCATCGGTGAAAGCACCCCGTGGAGTACGTGATACAAGCCTTGATATTCACGCATTTTTTCCATTGCCATAACGTCTTTTGGTTCTTCCACTACTAAAATAATACTACGGTCACGATTTTTATCTTGGCAAATTTCACAAGGATCTTCTTCAGTAATATTTCCGCAAATACTACAGAAATGGAGATCTCTCTTGACACTAATTAGCGCTTTTGCAAAAGCATTAGCATCTTCTTCTTTCATATCAATTGTATAAAAAGCAAGCCGTGTCGCTGTTTTTTGACCAATTCCTGGTAATTTCATATAACTTTCAATCAATTTTGCAATCGGTTCTGGATAATTCATGAGGCTTCTACAGTCCTTTCTTAGCAAGGCGTTTCTGTTATTACTGAGCGAGTTACAACAGATTTTGCGTCACTGAATATCTTATCACGACCTGTCAAAAAAGCAACTGACAATTACTGCTTTCTAATACAAAAACAAGTCGTTAGTTACGAGCACTAAACGACTTGCTTTTGTATTAACCAATCCAGGTTTCGTGTGTATAGGCCATTTCCCAAAAAGCGTATTCCATCTCACTGCTGATAACAAAAGCGGTGATCATAGCTGCTTGTTCTTGTGGTGAACTTTCTTCATATAATTGGTCTAACAGTTGGCGTTCCTCTTGGACGTGTTGGTACGCTTCCTCCCCAGCATAGGTTTCAATCCAACGTTGGTACAGTGGCTCTGGTGAGTGTTGTTTGACTAACTGTGCACCAATTTCTTGATAGAGCCAAGAACAAGGCAACATACTTGCTGCGGCCGTCTTAGGCGTTCCTTCAATAAGTTGGCGATACATATGAGAAACATAGTGATAAGCGGTTGGTGCAATCGGTGTCGCTGCAACTTCTTCTTCTGTAATCGCTAGTTCTTCAAAAAAAGTTTCACGAATAGCTAATTCGCCCAACGCGAGATTTTCCGCATTTGTTAAGAGTAATTTTTTCAATCGAGGTTGTTGCGTTTGTGCCGCAATCAAGCGATAAAGCTGACTAAAATGTTTTAAATAGTAATGATCTTGAATTAAATAGTAGCGAAAAATCGTTGGACTCAAGGTTCCTTCATGTAACTCTGTGATAAAAGGATGCTGAAAACTTCCTTGCCAAGAAGCTTGCGCTTGTTCTTTGGCTTGTTCTGTAAATGTCATAGGTTTCTCCTTTACGTTAGAAAAATAAACAAATTTGTAAAAATGATGATCAAAATAGCAAGCCCCAGACTGACTTTTGCTGACACAAAATGCTCTTTTCGACTTCTGGTGGCTCCTTCTTCATAGCCATGGGCAGACATTGCTTCCGTATATTTATCTCGCCAAGAAACAGCAACGAGCAGTGTTTTAACATAAAGCATCGGCGACCAAAAATGAAACGTTTTGCCACGGAGTAGGCTTGCTTCTTTTAAATCATTAATTTCTCTTTTCACTTCCGGTAAGGCGTGAACCACCACTAAAATTCCATAAACAAAGTTTGGTGCTAGCCCCTTTTGTTCCAATAACAACAATAATTCTTCAAAATCAACGCCTACAGCAAAAGCTAGTCCTAAACCGGCAAAGGCATACGTTCGACTAAACAAAAGCCAGGCTTGTTGACTACTCGTACCATGCAAATAAATAGACCAAAACGTCCCGATTGCTGGTAAAAGTGGCAAGAAAAATAACCAAAGCAGTAAGCGGGATTTTCGCTGGCCTATTAAAAAAATGACACAACCCATAAAAACCGCCAAATTTGCCAAAATTGACTGAGAAAAAGATAATTCAAAGGTCAAAATAAGAATCAAAGAAGCATAAATTGCTGCATTTGTTTGCTTTATTTGCATGTGGTTCCCTCCTGCCAGATAATCAGTTGTTGCTGCAGCAATTCTATTCGGTAATTGCTCACGCCAGAGAGAGGTTCTAGCCGATGCGTGACGATTAGAAAATCTTGTTGCGCACTTTTTTCTTTGATCCATTCAACAAAATAATTGCATGCTCGCTCATCTAATCCAGCAAAAGGTTCATCTAAAAGTAAACAGTCCAAATCTAAGCTCAGCAAACTAATTAATTGCACCATCTTTTTTTGCCCTTCACTTAGTTGAAAAACACTGTACTCTAGTTTTTCTTTTAAACCTAAAAAAGTTAAGGCTTCCTCTTGTTTTCTTCTTTTTTCTGCTGTCATGTTCTGACCAAACAAAAGCTCTTCTCGTAAAGTCAACGTGACAAACTGACGATTGGCTTGTTGCACCGCTAATGTCATGTGTTGATACAATTTTTTTGAAGCCCGCAAGCGGCGGCCCGCCAAGAACATTTTTCCTTGATATTTTTGTCTCTGAACGATGGCTTTTAATAAGGTGGATTTCCCCGCCCCATTTGGCCCCGTCAACGTGGTAATTCCTTTAAAAAAAAGCGCTTCTTTTTCTTCAAGTAGCACTCGTTTTCCCTGAGACAAACGAAAATTTTTCAATTGGAGCATTGGTTGTTTTACCACAGAAGTTGTAAGCTGAAATGTCTGCGGTTTTGTTTTGATAAACGTCAACGGTTGCTTTTCAAACTGGCCATTTTTCAACGTGACGACTTGGTCCACAACATCAGCGTAATCGTTGAAATCGTGGTCGCACACCAAAATCGTTTTGCCTGCTTGATGGAGTCTTGCTAAAATTTGAATAAATTGTTTTCGAGAGGTTGGATCAATGCTTGCAAAAGGTTCATCTAATAAAAGAATATCTGGGTTCATTGCTAGCAGAACTGTCAACGCCGCTTTTTGTTTTTCACCACCAGATAACGTCGCTAATTCTCGTGTGAATAAGGTTTGAGTCTGAACAAGTTGAAGCGCTGTTTGGATTTTTCGGTTCATTTCTTCAGGCGAGATTCCTAAATTTTCTAAAGCAAAAATCAGTTCTCGTTCCAAGGTTTTCATTGTAAATTGTTGACTGGGGTTTTGAAACAGCATGCCAATTTTTTGCGCCTTTTCACGAGTTGATAATTGTCGGCGCTCCATTCCTTCAATCAAAATTTCTCCTTGGTAATCAAGCGGAGCAAATCCGGCAATCAATCGTAAGAGCGTTGATTTTCCACTACCACTATCGCCAATTAATAAGGAAAACGTTCCTTGAGGAATTGCTAAATTTGTCTTTTCAAACAAGGGTTGTTCTCGTGAAAAGGACACAGCTTTTAATTGGATACTATTCATTTTGCCTTCACAGCTAACCCTTGCGCAGACTGATACATTCGTAAAATAACTTTCGTTAAGAAAATACCAAAGAAACAAATAGAAACGAACCGAACGCTAATTAAAGCAATGTTCATCCCCAGTCCGTAATTGCCATAACCAAACTTAAAGTATTCATACACATAACTAAAAATAGTCGTCCCAATCGCACTATAAAATAACGTTAGTGTATCGTACCGTTTGTAGCGTGTCACCAAAAAGCCACTTTCACTACCTAGACCTTGAATCACACCAGAAATTAATACACTAGGACCGAAATACGAACCATAAAGCATTTCTGCCAAAGCGGCTAAAACTTCCGCCAAAACAGCACTTCCCGCTCGTGGAATCAGCATCGCTGCAATTGGTGCCACCATGGTCCACATTCCAAATAAAAGCTCATTGGCAAATGGACTCAGTCCTAATGGTAACAGCGCAGCATTCAATAACGCATAGAGGAATCCTGCCCCCATAAAAACACCGCCAAACAAAAAGGCTAAAAAAGCGAGTAAGACGACTTGTTGCAATGACCATTTTTTCAATAAAAAAACTCCTTTCTCTTAACAAAAAGCAAAAGGAGTGACTTAAATAAACCCTGATAAAAGAAAACACACTCATCCTAGGACAGAATGAGTGCGTGAAAAATCAAAGTAAATCGGCATTTCCCTGCGACAGTACTAACTGCATCAGGTTCAATGGGTATCATCTCAGCCATAACAGCACCCCAAATGTTTTTTATTAAAATGTACTTTTACTATAGCATAGAATAATTATAAAAACTAGTCTTGGCACTTTTTTCTTTCATCAAAAGCTGAAGAAATCAAACAATTTTGTAAGATAACTGTTAGGCAAATAAATGGTTGGTTTTTCTGGACTTTGTTATATTGTTCTTTATGAAAGAGAGGCGTTTATACTATGGGTAAAACATTAACTGGCTTTCATTTGAAAGTCATTGGGGTTATTTCAATGGTCTTTGACCATCTATTGCAATTTTTTAGTTTTTTAGGCGTGCCTGGTTGGTTCGGATGGATTGGACGAATTGCTGCACCTATTTTCTTATTTGAAAGTTCTGAAGGCTTCATTCACACAAGCAATCGGCGAAAATACATGTTCCGGTTATTGTTAGGCTTCTGGATTATGGGGATTCTGAACGGCATTTTAAATGCGTATTTTTCAACAGGTGGCTTAATTATCAATAATATTTTTGGGACGTTATTTTTAGGTACGGTCTACATGCAGTCTATGGACTATTTTAAACAAAAACAAATTGGTAAAGGGCTTCTTTGGTTTATTGTGCCTTTATTAATCAGTGCCCTACCTCTCGTTGTTTTTAGTTCTCCAGACATATTAAGCAACCCTGCTATCTTAATTGGTTTCCAAATTTTCAATCTGATTGTGCCATCACTAATGATGACAGAAGGTGGGTTTTTATTTGTTCTCTTGGCCGTAGCTTTTTATTTATTCCATGGCAAAAAGTGGTTACAAATTTCAGCAATTGGCGTTGTTGCGTTGATTTCAGCAGCCAGCTATAATTTCCAAGAACTATTCGGGGTGAACCACCAATGGATGATGATTTTAGCAGCGATTCCAATTGTTCTTTATAATGGTGAAAAAGGCCGTGGCATGCGGAATTTCTTTTATATTTTCTATCCAGCTCACATTGCTATTTTTGCAATTATTAGTTTCTTCATGCAACGTTAATTATTTTCTGCTTGACGATTGCCTAAAAACTGTTTACAATGCAACATGTAAACAAATCGTACAGATAACACGCAAGTTGCGTGTCGAGAGAGAGGCGGTTTCTATTCTTATAGAAACTGCTTCTATTTTTTTACGAAAAAATGAAAACTATAGAGGTGATTAAATGGAACAAAAAAACGTACGATTATTCCCTGCCGTTTTAGCGACAGGAATTATGTCTTTTGCTGGCGTATTAATTGAAACAGCAATGAATGTAACCTTTCCGACATTAACAAAGGAATTTGGTGTTTCCACCGGTACCGTGCAGTGGGTGACAACGATTTATTTATTAGTTATTTCTATCATGGTGCCCTTATCCAATTATTTATTAAAAACCTATTCGTTAAGACGCTTATTTATTGTTGCGAATCTTTTCTTTTTGATTGGTTTAGCGATTGATGTCTATTCGCCATCTTTCAGTATCTTGTTATTAGGCCGACTCTTCCAAGGGGCTAGCACTGGGATTGCTTTGCCACTGATGTTTCATATTATTTTGAACTTTACCCCGCTGGAAAAACGAGGAACGATGATGGGGGTAGGCACATTGACCACTTCAATTGCTCCAGCCATTGGTCCAACGTATGGTGGAATCTTAACATCTTCCCTGTCTTGGCACGCCATCTTTTTATTCTTAATTCCTATTTTACTGCTTTCTTTGTTTATGGGCTTATCTGCTATTCCAGAAATACCTGTTAAAAAAACCACCACTCTTGATTTGGTTAGTTTAATTGGTATTGCCCTGTTATTTAGTGGTTTGTTGATGTTTTTAAGTAAAATTGGCACATTGTTTGGCTGGCTTTCACTTCTGGCAGCTGTTATTGGCTTTGTTATTTTTTATAAACGAGCAACGACCGCTGAACAGCCACTAGTTCGTTTGACAATTTTAAAAAATCCCGCCTTCGTTTTATTTTTATGTGGCTTTTTAGTTTGTCAATTCTTATTGTTAGGTATTTCCTTTGTCTTACCAAATTTTGTTCAAATCGTCCTTGGAAAAAATGCGTTTGTAGCTGGGCTAGTCATGCTGCCAGGTGCTACAGTTGGGGCCATTTTGGCACCACTTTCTGGACGAGTGTTGGATCAATACGGCGCTAAAAAACCTATATTATTTGGCTTAAGTTTGGCGACAATCGGTTGGCTAGCTTTAACAATTTTACTAGAGATGCCTGTTTTATTAGGATTCGTCGCTGGACATGTTACCTATATGATTGGTCTAGGTTTTGCATACAGTAATATGATGACGACTGGTATGAGCTTGTTAGAGGAGAAAGATTTTGGCGACGGCAATACGTTATTTAATACACTTCAACAATTTTCTGGCGCTATTGCGACGGCCATTGTAGCGACGATTATTAATATCGCTCAAGACCACGCAGATAATTTTGCTCAGGGGACAACGATGGGCTCCCTCATTTCTCTGATTTTCTTGTTAACCTTATTAGTAATTGTTTTAATTGCTTGCTGGAATTATTTCCGCAAAAAAGCTTAAAAAAAAGCAGCTGGTCAGTTCCATAGTGACCAGCTGCTTTTTTTAGTTTATGACTTTAGTCAGTTGAAATCTCTAAAGAGATTTCGACAAAAAAACCACGCGTACTGCGCGTGGAGGCCAGAGCTTTAGCGATAAAAACTCCTTTCGATATAATAGATAAAGGCTACCAACCGTTATCAAATCGAAAGGAGTTTTTGAATGTCGAACGACGATAAAAGTTTAGCACATACTCGTTGGAATTGTAAGTATCATCTTGTGTTTACACCAAAATATAGAAGAAAAGTAATCTATGGTAAATTGAGGCGAGATATAGGGAAAATACTAAGGAAATTGTGTGAGATGAAAGAAGTCGAGATCATTGAAGCACATGCAATGCCCGACCATATCCATATGTTGGTAAGAATTCCGCCGAAGTTGAGTGTATCAGGTTTTATGGGTTTCTTAAAAGGAAGAAGTGCAGTAATCATTCATGAACGTCATGCGAATTTAAAATACAATTATGGAAATCGATCCTTTTGGTCAAAAGGCTATTATGTGAGCACTGTAGGATTGAACCAAAAAACGATAGCTAAGTATATACGAGAACAAGAAGCAGAAGATCGAGTAAGGGATAGTATAAACAAAAGAGAGTATAAAGATCCATTTAGGAAGTAACAACTAGATAAGAATAGAATGGTAGCGGTTGGCGGTCTCTAAAAAAAGCTCCCTTAAAGGGAGCAGCAGGTAGCGAGCCCTTCTAGGGCTATTAAAAAGCCACCCGCTATGCGGGTGGATATTTACTTTCTAAAGATAGTTGTTTTTTTGTTCTTCTTGCTTCCGAATATAAAGTACGAACAAGACAGCAATTAGCACGATAAAACCACCAAAAATCGGTGTATATGTTACTGATAAATGATCTGTGACCACCCCACCTGTCATTGAGCCGAAGGTAATCCCAATATTAAAGGCTGCAATATTAAAAGCTGAGGCCAAAGTGATATCTTCTGGAACATACTTTTCCGCTAATTCTACAACATATAGTTGTAAACCAGGTACATTCATAAAGGCAAATAGGCCCAACATCAAACTTGCTAATAAGCCTAGAAGACTGTTATCCATTAAAACAGTAATGAATAAAAAGACTAAGGACAGAATTAATAAGCTAAACATTTTTACTAACGAATCTAAAGGTTTTTTATTTGCCCAGTGACCACCTACTGTATTGCCAATTGCGACCATTACGCCATAAACAACTAAAATAATCACTACCGCGTTGGCTGAAAAGCCTAAATTTTCCAATAACGGTGACAAGTACGTATATGCAGCAAACGTTCCACCATAACCAAAAGCAGTAATTAGAAAAGAGAAAACGAGGGGTTTGTTCGTAAAAATCCGCGTGATTCCTTTTATGTCAACCTTCCCTGGTATCGGTAAATTTTTGGGAACTAAAAAATAACTAGCAATCAGTCCCACCAAGCCAATACTGGCTATAAAAAGAAAGGACATATGCCAAGCTGTTTGTTGCCCAATAAACGTCCCTAAAGGTACGCCAGTCACTGTTGCAACCGTTAAGCCCGTAAACATAATAGCAATGGCGCTGGCACGACGTGATGGCGGCACAACATCTGCGGCGATGACAGTCGAAACAGACATGAAAATGCCATGCGCCAATGCAGAAAGTATCCGCCCTACCAATAAAATAATAAACGTTGGCGCAAACGCAGCAATTAAATTCCCACTAATGAAAAGAAGCATAATCCCCAGCATTAATGAGCGACGATTCCATTTTCCTGTCAAAATTGTTAATAACGGCGCCCCAATCGTCACACCTAAAGCGTACAAAGAAACAGTCAAACCTGCTTGGGAAAGACTAATATGAAAACTTTTAACAATCATTGGTAATAAACCCACACTAATAAATTCTGTTGAACCGATTGCGAAAGCATTGATAGCTAATGCAAAGAGCGTTAAATTTGGTGAAATTTTCTTTTCCATTCTCTTCCTCCTAAAAAACATTTGAATTTCAACAAAAATTACTATATACTAAGATTGAAATTTTGATAAGTACCTACTTTTTTGTATCATAGGTACCTTTTAGTAACTTTTGGTTATTATCAACCTATTAAGGAGGAATGTTTTTTGGAAACTCGTACATATGCGATTGGTGTCGAAGCAACGATGGATGTTATTGGCGGTAAATGGAAACCAATTATTCTGTGTAATTTACGGCACGGCGCCATGCGCCCCAGCGATTTAAAACGCGGTATTACTGGCATTAGTCAAAAAATGCTGACACAACAATTACGGGAACTCGAAGAAGACAACATTATCGAGCGGAAAGTTTACAACCAAGTTCCACCAAAAGTCGAATATTATTTAAGCGATTATGGTCAAAGCCTCTCTGCTGTCTTAGATAACTTATGTAATTGGGGAGAATCCCACGTGGCTCATTTGCAAGAACAAGGCCAAGAAATTTATTTAAAATGTGAAGATTAGTGAACAAAACGTTTATAAACTATATTAAGAGGGAGCTTTAAGCTATTTAAAGCCTGGGGAAAAATCATTTTAGATTTTTCCCCAGGCTCTTCTTATGCTTTAATAACTTGAATATCTTGCGTTAATTGGGCCCAATGATTAGTAGGTCCGTGACCATGTCCAACAGAAATTGCTTGGCTAATGGCCCCTTGTATAAACTGTTTGCCAATCACAATCGCCGCTTCTAACGGCGTACCTTTTGCTAATTCGGCTGCGATACACGCTGAAAAAGTATCTCCTGTTCCATGAGTATTTTTCGTTACAATTCGTGGTGCACTTAGCCAAAAGCTCGAACCGTCTTCCATTAACACATAATCAGCCGCTTGTTGATTTGTGCTATGTCCGCCTTTCATAATAATATTTTTTGTGCCCAATTGCTGTAATTTTTTTGCTGCGGTCTGCATTTCTTGTTCTGTCTTGATGGTCGTCTCTAGTAAAACTTCCGCTTCTGGTAAATTAGGTGTCACGACCGTTGCTAATGGCAACAGTTGCTCTTTAATCGTTTGAACTGCCTCGGCTTCTAACAAATGATGTCCACCTTTAGCCACCATTACAGGATCGACAATCAACGGACCAAAATCAACTTTCTGCAAATTGCGAACAACAGCTTCGACACGCTCACTATCTGCTAACATCCCCGTTTTCGCTGCCCCAATTTTAAAATCAGCCGCCAGTGATTGGAATTGTGCATCAATAAATGAACTAGGAATCGGTAAGCTATCTTGCACGCCATACGTATTTTGTGCCGTCAATGCAATGACAATATTTAAGCCAAATGCCTGCCGTGCTTGAAATGTTTTTAAATCTGCTTGCATGCCAGCTCCCCCACCAGAATCAGAACCAGCAATCGTGACTACTTGTGGGGTCAAATTATATTCGGTCATTTTCTCGCCTCCAACATTCGCTCCGTTACACGCATCAACCCTTGAACTTTCTCGGTTATCTGTTCAGCCAGCATAATTTCACTGACCAGTGAAACACCAGCCACTCCCGTTCCCATAAGTTGTTCTATATTTTCTTCTTTGATTCCACCAATCGCTACAACAGGAATCGTGACTGCTGCGGCAATTTCAGAAAGTGTCTGCAAAGAAGTTAACGGACTGTCCTTAGTCGTTGTGGGGAAAATTGCGCCCACGCCTAAATAATCGGCGCCCTCGTTTTCCGCTTCAACTCCTCGTGCCACCGTTTTGGCTGAAACACCTACGATTTTTGTGGACCCAACCAGTTTTCGCACAAGAGCAACCGGTAATTCATCATCCCCTATATGCACACCTGCTGCATCCACTGCCAAGCAAATATCGACACGATCATTAATAATCAACGGAATCTGATACGCATCTGTTACCACTTTAACTTTCACTGCTAATTCGTAAAAGCGCCGTGTTGACACTTCCTTTTCGCGCAGTTGGACCAATGTCACTCCACTGCGACAAGCAGTTTCAATTCGTTTTAAAAATTCAGTATCACTAAAATCATACCGGCCTGTCACCAAATAAACTTTCAATTGCTCTCTCATAGCACTCGTCCTTTCACCGCCTCAAACCAATCCTTCTCCTTCATTAAAAGAGATAACTGATTTAACGTATTTTGGCGAAAATCGGCCAGCCCTTGGCTCTTAGTCTTGGCTTTTTCTCCGCAAAGATTAAAATAGCTCACTGCGGCTACTGCCGCAGTCATTGGCGCGTTGCCTTCACCTAATAAAGCGGCAACTAATGCGCCGACTAAATCGCCCGTGCCAGTGAAACAATCCAACTCAGGAACGCCATTTTGTAAGACAATCACTTGCTCTTGGCTAACCAAAACATCTTGAATCCCTGTTGCTAAAAATACCGTCTGGGGAAACTTTTGCGTTTGTTGACGTAAAGCCTGAATCAGTTCCTCAATTGCTTCTTCACTTTGATCCAAAGGGCTGCCATCCACTCCTCGGCCATGACTCACCAACTGGCAAAAAGTCCGCATTTCTGAAAGATTTCCTTTCACAACGGTTGGCTGATTGTGCACCAGCTTTTCCCCGACTTCACTCCGAATATCACTGGCGCCATAACCGACTAAATCGACTACGGTCGGTTTATTCACTTGCCGAGCATAATCACTAGCTGCTAACAAGCTTTGCTCTCGTTCTTGTGATAAATGGCCTAAATTCAAAACCAAAGCACTGGTTTGCTGAAACATCTGCGGAAATTCCCGGGGATCATCTGCCATAATGGGTTTAGCATCAATATAAAGTAATGCATTCGCCATAGACTCACACGTAATTTCATTCGTAATGCACTGAATTAATGGTGCCGTTGTCAGTGGAAAAATCGTTTCAAACTTAACGCTTGTTTTCATAAAAGTACCCTCCTAAAAATAATTCCTGTGTTTGTTTAAATACCCGAGTTTCTTTCAGTTTTACTAAGACAAGCCAAGCAATCACTGAACCAATCAGTGTGGCACCAATAAATCGTGGTGTATAAATGAACCAATAAAAATTCTGCTTACTGCCAGTAAACCAAACCATTACAGGATAGGACAATAACGAGCCAATGATGCCTGTCCCAAAAATTTCCCCTAGCATCGACCAGCCTAATTTTTGTCCCCATTGATAAAATAAACCAGCAAAAAACGCGCCAAAAACGGCACCTGTTAACGCTAATGGCGGAATACCTAAGAATGTCATACGGATTAAGCCGCAGACAAGTGCCATGAGCGTTCCGTAAAGAGGACCTAATAAAACTCCGGCAATAATGTTCATGACACTGGACATAGGGGCCATTCCCTCAATTCGCATTAACGGCGATAATACAACGTCCATCGCAATCATTAAAGCCAGTAACGTAACTCTGTGGATTCGATTTTTTTCCACGTAAAAAAACTCCTTTCTGCGAGAAGCAAAAGGAGGCGCGACTGAAAAAGACAGAAAAACCCAACCACAAATAAACGTAGTTGGGTGCAATAATCGGTCAAAATTTCAAGACATTTCCCTGCGCCAGTCCTAACTGTTTCAGGTTCCATGGGTATAATCTCAGCTAATAGCACCCCAAATGTTTCTCTTCAATTGGCTTTAGTATAGCATAGTTTTTTGGAAGCGACTACTAAAATTGCCAAAGAGTTTTCCCACAAAAACAGAAAAAACATCATGCCCAAAAAGTTCGATTTTTTGGGCATGACGTTTTTCATACTTTCGTTTGTCTTATTTTTTAGAATCCTGGCATTCCTTTGGTGTATTTGCCTAAAGTTGCTTCGGTTTCTTTTTCAATTTTTACTAACGCGTCGTTGACAGCCATAATGACTAAATCTTGTAGCATATCAACGTCTTCAGGATCAACCACGTCTTCTTTAATGATCAAATCTTTCATTGTGCGATCACCAGTAAATGTCGCTGTCACAAGTTGATTGGTGGCTTCACCGATAAATTCTTTTTCATTTAGTGCTTCTTGCGCTTTGGCCATTTCTTTTTGCATTTTTTGTACTTGTTTCATCATGCCTTGCATGTTGCCCATTCCTCGCATCATAATTCCTCGACTCCTTCATATTAATCATCTAGTACTTCGACAAGCTCTTCACCAAACATAGCGATTGCTTCATCTACTACTGGATTTTCTTGTGAATGTTCATTTGTTACAGGCGGTTCGTCCGCTAGACGAGCCATTTCATTTTCAGGTTCAGAATGATTCAAACTGCCCTGATTTTGGTTAATAAAACTTTGTCTTAGTTTTGGCCAGCTTTCTCTAGTAATGCAGACCATCTCTGGTGTATAGTCCATCAAACGGCTTAAATTATTATTGAAAGCTAACTGCATCTCTTCATCGTCTGTTGCACGAGCACAAACAATCTCATAGTCAAATGCCACCACGATGCCCTTAGGACTCGCTGCGACAGGTTCACTAGCCTTTAGCATCGCTCGTTGAGTCACAGATAATGTTTGCAGTAAGTCTTCCCAGACATTTTTCACATTCATTAAATGTGTTCTAGTCGCTTCGTTTAAGACTTGATATACCCGTTCTGTGGGTACACGGAACGAACTTTTTGGCGCTTGTGGTCGTGCTTGTTGACGTGGCGCATCTGCTTCTTTAGCAGCTACACCGTGTTTCTTTAATTCAGCCAGTTCTTTCTTCAGTTGCCCGATTTGATTTTGTAAATCTGCTAATTCTGGATTTCCCTCTGCACTACCATCTTGATTAGCTGTTTCTGGCGTGTTGTGTTTATTGGGTTGCACCGTTTTAGCTAATTTGACAGTGGCTACTTCCAGATAGATATTCGCATTGTTGGTAAAGCGGATCTCATTTTGTGTGTCACTTAAAATTTGGATTAGTTGGTAGATTTTTTCAGCAGGCGTTTGTGTAGCTAGTTCCTTAAATGCTTCTGTCAAAGTTCCTGCTTTTTCTGCTAATAACTTCGGTGCTTGCTGATACATCAGCAAATCTCGACAATATAATAACAAATCTTCTAAGAAACGGCGCGCTTCTTTGCCTTCGCCTAAAATACTTTCCAAGCCTTCTAATGCTCGTTCAACATCACCGGCGACACAGCACTGAATATAATGATCCATCATTTCATAGGTTAGGCTGCCTGTCACTTGCATTGCATCTTCCAGTGTTACTTTTTCATCACTAAAGGAAATCGTTTGATCCAAGATACTCAAGGCATCTCGCATCCCACCTTCCGCAGCACGCCCAATCACATAAAGGGCTTGTTCCTCATAATCGAGAGCCATTTCCTGCATGATATGGGCCATATGATCGACGATATCTTGCGTACTAATTCGCTTAAAATCAAAGCGTTGCGTCCGTGAGATAATCGTTAACGGAATCTTGTGTGGTTCAGTCGTTGCTAAGATAAAAATAACATTTTGTGGCGGTTCTTCCAAGGTTTTTAAAAGTGCATTGAACGCGCCTGTTGATAGCATATGAACTTCATCAATAATATAAACTTTGTACTCGGCTTGTGTCGGTGCATACTTTGCTTTATCACGAATATCACGGATTTCTTCCACGCCATTATTACTCGCCGCATCAATTTCAATGACATCATTTAAACGACCTTCCGTAATGGCTACACAGGTTTCACAAACATTACAAGGTTCACCATCTTGACTATGTTTACAGTTAATCGCTTTAGCGAAAATTTTTGCGGCACTGGTTTTACCTGTACCACGAGGGCCAGTAAATAAATAGGCATGAGATGTTTTCTTTTGCACTATCGCATTTTTCAGTGTCTGAGTAATTGCTTTTTGTCCTACTACGTCATCGAAACGTTGTGAACGCCAGACCCGATAAAGTGCTTGATAAGCCATTTTTTACCCTCCCTTATTTTTCATTCTTATCTATTATACGTGATTTTTAGTCATTCGGCATCTTTTTTCTTTTAATGAGTCACTGGCGCAACCATTGCTAAAAAAGCCGCTTTTCCTTCACTTGTTTCTGCAAACGCACTGGCTTCTTTTAATCGCTGTTGATACGCTGAAGCGACAGTTTCAAGTGCCTGCGTTTTCTGGTTGTTCCAAGTCGTTAAACCTTGGACTTCTGCTAACGTTAACGAAGGCTTTGCTTGAGGTCGACTAAAAATTAAGTCCATGACATATAAAAGTTCTTTTCGTCGGGCAACGATTTGTATCTCATCCGTTGGCAGTTTTAGCATTTGCCATTGCTCAAAAATATCATTTGCGGCTTGGGCAACTTCTGACGCATTCGGTCCCTCTAGGCGAAATGTCGCAACTGGCCAATTCACCATTCCTGCGTTGATTAAAGGATAGTTAGCTAACTCAACATATTCTGAAATGCTCGCTTCGGCTAATGGAAATTGTTGCAAACCCGTTTGATAATAGACATGCTCATTTTGTTCAAAGTCAGCATCAATCCCAGCAAAATAATGAGGAAAGACCTCAACAATTTTCAACAATTGCTGAAAAGTCTTAATTGAACGTTTCGCTGACTGATGTTTTTCAAACGCAATCACACCTTGTTGCTGATATTGTGCCTGTTTTACAAAGGAAAACCCCCAGCTTTCGCCATCTAAGTTCATTCGAATCACTCGATGGTTCGTAGTCGCAGGAAATTGCTGACTTCCCTGGTAGCCTTCTGTTGCCATGCACCATTCACAGCGGGGATAGCTTTGTGCAGAGAGCGTTGCTTTTGACGCCTCACTGTGGACCTTATTTGCTAAAAAATCACCATAGACTGTTGAAAAAACAACAGGTTCTTCCTGTTCAATGACCGTACCGTTTTTTTGACAAAGTTGGTAAAAATACTCGGTAGCCTCTTGTGGCTCTTTGGCATAATGTTGTGCAAAAAAAGCATTAACCACAGAAGGTGGCGGTGTTAACAAATCCATCAATTGCACCATGAACTGTTCTTTTTGTTGCTCTGTTTTTACAAGTTGGTTGGCACTCGCAACTTGACACAATTGTTCCGCCAAATCAGCGGCGGGTGTTGCCACAGGCCGTATGTCTACTTCGCCTAATTCTTGTTCACCAATCATTGATAATAAACGGTTCTGAAGATATAAGCGATCCAATTCCATCCAACCACCTGCTTGAATAGCAAGTGTGGTAAAATCGGCAATCATTTGACTCGTGGTCATCGATTCATTCCTCCTATTACTTTTCTTGATATCCATGTGGATGAGCTTGATGCCATTGCCAAGCGGTGGCGATAATATCCTTGACCTCAGTTACTTCTGGTTGCCAGCCTAAAACTCGTTTGGCTTTTTCACTAGAAGCAATTAACGTACTAGGATCCCCTGCTCGGCGTGGCGCGATTGTCGCAGGAATTTCTTGACCTGTCACTTCGCGAGCAGCATCTAACATTTCTTTAACAGAATAGCCGTTGTTGCTTCCCAGGTTAAAGACGTCACTTTCGCCGCCATTTTTCAAATATTCTAAAGCCAAAATATGTGCTGCAATCAAGTCTTCAATATAAACATAATCTCGAATGCACGTGCCATCTGGTGTATCATAATCATCCCCAAAAATACTTAGCTCTGCTCGTTGGCCTAATGCCACTTGTAAAATAATTGGCACAATATGCGTTTCTGGCGTGTGATCCTCACCAATTGAGGCATCTTTTTTTGCTCCTGCAACATTAAAATAACGCAAAGCAACATATTTCATTCCATAAGCGTTGTCGCACCATTTCATGATTTTTTCCATCATTAATTTACTTTCCCCATACGGATTTTTAGGATTCGTTGGGGTTTCTTCTGTAATAGGCATTGCTTTTGGTTCGCCATAAGTGGCCGCTGTGGAAGAAAAAACAATGTGTTTCACTCCGAATTCTTGCATGACTTCCAAGGCAATTTGAGTGCCGTGAACATTGTTATTGAAATACATTAACGGTTTCTCCACGGATTCTCCTACTAAAGAATTGGCCGCAAAGTGCAACACCCCTTCAATTGATTCCTTTTCAAAGACACTACGTAAAAAAGCTTTATCACGAATATCGCCTTCATAGAAAGTCGCTTGTTCATGAACTGCTGAACGATGCCCCGTTAATAAATTATCAACAACCACAACGGCATATCCTTTTGAAATTAATTGATCGACGGCATGTGAGCCGATGTAGCCTGCGCCACCTAATACTAAAATAGACATAAATACGCTCCTTTTTCTCTCTAATTTCTTTTTCTATTGTACCATTAAATAAGGTTTACTTCTGAATTATTTCATTTTGTAAACAGGATTTAATTTGGCCATTTCTCCTTATTCATTTTTCCTATCAAAATACAGAAAAGACTTGGTAAATTTTAACAAATCTCTAAATTAGTCGTAGAGTTTATGAAAAATCATTGTAACTATTGGATTTTTTTGCTTTTTTCCGTCATAATAGAAACAAATACAATTTGAAAGAAGGAATGAACGATGAAAAAATTTGTATCAGGTATGTTAGTCGGTACTGCTATCACAGTTGCTGCTTTAGCCGGTGTGGCTACAACTATTAAAAAAACAGTCATTGATCCAATTGAAGAAAAAGAAGATATGATTGAAGAAAACCGTAAAAAAGCGATGCGTAAACGTATTGCACGTTAAAAAATAGCTGTGACGTTGAGATAAAAAATCTAACGCCAAGAAATCAACAGGAGCGCTTCTGGCTCTGTTGATTCTCTTAAGCATAACAAGTGGTCATCCATCGCTTTGATGGATGACCACTTGTTATGCTTTCTTTTTTACCAAAGTAGCTGACTATTTTTCTTAACTATTAAAAATAGTAGCAGCAATCCGATCCATATCGCGCATATTCCAAGGATCCACACCAGGACGAGCTGCAGCGGCTGTTAACCAATGAATACCTTCTGTTGGAATACCACAACTAAAAAGGCCTGTCGCCACCTGTCCATCTTTTGTGATGACTTGATTCGTGGCAGGTACAATCAAGAGTGCACCTGTTTTGACTATTTGACCATCAGCTAATGCCAGTTGATGGAGCGTAGCTAGCTTATCGGCTAACAACTGCCTCGTTAAAGGATTCAAACTTTTTTCATTATTGACTTTGGGAATGCGCGCTTCAATTAAAAAGTGACTATTATACCGATTTTCCGGAAACAAATTAGCATAAGTAATAAATTGACCCGCTTTCATTTCGACACGCATTTCTGGCCCCAGAATCGTGACTAATCCCAGTTCAACTAACGCCTGTAGCTCTTCTGTTCTTTCAACAGAAGGTCCCACTGACAAAAAGGTATTCAACGGGGTAAACCAATGCCACAACCACTTTTGACTCTCGTCATTCGTTAATAACCCTTCATCCAAAACAAAGCGAATCTGATCTCTTAAATCTTTTAAACTGTCTAAAGCAGTGGTCAAAGGACCGCTAAGATTGCCTTTCTCTGCTTCTTGAATATCCCATTTTAAATACTCTAGTAAAAACGAACGAAAACTTTCATGAGTGGTTTTCTTTGTTTCAGGATGTTCTAACGCTTGCCAATCAAACCAATCTTGTTTTTCAAAGTGGGCTAAGCTTTCCGGCGCTCCCTTGGTTTGAATAAACAGCTGTTGAAAGGCCTCTTTAGAAAGATGCGGATATTTTTCTTCGATTAAGCAAGTGTAATACACATATTCCACTTCTTTTTTTAAATACCCAAAAAACTCTGCGCCTGTAACCTGTCCTTTTTTACGACATTCAGCTAAATACGTTTCGGTTAAAAAAACAGGCTGATAGGTTTCCCCGTAGCCTTTTTGATTAATCCCTCGAGGATGAGAAGGAAAACCGCGACCAGAACCAGCAATAATAATAGGCTCTCTTCCAGAAGGTTTATAACGTAAGCGGCCATTTTGACGAGAAAAAACACCCCCGCGGCCAATCGTCAAGGCAGATAAATAGTCAAAAAATGCCAAACCTAAGCCTTTTAACACAACGGGTTGTTTTGCAGGTATATTAGCAAGTGCCAATAAAGCATCCGCCGCATTTTTAGGAGAAGAATAAAACAAACGATGCTCCTTGGCGTAGTCCGCAAGCTCTTGTTCAACAGTCGTTAATTCATTTTCTTGGTGACCCAAAGCTAAAATTACTTTGTCTGCCGTAAACTCAATGGATTGAGTATACACATAATAGTTATCCTCTCCTGCCCGCACAGCAGTTACTGGCTCTTTAAAAAACGTCAGCGATGTTTGTTCGTTACACCTCGTGGCTAAATACGTATAAAACCATTTTTGGTACATGCCATAAAAAGCCCTCGAGCAGTGATCATTCGGTCCAAGGCGATGACATTCTTTCAACAACTCAAGATAATTATAGGGTTGTTGCTGTTGAATGTACTGCGCAGCTTCTGTTTGGGTCCATTCATAGAGAGTAGGGCCCTTGACAATTGGTCCTTCGCCACTAAAAGATTCATCTGTAAATAAAGTGACTTGACTAATCACGGTGTTCATTAATAAATAATTAGGTTGCTCTGCTCGCCAAATTTTCCCACCTGGACCGTATGGATCAAACAACGTGAGCTGAACATTTATTTCCGTTTTACGAGCCCATTCAATGACTCGTTCTGCAGCTGATAAGCCTCTGGGTCCAGCACCTACAATTGCAATTTTCATCCAATCACCTACTCTATTTTTCTAATAATTCTTTTAAGACAACCGCTTGATTATGCACTGTATCTTTCGCCCCATAGACCAGCGTGACTACTGGCTGATTTTTTACAATCGTCTGTAACTGCTTAAACGCTGTGGCAGTTGGCTCATGTTTCAATTCTTCTTGGTATTTTTGTTTAAACTCGGGATATTTATTTGCTTCATGATTAAACCATTTCCGTAGCTCTGTACTTGGGGCCACTTCTTTGAGCCATTCATCTAACTTTTCAGATTCCTTGGATTTTCCTCGTGGCCAAACACGGTCAACTAAAACACGGTAGCCATCTTGCTCTGTCGGTGCTTCATATGCTCGCTTGATTTGAATCATCTGCCTTCACCTCTTCTCTTTATTGTAGCTCAAAAAGTGAGGACTGACAAAAAGCAACATCTCTATTAAGCTTTCCTATACAAAAAGAGTTGGTCTCAATGAAGACCAACTCTTTTTGTTATTAACTATTTCTCTTTTTCACTTTCCCAGTCCAGCCATCATAGCCGCCTTTTAAAATATAAATATCAGTATAGCCATTTTTGCGTAATAAATTAGCTGCTCGGATACTTAAAGCTTTCTTCTGATCATAAAGATAAACAGGTTGATCCTTACGAAGAGAACCAATTGTTGTTTTTAACATGCTGTATGGCATGCTGCGCGCCCCTAAAATATGCCCAGCATCAAATGTATCTTTCTCACGAACGTCAATCACTTGTGCTTTACGCATTGTTTCTTTAAATTCTTCTTCCGTCAGCATTTTTGCTGAACGTTTCACCATAATTTTCAAATATAATTCATTGAATACCATCGCTAGTACAATAACTAGCAAAATGCCATTGATTACCCATAAAATACTCATTCTAAAAAGCCCTCTCTATTTCTCTTTTGAAAATTGTAATGCTAGTGAAGCGGCACCAATGACGCCGGCCTCATTACCTAGCTCTGCTAATTTGATTTTTGTACTATTTCGAACTTGCGGGAAGGTAAATTCTTGGAAATATTTTTCGACACGACTACGTAAAAATTCTCCTGCTGCAGAAACACCTCCACCGATAACCACGCTATCTGGATTTAACGTGTTGCCTAAGTTTCCTGTGGCTAAGCCTAAATAGAAGCAAACACGATCCACAACCATTAAAGCAAAATGATCGCCTTTTTCGGCAAATTCAAAAACGTCTTTACTTGAAACATCCTGTCCATCATCAATCGCTTGTTTCAGTTCAGAGTCACCTGCAAACTCTTCTGATAAATGACGTGCAACACGAACGACACCAGTGGCACTAGAAACGGTTTCTAAACAGCCACGTTTCCCACAGGTACAGTCAAAGCCGTTAGGATCAACCGTCACATGTCCAACTTCACCAGCACAGCCAGCAACACCGTGGAGCAATTCTCCTGCTGCAACAATGCCTCCGCCGACACCTGTTCCTAAAGTAATAAAAATCACGTCGGGATTATTTTCCCCCGCGCCCTTCCAACGCTCACCTAAAGCGGCAACATTGGCATCATTATCTAAGGCAAACGGAATTCCTAAAGCAGATTCGATTTGTTCTTTGACAGGCTGTACAGTCGTCCAGTTTAAATTATAGGCACCTACAACAGTTCCTTTTTCAATGTCGACACTCCCTGGTGTTCCCATACCAATTCCCACAAAATCTTCTTTTTTCATATTATAAAGATCTATACGGTGACGAATACTTTCAATAATTGATGGCACAATGTGCTTGCCATCTTCTAAAATATTCGTTTCAATACTCCATTTTTGTTGAACAACGCCATCGGTTGTTAAAATAGCAAATTTGATGGTCGTTCCACCTAAATCAATCCCAATAATCTTCTTATCCATTTAGTCGATTCCTTTCTGCTTCCCTCTAGATTCTTCTATTCGATGCTCTCTTTGCAAAATATGCCGGGCCTGTAAATACGTATCTCGGTCTACCAATTGACCTTCATACAATTTTTTTAATTCAATCATCATTAACTCAATATCATAAATCCGTGCACCGACATAAATATACATCCCAAACTGTTTAAAAAGTTGTTGTACATCATATAACGTTTCCATACGAAAACACTTCCTTATTATACAGGTAAACCGTATTTTTTAAAACCCAATAACAGACAAATTACGACAAGAAAAATAAAAATTAACGTGGCCATAATTCGCTCGTGCTTATTAAATGCTTCTTCACGATTTGGAACAGCAAAAGCCGTCGCGACTAATAGTCCACCAATTAGACCGCCAACATGACCCATCATATCTACAGAGCTACTAAACAAGTTAAATAACAAATTAATCACAATAAACATTGAATAGCGTTGCACCATATACATAATCGCTGGATTGTCTCTAAAATGGCGTCCTAAAATAACAAATGCGCCAAACAAACCAAAAAGCGCTGTACTAGCACCCGCTGAGACACTGTTGGGTGTCCCAAAGGCAAAACTGGCGATATTTCCAGCAATCCCACTCAATAAATAAATTCCCAAATAGCGCCAATGCCCATAAATTGCCTCAACCTGTGCGCCGATATAATAAAGAGTAACCATATTCAAAATAATATGCATAAACCCAATGTGAAGAAACATTGGCGTGATAAACCGCCAGTATTCATGATTTTGAGCTACCAGTGGACGAACCATTGCTCCCCAATTAACTAAGTTTAAAATATTTTCTGATCCTCCAGTTAATTCCAATCCAAGGAAAACAATGATTGAAATACCTAAAAGGGCATACGTAATGAACGGCTGATTTTTTAGCCGTTTCAATTTCATTTCTGTTTGATAATTCATTCCATTCCTCCTATTGTATAAATAATTGTTCGATTGGCTGATCAAACGCTTCTGGTTGCCATTGCTCATGGAGTTGTTCACTAAAAACTAAACTACATGAATGGCCCGAAAAATGTTCCAAATAACGATCATAAAAACCACCGCCGAAGCCTATTCGATAGCCAGCACGATTGAAAACAATCCCTGGCACAATCAATAAATCAATCGCTGTAGCTGTTATTTCTGCCGCTGTTAACGGAGGTTCTTCCACGCCAAATGCACTGGTGTCATAAACCGTCTCTGGAAAGACTTGATAAAAGTGCATTTTGCCTCCTTTAAATGTTCGCGGCACCGCCACTTGCTTGCCCTCTTGCATGGCCCGTTCGAAAATTGGCTGTGTTGATAATTCTAGCGGTAACGACCGAATCATTCCGATTGTTTGTGCTTGTTGCCATTGCTGACTAGCAAACAACTGTTCATAGAGACTTGATTCTTTATGTTGTTTAATTTCTGGATGTTGTTTTAGCCATTCCAGGGCAGTTAAGCCCACTTTTCTCAACTTATTTTTCTCCATGTACACCTTCAACCCCTTTTCTGTTAAGTTTATAGAAAGTGTTCTTAAAAAACAAGCTGATTCCCCTTTTCTCTTTGAAAAATCCCGTTATTTTTCTAACGTTTTTGACGCTTCTTTAAAAAAGTCAACAACCAAATCCATTGTTTCTCCTTTCACTAAATGCCGCTCACCGATTTCCGTTATAAATTGCGTATTTCTCGCATACGTTTTCCCAGACACTAATTGTTCAAAATCAGCCATGTCTTCATAGGGAATTTTTTCATCTTCCGTTCCATGCCAAAACAGCATCGGTCGTTCTTGTAGTCTTTCTGGCGTTTGTGATAAATCGTATTGATGTACCCAACTTAGCAACAGTGGCAAGTCTTTAGGTACAAAAATAGCAAATTCTTTCGCCCGTTGAATCACTCGCTGAATATAGCGCGCCGGATAGGGTGTTCCCATTAAGCAAGCGGCAGCTTGAATCTCAGGATGTTGGGTCATAAGAGCGCTGGTAGTAATACCGCCCATGGATACACCACCCACGCCAATCCAATTTTCTTTAATCAACCCTAATTTATGAAAATGATGGATAATTACTGGAAATTCAATCAAATTATATTGAATGCTACTCCAAAATGTAATCGATGGAATCGTGGAAATAGGTCCTGTTTTTCTTTCTCCATGGTTCATGGCATCTGGTAAAATGACCCGAAACCCCTCGTGTGCTAATTTTCTTGCTTGTGTTAAAGATAATTCTTTAGCTGATTGCCAACCATGATAGTAAACAATTAAAGGTAATGCTTCGTTTTTTTGCTCTTCTGTTGTCACTTCTAATGCTGGAATTTTTGCTATGTAGCGATGTCTAATACTGATTTTCATTCATGATTCCTCCATTATAAAATATCTTCTCTTATTTTACCGTTTTTTGATAAAACCTGCTCTTTATATGATTTATCAAAAAAACCACAAAATATGCGAATTCGCATTTTCCTATTTTATTACTTTCCGTTATAATCATTTTATTAAATACAAAGGGGTGTTTTTATGGTTAAAATTGAGGAAAAAGGTAAAGTAACATTTGGACAAGCTTTTAAAGATTATTTTCGTGGATATGTTGATTTTAAAGGTCGGACCACACGTGCTGGTTATTGGTGGATGACATTGGTATTAAGCATTTTAGCACTTATTTTTTATATTGCCATTGTCGGCAAAGCCGTGTCAGCAATTTTAGCAGCTGAATATTTTGAAACCTATGATTTTGGAAACTTATTACCGTTGATGCTTTTTGCACTTGTTTTATGGTTAGCTTTATTATTACCAACGTGGGCAATGTGTGTACGTCGTTATCGTGATGCTGGGATGACAGGTTGGGGCGTGCTTGTTTTATATCTACTTTCTATTGCCTGTAGCTATACACAAGTTTTCTCTGTTATGTCAACTTTTAAATATGACGTTCAAACAGATACTGTGATAACAGGTGGCAGTCCCGTCTTCTTATTTTTCACTCTTGTGATTAGTCTGTTTTTCTTCTTACTAACAGTCTTACCGACAGATAAACTAACAACAACTAGCCAAAATAGCGTCTTACGCTTCTTCTTCCGTTACAAAGAAGTGAAGTAAGGAAAAGTTTTAAGCCTTTCTTTTAAAAGAAGGGCTTTTTTCTTATTTTAAAATCTTTATGATAAAATAAGAACTAGTCTAGCTAAAAAAATGGAAGGAGAAAATATGTCTACTTTTAAACGGATTCTGAATCTAGAAAATTATATTTTTACTTTTTTTATTTTATTTGTCTTTTACGGCGCAATTAACTCTCCCTATTCTCTGGTAAAAATTCTTTGGGAAAAGCCTAAGCACTTGCTTGTTTTACTTCCTCTATTAATTATTCTATTGTTGATTATTTATAAAAACAAAAAATTTCTTTACACTAAGATTCAAGCGCTCTGGCACTTAATAAAAACCCATGATCGTGTGGTTATTATTGGTAGTTTGGTCAGTTTATTTTTACTGCAACTTTTACTCCTGACGCAGATTACTGTGCCGATTGGCTGGGATGTTTTTGACAACTTTCATAGTATTACCACTGAAAATAAGGATTATTCAAAAATCGTACTTTCTTTAAACCCCAATAACGAATTTTTCTTTTTCATGATGTATTACCTGAATAAATTTTTGCGTTTCATTGATGTAACAGGGAGCTGGAGCAATACTTGGTTTAGTTGGCAAGTGGTTAATTGCTTGTTTATTAATAGCAGTTTATTTCTCTTTTATCATGCCTCTAAACGTGTCTTTAATCCATTAACGGCCTTCGTTGCTTACAGTTTATTTTTTCTTTCTTTCGGATTGTCTCCATGGTTACTCACGCCTTATACAGATACGGCCGTCTTATTGTTCATCAACCTAGTCTTTTTTGCATATAGCCTTTTTGACCAAGTTTCCCATCCCTTCGTAAAATATTGTTTATTACTGTTTATTGGAATTGGCTTAGCTTGGTGTTTTTTAATGAAACCTTCGTCTATTATCTTTTTTATTGCATTTAGTTGTATCAAAGTGCTGCAACTTCTTTTAGTAAATCGGAACAAACAGTCTATCGTAAAATTAACCGTGGTTGCCCTCTTTTTACTGACTGGTTTCGTCAGCGCATATTATAGTTTTCAATTTTTTGTGGAAAAACAAACGATTACGGAAATCGATAAAGAACAAGCCAAGCCTTGGACACTTTTTGTAATGATGGGTTTGACGGGAACTGGCGGTTACAATGATGCAGATACACAAGCAGTAAATCAGTTGCCTACACAAGAAGCCAAAAAAGCTTATACCATAAAAATGATTCAAGACCGTTTAAAAAATAAAGGATTCTTCGGTTATCTCCGTTTTCTGGCTCAAAAAAATCGTCATAATACTGCCAATGGTGATTTTGACTGGGGTTGGGATGGCGGTGATTTAATTCCAGAAACACCTTCTAAAAATCGTTGGCAAGAACACTTGCGGTCACTGTATTATCCACAAAATCCCAAAAGTAACTATCTACGAATTTATATGCATTTTTTCTATTTACTCACATTACTAGGTCTATTGTTCAGTATCCCTCTAAAAGATTCAAAAAATAACTACGCGATTTTAAAATTAGCTTTCATTGGAGCTATTCTGTATTTATTGCTCTTTGAAGGCGGCCGCTCTCGCTATCTAATCCAGTTTATGCCGTTTTGGTACTTGTTATCAGCGAGTGGTTGGCTGGGGTTGAGAGAGATTCGAAGATACAAAAAAATAGTAAAATAGAAAAGAGGATTGAGTTAAAAATGAAAAAAAGTTTGCTGGGGTTGATTGTTTTTTTATCCTTACTGACCCTTACTTCCTGCAGAAATAAAGTGACCACAAAAGAGCTAATGGCAAACGAGTGGGCCGTAAACTCCAACGTTGATGAAGTAGTAATGATTGTATCATTCAGCGAAGATACCGCTACTTTCAAAATCAATACAGATGAACACACATCAACTGCAAAAAATGAGTTGGAAAAAGCAGGCGAAGAATTAGGTAAACAAATTGCAAATAAAATAGAATACAAAGTCAAATACCATCTAAAAAACAATCAAATTCGTTGGGAAAATGAAGGAAAAGAAGTAGCTTACAAGATAAAAAAAGAAAAGCAAAATCTACTTTTCACTCCTACTAAGACAAACAATTCTGATAACCAAACAAAACTAGTTTTGAAACCTTACACAAAGAAAAGTATTGATTCTTCCACTCAAAAAGATAAAACGGAAGAAACCAGCTCTAATTATCAAAACGTCTCATCTGAAACAAACCAATCTACCTCTTCATCTACTACTAAAGAACCGCTACCACAAGTTAGCTTAGCTGATTTTATAGGCGGGTGGGGTATTCCTCAAAGTGATAACTTATTTTTTATAAATGCTGACGGAACACTCACTAGCATAACTCAATCGAATGTTCCTCTTCAAAATGTAAGTTTTTCTGTGGATGAGAATGGTAATCAAATAATGACGTTTCTTTTGAATAATACGCCCCGAACAGTAACGAAAAATAATGATGGTACTTTAACTGTTAATGGACAAATATACACTTATCTAGGTAATATTACGTTGGAACAATTAATTGAAAGAAATAATCAAACTCAACAAATTTTTGAACAATCTGAACAGCAACCACCACAAAACTCTGATTCTCGTGAACAAATACAAAATTCTAAATCAGACCAACCTATATACGATACGGTACGAAGTGGTGAAGGTGGGCGACAGTTAGCCGAAAGAAATGGTTTAACCTTAGAAGAATTATTAGCGTTAAATCCAGGCATTGAAACTTCTGTTTTTTATCCTGGTCAGTCATTACGAATTAAATAGAAATTTAGGTATACTAATAGATAATAGTCTATAAAAGTAGAACTGGACCATCTACCATTTACTTTGGGATACCAGTTGATGGCAATCAGTTTGACGAAGTGGAACTAGACCTTGTACCGACTGACTCAGCAAAAATTGCGACATTTGATATAGCAGTTGGGCATTGATTAACAGCATGCATATAATTTGATAATATGGAATATAAACAAAAATGTCTAAGGAGCCTAACATTCTTTCAAGAAAGAATGTTAGGCTCCTTTTATTCAGACAATTTCAGCCACTCTTTGCGATTGCAATAGGACATAGTTTTTACAAAGACAAAATGATAAAGCAAACCGTAAGCTAGCCCCAACATATTTAACAAAATTCTTAAGTAAAGACTTGTTTCTAGCCCAAATATCATAGAAGCTGCCATGATAGCACCAACACAATTAAAAATCGTTTTACTTTTATAAGATGTGCATAAGCCTAAACAAAGTCCTCCTAAAATACCAAGTAGGTTCGTTGGTATATAAAATAACAAGATAGCCGATACTAGAGAACCAATAACGACCCCTATTATTCGTTCTTTGGCTCGTTCAGACAATTTAAACGTATCATACCCAGAAAATAATGATGAACTAGCAAATGTTGCCCACATAAAGCGGTCAATCTGAAGGTGCGTTCCTATAAAAAGTAATAAGCTAATGCCTAAAGCGTAATAACCAAACCAAATATTTCTTTGATTAAAAAAACCATTTTCTGTAACCATCTGTATAAAAGTAATCTCTTGATCCAACTTTTTATGTTTCACATGATAAACAAAAGCTAAAAGTAGATAAGCAAACACTAATACAAAGAAAGTTTGTTCTAATTGCTGAAACGATTGATAGTGAACCGTGCCAACTAAATATAAGTAGGAGAACGTATACAAGCCAGGATTACCCATTTTAGGGTTTCTACCAGTTAAGAAAAACAATGCCAGCAAGCAGATAAAATGAAGGCCCAATTGTAAAAATGATACAGAAATCAGTGAAATTAATGGACTAACACCTAGAATTGTTAACACGATTCCTAAACTAAGCAAGGCCTGTTTTTCCCTGTAGCCATATGAGACGAAACGGATACTCAACAGCAAACAAAATAATACAATTGAAAAAGGCGCTACAGCTTTTCCAAAGAAAAAAGTAATTGTCGACACCCATAAAATCGCAAACGAAACTAATAAAATATCTCTTATTAACAAGGCGCGCCAAAAATATCTCCGCTGTTTTTTAGTGTCCGCTTGATGAATTTTTTGTTTTAAAATAAATGGATCTAACTGCAATAATTGATAAAAAGTCACCTAAAATCATCTCCTAAAAATCGACTCTTCTCAATTCATTATTCCAACTTTTCCTTCTATGAAATCATAAGAAAAGTAGTTGTGACGAACATTTTACTACAACTTTTTTTCTGAATCAATACATGCTTTATTTCTTAATTCAATACCTCTCCCGATACGATTTGCTTACTTCATAAAAAATAAGCCTAGAAAAAATCAAAATGATTAATTCTAGACTCAAAATTAAATAACTGTTGAACAAAAGCTAGCGCTTTTTTACATAAACTTTTCCAACAGATCCATTTCTTTTTCTAATTCTTTTTCATCATACTTGTCATACTTACCAGCTTCGTGTGCAATTTTTTTAATCTCATGAATGGCTTTTTTTTCAACAATCCATTTCTTCATACTATGTTTTTTTGTATCCTCATCTAGCGAGTCCAACTCTTCTAAACTTGCATCCAATTTATTCAAAATGTCTGCAATTTTTGCTAATGCTTGCGCTTCTTTTTCTTCATAGTTTGACATAATAGACACCTCTTCTTAAGTATTTTTCTACTTTAAGTGTACGTCTCTGTCGTTTTATTTGCAACTAATAACTCAACTGCTTCTCGGTACGGAGGATAAGGGATTCGAACCCTTGCACGATGTTACTCGCCTAACGGTTTTCGAGACCGTCCCCTTCAGCCAAACTTGGGTAATCCTCCCTCTACATTCCATCTACAAATGAACATGTAATGAATCAATAGATAAAAAGCCTAGACCCTTACACAACAAGGATTCTAGGCTCTATCTAACTAAATTATTTAGTTTCACGGTGTAAAGTAACTTTTCTTTCACGTGGGCAATATTTTTGTTTTTCTAAACGATCAGGATTGTTACGTTTATTTTTATTTGTTAAGTAGTTACGTTCTTTACAAGAAGTACACTCTAAAGTGATGTTTACGCGCATGTTTTCCCCTCCTACTAATAATTGATCTTTCCAAGAGATTTCTTAGACTTGAATATCATACCATTTTTTTTGTCATTTGACTACCCTTTTGGGCAAATTTGTAAAGTAGTTCTACTTTACAAATTTTATTTTTTGTACATTTCCATATACGATTCTAAAACTTCTTTGGCAATCGTTTGATTTGGTTTGGAAGATTCATCATTTAAGTGTGGTAAAACAACGCTAATTGCAATTTCAGGATTTTCGTACGGCGCATAAGCCACCAAGTTACTATTAACCGTTGTATGGTTTACTCCATTAGCATCTGTTGCTTGCGTTTCGGCGGTCCCTGTTTTAGCAGCAATCGAAAACTTGTCTGATTTTAAACCACGTGCAGTTGTAAAAGGACTAGTTCCATTTACTACATTATAGAAACCTTGTTGAAGAATTCCTATCTGGTCTTCAGAAATATTCACCTTATTCAAAACTTTTGGTTCAATTTCTTTTAAAATTTTTCCTAAAGCTCCATTTTCATCATTGCCATAGATTCCTTCTACCACATGGGGTTGCACGCGGATACCATTATTTGCGACAGTGGAAACGTACTGTGCTAATTGTAACGCGCTATAGGTATCATATTGTCCAAAAGATAGGTCAAGAAGATTACCGCCTTGTGGCGCAGAAGACGAATCCTTAAAGTCCTTGTTTTGAATTCCTGTTGTTTCTCCTGGTATATCAATTCCAGTTTTCGTTCCCATACCATATTCTGCAAAAGCTTTTCTTAATTCTTTAAAGACAGTGTCATCTCCTACTTCATAAGGGAAAATCATATTGGGATAATAATTCACACCCATCATTTTAAAGACTAATTTCATCATATAGGCATTCGAAGAATATTCTAACGCTTGCTCCGCAGTTAATTGCATGGTTGTTCCGCCAGAAGCATTCCACCAAGAAGCTTTTGGATTACTACCTGCTAGTAAAATAGCTTCATCTGTTAAAACGTCATTGCCTTTAATGACGCCTGTTTCATAACCAGCTGTTAAAGTACCTGCTTTCACAACTGATCCAGGAACTTCAGAATTCAAAATAGGTGCTAAAGGATTAGGTGTGACTTCCCCAGTTGCTAAATCATGATGAAATCCGGACATCGCTAAAATAGCACCTGTTTGAGGGTTCATAGCAACGACATATGCATTTTCTGAGTATGGTCCAATGGTTTTGACTATTTGTGAATAGTTTCGTTGTAAAATTTCATCAACTTTGTTTTGGAAATTTGAATCAATCGTTAATTTTAAGTTGGAGCCTTTTTCCCCTTTGGAAATTGGGGTTTGTGAAACAATCTTTCCGTTATTGTCTAAAACGACTTCTGATTTTGCTTTTTTACCTTGTAGAACGTCTTCATATTGTTTTTCTAAATAGCTAGTTCCAACACGGTCATTTCGTGCATAGCCTTTTTTCAAATATTCATCGACTTCTTCGGCTGGCAATCCTTGTTTTTCAGTTGAAACGGTGCCCAACAGGCTACGTAATGCACCACTTTGAGAATAATCACGCGTCCAATCAGTCCCTGTTGAAACACCAGATATTTCCGCTGTGTGTTCACCAATTGTCGCAATTTCACCTTCTGTTACCCCTTCATTCTTGATGAAGACCGTGTTCATTTGTGACGCTGCATTCATTCGTTTAAAAATCGTTACTGCTTGTAAGGTTCGGTCATCAAACGCAATTTCTTCAGGGGTGACTTTTTCAACTGCTTTGGCATATAATGTGCCTTCGTCCGTAATTTTGTTGCCTTTTTCATCTTCTTTATCTTGATCGGTTAAACGGGCTTGGGCTGCTTTTAAATTTTCAGGATTCGCTAACCAATAATCTTTTTTGTCACGATCCGTTAAGTTTGGATCAACTGGAACGTTAATAAGTTCATTAACTTTATTCGCAATCGGTAAAATATCTTTTCCTTCAATATTTTTTCCTCGTGTGTAAGTGATTGCTAAATTGGCTTTGTTAGAAACCAAGACTTTTCCTTGTGAATCATAAATTTGTCCTCGAGGGGATGGTGTCGTGATTTGTAGTGAAGAATTGGCAGTAATTTTTTTGTTAAACTCTTCTCCTTCAACAATCTGTAAATACCCTAACCGGACAATTAATGAAACAAATAAAGTGAATATCACAAAAAATAATAAGTTCAATCGAAAAGGAATATGTGGCTTTCTACCTCGTTGACTCTTTGCTGCGGCATCTGTTTTTTTTATTTTATCTATAAATGAGTTTTTCTTCATACCTCTAGTCCCTTCACTAAAAAGTTTCGCATTCTCATTGTAACAAAAATTAGTCAAAAAATCAGGATTATTCCTAGCTCTAAGGAAATATTTAATTATTTTGTTGTTGAAAAAAGTCAAAAGGACTTCTGAATTCAGAAGTCCTTTTGACTTTTTCTCTTTTTTTAACGGCTGTAATTGTGAACTTCAGCAGCCATGCTGTCAATGAAAATTGATAAATCTTCGACAGACGTTTCTTTGCTTCCATAACGACGGACGTTCACCGTTGCGTCTTCCATTTCTTTGTCCCCGACCACTAATTGATAAGGTACTTTTTGTGTTTGAGAGGCCCGAATTTTGTAGCCCATTTTTTCGTTACGATCATCGACTTCAACACGTAAGCCTTGTGCTTGTAAACGTTCTTTGATTTCATAAGCATACTCAGAATGCGCTTCTACAGAAACTGGGATAATAGTTGCTTGAATTGGTGCTAACCAAGTAGGGAAAGCGCCTTTGTAAACTTCTGTTAAGTAAGCCACAAATCGTTCCATTGTTGAGACAATACCACGGTGGATAACAACTGGGCGATGTGTATTTTCACCATCTTCGCCAACATAAGTTAAGTCAAAACGTTCTGGTAATAAGAAGTCTAATTGGATGGTTGATAATGTTTCTTCCATTCCTAAAGCTGTTTTTACTTGAACATCTAACTTCGGACCGTAAAAGGCAGCTTCGCCTTCTGCTTCAAAGTAATCTAATTCTAATTCATCCATGGCAGCTTTTAACATCGCTTGCGCTTTTTCCCACATCGCATCATCATCAAAATATTTGTCTGTATTATTTGGATCACGATAGCTTAAGCGGAAACGATAATCCGTAATGTTAAAGTCAGCATAGACTGCCACCATTAACTCCAAAGTACGTTTAAATTCGTCTTTAATTTGGTCAGGACGAACAAAAGTATGGCCATCGTTTAAAGTCATTTCACGAACACGTTGTAACCCTGATAATGCGCCAGATTTTTCATAGCGGTGCATCATCCCTAATTCAGCGATTCGAATTGGTAATTCGCGGTAACTATGAATGTCATTTTTATAAACCATCATATGGTGTGGACAGTTCATTGGACGTAATACCAGCATTTCGCCATCGCCCATATCCATTGGTGGGAACATATCTTCATGGTAATGATCCCAGTGACCAGATGTTTTGTATAATTCCACATCTGCCATAATTGGTGTATACACATGTTGGTAACCTAAGCTAATTTCTTTGTCCACAATATAACGTTCAATTGTACGACGAATGGTTGCGCCTTTTGGTAACCAGAAAGGTAACCCTGAACCAACTTCTTGTGAAACCATAAATAAATCTAATTCTTTTCCTAATTTACGGTGGTCACGTTCTTTGGCTTCCTCGCGCATTTTGATAAACTCTTTTAAATCTTTTTTATCGAAAAAGGCAGTGCCGTAAATCCGTTGCATCATGTGATTGTCAGAGTTTCCGCGCCAATAAGCACCAGCTACTGAAAGTAATTTAAAGACTTGAATCCGTCCTGTTGAAGGGACGTGAACACCACGACATAAATCAACAAAATCGCCTTGATCATAGACAGTGATGATTTCATCTTCTGGTAAATCTGTAATTAATTCAACTTTGTAAGGATCATCAGCAAATAATTCTAACGCTTCTGCACGTGAGATTTCTTTACGAACGATTGGGTTATTTTCCTTCACAATTTTCATCATTTCGGCTTCAATTGCAGGTAAATCTTCCGCTGTCACAGGGGATTCCCCATTATCTGTATCATAGTAGAACCCAGAATCAATCGCAGGACCTACGCCAAATTTAATGTTAGGGAAAAGACGACGTAAGGCATTAGCCATTAAATGAGCTGACGAATGACGTAAAATTCCTAAAGCATCTTCATGATCAGGCGTCACGATTTCAAGCGAACCATCTTCTACGATAGGACGATCTAAATCGATTAAAACACCATTGAATTTACCAGCTAAAGCTTTTTTGGCTAAACTGTTGCTAATACTTTTAGCAACATCAAATGTTGTAACCCCAGAATCAAACGGTTTGACAGCGCCATCTGGAAAAGTAATGTGAATAGACATAATAAAATTCTCTCCTTTTAATTTTTTTGATTTGAAGCGTTTCATTGTGTTCCTGTTTTTCACAATGAAACGAAACAGCCACCTGTTCCCCTTGTTAAAAAACAAAAAGTCCTAGTATTCTAACGAATACTAGGACGAAAATATCGTGGTTCCACCTAATTTTGAACACAAATAATCTGTGTTCCTCTAGCGTGTTAACGGTGCGACCGCCTTTGTTTCAACAAAGGTTTCGAAAGTGGTCATCCCTTGTGCCAATCTGGAAAATTTTCAGCCAAGATTTTCCTCTCTAATAGATCGCGGGCAAGTTCAGTTGTCTTTCTCATCAATCATTTATGCACTTATTTAACCACTTATTTTCAGAAAAAGCAAGTGATTCAACAGAAATTCTCTGAAAACTTATTTTTTCCATTCGCCGCCTTGTGCATAGCGGTCTTTTTTCAATTCATTGACAATCACATGGATATTCTCTTTTGGTGCACCAGCGTTTTTTGACACAGCTTCTGTAATATCTTTGACCATATTAGTTAACTGTTCTTCTGTGCGGCCTTCAATTAATTCTACATGTACAAATGGCATCTTCGTTCCCCCAATTTAAATTGCTTGTTCTGTTTGTATCATAGAGCGGGTTATGACGCTTGTCAATAAAAAATTGGAGACGTCAGTCGTTACGGTTGACGTCTCCAATTTTTATTTTTCAGATACATAGTTGGACCAAAGTGCGGTCTTGCCTAATATCTCTTTTTATACTTCTTCGCCGTAATCTACAGGTTTATCAAATTCACCTGGTGCATCATCATAGATATGTCCGTAAATAATTACCGGCATTCCGTCATAGGATACATCAAAGATTTTTGAAACTTCTGTTCCTGGCGTATTGATACAGCCATTACTACCAGCATCGGTTTTAAAGGCTTCTTTATCGCCATACTTATCCAATTTATGGTCGGAGTCATGAATCCCGATTTGTGTGACAACGCCCCCTTGACTTAATAACGGCATCCAATATTTTACTGGCACACTGTATCGAGAACCATCAAGCATTTGACCTTCTAAATTCACATCGGTTGTCCGATATAAAATTGTATGGAATCCTGGTACTGTTGCGGTTCCTTTGTTATATCTGCCAGTAATGACATCTGTGGTGACTATTTTTTTGCCATCAATGAAACAATACATTTTTTGATCTTTTAAATCAATTTCAATATAATTATTGGCTATTTTACTATTTTCTTTGGTATCGCCAACCAACGGAGCAGTGATTGCATTCGTTTGTTCTTGGCTATTCAGCGCGTTTACTAGTAGTTCTTGTGTTTTGGCCCCATCAATCGACCAGCCATAACTTCCGTTGTTTTTAAAACGACGTGTCGTGCCGTGAACATCTGTAAATAAAACTGGTTGATTAGCAGAACCATATGTTGTTTCTAATTGTGTCACCCAAGTAGTTAGTTTTTC
Source organism: Enterococcus sp. DIV1315a (assembly GCF_051712325.1). Taxonomy (NCBI): domain Bacteria; kingdom Bacillati; phylum Bacillota; class Bacilli; order Lactobacillales; family Enterococcaceae; genus Enterococcus; species Enterococcus sp. DIV1315a. Next base: position 2,204,512 of record NZ_JBIOOS010000001.1, read on the forward strand.
TTTGTTGATTGTACCATCATCATTCAGCACGTTTTGAATTTGTGTTTTATCAAAGGCTACTTTTTCACCATTAATATCAACTGTAATTGTTTTATTTAACTTGTTATTGAGCGTTGTCAATGTTGCCTTTAACGTTTGATCCTCTTTTGTAATTTCAGGGGCTTTATAAAAATCTTTGGCATTATATTGATAGTTGCCTTTTCCCGCTTCAACATCCGCAATAATCTGCTGATTTAAGCGCTGTGTGTCCACTACTGTGCCTTGTTCTTCAGGAACAATTTCAAAAGTGCCATTGCCTCGACGGATACTCGCATTTTTGCTTGGTTTCCCCTCTGGAAAACTTAAAGTCGCTAATTTAGCTTCTAGTTCTTTTTTGAATGCCTCGTTTAACGGTAGCTTCACCTTGCTACTGTGTAAATGGTCTTTTAAAAATTTTTGATCCAATTGGTATTTTTTAGGAAGTTGAATTTTTTCTTCTTTTGTCCCCGTTTGAACCACAACTTCTTCGGTTTGATTCACTTGCGCTAATTTTTCTTCTGCGGCATTTACATTTAACCAGCCTACAGAAACTCCATTTACTTTTGTGGTTGGTAAAAAGTGACTTTGAAAATAAACATAGCTGCCCCCAGCAACCAGAGCCAGTCCAACCAAAGAAGTAATAATTACTTTCTTTTTATTATTTTTTCCTGATTTTTGACGACGTGTATTACGCATTTGCATTTCTTCTTTTTTCATTTGTTCATCCTTTATATGAATAATTTTAGGTTTATTTCTTAGAGACTAGGCAACAAACAACTGCGGAGATCTACAATCAAAAAAAGTTCCCTTTCTCTCGCAGATTAATTTTTTCAATTATACACTATTTTTACGTTGTTTTCAGCTTATTTTCCTTGTAAATCCTTTAATCTTAAAGAATTTGTATACTCTGTGACTTTTTTTGCTTCTTGTAAATGATACGTAAACTGGGCCATTTTAGCAAAATCCTGAGCGACGACGTCAAAAAAGGCTTGTGTCTTTATTAAGCTGTTCCAACAAGCTTCTTTACTAGAAAAATCCAGCAACGATGCTAATTGATCCATCGTGTCAGGAGTGACATAATTTTTCAGATACTTAAATTGTTTCCCAACAGAAATTGGCTCCGGTTCCTGCCAAGCCGCTTGCCAAGAAAGCAAGCGCAACAGTTCCTGCTGACAATATTCATAGAGATGTGTGACAGCGTAAAATAGTTCATTCCGACAAAGCCCCTTAACTACATACGTACTAACCCACCAAAATTCATTGCAACAATCGTTAAACTGCTGCTGATTCGGAACTGTTACTGTATAATTTTTATCAGATGCTACAGGTAAAGGCGGCAAATTTTCATCTTTGTCTAACAAGATAATTGCTAAAGAATCGCCTTCATGCCAATTGTCTTTTTCTGCGAGAGGACACAACGTTAAATCGATACGTTGACCATCTTCAAATAACATTAAAAATGTTTCCCGCGTCTTCGGTTCTGTGGGAAATAAGGTCATTTCCTTGGGACGTTGCATAATTAATGGTTGTCCAAATTTTGCTATCCACGTTGCTGTTTCAAAAAACTCAGCACATGGTTCTACAATATAAACAATGTCGAAATCTTGAAAACTATCTTTTGGCGCTTTCACATTCGTGCGAGACCCCACCATTCCCACAGCTCGAATGTGTTCTTCTTGTTTTGCTACATCCATAATAAGTTGAAACATTTCTTCTTCTGTACGCATTCACTCGCTCCCTCTCTTCAAAAGTTTCTATTAAAACATAGATTTTTTTATAAGTCTTTTGTTTTCTATCGCTTTTTCTATGGTACTTCGTATACACTAACATTACAAGGAGGGATGTTTCATGCATTGGTTAAAAATAACAAGTTTATCCATTGTCAGTTTTGGCTTTTGTATTCTTTTGATTTTAGGTCTACTTATTTTTACTGGCAAAAATACGCAACCCACCGATAAACCAGATGCTATTTTAATTTTAGGGGCCCGTGTTTTAGGGACGTCTAAAGAAACCGCACTGCCCAGCCGTGTTTTGCAAGCTCGGTTAGATGTGGCTATCCCCTATATTAAACAACACCCCGAGACACCCGTTATTGTTAGCGGAGGGCAAGGAGCAGATGAGCCGGCTACGGAAGCCGCGGTTATGAAACAATACTTGCTAAATAAAGGTGTTCCAGAAAAACAGATTCTCTTAGAAAATCGTGCCACACGCACCAAAGAAAATATTGTCAATTCACAAAAACTCCTTTCTTTTAAACGGCTAGTGATTGTTACTAGTGACTTTCACATGTACCGCTCGCAACTTTTAGCCAAGCGAGCAGGCATCTCAAATGTTTCAGGCATCACTGCGGCTTCTTCTTTTCCAAAAGATATCAAAAATTTTGGTCGAGAGCTGCTTTCTTTAGGCTATGCCTTACTCTTTGATTGGTAAAAGAGCGTCCTTCGCAAGACCATTTTGCGAAGGACGCTTTTATATTCTGTGGATTTGCTCACTTTTGTTCTCTTCTTCTTGTGTTTAAATTATAAAAATGATAACATATCTTTGTTAGCGCTTACAAATAATATTTATTTTATAGGAGGAGAAAGTTATGGGGCATCAATTGAGCACTCATTTTTTTAACAAGAAAACAGGGATTATTTCAACTTTTTTAAGTTTGATCCTTTTAGTCGGTGGGTTACTGTTTGCACTACCTGCATTTGAAGTACAAGCAGCATCAACTGTTACACCTAAAACAGTCATGTATGTAGAAGTAAACAACCACGATTTTAACAATGTGGGAAAATATACTTTAGCTGGAACCAATCAACCTGCTTTTGATATGGGGATTATTTTTGCAGCCAATATTAATTATGATACGGTCAATAAAAAACCTTACTTATATCTAAATGAACGGGTCCAACAAACTTTAAACGAAGCTGAAACACAAATTCGTCCAGTTCAAGCACGCGGCACTAAAGTCCTATTGTCTATTTTAGGCAACCATGAAGGCGCTGGCTTTGCTAACTTCCCAACTTACGAAAGTGCGGATGCCTTTGCAGCTCAATTAGAACAAGTCGTTAATACGTATCATTTAGATGGTATTGATTTTGATGATGAGTATGCTGAATACGGAAAAAATGGGACGCCTCAACCAAATAATTCTTCGTTCATTTGGTTACTTCAAGCCTTAAGAAATCGCTTAGGCAATGATAAATTAATTACTTTTTATAATATTGGACCAGCGGCTGCGAACTCTTCTGCTAATCCTCAAATGAGTTCTTTAATTGATTATGCTTGGAATCCTTATTATAGTACCTGGAATCCGCCACAAATTGCGGGGATGCCTGCTTCTCGTTTAGGTGCTTCTGCCGTTGAAGTTGGTGTCAATCAAAATCTAGCTGCGCAATATGCTAAACGTACAAAAGCGGAGCAATATGGTATTTATCTAATGTATAACCTCCCAGGAAAAGATTCATCTGCGTATATCTCGGCGGCGACACAAGAACTTTATGGTCGAAAAACGAACTATTCACCAACTGTTCCAACACCTTAATATTATCTCGTGTCTACAAGCGCCAACATGTAAAGAGTTAAAAGCCAGCTTACTACAAGCTGGCTTTTTGGTATCTTGAGCGAATAGTTTTACACAAAAAAAGACCCGCCCTTTGGGTAAGGACGGGAAAGGAGTTAAAAATGAAAAAGTGTTTTGTGTTGTTAAGGTTGTTTGTTGATATGCTTATATCTTACAAACTAAATGTGAAGATTTTGTGATCATTTCATTCTTATTTTGCTACTTTTATAGGAATTAAATAGATTGCCACGAGACTATCTTTAGTTGCCTCGTGCATCCGTTATTCTGACTGTTCCTTGTGGTGATACTCTGTAAAAACCGACAGTTCCTGTCCCTCCATTTGCAACCATCTGTTTCGATTGGGCTCTAAAAAAGAAGTCATTTCCATTCATACCCAAAAATCCAAGGTTCGTATCATTATTTTCTGCATCAGTCAGTGTCTTTCTAATATATGTCTCTGCTTTTTCTTGTGTATCGATGATTTTTGCCTCTTCATTTTGGTCTTGATTTTCCTCTTCAGAAGAACGATAGTAATACTCTTCCGCAGGATAATTTCCACTATCTTGAGTAATTAACAATCGTGGTTTCGTCTTATCCGATTGGTCGCCGTTAGGATTTTCAACACCAATTTTATATAATAATAACGCAGCACCAGTAGGCCCCCACCTAATACTTAAGCTTGTAATTGGTCGCGACTCATCAGTAGGTGAATCCTTCGTAATCATTCCTCCGGTATTTGTACTACCATCAGGATGAATGATCAAACTCTCTCCTTTACCATTTTTCCATGTTCCAACTAAAGTAGTAAAATCGCCAGCATTAATCGCTGTAGTATCTAAATCAGCTGTGGTTAGCTGACTGTTGTTTTCATCAGCTGCAGACTCTTCACTTTTCACTGATTCGTTAGACTCGATACTGCTACTCGCTTGTTCATTTGTCTTATCAATTGTTTCACTCGTTTTTTCATTCGTCTCTTCAACTTTAGAGGATGCCTCCGTTGAAGCGGTTACTTTCTTTTCTTTTGGTTCCCGACAAGCAGTTAATGATAAAACCGCTAGCCCGACAAAAAACGCTAGCATTCCCTTTTTCACGCCTATTCACCCCGTTCAATGATCTATCTTACTAGACTATTGTACTATTAATTCAACTGTTTAGACAAATATTTATGGAACAGACAAAAGTTAATCCTGTCATTGAATGCTTTGTGTCACATGGACCTATCAATCAACTTTCTTTTTTCTATGTATTATATGAAAAAAAGTGAGCCATCAGTCAAAATGACCGATGGCTCACTTTCTAAATCTTAAAACAAACGAACAAATGGATTATTCAGGTAAATCTACATTATGATGGACTTTTTGAACATCTTCTAAATCTTCTAAAACGTCTAACATTTTTTCAAAGTTCGCTAAATCGTCGCCTTCTAATGTTACTTCGTTTTGTGGAACCATTTCTAACTCAGTAACCGTGAATTCTTCAATGCCTTTTTCTTTTAACGCTTCTTGTGCATGGTGGAAATCTTCTGGTTCTGTGTAAACGATAATTTGACCGTCTTCTTCAACAACATCGCGAACATCAATGTCTTTTTCCATTAAGTATTCTAAAATTTCATCCGCATCGTCACCAGCAAAGCCAATGATACCTGTATTATCAAACATGTAGGAAACAGCACCGCTGACACCCATGTTTCCGCCGTTTTTACCAAATGCGGCCCGCACATCTGCTGCTGTTCGGTTCACGTTGTTTGTTAAAGCATCAACAATGACCATTGAACCATTTGGCCCAAATCCTTCATAGCGTAATTCAGAATATTGTTCATCTGCTGAACCTTTTGCTTTTTCAATAGCGCGATCAATAATATGTTTTGGTACATTGTATGTTTTGGCGCGTTCGATTACAAACCGTAATTTTTGGTTTGCATGAGGATCAGGGTCTCCTGACTTCGCTGCTACGTAAATTTCAATCCCGAATTTTGCATAAACACGGCTATTGTTTGCGTCTTTGGCAGCTTTTTTCTCTTTAATATTTGCCCATTTACGGCCCATATTCTCACTTCGCTTTCTCTGATTTGTTGTTAGTATCTTATCCCTTGTTTATTATACTGGGGAAACTGATTTTTGTTAAGTATTTTTTAGGTATCTGGCGAAAATCGTAAGGGAAACCGACCAAAATTTTGTTCTTTTAAAGAAGAATCTCCCATCTGATATAGTTGATTAGCGCGAATATCTAACGAAAGCATTGCGCGGTTTTCTTTAGATACCTTGGAAATTACCGGCAATTGAATCTGTGCTTTGGTTTCTTTTAGATAAGTTTGTCCCTTTGGCGTAAATCCTAGCACATGGAGATAGCTGTCTTGCCAAACAGTTTCAACTTCTTCTTTGGTCATATTTAACAATATATAGGTTGCTAATCGTTGCAATCTTGTCCAAGTATAACGCTTCGTTTTCATGCGTTCCATTAATTCGTGAAAAGAACCTGCTGCTTGGATTTGATCTTTTAGTCGATATTCAAGTCCTTCCGTCATTTGGTAAATGGCTTGTAACTCTTCTAACGAGGATTGAACAATTTTATACTTTAGGAAGGGCCAATAATTTTCCCATGAAATCATTGCCTGTGTTTGTAAATGTTGTGCGGTTATAGAAGGAACCGTTGGCAGTACTTGCGTTATTTCTTGTTGAAAAACACTTTGCCTAATCGCCGTGGCGCTAGCAACTTTCCCGGAAATCGTTGCATCATGAAAGCCCGCTTGTTTTCTAGCAATTGGGTAGAGCGTCATCGGAGTTGGATACGTGGCATTTTCCTTTGCATAACTCATTCCCAAAATATGATTAGGCGAAGAAAAATCGAACCTGCTTTCAGGATATACTTGACGAAAAACAGTAGTCATTTTTTGTGGATAACTCAATTGTTTGTCTGTCAATGTGTGGAACGTTTGATCAATTAAGGATTGATTTTCTTGGACAAACTGGCCGAAAGCCGCATAATCAATTGCGCTTGTACTATCTGTTCCAAAACATAAGCTCTCACATTGCAACGCCTGCAATAACTTTATACCGCCTTTGGCAAAGTAATCCGCAGACTGTACCGACCAAGCTGTCGGCAATTCAATGACTAAATCCACACCATTTTGCAAAGCTTCTTCTGCTCTGGCCCACTTATCTAGTAAGGCTGGTTCTCCTCTTTGTAAAAAATTTCCACTCATTATAGCAATCACTACTTCAGCTCCGCTTTGTTGGCGAGCTTGTTGGGCATGATAGCGATGTCCATTATGAAAGGGATTATATTCCACGATAATGCCACAGGCTTTCACTCTAGCCACCTCCGTTATAAAAAAATGGACTTATCAGCAAAGAGACAAACGTTTTTAAGCGCTGTCCCAAGCTCATAAGCCAAATCTTATTAATCTCTTTGACAAACAAAGAACCAGCGTTCACTTGTTTCAGTTGGTGCTTCATCTGTAAAATCTGCATAAACTTTGACGTTCATGAAACCAGCACTTTCTAACATTCGTAAATAGTTATCTAACGAATAGGTTCGTTCTTGATGCAATTCATCATACCGAACAAAGTGCTCATCTGTTTCCTGTTCTTTCACAAAAAATGTTAAGAAATGTTCGATGCTGTGTTCTTTTTCACCAGCGTAACTATCCCATAGAAAAGCAAATTCTTCTGTTTGATAATGATAGCTATATTCTGGAAAAACTGAATCAATTTTGTAAGTAGAATGAACATCAAAAATGAACGTTCCTTCCTCTTCTAACGCTTGATAAACTTCATCGAACACTTGTTGTACTTCTTGGCGATTAGCCATATAGCACAGTGAATCAGAAAAACAAGTGATGGCTTGGTATTGTCCCACTTCAGATAAATCTAGCATATTTCCCTGAACAAATTGAACTGGCACTTCTTCTTCAAAGGCCCGTTCACTAGCAATCATCAACATTTCTTCTGATAAGTCTAAGGCCGTCACATCGTAACCACTTTTCGCGAAATCAACTGCTAAAGCGCCTGTACCACAAGCCATTTCAAGAATTTGTTGGGTTCCTTGTGGGAGATGACGATTGGAAAAATCCAACCATTTTTGGTATAGGCTTTCGTCCATCACTTCGTCATAGACGAAAGCAAACGTTTCATAGGCCATTTTAGTCGACCCAAGCGCTTAGATCAACCATTGGGGCATCTGACCATAATTTTTCTAAGTTGTAAAAGACACGTTCTGAAGATTGGAATACATGGACAATAACATCGCCTAAATCGATTAAAATCCATTTTCCGCCTTCTTTACCTTCCACACGTTTGACTTCTACTTGATTTTTGGTTTCTTGTTCGTTAATTTCATCAACAATCGCATTGATTTGACGTTCACTATTGGCTTGGCAAATTAAAAAATAATCTGCTAATAATGAAATCTCTCTTACGTCTAATGCGACAATTTCTTCTGCTCGTTTTGAATCTGCTGCTTTGACAGCAATTTCTAAAATTTTCTGGCTATCTATGATAGTTCCCTCCTAGTAATTCTTTCTTCTTTTATTTTTGATTAACGACCCATTGATTGTAGGTCTCTAACGTTTTTGGATAAATTTTATGTTCTTGTTCAATCAAATGTAACAAGGTATGTTTCGTCTCATAAGCAACCGCTGCATCTAAGTCAACAAGGGCAATTTCACGGGCTTCTTTCACACCTGGAAAATCACGTCCTGGTTCAATGTAATCTGCGACATAAATAATTTTATCTAGCAAGCTCATCTTAGCAGCCCCAGTTGTATGCACACGAATTGCCTGCAAGATTTCTTCGTCATCAATGGCTAATTCCCGTTGAACAATATCCGCCCCAACTAAGCCATGCCAAATTTCATTGCCATAGTTTAATAAAGCCAAATCAAAACCATCTCGGCGAATAATCAACTCGAATTCATCGTTTGGACGTTCTTTGGCGTAATCATGCGTCAAAGCAGCAATACTTGCTTTGGCTTCATCGGCACCATATTTCGCTGCCAAGGCCACAGCTGTTTCCTCGACTCCTAACACATGGCGAAAACGACGTTCACTCATTTGCATTTGAACTTTTTGCATTAATAATTCACGTTGTGCAGCATCATAATTTGTTATCCAGCTCATCTTGATACAGTCCCTTCTCTTGAATATAGTTTATCACATTCTCTGGAAGAAGATAGCGTGTTGAGCAACCACTTTTGACTTTTTGTCTAATCAAAGTGGAACTAATCGCCATCTGCGGAACATCGACCCAAATAATTGGATAGGTAGATTCCGTTGGATAATTAGGACGCCGAATGCCGACAAATTGAACTAAATGGAGTAAGTCATCAATCCGATGCCATTTGGGCAAGTATTCCACCATATCTCCACCAATTATAAAATAATAATCAGTATCTGGATTGGCTTCTTTTAAAGCTTTCATCGTATCATACGTGTAACTTTTGCCTTTGCGAATTAATTCAATTGGCTCAATATCTAAGCAGGGATTATCAGACACCGCTAGTTCTAACATTGCTAACCGATGTTCGCTGCTAATTGTTTTCTTTTCGTCTACATGTGGTGGTAAGTACGTAGGCATTAAGTAAACTTTGTCCAAACCTAGTTGATTTTGAACTTGATCGGCCATGACAAGATGTGCTAAATGAACGGGATTAAAATTACCACCTAACAAGCCGACTTGCTTTCTTGTTTGAAAACGTAACGGTTCCTCTTGCAAGAGAACGTCCGCTCCTTGACGCGCTTGTCTTTTTTCTCCCATTGTTCATCCCTCCAATATTAAATCTCTTTGACTGCTGCTGAAATTTTTTGATATTTTTCTTTACTTGATGGCTTGAATAAGACCAACACGCGACCAATAATTTGTACCACATCGCAATGAATGGCTGCTGTTAGTTCTTCTGCAACCTCTTCTGCTACTTCATCTGTATTTTGTAATAACGTAATTTTAATCAATTCACGTTTTTCCAACGCTTCATCAATTTGTGTAATCATTGCGTCATTCAAACCACCTTTGCCTACTTGAAAAATAGGTTGTAAATGATGTGCCTGACTACGTAAATAACGTTTTTGTTTTCCTCTAAGTTTCAAATTGTTTGCCTTCTCTCTAAAATTTAAATTAATGCTTTTCTACGTAAAACATCGACACCTTTAGGCGCCCAACCAGCGACTACACCAGGTTCTGTGACAGTAATCCAACCTAGACCAGCAAACACAATATCCGTTTTTTCTTTCACGGAAAATTCAAAGCGCACTAATTCAGGAAACTCAGCGACTTCATCGGCACGTGGGGGCTGCAATAAGCCACCAACATGTTTTTCATAAAAAGCATCGGCGGTTGCTGTTTTTGTTCGGTGTAAATTTAAGTCATTGGAAACGTAGGCAATGAAGGAACTTTTAGCACCTTGGACATAATCAAAGCGAGCCAAGCCACCTAAAAACAAGGTTTGTTCAGCATTTAATTGGTAAACTTTCGGTTTGATTTCTTTTTGCGGTGCAATAATTTTCAAGTCTTTTTTACCTAGGTAATGTGCCATTTGATGACGGTGAATAATTCCGGGCGTATCGATTAAGAAGTGGCCATCGTCTAATGGAATTTCAATTTTATCTAGCGTTGTTCCAGGAAATTGTGATGTCGTAATCACATCTTGAACACCCACTGTTTGTTGAATGATTTGATTGATTAATGTTGATTTTCCAACATTGGTCACACCTACGACATAAACGTCTCGGCCTTCACGATATTTTTCGATTGTATCTAATAACTCTTGCATTTCTTGTGGTTTCTTGCCACTTGTTAGTAAAACATCAACAGGGCGTAATCCTGCTTCATGGGCCCGTTCTCTCATCCATTGAACCATTTTAGGTTTTTTTAATGATTTAGGCAAAATATCCACTTTATTGCCAACTAACAACACAGGATTATCTCCGATAAAACGATGTAGTCCTGGAATAAGAGAGCCATTAAAGTCAAAAATATCCACTACGTTCACAATCAGTGCATCTTCTGTTCCTAAACCATTCAATAAACGTAAAAAGTCATCATCTGTTAATTGGACATCTTGAATGTCATTATAATGTCTTAAGCGAAAACAACGTTGGCAATAAACTTCCCCTGTTTCCATTCCTTTTTCGAAAGCTGTTTTTGGTGTATAGCCTAATTCATGAGGATTTTCCGTTTGGATAATCGCACCACAGCCAATACAATGAATTGCCTCTGTCATTCTAATCCGCCTCTCCATGTCATTTCTGGATGTTTTTTTGATAAGTATTTCATAATTTTCCGTTCAAAGAACCGATTGATTCTAGTATTCCAGCCATCTGTATCGACAATCGGTTGAACTAAAACATTGCGTATACCCGCTGCGTTAGCTCCCCGAATATCTGTCATAATCTGATCGCCGACCATTAACATTTCAGATGGCTTCAAGCCTAATTTTTTTTCTGCTAATTTGAAGCCACGTGCGGTTGGTTTCAAGGCACGTGCTACATAATCTAAGTCAAACTTTTCAACAACGCGTTTAATCCGGCTGTCTTTGTTGTTTGAAACAACGAGGACAGTAATTCCTGCATTTTTCATTTCTAATAACCAAGTTTTTAATTCTTCTGTTCCATCGGGATTATTCCAAGCAATTAACGTATTATCTAAGTCAGTTAGTACTGCCTTAATCCCCAGTTTTTTTAATTGTGCGGGGGTAATTTTATAAATCGCATCAATCATCCATGTCGGTTTATATTTTGAAAACATCGTGACTCCTCTCACTGACACTATGTAGTTTCTTCGATTTTAAGAGACTGAAACATAACTAAACAATTATGCTTCAGTCTCTACCTATTGTATTATACTGCATTTTACTGAAAATTTCTATAAAGGACGGTCGTTCCTTGTAAAAGAACAAGTAAAATAAAAGAAAAAATAAAAAAAGCCACCCATCAACCCCTGAAAAGTTCGTTGATGAGTAGTAACTTCTAATATTTGCGAAAACGTTGGTATCTTTTTTCTAGTAACGTTTCCGTATCTAATTTAGCTAATTCAGTTAATTTTGAAATAAACGCTTTTTGTAACATGCGATTAATTTTTGCTTGTTCCAGAGGCTGACCGTTCATAACTTCTGGAATTACTTTATCTACAATAGCTAATTCCTTCAGCTCTGTCGCTGTGATTTTCATCAATTCTGCTGCTTCTTTCGCACGACTGCCATCTTTCCACAAAATAGAGGCGAAACCTTCTGGCGAAAGAACCGCATAAATCGTGTGTTCCAACATCCAAACTTCATCTGCGACTGCTAAAGCTAAAGCACCGCCACTGCCACCCTCACCAATGATGACTGAAATGATTGGCACTTTCAAATCAGACATCTCTAACAGGTTTTGCGCAATGGCTTCCCCTTCTCCCCGCTCTTCGGCACCAATCCCACAATAGGCACCAGCAGTGTTCACAAAGGTAATGACTGGACGATTAAATTTTTCCGCTTGTTTCATTAAACGTAACGCTTTGCGATACCCTTCAGGATTAGGTGAACCAAAATTACGTTCAATATTTTCTGGTAGATTTCGGCCTTTTTGGATACCTATCACTGTAACTGGTTTCCCTTGCAAAGTAGCAACACCACCGACTACAGCTAAATCATCGGCAAAGTAACGATCCCCATGAAATTCTAAAAAGTCCTCAAAAATGGCTTCTATATATTCTAAAGTTGTCAAACGATCTTGGGCTCTTGCCAAGGTAACAACATCATTGGCTGTTTTCTTTTCCATGTTAACGCCACCCTTCCAAAGAATGTAAACGTAACAAGTCGCTCAATCGTTGACGCAAAAGATTTCTTGGCACAATCTGATCTACAAAACCATGTTCTAAAAGAAACTCGGCCTTTTGAAAATCATCTGGCAACTCTTGACGAATCGTTTGTTCAATTACACGGCGGCCAGCAAAACCGATTAAACTCTGAGGCTCTGCCAAAATAATATCGCCATCCATCGCAAAACTTGCGGTAACACCGCCAGTCGTTGGATCAGTCAATACCGTAAGATACAGCAAGCCTGCTTTGTTATGCCGTTGCAAAGCGGCCGAAATTTTCGCCATTTGCATCAATGAAAAAATTCCTTCTTGCATACGGGCTCCACCAGATGCAGTGAAAATCACCACTGGTAAATGCTTTTCTGTCGCCCGCTCAAACAAGCGTGTGATTTTTTCACCAACAATCGTTCCCATACTGCCCATGATAAAATTAGCATCCATGATTCCTATTGCAACAGCTTGTCCTTCAATTGTTGCTTCTCCCGTTAAGACAGCTTCATCTAGCCCAGTTTTTTCTTGCATTTTTTCAATTTTTTCAAGATAACCAGGAAAATTTAGTGGATCTTTTGTCACTAATTCACTGTCCCAATTGTGGAAACTTTTTTCATCAACGGTTATCGCTAATCGTTCCCATGCACCAATCCGAAAACTATAGCCACAATGCGGACAGATTTTTTCTGCACCCATTTCTTTTGTATACAGTGTTCGCTTACAAGAAGGGCATTTTGCCCACATATTATCTGGAACAGAAGGCTTCTTTGATGCATCATTTGCATCAGCACGATTTGGATTAATGCGAATGTAATTTTTCTTTTTAAATAATGCCATTTGCTTACTCCTCGTATTTTAGCGGCAAGAGCACAGCTCTTGCGGCGTTCTTTCTTTAATGATTGCTTTCTGGCTCCCAATTTGGTAGAAATGTTTCTTGTAAAAAGCTTGTGTCATAGTCACCTGTCAAAACATTGTCATGTGTAATTAAATCCAATTGGAATTCGGCATTCGTAATAATACCTTCTGTTACAATTTCATTTAAAGCCCTTTGCATTTTCATCAAGGCATCAAAACGATTTTCACCATGTACGATGACTTTCGCAATCATCGAATCATAATAAGGTGGAATTGAATACCCTGAATACATAGCGCTGTCTACACGCAAGCCCATTCCACCACTAGGCAACAAGAGATTTTGAATTTTACCTGGTGAAGGAGCAAAATTAAAGGCAGGATTTTCAGCGTTAATTCGGCACTCAATCGCATGCCCAGTCATGGTAACATCCTCTTGGGTATAGCCTAAAGGTTCACCTGAAGCAATTTCTAATTGTGCTTTGACTAAATCAATCCCTGTTACCATTTCCGTAACTGGATGTTCGACTTGGATGCGGGTATTCATTTCCATGAAATAAAAGTCGCCAGCTGGATCCATCAAAAATTCAATGGTTCCGGCATTTTCATAATGCACAGCTTGTGCCGCTCGAACGGCCGTTTCGCCTAACATCTGACGCTTTTCTTCAGAAATAGCAATCGATGGTGATTCTTCTAACACTTTTTGATTATTTCTTTGTAGTGAGCAATCACGTTCTCCTAAGTGAATCACATGCCCATATTGATCACCTAAAATTTGCACTTCGATATGACGTGCTGGATAAATAATTTTTTCTAAATACATATCATCATTACCAAATGCGGCTTTGGCTTCTTGCTGCGCTGAAGTAAAGTGTTTCGGTAACTCTTCTTTTGAAAGAACTTTTCGGATTCCTTTTCCGCCACCACCAGCAGCTGCCTTTAACATCACTGGGTAACCAATTTTTTCAGCAATCGTCAACGCTTCTTCGACAGAATCAATGACGCCATCACTCCCAGGAATAACAGGTACCTTGGCTTTTTGCATCAGTTGACGTGCGTTTATTTTATTGCCCATTGCATCAATCGTTTCTGCTTTAGGACCGATAAAAGTAATGTTGCATTCTTCGCACATTGAAGCAAATTGACTATTTTCAGATAAGAAACCAAACCCTGGATGAATCGCTTCAGCATTGGTAACAATCGCTGCACTTAAAACAGCTTGAACATTTAAATAAGAATCAGTTGCTTTCGCCGGTCCAATACAAATAGCTTCATCTGCTAACTGTGTGTGTAACGCTTCTTGATCCGCTTCAGAGTAAACAGCAACTGTTTGAACGCCTAATTCGCGACAGGCACGAATAATACGAACAGCGATTTCTCCGCGGTTTGCGATTAATACTTTCGAAAACATTTTTCACCTATCCAATCATAAAGGTTAATTCAGCCTCGGCAACTTTTTTTCCATTAACTTTTGCCACACCTTTACCCATTCCAGCAGAAGCGCGGACTTTTAAAAGTTCAACCTCTAAAATTAATGTGTCGCCTGGTGTTACCTTTTGTCTAAATTTTGCTTTATCTAATCCACCAAAGTATGCCGTTTTCCCTTTGAATTCAGGCATTGAAAGTAATGCCACGGCGCCTGCTTGAGCCAACGATTCAATAATTAAAACTCCTGGCAAAACAGGATTCCCAGGAAAATGACCTTGAAAAACTTGCTCATTAACCGTTACATTCTTTTTCGCTACAACGCGTTCCCCGGGAATGACTTCTTCAACACTATCTAATAATAAAAAGGGATAGCGATGTGGTAAAATTTCTTGAATTTCTGTAATTGTTAATTTCATGTTTTATTCTCCTTTAGCAACTCGGAATAGCGGCTGACCAAATTCAACCACATCTTCATTGTTGACTAATATTTCAGTAATCACACCGTCAACTGTCGCCGTAATTTCATTCATTAATTTCATCGCTTCAACGATACACACAACGTCACCCGTTTTAACAGTGTCTCCTACTTTGACAAAGTTCTCTTTATCTGGTGCTGGTTGTAAATAAACGATTCCTACAATGGGTGACGTAATTTCTTCTGTCTTTTCATTGGCTGTCGGTGTATTAGTTGGCGTTTCTTCAACGACAGAAACTGTTTCAACAGGCACTGACACACCATTAGCGGCTACTGATGTTTCTTGTGGTTGCGCCACTGGTTCTACGGCACTTCGTCCAGAAACTGTATTTTTATTCATATATAATTCAAACGAGCCTTCTCGTAAATCAAATTCGGTTAAAGTTGATTGATCAAATTGTGTTAATAGTGCTTTTACTTCTTCTAACTGCATGTTAATCCTCCCAGCGTTTTAAGCAAATAACTGCATTGTGGCCACCAAAGCCTAGCGAGTTACTTAAAGCATAATCAAATTTATGCTCTTTGCTTTCGTTTAAAACAACGTTCACCGTAATTGCTTCATCTTGATTTTCCACATTAATGGTTGGCGGAATAAATTGATGTTGTAAAGCATTTAGGGTAGCAATTCCTTCAATCCCACCAGCGGCGCCTAAGAGATGTCCCGTCATACTCTTTGTACTACTTACATACGCCGTTTTTGCGGCATCACCTAAAGCCAATTCAATTGCTTTAGATTCTGCACTGTCATTGGCTTGTGTGCTTGTTCCATGGGCGTTAATATAGCCAATTTTTTCTGGAGAAATCCCCGCTTCTTCCATTGCTAGTACCATGGCTTTCGCTGCGCCGCTCCCATCTGGTGTTGGTGATGTCATATGATAGGCATCGCAATTAGCACCATAGCCAACCACTTCACCTAAAATAGTTGCGCCTCGTTCTAGAGCATGATCTAATGATTCTAAAATAAAGACACCCGCTCCTTCTCCCATCACAAATCCACTACGTTCTTTATCAAAGGGAATTGAGGCTTTTTCTGGGTCAGTCGCCTTTGTTAAAGCGGTCAAGGAAGCAAATCCTGAAATACCGATTTCTGTAATAGGCGCTTCTGCTCCACCAGCAATAATGACATCGGAGTAGCCATGTTTGATATTGCGGAACGCTTCCCCAATTGAATGAGTTGCACTAGCACAAGCTGTCACTGTTGAAGTACAAATTCCTTTGGCACCAACACGTAAAGCAATATTTCCCGCCACCATGTTTCCAATCGCCATTGGAATAAATAACGGTGCCACACGTTCAGGTCCTTTGTCGTGCATCCGAATTACTTGATTTTGAATTGTTTCCAAACCACCAATCCCGGAACCCACCATGACGCCAAACCGATCCACATCTAGTTGACTGGTATCCAAGCCACTCATAGCCATTGCTTCTAAGGCCGCATAAATGCCAAATAACGAAAACTTATCCATGCGTTTGCCATCTTTTTTAACAAAATATTTTTCCATTGGAAAGTCTTTCACTTCAGCTGCTAAGGTGACACCTGTTTCACTAACATCAAATTTACTAATCGGTCCGATACCATTTTTCCCTGTTTTCAAACTTTCTAAAAAAGTCTCAGGTTCATTGCCAATCGGCGAGGTGACACCGTAACCGGTAATAACTACTCGATTCATCCTTTTGACTCCTTTCGTTTATCCGTGCATGACTAAGCCGCCATCAACATTCACGACTTGCCCAGTAATATAGGGACTTTTAGCTAAGAAAATCGCTGTAGCTGCGACATCTTCGACTTGCCCAAACGTTTGTAAGGGAATTTGCGCATTCATTTGTGTTTTAACTTTTTCCGATAAAACATCCGTCATTTCTGTTTGGATAAACCCTGGTGCAATCGCATTGCAGGTAATACCGCGCGGCGCAACTTCTCGTGCCACCGATTTAGTAAAACCAACGACACCGGCTTTACTCGCAGCGTAGTTTGCTTGACCAACATTTCCCATTAAACCAGAAACGCTAGCCATATTAATAATCCGGCCACTTCGTTGTTTCATCATACGTTTAACCGCTTGTTGGGTCATGTTAAAAGTTCCTACCAAGTTAATATCTAAACAGGCATTAAAATCCTCTTTTGTCATTCGTAATAATAATTTATCATTCGTAATCCCAGCGTTATTCACCAGAATATCAATCGAGCCTAATTGGTCAACGGTTGCTTGAATCATCTCACCTGCTGCATCAAAATCGGAAATATCTCCAGAAAGGCCAATACATTTTACCCCAAAGGCTTCAATTTCTTGTCGTTGTTCTGGCGTAATCTCACTCCGACCGTTTAAAACAATATTGGCGCCCTCTTTCGCAAAAGCCAACGCAACTGCTTTGCCAATCCCACGAGTGCTTCCAGTAATAAATACATTTTTTCCTGTTAATTCCATTTTTTACCTCCCAGTAAGTGCTGTTAACGTTTCTGTTAATGTTGCAACATCTTCCACACGGTGCATTTCAATTGTTTTGTCAATTTTTTTAACAAAACCAGTTAATGTTTTCCCTGGACCAACTTCTATCATCGTTCCCACGTTCATAGCCTTCATCGTTTCGATACTGTCTTCAAAACGTACCGCAGACATGACTTGCTTTTCCAATAACGCTTGAATTGCCTCTTGGGGCATAATTTCGGCAGTCGTATTACTAATGACAGGAATTTGCATCGTTTGAAAGTTCAATTTTGCTAAATCCTGAGCCAATTTTTTTGATGCTGGTTGTAACAGTGCCGTATGGAAAGGACCACTCACATTTAACGGAATCATTCGCTTCACACCAGCTTCTTTGAGAAGTATCATCGCTTGATCAACAGCAGCAACCTCACCACCAATCACGATTTGTTGTGGTGTATTATAATTTGCTGGAGCCACAATTCCGAAAGTACTGGCTTCTTGACAGGCTTTTTCAATTACTTCACGCTCAGCATTCATGACAGCAACCATTTTGCCAGTTCCTTGTGGTGCTGCTTCTGTCATGTACTGACCGCGCTTTTGGACCAAGGCCACTGCTTCTGAAAAACGCAAAGCCCCGCTGGCAACCAAAGCACTGTATTCCCCTAAGCTTAAACCCGCTACGACATCAGGCGTTAGTCCTTTTTGTTGCAAAAGACGGTAAAATGCGACACTGACTGTTAAAATAGCAGGTTGCGTATATTCTGTTTCATTTAAACGTTCATTTTCAGTAAAACAAAGTTCTGCCATCTCATAACCTAAGATATGACTTGCTTCATCGAAAGTTTCCCGAACAATCGCTTCTTGGTGATATAATTCTTCACCCATCCCTTGATACTGGGCTCCTTGTCCACTAAATAAAATCGCTGTTTTCATACGACACCTCATTTTTTGTTAAAATTATTCACTTAGCCCCAACGCTGATTCATCTTATGTACAATCGCTTTGCATTCAGACATGAGTGAATCAATGATTTCTTGGGCTGTTTCTTCTTTTTTTATTAACCCGGCAATTTGTCCCGCCATGACGGAACCGTAATCCATATCCCCGTCAACGACAGCTTTGCGCAAAGCGCCTTGACCAATCTTTTCAAACATTTCTAAATCAGGTACTTCTTTTTGAAGTTCTTGCTTTTCTAATTGATTATATTGAGCAGTTAATTTATTTTTTAAAGTACGCACTGGATGGCCAAAATGTTGGCAGGTAATTACTGCATCTAAATCACGTGCCTTTAAAACTTTCTGTTTATAATCTGGATGAACGTTGCATTCTTTGGCAATTAAAAAACGTGTGCCTAACTGGACTGCTTCAGCACCTAACATAAAGGCCGCAGCCATACCACGACCATCACCAATCCCACCTGCTGCAATCACAGGAATTGACACAGCGTCAACGATTTGCGGTAAGCCACTCATAGTGGTTAACTTGCCAATATGTCCACCAGCTTCCATTCCTTCAAAAATGACAGCATCGGCACCAATTTTTTCCATTCTTTTTGCTAAAGCAACTGAAGGAACTACTGGAATTACTTTAATGTTATGTTCTTTAAAACGAGCCATGTATTTGGCTGGATTGCCTGCACCTGTCGTTACGACAGGAACCTGTTCTTCACAAACCAAATCGACAATTTCATCGGCAAAAGGTGAAAGTAACATAATATTGACACCAAAGGGTTGCTCCGTTAATTCTTTAACTTTTTTAATTTCTTTTTTTACGACTTCTTTTGGGGCATTGCCACCAGCAATAATCCCTAATCCACCAGCGTTTGACACGGCACTTGCTAATGAAGCATCGGCTACCCAAGCCATACCGCCTTGAAAAATGGGATAATTAATTCCAAGCAACTCACATAACTGTTGATTCATTGATTTTATACGTCCTTTAGTTCTAAGATAAGTACACTTCATTCAAGTAAAAAAGGATTTTTCCGGCTTATTTACTTGTTTTTTTAGGGACTGGGTCATTTAGCAATTAAATGTCCCAGCCCCCTATTTTCATGTATTAGTTTGCTTGTTGTTTTTCTACATATGTTACTAAATCTTGAACGGTTTGGATGCCATCTTCTGTTTCGATTTTCACATCAAATTCATCTTCGATTTCGTTAATGATTTGGAATAAATCTAAGCTATCCGCATCTAATTCTTCTTGAATGTTTGTAGTTAATTGTACCTCTTCAGCATCTTTTCCTAATTCTTCTACGATAATTGCTTGAATTTTTTCAAATACCATGTGTATATTCCTCCAAAATAGTCATTTTCTTCATTTATATGTGAACAGTTTTTTACAGCGTTAGGAGCAGTGAGCCCCATGTTAAGCCGCCGCCAAATCCTGTTAGCACCACGCGTTGTTGGGAACCTAAAATTAAGGTCCCATTTTCAACTGCTTCATCCAACAAAATAGGAATGCTAGCAGCTGAGGTATTGCCATATTTATCCATATTCGTTAAAAACTTCTCGCGGGAAATCTTCGTCTTACGTGCAATTTTATCGATAATGCGCACATTTGCTTGATGTAGTAGAAGATAATCCACGGTTTCGTCCGTCACGAGGGATAAAATATTTTGTGAAACATCTTTAATCGCAAAATCAAAAATACTACGTCCTTCCATCTGTAGCGTCTTACTCGCCTGCTCATGCCCCTGATAAAAAGGACTTTCGTTGATCGTGTAGCCTGACGTTAAAGCCGCCCACCGTTGTCCATCTGCTTGTAATTTTTCATTTAGAAAATGCGGTGTCTCAGCCGCTTCAATCAAGACACCGGCAGCCCCATCACCGAAAAGCACCGCTGTGGAGCGATCGGTCCAATCCAACATTTTGGAAAATGTTTCGCCACCAATTACTAGACCTGTTTGATAACGACCACTTAAGACTAGTTTTTCTGCCATACTTAAGGCATAGACAAAACCAGAACACGCTGCACTGATGTCAAAAGCAAAGGCCTCAGTGGCGCCAATTGCGCCTTGCACTTGGCAAGCAACAGAAGGCATATTGAAATCTGGTGTCACTGTTGCAACTAAAATAAAGTCAATCTCACTTGCTTGCTTTCCAGATTTTTCCAATAACTGTTTTGCGACTTGATGACATAAATCAGACGTATTTTCTTGCGTAACGATGCGACGTTCACTAATGCCTGTTCGCGAATGTATCCATTCATCAGAGGTATCCATCATTTCACTCAGTTGGTGATTCGTGACACAATTCTCTGGAACATAACGGCTTGTACAACTAATTCGTGCATAATTCTTCATGGGGATCCTCACTTTTTATTTGTATTCTTGCAAGAAATCATGAAGATTTTTTAGTGCTCTTAACAGCGCTTGTTCTTCTTCTTGCTCCATGCCTTTCAAAATGTTTTTAACCATTTCACGATGAAAATGCTGATGGACTCTAAAAAGTAATTTTCCTTTTTTAGTTAAGCCAAGCTTTACTACACGTCGATCATCTTCACTACGCAAACGTTCAACATAGCCTTTTTTAACTAAGTTGTTAATCGCTACAGTAAGTGTTCCGACGGTAATTGACAGTTCCTTAGCTACTTCTGAAGACGTTTTTTTCTTGTACATACCAATTGCTTCGATTGTGTGCATCTCCGTAATGGATAAATCATTAAATTGTGATTTTTTCAATTCAGATTCTTCAATCGTTAAGATGTCATTAAAGACACTGACTAAGTAATCGTTGACTGTTTCTAAATTAGGTTCCATTCTGTGCACCATCCATATACTTTGATTATCAAAACATTTGATGTTCAAACTATATCGTAAATAAGCAAAGAATGCAAGAGAATTTTCTATATTTTTAATGAAATATTCTTCAAATATTTCAAAAAAGGCGCATTTTCAAGGGACGAGGCTTTTAAAAAAAGGATCAATTACTTTGATACCCAAACTATTTTCACAGAAAATGGAAAGAAGTGCAACTAAAAAGCATCACTGGCACTCCCCTGATTGAGAAGTGCCAGTGATTTTTGTTATATAATTCTTAAACTCCCACTAAGCTATTGCTACAACTTGACTGGATAATACGAGAAGAGAGTGAACCAGAAGCTTTGGTGCTTCTACTCCACTCCCTTATTAAAATGTAGGACGATTAATTATTGAATTAAGTCGTAAATTTCCATTGCTACAATATCGATGTTATCGAATTGATAGCTTTGGTGCGTATCAGATTCTGTTAATTCAAATGTTTCTGTTGATTTATCAAAACTTACAATACATTTCTCTACGCCTTCACGTTCAAAGCGGCGTACTTGTACTTCATTATCTGCTGCTTCGATCATTGCTTCCAGTCTCTTAATAATCGCCACAAGTTGTGAATGTTTCATCAGTGGGCCTCCTTTTGCAAACTAGTTCTGTACCATTGTAACAAAACATTGCCTAACTTGCATGATTTTTCGTCATTTTTTTTGATTTTTTTGTTGTTCTTTAATTTTTATTCGTTGGTTGCTTGCCATCTGTCCACCAAAGCTTAATTAAGGCCTGTGTGCCATCATTTTCAAACCCTTTATCTGCAAGGCTTTCATATAATTCTGTCGCTTTTTGCGTCGCTGGCAATGGAAGGTCAAGTTTTTTTGCTTCATCTAACGCAATCTTTAAATCTTTGATAAAATGTTTAACAAAAAAGCCTGGCGTATAATCTTCTTTTAAAATACGCGGTCCATAATTACTTAATGACCAGTTCGCAGCACTACCACCACCGACTGTTTCCAGAACTTTTTCTAAAGTTAATCCTGTCGCATTTGCATAAACGAGCATTTCAGTCAACCCGGTCATTGTGCCTGCAATCATTAACTGATTCGCCATCTTAGTGTGTTGCCCTTTTCCAGCTGAGCCATGTAGCATAAACGTTTTGCCAAATGTTTTGAAAATTGGTAAGACGGTCTCATAACTTTCTTGATCGCCACCAACCATAATTGTTAAAGTACCATTTTTAGCACCTAAGTCACCACCAGAAACTGGCGCATCCAACGCATGAGCACCCACTTCTGCTGCTTTTTTGGCAATCTTTTCAGCCAAGGTCGGCGTACTTGTGGTTAAATCTACTACTATTTTACCTGTAAGATCTGCTTGAAAAATCCCTGTTTCATTAAAATACACGCCTTCAACATCTGAAGGAAAGCCAACCATTGTAAAAATGATATCACTCGCTTCCGCAATTGCTTTTGGCGTATCATACCAAACTGCTCCTTCAGCAACTAAATCATCTGTTTTACTTTTTGTTCGATTGTAAACATTGACAGATAAATTGTTTTTCATCATGTTACGAATAATTGATTTTCCCATGACACCTGTTCCAATAAAGCCGATTTTAGACATAGTAGCTTCCTCCGTTCTTAAAATAAAAAACTTTCCTCCTTCAGTATAAACGAAGGAGGAAAGTTTTGCAGTTTATTTTCTTAAAGATGTAAATTTTACTTTAATTTTTTTTATTGAGTCCGCATTTTCTTTTTCCATTTGAAGTTGATCAAAGTAAATCAATGTGTCTTGATAAAATTCAATCATTTTGTTGCCAAAGTTTGTAGAAGAAATTTCAAATAATTTTTCATCTAAAATAGTTTGGTCCATTTTAATATTTGCTTGTATATAGTCAATCAATGTTGGGGCAAAATCACTGTCTGTCTTAAAAGTTTTGCCTAAGCTTTCATGATCAAATAAATTATTTAAATAGGCGTTCCCTTCTGCAACACATTGAACGCCAGCAGCCATCGCTTCTGTATAAGTTAAGCCTTGTGTTTCCGACGTTGAGGCGCTGACAAAATAGTCAGCAGCTTTATAATAAATGGCGACTTCTTCATTTGGCACTTCACCCGTAAATTGAACGTATTCACTGACTTCTAGTTCTTCTGCTAATTCTTTTAAATCCTCTAGATAGGGACCATTTCCAACTATTACTAAACGAGTTTGTGGTAATTTTTCAATAATTTGTGGTAACCCTTGAATAATTGCTTGAATATTTTTTTCATAAGAAATTCGACTTAACGATAACAACATAATCTGTTGCTCTTCAATACCTAGTTGTTGACGCATTCCAGCGATCATTTCTTCAGTAATATCGGGACGTAAAAACTTATCAATTTCGATCCCTGTTGGAATAATTCTCATTGGTGCGGTCACTCCATAATCCCGTAATTTTTCAATTACACGTTCACTGGGACAAACAACACCTGTCGTATGATTTGTAAACACTCTTGAAAAGAATTTAACATGTGATGGACGGACAACTTTTCCTTTAGCAATATAATGTAAGTAATCTTCATACATTGTATGATACGTATGGATGACAGGGATTTTCATTTTTTTCCCAACCATTTTCCCTAAAATACCCGCACCAAATTCAGTATGTGTATGAATTAAATCTAATTCCAATTCTTTGGCAATTAAATAGGCGTACCACATGCCGCGAACCACTACTCGGCGATCTTTAAAAGATACGAATGGCACACTAGGCATTCGTATGACATCTTCTTCAAAATCAGTTGCGTTAGGATCGGTTGTCGTAAAAATATACACTTCATGGCCGTGCTTTTCTAATTCATCTTTTAAGGTCTTAATAGAAGTCGCTACCCCACTCACTTGCGGGAAATACGTATCAGTAAAAAAACCAATTTTCACTCTCATTACCTCCATTTCATCTAACAATAACTGCCTTCAATATTTGTTAAGATAAGACTGTTTCGTAGACTTCTTTTAACTCGTAACCAATTTGCTTGATACTTCTTTGCTCTGCTACTTGATAGCCTGCTTCTCTAGTGCTAGGTATTTTCCCTTCTAATAAGCCTTCAATATATTTTTTAAATTCTTCAATAGAATGACCCATATAACAATTTTCATTAGCTACTAGCCAGCCTTGATAAACTGGAATATCACGCACTAAAACTTGTTGCTGACTAGCTAATGCTTCTAAGACAACAATTCCTTCCGTTTCTTCACGCGAAGGGAAAAAGAAGAGATTCGCTGCCGCATAGGCCCCTTCGATGACATCTCCTTTAATATAACCTGGGAAAATAACATTTTCTGGATGATCTTCTTTAACTAATTGTCGGATATTTTTTGGGATAGAATACATTGGTGTATCACCAAACCAAATAAATTGATACTCTGGTAACTGTCGCGCAACTTCAATAAAATCAGTGATTCCTTTGCGTTCAAAAAATAATCCCACACAAATAATTACTTTTTTCTCTTCATCTATTTTAAAATATTCTCGGAATTTTTGTTCCTTTTCTTCTGAAGGATAAAAGCGTGATAAATCAATACCATTTGAGATCGCCGAAATAGGCACTTTAATGCCATATCCTTCTAGCAATGTTTTAGAATACGGTGTTGGTGTAATTAAATGATCCGCTTTGGAATACAAACTGATAAGATATTTTTTTACTAATGGTGCCAGTTGATTAGACCCAATAAAGGAATTACGAAAATCTTCTTCTGTCGAATGGGCATGATAAATAACTTTTTTTCCTAGTTTACGTGCTTTTCTGACCATACGATGGCTATTTACGCCATATGTATTAATATGCAATATATCATAGTCACTGCAATCAGCATCTAATGTATATTCTATTCCAACTTCAGAGAGCGCTCGTTTCTGGTGATCTAATGCTCGACCAATACCTGATTTGGCTAAGATTTTCTCACCTTCAAAATATAACAATATTTTCAAACCCGCTCCTCCTTTTCTGCTTTACTAACTATAATAAACACATTATACCATAGCTAAAATTTGATGTATTCATTCTTCGGTAGGATCCTTTTAATCTTATAAATGTTTTTAAGGTCCCTTCTTCAAGCTTATCAAAAAATAGTGAATAAAACAAAAAAAGCAAAAACCAAGTTGGTTTTTGCTTTTGCTCAACTCCGGCAGTAGGACTCGAACCTACGACATCATGATTAACAGTCATGCG
>NZ_JBIOOS010000001.1:2232500-2682945 GCF_051712325.1 Enterococcus sp. DIV1315a
GTCTCTTCGACTTAACCTCGCATGCAATCGTAACTCGCCGGTTCATTCTACAAAAGGCACGCCATCACTCATTAACGAGCTTTGACTTGTTGTAGGCACACGGTTTCAGGATCTATTTCACTCCCCTTCCGGGGTGCTTTTCACCTTTCCCTCACGGTACTGGTTCACTATCGGTCACTAGGGAGTATTTAGCCTTGCGGGATGGTCCCCGCGGATTCCGACGGAATTTCTCGTGTTCCGCCGTACTCAGGATCCTCCTAGGTGTTGTTAGCATTTCGTCTACGGGGCTTTCACCCTCTTTAGCGGAATTTTCCAAATCCTTCAACTATACTAACAGACTACCATATTGGAGTCCTACAACCCCAACAAGCAAGCTTGTTGGTTTGGGCTCTTCCCGTTTCGCTCGCCGCTACTCAGGGAATCGAATTTTCTTTCTCTTCCTGCAGGTACTAAGATGTTTCAGTTCTCTGCGTCTACCTCTAATCAGCTATGTATTCACTGAAAAGTAATATCCTATAAAAGATATTGGGTTCCCCCATTCGGAAATCTCTGGATCATAGCTTACTTACAGCTCCCCAAAGCATATCGGTGTTAGTCCCGTCCTTCATCGGCTCCTAGTGCCAAGGCATCCACCGTGCGCCCTTATTCACTTAACCTTATCAACCTTACGGTTGGGTCTTGATCACTTCTTCTAGCGATAGAAGGTTAATCAATAAATAAGCAATTGAACTTATTAAAAAACTCATTCAACGCGGTGTTCTCGGTTTGTTTTGATTCTTTTTACTTCAATATCCAGTTTTCAATGAACGAATCTGATAGCAAAAGCTATCAATGGAGCCTAGCGGGATCGAACCGCTGACCTCCTGCGTGCAAAGCAGGCGCTCTCCCAGCTGAGCTAAGGCCCCGAACTTATTTGATTGAGAGTAGACCTCTCAAAACTGAACAAAGTAAAGACAAAATGTGTATTTCCGTAATATTCCTTAGAAAGGAGGTGATCCAGCCGCACCTTCCGATACGGCTACCTTGTTACGACTTCACCCCAATCATCTATCCCACCTTAGGCGGCTGGCTCCAAAAAGGTTACCTCACCGACTTCGGGTGTTACAAACTCTCGTGGTGTGACGGGCGGTGTGTACAAGGCCCGGGAACGTATTCACCGCGGCGTGCTGATCCGCGATTACTAGCGATTCCGGCTTCATGCAGGCGAGTTGCAGCCTGCAATCCGAACTGAGAGAAGCTTTAAGAGATTTGCATGACCTCGCGGTCTAGCGACTCGTTGTACTTCCCATTGTAGCACGTGTGTAGCCCAGGTCATAAGGGGCATGATGATTTGACGTCATCCCCACCTTCCTCCGGTTTGTCACCGGCAGTCTCGCTAGAGTGCCCAACTAAATGATGGCAACTAACAATAAGGGTTGCGCTCGTTGCGGGACTTAACCCAACATCTCACGACACGAGCTGACGACAACCATGCACCACCTGTCACTTTGTCCCCGAAGGGAAAGCTCTATCTCTAGAGTGGTCAAAGGATGTCAAGACCTGGTAAGGTTCTTCGCGTTGCTTCGAATTAAACCACATGCTCCACCGCTTGTGCGGGCCCCCGTCAATTCCTTTGAGTTTCAACCTTGCGGTCGTACTCCCCAGGCGGAGTGCTTAATGCGTTTGCTGCAGCACTGAAGGGCGGAAACCCTCCAACACTTAGCACTCATCGTTTACGGCGTGGACTACCAGGGTATCTAATCCTGTTTGCTCCCCACGCTTTCGAGCCTCAGCGTCAGTTACAGACCAGAGAGCCGCCTTCGCCACTGGTGTTCCTCCATATATCTACGCATTTCACCGCTACACATGGAATTCCACTCTCCTCTTCTGCACTCAAGTCTCCCAGTTTCCAATGACCCTCCCCGGTTGAGCCGGGGGCTTTCACATCAGACTTAAGAAACCGCCTGCGCTCGCTTTACGCCCAATAAATCCGGACAACGCTTGCCACCTACGTATTACCGCGGCTGCTGGCACGTAGTTAGCCGTGGCTTTCTGGTTAGATACCGTCAGGGGACGTTCAGTTACTAACGTCCTTGTTCTTCTCTAACAACAGAGTTTTACGATCCGAAAACCTTCTTCACTCACGCGGCGTTGCTCGGTCAGACTTTCGTCCATTGCCGAAGATTCCCTACTGCTGCCTCCCGTAGGAGTCTGGGCCGTGTCTCAGTCCCAGTGTGGCCGATCACCCTCTCAGGTCGGCTATGCATCGTGGCCTTGGTGAGCCGTTACCTCACCAACTAGCTAATGCACCGCGGGTCCATCCATCAGCGACACCCGAAAGCGCCTTTCACTCTTATGCCATGCGGCATAAACTGTTATGCGGTATTAGCACCTGTTTCCAAGTGTTATCCCCCTCTGATGGGTAGGTTACCCACGTGTTACTCACCCGTCCGCCACTCCTCTTTCCAATTGAGTGCAAGCACTCGGGAGGAAAGAAGCGTTCGACTTGCATGTATTAGGCACGCCGCCAGCGTTCGTCCTGAGCCAGGATCAAACTCTCATAATAAAAGTTAGAACAATCTTGCGATTGTTAAGCTCAATTTGTTTGCTAGCATATTGCTTGCTTGTTAAAAATGTTTGTTGTCTTGAATTGAATCAAGACGCCCTACACATTTGGTTCGTCTATTCTTTGTTCAGTTTTCAAAGGTCTACGTTACCTCGCAGCAACTTTTATATCATAACAAGCTTTCGTTTGAATGTCAAGAACTTTTTTGAAAAAGTTTTTTTAAGTTGTTTTGCTCGGTCGTTGTTGTCTGTTGTGACAACTTCTATATCTTATCATCTCGTTTGTTATTTGTCAACAACTTTTTTGTTGTTTTTTCAAACTTTTTTCGAGAGATTTGAAATCAAGAATTGTTATTTAATTATTGATTTCTGAATCGCTCAGCTGTGTGACTCGCCTTGCGACATGTAATAATATATCAAGATTTTGATGTTTGGTCAACACTTTTTTTCAAAAAAATTAAAAGAAGTTTTCAATCTGTTTTCATTCTTTTCAATTATTTCGTTTTTAAACTTTTTAAATCCTAATTGTCTATCAAAACAGTTTAATTCCTTACTAAAAATCGAACAATTTGAATCATATATTTGAAATAGTTCGATTAACTTTTTTACGTACAACATAAAAAAAGAAAGAATCTGTTCGATTATCGACAGATTCTTTCTTTTTTGTTTAAAACATTGGGACACCTTCAATATGATATTTTGACCAAATCGTTTTTAATTCTGCAGGTGCTACCCATGTATAGTCTTTATCCATTTCATTTTTAAGTGCTTGTTCATCCATCTCGAAGACAAACAGCGGAACATTTTCTTTATTGATATGCGCGTTAGTTAATTCTACTAAGCTAATTGAAGTAACGTCCAATTGAACCTCTTCTTTGAACCATTGTAGCATACTAGCTAAACCCGTCATCTCATCAGAAACTTTTGCCATCGCAAACTCAATCGCTTCACCTATTGGATGCATCAAAAATTTTTTACTACCATCGTTTAAGTTCAGTATGATTGTTCCAGCGACTTTTTTGTTAGACACGACATCCACCTCAATTAATTTTTAGATTCACTAACAAAAGAAATTGTAACACACTTTCTGAAAAAATACAGAATTATTTTTCAAGCAACTTATCCATTGCTTCATCAATCCATTCTGGAAGTTCTTTGTCTAAGGTTGCAAAGCCAATTTTTTTATTCTTATCCGTAAAATATTTTTTGCGTCGATGGTTTACTGAATGAACTTTGTCTTCAAGGGTCCGTAAAGATAAGCTAATCTTTTGAGAATATTCATCAACATCAATAACTTGAACGGTTACTTTTTGTCCAACGGTTAAGAGTCCATGGATATTTTTAGTAAAGCCAGCTTGTACTTCCGAAACATGAATCAGTCCTTGTGTTTCTTCGTCTAAAGAAACAAATGCGCCATATGGTTGAAGTCCGGTAATTGTGCCAGAAAGTACCATACCAATTTTGTACTTCATCAAATTTCCTCTTTTCATACGATAAATTTCTTTTTCCGTTTCTACTCATTTAAAATAATAGCATTTTTTCAACGTTTGTGCATTATTTCTTCCCTAGTTGTTAAAACAATTGTTTCATCTTTTAAGCAAAATCTACTATACTATAGGAAGTAAGACTTTATATAGAAGAAAAGGAGTTATCTTATGTTTAATTTTAATGAAACCATTGATCGTCGCCACACGAATTGTGTTAAATGGGACACCGTTGAAACGAGTTACCACGAAAAAGATTTACTACCTTTATGGGTTGCTGATATGGATTTCAAAGTACATCAGCCTATTCTTGATGCCTTGTCACAAGTTATTGAACAGGGCATTCTAGGATATGCAGTTGCACCTAATGAACTGTATCAAGCAATTCAAGATTGGCAACGGCAACACCATCAATTGATTGTTGAAAAAGAAGAAATTTTGTTTAATAGTGGCGTGGTACCCAGTTTGGCCACAGCCGTTCAAGCGTATACAGCACCTGCTGATTCTGTCATGATTTGTGATCCAGTCTACCCCCCTTTTGCAGATGTGGTAAAACAAAATGAGCGTAGACTTGTGCGCCATTCTTTACTAGAAGTTAACGGACATTATGAAGTTGATTTGGTTAAAATGGAACAACAGATAATCGAAGAAAATGTGAAACTGTTACTTTTTTGTAATCCCCATAATCCTGGTGGACGTGTTTGGACAAAAGAAGAATTGCTAGCAATTGGCCGTTTATGCCAAAAACACCAAGTAACTGTGGTTAGCGATGAAATTCATCAGGATTTGATTTTCAAACCGCATACCTTCACTTCCTTCACTGTCGCTTATGAAGCATTTAAGGAATTCACTGTTACCTTAACCGCGGCAACGAAAACCTTTAATTTAGCGGGGATTAAAAATTCAATGCTGTTCATTCCTAATGAAAAACTACGGCAATCTTTCGTATCTTTACAAGACAAAAATCATCAAGGCGGTATCAATACTTTTGGCTACGTTGGAACGGCAGCTGCCTATCAAACAGGGGAAGAATGGCTAACGGCGTTACTTGATTATTTAAAAGAAAATATTGATTTTGCCCTTTCCTTTTTCCGTGAAGAGCTGCCTAGCGTTCGTGTAATGGAGCCTGAAGGAACCTATCTTTTATGGTTAGACTTTAGTTCTTATTCACTAACGGATCGAGAACTTCGCGATACCTTAATTCATAAGGGGAAAGTGGTTCTAAATCCAGGAATTAGTTTCGGTCCCCAAGGTTCTCAACACATGCGTTTAAACTTAGCTTGTTCAAAAGAAACTCTCGAAGAAGGCCTTTTACGTATCAAAAAAGCCTTTAATTAAAAACAGCTGTCCTAGTTTTTAGGACAGCTGTTTTTAATTCTTTCTTTTGCGTTTAGCTAAATAAACTCTGACGAACCAGATACCTGAAAATAGAAGTAAAATTTCTCCAATTATGATTGTATAAAATCCTGGTTCATGAACGATTCCTTGCTGATCTACATACGTAAAAAACGTTCCTATAAATGGGAGTATTACTGCAAACAAAGCCAAGGCCATTGGATATCTGTATTTTTCTAACAAATTTGGTTCCTCTCCTTCTATTCTTTCACTCAGTATCCTATAAAGACTTCATTAAAAGAAGCGATTTGGATGCTTTTAAAAAAAAGTTAGTCGTTTTAAGAAAAAAATAAAGAGTACCAACGAATTTGTCCCTCGTTGGTACTCTCTTTTTCAATTGGTTAAACTTATTCACCAATGATTTCAACTGTGTCCATGACGACGTCAAATGTTGGACGGTCTTGGGCATCCCGTTGGACTCCACCAATTTCATCCACTACATCCATACCATCAACAACATGACCAAAAACAGTATGACGGAAGTCTAACCAAGGTGTTCCGCCTTGTTTGTAAGCTTCAATAATTTCTTCTGGAAAACCAGCATCTTCTAACTGACTCATCATTTGAGCTGGAACATTTTGATTAGTAACAACAAAGAATTGGCTGCCATTTGTGTTAGGACCAGCATTTGCCATTGACAATGCGCCGCGCAAATTGAAAACATCCCGAGAAAATTCATCCTCAAATGCTTCTCCATAAATACTTTCGCCGCCCATTCCTGTTCCGGTTGGGTCACCGCCTTGAATCATAAAATCAGGAATCACACGATGGAAAATAACGCCATCATAGTAGCCCTTTTTCGCTAATTCAACAAAATTTTTAACCGTTTTAGGCGCTTGTTCTGGGAATAATTGAACAGTGATGTCGCCTCGGTTTGTTTTAATGACCGCTTTTGGGCCTTTAGCATTTTCTAAATCTAATTGTGGAAATTGTGACATGAGAATGTCCTCCTAGATAATTATTTTATAGTTCCATCATATCGAAAAATGCTGAAAATTGCTATGATCTTTTTCCAATGATTAAAGAATGCTTTGATTCGTTAGCCAAACTTGCTTTTTTCGAAAAGCCGTGCTATTTTGTGAAGTGTTCGCAAAACGATCAATAGTTGTCTCAACCCTAAATGAATTAGGAGGAATTTTCAAATGTCTGATGAAAAAGATATTTATGATTTAACGATTATCGGCGGCGGTCCTGTTGGATTATTTGCTGCTTTTTATGCGGGAATTCGTAAAGCGAAAACGAAAATCATTGATAGCCTGCCGCAATTAGGTGGTCAGCTAACAATGCTGTATCCCGAAAAATATATTTATGATATTCCTGGATTCCCTGCTATTAAAGCCGGTGAGTTAATTGCCAATTTGGAAAAACAGATGCAGCCATTTCAGCACGATGTTTGTTTGGAAGAAGAGGTCACACACCTTGCACAGGAAGCAGATGGACTTCTGCGCTTAGACACAACTAAAGGCACACATTATTCTAAAACGGTTATCTTTGCGATTGGTAACGGTGCTTTCCAACCTCGACGTTTAGCTATCGAAAATGTTGAAGCCTTTGAAGGTGAGTCAATCCATTATTATGTGACTGACATGAAAAAATTCGCTGGCAAAAAAGTTGCGATTGCTGGTGGCGGCGATTCCGCAATTGACTGGGCTTTAATGCTAGAAAACGTTGCAGAAGAAGTATCTATTATCCATCGTCGCCCACAATTTCGCGGCCATGAACATAGCGTGGAACAACTGGAAAAATCTAGTGTTTCTATCAGAACTCCTTATATCATTAGTGATATTTTAAAGGAAAACGAAACGTTCACAGGCATCCAATTAACGGAGACAAAAGGTGACCAAACAATGGATCTCCCTCTGGATGATTTAATTATCAATTATGGCTTCACTTCTTCTTTAACACACCTCAAAGAATGGGGATTAGACGTTTCTAGAAATGCTATTAATGTTCATTCCGATATGTCAACTAACATTCCTGGTGTATACGCTGTAGGGGATATCTGTTCCTATGAGGGAAAAGTGAAATTAATCGCTACAGGATTTGGTGAGGCACCTACTGCCGTAAATAATGCTTTACATTACTTACGGCCCGATGCTCGACGTCAGCCAGTTCATAGTACAAGTTTATTTGAAAACGGTGTACCTAAATAAGGTTAGCACTGGACTTTAGCAGTTTTTAAGCCAAGGACAAAAATCTAAATCGGATTTTTGTCCTTGGCTTTCTGCTTTACTGAAAAGCCTTTCTTTTTCTCTTTTAAATTTATTTTTGATACAATAAAAAGTGCTAGGAGGAAGAAAGATGAACCAACCAATTATTTATTTAAATGAAGTATTCAACGAAGAACAACTGGAACAAGTGAAAGCTGTGGCACCCAATTATCTAGTTAAAACATCTACCGATCATTTATCCTCTGCTGAAGAAGAGGCAATCGAAATTATGTTAGGCTGGCATAAAGAAATTGGTCCGCGTTTATTAGCCTCTGAGACTAGTCACCTAAAATGGATTCAGCTCATTTCTGCTGGTGCTGATTATATGGATTTTGATAAATTAAGAGAAAAAGGCATTCTGTTGTCTAATGGTAGCGGAATCCATAGTGTTTCTATCTCAGAACATGTTTTAGGCGTTTTATTAGCACATACCCGCGGACTGCAAGAAAGTATCCAACAACAAATGCAACACACATGGAATCAAACAGCCCCTTCCTATCAACAACTTTCTGGGCAAAAAATGTTAATCGTAGGCACCGGGCAAATCGGACAACAATTAGCTAAATTTGCTAAAGGTTTAAATCTTCAAGTTTATGGCGTGAATACCTCTGGACATGTGACGGAAGGCTTCATTGAATGCTATTCACAGAAGAATATGAGTAAAATTATCCATGAAATGTCCATTGTTGTGAACATTCTTCCTTTGACTGAAACAACAAAACATTTATACAATCAGGCACTTTTTGAAAAAATGGCTCCTGAAACAATTTTCGTAAATGTTGGTCGAGGCGCCTCAGTAGCAACGAACGATTTGATAACTGCCTTAAACAATAAAACCATTGCTTTTGCTGCCTTAGATGTCTTTGAAGAAGAACCTCTTCCCGAAGATAGCCCTTTATGGGAGATGCAGAATGTTTTATTAACACCTCATATTTCTGGCATGACACCGAAGTTCAAATCAAAATTACTGGCGATTTTTATTCCAAACTTAAATCAATTTGTGACGGATCAGACCCTCGTCAAAAACCAAGTTTCCTTAAAAAAAGGCTATTAACTCAAAAAAGGCCTTCAACCATCTTTCAAGTAATTGCATGGTTGAAGGCTTTTTTTGCTATTTTTACCAGATAACCTTGAAGTTATCATTTGTCGACGCTTGAATGATTGGATGTTTTTTTAAATATTCTGCAATCAGTTCCGTCATATCAATTTGGATTTCTCGAATAATTTTTTCAGGTTGGAACATTTGATAGTTTCCGCCACCGACTGCTCGGTATTGATTTGTCACGATTTCCAAAACATCTTCTGCTTGCACTGCTTTGCCATGATAATTAAGTTTCGTCACTCTTTCACCAAACGGTTGTCTTAAATCCAGCGTATACTCAATACCTTCATACATATCATAATTATAGTATTGTGGTTTTGGATCGACATATTTCGGGTTAAAAATTGGTTGGCCTTTTTCTAACACAAAATAAGTAGCGCTTTGTTCTAACGCTTCACGGAGATCTTGTCCAGTGACACGCAATACAGCCAAGGTATTTGGATAAATATAGTTGGTAATGATATCGCGCATCGTAATTTGGTTATTAAACCCTTTGCCTTCATTGTTAAAAAGTGCAGTCCCTGAAATATCCGTTCCGCTTGAAGCCATTTGGACGTTATTAATAAATTCTATATATGGATGTTCTTTTAGGCGTACGGCATTCGGATTTTGAATCGTCATATCCCCTTCCACATTTCCCACTGGTTGGTCAAGCCACTCTTCTACCTCGTCATGTAACGCTGTTGTCAAAGCTAAAACTTCTGTATCTGGTTGTTCGTTCCCAACAGGATGAATAGCTGCGTCACTTCCAATAACGCGATAGCCTTTAGCCATAGGTTCAATTTCTAAAGTAATTTCTCCAACGAAAGCTCCTCTAAAACCTGGTTGAATCACAGGTATTCCATTCAGTTTTGTAGCAATTTCTCGATGTTGGTGACCAGTGACTAAGGCATCAATCCCAGGAACTTTTTCCAATAAATCGTAGCCTTCATTTTCTCCTGTTAGTAATTCCGTGGGTTCCCCTGTTTCTAAATCTTTTTCAAAACCGCCATGGTAAGCAACAACAACTAGATCCGCTTCTTCCCGTAATTTTGGCACGTATTCTGCCGCTGTTTCAACGACACTTTTAAACGTTAAATCTTTGACTGTTGCCGGCTGTTCCCAATGAGGAATATATTGAGTCGTCACGCCAAGGATGGCTACTTTAACCCCTTGTTTTTCTATGATGACATACGGCTGACCGAAATAAGGTTGTCCATCTTTCCCAAGAATATTGGCAGCTAAAACTGGCTGTTGATAACTGGCAATCGTTTCCTTTAAATAATCTAAACCGTAATTAAATTCATGGTTGCCTAAAATGCTAACATCATAATTCATTTGATTAATGATGTTAGTGATGGCAGCCACTGAATGTGTTTCTGCTTTTCTTACGTAGTAACTAAGCGGCGAACCTTGAATAAAATCCCCATTTTCAATTTGAAAAACTGGTCCTTTGGCAGACGCACGTAACTTTTTCAGCATGGTTGCTGCTTTTGCGGTTCCAAAAGGCAAATCCATCTTTTTTTCACTATAACTTGTTGGCATAATATACCCATGCATATCACTTGTTGCTAAAATTTTTATTTGCATTTTGTTTCTCTCCTTCTTCCGCCCAAAAGAACAGGAAGGTTAGAACACGAGCCATAACGACTCAGATCCCAACCTCCCACGTCTGTTTATTTATTGATTATTGGTTCCATGCTTGTTCAAATTGTGACGTTGCATCTTTCAATAATTTTTTCGTGTCTTTATTTGATGAAGCAAAAATACTTTCCATAATTGTCCGCATTTCATTATAGGCTGAATCAGCATTTTCTTCTACTGGGATAGCGAATAAATCTTTTACTGCGTTTTCAAGTTGTGCAGGTACTTTGGTTGTCTTAGAATTTTTGTACTCATCACTGTGTAAAACAGATTCTAGAATTGGCATATAACCTGTTTGTTGTGCCCAGTACAATTGTGAATCAGGCGTTGCTAAGAATTTCATGAATTCAAATGCCGCTGTCCGTTGTTCTGGCGTAGCACTATCGAACATATAAATATCTGTTCCTTGTTGTAAGTTGATTTTTTCAGGACGTGGTGCAACACCATATTCATAGCCACCAGCTTCAGCATCTTTTTGAACAAAACCAGCACCAGCAATACTACCGACAAACATCGCTACCTTTTTGTTTGCAAATGGGCCAGATAAATATTTATCTGAACCAGCTGTGCGGAAGTAACCTGCTTCGATACCATCACGGTAATAGTCCACGACTTCTTGTGAATCTTTGCTTGTTAAATCTAAGTCTTTATTAAAATCAACGCCTTTGTTTTTCATTCCAATTGCGTAATAGTTATTTAACGAGTCAAAACCAGCACCAACGACTTCTTTGTTGGATTTTTCGTAAATTGTTTTAGAAGCTTCTTTTAATTCCTCTAATGTTTTCGGTACTTCAACACCATATTCTTTCAACAAATCAGCATTATAGAATAACATTTCTGTCGATTTATTAAATGGAATGCCGTATTGTTTGCCGTCGATTTTGGCGCCATCTAACAATACCTCACGAATTGGTTCTGCATCTTTCCAGCCGATTGTGTCATCATCCATATATGGTTTTAAGTCCACTAACATTTCATCTTGTGCAGCATTCCATAACCAGCCTGGGTACGCTTGCGTAATTGTTGGTAAATCTTTTGGTGAAGTTAAAGTCGAATTGATTTTGGCTTGTAAATCAGGGTAAGCAGATTGATTTTGTAATTCCACTTTAATTTTTGGATTTTCTTTCATGAAGTCTTTCGTTAATTTTGTTAACGCTTCTTCTTGAACCCCATTCATTGCATGCCAGAAAGTGATTGTCGTATCTTCCTTCACTTCTTTCACAATATCGTTTGATTCTTTGGCCCCATTACCGTTACCACAAGCCCCCAATGCGAAAATAGCTGCGGTTGCTAACACTGTTGTTGCTAGAGTTTTGAACTTCATTTTTTTCTCTCCCTTAAAAAAATTTATAAAACAATTTGCTCGCCACGTTCTGGCAATATTCTTTCACCATACGGGTTTTCCAGTTTTTCTGGTTTTAACGTATGGATTGGAACCAATACTTGAGGTTCAATCAATGCAATAATTTTATCCAGATCTTCTGGAATTGCATGTCCTGAACAAGCTAAGCGGACAAAAGTAATGTCTTTTTTAGCCAACAAATCTAAAAACACGCGATACTGTGGATCAAAGTCCCCTAACGGTTGTGCATCACTGTGAATGTATAAACTACCTTCTTGGAGGTTGTCAAACTGGTTCACAACTTGCCACAAATAGTCTGTTTTGTCCTTTAGTAACGTGTCATACGGGATTTCTAACGCTGGATTCAATTCTGGTATTTTACCAGATTCAGCATAATAATAACGAACTTCTATTCCAAATACTTCAAGTAACAACGCAGCCATATTTGCTTCTAAAACGACTGTACGTGGTGACTTTTCAATAATCTTAGCAAAACGTTCCACGTTTGCTGGATAACCATTAAAGGTAATTTGTCGATTCGGGTTTTCTAGTTCTAAACGAACCAAGTGCTGAACAAGATCTTCTTCACTGACAACCGCTATTTGGGCTGGATCTGGTTCACGTTCTGGGAAGCTAATGCTTACGCCTTCCATCATTAATAATTCAGTATGTTTGGCTTTTTCACAAAAAGCTAAAGTCTCTTCACGATTATGGCCATGTAAGCGCAAATCACCTGTGTATGTGATGAAATGGTCAGGCGTGCGAATCAGTAATGCCGAAGCACCGTACGCATCATGATCAACAGGTACGATTTCCACTGAAATTTCGCCAACTTTAATCACATCGTTTTTATTAAGACCAATCATTTCTCGGGTAAAATTCTTTTCTTCAAACGGTGATGGAATCAAAAAATCACCTTTGCGATTTAAACTATTTAGAATCATTTTCGTTTCTTTTAATGTGTACAACGGAACAGCTGGGTCTAAATAATTAATCATGCGCGAATGATCTAAATGGGCATGAGATAAGAAAACAGCGGTGTGTTGATACTCTTTGTCTTCTGCACCATGATATTCATAACCTAAACGTGGATCATATAAGTCTTTTAATTCTGGCACTAAACGATTATTAATTAAGGTTTCAATGTGATCATCAGGCAAATCTAATTCTGGTCGAAATTCTGTACCAAAATCAAAGAAGATGTGGGCATCTTTATACGCCACTTCAATCACGGTTCCTCCAATTGTTAAAATGCCACTGTGAAAAGTCACAGTTGTTTTAGCCTTTGATTCCATTTTTTGCAACTCCTCTGATAATTTCTTTTCTGAAAATCAAGTAAATAATTAAAATTGGAATAACGGTTAATGTTGCAGCAGCCATTTGTAAATGTACGTCACTACCGCTCTCTGTCGCAAAGGCCGATAGTCCATTATTCAATAGACGGTATTTT
Organism: Enterococcus sp. DIV1315a; assembly: GCF_051712325.1. Lineage (NCBI taxonomy): Bacteria > Bacillati > Bacillota > Bacilli > Lactobacillales > Enterococcaceae > Enterococcus > Enterococcus sp. DIV1315a. The sequence goes on from NZ_JBIOOS010000001.1 coordinate 2,245,651, forward strand.
TTCTCGTTCGTCACCAACAATGGCCACAAGAAAGAATTCCAACTAGAAATAAATGTTAAAATCCCTACTGTTACCAACGCTGGTTTTGACATTGGTACTAAAATACGCCAAATGTATTCTAAATCACTAGCGCCATCAATCTTGGCAGCCTTATAAAAAGTATCAGGAATACCTTTTAAATACCCGTTTAAATAGTAAATATAAAAAATACTAGTTAAAAATGGAATAATTAAGGCGCTGTAAGTATTTAACAAACCTAATTGCGCAATCGTTTGATAATTGGTAAAAATAATAGATTCATACGGAACCATTAACAACGAAATCATCAAAGCAATGACCACATTTTTAAAACGGAACTTCAAACTCGTTAACGCGAATGAAGCTAACACGGCGGTGACTACCGTAGCAATCGTTGTAACGCCTGAAACAAAGACTGTGTTCAAGAAATACCGAAGAAAGGGTGCTTTTTGAAAGACCTCTGTGTAGTTTTGCCATTGTGGTTGTTTCGGAAACATGGTTGGCGGCATGCTGGTCGCTTCAGAGTAACTCATTAAACCAGCTAAAATCATATAGACAAACGGAAATAACGTAATAACGGCTAAAATGCCTAAGAAAACAAATGCGATAATCGTTAAAACTTTTTTCATTGGCTTATTGCCCCACTTTCTTTAAGAGTTTATTTTGTAAGAAAGTGACCACTAAAATAATCACAAATAAAATCACTGTGGCGGCCATCGCAATTCCGGGACGTCCTGCAATGTGGAATTTGTCATAAATATAGTACACTGCGGTTGTGGCACTATTGGCAATCCCCGCACGACCACCGAATAAAGCATAAACTTGTGTATAAACTTTAAAGGCGCCAATTAAATTGACCGTTAATAAAAAGGCAATGGTCGGGACTAGCTGCGGAAACGTAATACGTCGGAAAATTTCGCCGTCTGAGGCGCCAAACATTTTCGCTATTTTAAAGTGTTCTTCATCAATATTTCTCAGTCCAGCCAACAAAATAATAATATTAAATGCTAAACTCGTCCAAACCCCAAAAATAATCAATGTTGGCATACTCATTTGAACATTATCTAGCCAGTTGACAGAAGGAATGCCGAAAAAGCCTAAGACGTAATTGACAATTCCATAATCGCCATTAAAGAAGTAACGGAAGACAATCCCAATGGCAATCGTACTCGTTACATAAGGCATAAAGAAAATCGTTTCAAAGAAACTCTTATGTTTAACTTTTTCAAAGATAATCCAAGCAATTGCTAGGGAAATTATCAAGGCAATCGGTACCACAGCAAATGCATAGAGCGCTGTATTTTTTAACGCTTTATAGAAGATTGGATCATTCAATACACGTTGATAATTTTCTAAACCAGCGTAGCGTTGGTTAATTAAGGAACCTTTTTGGAAACTCATCCACAAAGAACGAAACAGTGGATAAACGCTAAACAGTAAAATGATTCCTAATGATGGCAGAAGGAAGAGCCATGCTTTTGGTTGATTTTCTGGATTGTATTTTTTCATTAGTAAACCCGGTCTCCCGCTTCGTTAAAGATAAATACTTTTTTATATGAAAAATCAAAAGATAAAGTGTCTCCTTCTTCAATCGCTTCTTCTACACTTACAATTGATTTCACTTGTTCATTTCCTAATGTAAATCGTAAAATACGTTCTCGACCAATCAATTCCACTAAATCTGTCGTTGTGGTAAAGAGACCTGTTTCAGCTGGTACCACATCTTCTGGACGAGAAGCAAACGTATATTTCCCATCAGTCATTGGCATTTTAAAGCGTGCTTGCTCAAAACGCTCAAGCGGAATTTCAAAACTTTCATGGTACATTTTGCCGTCTTTCACTTCAACAGACAATAAATTAATAATTGGGTTACCTATGAACTGAGCAACAAATAAGTTATTTGGTTCTAAGTAAAGGTTTTGAGGTTCATCATTTTGTTGAATAACCCCTTCGTTTAATAAAATAATTTTATCACTGATTGATAGCGCTTCCTCTTGGTCGTGCGTTACAAAGATTGTTGTAATGCCTACTTCTTTCACCAAGCGGCGGATTTCTTCACGAATTTTCAAACGCAAACGTGCATCCAAGTTACTTAAAGGCTCATCTAATAATAAAACATCTGGTTTTTGAACTAACGCCCGGGTAATCGCAACACGCTGTTGTTGACCACCAGAAAGTGTGCCTGGCTTTTTATGGCTTAACTCTTCAATATTCGTTAGTTTCATATATTCTTCGGCAATAGCTTGTGCCTCTGCCTTGGGAACTTTCTTACTTCCTACCGTCAAAGGAAACATTACGTTTTCTAGAACAGTCATATGTGGATATAAGGCATAGTTTTGAAAAACGAACCCGATGTTCCGATCTTTTGGTGCTGTTTTGACAACCGATTGCTGTCGAAACTGAATATCTCCATCACTTGGATGTAATAAACCTGCAATTAAGTTTAAAATTGTGGATTTCCCACACCCACTTGGTCCTAACAAACAAACCAAGTCCCCTTGCTCAATCGTAAAATTGACCGATTTTAACGCTTCAAACCCATTATCGAATACTTTTTTCAAGTCGATAACTTCTATCATGACCCAACCTCCAAAAAAACATTTAATAGCATACCTTTTGATTTTAACATTTATTTCTTACAACCGCGAGAGCAAAGCTGTTTCATTAAGATAAAAATAGGTAAAGTTAATGTATTTTTTATGTAAAAAATGTTGTTTTTCTGAAAAGCCTGTTTACACTTTTTTTAACGCATAACAAAAAAGCAGAGAATTTTTCTCTGCTTTTTTGGTTATTTTTTAGAATCTTTTTCTGATTCCTTTACAATATAAATTGGTCTTTTTTTCGTTTCTAAGAAAATTTTGCCGATATATTTGCCAATAATTCCTAAACATAATAGTTGCAAACCACCTACAAAAAGTACAATACAAACCATTGAAGGCCAGCCGCTTGTTGGATCACCATTAACTAATGTTCGAAAGATAATCACTAACATTGCTAGTGCAGAACCAATACACGAAAAGGCGCCAACGTATGAAGCAATATTCAATGGTGTCTCTGAAAAATTGACAATCCCGTCAATTGAATAACTTAATAGACTCCAGAAAGACCAAGAGGTTTCTCCAGCAATTCGTTCTCGATTTTTAAATTCAATATATTCTGTTTTAAAGCCGACCCAGCTAAAGATCCCTTTTGAAAAACGATTATACTCAGATAACTCTAAAATCGCATCGACCATTTGTCGGGTCATAACACGAAAGTCACGGGCACCATCCACCATTTCTGTCTCAGCAATTCGATTAATGAGTTTATAGAACATCCGAGCAAAAAAGCTACGAATGGGCGGTTCGCCGTCTCTTGTTATGCGTCGTGTGCCAACACAATCTAAATCTGTACTGGTTTCAATCATCTCAATCATTTGAGGTAATAACTCAGGCGGGTCTTGTAAATCAACGTCCATGACTGTCACTAAGTCACCTGTTGCTTCTTTTAAACCAGCGTATAAGCCCGCTTCTTTCCCAAAATTTCGTGAAAAAGAAAGATAACGGACCTTCTCTGGATGTTCGCGATAAAGCTGTCTTAAAACAGCTAACGTATTATCTTTTGAGCCATCATTCACAAATATATATTCTACTGAATGAGACAGTTGCTGGCTAATTTTTTCTACTTCTTCAAAAAACAGCGGAATCGCTGCTTCCTCATTATAACAAGGGACAACAATTGATAACATTTTATTTCCTCCACACTTCAGTTAATTATCATTATACCATATAATAGCCTTATTAAATAACGATATCCAACTAAAAATAACTTAAATAGAAAGAACCTGAGAAAAAATCCAAAACGATTTTTTCTCAGGCTGACTAGCGGTTAAACGAAAGCAACAGAAATAGTCCTACGCACTACTTCAGCCTCTTTTGTTTAGCACTAAAATTATTTTGTTAAATCTTCTTGGTTTGCTTCAAATTGATAACGCGGTTCATCATTCTTTTCATCATAATCAACAATCAAATCATACCCTTTAAAGAACCAATCATCTGTTTCTTCAATAAAATAGGTAATCCCATCTAGGTTCTCTTTAATCATTGGCTCATCTGGCGCTTCTACAGACATCGCAATGGAAAAACCATCATGAACAGGTGTTTTTCCGTAAATTTTTCCGAAAAAACGAATGCCTGTCTCAGGCTGAACCCCGGTTTCTTCTTTAAACCATTGTTGGGCTTTCGGTGTCACTTCTAATTTCATTCTTTGTTCCTCCTTCACATCTCTGTCGCCATTTATTGTAGCACAGCGCAGTGCTTTTAGAGAATAAAGTGCTTAGCCATTCATTTTTTCATCTAATAAATCAACGTCTGCGGTATCACCGATAACTAATAAATTGTCGTTTTCTCGAACAATTTCAGAAGCATCTGGCGAAGCAATTACTTCTGTTTTCGAGCGGCGGATCGCTACCACAGTTAAACCAAATCGCTGACGGAAATTTAATTCTGCTAAGGTTTTATTGTAAAATTTAGGATTGGTGACCCGAACCTCAGCTAATGAAAATTCGCTAGATAATTCAATATAATCTAAAATATTGCGTGAAACAAGTTTGTGAGCAATTCGAATGCCCATATCCCGCTCTGGGTGAACGACCATGTCTGCCCCAATTTTATCTAAGACACGGGCATGATATTCATTGACTGCTTTGGCTAAGACATTGGGAACCCCCATCTCTTTAACCATTAATGTTACTAAAATACTCGCTTGAATATCTTCACCAATTGCCACCACTACGTGATCAAAATTCCGAATCCCTAAAGAACGCAACGTCATTTCATCTTGGGCGTTAGCCACCACTGCATGCGTTGCAATATTCATATATTCATTGACACGGTCTTCACTGCTGTCAATGGCCAAAACTTCTTGACCAGCTTCCACCAAAGTTTGGCATATGCTGCCGCCAAAACGTCCTAAACCAATAATTGCAAAATTTTGTTTCATTTCTTCTGACCGCTCCTGTCTGTTCGTTAAAATTAGTATAACAAATCCATAAATAAATTCCTAGAAGGATTTCCTAGAATTTATTTATGGATTTATCTGATATTTATTTGGCTAAACCATGTTGAAAAGCATAAATCGCCGCTTGGGTCCGATCATCCACATCTAGTTTTGCTAAAATGTTTGAAACATGTGTTTTAACTGTTTTCAAAGTGATAAAGAGTTCATCAGCTATTTCCTGATTACTTTTACCTTGTGCAATCAACATTAAAATTTCGTGTTCCCGGTTTGTCAAATCTTCGTGCAACACCGGCTCTTGTTTTTTTGTTAACCGTTCCATCATCTTATGCGTCACTTCAGGTTCCAACACACGCTCTCCGCGATAAGTCGCCCGAATTGCATCAGCAATCTCATGTGCTGTTGATGTTTTTAATAGGTAGCCCGCTGCACCAGCTTCAATCGCCGGATACACTTTTTCATCATCAATAAAACTCGTCACAATAATAATCTTGGCTTCTGGCCAATCTTTCAAGATCGCTTTGGTTGAATCAATGCCATCCATTTCTTCCATTACCAAATCCATCAAAATAACATCTGGACGTAGTTCCAATGCTTTTTCATAACCAATCTTACCGTTTTCTGCTTCGCCTACGACTTCTATATCCTCTTGAATAGATAAATATGATGAAACGCCTAAACGGACCATTTCATGGTCATCCACTAACATTACTTTGATCACTTGCAGTTTCCTCCTTTATGACAGGAACTTTAATTTCAACGCTGGTTCCCTGCCCTTTAAAACTAATAATTTTAACTGTACCGCCCATGCCGACAACACGTTCTCGGATATTATTTAATCCATAACTACCGGCTTTATTACTTTGTTCCTTCATATCAAAGCCGACACCGTCATCAACAATACGCAATAGCACGTTTTTATCGACTTGGTGTAAGTATACCTCTAATTCCTTTGCTTTGGCATGTCTTAAGGTATTTGAAAGTAATTCCTGCACAATTCGGAAAAGATGATCCTCAATGCTGCTATTTAAATGAACATCTTCAACATCCCAAATCAATTCAATTTTAATTTTTGTTTGTAGTTCTTTCAGTAATTGTTCAATACCTTTACGCAAACTTTTTCCTTCTAGACTGATAGGACGCAAGTGCAATAGTAACGCGCGCATTTCCGATTGGGAGGCATTAATGATTTCTGCCACCATGGCTAGTTGTTTGCGATATGGTTCAGGGGTTTCTGTTCGTTGTGCTTGTTCATTTAAGGCAGACAACATCATCATGGCTGCAAAAAGTTGTTGACTGACTGAATCATGCAACTCCCGCGCCAAACGATGCCGCTCGTTCTCTAAAATTTCTTCTTTTGTTTGCCCATCCATTAATTGCGGTCGACTGTTTAATAATTGCAATTCTTTAGACATCTCTAATAATTTATTTTTAATCGACCAAATATCTTGTTCGACTTCGGTTAGATAATGGTCTTGATTTTCACTGGTCGTTGGTTTGTTTAAGACTGGACTTTCATAATTACCATTGGCCAATAACCGAAGTTTTTCTTCAATCCGTCCATATTGCCCTTTTTGAACCAATGAAATCAGTAAAAAGGTCAATAAGCCTATTAGTAAGGATATGAGAACAATGTGCACAATTAGTGGTAAATAAAAGACTTTTCTCTGAAGAAGCTCTAATAGCCACCGGTTTTGTTTAATCGAATGAAAATATGAAAACAATGTAATTAAGATAACAATAAAGGTGCTAAGGGACGCATATAATGAAATCATGCGTCTTGAAATCCGATCGGTCATACACGGATCACCTCAACATCTCCTACTAAAGTGTTCGTCATAATTTTCAAACGACGAAGATTGGTATCGTAATCATTGCTGTAAATTTTTAATGATTCGTTTTTCAATTGATATTTTTCTTCTTCAAAACGTACCGTTCCGTAAAACGTTGAATGTTCTAACAAAATAGCTACACCTAACGGTACTAGAATTCGCGTGCGGCCAAAACCTTTACGAATAATAATAATATTGTCTTCTTTCGGTAGTAGCGTATTACCTAAATCAATAATGGTGTCCCCAGAGATTAAATCAATATTGATATCGTCCCATTCATAGATATTGTTACCAATGCGTTCGTTGGCAAACCAGCGGCGTTTAAATCGTTTGCCATTTTTAGGTTCTTTTGCCGCCGTCTCCACCATAATCATTTGTTTTTTACGCCAAGGTGCTCGCTCAGCTATATCCACGCCTGAAATCTCAAAGCCTTTTAAGCCGATAAAGAGTACGCCAAAAATCAACATAAACCAAACAGCCGTGCTGTTCATTGCACCAATGACAATAAAAACAACGCCGAGGACGAATTGAAAGTTGTTAAAATGTGTTTTTGATGCTTTCCTGGAAACGTAGGCCACAAGTAAAACGCCAATTGTCAATAAAACAGCTAATCCAGGATTATGTACAATTTGCCATAACGCCAGAATAAAAAGTAATGCTTCTGCGACGATAAAAAAGCGCCAAGGGTTATTCATAGATTTGCCTCCTCCCTCTGTCATTTATTTTACTCGTTTATTTTATTTAATCATAGTGGTTTGCGCCTCAGGTTACCATAGGACTTTAGCCCTAAATGTCCTAGATTGCGAAAGGACAGGCCTTGGAAGCTGCCTGCCCTACTCAATTATTTAGTTTGCTTCAACTTTTGTAATTTTAACTGTCATGTCGCCACCAGGTGTTGCAATAATCACTTGGTCGCCTAATTGTTTACCAATTAAGGCTTGCGCAATCGGTGAATCGTTAGAAATTTTACCAGAAAATGGATCGGCTTCGGCACTTCCTACGATTGTGTATTCCTCTTCTTCTCCATCAGGCAATTCTTGGAAAGTAACTGTTTTACCGATGGAAACTTCGTCTTGGTCCACGCCATCATTATCGATGATTTCTGCAAAACGAATCATATTTTCTAACGTTGTAATACGTCCTTCAACGAAAGCTTGTTCATCTTTAGCTGATTCATACTCTGAGTTCTCTGAAAGATCCCCAAAGCTACGAGCGATTTTAATACGCTCTACGATTTCTTTACGTTTAATTGTTTTTAATTCTTCTAGCTCTTGTTCTAATTTTTCTTTTCCTTCAAGAGTCATTGGATATACTTTTTCTACCATGTTAATTCTCCTTTTTCGCTTAACGATACGTAGTTCTTGGTTGGTTATTGAAAAAAATTCCGCTTTCAATCCACAAAAGAGTACCACGCTTTTTCTAAATTGTAAATATAATTATTGAATTTTTGTGATTTTGCTAAATTTTATTTATATAAATTTCTAGTTGCTACGCTTTCCCTCTGTTAAACAGATTACTTTTTGAGTATCTAAAAGCTTGGTGAATCATACAAAATTGATTCACCAAGCTCTTTTATGTTTTCATTTTATTCACTACTTGAATTATTGACATACTGATCTACTAATACTTGATGTTCTTCATATGTTTTTGAGAAGTATACTTTTCCTGTAGAAATATCTGCTACAAAGTATAAATAGTCACTTGGTGTCGGATTCAAGACTGCTTTAATTGACTCCTCACTTGGGCTATCTAATGGTCCTGGTCCATAACCAGTATTTTTATACAAGTTATAAGACGAGTCCACTTCCAAGTCAGCATACGTTACAGTTTCTTTGTGTTCTCCTAGAGCATACAAAATAGAAATATCTGATTGGATTGGCATATCGGCAGCCAAGCGGTTAAAGAATACTTGCGCAATTTGTTTGCGGTCTGCTTCTTTGACTCCTTCTTTTTCAACCAATGAAGCTAACGTTAAGACTTGCTGATTGGTTAAATTCTTTGCATGAATTGTCGGCGTATATTGTTCCATTACTGTGTTCATTTTAGCAATCATTTGTTCGACAAATTCAGGAAGTGTTGCTTTTTTGTAGTAATCATAAGTTGCCGGGAATAAATAGCCTTCTAAGCGATAACGAACACCTTCTGCGGTTGCAGCACTTTCAAGTAAATCAGGATACTTAGCCTTCATTTGATTGAAGAAGTCTTCGTTTTTCATTAATGCAATGAAATCTGCTTTCTTGAAATCCGTATTTTTTTCAATGGCTTCGCCAATTTTATCTATATCGTAGCCTTCAGGAATCGTTACTTTGCCATCTGCGATTTTAGTTGGTTCTGGCGTACCTCCTTCTTTTAGCATTTCACCAATTTCATCGAGTGTCATGCTTGGAGACATTTGATAATAGCCCGCTTGAAAATCTGTTAAGTTTTTAAATTTTACGTAGTAGTTAAAAACCATTCCGCTTTTAATGACGTTGCTTTCTTCTAAAACCGCAGCAATTTGCTTATTAGAAGATCCTTCTGGGATATGCACTTGAACAAGTTTCTTATTGTTCTTGTCTAGTGGTTGTAGCCCAGCGTCTACATATTTATAAAAAGTAAACCCAAAGATTGCCATCATTAAAACCAATACAGAAACTACAATTAACACGATACGACCGACTAAACGATCTTCTTTTTTACGTGTTTGTTTTTTTGTATTTGTTGGCTTTTCGTCTGTTTCAATCGGGGTTGGCTCTTCGACTGTCTGTGTTGTCTTGTCTTTCCCACGTCTTCGAGCAGCTCTAGAACCTACACGTGTTTGTGTTGTGCGGCTCGCTGTTTCTTGTGATTCATCAGATGAAGGTTGGGGAGACCTATCATTTTTTTCAGAGGAATCAGGTTGATCGCCATCATTTCTACCTTTTAAAGACCCAGTTACTTGATCTCTAAGCGAAGATTTGGGATCTTGGTTATTTTGGTTATCATTAGCCAAAACTAACCCTCCTTACTATTCTATCGTTTATGACTGAAACTATTATACATGAAACCTCTTTAAAATTAAATGTTTTTAATAAAAAGACCGTCATTCCCCGATAAAAAATTCATCATTGACAACGTTTAAAGCCTATGATGGCGCTTTTCTATTGAAACGATAATAAATCTTAAAATCCTCCTAAATTTATCGAAAATCCATTTTTTATTAAGAATTTTGTAGCAAAATATCACCTAAGTCTTTAGGCGATTGTACTAGGAATGTCGCTCCCGCCTCTTGTAATTCTGTTTCTTCACCAAATCCATACAAGACACCTATACTATCTAAGCCATTTTGTTGAGCACCAAGAATGTCATGATTACGATCACCAACCATGATAATCGCTTCTTTGGTTGGGTCTAATTGAGCTTCCGTTAATGCATACTGAATCACATCTGCTTTTTTAGAACGATGACCGTCCATGCTCGCTCCATAGATGCCTGTAAAATAACGATCTAAATCAAAATGAGTAATAATCTTTTTAGCAAATTCTTCTGGCTTGGAAGTCGCAATGTATAACTTTGCTCCCGCTTCCTTTAACCTTGTTAACACTTCTGGAATCCCTGGATACACATGGTTTTCAAACATGCCTTTTCTCTGATAATACGCTCGATAATGACCCACGGCTTGTTGCGCTGCTTCAGCTGAAGGCGCCATGTGCAAAAACGACTCATATAAAGGCGGCCCTATGAAAGAACGTAACGTCTCCTCGCTAGGAGCTGGCCAGCCTAATTGTTCTGTTGCGTATAAAATAGAACGCATAATGCCGCTACCAGAATCCGTAATTGTGCCATCTAAATCAAATAAAATCGTTTGATACATCTTCACTTCACTACTTTCTAGCATTTTTTGTCTAATTGATTCTTCAAAATAAGATACGCAAAAGAAGCACATTTTTCAGCGCTTCTCTGCCTTTTTATTTATTTTGCTGTAAACGTATCTGGTTTTTTATCTGATTGCTGCATTTCATAGGCAATGGCTTCAACGATTCGGCGGCTAGCTTGACCATCCCCATACGGATTTTGTGCATGCGCCATCGCGTGGTAAGCATCAGAATCAGTCAATAATGTTTTCGTCTCTTGATAGACTACTTGTTCGTCTGTACCAACCAATTTCAATGTTCCTGCCGCTACGCCTTCTGGACGTTCCGTTGTATCTCGTAAAACTAAAACTGGCACACCTAAGGAAGGAGCTTCTTCTTGCACACCGCCAGAATCAGTTAAAATTAAAGAACTTTTCGCTGCAAAATTTTGAAAATCTTTGACATCCAATGGTTCAATTAAATGCACACGAGCTAATTCACCTAAGTGTTCCGCTACTATTTCACGGACTTTGGGATTTTTGTGCATAGGGAAAATGACTTCAATTTCTGGATGTTCCATTACAAGTCGACGAACAGCTTTAAACACATTTGCCATTGGCAGGCCTAAATTTTCACGACGATGCATTGTGATTAGTACAATGCGTTGGTCTGTAGGGATTTTTTCCAATAAATCATTTTGATAGTGGGCATCAACGGTGTACGCCATCGCGTCAATCGCTGTATTGCCAGTCACATAAATATGTTCTTCTGGATGATTTTCTTTGATTAAATTGTCCTTACTTTGAGTGGTTGGGGCAAAATAAATATCAGTTAACACGTCTACCAGTTGACGATTCATTTCTTCCGGAAACGGAGAATATTTTTGCCAGGTCCGCAATCCTGCTTCCACATGTCCCACTGGAATCTGTTGATAAAAAGCAGCCAATGCAGCCGCAAATGACGTGGTTGTATCGCCATGAACCAAGACAATATCCGGCTGTTCTGTCACAAGAACCTCAGTTAATAAATTCAAAACACGACTTGTAATATCTGTTAAGGTTTGCCCATCTTTCATGATATTTAAATCATGATTCGGTGTAATTTGAAAATCTTCTAACACTTGATCCAACATTTGGCGATGTTGCGCTGTTACAACTACTACAGAGTCAAACCCTTGACTTTGCTCTTCTAAAACTTTGATTAAAGGGGCCATTTTGATTGCTTCTGGCCGTGTTCCAAAAACTGTCATTACTTTAATTTTCTTCATCATTTTCCTCCTAATTCTATGTTAGTTTCGGGTATTTTTGTTGGCGAAATTCTTCTGCTCGTTGAATATAATGTAAGGCGTTCGTATGATTACTGGCTATTTCTGCTGCCGTTAACGGACGGATAACCTTTGCGGGTCGACCAAATGCTAAAACATTTGGCGGGATAATTTTGCCTTCCGTCACTAAAGAGCCCGCACCAATCAGGCTGTTTTCTCCAATAATAGCATTATTTAGAATGGTTGACCCCATGCCAATCAAAGCACCATCACCGATTTTACAACCGTGTAACATGCATTGATGGCCCACCGTTACATACTTGCCTACAATTGTCGGGGCATCTTCATCAACATGAATAATCGTGCCATCTTGAATATTACTACCTTCACCAATGGTAATTGTGTTACTGTCACCTCTTAAGACCGACTGAAACCAAATATTACTATCCTTTGCTAGTTGTACGTTTCCATAGACATCTGCACTAGCAGCAATAAAATATTCTTTTTTCAAACGCTGTCACCTCTTTTCATTAAGTATAGACAAGAATTCCTCACTTTCATAGTAAAAAAGACAAGAAAAACGACTGTCTTTTCAGACAGCCGTTTTTTTATTCCTCATAGTCGCCTTCTTCAGCAAATTGACTATTGTATAGTTTTTCATAGAAGCCACCTTGTTCCAGCAACTCATGATGCGTACCTTTTTCAATGATTTCTCCTTGTTTCATAACAAGAATTAAATCAGCTTCACGAATAGTTGATAGGCGGTGGGCAATAACGAAACTCGTTCGTCCTTCCATAACACGATCCATTGCTTTTTGAATTAAGGCTTCCAAGCGTGTATCGACTGAACTAGTCGCCTCATCTAAAATCAAAATTTTCGGATCAGAAATTACCGCTCGGGCAATGGTCAACAATTGTTTTTGACCAAGGGAAACGTTATCTCCCTCAGAATTGATTTCCATTTCATACCCGTCTGGCATTGTCCGAATGAAGTGATCCACATTGGCCGTTTTCGCTGCATCGACAACTTCATAATCCGTGGCATCCAACTTCCCAAAACGAATGTTATCTGCAATGGTACCTTTATACAACCAAGCATCTTGCAATACCATTCCAAATACAGATCGGACATCACTACGGTTCATTTTTTTCGTGTCAATACCATCAATTTTAATGGCGCCTTCTGTTACATCATAAAAACGCATCAGTAAGTTGATTAAGGTTGTTTTCCCAGCGCCAGTTGGTCCCACAATCGCAACCATTTGGCCCGCATCAACTTTAAAGTTCAAATTACGAATTAACGGTTTTTCTGGGTCATAACTAAAGCTGACATTTTCAAATTCAACAGAGCCTAAAATAGGTTCTGGTAAAGGAACATCTTGTTCGTTAAGTTCTTCTTCTGGTTCATCTAGGATTTCAAAAATCCGCATGGTCGAAGCTGAAGCGCTTTGTAAAGCTGCAGACAACTGCGTAATATTCCCCATTGGTTGGCTAATTTGCCAAATATATTGAATAAACGCTTGTAATTGCCCCACTACAATCACACCAGCAACCACATAGTAACTACCAAGGACAGCTACCCCGATATAGGTCCCATAAGCGGTCATCTGAACCAATGGCAACATTAATCCTGAGATAAAGGATGCTTTGAAACCAAAACCATTTAAACGATGATTGACTTGTTTAAAGCCTTCAAGGGTTTCTTTTTCCCGACCATATAGTTTTAAAACACTGAACCCAGTCATATTTTCTTGGACATAACCATTTAAGTCTCCTAAAGAATTTTGCATTCCTTGGAAATATTTCTGGGAGATTTTAACAATTGTTCTGGAAATAATCAGAGACAACGGAATCATAATCACTGAAAAAATCGCCATCAGCGGATTGATTAAGAACATCATCACTACCGCCATCACAATACCTAAGACTGCTGAAACAATATTGATAAAACTTTGTTGCATCGCATTGCTGACAGCATCCACATCGTTCGTCACCCGTGACAAAATATTTCCTTGTTGGTTCTTATCAAAATAAGAAACTGGCAAACGATTGATTTTTTCTTCAATATCGCGACGTAAATCGCGCATGGATTGTTGAACGACATTCGTCATTAAAAAGCCTGACAAAAATTGTGCCACACAATAACCTGTTCCCACAACTAAAATCCAAATTAAACATTGGATTACATAATCAAAATTAATGGATTCGCCAGCCGCAATATTACGGCTAATTTCTGTCGTTGGTAATCCAGTCAAATAAGGCAACGCTGCATTAAAGGCAACGGTTAATATTGTAAATAAAATAACTAAATAAAACGTCACTCGGTACGGTTTAATATAGCGACCGATTCGTTTCATAGAAGAAAAGGCGTGTTTCATGCTAATTCCTCCTCTGACAATTGAGAAGCCGCAATATCATAGTAAATTGGACAAGTCTCAAGTAATTCACGATGTGTGCCAATTCCGACCACGTCGCCTTCGTTTAAAACAACAATGCGGTCCGCATGCATAATTGTTCCAACACGTTGTGCCACAATTAAAACAGTGGATTCTGTTGTTTCTTTTTTCAGACGCGCTCGTAAATTTGCATCTGTTTGATAATCTAACGCAGAAAAACTATCATCAAATATATAAATTTCCGGATTGCGAATAATCGCCCGTGCGATAGCTAAACGTTGTTTTTGACCACCAGAAAAGTTCGTGCCACCTTCTGAAAGAGGTTCATCATAGCCTTGCGGTTTTTGTGAAACAAATTCTGTGGCTTGAGCAATGTCAATTGCTCGTTCCATTTCTTCTAACGTCGCATCTTCCTTACCGTAGCGAAGGTTATCAGCAATTGTACCAGTAAAAAGTAACGCTTTTTGTGGAATATAGCCAATCTTATTGCGTAATGCACTAAGTTGGTACTCTTTTACGTTCACTCCATCGATTAAAATTTCACCTTCTGATACATCATAAAACCGTGGAATCAATTGAATTAATGTTGATTTCCCACTACCTGTGCTCCCAATGAAGGCCACTGTTTCACCAGGTGACGCCTTAAAACTTACATTGCGGATGACTGGGCTTTCCGCATGTCCAGGATAGGCAAAGGTTACATTTTTAAACTCTAGATAGCCTTTAGTAGCTGTTTCTGTTACGCCTTCTTCTTCACGAATAGCTGGTTTCATGTCTAAGGCTTCTTGAATCCGCGAAGCCGAAACCGCAGCCCGCGGATACATCATAAAGACACTGGCAAATAACATAAACGAGAACAGCGCATGAAAAATATATTCAATAAAAGCAATTAAATTCCCAACTTCTAAATCCCCATGGCTGATTTGAACAGTCCCGCTCCAAATGATTAAGACCATCACAATATTAAATAAGAAAAAGAACCCTGGTTGGGCTGCTGCCATTAAACGAAACAGACTTTTTGAACTTTTAGTGTAAGTTTCATTGACTTTATTAAAACGAGATTCTTCAAATTTTTCATTAACAAATGCGCGTATTACCCGCAATCCAGAAAGATTTTCTCTTAAAATCCCGTTGATTCCATCTAAGTTCTTTTGTTGCTTTTTAGATAACGGTTCTGACAAACGAGCAATCCCGACAACTGCTAGCAGCAGAAAAGGCAAGGCACCTAAAACGTACATTCCTAACGAGGGACTCGTTCGCATCACCATGTAAAGACTGGCAATAAACATCACTGGCGTCATAAAGCCAAGACGTAAAATATTTCCCATGAAGAGCATAATTTGGTATGCATCATTGGTAGTTCGCGTAATTAAGGAAGAAACCCCAATACTTTCATATTCACTGTGTGAGAAAGTTTGAATCTTTTCAAATAAATCATCACGAATATCACGAACAATGTTTGTTGTAATTCTGGCACCAAAGTACCCCAGCAAAATATTCATTGCGACACCAATAATCGTAATTACAACCATCCAAATCCCTTGCTGATAAATATAGTCCATATCTTTAGGAATAATTCCTTTGTCAATCATTCGTGCTAAAATGGTCGGCAAGCCTAATTCAATTAAAATAAAACCAAACACACAAATAAAATCAGCGAAAAGTAATTTCTTATAACGCATTGTGTAACGCCACATTAACTTCAATTAATCATCTCCTTCTTATCTTACTTTAAATTTTCTAGTACTCCCACTGTATCAAAAAGAAATCGGTAATACAAGCTGTCTGGCTAGAAAAAACAGCCTTTCTCTTTCTATCCTTTCTCTTTTAGATTTTCTAAAAAATAGATAATTTTAATGATTTACTTATACGATTAAAATTGCTACTTCCTTTTGATTGTGCCATAATTGGGAAAAACTGAAAGGACCCTTTGAATGAAAAAATTATTCTTCATTTTTCTCGGTTCCTGTACGTTTGCTTTAGGCACGTTAGGAATCTTTTTGCCGCTTTTACCCACCACTGGTTTTTATTTATTAACGGCCTTTTTTTGGATGCGTAGTTCAGATAAACTTTATAACAAATTTTTAGCTTCTTCTTATTATCAAAAATACATCCAAGAAGCCTTCTTTGAGAAAAAAATTACTCGTAAAGGCAAATGGAAACTATTTATTTCCATGTTTCTTTTATTTGCCATTCCGTGTTTAATTGTCCGAAATACGTTGATGACTACGACTTTAGCGATTGTTTATTTAGCTCACGTGATTGGCTTAAGTTGGTATTGGCGTCCTAAAAAAAAGGCACTCGAACTTGATCAAGAATAAGGCGAAACAAGAAGTTTGTTTTTTTTAAAAGTCCAGTGAGTGTTTCTATACTTCCTTATCATTCTATGATAAAATAAGCTTAATTGTTGTTATTCACAACACACGGGACGGTTGAAAAAGAACACATAAAATCAAATACCCAGAATGAAGCAAAGTCGAGGCTTCATTTCATCATTAACAGATGTTTTTGATGAGCATTCTTTTTTAGGTGATCAGCACCTCGTTTTGTTGTGTTTAATTTTCTGTCTTAAAATGAAAAAAACTATAAATTGCTACTATTAGTAGCTGAAGGAGAAATGAATCGATGATTTACAAAGTATACTATCAAGAAACAAAAATCAGAAACCCAAAAAGAGAAGACACAAAATCTCTTTACATGGAAGCCGATAGCGATGTAATCGTGCGCCAATTAGTTGAAGAAAATACCCCATACAATATTGAATACGTTCAATTATTAGACGAAAAACATCTTGCTTACGAGCAAGAACATGCGGACTTCACTCTAACGGAGTTTTAACATGAAAGTAAACATAAAAAATAACGAAACTGGCGTTTTTGCAATCGGTGGTTTAGGCGAAATTGGAAAAAACACATATGGGGTACAATTCCAAGATGAAATTATCATTATTGATGCTGGGATCAAATTCCCAGAAGATGATTTACTTGGGATTGACTATGTGATTCCAGATTATAGCTACATCGTTCAAAATTTGCATAAAGTCAAAGCACTCGTTATTACCCACGGTCACGAAGACCATATTGGTGGCGTTCCTTATCTTTTACGTCAAGCGAATATCCCAATCTATGCGGGACCACTAGCCTTGGCTTTAATTACCAACAAACTAGATGAACATGGTTTATTGCGAGAAGCGGAATTACACGAAATTAATGAAGATACGGTGATTCGTTTTAGAAAAACAGCGATTAGCTTTTTCCGGACGACTCACAGTATTCCTGATGCCTTGGGCGTTGTGGTTAAAACGCCTTCTGGTAACATTGTCGCAACAGGTGACTTTAAGTTTGACTTTACACCCGTTGGCGAGCCAGCCAACTTACACAGAATGGCGAAATTAGGTGAAGAAGGCGTCCTTTGTCTTCTTTCAGACAGTACCAATGCTGAAATACCCACCTTTACAAAATCCGAAAAAACAATTGGGACCTCTATTTTAAAAATCTTTGAAAAAATTGATGGTCGGATTATCTTTGCCAGTTTTGCTTCAAACATTTTCCGTTTACAACAAGCTGCTGATGCAGCCGTGAAAACCGGTCGCAAAATTGCTGTTTTTGGTCGTAGCATGGAAAATGCCATTGTCAATGGCGAACGCTTAGGCTACATCAAAGTGCCCAAAGGAACGTTTGTCGATGCGGCGGAACTGAATCAATTGCCAGCAAATGAAACAATGATTTTATGTACTGGCTCTCAAGGAGAACCTATGGCCGCGCTTAGTCGGATTGCTAACGGTACACATCGCCAAATTAGTATTCAACCAGGCGATACGGTTGTTTTCTCAAGTTCACCAATTCCTGGGAATACGACAAGCGTTAACCGTTTAATCAACTTATTATCTGAAGCCGGTGCGGAAGTTATCCACGGAAAAATCAATAATATCCATACTTCTGGTCACGGTGGACAAGAAGAGCAAAAATTAATGCTTCGCTTGATGAAGCCTAAATATTTCATGCCTGTTCATGGTGAATTTAGAATGTTAAAAATCCATGCTTCGCTCGCTCAAGATACAGGGGTTCCTGAAGAAAATTGCTTTATCATGGGCAACGGCGATGTCTTAGCTTTAACGGCTGATAGCGCACGTCCTGCTGGTCACTTCAATGCTAATGACGTGTACGTTGATGGAAATGGTGTCGGTGATATCGGGAATGTTGTTTTACGGGATCGTCGTATCTTATCTGAAGAAGGTTTAGTTTTAGCGGTAGCAACAGTTGATATTAAAAATAAAGAAATTATGGCTGGTCCAGACATTCTTTCCCGTGGTTTTGTCTACATGCGTGAGTCTGGTGATATGATTCATGAAGGCCAACGTCTTTTATTCAATGCTCTACGTGAAGCAATGAAAGATAAAAACTGTACCGAAACAAAATTAGGCGAAGCCATGACGACCGCTTTACAGCCTTTCTTGTTTGAACAAACAGAACGTCATCCAATGATTCTGCCAATGATTATGACTGCCACAGTTAGTGATCAATAAAGCTCTCATTTAATAGAGAAGAAAAATGCTTGTCCATTTTTCTTCTCTATTTTTTCTAACAAAAAAACACCTAACATGCGTTAGGTGTTTTTGGATTATTTTTTATTAGTTTTTTTCTACGTTAACTGCTTGAGGGCCACGGTCTGAATCTTCAACATCGAAAGTCACTGCTTGACCTTCTTCTAAAGTTTTGAAACCATCACCTTGGATA
The DNA here is from genome assembly GCF_051712325.1 of Enterococcus sp. DIV1315a. NCBI lineage: Bacteria > Bacillati > Bacillota > Bacilli > Lactobacillales > Enterococcaceae > Enterococcus > Enterococcus sp. DIV1315a. The sequence goes on from NZ_JBIOOS010000001.1 coordinate 2,264,704, forward strand.
GCTGAGAAGTGTACGAATACGTCGCTTCCGTCTTCGCGTGAGATAAACCCAAAACCTTTTTCTGCGTTAAACCATTTTACTGTTCCTTGTTCCATTCTTTTGTTCCTCCTCGTGCATTTGCACATAAATAGTCGTAACTTTGCTCGCTTCCAATAGAATATTTAAAAAAATTTAAAAAGTCTACATAATTCCAAACAAGATTACCCTTTCATTTTACACGTGATAAAATATTTTTGCAAGAATTGTCCTCATTCTGAAGCAAAAAAATTCTCTTCTCTCAAACTAATGTATCCGCTATCACCAACAATAATATGATCCAACAATTGAATCCCCATCATTTCGCCACATTCTTCCATTCGTTTGGTAAATTGAATATCTTGTGGAGACGGTGTCGGATTGCCAGATGGATGATTATGAGCTAATAGTATGCGAGCAGAAGAATATTTAACCGCTTCCCGAAAAATTTCGCGTGGATGAGCAATACTTTGATTCAGTGAACCTTTGAAAATCGTTTTCTGTTGGATAATGTCATTCTTGGTATTCAAGTAAATACAAATTAAATGTTCTTGTTGCAGCCCCTTCATCTCTTAGAGTAATCGTTGAGCGACTTGTTGACTGGACGTAACTTTGCCAAATTTGATTTGACTACTTTGATAAATTCGACACCCCAATTCAATGGCCGCACGTAATTCAATGGCTTTCACTTGTCCAATACCTTTAATAGCCATTAACTCGTTCAACGTGGCTTGCTGCAAATAAGAAAGTTGCTTAAACTGTTTTAATAGCGTTGCGGCAACAGTCATCACGTCTGCTTCTTTTGAGCCAGTTCGTAACAGAATCGCCAACAACTCTTGATTCGATAATGCTTTTTCTCCTATCGCTAAGAGCCGTTCTCGTGGTAAACAATCACTCGGCATCTCGCGAATAAACAGATCCGATACTTGCATAAAAAAAACCTCCTTTGCTAGTCATTAATAAACTACGCAAAGGAGTGTTGTTTTTATTATTTTAAATAATGTGGCGCTTGATGTAAACTCTCCAAGACATGTAATGTTTTCTCTTGGATAACTTCAGTTGGTTGCAATAAATCAGGTACCATGATCACTGGAATGCCCGCACTATGAGCCGCACTTACCCCATGAAATGAGTCTTCGAAAATCAAGGTTTTCGGGGCTTCTGTTCCTAAAAGTTGACGAGCTTTTTGAAAAATTTCTGGGTCCGGTTTTGCTCGTTTAACATCCTCTGCTGAAACGATCCCTACAAAACGATCCTGAATCCCAGCATGGCTTAATAACATTTCAATTGCTGGACGGACGTTACTTGAAGCAACTAATCGAGGAATTTTTTGATCATCTAAAAAGTCAAGGAATTCCACCACCCCTGGTTTTAAAGGGACGTTACCAGATCGAAACTCTTGCAGGGTATCCTCATAAGAACGGCGGATAAATTCTTCCACTGTGTCGTGACCATAGGACGCATAAATACGTCGGTAATTCTCTTGTACTTCTTCATCGGAAATCCCAACATAGTCTAAATAGACTTCTTTACTATATGGTAACCCCATTGCATCTGCTACTTTTTGAGTAGATGTATAGTAAATCAACTCCGTATCAAAAAGCAACCCATCCATATCAAAAATTACGCCATCAAATTTCTTCATCATTTCCTCCTATAGTTAAAAGTAATTCTCTTACTTGAGAAACAAAATATAATGAACCTGTTACTAATAATAAATCATCTGTCGACATTTTTTCTAAAATTTCGCCTAAGCCAAATTGCCATAAAGACACAATTTCTGTTAAATCGTCTTCATATTTTTCCATTTCTGTAAGTGCAATAGCTTTAGGATAATCGAAGCTAGTTAAGTAAAGATGCGCATTCGATACTTGCTTTAAGTCCTGAATCATCTCATCCACATCTTTAGTTGCTAAAGCTGAAAATAAAATATGAATCGTGTGTTGTGGAAACTCTTTGCGCAAGTTTTCAACTAAGCGTTTTACTGCGTGATCATTGTGGGCACCATCTAAAACAATCAACGGTTCATCACTAAGACGTTCCATTCGAGCTGGCCATTGCGCTTTAGCTAACCCTTGAGTAATGTCTCGTTCTTTAAACGGCAAATGTTGTAGTTGGCAATACTTGTCAAATAATTGAATAGCTACCGCCGCGTTTTCTACTTGGTGACGCCCCAACAAGGGAACTTTAATCTTTGTCAGTTTGCCCATTTCTCCATAGAAATTAAATATTTCCCCCCATTGTGTGTCAGGATGTAGATATTCCACTTGATACTCTTTGCCAAAACGAAAAATTGGACTCTGTTTTTCTTGTGCGACTTTTTCAATGACTGCTAGCGCATCAGCACAAATATTGCCTGTTACTACTGGGACTTTTTCTTTAATAATACCCGCTTTTTGATAGGCAATTTCAGCAATTGTTTCACCTAAAATTTCTGTGTGATCCTTCCCAATTGTCGTAATTCCCGTCAATATTGGCTTCACGACATTGGTGCTATCAAGTAATCCACCTAAGCCAACTTCAACAACTGCGATATCCACTTGTTCATTCACGAAATAGTCCAAGGCCATTCCTGTCAATGTTTCGAATTCTGTAATTCCAGCCACTTCAGTGATTTGGTCTAATTCTTTAATGATTGGTTGATACTTTTCCACATAGGTAATCAATTGTTCGTCTGAAATTGGTTGACCATTTATCGCAATTCTTTCATTAAATGATTCAATATAAGGAGAGGTAAAGGTTCCGACTTTCAAGCCCATTTCTTCTAATAGACAGCGTAAATATGTCACGGTTGAGCCTTTACCATTGGTTCCTGCGATATGAATCGTTGGCACTTTGTTTTCTGGATGATCAATTTTTTCTAATAACGCATTAATCCGATCCAAACCAGGTCTTGAGCCAAAGGGTAACCGGCTATGAATCCATTCAATGGCTTCTTCTATTGTTAATTGCATCTTGTCCAACTCCTTGTCTTCTTCTACATTATAACCAAGTTAGGTGACTTTTTCACTAATAACCAATTGAAACTTTTTCTTGAAAATTTTTTGCATTTTTCATAATTTTGCGTTATTAGCGGATACATTAATGAACTTATGGTAAACTAACATTCTGGATGGTTCGTTCCAGCCAGCCAATTAAAAACTATTTTTAGAGCGTTCAACACGCTTATTCATGATTTTTTTATAAAGGTGGACTTATTTTGATGAAAAACAAATCGAAGCTTTTATGGTTAGGAAGTTTTTTCTTGCCGTTTTTACTTCTATTGCTTGTATGGATGACATTACAACTTGCGCCTTTTGGTGACAACAACTTATTAGTTAGTGATTTAGGCACACAATACATGCCTTTCTTGAGTTTTTTAAAACGCTCTTTTCACGAGGGAATAACTACATTCTACTCTTTTTCCAATGAGATTGGTGAATCGATTGTTCCTTTGGCAGCCTATTACTTACTGAGCCCTTTTAATGTGTTGGCTTTCTTTTTTCCTTATGAACAATTACCTATAGCAATTTTATGGATTATTACCTTAAAACTTGCCTTGATGGGCACTACGATGTTTAGCTATTTAAAATACACCTATCAAAAAGTTGATGGCACCACGTTACTTTTTTCAACGTCCTATAGTTTCTGTGGCTTTGTCACCGTCTATAGCCAAAACTTTATGTGGTTGGATGCACTGATTCTATTCCCGCTTATCTTATTGGGACTCCAACGTTTATGGGATCAACGCAAATGGGGCTTATACAGTATCACCCTATTTTTAGCGATTGTGACGAATTACTACATGGGTTATATGATTTGTCTCTTTGCTGTTTTGTACAGTATCTATTGGTTCTTTAAAAAGAATACCCAAGCCCATGCTATTCGGCAATTTTTTAAACAAAGTCCGTTATTCATCCTCGTTTCTTTTTTAACAGGAACCGCAACTAGTTTTTTATTATTACCTGCAGCAGAAGGGATGCTCTATACAAAAAAAGCAGATTTTGATGTCTCGACGTTCTTTTTAACGCCTAAGTTCAACACTTCGTTCTTCTCGCAATTAGGCTTAGGTTCTATTAATTATGAGTTGCGTTTAGACCATTTACCAACCGTTTTTGCTGGATTATTTGTGACACTCCTCTGTGTTGCCTATTTTCAAACGAAACAAATTGCGTTAAAAGAAAGAATAGCTTCAGCAATTCTTTTATTCATTCTCTTTTTAAGCTTTTGGTTAGAAGCCTTTAACACTGTCTGGCACATGTTTCAAAGCCCAGCTGGGTTCCCTTACCGAAATGTCTTTATCTTTAGCTTTTTATTGATTGTCTTTGCCTATGAAGTTTGGCTTAAAAAAGTGACCATTCCTTGGTCCGCACCTATTATTTTTAGTCTGCTGTTAGTCATTGGCTACGGATCTTTGTATTATGGTCCACAAAAGAATCTCTTAATTTCGATCAATTATTTATGGCTAAGTTTACTTTTTATTTGGTTGATTTTCTTTTGCTTGCGTTTAGCACACAAAAAGGCCTTAAGAAACTATGTAGTCGTTGCTTTATTCTTACTGGTCAGCACAGAATTAACAACGAATTTCTGGATTTCTTTTAAACACATGCCCTTTGGTAGCCAAGCAACATTTGCCCAAGATTACCGAAAACACAGCCAATTAATCGATGAAAAAATGGCCTCAGCACCAGAACTTTATCGCATGAAACAAGTCATTCCTTCCAAAGAAACAGGGTTCCGTGAAATCAATAACGGCTACAACAATCCTTTACTTTATGGCTATGCTGGCGTTTCTAGCTATACTTCGACTTTAACTGCCACTACCCAAGACACATTAAGTGCGCTAGGTTTATATCGAAAAAATGATCGCCGGATTGCTTATGTGGATAATTCACAACTAACCAATTTACTTTTAAATGTGAAATATGACTTTTTACCAATTGAAAAACCTACGAGTGAAAAATTGCTAAAAACAGTTGGTTCCACAAAAATCATGGAAAATGATGAAGCAATCGGTATGGGCTTTTTGGCGCCAACCGCATTAACCAAGTTAAAATTAGCAAAAAATAATCCTTTAGATGCCCAAGAAGAACTCCTGCAAATGCTCGTGCCGACGGATAAACCTTACTTTAAAACAGCTTCGTTGATAAATGAACCTCATCATACCAACGAAACAATTGAAGCAACCTTTAAAGTGAATAGCACTGGCGACTTGCATCTTTATATTCCGAATTTAAAATGGAAAAAGGTTACACAATTGAAGGTAAACCAACAAGTTATCTCGACGCCAATTTATATTGCAACCAATCAGCTGTTCAATTTAGGGCATTTTGAAAAAGGAACTACCGTGACCCTGTCACTAACTGCTGAACAAGTGGTTGATTTAACTAATTGGCAGCTTCAAACTTTAGACCAAACAGCCTTTAATCTTGCGGTTGACAAATTACGCCAACAAGCTCTTCACGTGAATGCAACTAAAAAAGGCCATTTAAATGGCGCACTGAATGTACCTGGAAATGACACTCAGTTACTGTATACGTCCATTCCTTATGACCAAGATTGGCAAGTCAAATCGTCGCTACAAAAAGAACCATTAAAAACACAACGCATTCTAGGTGGCTTTTTAGCTGTTGAAGTCCCAGCTGGCAAACAGCAGTTAACCTTTGCCTATCATCCAAGAATGATTTATCTCGGCACTGCCGTCAGCGGAACGATTTTACTGGGAACGGCTGGTTATCTTGGGTTTAAAAAATACCGTCGAAAACGTCAGGAGGCCACTCATGACTAATCAGAAAAAATTTTTAAATGGACTCATTCGGTGGTTACCCCTAGTTGGACTGGTGCTTTTCTTCGGCTTAATTTTATGGGGATATTCCAGAGGAATTTTTCATTCTGTTGCTTCCTTGCAAGCTTTTATTAAACAGTTTGGTAACTATGCGGTTCTGTGTTTCATTCTTTTACAAATCGTCCAAGTGATTATTCCTATTCTACCTGGAGGAATCTCTTCTGTTGCAGGAATGTTGATGTTTGGCAATTTGCAAGGCCTTTTGTATAGCTATCTTGGGTTGATTATTGGTGAGTTTATTGGCTTTTTACTGGTTCGTTACTATGGACGTAGCTTTGTAAAAATAATCCTTTCACCCAATAAATACAAAAAATTTGAAGAGATTTTAGACAAAAATGAACACAATGTCAAAAAGCTCTTAATCTTTACTATGTTAGTCCCCTTCGCTCCAGATGATATTGTTTGTTTAGTGGCGGGAATTACAGATATATCTTTAAAGGAATTCATGAAAATTGTTCTTTTATTGAAATTCTGGTCTGTGGCTACTTACAGCTATTTAATGTTGTATTTGTTTCAATTATTTGGCAAATTATAACAAAAAGACAACAAAACCAAACGTTGGTTTTGTTGTCTTTTCTTTTTTAGATTGAACGTAATTGGGCAATCCGTTCTTTGACAGCCTCTTGTTTTTCAAGGTAGTCTTTTTCTTTTGCACGTTCTGCTTCTACGACCTCATCTGGTGCATTTGACACAAAACGTTCATTTGAAAGTTTGCCTTGCACACGTTTGACTTCTTTTGTCCATTTGTCTAATTCTTTTTCTAAGCGAGCAATTTCTTCCTCGATATTAATCAACCCAGCTAATGGTAGGAATAGTTCTGCGCCTGTTAAAACAGCGGACATGGCTAATTCTGGCGCTTCTATTTCACGACTGATGACTAATTCCTCTGGGTTACAGAAGCGTTCCAAGTAGCTAGTATTAGCTGTTAAAAATTCTTCTACTTCTGTATCGTTTGTTTTAATTAACAAAGTAATTGGTTTAGAAAGTGGTGTATTCACTTCTGCTCGAATATTCCGAACCGAACGAATAACTTCCTTCAGAACTTCCATTCCTCGAGCTGCTGCTTCATCGTTAAATTCTTCATGAACAACTGGGTACTCTGCCACAACCAATGACTCACCTTGATGCGGAATTTTTTCCCAAATTTCTTCTGTTACAAATGGCATAATTGGATGCAATAAGCGTAAGATTTGATCCAATGTGTACACCAAGATGCTCCGTGTTGTTTGTTTAGCTGCTTCATTTTCTCCGTAAAGAATTTCTTTACTCATTTCAATATACCAATCACAGAAATCATCCCAGATGAAGTTGTATAATTGGCGACCTGCTTCACCGAATTCAAAGCGATCAAATAATTCTGTCACACGGGCGACTGTTTCGTTTAAGCGCGTTAAAATCCAACGATCAGCGACAGTCTTTTCACCACTAAAGTCAATATCTGCAGCAGTCATACCTTCTACATTCATAATAACGAAACGACTTGCATTCCAAATCTTATTGATAAAGTTCCAAGAAGCATCCATTTTTTCATAACTAAAACGAACATCTTGACCAGGTGCTGAACCATTTGATAAGAACCAACGTAACGCATCTGCGCCATATTTTTCGATGACATCCATTGGATCAATCCCATTCCCCAATGATTTACTCATTTTGCGTCCTTGCTCATCACGAATTAAGCCGTGAATTAAGACATTTTGGAAGGGACGTTCGCCTGTAAACTCTAAGCTTTGGAAAATCATACGACTTACCCAAAAGGCAATAATATCATAGCCAGTAACTAATGTGCTTGTTGGGAAGTAACGTTGATAATCTTCGCTTGCTTCGTCCGGCCAACCCATCGTTGAAAATGGCCATAATGCAGAACTAAACCATGTATCTAAGACATCACTATCTTGAACCCAGTTTTCACTGTCGGCTGGTGCTTCCATCCCAACATACATCTCACCCGTTTCTTTGTGATACCAAGCAGGAATTTGATGGCCCCACCATAATTGTCGCGAAATAACCCAGTCATGAATATTTTCCATCCAACGTAAAAATGTTTGATTGAAGCGTGGTGGATAAAATTCAACAGCGTCTTCTGTTTTTTGATTTTCTATTGCTTTTTCAGCTAATGGTCCCATTTTTACAAACCATTGGGTCGATAAACGAGGTTCCACGACAACGCCTGTTCGTTCTGAATGGCCCACGCTGTGATTCATTGTTTCGATCTTAATTAAGCGACCTAATTCTTTCAAGTCAGAGACAATCGCTTTACGTGCAGCAAAACGATCCATTCCTTCATATTTTCCAGCCAGTTCATTCATCGTGCCGTCTTCGTTCATAACATTTACTCGAGGTAAGTCATGACGATTACCGACTTCAAAGTCATTTGGATCATGAGCAGGTGTGATTTTTACAACCCCTGTTCCAAATTCCATATCTACATAGTCATCTGCAATAATTGGAATTTCTTTATCGACTAATGGCAAGACAACTGTCTTACCAATAAGTTCTTGATACCGTTCATCTTCTGGATGGACCGCAATCGCCGTATCTCCCAACATTGTTTCAGGACGCGTTGTCGCAATTTCAACAACGCCAGAACCATCTGATAATGGGTAGCTCATGTGGTAAAAAGCTCCTTCAATATCTTTATGGATTACTTCGATATCAGACAATGCTGTTTTCGCTTTTGGATCCCAGTTAATGATATATTCACCACGGTAAATCAAATCTTTCTCGTAAAGAGAGACAAACACTTTACGAACGGCCTCAGATAGCCCTTCATCTAAAGTAAAACGTTCACGGCTGTAATCTAAAGAAAGGCCCATTTTTGCCCACTGTTCACGAATGTGAGAAGCATATTCTTCTTTCCATTCCCACACTTGATCAACAAATTTTTCACGACCTAAGTCGTAACGTGAAATTCCTTGTTGTGCTAGTTTCTCTTCTACTTTTGCTTGCGTGGCAATTCCGGCATGGTCCATTCCTGGTAGCCATAACGTATCAAAGCCTTGCATTCTTTTTTGGCGGATAATCATATCTTGTAATGTTGTATCCCAAGCATGCCCTAAGTGTAGTTTTCCTGTTACATTGGGTGGTGGAATAACAATTGAATAGGGCTTCGCTTTTTTGTCGCCACTTGGTTTAAATAAATCTTGATCTAGCCATTTTTGATAACGGCCAGCTTCGATTTCTGTCGGTTGATATTTCGTTGGTAAGTTTTTTTCTTCTGACATTTTTTCCCCTTCTTTCTTAAAATACGCGATTTGGAGCGGTAATTATTTTACAAATGAGTTTTTTTGGGCTAAACACTAAAATACGCCCTAAAATACTTTCGTATTTTAGGGCGTAGATTCATCTTATTTACGCGGTACCACCTAAATTGCATTTGAATTGAATTCATTCAAATGCCACTCATTCGTGAGATAACGTTCACGAAACGAATCGTTCTACTAACGTACTGTGTTCAAACCATTGACTCACAAGCTACCTTCTCACTGGTTGTGTAAAAGTCTTGCACCTGAACGACTTTTTCTCTAAAACGACGCCAATGATACTCCTCTTGTTCGCTGTCTTTGCTTCATTCTACAATGAAGCGCAAGCAAAGTCAATTTGTAATCTAGAGGGATTACACTTTTTTTGCAGCTTCTAACGCTTGTTGATAATCGGGTTCCGACGAAACTTCTGAGACGATTTCTTCATAAACTAACGTTCCTTCTGGGTCAATCACAAAAATAGCACGTGCTAAACGGCCCATTTCTGGAATATACAAACCATAAGCTGCACCAAATGAGTCTTCAGTATCATGAAGCATTTCCATTTCGACACCTTCAGCGGCACACCAATTTGCTTGTTCTTCAACTGTGTTATTGGAAATCGTGATAATCTGAACACCGTCTAATTTCGCCGCTTCTTGATTGAAACGTTTCGTTTGCAGTGAACAAACACGTGTGTCGATATCAGGAACCACACTAATTAAAACCGTTTTACCTTTATAATCTGCCAAGTTGATTTCTTGGTTGTTTAAATTTTTCAAAGAAAAGACGGGAGCTTTTGTGCCAACTTTAGGCTGCTCACCTGTCAATTCTAATACGTGCCCTTTTCTTGTAACATTCATTCTGAAATCCTCCTTTTCCACTTTCAATAATAAGTATAGTAGAGGATTTTTATGAAGACAATTTTATTGCTTTGGGCTATTTGCTAGTGAAAAAGTTTCATTAAAATAAATCAGCGTTTGCAGTTCCGTAGTTAAATCAATATACTGCACACTAACGTTGGCTGGCACACTGACACGGTCTGGCGCAAAATTTAAAATCGCAGTCACACCCGCTTGTACAATTTTGTCGATGGCTTTTTGGGCATGGTGACTTGGTACTGTAGAAATGGCTACCGTGACCCCTTCTTGTCGAACGAATGCTTCTAACTCAGACATATCATGAACTAATAATCCATTAATCGTGGTGCCAACTAAAGCTGAATCATTATCAAAAGCACAGACAATATTCAAATTCTCGTTGCGTCTAAAATTATTTTTTAATAATGCCTTGCCTAAATTGCCACAACCAATCAGAGCAATTCTTTTTTCTTCTTGCGTATTTAAAATATTACTAAATACCTCAATTAAATACGGCACATCGTAACCATAACCGCTTCGGCCCAGTTCACCAACGTGGGAAAAATCACGCCGAATCGTTGCAGAAGGAATCTGGATCATTTCACTAAACTCTCGTGATTTAATGCGTTTAACACCAGAATCCCCTAACATTTTTAAATAACGTAAATAAACCGGCAAACGTTTTGCCGTTGCTTTAGGCATTTTTTTCTCCATCCTCTGTCCTCCTTGTTACCTACTTCACATATTCAGTTTATCACGGTTCCCCTCTCCGAGCAACTTGTTTGTGAAATAAGTACAAAATAAATACAGTGACGGTCGCTTAGACGTCACTGTATTTATTGCTTATAGGAAATCTGCAAATTCGTCTTCTTGTTTATCTTTCGCTGTTTCTGCTGAAATCTCTGTAATTTTGAGTCCTTCTAAGGCCCGAGCCATTAAACCTTCCAAGTCTAAGCGCGCTTCATAATCTTGCGCTTTATCCAAACGAGGTCGTGTTTTCGGTTGCGGTGGCGCAAAAATTGTACAACAATCTTCGAAGGGTTGGATGGCTAATTCAAACGTGTCAATTTTTTCGGCAATTTCGATAATTTCTGTCTTATCCATTGAAACAACGGGTCGAATTATCGGTGTTGAGGTAACCTCATTAATTGCTACCATACTTTGAAGTGTTTGCGAAGCTACTTGTCCTAACGATTCACCATTAATAATGACTAAACCTTTCCGCATTTCACGAATTGCATCTGTTAAGCGTAACATTAAACGTCGTGTAATGGTCATTAAGTAGCCTTGGGGAACAACTCGTTTTATTTCTTCTTGAATTTCTGTAAAGGGCACTTCAATAAATTGAATAGTTCCTACATAAGGGACTAATTTTTCAGCTAAATCTTTAGCCTTTTGTAACGCTTGTTCACTTGTATAAGGCGGACTAGCAAAATGGACAGCTTCCACTTCCACGCCACGTTTCATAGCTAAATAACCAGCAACTGGTGAATCAATGCCTCCTGACAACATCAACATACCACGACCACTGGTGCCCACTGGCAATCCACCCGCACCGCGAATCGTTTCATAAGATAAATACGCCGCATCTTTACGAATTTCAATTCTTAAGTTAATATCAGGCTTTTTCATTTGTACTTGAATTTCCGGAATGGCTTCAATAACAGCCCCACCTAATTCTTGATTCAAGCCATTTGAATCAAGTTCAAATGAATGGTCCGAGCGTTTAGCAGTAATTTTAAACGTCTTACCTGGCGTATAAACTTCCCGAACAACCTCTTGAACCATTGCACGAATCGCTGGCATTTCTTTTTCAATACGAATACTTGGCGAAAAATTTTGAATCCCAAACACTTTACTTAGTTTCGGAATCACTTCTTCACTATCTTCCCCATTTAATAAAATATGCATTCTATCTCTATCTGCATGGATTTTCAATGCTGGAAAATCAGCTAACGCACGTTTCACATTTTGTGCTAACTGCATGATAAACGTTTTACGATTTTTTCCTTTAGTTGATAATTCGCCATAGCGAACCATAATTTCTGTATACTTCACTCAATTAATTCCTCTCTGTTCCTGTATCTTCACAGGTCAATGTCTTTGCAAATTATACATCAAATAAGGGGCGTTTTTCTAGTGCTTAGTCGAAAAAAAATAGTTGATTCATAAGTTCATTGTCTTATGAATCAACTATTTGATAACTTTCTCTCTTACTTATTGCGCATTCAGGATCCACATGAATCCGACAAAAACAAAGAACAAGCCATACATAATTGGCGAAACTTCTTTCCCACGTTTTGCCGCAATCATTGTAATTGGATAGAAGATAAAGCCTAAGGCAATCCCATCTGAAATGCTATATGTCAATGGCATTCCTAACAAGATTAAGAAGGAAGGGATTGCAATTTCCATCTCGTTCCATTTAATTTTGCTTAAGGATTGTGCCATCAAAACGCCAACAATAATCAACGCTGGTGCTGTAACTTGCGAAGTGACAACTGCTAACAAAGGAGAAAATAGCAAGCTGAAAATAAATAAAATCCCCGTTGTAATAGCTGTGATTCCTGAACGACCACCCACAGCAATCCCCGCAGATGATTCGACATATGCGCCAACTGGCGATGTCCCTAGTAGAGAACCAGCTAACATCGCTGTTGAATCAGCGGCTAAAGCTTTCCCCACACGCGGCATTTTATTGTCCTTCATAAAACCTGCTTGATTGGCTAAACCCACCAACGTACCAGCGGTATCAAAGAATGTTACTAATAGGAACGTTAAAACCACGACCCACATTTGAATCGTATTGATATCTTTCACATGTCCTAACGCCACTAAAAATGTTGGTTCTAAACTTGGCGCGCTTGAAATAATCTTATCAGGCATTGGAATAACCCCTGTCGCTAAACCAACAATCGTTGAAATCGCCATCCCAATAAAAATACCACCAGGCACTCGACGAACTAACAGAATTGCAGTTACGACCAAACCGACAATGGTGACCCACGTTGAGCCAACGTTCAAAGGTCCTAAGCCAACGAGTGTCGCATCATTAGCCACAATTAAGCCACCTTGGCTTAAACCAAGAAAAGCAATAAACAACCCGATCCCACCTGAAATAGCAAATTTCAAGTCTGCAGGAATTGCATCAATAATTAGCTCGCGTAATTTAAAAATTGTAATTAAAATAAATATCAATGAAGCCACAAAAACGCCTGCTAATGTCGTTTGCCAAGGAATCCCCATACCAACAGAGACTGAATAAGCAAAGAATGCATTAATTCCTAAAGCTGGTGCTGTCGCAATCGGATATTTCGCCAACACACCCATTAAAATACAACCTAAGGCACTCGCTAAAGCGGTGGCAGTAAAAACAGCGCCTTCGTCCATGCCAGAAGCACCAAGTACGGTTGGATTAACGAACAAAATATACGCCATTGAGATAAATGTGGTGAAACCAGCTAACATTTCTCGTTTCATATTCGTATTCAATTGTTCAAGTTCAAAATATGAACTTATTTTTTCTTTCATGTTCCGTCCTCCTAAAATCTAAACATTTTACAATGTTCGTAAAATATTCAATTTATTAATGAAACAACGTGTTTAATCATATAATAAACCAACAAATAAGTAAATATCAAATTCTAAATTCTGTAAAAAACGAACAATCACGATTAAAAAAAGTATTCCTTTCTAGGAATACTTTTTAAATTAAATCGTTTGTGTGGTCGGGCGAACAACCATTTCACTGATTGACATACGATCTGGCGTGTCTATGGCAAAGACCACTGCTTGCGCAATGTCTTCCGCCTTTAAGCCCCAACTTAACTGTTCTAGATGTAACGTTTCAGCTACTACTCGATTAGAAATTGTTTGATAAAGTTCTGTTTGTACAGCACCTGGTGAAATAATCGTTGATTTAATGTTATTCTCTCTTTGTTCTTGTCGCAATCCTTCCATAATTGCTCGAACAGCAAACTTTGTTCCACAGTAGACAGCCGAATCTGGATAAACGACATGTCCTGCCACAGAATCAGTAGTAATAATCTGCCCTGATTTTTGTTCAACCATAATTGGAAGAACTGCCGCAATGCCATTTAAAACACCCATAATATTAATATCTAGCATTTGACGCCATTCTCCTTTTGGTGCTTCAATAAGAGGCGCCGTTGGCATAACTCCTGCATTGTTAAAAAGAACATCAATTCGTCCATATTTTTCCATTGTAAGCTTGATTACACGCTGAACTTCCTCTTCTTTCGTTACATCTGCTTGTTGCACGAGAATCGTTGCTTCAGGAAGTTCTTTTTTTATAGCAATTAAACGTTCTTGTCGACGTGCTGCAATGACTAACTTCGCTCCTTTTCTGGCAAGTAAACGGGCTGTTGCCTCACCGATGCCACTGGAAGCGCCCATGATAACAATAACTTTTTCTGATAATGATTTCATTATATTTCCTCCTTATCTTCCTGAATCCAACGAATAATTTTAGCTGGTGTTCCTGCAACAATAGCGTTAGCTGGCACATCTTTAGTTACAGTCGCATTAGCTGCTACGATAGCATTTTCACCAATCGTAATACCTGGTAAAACAGTGACACCCGCACCTAACCACGCAAATTTTTTAATGGTAATTGGTGCTAGCAATACGCCTCGCCGTTTCATTGGCAGTTCCGGATGATTGACACTTAAGAGATTAACGCGCGGACCAATTAAAACATTGTCTTCAATTATAATGCCCCCTAAATCAACAAACATAGCTGCCCGATTAATAAAAATATTTTTACCAAAATGTATATTGCGTCCAAAATCTGTATAAAAAGGCAATAAAATCGTAACAGTTTCGTCAATTTTGTCTTGGATAATCGTGGCAAGAAGATTCCTTACTTCATTATGTGTATAGGCTTGTTGATTTAATTCTATTAAATAGCGACTATTTTCCTCTTGAATCTGATGAATAAGTTGAAATAGTGGTTCATCTTTATCAATGCTACCTGTTGCAATTAGTTCTTGGAGATTTTTTGTAAGCATTCCTAATCGCCTCCTTTTGCTAAATTTATCGTAATACGTGACAACTCCTCTGTCTAATACTTATAATAAATAGATAAGTATGCGTTTTAGTTATAGGAGGGAAAGTAATGGAATTACGAGTGATTCACTATTTCTTAGCAGTGGTCCAAGAAAAAACGATTAGTGGCGCAGCCAAACAATTGCATGTATCACAACCAACATTATCTAAGCAATTAAAAGAATTAGAGGAAGAATTAGGCGTGACATTATTTATACGAGGAAATCGACAAATACAATTAACACCTGAAGGAGAATATTTAGCTAAACAAGGGCAAGATATTTTAAGCTTAGCGAATAAAACAGTCACCAACTTGTCGCAAAATGAATTCATTAATGGCGAAATCACGATTGGTGGCGGCGAAACAAAAGCTATGTCTTTTTTAGCGAATGCACTACAACAAATAACAAGCCAGCACTCAGCTGATATTCACCTTCATTTATACAGTGGGAATGCAGATGATGTAATAGAACGGCTAGACAAAGGATTATTAGATTTTGGTTTAATTATTGAGCCTGCACCTAAACAAAAATATAGCTATTTAACATTACCAGTTGTAGATACATGGGGCTTAATTACTGTAAAGGACCATCCCTTAGCCACTAAAAATGTTATTACTGCAGCCGATTTAAAAGAAGAACCTTTATTTATTTCTCGACAAGCACAAGTTCCGAGCCAACTCTCTGATTGGCTCGAAGCAAGTCTAGATCAGTTCCGAATCGTTGGGACCTACAACTTACTTTACAACGCTTCACTGATGGTAGAAGCTGGGCTAGGTAGCGCCCTAAGCATTGATGGTATTCTAGAAACAAAGCAAACAAATTTACGTTTTATCCCGCTATATCCTGCTTTAACAGCCAAAATTAGTTTAATTTGGCGCAAAAATACGGTTCTTTCCACAGCTGCTGCATTATTTTTAGAACAAATAAAAAAAAGTATTCAACGCCCTGAATAATAGGTCGTTGAATACTTTTTTAAATCATCACTGTGATCGTAGCTGCTGCCAAAATCAAAACTAAGCCGATAATCGTTACGGTCATTTCCTTGGCTGTTTTCTTTTGACCTAAGAACCAAATACCTGTCAACGTTGCAAGCACAACTGATGTTTGGGATAGAATAAAGCCAGTTGCCAAGCCGTTCATATCTGGCTGCGCTGAAATTAAATAAGTTAACGCTGCAAAGGCGAAGAAAAAGCCTGAAAAAATTTGTTTGTAAGAAACAGTTTCTATAAATGGCGATGTTTCCCCACCCTTAATAGTGACAACTGCTGAATAAATAACTGCGACAATTACCATGCCTATTGCTTGTGGTAAAAAGGCATGCATGCCATCAATTGCCGTCGCTTGGGGTGCTGCAGAGTACGCCCAATAGCCGATTTCACCAACGGCTAATAGAAGAACTGCTTTTTTCATAATCCCAGCACTCTCAGCGGATTCCGTTTCCGACCAGACCGTCATTTTGGCACCAATCATGATTAACACTAAGGCAAATGCGCCTAACAATTTGGCTGTCACACCTGGCCAGTTTCCTAAGAAAAAGACACCCCAGAGAGAAGCCCCTAAAAGTTGGAACGCGGTCGTTACTGGCATGGCACGTGATGAACCAATCATCGTGAAGCATTTAAATGTAATGATTTGCGCACAGGCCCAACCGACACCAGATAAAATTGAAAAGAATAAATCCATGCCCGCTGGAAAAGCCAAACCATTAATCATTGAAAAAACAGCGGCAAAAATCAATGTTCCTAAACTGGTACCGAGAATTTGATTCACCGGACGTCCACCAATTTTTGAAGCAATTGTTGGAAAAAGCCCCCAACCTAGAAGCGGTCCTAAACCGATTAATAATGCAGTCGCATTCATCTCTATTTCCCCTCTCTCGTTTAAAAGACAACGTTACTTTCTAATAAAATATTTGCGTATGGGGTCATTTCCCCTGTCCGAATAAATGCATGGCAGTTGTTTAATTCTTGTTTCATTTCTGTATGAGGAATAAAACTGATGGGAGTTTCTGGTAAACGAGTTTTAATTGCTGTCAACATGTCAGGATTTTCTGTTTTAATTTCTTCTGCTAAATAAATTCGTTGAACTGCCAATTCCTCAAGGACATTGTTTAAAACTTCCATAAAACTAGGGACGCCATTGGTAACTGCTAAATCAATTTTTTCTGTAGTCCGAGGCACTGGCATGCCTGCATCACCAATACTTAATTTATCAAAATGACCCATTTGTGCGATAACGCGGGAAATATCTGAATTAATAACTTTTGTTTTTTTCATGTCGCTCGCTCCTTTTTATTTGTCTGCCAATTCGTGTTGATAAGGAATCGAAGGTTGGGCTCCAAAACGTTGAACAGTCAACGAGGACGCCTTGTTTCCATAACGAATAGCTTCTTCCAAATTGCTAAAGTCTTTCTCTAATATACTACTTAATGCGCCAATAAAAGTATCGCCAGCAGCCGTTGTATCAACCGCTTTCACTTTAAAAGCAGGCACAATACCACTTCGTCCATTGACGTCATAAAAGGCGCCTTTACTACCTACTGTAATAATTACTGCTTCAATCCCTAATTGATGAAGTGCTTCTGCGGCTTTACGCATACTCGCTTCATCTGTGATTTTAATGCCTGTTAAAATTTCGGTTTCTGTTTCATTTGGTACAATCATATCTGTAACGTTTAGTAATTCTTCAGGAACTTGTTCTAACGCAGGTGCGGGATTTAAAATCGTTTTGACGCCTGCTTTTTTAGCAATTTTAAACGCTGCAATCGTACTATCAATCGCACTTTCAAATTGGGCAATCACAAAATCACTTTTTTCAATAATTTCTTGATGTTCCTGGACTTGTTTTGGCGTAAAGGCGTTATTGGCTCCCGCGTAAATCATAATGCTATTTTCACCAGCGTTATCTACCATAATAAAGGCTTGGCCAGTAGCTGTTTTTTCTAAAGTGGTGACCCCAGTTAAATTAATTTCATCTTGACTCATTAAATCAGTCATCATAGCTCCAGCGCCATCATTTCCCACAGCACCAATAAAATATGTTTCTGCGCCTGAACGTTTCGCTGCGACTGCTTGGTTTGCTCCTTTACCACCACCCGCTGTAAAATGTTCAATGGCGTGAATTGTTTCGCCTGGCTTTGGCATTTCTTTGACTCTTAATGTTGTGTCTAAATTGATACTTCCGATAATTGTAACCGCGTTCATTTTCATCCACCTCAATAAAATTTATTTTTTCATTCTAATTAAAACGTTTTAGTAAAACGTTTTAATTCCACAACAAAAATATAGCACACCTTGAAAGCTATTTCAAGGGTGCTGTCGAAAATCGTTCAATCAGTTGGACAGGCAAGGTTTGCTCCTCCCAATCTTTTGCAGGCTGATGGATTCTTTCCAATAATAAAGTCGCCGTAGTTTGCCCCAATTGAAAAACAGGTTGAGCAATTGTTGTTAGCGGCGGCGAAACATATTCGCACATATCAACATTGTCATAACCAATAATACTATAATCCTCAGGAATTTTTTTGCCCGCTTCTGCTAATCCTCGATATAAACCAAAAGCAATTTCATCATTGATAGCAAAAATTCCGGTGCTCTCTGTTTTTAAAATTTCGGGGACAGCTTGGTAGCCGCCGGTTTTTGATAATTCTGTTTCGATCAACTGGATCTTTTCCGTATAAACAGAACAAAAACCTTTTAACCGTTGCTGAATATTGACTGGCGCATGTGGTGGCATTACCACGACGACCTGTTCATGTCGTTGCTCTTGTAAATGCTCTGCTGCTAGTTGCCCACCTCTATAATCGTCTGTCAAAACAGCGTCGCTAAAGCCTTCTGCTTTTTTTTGGTCAAGTACAATAAACGGAATCTTTTTCGCACGTAGCGTTTCATTAATCGTTTGATTGGAAATTTCAGAACTTGCAATCACAAAACCATCGACACTGCGACGAATCAACTCTGTTAAATATTCATGTTCTCTTGTAACATCTTGGTCCGCATTGCATAACATCAGTATAAAATTTTCTTTGTATAAAACACTTTCAATTCCTCGAATCAATTGCGCAAAAAATGGGTTGGTAATATCAGGTACGATTACGCCAATCGTCTTACTTTTTTTCATCACCATACGTTGCGCAAAATAGTCGGGTTGATAGTTTAATCGCTCTTTTGCAGCCAATACTTTTTCGACCGTTTTCCCACTAAACCGTGCCCCATTCCCGTTTAAAATTTGTGAAACGGTAGTAATGGAGACACCTGAGTCATTGGCAACATCTTTAATTGTAACCTTTTTATTTGTCATCCTAGTTCTCTCCTTGCCGTGAACGCGCCCATTCACCGGACCTCTTAATCTCATTTAATTTACTACAATCATTTACTTTACGCAACCACAAATAAATACGTACATTCGTTTAAACCGTCCTTTCATCCCCTCAACAAATTTCGTTGTTCTACTTTTAAAATGTTATACTGTAGAAAAAATGATTTACTTTTTGCTGAATGGAGGGCCTTAATTGAAAAAGAAATCGATTGGTTTGTTGTTAGCTAGCGCATATTTGTTCCACGCACGTTCTCGTCAAAAATCCTTAAAAGCCTGTCTTTTTGAAGATTCTTTACGTCTTTCCCAAATTGCTCGCCTTGAACGAAATCCGAAAGTCACCAAGGCTTTTTATCATTGGCAACGATCATTAAATGAACAAGTAACTTTGCCAAAACATTTACGTCATCTTTTTCCTCTTCAAGAAATGACTCAATTTCCTACGATGTATCGCATGTCAAACTCCGTTATTGCGCCTACCAAGAAAGCTGTACTGTACCTGCATGGTGGGGGCTTTACATTGAATCTTGCCTATAGCCAATTAGACTTTAGTTATAAACTAATTGAAGATCTCCCTTTTGCAACAGATTATTTTATCCCTGTATATCCATTAGCACCAAATAAGTCTTTTGCTGATATTTATAATCATTGCTATGCTGCTTACCAAGAAATTTTACAGCATTATGATCCCGAAGATGTTATTTTATTAGGTGATTCTGCTGGTGGCACATTGGTTTTAAACGTATTGCAGAATTTAGCCACCGATTTCCCTGAACGCTTACCCAAAGCTGCTGTTTTAATTTCTCCTTGGTTAGATGGACATTTAGACATTCCTGTTGCCAAAAGTTATCAAAAAAAGGACAAAATGATTGGCATGAACTATTTACAATTAATTGCCCAAGAGATTGATGACACGGCCAATCACTCCACGCTTTCTTTAAATTGCTTGTCCTTTGATTATCAAAAATTTCCGCCACTTTTTTTCGTGGGCGGCACACATGAAGTTTTTTGTCCTTCCTATCACCAATTTTTAAAACAATTAGGTCCACGACCACAAGATACTTGCCGATTGGTGCCTGGCATGCAACACGTTTTCGCAATGAAACAATACTTGCCAGAAGGACGACAAGCGCGGAAACAAATTGCACAGTTTATCCAAGAACAATGGTAAAAGGCAAGTGGGACAGAAGTCAAAACGACTTCTGTCCCACTTGCCTTTTTGTAGAAGAAAACACTTAGTTTTCTTCGGCGACTTTTTTCTCCCGCATAGTCAAAACAGCGCTAGCCAAAAGAACAACCACTACAAAAGCAATGATTCCTCCTACTAAAAGACTCGGACCTGCCTCACCTAATTTGCCTAAAAATAGGCCTGGGATTAAATAATCTGTATCCGCAAACGTTGAGGATGCTAACTGTAGATCACCCAAGACTGGTAAAATAAATAACGGTAACCAACTAATTAATAAGCCATTAAACGCAGCCCCTAAAATCGCTCCCCGACGTCCCCCTGTGGAATTTCCAAAAACGCCTGCCGCGGCACCACAGAAAAAGTGCCCAACAACGCCTGGTATAATCACGGTGGTATTCAGACCAACCATCGCTAACATTGAAATAGTTCCCACAATAAAGCTCACAAAGAACCCAATCAAGACAGCATTTGGTGCATAAGGAAAGATAATGGGAACATCAAGTGCTGGTTTAGAATTAGGTACCAATTTTTTAGCAATTCCTTGGAAAGCTGGCACAATTTCTCCTAAAACCATCCGCACACCCTGTAAAACCACTACGAAACCAGCCGTGAAGGTTCCTGCTTGAATTAATGAAAAGATGATCGCATTTTCGCCATTGCTTAACTCATGCTCGACATAGCCTGTCCCAGCCAGCAAAGCCAAAATCACATAGACAATCGACATCAAAATCATAATTGAGATGGTTGAGTCTCTTAAAAAACCAAAACTTTTAGGAATTTTAATATCTTCCGTTGACTTTTCTTTATTCCCAAAGACTTTTCCAATAAAGCCACTTGCCGCATAGCCGATATTCCCTGTATGACCCATTGCCACTTTATCATTTCCAGTAATTTGTTTCATAAAAGGCTGACAAAGAGCAGGTGTCACTGTTAATAAAGTTCCTTCAAATAAACCACCTAAAAGAATCATTGGCAAACTAACACTAAAACCGGCCCCCACTAAAATAACAGCTGTCAAACACGAAACGTACATCATCGCTTGACCTGTCAAAAAGATATATTTAAAACGTGTAAAACGCGCCAACAGAATATTAACAATCATGCCCACCAACATAATCAGAGCAGTTGGTGTCCCATATTGTTGCAAGGCAATCGCTACAACTGCTTCATTACTAGGTACCACGCCTTGTGTATTTAATGCGGTTTGGAACATCTCCGCAAAGGGCGTTAATGAGTTCGCCAATAGCCCTGCGCCACCAATTAAAACTAAGAAGCCGACGAATGTTTTCAACGTTCCTTGAACAACATCAGAAAATTTCTTTTTCTGTAAAACTAATCCCAACAAAGCAATTAATGAAACCAGAATCGCTGGCTGGCTAACAATTGAAACAAATAAATTCAATAAAGTTTCCATGTTTTTCCTCCTTCTTATTGATGTGCAATGCCATTGTCATCTAAAACTTTCAAGACTTTCTCCTTCGTTTCATCGTAATCAATAATCGCATTTAAAGGAATGATTTTTTCAGCAGGAATTGACCCTAAAGCATCTTGCAATGTTTTTTCGACAAAGAAGTAATCAGCCATATCGCCACTGGCACTCCCGACATCTGTGTGATCAATTTGAAAATTATCTGTATCAACACCGACTTCCTCTAAAATTTGTTGGATATTCATTTGCACCATAAAACTTGTTCCTAAACCACTTTGACAAACTGTAAAAATCTTCATCTTATTTCTCTCCTTCTTGGATAATTGATAGTATTTCTGGAACGGTTTCAGCCGCCACTAAGCGATGTAATGATTCTTTTTTTGATAGAATTTTCGTCAGACTAGATAAGGCCCGTAAATGTGTTTCGTTATCTGAAGCAGCTAAACAAATAAAAAGGTGAATTTCATGCTTAGGATCTTCTAATAAATCGACACTTTTTTGGATTTTTAGTAATGACATACCTAACTGATTAACGCCATCTTCTGGTCGCGCATGAGGCAATGCTACGTCTGGACAAATATGGATAAATGGCCCAAACGATTCGACTTTTTGAATCATCGCATCAATGTATTTTTCCGTAATACTGCCATTTTTTAATAACGGCTTGGCAGCTTCTGTAATTCCCGCTCGCCAGTCTGCAACTTCAGGCAGGACTTGGACTGTTTCTGTTGTTAATAATTCCGATAACATTGGACGCAGATCCTCCTCTTTTTCTAAAATTTTGTTCATTTTACGGTGCAAGACACGATATAACTGCGCTTCTGTGACTCCTTTTTTTAAGGAAATATAAGGTTTTAACGCATCTAAAATATCTTTAACATCTGGCATGGAAATACCTGGCAATAGCCAATCTGATTGGACTTGGTGCATCAATTGATTTTTCTCCAAAGAGCTCATAATGGGCTTGGTAAGATAAACCTTTTTGGCTGTTTCAATAGGGACCGTTGAGAAAATGATGTCATAGCTTTTTTCAGATACATTCTCTATTTCCCTCACCGCATTTGTTTCTTTAAATTCAATCATTGGAAATAGCCGACGCAATTCCGATTGCAAAATCAACGAAGAACTGATGCCACTAGGACAAACAATTAGCGCTTTTAGCTTTTCTTGCCGCTGCTCATTTTTTTGGCCGAAAATTTCTCCACCAAATAATATGGTGAAAAAACCGATTTCCTCTGGCGGGATTGAACGTTTCGTTAATTTTTCTAAAGGAGCTAACGCTTGTTCACAAAGATGATAAAGCGACCGATACGATTGTCGAATATCCTTGATTAAAACATTTGGTAAGTAAAAGCCGTAGTTAATCCGAAAATAGGCAGGAACCAGATGATAATACACATTCATGAGCAATTCACGAGGCTGCTCAAATTGAACGACGGCCAATAATTCCATTTTCCGAATAATTTCACCAGAAATATCTAATAAAAACTCTAACTTCGTATCTCGCAATTCTCCTTGCAAGGCTGTCATTAAACAAATCGTGAAAAAAAGACTCTCAGTTTCTACATTCGCCACTGGCCCAACTAAATCACTTAAAATACGACGACTGACGGGATAAGCGCGTAAGGACTGAATTAACTGTTTCTCAGGCCAGACGACTGTTCCATATTTGCCTAATCTTTTTTGAGAAAAAGCAAGAAAGTAACTAATTTCATCCAATCTGCTGGGTACTAGTTGAAGCTGCACTTCCTGGACGGCTAATTGAATGCCGTCACGCATTTTTGCGTATTGGCTCATTTGATGCTGACTGAGCCAGCAAAATAAAGCGAAGGTGCCCGACTTTTGTTGTAAGAGGCGGGCAAGCCAATTTTTCCCGAAACGACGAATCCGAAATTCATCTCCTTCTAGGTAAAACCCTCGTTTTCGTTCGTAGGATAAAGCAATGTTTTCAGTTGCTAGTTGGTGTCGGACTTTTTTGATGTCCGCTAAAATAGTGCCTTTCGAAACGTCTAAAAAATTTTGGTAATGATAAACTGATAGTTCTTCGATCTCTGAATAAGTGAGTAAAAAAATGAGTGCTTGTCTTTCTGCTTCGCTATAGATCGCTTGACGTTGTTGAAAAAGTTGCTTCCCCCATTCATTTGCGGAAAGACTTGGAATGCTGACAGTATTCTGTTGAACTTCTCCGCCTATTGCCGAAAGTTGCGTCACTAATTCTCGTTGCGAAAGATCGGTTATTTGTTGAGCCAAAGAGAGCGCAATTTTTTGCCCTGCATACTCGTCAAGGAGATAACTTATTTTATAATTCACAGCCTGTGTCCTCCTCCTGTAATCATCATATAATGGTAGCGCTTTATTTTCTATCTAAGTTGGGTACAAATGTCTACTGTACTTTTTTGATAAATTGTACCGTTCTTTATTTTAAAGTTAACAAAAACCCGTTGCAAGTTTCTTAAAAACTTACAACGGGTTTTCTTTATGTTAATTGTGTTTGTAATGCGATATTCAGTAAAATAGCCACCGCTACCCAGCCGCCACACATCACCAGAAGCAGCCAACTAAACATTGATTGTTTTACTAAAGACTGCTTGGGCTTTGCTTGATGAACAAAATTCATGCTACTTACTAAGAATAGTAAAAATAAAGCAAAACAAAGGACGGCCAAGCCGGCACAAATCCAAATCCACATCGTAATCCCCATCAATACGCCTCCTTTTCAAATTGATTTTATTTATAGAAACGGCAATCTATTTTTCTTTTTTCCTTTTTTTATTCAAATAATAGAAACTTATTATTACTATGAGCAGACAGACAATACCAAGACTGTAAAGCCACCTGCTATTTCGTTCACCTGTCCTTGGTAAGGACATCTGGGCATTAGTGGGATTTGTTTTGGCAGTATTTTTCTTAGGCATCTCTTCTTGGCGTTGTGCCGTTTTTTTATCTTTGTTAGTAATTGGCTGTTCTGTTGACTTAGTGATATCTTCTGTTTCTAGCGGTGCCTTCCCACCATAAAACGTCACACCGATATTCGTTTGTCCCGCTTCTTCTGCAAAGCTCTCAGAAGAAGCGGTCAGACTCGCGTTGGCGATGATTAAAAGCATTCCTAATATCACCAGAAGTGACCCTTTACTTCTCGCTGTCATCATCGCGCACTCCTTGTCTATTTTTCAAGGCTGCCTGTTTTTCTTGTTGTAAATAGGCTTGTTGTTTCAGTGTCGCTTTCTGTTGCGTAAAACGCCAAACAGCGAGAATTAGGCTCACAAACGTTGCAACTAACAACCCATAAAAAGCTTGATTCCACCAAGTCGGTAGGACCAATTTCACCACCGCTTCTTTGTTTAATTTTTTGGCTTCTTGACTACTGATGGTAAATTCTTGCTTAAACGGCCAAACTTGTTGTTCATCTTCTTTCAAGACCGCTTTTCCTTCAAAAATATAGGTTCCTGGACGAACATCTTCTTTCCCAAAATCTAAGTGAAAGTTCATCGTTGAATTCGGTGCAAAACGAACACTTGGTAAAATCCGTTTAGCATATTCTTTCGTTTCACCTTTTTTCGTTACTTTCCCTTCTAAACGTACTTCGGGAAAAATAGCGGATGTCGGATTCTGAATAATCGCTTGGACCGACTTATTTCCTAAAGCAATGGTCGGAACTAATTTAACTAATTGAAGAGTCTCTGCTAGATACATTGGCGTATCTTCTGACATTCGCAAAGCAATCGCTACGTTAAACCCATATCGACTGGTTAACCCCGTTGAATTTCCTTTTTCTTCCTTTTCATCTTCTGCAAGCGAAGCATAAACACCACCTAAGACTAATCCCTGAAAGCCATTTGCTGGAATTTCGACAGTCATTTTGGCTGTTACGGTTTTCTTAGCAGGAACTTTTACATGTTCTTCAGGCAATTTAATTAATGTTGTCAAAGGTACTTTCAAACTCGAATCTGGTTTTTTCTCGAAATCATTGTACACAATTAAACCATTGTCATTCGTCACAGCATTTGCCAAATTTAAATCAATTGTCAATTCTTCATCTGTTTTATTAATTAATGATAATTCGATTTCTTGTTTCTGTCCTGGTTTTACAATGAGATCGTAGTAGGATTGCGTATTTTTCGCTTGATTCTCGGGAATATTGGGTTTAACTGTAAATTTTGTATTCATGTTGTCATCCGCTTCTTCTGTCTGTGCAACAGAAGGGATGCTTAATGCCATCACACAAATAAAAACTGTGACGATTAGCCAGCGCATTGTCTTCATTATTTGTTCCTCCTATGTATCGAAAAGGAGCCGTGCACCACTGCGCAGCTCCTTTTCTAGTAATGCAGTATTCTCGTTAGTAACTATTTACGGTGCAGCCACTAATGTCCAAGTTACGTTACCTGTATACGCACCAGTTGTAATTTGTGAACTAGGTGTTGTAATGTTTAATTTTACATTTGATAATTCAGAATCCCATGTACCTTGTCCTTTACCAACTGCTGCTGTAGCAATTGGTACAGCTGCTCCACCTACTGGAATAGTTGTTCCAGCAAATTCAGGACTTCCTGGGTCTGCTGCAAAGGCAGCCACATCACGTGAGTATGTTTTTGCTGTTTCATTGTATTTAGCTACTGCTCCTGTTTGTGCAAAAGTAATTGAGCCTTCTAAAGCAGCGGCTCCATTTTTCATTTCAGTAATGCCTGCAGTAACTGTCCAGCCGGCTTGTGTTCCACGAACATCCCCAACTCCATAGCGTTTTGTTTGTGTGCCTGTTGCATCTAATGAAATCGCTGATAAGTCAGAGTTAACTTCTGTCGCAGCAAATTTAAATTCAGTTGGGACATATAATAAATCAAAGTTAGTATTTGGATTTGTAGGATCTGGTTCTTGTGTACTTCCATCTTCTCCGTCACCAGGCCCATCAGGTAATGAACCACTTGTCATTTCTACGTTTGCTGGCGTTGTACCAGTCGTTGTTGCATGCGCTGCTGCAGGAGCAATGCTTGCGCCTAAAATAGCTGTTCCTGCAAATAAAGTTACCAATGTTTTTTTCTTCATTTTACTCTCTCCTTTAGTATCTTGGTTAATTAATGGATAAAAAAGTGAAAAACTTTTCTATCTCGGTAGAACGTAAACTAAGTATAGCGAAAAAAAGCCTGCTTGTGATTTCAAATTTTAAACACCTCATGCAAAAAAATTGAATTTATTATAATAGCAAGGTTTCAACGACTTTTAACGTCTTTGAAAACGTAATTTTCAAAAGAGATACTGTTTTCTCCCACTTATAAAGTAGTGATTTTATAAAAAAACAGCGAGAAAACGTCAAAATGTCAGTAACAAATACTGACATTTTGACGTTTTCTCGCATTTATTAAATCAAAATTTCCTCAATTTTTTTTAAAAAAATAGTGAAAACTAGAATTACATCGTTTTCATAAACAAAAGAGGCATTTTTTCTTACAAAGATTGACAACTACTTCCTGACTATTCCCTAATCAACGCTTGTGTTGTACAACGGAAGGAACCACCTAACATTCTAGAGACATGGTAATCAATTGCCTCAACTTTGATACCTTTTGCCTCTATTTGAGGAATTAAGGTTGTAAACGATTGGTCTGTTATATATGTTTCTTCGTTAAGCGGTAGACCATTTGTCACTAAATACGCTGCTTCTTGCAAAGTAACGTGAATTTTTTCCCAGTTGGCTAATTGTGCAGGGATTCCATCCAAAAAGGCCTCTTCACAAACAATCATCAAGCCTTCTCTCAACAAGCTTAACGCACAATCTAAGTGGAGAATATGCGGATGTAACCGAACCGGCACCACTTCATAACCAAAATGACCAATCATATTGGCTAACCATTGAATCCCTGCTAAGTTACTTGCCAAACCGGAGTAGCCCACAAAAATTGTTGTTCCTAGAACTAAAACATCGCCGCCTTCAATAAAGGGACCTGCTTCACTTAAAGCCCCTTCAGAAATGTCAGGTTGTGGCGCAGCAAAATAATAGCCTTCTGCTTCTTGTGTCCACTGCTGAATAATCGGACGAATTGGTAAAATTTCTTGTCGACGGTGTTGAAATCTTAAGTTTCCTTCTATTAAAAGGTTGCCGATTGTAAAAAAGGGATCTCGTGAAAAGAAGTTACTATATCCTACGCCCAATTCCTTGCCATGTTCTTTTTCATAGGGTGTCAATAAACGTGGACGAAATACTTCTACGCCATAAGATTCTAATACTCCTTGCATGACTTCTTTTTCTTTTTCCCAACGCACTTGTTGTTCTGGTGCAAAGTCTGCTAAATCGCGCCCTTCATTATTCTGTGTTAAACGGGCATTTTCCTCTGTTAAAAAAGTCGTATCCGCTTCATCAAATTTATCTGGTAAACAAAATTGCGATTGTGCTAAAACAACTGAACGTAACGGTGCAAATTCACTTTCAACATGCATTTTTTTCATTATTTGACCTCACTTTTATCTGGTTACCTTCATTATAACAGAGATAAAATTTTTATGCCTTCAATGAAGAAAAAGCAGAACTTCTATACGTTCTGCTTTTTCTTCATTTTGTTATTTACCAATACCTTTATCTTTAATCTCAGCTTTTTGCCCGGTGCCATCTACTAAGCCAAAAATAATCTTCGCTTGGTCTGTATTATCAATTTGTCCTGAAAAAGCTTCTGCTTGTGGGCCATAAGCATAGACATTTACATCTTCTCCTGTGTGTCCGCCAGTAGTCCAACCAGTATTCGAACGTTCATCAAAAATCTTTCTTAATGCCTGAGCGATTTTTTCAACATCTTTTGACTCCGCCGCTGTTTTCACTGCTTTCAATTCAGCCTCACTTAATTGAAAATCAATATACTCAGTCACTGTTTTTTCCACATTACCATTTTTAATAATTTCTTCTGCCATAAAATCAGGCGTGCGTTTTGCCGCATGTAAAGGCTCCGTCAACCAGTTGTATTGATCTCCTTTGCCTAAAGACAAGCCCCCTGTTGAATGATCTGCAGTTGTAACCACCAATGTTTCACCATCTTTTTTGGCAAAATCGATGGCCTTTTCAAACGCCGCTTCGAAGTCTTGCATTTCGCTCATCGCGCCAACAATATCATTGCTATGCCCGGCCCAATCGATTTGACTACCTTCAACCATTAAAAAGAAACCTTTTTCATTTTTATCTAATCGTTGAAGAGCCGCTTCTGTCATATCAGTTAATGAAGGGACTTCTTCCGTTCGGTCAATCATTTTAGGTAGCCCGCCTGGTGCAAACAAGCCTAAAATTTTGTCGTCTTGGTTCTCATTTAACGACTTTTTGTCTGTGACATGACCATAACCCGCTTGGGAAAATTCTTTGACTAAATCACGATCTTTCCGGGCAAATAATTCGGAGCCGCCGCCAAGTAACACATCGACTTTGTGTTGTCCGTCGATTTGATCATCAAAATAGTCATCGGCGATTTCTGCCATATTTTTGCGTGAAACATTATGTGCGCCATATGCAGCAGGGGTTGCATGTGTTATTTCAGATGTTGCTACAAGCCCCGTTGATTTCCCCACTTTTTTCGCACGTTCCAGCACTGTTTCTGTTTTGGACTTGTCATTATCGAGCGCAATAGCATTATTGTAGGTTTTCACTCCAGCAGCCATCGCTGTCGCTGCGGACGCTGAATCGGTGACATTCTCTTCTTCATCTTCTGGATAAGTGGCTTGTTGCCCAACTAAATAGGTATCAAAAGCTGTTTGGGGAACACGCTTGTCTGAGTGATTGGCTTTGAAATAGCGATAGCCCGTTGTATACGGATTCCCCATGCCATCTCCAATCATAAAAATAACATTTTTTACTGGTGCTTTTTCGGATTCAGTTGCCTTCGCTTCAGCAACCTCTGTTTGTTTTTCGCCGCTTTTTTGTTCAGATAAATTTGTACAACCCGCTAATGTTGTGAATGTTAATAAGGTAACCCCTAGCAAAGCTCTTTTCTTCATTTCCTTGTTTCCTCCTTCATATCTACCCATACATTGACTATAACAAGTCTTAGTTGATTTCTGATAAATAACAAGTAAACAAAGTGTTAAGTTGTTGTGTTGCTTCTGTTAAGTACCTTATTTGTCGCGTCTTGCTGCTCTTTTTTCGGCCTCTTTGCGTAATTGTTTCTGCGCTTTTTTTGAGCCGCGTTCAATATCTTTGAGTTTCTTTCGTTCATGGAAATCTGTAAATAAACTTTCTAAATCATAGTCTTGCGGATATAGATCTTGTGCTTTCGCTTGTAATTTCAACCGTCTTCGTGGTACATTTTCAATTTTATCATTCACAAATACTTGGATTTCTTGTTCACCCTCATCTGTAAAAACCAACCCAATTTGTTGTGTTTCTGTCAATAGGACACGATCACCTTTTTGATAACGGTGTGTTTCTTTTACAAACGTGGCAAAGGTCGTTTCTTTTGCTTTCAGGGGTTTAAATAAACTTCGATTAGTAGGGTATTCTTTCCGCTGAATATAATGGGCCGCCTTTTCAATGAGCTGTGGCTCCATCTTCATTTTATGTGCAATCCAAAGCGCCTGACTATCGCCTACTTCGCCAATTTTCAATTGATATTTTGGCGTTAATGTTTCACGATCGAAGGTCATTGCAGCGGGCACAAAATCATCATGCTCTTGGGCAAAACGTTTAATTTCACCATAATGGGTCGTTGCAACTACCAAGGCTCCCTTTTGATACATCGTTTCCATAATAGCAATCGCTAAGCCAGCTCCTTCGTTCGGCTCGGTGCCACTGCCAATTTCATCTAATAAAACAAGCGTGTGTCGTTTAACATTACGCAACATTTCCGCAATATTTTTCATGTGCCCAGAAAAAGTGCTTAACGCATTTTCCAGATTTTGCTGATCACCAATATCGACAAAAATTTCATCTAATACTGGAATCTCTGTGCCCGCTTGTGCTGGAATTTGCAACCCAAATTGTGTCATGACAGTCAATAAGCCAACTGTTTTCAAGACAACCGTTTTACCACCAGCATTGGCACCTGTAATGACAAGTCCTCGATACTCTGCTCCTAAAGAAAACGTCAATGGTACTGCGTGTTCTAATAAAAGAGGGTGTTTTCCTTGAACAATGAGCAAGCGTTCTTCTTTGTTTACTTTTGGCGTAATCCCACCAATTTCGCGACTATACTTTCCTCGTGCAAAAATAATATCTAAGGTGGTCATTGTATCGACGGCTTGATCGACTAGTCGTTCTTGCTCATTGATTAACCTTGTTAGTTCTGCCAAAATTTGATATTCTTCCGCTGTTTCTTCCGCTTTTAAGAGTGTCAATTGTTCATTTAATTTACTAATTGCTACAGGTTCAATAAAGACCGTTTGTCCTTTATTGGATTGCTCAATGATTATGCCTGAAACCTTATTTTTATAGCTAGCTTTGATTGGTACCGTGTAATGTTCCCCTTTTTTCACCATCATATTTTCTTGAATATACAGTTGATTATTTTTATTGCGTAAAAATTTGGTGACTTTTGTTTCAATTTCTTGTTGGCATTCATTGATTTGACGCCGGATTTTCCGAAGTTGTCGAGAAGCATCGGTGGCAACTTTTTGGTTATGGATTTTCGTATAAATTTGTTCTTCGATTGCTCTGAAATCAGCTAAGTGCTGACTGTAACTAAATAGGCGTGGTGTTTGGTATTGATTTTTTTCAAAAAACTTCTGAATTCGCTGACTACTTCTTAAAAAGTCAGCCACCTCAATCAATTCGTTTGGTGTAAGGATTAAGCCTTTTTTCACTTGTTGAAGCAAGCGGGTAATTTGGCTCAAGCCCATGAAAGGGACGTGTTGTCCGCTATCAATAATTAAGCGGGCCTCGGTTGTTTCCGTTAAGCGGGACTGCACTGTTTCTAAACGTGTTGCAGGGACCATTTTTGCCAACCGTTCTTTACTATACTCGCCAATCGCACGTGTTTGAACTTCTTTAAGAATTGTTGTAAATTGTAATTTTTGAATGGTTTCATGATTCATTTGTTTTTTCTTCCTTTCTATCACGAAAAGAATACCTGGCGCCTTTAAATAAAAACCAGTTTCTATAGAAAAAAGAGGACAGCGTTCTACCGCTGTCCTCTTTATCATTGGATAAAGGTTACTAAAGAAACCTCTTTTAAAGGAGGTATTTAGTAATTGAGATGACTGACAGGTATCACTTTCTAAGCACACCAAATAAACCTTGCTTGGTTCACTGGTTATTCAACTTATCAATTAGATACCTACGACACTCACCAAAATACCCCACATTCATTTGTTGGTTTTTATTTATTCTCCACTTGAGAGTAGCAAATCTAGCGAAGAAAGTCAAATAAAGATTGGCCCTTTATTTATTCAATGTGTTTTTCATCATGGTTAGTAACGTTTTCACGTCTTCTGTTCTAGTGTCCCCTGTTTCTTGATCGATAATTGAGCTGTAGACATGAGGAATGATTTTTTTAACGCCGGCATCCACCGCAATTTGAACAATTTCTTCAAAGTTTTCTAAATCAATGCCCCCTGTTGGCTCTAAATAAAAGTCATACTTGGCACAAGCTGCTGCTACTGCTTGATATTCTTCTTTGTGAGCCAAGCCTTTCATCGGGAAATATTTAATGGAACTGCCCCCCATGTCTTTCAACAATTTGATGGCGGTTTCGATAGGCACTTCCGCCGCTGGCGCACCAGAGCTTAACGGACCTGTCGCAATGTTGACATAGCCAACTTTGCCTGTGGGTGAAACCAAGCCATTAATCACTGTTTCGTCTTGACGAAGTAAGGCCCGCGAAGCGCCGACACCTGTGAAGACTTGGTTCACGTGTTGCGGTTGTAGAACTTCTGATAAGCGAGCCACCATTTGACTTTGATTAGGATCGCCAGCCCCTAAGCCGACAGATAAAGCGTTGTTGGTTGCTGCTTGGTATTTTTTCATATCGTCAATGGCTGCTTCATCGGTTTCATAGTTTTTTGAAAGGACGCCTAACACAACATGCCCTTCTGCTGCTTCATAACAGGCTTGGGCATTTTCTACTGAATTGGCTAAGACGTTTAAACAAATGCGTTCTTCTAAATAATTAGGTTTTAATGACATGGCTTATTTCTCCTTTGTGTCCATAATTTCTTGTAATCGTTGCACGATTTTGTTCATTTCTTCTTGATTGACAGAACGAATGTCAAATTCAATGATGCCATTGTTGGCTTGATATTCACGCGTATAAATGGCTGGACTTTCTGCTTTTAATGCTTGGATGACTTCCTTGGCGGTTTTTCTGCCGTCCACCTTGACACTGGCGCGATAAATGTCTCGGCCAGCGCCATCTTGGACAATTTTGGCGGTTAAATCTGACAGGTTGTTGATGGCTTCAACAAACGGTTTTAAGCGTTCTTGCATCGAAGCCCCTGATTCACTGCCATGCGCCAAGTATTCTTCCACTGCTTGCGTAAAGCCCAGGATATTGTCTTTGCCAATTTTCATTGCTCGACCAATGCCTTTGCCTTGTAGGCGCACCCAGTCAATGTATTCTTTTTTCCCGACCACTAAACCGGCACTTGGCCCTTCAATGGCTTTGGCGCCGCTGTAAATCACCAAATCAGCGCCTGCTTCAGTGTATTTGAAAAGATCTTCTTCTGCTGCCGCGTCAACAATTAGCGGCACCTTGTGGCGTTGCGCCACTTTGGCCGCTTCGGCCACCGTCAGCATACTTTTTTGCACGGTATGATGGCTTTTGATGTATAGAATGGCCGCTGTTTTTTCGGAAATCATCATTTCCACGTGTTCTGGACTGCACATGTTGGCGTAGCCAGCTTCCACTACTTGGCCGCCGCCTTGCGCTACCATGACTTCTACAGGCGTGCCGTAGTCCACGTTGTGCCCTTTAGGTAAAATAATCTCTCGCTGTTCAATTTTTTCTGTATAGGGATGATACGCGTGGTACAAGCTGCCTTTTCCAATCAGGGCAGCCACCGCTTGGGCAATCCCCGCCGAAGCCGAGGAAACGATTTGGGCATCTTCTACCTTCAACAAGTTGGCTAAAAAGGCCCCTGTTTGCACACTAAGTTCACTCATTTCAAAGAAATGTTCGCCGCCGAATCGTTGAGCTGCTAGGACTGCCTCCGAAACTTTGGAGACACCTAGAATGGTCATTTTCCCAGAAGCATTAATGACTTCTTTTAAATGGAATTTTTCGTAACTATTCATTATTTTCTCCTTTATAACAAACCAAAGAATGAAGTGACCAAACTAACTAAGACAATCGTGCCGATAATGATACCGTAACGTGGGCCTTTTTTTACCATGAAGAAATAAATAGCCATGACTGCTGCTAAAGGAAGTAACCCTTTCATAATTTGATCTAGGATATCTTGTAAAACAATCGTGGCACCGCCAGTAACTTTAAACGTCATCGGGCTAGCAATTTTAACATAACTCGCACTTAAAGCGCCCATCATCATCATTCCTAAAACATTTGCTGAATAAATGACTTGCTTAATTTTGCCGTCTTTTAACAAACTTAAGATTGAATTACGCCCTAATGTATAGGACTTATTCACTAACGTCCAACTGATGTATAATGTAATGGCTGTGTACAGAACCAACGGACCGATACTTCCAATCACGTTACCTCCTTTAGCCATTGGAATAAAAATGGAAATGATTAACGGCATTAATGCTGCCCAAATAATCGAATCGCCAATCCCAGCCAGTGGACCCATCAGCCCAGTTTTAATCGATGTGATCGCCGTATCAGAGATCGCTGCGCCATTGGATTTTTCTTCCTCCATAGCAATTGCAATCCCTTGAATGGAAGCCCCTACTGTTCCTTCAGTATTAAAAAAATTCAAATGACGTTTCAGAGCTTCTTTTTGTTGTTCTTCATCGTCTGCGTAAAGTTTTTTAATTGCAGGAATCATCGATGCACAAAAAACTAAACTTTGAAGACGTTCATAAGAATTTGATAATTCACAGCCTAGTTGATAAATCCAAAAGGCTTTGGATAATTCTTTTTTAGTAATTTTTTTCTGTTCCAATTGTTGTTCATTTGCTTGTGTCATTTGTTCCATTATGCTGCCTCCTCACTCAATGCCTTGTTTCTAACTAAAAAGGCAATACAGATTCCTAAAATAGCGACGGCCATAACTTCTGCGCCAAAATATACTACTGCAACAAAACCAATTAAAAAATAAGGAATCAAATTTTTCTTGCCAATTACCATAATTGTTAAGGCGAATCCTAACGCTGGTAAAATACCACCCATTACTTCAAAGCCGTGCATCAACCATGCTGGGATAACTTCTAAGACTTTATTCACCACAGATTGACCAAAAAAGTTCGCCGCAAAAACCAACGGAAAGCGAATTAAAAATCCCGCTAAAGCTGGATAAACAAACGCAGCTCGGTAAATCCCCCCATAATTTAACTCTTCCGCATATTTATCAGCCATATGCACCCACGTCGCATTGATGGTGCGCCGTAATTGATCCATAAAGACGCCTAACACACCAAAAGGAACAGCTAGTGCAACAGCCGCCTCGGCATTCATTCCCACACCTAAAGCAATCGGAATCGCGATTGCTGAAGCTAAAGCCGGATCACTAGGCACATTGCCACCCGGTGTGGAGGTGACTCCGAGATAAACAAGTTGAATCCCCGCCCCCACAACCATTGCTTCACTAAGTTTTCCTGTTGCTAAACCAGCCACCAACGCTGCGCCTAATGGCTGAGACAGCATGCCTGAAAATGTGTACCCAAAACGCAAACGTGCAAACCAATAATAAAGTCCCATAATAATTGAAACACCTAAAACGCCCATATGATTCTCTCCTTTTTCTCTGATTATAGTGATTGATATTTTTCAATTAATTTTTGAATTGGTAGGGGATTTTCTTCGGGAATCGCTTGGAAGAAAACATGGATGCCCTTCGTTAAAAGTTCAGTCAAAATTGCAACATCTTCTTCAGATAAATTGATATTTTTTAAAACATTTTTCCGATTAGGTCCGCCACCTAAACCACCAACTTGAATCTCCTCTTTAATAATTTCTTGGTCCACCATCGCTTTTAAGGTCGTTAAATCTGGCACTAAAAATAACACCTTTTTCTCTTCCTTTTCTTGCGATTCCCAATATTCTTTGGCATTTTCAATCCCTTTAATTACTACAGAAACCCCTGGAGGCGCCGCCATTAAATAAATACTTTGTAAAAATTCATCTTGCTCTAGTTCATCACTCACTACCAAAATTTCATTTGCACCTGATTGTTGTAACCATTTAGTCACTACTTGTCCATGGATTAAACGACTATCGACTCTTGTTAATACGATTTTTGACATTCTGTTCACCTGTACTTTCTTATTTTGGAATTTCTAAAATTTGACAACTGTCTACTGCTGCTTGTTGAATCATCTCTGCATCTTGTAAACGAAATCCAGGACCACTTT
Source organism: Enterococcus sp. DIV1315a (assembly GCF_051712325.1). Taxonomy (NCBI): domain Bacteria; kingdom Bacillati; phylum Bacillota; class Bacilli; order Lactobacillales; family Enterococcaceae; genus Enterococcus; species Enterococcus sp. DIV1315a. Next base: position 2,301,077 of record NZ_JBIOOS010000001.1, read on the forward strand.
GTTTCATGACGGATTCTAATAATAACGATGTGCATAATCCTGACACAATCAGGAGGTCATAATCTTTTGATAAACGTAATGCAACGTTACTAGGTGTGCCGCCTTTAACATCTGTTAAAATTAGCAACTGGTTGTGCCACGTTAATTGGTCAATTTTTTCTGTGACTCGTTCTAAATAATCCCCCAGTGAATCCTCTGCTTGTAATGCAACTTCATGTACATTTGTGACTTCTCCAACAATCATCTGGACGCTTTTGACTAATTCCAAGCCCCAACCATTGTGTGTTAAAAGTAAAATTGGTTCATTTTCCATAAACAAACTCCTTTGCTAATTAATCATTTTATTAAAAGCAATAAGTGTGCCAACTTTCATTTCCGTTTGAATTAAGCCTTTTCAAAGAGCAATTCATAAATATAGCGCACTTCCAAAGGTGGAATCAACAGATTATAGGACACTTCAAGCGGTCGAAACGCCATTTTTATGACAGATACTGCTTCTGGCAACTCTCGGTATGACACTTCATAAGCTGTCGGGTCATATTCTGGATTCAATAATTGCCGTTCTAACATACAGGCACAATGAATGATAAAACGAAGTAAAATCTTTTCGTCACTTTTTATTTTGGTTTGCAAGCAAATGTCTGAATAAATCTTAGCTAATTCGATTGAAATGGTTGTAGGATTCAAAACCGTTAGTAAGTCTGTAATAGCTTCGATTGATAATCCTTGAATATATTTAGCTGAAACTTTCTTTAGTAACTCTTGGTTTTGTTTTTCTTCTAAATGATGGCCTAATAATTCGAAAACTAGCTGAATGCCCCGCTTCGATAGTAAATCTTGTAAAGAAATAAACGGAATATCTGGCACTTCTGTCTTTACGGTGCCAATGATGCCAACGATTTTCTCTTCTTTCCGAACAAAAGAATGCAAGCGATCAATGTCTTCCACTTCTCTTTTCTCTAAAGTAATGATGCGTACATTCGTTAGTAATTCATTAGGAAAAGTTTTTAGTAACAACTGTTCAATTTTAATAGCAGTCCCCATACCAGTTAGACAGGAAATAATGAGAACTTTTGCCTCGTTGAAGCGACCTTTACTGCAAATCAAGGCGCGATGATTTTTTTCTTTTAAGACTGGTAATAGATACTCAAACGCCGTCGATTCATAAATGACTTCTCGGGCCACTTCTAGCAATGTTAAGAGATTGATATTGCTAATTAGCAGCACTTCCATTTGAAACGTTTGACTGATAGCATTACCAAAGTAAACCAGGGAACCGATGTCCACCATTAAAATAATTTTTTTATACTGATTTTGCTTTACAATTGTACGAACTTTTTCTAATGTTTCTTCCACTGATTGATTAATCGGCATATCAACTGCACGCATGACAGTTGTTGAGAACAGAAGGTTGGTGTACTCAACCATGCTGCTGGCCGTTGCGGCACCATGTGCAACGACGATAACGCCACAGTTTTCTTCAACTGAGTGCGCTCTTTTTTTAGCTGTGACTTTACGAATAAATAGATCGAAAAAGAGGATTTCCGTATCAGCAAAAGAAATCCCAAACAACGTTTGTAAAAAGTCCACCATGGTCTTAGCAGCTTGATACTGGGTTACTTTGCCAGAATAGATATTTTTGGTATCTGAATAAAATGTTTCATTCATTTGTGCAGAATAAAAAACAGCAGAATAAAGGTGGACAATTAAAATATTCTGGAAATCCTCTGTCAATTTTTCTTGGATTAATTGTTCAAAAAAGACAATGGCTTCTTGAATTTTTGGCTGCAATGTTTCGTCAATGGCCTCTATGGCTAGCGGTTCTTGAGCAAAAATATCCATATCATAAAGTTGCTCGACTTTGTTTTGCATGATTGCTAGCGCATCCTCTGTCGAAAGAGTTAATTTTTTCAAATCCGCATATTCTTTCAATAGAAAATTATAAAAACGATCATTTTTCAGACTTTCCGATTTGAGTAATTCTTGACTGCTTAAATAAAAATGGTTGTATTGAATCGTGAGGCCATCGTTAGGTATCCACTTATTAAAAGCCAGCAGACTTTCTACATCAGGTTGCTCTTTGACTGTCCCCTCGTTTGCTTCAATGCAAATAGTTTCCGTTAATTGATCGAACACTTCTAAATAGGCTTGTGCGCTCATAAATTGAATCGCCGCTTTCAATTCACCAACGTTGGCTTCAAAATGAGTAAACGTTAATTGTTTCAACGCCTCATAACGAATGTGGATATTCTTTTGAATCCGTTGACTTTCTTCTAAGAAAAAGGACAAAATCAATTGAATTTTTTCTTTCAAAGAGCGCTCGGCTAAAGCTGGAATGGCTAATGTCACAGGGATCCTTCTTAAAAACGTTTTCAAAAAATGTTGATTGACTGCTTCGGTTGTTGCAAAAATAAATTTTATCGATACATTTCTTTGTTTTTCGGCTTCGCCCATCCGTGTAAAATACCCTTTATCCAAAACTGTAAACAATTTTTCTTGGCCTTCGCTCGTTAATCGATGGACTTCATCTAAAAATAAAAAACCGCCATCTGCCAACTCCACTAAACCTTTTTGGTCATTGACGGCACCAGTGAAACTGCCTTTTTTATAGCCAAACAGATGCGAAGTTAATAATTCTGGATTGTTGAAATATTCTGCACAATTAAAATAAATAAACGGGACTTCTTGGTTCATTTTAACTTGATAAAATTGGTGTAATTGTTCTGCAATTAAGGTTTTGCCCACCCCAGATTCTCCAGTAAGTAAAATATTCAAGCCATTAGGCGGATATAAAATAGCGGCTTTCAACTTCTTGATGGCGTCTGCTAAGCTCCCATCAAAACCAATTACGTTCGCAAATGGATTCATTTTCAGTAGCTGCTTTTTCTTATGTATCTGTTCTGTCTGTTGATAAATGTCCTCTTGCAGCGAAGCGAGGGAATCGTAGCACGTGCTACTTTTAAAAAAAGGAAACTGTTCCTCTAAGTAGTCTTTATCAAAAAATAACACTGGTCTAGATTTAACTTTAACGACTTGGTCTTTTCTCACTAATTCTGAAAGCTCTTCACTAACAGCGGTTCGGGTATAGCCAGAGGCCTGACTTAATTGCGAAGCCGTTGCGGGCAACAAGGTTGCTTTGCTACTTGGATTTTGTACGTGAAACTGTTTTAACGCTTGATGAATATTATCAATTCTCATAGTCTTTTCCCCATTTCTTTTTTTATCCAAAAGTTAATTTATTATACATTAAAACGGAAGCGGTTTCTTATCTACCATAAAAAAAAATCAAGTCTTTAACCAAAAGATTAAAGACTTGATTTTTATTCTCCGTATTGTACAAGTTGTGTATTTTCACAATGAAAGTCCAAGAAATCTTGGATTTTTTTACCATTGAAGTAGTTATCAATGACTCGCATAACCGCATTGTGGCAAACAAATAGGTAAGTTTCCTCTGAAGCCAAGGCTTCCTCAATCAAGGGATAAATTCGACCCGCGACATCTAAGACTGATTCCCCTTCTGGAAATGGCAAGGAAATCTCAGAACGATTTTCTTGGAAAGCCGTTGTTTCAATCGGTTCACCATCATAAATGCCAAAATTCATCTCAATTAAACGTGGTTCTGTTTCAATCGTCAACTGATTTCGTTCCGCAATTTTACGTGCTGTTTCTTGCGCCCGTTTTAAAGGGGACGCCAGTAAACGGTCGATTTGAATTCCTTGTTTGGCAATTTTTTCAGCTACCAATTCCGCTTGTTGATAGCCTTTTTCGGTCAATTGTGCTTCCGCATGACCACAAATTCTACGGGCCACATTATAATCTGTTTCACCATGTCTCACTACGTACAGCATTTTTCCACCTCAGTTTTTTGTCTTGTGTCTATTTTATCTGAAATTTGGTCACAATAACACCCTATTTAGCGATAACTTTCTGGTAATTTAAATTTGCCTTCTTGCTCAAACTGTTCACCTACTTGGAACAAGAGATCTTCACGTCCACGAGCAGCCAACAATTGAATACCTAAGGGTAACCTCGTTGCTGTCACATGTGTGGGCAAGCTGATGGCTGGTTGTCCTGTCAAGTTCGCTAGTTGAGTATACGGTGTTAGCTGTAAACTTTTATCAAAATAATCATAGATTAATTCAGCTAATTCTGCTTCTGTTAATTCTGCTGCTTGCGCCATTCGTTGACGAATGTGCTCACTTTGCAAATCTTCGTTAATTTTTGGTGCTGAAAAAGCCGTTGTTGGTGATAAAAACAGATCAAATTTTTGAAAAAGTTCTTCCATCGTTACTGCTGCTTGATCCCACAACTGTAATGAATGAACATAGGTGGCTGCTGGAATCTTTTGGCCAAATTGATGCATGGTCCATGAAAAAGGTTCGATTTCTTCTTTACGAATTGGGCGCCCGAGCCCCTGTTGAATGCTGTTCATCATCGCTGTAGTTTCTGCGCCGTTCATTTGATAATAGGAGCGAATCAGCGCTGCACCATCGACTGGATAAGGAATCTCAATGATTTCATGGCCAGCGGCTGCCAGAAAATCAGCCGCTTGTTTCGCCGCTTGTGTTGCTTCTGGCGAAATCAGTGAGCCGATAGGCGAAGCGGTACACAGAGCAATTTTTAGCCGTTGTTTTTTAGGGTGTGTTTGCCATTCTGCCAAGGGCGCTTGGTAGGGGGCGCCACTGTGGCTACCACGTAGGCCATAAAATAACGCTTTGGTGTCTCTCATAGAAATAGTCAACGCAAAGTCAATCGAGGCACCTTGCCAGCCTCGCCAGCCTTCTGGGCCGACAGGCATGGAGCCACGGCTAGGTTTTAAGCCAATTAAGCCACTAAAAGAGGCGGGAATTCGGATGGAGCCACCGCCATCGCTAGCGCCGGCGATAGGAACAATCCCGCTAGCGACAACTGCGGCAGCGCCGCCACTGGAACCGCCTGGCGAATGTTCCAGGTTCCAAGGATTGCGGGCTGGCCCGTAAAGCGCAGGATCCGTAATATTTTTAAAGCCAAACTCTGGAGCGTTGGTTTGTCCTAAGGGCATCAAACCAATCGTTTCTGCTTGTTTGACAAAGTTAGAGGTCGTTGTTGCAGTACTATTTTTAAAAAGTTGCGAGCCGGCCGTTGCCGACCACCCCGCTTTTTCTTGGCCTAACATTTTCAAAGGAAATGGCAAACCAGCAAATAGTGTGTCCTGCTGTTTATTTTTTTGGTAAGTTGCTTCTGCTTCTTGGCTGTCAAAGGTTACAAAGCCATTGATCTTTGGATTTAACTTTTGGACTTTTTTCTCAATATCCTTTAAGAGTTCTGTGTGACTTACTTTCTGTTCTTTTAATTGTTGTACCCAATATAGTCCGTCTTTCATACAGAACCACCTCCTATACTATTCAGTATTAGTATAGCATGGTTTTTAGGGGTCATCCTGTGATGGTGATTTTCATTCGTCAAGTGCTTCTCTATTTTAAGTAAATAATTCGCCAATGTAAGGAAGCAACTGCGGATGCAGTTTGTAGCCTTTATACCGTGTATTTTGGATACCTTGTTTTTTAAAGCCCCCTACTTGAATTTTTTTATTTAATTTTGTCAGCTGTTTGGTCATTTTTTTTCGATTATTGGCTGTTTCTTCTGTGTCATATATTAATTTACAAAGGCGTTCCATTGGTAAGTGTTCTTTTGGCGTACTATACAAGACAGCCAGTAGTGCACGTTCTGCGGCTGTTAGCTTTATCCCCTCTACATCTAACTTTTCATCTTCTCGTTGGATGGGTTTATTTAATTCTGCCAAAAGGAGATTTTCTCTTAATGTATCCAAAGTCGCATCCAATCGTAACCAATTGAGAATGCCATATTGATAGCTAATGCTCAATTCTTCCGAGGTAGGAATGTCTTCCGAGCGAAGAAACAACGGCGTTTTAACTCTGGCTAATTCCTTTAGATATAAATATTGTTCTTTGCGAGGAATCGTTTCGCTGAGAATGATTGCATCAAATTTTCGATAAAACAAATGACTTTCCTTAATTTCACCAATCAAACACGTCGTACAAAAAACTTGGTGATCTAAATGCTGTAAGTGGTTTTGAAAAGCAGTTTCTGATAAAATATTTTTTGTGATGACCATTATTTTCATTCTTGATTCCTCCTTAATTCTTTTTTAGTTCAAAATTTTCTCAATTTTCGTGTTTTGTTTTGATATATTTAGTATACTGGAATTTTTTCGAATTAAAATTTAGAAATTTACAATCAAATCAGTCATTAACAGTCATTCCTATAATCCCCGATTTATAAAGGATTTCCAATAGTCTTATTTAAAAAATGTTTGTTATTTAATCCTCAACGTGCTATTTTTTTAATTTTTTCTTTTTTTATTTAGCTGACAAACGTCAAAAGGTTGGTAGCTAATACCAACCTTTTGACGTTTGTCAGCTATTTTCTCTTGAAATCTTTGGATTTTTTTCTACTTTCACTAAAAAAAACAGCCAAAAGTGGCTGTTTCTTTGCTGTTTATATTTATTTCATAATATCGATCAAGTCTTTTTTCGAAGCTGCCGAGGCAGGGAAATAGCTAAATACAACCCCGATAAAGACAGAAATCCCAATGGCTAATGAAACGGTCATTAAATCTGGTCGAACAGAAAACGGTAGTGCCATTGAGGCTAAGTAGGCAATAATCATTCCTAAAAGATAACCAGTAATTCCGCCGATTAAGGTCAAGGCAATCCCTTCTGTTAAGAATTGCTTTTTAATATCACTGGCTGTCCCGCCCAATGCACGTCGGATACCAATTTCCTTAATCCGTTCTGAGACCGAAATGTACATCATATTCATAACGCCGACCCCAGCAATTACCAGTGAAATAGCCGCAATTGCGGAAATAAACAAGGTTAAATTATTTAATAAAGAGCCCATTTCTTTGATGGTATCTTTAACATTATATTCTTGATACGTCCCACTGTTTTTCATGGTTCCTTGTTGAGAGAGAGTTTTTATTGTTTCTTTCAATACTTGATCTGGTTGGTAGCCAGGTGCCACTGTTAGCTTCAACGTAGATGTATCTTTTAGCTTGCCGAAATAATGTTCATAGGTCTTTTTGGGAAAATAAAGCAATGAGTCATCATTACCTGGACCAATGGCACCGCTGGTATTGGTTGTCACGCCAACAATGGTAAAAAGTTGCTCTTTATATGGAAAAGTTCGATTAACTGCTGCAGTTGGGTCTTGGTAGAGTTCTTTGGCAACCAGTTCATCAACCACCACTGTTTTATCCAGTTTTGCATTGTCTCCATCATTCAGTTGGCGTCCCGCCAACAATTCTTTGGTGGTTTTGTCGGCAAGTTCATAGGTTACAGAAAGATTTTTCGGTCCTGCTTGAAAATTCAGTGTACCTTTTTGAGCGCCATCAACTTCTCTTTGATCAAAATCAATTTTTTCTACGCCAGGAACCATGCGCACGACCCCTAAATCATTATCGGTAAACATCGCTTGGTCACTAAACATATCCGAAGTGTTGTAGGCCGAAAAAGAAATCTTTTTCACATTTTCTTTTTGTTTTTCAGCGGATAATTTATCGACCATGTCTTCTTTAAAGCCGTTACCGATAGCCACGATGGTAATCACCGAAGCGATCCCGATGACAATCCCTAGCATCGTTAACAAGCTGCGTCGCTTATTTTTCAAAATGGAACGGAAGGCGGTTTTCCAAATAATTGAACGTTTCATGTCAGCACCTCCTCTAAAATCTTTCCATCACGAACTTTAATCAAACGATTGCAGTATTCAATTGTTTCTTCATCATGTGTCACTAAAATAATGGTGACACCTTCATTGTTTAATTGCTGAAAGAGCGTTAAAATTTCTTCCGATGTTTTACTATCTAAAGCCCCAGTTGGTTCATCTGCAATAATAAAACTTGGCCGATTGACAATCGCACGTGCAATGGCCACACGTTGTTGTTGTCCGCCCGAAAGTTGTTTTGGATGCTTCTTGCCTTTATCTGGCAAGCCGACTTTTGTCAGAACTTCGTGGACACGATCTTTGGCTTCTTTTGGGGTTAACCCACTATATAAAAGAGGTAATTCAATGTTTTCTTCAACTGTTAGTGTTTCAATTAAACTAAAATTCTGAAAGACAAAGCCGACTGCTTCATTTCTAATTCGGGATAGTTCCTTATCAGAAAAGTCGCCAATTTCACGGTCTTCAAATAAATACGTTCCTTCAAACTTTTTATCAATAAAGCCTAGCAAATTAATCAAAGTCGATTTCCCAGAACCAGAAGGACCCATAATCGCTAAAAATTCTCCAGCGTCTACTTGGAGGTTAATATCATCTAACACATGCAGTGTTTCTTCTTCGGAATAATAATATTTATGAATATGGGCTAGCTTAATCATTGGCAGCTACCTGAACATCTTGATTATCTTTTAATTCTTTATTGGGATTGGCAATCACTTGGTCTTTCCAGTTCAAGCCACTTTTGACAACTTTACGACCTAAATTTGTTTCTGTTTCAATCGGTGTTTTTTTCGCTTTGCCCGCTTTGTAAACATAGACAAATTCTTTTTCGCCTTCTTTTTGGATTGCTGCTGTCGGTATAATCATTTGTTTTTGCGGTACAGCGATGCTAGTAGACAAGCCTTCTGCCCAAGGAAAATCACCTTCTACTGTAAATTGATAACTCACTACTGGATTGCCTTCATTTTTAGCTATTGGGGTTTGCGCAATGGAAACAATTTTGCCTGGCGCTGATTTGCCTGAACCAACGGTCGTCACTGTTACTTCTTCCCCTGTCTGTAATTTATCGTAATCATACTCGGTTACTTTTCCTTGAATATTTTTCTTTTGTGTTGCAATTTTAATGACTGGTTTGTCGGTACTACTCATGGCACTAGCATCGACAGTGACTTGGCCATCAATTGGTGCTGTAACGACTGTGTTGACTTTGCCACGTGTTTGTTCAAGCGTGTTTGCTGCTCCGACGGCATCACTGTTGGCTAATTGAAGGGCTTGGTTAGCTTGGGCGACTTCACTATTCGCAGCACTAACGGCTTCATTCAATTGCTGAATTTCCGCATTTAGTGTTTCTTTCTCTTCAGCCTCTTTTGCGGTGTTTAATTTTTGCTTGGCTGCAGCAACTTTGTTTAAGGCTTCATTGTATTTTTGAGTGGCTAAGTTAACGTTCTCTTGTGCTTGTTGGACTTGAAGATTGTTTCGATTAACGGCATTCGCTTGTTCTGTTTCTGTGGCTTGGATGTCTGAGTTATTGTACGTTAACAATGGACTATCTTTCTTGACTTCTTTACCATTTTCAACATTTATTTCGGCAATTTTTCCTAAAGAAGGATCAAAGAAAATATCCCGAGTATCTAGAAAACTCACTTGACCATCTAATTTTAATGAGGCCATTTCTGTAATGGTATACGTTGTGTATTCAGGTTCAACTTCTTTTGAAGAAAAAACTGTTTTTGCTCCGATAAATCCGACGACGACCACTGCGGCACCAATACCGAACCACACTTTTTTATTTCGCTTCTTCTGGCCTGACTTTTTCATTTATTTGTTCCTCCTTGATTTCTGTTGACGAGTTTGTCATTTTATTTAGTATATAATGAATAAAAAAACTGGTCCCTTCATCTTCCTATCATTCCTCTTACAGTTTTGACACATCTTTATTTAACAAAAAAACGTTTATCCTGTGTAAAAGGATAAACGTTTTTTGTTATTTTATTGTTCTAATTGACCCAACCAGCCAGATGTACCGCCTAGAACATTGGTTACTTGATACCCTTGTTGACTGAGAAACGCACACGCTTGTGCGGAGCGCGATCCCATTTGACAAATCAGATAATAGGGCTGGTTTTTATCTAATTGCTGATAATTTTCGGTTAAAGTACTTAAAGGTAAGTTGATGGCCTGAGGGACATGCCCCAGTTGGTATTCCATTTCTTCTCGTACATCAATAATCGGTAATTTTTTTCGTTTTGCTTCCTGATAAAATTCAGGCATGCCAATCGTGTTATACATTTTCTAGTTCCTCCGGTTTTACCATTCGATATAGCGCAAAAGCACCATCTAAATTTTTGGCTGAGATGCCTGCTTGTTTTAGCATCCGTTCTGCAATATAACTACGCAAACCGCTGTGACAACTAACAATGTACTCCGTTGACTTGTCTAATTCCTCCAAACGTTCTCTTAACTCATTTAAAGGAATAGAGACAGCATTTTTAAATTGACCATTGGCTCGTTCGGCGGGATTACGGACGTCTAATAAAACAGCCCCCTTAGCTAATTCGTTGGATAACTCATACCATTGAACGTTTTCACTCAATCCTTCTACAAGGTTCATCGCTGCATAGCCTAACATGTTCACAGGATCTTTCGCTGAACCAAACGGCGGAGCATAGGTAAACTCTAATTCAGGCAAATCAAAAATAGTTAACTGTCCTTTAATAGCGGTCGCAAGAATATCAATCCGCTTATCTACGCCCTTTGCCCCAATTCCTTGTGCGCCATAAATTTCCCCTGTCTTAGGATGGAAAACTAATTTTAACTGAAGATCTGTTGCGCCAGGATAATACCCCGCATGGTCTTTTCCACTGATATGCACAACAGCTTTTGTTAGTCCAGCAGCTTTAGCAGCCCGTTCGCTTAAACCAGTTGAAGCAGCGGTTAAATCAAAGACTCGCACAATGGCGGTCCCAATGTTTCCTTGATTTTTTCTCTCTAACCCAGCAATCACATCCGCTACTTGACGTCCTTGGCGATTGGCAGGAGAAGCTAAAGAAATCAGCGCATCTTCTTGAGTGATTTGTTGTTTCACTACAATAGCATCCCCAACCGCATAAATATCGGGTTGATTCGTTTGATAGTGTTCATCAACAACAATACCGCCACGTAAACCAGTTGCTACACCTGCTTCAACTGCTAAGGTATTTTCTGGTTGGACCCCCACCGACAAAATGGTTAAATCAGAAGCTAATGTTTGACCGTCTTCTAAGCGAATCACTTGCCCTTCTTCTTCAAAAGCAACCGCAGATTGTCCCGTAATTACTTGAACATTGTTTTTGCTTAATTCAGCTTTGACAAAAGCGGCCATTTCTTCGTCTAATGGCGGTAAAACATGGGGTGCTTTTTCCACGAGAGTGACTTCTAATCCGCGTTTTTGCAAGTTTTCTGCCATTTCCAAGCCAATGAAGCCTGCGCCAATCACGACGGCTCGTTTTGTTTCTGGTGTCAAGGCTGTCATAATTTGATCTAAATCAGGAACATTTCTTAATGAAAAAACATTTTTGGCTTCTGCCAATCCTGTAATTGGTGGCACAAAAGGTTTCGCCCCTGGTGATAAAATTAATTTGTCATAGTGTTCTGTTAAAATTTCTGTTTCATGTTTCACTGTGATCACTTTTTCTATTGGATCAATAGCCACGACTTCATGGTGAGGACGAACATCTAAATTAAACCGTGCCTTTAACGCTTCGGGTGTTTGAACAAGCAGTTGCTCTCTTTCTGCGATTTCGCCAGAAACGTAGTAAGGCAAACCACAGTTTGCAAATGAAACAAAAGGGCCTTTTTCCATGACAACAATTTCAGCATCTTCCATTAAGCGACGTAAACGTGTCGCTGCTGACATGCCACCAGCCACGCCTCCGATAATTACAATTTTCATTTATTTTCCTCCTTTAATTTGACCAGACCATTGGGACATCCCGCCACGAACGTTAATCACGTGATAGTTTTTTCTCGCTAAAATTTTGGCCGCATTTTTACTGCGCATGCCGGACTGGCAAATCACATAGACCTCGTTAGCGGATTTGTTGTAGGCGGGAATTTTGTTAAGTGGGACATTAATCGCTTGTGGAATATGCCCTGCGCGGTATTCGCTAGGTGTTCGGACATCTAATAACGTTATCTCTTTAGATAAACGTGACTGCAATTCCTTTGCTGAAATACTTGGCGTTTTTTTAAACAATTGAAATAACATTTTGTTCTCCTTCTCTTATATACCTTATGGGGTATATTTAACATGAAAAAGTTAGACTTGTCAACTGAAGAGATTTCTACCATTTTTAGATTCAAAGAAAAGATAGTTGACAAAAATACCTCGTGTAGGTATATTTTAAACCAATCACTACTCTTAAGGAGGGGCAAAATGACTGAAGAAAAAAAGAAAGTGCTGAATCGTTTACGCCGCACAGAAGGTCAAATTCGCGGGATTCAAAAAATGATTGATGAAGAAAAAGAATGTATCGATGTTATCACTCAGTTGAGTGCGGTCCGTTCTAGTATTGATCGCGTAATGGGGATGATTGTTGCGGAAAATTTAAAGCATTGCTTTGAAAATCCTGAAAAAGATCCTAAAGAACAAGAAGAGCGATTAGCACAAGCGATTAATATGATTGTCAAAAAGTAAAACAACGCAAACTTATTCAGCGAAAGATAAGTTTGCGTTGTTTTTTTATTTATTAGAGGAATCTGCCCTGCGTTTTTTTAAATTGACAAGCATAAAAAGAATCGTGCCAATTAGTAAAATCACGACGGCGATATAAAAGCCCATGACTTTCGAACCCGTTGTGTCAGAAATTTTCCCAGTTAAAGCTGGGGCAATCACAGATGACATCATGCCGAAAAAGTTAAACACGCCCAAAGTAGTGCCAATTCCAATTTTTGGTGCATTTTCACCTAGCCAAGAAATAATAATTGGTTCTACAGCTAATTTTCCTAAGAACCCATACATAATTAAAGCAATTAATAACAACGTCGCATTACTTACTTGTACAGTTAACAAGAGCATAGCTGTTGCTAAAAATTCTAAAACAACGATGAATTGAACTTTTTTATGCATGTACTTATCCGCCAACCGACTAAAAAATAACGCTCCTGGAATAGAGGCAAATGCGACCAGCGAAGAGGACAATCCAATTGCCGCTCCTTGGAAACCACGTTCGGTACTTAAAAAATTAGGTAACCAAGTCACAATCATATAATATGCATAACAAGTGCCAAAATATAAAATATACGCAAATAGCATATGTGGCGCAAACAGTTTTTTAAAGGGCACTTTTTCTTTTACCGCTCCGTTATCTTTTTCATCAACAACGGTTGGCTGAATCAAGGCCATGTCTTCTTTATGATTGCGAATAATCACTTGAAAAGCCACTAACATACAAATAATCATAAAGGCGGAAATGTACATCATCACTTGCCAAGGCAATCCTTTTTGGGCAACTAAATAACTAGATAAAATCATTCCTAAACCTGAACCAACGGCTGAACCACTGTTGACAATAGCTGTTGCAAAACTTTTTTTGGCTTGAGGAATGTTTTGCGACGTCAACGAGTAAGCCGAGCCATAGAAAGAACCACATCCTAAGCCTGCCAATAAGCTACCTAAGTAAATTGTTCCAATCGTTTGGGCTTGGGCAATCAGTAATGCTGCCAGCGCAAACAAGATAAATCCTGGAATTAATACACGTTTTTTCCCAATCTTGTCTACCAAGAAGCCTGCAGGGATCTGCATGACTACGTAACCGAGAAAATAAAAGCTAGAAATGGACCCTAGTGCCGTATCGGAAGCGTTACCATTTAGAGACGCGCGAATTTGTGGATAAACGGGAGAAAGCGCGGAACGATAAATCCAGATTGTTACCCAGCCCATACATAGTAAAATAACGATTTTTTTCCAATAAGCCAACGAACTTTTTGTCTTGTCTGTCATTTTCTTTTCCTCCACCAATCATTTTTTTGGTTAACGTTTCACAAGGAACAAAAGCACTACGCTTTTTTTACGTAGTGACCTTTGTCCTACCTTCTTTTTTAGTTTAAATACTCAGCCAATGCATGAGTACTACCGCTACCGCCTTCAAATTGATAACCTTGGTGTTTCAATACAGTCTCAAAGGCACTTAAGAAATGCAACACATTGTCTTCGCGACTGCTGTAACCCATATTACCGACCCGCCAAATTTTTCCTTTTAAATCACCGAAGGAAGAGGCAATTTCAACTTTAAAATGATCCAGTAATAAGCTCCGCACTTTTTCACCATCAATTCCTTCTGGAATGACCACAGGAATGACTGTTGGTGTTTTTGTGTCTAACTTCCCGAAAATTTCTAAGCCCATTTTTTGCAGACTTTCAACTAAAATACGATCGTTTTTCCGATGGCGTGCGTAGACATTTTCCATGCCTTCTTGAAGTAACAAGCGCAGCCCTTCATGTAGCCCATAAATCATTGTAGTCGCTTCTGTATGGTGATTTAAGCGCTCTGGTCCCCAATATTTTTCTAATTGCGATAAATCCAAGTAGTTACTTTGAATGAACCGTTCATTCCGCGCATCCGCGCCAAGCCCTAACTCTTTTTGGTAACGGCCCGCCAGATAGTCGGCCACACGTTGGTTGTAAGTAATCAAAGAAAGGCCTGAAGGTACACTGACACATTTTTGAGTGCCTGCTACCGCAATATCAATCTTCCAATCATCGACCTTTGTTTCGACACCGCCGTAAGTCGCCACCATATCTACTACGAAGAAAATTTCATTTTCCCGACAAAAGGCGCCAATTTGATCCAGCGGTTGCATTTGTGCATTCGCCGTTTCGCCGTGGACCATCGCAACAATTTTTGGTTGATGTTCTTTAATCGCTTCAATCACCGTTGTTTGTTCAAACGGTGCGAGCCAGTCCTTTTCTAAATAAATGACTTCGGCCCGGGCGCGTTCGCAAATTTCACCTAATAAATAAGCAAACCGGCCATACGCAGGCACAAGCACTTTGTCACCTGGCTCAATCAATGCAAATAACCCCGCTTCTAAGCCTGAACGTGACGTGCCATCAATGGCAAAGGCTTGTTGATTCTTTGTGGCAAAAGGTACTTTAATCATTTCCCGAACTTCGTCCATAATCTGTAGAAATTCTGGATCAAATTGCCCTAAAATTGGTTGACCCATTTGACGAAGTACCGATGGATGGGCTTCGACTGGTCCCGGCGTCATGATTGTTCGCCGTACAAAATCTGGTTGTTGATACATAGTAATCCCTCACTTCATTTTTAATTCTTCTCTTTTATTATCTTTGGAAAAACCCAGAAATTCATTGTTCAATTTGCACTATTTTGACTTTGTTTTTTAGACATATTCAATAACTATCTTTTGTACTCCTTTTTATTCTTCGCTATACTATAAAAAAAGGAGGTTGTTGTGATGAAAATATTAGCTGAGGTCTTGGCTTTACCAAGATTTTCTGACTTACAATTATTATCGTCTCACTCAAACTTAACACAGCCCTTGGAAAGTGTAGAAATCACGGAAACACCTGATGTGGCTGATTTTATCCCTAAAAATGTCATGATTTTAACAACGGCAATGATTTATAAAGATGATCAAGAAAAATTGAAACCTTTTATTGACTCGCTAAAACAAGCAGAGTGTACGGCTTTAGGAATCAAAGTTGGGCGGTTCCTTGACGAAATTTCACCAGAAATTGTTGCCTATGCCAGTGCCGTTGATTTGCCCCTGATTAAAATTCCTAGCACACAGCCACTAGGCGGGTTGTTGCATGAAATTGTAGGCTATCTTCGTGATAGCAAAACCGAACAGATGTCTGTAGCATTTGACATACAAAAGCGTTTTTCAACATTATTAATGCAAGATGTTGATGCTACGCGCTTCATCGCTGAATTTGCGAAAATTTTAAATGCGCCAATTATTTTATTAAGTCCTTGGCAACAGGTGATTGCCCACTCGAATTATTTTTATGGCAATCAAAAATCAGCGGAGTTTTTTATCAAACAATTATCAAAAGACCACTTTCAACAATTGGCACAAGAAAAGAAAATCTTTCGTTTACAGGATGAGCGACAAGAAAACATTCAAGTAGCTGGCTTTCCAATTCGTGTGAACGATTATTTTCCCTATTATCTATTGGTCTTATCTCCTGAACAGATTCCTTATCCTATTTCTGAATTTGCCATTGATCAGGCCATTTTAGTTTTGACTTTTATGTTATTTAAAAACCAGAAAATTGCTGAATCTTTTGAGCATCTCAAAACAGACTTTTTGGACCGCTTGCTTGATACACATCAAGAAGCGCTGAGTAAACATCAAAATTGGTTGGAACTTTGGAAAAATTATCGTTTAATCAACAGTGATTATTATCAATTAGCGATTGTCTACGGCGTGACTAAACCAGAAAATGAAACCCATATTCGTTATCAGCAAGCGGAAGGGCAACTAATTTTCCAATGGCTCAAAGAACAATTGCCAGAAATCCTGCCAGATGTCGCCTTGTTTAAATTAAAAAATCAAAATAAAAGTATCTTGATTTTTCAATCTAAGAAAAATGACCATTTGATGATTTTGCAAAACCTCGCTGAACGTTTGCAACAGGCTTTGCCTATTACCATTCGCTTTGCTTTAGGCAATGCTTATGAAAACCTAGAAGATTTGCCTAATTCTTATATTGAAGCTTCCTCGACATTAGAGGCTTCTTTACACGCTCAAAAACCAGCAACTGTGCAATTGTTCCATCCCAAAGGCCTAGCTGGACTTTTTGAAAAGATTGGCACTGAAGATGTTGAATACTTTTGCCAGCAACAATTGAAAGAGTTGGCCTATCCGACGGAACCGACGTTACAAGAATTACGAAAAACCTTGAAAGTTTTTTTAGATTTCAATTGCGAAATTACTAAAACGGCCAACGCTCTTTACCTTCACAGAAACACCATTAAATATCGCATGAATCAATGTGAAAAATTATTAGGTACCTCTATTCAAGAGCCTGAGACGAGTTTACTCTTACGGGTAGCGCTGGAACTTTCAGAAAAATAATTAACAGGAAAATAGCCGAATAAAAGTAACGTCTACCAAGAAAAAGGACTCTACCGTTCACCACTGCGTGTTCAAATCCTATTGTTCCGAGGTCATTACTTTACATTCGGCTTTTCTTTATAATTCTGGTTCACGATTGGCATCTTTGGAATAAACGTACATTAGCGGTTCTTCACGACCAACCGCATAGGCTGCTTGTGGCACATAGGCACTCATGAAAATATAGTCCCCTTTTTCCACTGGATACCATTCGTTGTCCAAATTGTACATCCCTTGGCCACTAATTAAATACGCGCCATGCTCTTGGACATGCGTTTCAATGTAGGCATGACTAGCGCCTGGTTCAAAAGATAAGATATGCATATTCATATCAAAGTCAAACTCTTTCGGTAATAAACTCCAAAGTAACACGTCTGTCATTCCTTCATATTCTTCTGGTTGTTGGTCATGAATTGACCCAACCACTTTATAAGGTTGATGGCCTGCCAACGGCTGATAGCGTTTTTTATATAAGAAAACTTCTGTGTCCGCTTCCTGTGCGTTCGCTAAATACATTTTCATTTCAGGCGTAAAGTAGGCGTAGCCCCCGGCTTCAAGTTCATGAGTTTCTTGACCATCTGAAACGCGCAAACGACCGTCAATGACATAAACCAACGTTTGGATCCCGTCGCCACCAAAACCAGTTGTTTGTTGACCATTTTTATGAAACGTAGCAATGTAATCCACAAATGTCGCACCTAATTTAGGCGATCCCAAAATGGAAATATCGACATTTTCAAAACCAGGTACTGCATTTTGCACCAAACCATCATGGGGAATAATGGCGTAATTGTCTTTTTTTATCACAGCTCTTGATGTTAACAATTCTTTTTGGTAACCAACTCGATTATTTTTATAACCCATCACAATTCTTCCTTTTCTATCTTATTTATACGCTAATTCATATAAGGTATCTGCTAAAAGCTTGACGCCTTCATCCAAATCTGGAAATGCCGTTGCTTCTGCTGGATTATGACTAATCCCACCAATACTTGGCACAAATATCATCGCTGTCGGGTAATGGGGCGCAATAATTTGCGAATCATGCCCAGCACCACTATGCATCATACGATACTGATACTTGCCTTCTTTGGCTTTTTGTTCAATAACTTCTACAATTGCTTGATTCATCGGTACAGGGGCTTCATCCATCCAGCGGTCAATCGCAATCGTCAAGCCTAATTCTTGAGCAATTGTTTTCATCCGTTCTTCTAATTCACCGGTAAAATGTCGTAAAAAAGCAGCGTCGGTATGACGGCAGTCAATTGTAAATTCCACTTCTCCAGGCACCACGTTGACTGTATTGGGTTTCGGAATAACTTTGCCGAATGTTAAAACTAACGGATCCCCAATTTCGTTCGCACGATCAATGGCTTCTGCACAAATTTTAGCAAAGCCATATACCGCATCATGACGGTAACTCATTGGCGTAGTGCCTGCATGATTGGCTTGCCCTTTTAAGTTAACCGTGTAGCGACGTTGCCCTACAATACTATGAACAACACCGACTTGGAGCTTTTCGTTCTCTAAAATATTGCCTTGTTCAATATGAATTTCGACAAATGCTTCAATGTCCTCACGTCTAGTTTGCTCCTGCCGAAAATCAAAGCCTTGGCGATGCATCTCATCAACAAACTTTTTACCTTCGTTGTCAGAGATATCGACTACTTCTTCACGTTTGGCTTCACCAACGACATTTTTGCTTCCCCAGAAAACCGTTGGAAAACGACTCCCTTCTTCTTCAGCCATGGAAAGCACTTCTAAAGAACGCCGTGGTTTCCCATATTTGTCTAATAAATATTGAACAGCCGTCATGGAAGCAATGACACCATATTGACCATCTAATGTCCCACCATTAACTACTGTGTCGATATGTGACCCAGTTAAAATCGTTTCCTGAGGAAATTCCGTTCCTGCCACTCGACAAAACAGATTCCCGACTTCGTCAAATTGCGTTTCCAGTCCAAACGCCTCAGTTTGGCTTTGCACATACTTTTGTGCTGCCAACCACGAATCTGTATAAAGTAAGCGTGTCATCCCTCCAGCAGGATCACTCCCAATTGCTGACAACTCTTCGATTCTTTGTTTTAAAACTTTTTCCAAGTCCATCACAAAACCCCCTGACTGATTACACTCTGATTGTAAACGTTTCCTTAGTTATCTTCATTGTACTTATCAAACAAAATTAAGACTTTTTTTGTGCGAAACAACCAACGAACATCCTCTAACTCGTGGACAGAGGCGCTAATTCAATCACGCTTCTGTCCCTTTACATTTCTAAAATAAGTGTTTAATTTTTGATAAATACGCCGTTAAACACCTCGGTTACTCCAGTTTCTTGTGCGTAAATTGTTTCGCCTCTTAAAATTGTTTGAATCACTTGGGCCCCAATTTCACGACCAATGTAAGGACTAATTTTATTTCGATATTCTAAATCTTCTGCTTTTAAGATATACGGCGCATTAGGTTTAATTAGTACAAAATCGGCATCCTTACCAATGCTGATGCGGCCCTTTTGTGCTAAGTGATAACGGTCAGCTGGGTTTGCTGCAATCATATCCGCGAATTGTTTCAAGGATAAACCACGTTTTTGGACGGCTTCATCGAATAACACATCGACGTTATTTTGAACACCAGAAATGCCGCCCCAAGCTTCAAAAGCATTGGTTGTATCTTTTAAGTCTGGCGTACAAGGAGAATGGTCAGAGGTTACAAACGCGATGCCGCCTGTTTGCACGTGGTTCCATAATGCGGCTTGTTGGTCCGCGTCACGAATCGGCGGTGAACATTTGACAACTGGACCAATGGCATCAAGTTCATCCGTGGTAAAATATAAATAATGCGTACATGTTTCACAAGTCACATCTACCCCTTCTGCTTGGGCTTTTAAAACTTCTTCCACGCCTTCTTGACAAGCCACATGACAAATATGAATCCGACAACCTGTTTCTTTGGCAAATAAAATGGCTTTTTGAATCGCTTCAACTTCGGTAAACACAGGACGTGTAGCTACATATGCTGCTAAAGTCGTTTCGCCATTTTGATAAGCTAACGCGCCTAATTTATCCGTAATTGGCGCATTTTCTGCATGGATTGCTAGCACTTTGCCAGTTTTGGCGACTTGTTTCATTCCTTCATATAGCGAATAATCGTCGACATTTTGAAAATCTCCTTCAATTGAACGATCGCCGCACGTTCCTAAAAAGCATTTATAGCCGGAAACGCCTCCTTCATCAAGTTCCTGAATCCCGCCAGCCAAGTTGGTCGGGACCACGCCGCCAAATGACCCTACATCTACTTTTAGTTTATTTTCTCCTGCCTTGTATTTGATCTCAAGAGAGGTCTTATCCACAGTTGCTGGAATCTGATTTAAAGGCATTTCCATAAAGGTCGTCACGCCCCCTTTGGCACAAGCGGCCGTTCCTGTGACATACCCTTCCCATTCATCGCGGTAACCACCACCAGGATCGGTAATATGAACATGAGCATCCACCATCCCAGGACTAACGACTAAACCCGTCGCATCAATCACACGTTCTCCTGACAAGTCTTGCCCAATCGCTACGATTTTTCCTCCTTGAACGGCGACATCCGTAATGACTTCTCCAGTTTCTAAAATAACTAACCCGTTTTTAATCACTAACTCTGCTTGCATTTATTTTCCCTCCTGATAAGCTGTTTCTTTCACTTTTTTTGAATCCCAAGTCCATTTTTTTAACACTAAGTACAGCACAAAACCTGTGGCAAAGCCCACAAACCACGAAATATCAGCAATGATTTTAACCTGCGGAATAAATTGACCACTTAAGGAAAGAACCAACGCTAGAATAGTAGCAACATATGCCGGCTTGTTTAATCCGTAAAAAGGATTGGCTTCCTCTTTTTTGTGTTTATCTACGTATAAAGCATTTAAATCAATTTGTTGCTTTTGAACAAAATAATAATTCGCAATCATCACACCAGCGACTGGTCCTAAAACAGCCCCAATTGCGTTCAGAAAAATAAAAATACTATCGGCGTTTTCCATCAGTTTCCAAGGCATAATAAGAAAGCTAATAACACTGGCAATCATGACGCCTTTTTTATATGTCATTTTTTTAGGAAATAGCGCCGCCAATTGGTAACCTGCCGGAATGATGTTCCCCGTTGCATTCGTTGAAATAGTCGTTAATAAGAAAACCGACATGGCTAAGACCACCACTGCCACATTATCTAAACGATCAATAATGTTTAAAATATTCCATTCTTGAATCCCAAAATACAGCGAACCACCTAACAGAATAACCACACTGGAAAAAGCGAAAATCCCATAACCAACAACTAAACCTGCTGTTTGCCCCACAACCTGAGCACGTGTCGAGCGCGCATTCTTAGTAAAATCCGCCACACTCGCACCAGGCGCTGACCAAACGGCCACAACCGAGTTAAAAATAATCAGATACGCCACCAGTGGATTGACTGAACGAATCGCACCAGAAACTTGATAGGACAAAATTGGTGTTAAACCGCCCCCAGCTCGAATGGCCCAAATCGTTAATCCAATAATAACGACATAAATCAACGGACTTAAAATGGCGGTAAAACGGTTCAAAATTTTGCTACCACCGAAACCTATTGCCACATTTAAGAGCCAAAAAAGAGTAAACGCCATTAATTCAGGTAGCCTAAGACCAAAAAACTGGAATGATCCACCAATTTGTAAAAAGTTCGGCCAAAATTTCCCGAGAATAATTAATAAAGCCAGCGATCCTGTAAATGTTTGCAGACCAAACCAAGCAATCGCGGCCACACAACCTCTTAAGAACCCTGGCAGTTTTGCTCCGAGACTGCCGTAAGTAGACTGTAAGTGCATCGCAAAAGGAATCCCATATTTAGAGCCAGCCACGCCATTCAAATTCATGAAAGTTGCTACAATGAATGAGCTTAACACAACTGCCAGCATAACTTGCAGCGGCGATAAACCTAAGAAAATAAAGCCGCCCACTGCTGCATAATTCGGGATATTATGAATCGAACCCATCCATAATGTAAAAAAATTGCGCGCGCCCATCGTCCGTTGTTTCGGGCTACTTGGCAACAAATCCTCATTGTAGCCACGTGCTTTCAGCGCTGTTTCTTCTTGAGCTGTTACTTGAGACACATTTTTCTCCACGACAAACTCTCCTTTTTATTAAAAATTTTTTTCTATTAAAACACCCTGCCTTCTCTTTTTTGTCACTTTTGCACAAACATGCGTACTACTCTCATCACACGAATTGTAAGCGCTTTTTATAACAACAATCATTAGTTACCCCAACTAAATAACAAACGATTCTTTGTTCACTTTGAACGAAAAAATAGCAACCTTTTTTATATCGTCCTCTCACTCTAGAAAGTAAGAAACAAATCTTTTTATTCACATATTATGTACAACTTCTCTTTTCAAATGCTAAAATACGCTTATTATTAAAAATGACATAAATAAATTATACAGTTAAATGAAATCCAACACAACGTTTTTTAATCAAAAACACACAAAACAGATAAACTGAAGTGGATTTTCAGGAAGAGACCCATCCTGAAAAAAGACACTGACAAAAGAGTTTTCTCACAAGATCGACAACTTTTCACAGATTCAAAATCTTCTTTTTCAATTTTTACGTTTTTAAAAATAACATTTTGAAAATAAAAAATTGCTTAATTTTAATCAAAAAAATAAACAAAGATTTCTGATAAAATCAGAAATCTTTGTTTCTAAATTTTCTTGCTATAATTCCTTTAACAAAATAAAATCCGTCTGTTCATCGTCTCCCATAAAAAATGAATGTTGACTGTAATAGCGGTAGCCAATCGTTTTATAAAATGACCGCGCCGCATCATTGTGTTCCCAGACACCTAGCCACAGTGCGTTTTTACCAAATTCACGAGCTTTTTCTTCCGCCAGTTCTAACAATTGTGTTCCCAGCTTCTTTCCTTTAAACGCAGGCAAAATATACAATCGCTCAACCTCGAGCTTTTCTGGCCCCATCGGTTCCGTTTGTGCCTTCTCACGAT
The DNA here is from genome assembly GCF_051712325.1 of Enterococcus sp. DIV1315a. Taxonomy (NCBI): domain Bacteria; kingdom Bacillati; phylum Bacillota; class Bacilli; order Lactobacillales; family Enterococcaceae; genus Enterococcus; species Enterococcus sp. DIV1315a. Next base: position 2,323,958 of record NZ_JBIOOS010000001.1, read on the forward strand.
TTAATTTCATGTAGCCAGCTAATTGATTATCGACAAAGATAAAATAAAAGTCAGAGTGGGGATTAGCCAATTCCTTTTGTAATTTTTCTAAATTGTAGGCTTCTACTAAATAGGCTTGCATATTTTCTGGGGTATTATATGGTCCGAAAGTATCTGTATAAGTTTCAATGCTGATTTCTTGTAACGCTGGTGCATCTTCTATTGTTAATTTTTTTATTTCTCCCATCAATCAGTCGTCCTTTCCTTAATAATTTCGAGTGTTCCCTTTTTTGACAAATTCCCAATCTTCGCTGACATTTTTACGCATCCGGACTAAGTAATCTGCCAATTGTGAAATTTCCACTTCTGACAAGCCTTGCAAAGCAACTTGATTCGAGTGTTGATTTTCGCGCACAATGATTGGATAAACGGTTTCCCCTTTTTCTGTGGCATAAATCCGCTTAATTTTTTTGTTGCTTGCATCTTCTTGACGATAAATAAAGCCTTGTTCTTCCAAACGCTTAATCGCCCGCGCCGCTGTGGTTCGATCAACTTTAATCAGTTCGGCGATCTTTTCTTGGATAATTCCAGGATTTTCACAGACCCTGACCAAATAAAGATATTGTCCTCGTGTTAAAGATAATTCCTTAAATTCAATATTACTGATTGAATCTAAGGCCCGCGCAATCATGCCAATTTCTCTTAAAATATCTGTCACTAGGACACTTCCTTTCGCTAATATTTTATGATTGTCATTACTTTAACTTATTTTTGTTGCAAATGCAACAAAAATAAGTATAAAAACTACAGATTTAAACAATTTGAGCATTCATGAAAATAAAATAATTATTCCTTTTGTTATATTAACAAGTAAGATAAAATTAGTTATAGCGTCTATAGGAGGAATAGTATGAAAAAATTATTTTGTGTTATTTTAGTTATTTTTTTAACAGGTTGTAGTTCTCAAAAAGCGAATGAACCTAAAAAACAAGAAAATTCTACCGATCATACAACATCAATGAAAAGCAGTGCTAATCATTACAGTTCTAGCACAGAAACAAGCTCTAATAATAAACTAAAAGAAACTTCAGAAAGTGCCAGTACCACTCAAGCTTCGGCAAAGTCTAAAAATGAAGTATCCACAAATGTCGAAGAAGCAAATTCTTTAGAAGCAACACCTTATGCTGTCGATCTTAGTAGTTTAAACAATCCACTCGTATTTAATTTTAAAGGAATGAATGTGCCAACTTCAATTACGTTAGAGAACTTAAATTCAACACCAACTGCTACCTTCCGAACTAAATTGTTTGGGGCTGAAAATGGTCAAGTGAAAGAAGCCATTAATAAATATGAGCTATCTATAAATACAATTCCTACAAAAGAGATTAGAATATTTTCAGCGGCCGATAACAGTATTCGCACCGTTAAAGTAAATACAGAGTTAATTTTAGGAACTAATATTTCTTCAAACGATGAACAAAATAGATCGGGCACTTTATACTTATTCAACAATAAAAATGGTTCGATATCTTTAATCACTCCTAACTACGCAGGCAATGTTACGGATGATCAAAAAGACGTTATGTTAGAAGTAATTCAATAAATAACCAAAAAAAATAATAAAGAGAAAACTTCATACTTAGAAGTTTTCTCTTTATTATTTTTTAGGAACTCCTCTAGAAACTCGTTTTAGTCCCCACTTAGTTTTCTTATTTCTTCACCCATTAAGCTCGCGATAGAAAATAGAACATTTTATTTGAAAATGAATTATTGTTCTGCAACATGCACCGTTTGTAAAAATTCTGCGACTGAGAAATGGTATTCTTTCTCTTGATTTCCTTGAATGGTTCGAATCATTTTTTCAACTTCTGGTTGCAGAGCGGCAAATTGAACTTGTTGTCCACGACCTTCTGCTGCAAGACAAAATTCTTCTAAAATATCTAGCGCCGTACTATCAATGCTAGGAACTCCTCGCATTGAAAATACTATACCACTTTTTGTTTCCAATTGCAGTAACGTTTGTTTCAATCGTTCAGAAGACATGAAAAATAACGGGCCACTCAAATAAACCACCACCCAATTTTCCGTACAATCGGTCGGTACTAGCCCCATTCTTGACCAATCAACTTCCTCGACATTAATCGTAATCACGGCACTTTTCGCAATGAAAAACAGGCAACCCGCTAAGACCCCTAAAACAATCGCTAAACTCAAGTCAAAAATAACGGTCGCTACCATCGTTAAAAAGAATAAACATAAGGCCGTGTGGAAACGTTTCTGGAAGAATTCTTTAATCACCGACCATTCATTCATTCGCCACGCTGTCACCACTAAAACACCAGCTAACGCAGGCATGGGAATTTTAGACATGACTGGCGATAAAAGCAACATCGATAACAATAAAAAGACTGCATGAAAAATACCCGCTAAACGTGTTTGCGCACCAGATTTAATCACTACGCTCGTGCGGGCAATCGCTGCCGTTGCAGGTACGCCACCGAAAAATGGCAAAATTAAGTTGCCAATTCCTTGTGCCACTAGTTCCTGATTACTGTCTAATGGTTTCCCTGTCATGCGACCAGCCGAAGCGCCACAAAGCAAACTTTCAATCATACCTAACATAGCAATGCTAATCGAAGGCACCAAAATATCCTGAAACGCACTTAATTGAAGCGAACCAAGTTCCAAACGTGTATCACTAAAAATACTTGTCGGAATTTTCCCTACAGTGGCCACTGGCAGTTGAAAAACCACTGTTGCTAACGTAGCTAAAATAATCATCACCAATGAAGCTGGTATCATCGCATTCCACTTTTTCGGAAAGAATACTAATCCAAGCACCACTAAAATCGACATAACCGTCGTTGGTATACTTAAATCAAAGCCCAATGAACGATAACTGCTGATTTTCTCAATTAAATTGTGTCCTTCTGAACGAACCCCAAAGAAATTATCAAGCTGCCCCAACGCAATAATAATAGCAATTCCTGAAGTAAACCCAGTAATGACCGGTGACGGAATAAAAGAAGTCAAGCTCCCTAAACGCAAAATCCCTGCCAAAAGCAAGAAAATTCCCGCCAAAAAGGTGGCCAACAAAATCCCTTGCATGCCATGCACTGCCGCAATTGACATTAAAATAGCTGCCATCGCACCTGTTGGTCCTGAAATTTGATAAAACCCACCCGAAAGGCTCCCAATCACAATTCCAGCGATAATCGCCGTGATCATGCCAGCTGCTGCAGTGGCGCCGCTAGAGACCCCAAACGCTAACGCTAACGGCAACGCGACGGCTGCGACAGTCAAACCTGCCAAGAAATCTTTTTTCAATTTTTTTTGATTATACCCTTTAAATTCATCCCTTATCATTTGTGTGTACTTTTTAAACATTCGCATCCTCTTTTCATGAAATTTCCATTCTAAAGATATCATATTTTCGGAAAGATAATAAGGTGTTTTGTGAAGGAAATCGCTAAAAAATTTTTTTCACCTCATTTAGACAAAATTGTCTAATATTTTAAGAATTTAGCCACCGCTGTTTCCTAGAGTATGATATGCTTAACTAGTAAACAGGCTTCACAAACTTACATTAATTGGGGGAAACTATTATGTGTACAGGCATCAAGATTATTTCCAAAACAAATGATATTTTTTATGGACGTACGATGGATTTTACGTTTGACTTTTTTGGCAACGAAGATCCAATTGCACCAAAAATCCCTACTCTAATTGCTCAATTTCCAAAAGGTACAGTTCTAAATAGCCAACTAAATCCTTGGACGGCAAAATATTCCTTTATGGGACTAGCAATGTCAGGCACAGATCAACCAGCGAACGATGGTAAAACCGTCAGTCTTGCTATCACAGATGGTATCAACGAAGCCGGCTTATCTGGTGATATTCAATATTTAATGGAATCTTCAACAGCACCTGCTGAAAGTTTAGCAGAGCGTGGTTTAACACCTCATATTGCAGAAGAAGTACTCGCTTATATTTTGAGTAATTTTGAAAGCGTTGACGAAGTAAAAGTAGCTTTTGAAAAAATCGGCCTGTTAGATCAAAAATTCCAACTTGATTCATTGGGGGAAGTTCATTTTACCTTACACTGGACCATTAATGATAAAAATAATAATAGTATCGTTTTGCAACCAACAGATAACGGAGCGTTCGTCATTTATGATTCGATTGGCGTAGTCACAAACAGCCCAGAATACAATTATCATTTAACCAATGCACGAAACTATATCGGGATGCGCAACTATGCTATTAAGGAACCTTACACTTTAAAATCAGGCGCAACACTTGACCCAATTGAAGGCGGGACTTCTTACGGACTACTAGGAATCCCAGGAGACTTCACTTCGCCGTCACGTTTCATTCGTGCGTTATACTATTCTGACAATCTCCAAGAATTTGATAGCTCTGAAGGGATTATGCAACTCTATCGCGCCTTCCAAACAGTGATGATTCCTCGGGGGATTGGCCATTTAGGTCAAAGTAATTCTCTGTCTGATTTCACACATTATTGGTCAGGATATGATGTGACTAATCTAACCATGTATGTCCAACCAGAAAGTACTACCTCATTTACAAAATACACTTTGGATCCAGCTTTAACAGAAGTTACTACTTTTGCTGTTTCTAACGAGCTACTACTGACAGATTTAAATCAATAAAAACACAAACAACGTCTCTGACTAGGTACTTGGTCAAAGACGTTGTTTCGTTCATTTTTCAGATAATGCGTTATACAACGGCGCTAATTCTTGAAGCGCCTGACAACTTTTTTCTTCAATCGTTTCAAGCTTTTCCGTCGCAAACCACAACTTACCGATCTGAAATGAGCGATTGCCTATCCGCTCTTCTAGAATTTTCCGTTGTTTTTCATCTGCTAAATAATCTTTTAAAGGCAAATGGTCCACTAGTTCATGCTCCTCCTGCGGCCAAATATAATAGCCTTCACAGTCGATGGTTTGGCTCCAAGCTTCTAAACGATTAAGCAATTGATTGTAAGCGACGACTGAGCCTGCCCGCTCCTCACTTTTGTAATGTTGAAACATCAAATATACTTGAAATTGCTTTTTATTTAATAACAACGCCAGACAAGCATTTTCCGCTTGGCGTTGCTCACTGCGATATGCAGCCCAGAAATGACTGCGTAAATTCCAGCCGTTGGTCCAGCTTTCGATTTTCGGCTTAGTGATGCCGAGTTCAGCTGGTAAACCTTGGGTGATTGCGAGGTTTAAGGCTTTCCACTTTTCCCAATGTTGCTTGTAGGTTTGCTTTAAGGCATCGATTTCTGCTGATGTTTGTTGCTCTTTGAGTTGTTTAAATGTGAAGATTTCTCGGTTGAATAGATTGAAGTCTTGATGGGTTAGGTTCATTTTATTCCCTCTTTTTAGTATCTTCTAGTTACTCTTAATAATTTTATTTTTCAATAGCCATTGTAAAAATAACACAAGGACTACAACTGGCCAAAGCGTGATGGGGAAAAAGAGCCCCACAAAAATGCCTGGTACAAGAATCGTTCCTAAGATTTGGGTTGTTAAACTCGTAGCAAAAATTGCGACAACAAAAAGCGAGTCAATTGTTGGGAAAAATTGTGCGACCGCAAACCCGATTAAAATAGCTGAAAAAACGACGGGAAAAATATCGCCACCTATCCAACCCGTGTGTAAACAAACTTGTAAAAATACTAGTTTCATTATCGCAGCGACCACCAAGATATACCAGGCTTGTTGACTACCAAAACTAGGAACTAAATGCATAAAAGATTGTCCTGAAAATAGTAATCTTGGCATTAAAATAACAAAAAGAAAAATACAGGCTGCACCAAAGCTTACCAGTATGCTTTGCTTTTCTTCAAAAGGTTGGCATAGTTTAGCCAGAGCAGCTTGCAACCATTGATAGGCGTTACTAATCACAAAAGCAGTTAATAAAGCGGGTAAAATCAGCCATAACGAAGCCATTTCAATTTTTCCAGTTCCTAACTTCGTAATAAACGATGGGTGTCCCACCAATTTCATTAAAAAGGTAAACACCACCAACCCGTTCACAATAAATAACCCGTTCATCACTTGTTTCAGTTTCTTTTTATCCACAGGAGCGAGCCTCGTATCGTAGCGCTGAACAAACTGTTGCGGATGTAGTAAGCGCTGGATTTTTGTCCAAAATGTTTGCTGTTCTTGCTCGTCATAATGAAAATAAAGGTACCGTAACTTATCAGATTGCCAGACTGACAACGAAATAATTGCTCCCAACAATGCGGCTTCAGGACCGACACCAGCCCCGAAAATTAAAATTACCAAGGCGGCCAATAAATTTCTAAACACACCTGAATAATCGACCGATTGTTTCGCCTTCAATTCTGTCAGCGCCTCATGCGCCGTTTGTGGTACTTGCCCGAAGCGTTTCTTCAGATAACTCAATACCCACGCTCCTAGCACACACAAGACAAAATAATAGAGGATTGGCCACTTCATTTGCGCTGGCAATACCTCCCAGAGCAGAGTCGTTAACTCTCCTTCAATGATTAAAAATGCTCCTGAAATTCCCGCGATGATACTACTTAAAAATAACCCACTGACGATAATTGTCCACATTTTTCTGTTACGCATACTTCCTCCAAATGATAGTTGTTTCTTTTATAGTAGCAGATAGTTAGTGGTTTGTGTTTGAAGATTTTGGGAAGGATTTATTTTTTTGAAAAAATTGAGGTTATGAAAAGATTCCATTTTTTATTGATTAAATTATCCTTCTTGTATAATCGTTTCTTTTAGCTATATATATTCCATTAAATTAAAAACCGCCACTTATATTGCTTCTTAAGTTCCCACAAACAACGCCACTTCCAGCGCCAACAAATCCACTTCCTTATCAAAATCCAACAGCACTAGCTGTTCAATTTTCTCCAATCGTTGTAACAAAGTATTACGATGAATAAAGAGCTTTTTGGCTGTTTGAGACAAGTTTCGTTTTGATTGAAAATAGACATTCAGTGTATGGACAAAGTCGGTATGTTGCTGTTGATCACTTTTCTGCAATGGTTGGAGATATTTGTTTCTGAGGGTTGCTTGTCCTTCTTCTAAAAAATAACGTTGTAGTGTCTGTCTAAGATGAAAATTCGCGTAGGAAGCAATCCTCATTTCAGGTTTTTCTGCAATGAATTGGCGTTGAAAGGCTAAAACGTCAATCGCTTGTTGATACGATTCATGAATCTGGGTCAGACCTTGAATCTTAGGTCCTATTGTTAGGAAAAGTTCCACATCTTCTTGTACTTTCATTAACTGATTTATGCTACTTTTTGCTAGGCGTTGCATCATTTTCAGATAATCGCCTTCTTTTTCAGGTGGATTTTCAACTAATAAGACAAAGGAACTGTCAATTTCAATACAAACAATTTTTTGTTTGTCCCCTAAGATAACTTGGTTTAGCTGGTTGCCTAAAATAGACATTCTTTCTTGCCTTTGGCGTTCATTTAAGGTTAATGAAATTAGCAAAATCGCATAGGGCTTATCTATTGCCAAGCGATAATATTGTTGAAATTGTTGGAAAACAGCTTGATCCCTCTTTTCATGCGCAATCAGCTTAAAAAATAATTCGTTTCGTTGTTGGTATTCTTCAAATTTCCGTGAGTATTCCAATTGCAATTGTAAAAGTAAGTAATGAGCTGTGATTTTAAAATGAGCCACGTCGACTGGTCGTAATGGGGCCAAGGTGTTCCAGACGAGCAAATAATATAAAATAACATTTTTCTTTTTAATTGGATAAATTTCAATTGGCACCACTTGGTTCTGGAGTTTCAACTGTAAATGAATCGGTTCTTGATAAAAGCGTAATAATGGATGACTTTGTTCCAGCAATTGTTTTTGGAACTCTGAGGTTTCTTGTCTATCTTCTAAAATGCTAGAAATACGAATTGGATTTTTAGGCAAGTCAAAAAAATTAACTCCTTCAAAGTGGTCATTCAATAACAAGACAGGATTTTGAATGGTTTCTGCTAGATCCTGCAGCAAATGAAAACTGCTACTTCCCGTTTCTAAGATTTGGTAAATTTTATTATGCAATGCGGTTTCTTGCGCATTCATGTCAAATTGTTCTAACGTGACACGACTTTTCAACACGTCAGCAATTTGCGAAAAGGTGTAATTGTAAGGAATTGCTAAATAGGAACGTTCATTTCATCTGCTAATTTGATTAGGTCTGGTGGAACTTCTTCAAAATAACGTTGGGTTTTAAATCCTAAGGCAGCACAATGGTGTTTGGCTAGTTCTTTCAAAAAATTTTTCTGTAATTTCCGATCATCTTTAAATATGTACCCTGTCGTTAACAGCAGCTCACCTGCTGTTAGCCAATCTAAAATATCAGGATTTTCTAAAATATTGACTTTTAAAATCGGTTGGTCCTGATTTTTATGTCCTGCCACTAAGGTAATGCCAGGTAATTCTTCTAACGTTAATAAATCACTCACTTTTAACATCATTTATCCTCCCAATGTACAAATTGTCCATTCAAACTTGTAAATCAATGTCATTTTTAGCAATTGTTTAGCGTGCTGGATTCTTTTATTATGAAGTTGTGAAAGCGCTATTAAAAAGGAGGTCGTTGGAATGACAAAAATTTTAGCTTATGACCAAACGATTTTATCGAAACTCCCTCATCAAACATTGACTAGCTTGCAATGTTTTACGCACGCTATTAATTATGGTCATGTAGACACCCAAGAAATTCTCTTGACCATTTCAACGCATCCCGAACATATAGCACCTAACACGATTATACTCGATGAAAAAAAACTTAGCCATTTCGCTGATTTACCTGTCCAAATTGAGCCCCTGTTTATCCGGTTAGGCCGACGACAATTAACCCTAGCCGATGCCCAAATTTGGCAACCAACGCCACTTTATTTAACACCCAGTAAAACAAAAATAGCTATTTTTTTAACGTATATTCAGCAAACTCGTTTCAATCCTTGGCAAACGCTTTTTCCTGCTTCGTCGTCAACCTTTCTTTTTGATTCTTATAGTCGGACCCAGATTCAAAAAGAAATGGTTCATTTTCAACAAGCTTGGGAGCAAAAATCTTTTAAAATAGCTCTTGATTGTTTAACGAAGATTTTGGGATTGGGGATTGGTTTAACTCCCACTGGCGATGATTTTATCACAGGATTAATTGCTAGTTTTTCTGCATTACAGCAGCTTCCCTCGAATTTCCAACAGCTGGCTGTGCTAGCCAAGGAACGAACGAATGCGGTCAGTTATGCGGAAATCCATGAAGCAGTGAACGAGCGGTTTTCTCAGCTAGTTCAGCGTGTTTTTTTATCAATTGAAAGTGGAAATACAAACGAAATGGCTCAAGCGGTTTCAGCTTTAGAGGAGGTGGGCTCAACTTCAGGAAGCGACATACTTTGCGGCATTATTTTTGGTTTAAAACTATTTTGTGAGGAGAATAATCATGACAATTCAAACAGTAATTAAAGAGAACGCCTATTTTGATTCAGTTACTTTAATGACCATTTCAACACGAGCCAATGAACTGGCTGGAGTTAAAACCGCAATGATTGGGATGGGAACCGACATGAATCTTGAAGTGATTCGGAATGTTGGTTTATATACACCCGCCTTGGATCATGTTACAACGGGCGATTTATTAATTGTTTTAGATCTTGATGACCAAGCGAACTCAGAAGAAATTTTACAGCAAGTCGACGAGTTATTTACGAAGAAAAAGAAAACCGCTTCTTCTGAAGTAACCTATAAGACGTTAGATTCAGCCCTTCATGAAGAGCCTGATGCCAACTTAGTTGTAATTTCTGTCAATGGAAAATTTGCTGCACGAGAAGCGCATAAAGCTTTAGATCAGCAAAAACACGTCATGCTCTTTAGTGATAACGTGACGGTTAACGAGGAATTAGCGTTAAAACAAAAAGCACACGAAAAAGAACTGTTTGTGATGGGTCCTGATTGTGGAACAGCGATTATTAATGGTGTTGGGTTATGTTTTGCTAACGAGGTACGTTCAGGAGATATTGGAATTGTCGGCGCTTCTGGTACGGGTAGCCAAGAAGTTAGTGTTCAAATCCATAAATATGGTTATGGGATTTCACAATTAATTGGTACTGGTGGCCGTGATTTGTCTGCTGAAATTGGTGGGCTGATGATGCTTGACGGGCTGGATGCTTTAATGGCTGACGAACAAACTAAGGCAATTTTGCTTATTTCTAAACCGCCTGCTCCAGAAGTAACAGAGAAAATTTTAAAAAAATTAGCTGTTTCAACTAAACCAGTTGTTATTTATTTTATCGGCAGTGAACAAACGGAACGAAAAATAGACAACGTCACTTTTGCTACTTCTTCTCTGGATGCAGTTCAAAAGGTGATTCAATTTAGTCAAACACAGGAAGCGGAAACCAGCCTCTATCAAAATCCGACAGGCGCAACGTTAACAGCCATCCAACAGCAACAAGCCCCTTCTCAAAAATTTGTTCGTGGGTTGTTCTGTGGTGGCACTCTTTGTGATGAACTTTTATATGCTTTAACAGAAGTCTCTGATGATGTTTATAGTAATATTCATAAAATTCCTGAACGGCAATTAGCAAATCCTGACCACAGCCAAGCACATACATTGATTGATTTCGGTGATGATCGTTTCACAGAAGGACGCCCACATCCAATGATCGATCCGACTTCTCGGATTACTCGCATTCTTCAAGAAGCCAAAGATCCTGAAGTGGCAGTTTTAGCGTTAGATTTTGAATTAGGTTATGGTTCTCACGAAAATCCTGTTGGCGTGTTAGCGGAGGCGTTAAAGGAAGCCAAAGCAATAGCGAAAGCAGATGGTCGTGAGTTAGCCATTATTGGCTATGTTTTAGGGACCGAAGAAGATCCACAAGATATTCATGAACAGCGGAAAATTTTAGAAGATTTAGAGGTTCTCGTTGTCGACAGCAGTCACCAACTTTGCGAAGCCACCAAAACTTTTGTAAAAGGAGCGAACGAACATGAGCAGAAATGATCTTTTTAAACAGCCTTTAGATACGATCAATGTAGGCATTGACTTTATTCATGAAGACATGAAAAAACAAGGGATTCCTTCACATCAAGTAAATTGGGCACCGCCAGCCAATGGTGACCCAGAGCTATTGAAATTATTGGATCAATTAAAAAATCCAACACTTTATGAAAAAATCCAACAAGCCAACGAAGAAGCGGTTACCCGCATTATTCAATCAAAACCTATTTTAGTAGGATTTGATAAAGCAATTAATGTCATGCCCAATATGACTGAAACGACCATTTTACATGCTGGGCCACCCATTACTTATGAAAATATGTGCGGACCGATGAAAGGTGCCGTTCAAGGAGCGCTTGTTTTTGAAGGATTAGCAAAAGATCTAGCTGATGCCGATCGGGTTGCTCGTTCTGGCGCGATTACGTTTTCTCCTTGTCATGAACATGATGCCGTTGGTTCCATGGCTGGCGTGACTTCTCCGAATATGTACGTTCATATTATCAAAAATGAAACGTACGGCAACACGGCTTTTACTAATTTAAGTGAACAATTGGCGAAAGTTTTACGATTTGGTGCAAATGATCAATCCGTCGTGGATCGCCTGATTTGGATGCGCGATGTTTTAGGTCCATTACTTCATGATGCCATGACTTTTTGTCCAGAAGGCATTGATTTACGCTTAATGCTTTCGCAAGCCTTGCATATGGGTGATGAGTGTCATAATCGCAATGTAGCTGGAAGTACGTTGTTAGTCCAAGCATTAACACCTTACATGGTTCAAACTGATTTTTCTCGTGAACAATTAAAAGAAGTATTTGAATTTCTTGGCAGTTCTGACTATTTTTCTGGTCCGACTTGGATGGGCGCCGCTAAATGTGCGTTAGATGCTGGGCATAATGTGGAGAATAGTACAATTGTCACCACCATGTGTCGCAATGGGGTCGAATTTGGGATTCGTGTCAGTGGGATTGGCGGAAATCACTGGTTTACGGGGCCTGCCCAACGGGTGATTGGTCCGATGTTTGCTGGTTACACACAAGAAGATGCTGGTTTGGATATGGGCGATAGTGCTATTACAGAAACATATGGTGTTGGCGGATTTGCTATGGCAGCTGCACCAGCAATTGTCCCATTAGTTGGCGGAACAGTGGCAGAAGCATTGAATTATTCAAAAGAAATGCTGGAAATTACTACGAAAGAAAATCCCAATGTCACGATTCCTGTTTTAGATTTTATGGGGATTCCTTCAGGCATCGATGTCTTAAAAGTCTTAGAAACAGGGATGCTGCCTGTCATTAATACTGCTATTGCTCATAAAGAACCGGGGATTGGTATGATTGGCGCTGGATTGACTAATCCGCCAGCAAATGTCTTTAACGAGGCACTAAAAGCTTTAGTAGCTAAAATAAACTAATTTCAAAAACTTAGTAAAATGTCATTTTTTTTGGAGCGATCATATGAAAAATAAATCGATCAATTACGAAGCCGTTTTAGCTCTTGTTGTAAAAATTTTTTTGGGAATGTTCCTGTATTGGATCATGAATGGCTTTCGACATGTGTCTAACTTTTTTCCTTACAATGACGTAGTTACCAAAGTGAATCAGCAGGGATTTTACAAATTTATCTATTTTGTTATGAACTTCACGGAAGGGGAATTTTACGGTGGACTTTTTACAACGCTTTTCTTACTAATCGGCGGTCTGATTGCTTGGCAACTTTATCGGAAAAATTCAAAATGGCAGGGATTTGCAATTGCTGGTGGCTCTGGTGCTTGGCCTTGGGTACTTGCTTCTCAGCTACTTTCCATCTTTTTAACTATTTATGTTTTTGATTTTACACGCTTTTTTACAAAAGAAGTGTTGTGGTTACCAACGTTTATTGTGGTGGTCGGCACGCCGCCAGCTTTAACGCTCGTTTATGGTCCTGGCTGGAAAAAATTAGGAACGATTTCTCTGTTGAGTGCGCTTTTCACCTTTCCGTTTGCCAATTGGCTGAATGCGCAATTGATGCCCCTTTTAAATGTACCTGGGACAGTTTCCAACGTTACCACAATGGCTTTTGTTGGCTGGATTGTTTCAGCCATCTGTCATCAACTTCCTTGGATGGTTCCTTCTGTTGCACCAATCGCTCAGAAGCGGCAAAAACAACCTAAAATTGAAAATACGCAAACCTTTCAATGGTCAATACGACGCACTTTTGCTGACTTCTCCGAAGCTTGGTTTTATGGAAATGAGTTAGTTGGAGGTTTGGTAATTCTAGGCGTTTTAACAGATTGGTTTGTCAATATTAATCATATTACAAATGGTTCTGGCTTGGTTCCTGACATTTTAATGGGACAAATGATTGCTTCGGCTGTTGGTGTTTTTCTTTATCGAAAACATTTCGCTGAAGAAGGTTGGTATCCAACGTTTATGCCACTGGTCAGTATTGTTCCTGGTGTGATTTTAATGATGGGTGGTGGCTTTTGGCTTTCCCTGACCATCGCCGTTTTAGCAGGAATCAGTGCGGCCCCTGTCGGTAGCTATATTGCTAAACGATTACCTCCGTTTGTTCCTGGTGCTGTCGGCTTTGTATCAGGAATGGCTGTTGTAACCATTTTATTGTCAGCCGTTTTGCATACATTTGATATTTTTGTATAGTGAATAAAAAGAAGCGAATGACGATTCGCTTCTTTTTTTAATTGACCAATCCCCTTTTTATCCGTATTCTTAAGCAAAAGGAGGTTTTGCCATGTACTCCATGTTAAAACGTGTGATAACGGAAAAAGATTTGCTTCGGCAAATTCGTTTGTTGGAACAGTTGTTAAATGTTCCCCAGCTGACAGCCAAGCGTTTAGCCGCGCAAATCCAAACGACAGAGCGAACCGTTTTTTCGGATTTACAGTATATTCGCAGTCAATTACCCGCCGACTGGTCCATTGAAACCGATAGCAGTGGTATTCGGTTACGTAATCAGGGGAATGCGCAAACCAATGAGCTTTGGTCATTATTTTTACCTCAATCCATTAGTATTCAGCTATTAAAAGAGCTACTATTTACGAAAGAGTTAGTGACAACTTCTTTTTTGAGCACTAGTGGTGTTTCTTATGAAACTTTGAAGCGACATATCAAAAAAATGAATCTGGCCTTACGTGATTTTCATTTAACGATTCAGCTAACCACGACGACCATTCAGCTAATCGGGGCAGAAAGCAATATTCGGATTTTTTATCACCGTTTGTTGGTGCCTTTTACTCATAATAATTATTTTTTTGACGATTATTCTATTCATGAGGAGCATTATTTTCAATTTTTGAAACAAGTTTACAATAGTGAGTTGACGGTGGAAACGGAAGAAATTTTTGGCGCTTGTTGGTTTTTTATTAACACGATTCGCAACAAAGCCAATTGCCGAGTGAGTCAATTTTCTTTTGACTCAAAAGATGTCTTGTTTCAACTTTATCAACCGTCCTTGGCAAAACTTTATGCTTCTGAAGGCATCTATTTGCAAGGAGAAGAAAGTTTTTTCGCCTTCTTTTGTTTCTTAGAAAGTTGGAATTACGATAATGTCTATGGCGAAACGTTGGCTTCTGCGCTCCACACTCATTACAGTCAGCTGCGAAAGTCGTTACAACAGTTTATCACTAATTTGTCCACTGAAGAAGCCCGGCCTGATTTAATCCAAACAAATTTATTGGATAATCTGTTATTGTTATTCATTAAATATACCGAGTCCCCAACACTTTCTGAGCAATTTCAATTGGAATATCAAGAATTAATGACTGAACAAGCCGCGGAGGACCTTGCGTTATCAAAGAGCAACCAAGAACTTTTGGAGATTTTATCTCGCTACACCACGATTGAAGAACCAACTTATTTTCTTAGTTTGGCTTCTTTGTTAGAAAAACAAGCCAGTTATTCTATTCAGACGCAAACGATGACTGCCTATTTCCTCTTTCAAGGGGAACCTGCTTGGAAAGCTTTTTTACAACAAGAATTAGCTGCTTATTTAGGTACTCGTGTGAAATTACAAGCCATTGAATATGTGGAACTAAGCCAGTTGACGTTAAATGAAGCCGACATAATTATTTCCAATTTCCCCTTGGATCATCTTGATCTTCCTGTCTTTTATCTCTCTTTAATTCCAACAAAAAATGAACTCCGCCGACTAGCAGAGCTCACTCTTCATTCTTATTTTTAAAGGAACTAGCGAGGACATTCGCTAGTTTTTTGGCTTTCTTTCGTCATGAATCGTTTGGTTATATATTTTTCCCCTTCAACAAGGAAAAACAGACTCACAACATGGACGAAAATCATTGCTAATTGAAGGCCATTTAAAGAAGTTGTGCCAATTAATTGCTGCGCTACTGGCCAGTAAACTACTAGCGCTTGTAGTAAAAAGAGGATTCCTAATGAAGCAAACAACACTTTATTTTGGAAAAAGCCTGTGCTTAACGACGGATCAACCAACTTACGACAGTTGATCATATACGCTGCTTGCGCTAAGACGATACTTTGTAAGAGGAACGTTTGCTGTAAGGCTTGGCCCTCAAATTGTAACGCCATAAGGTAACCTGGTACCATAATGAGTACCGACACATAGACGATTCTAAAAATACTGTACTTTGTTAAAATGCCTTCGTTGACATCTCTTGGTGGTCGTTTCATGGTATCAGCACTCGCTTTTTCAAAACCTAATGCATAAGACAAAGTAATCGTAGTTACCATGTTTACCCATAATATCTGGACAGGTGTCAACGGTAGAGGATGATTCATTAAAAGCGCCCAGACAACAATTAAACCTTGTGCTAAAGAGGTTGGCAAGAAGAAGGTAATCGTCTTTTTCAAGTTATCAAAAATGCGGCGTCCTTCTTTCACGGCTTTAGCAATCGTATGGAAATTATCATCTGCCAAAACCATATCTGCGGCTTGTTTGGTTACTTCACTTCCTTTAATTCCCATGGCAATTCCGACATCGGCTTTCTTTAGTGCTGGCGCATCGTTCACGCCATCGCCGGTCATCCCGACAATTTCACCATTGTTTTGTAAAGCCGTGACAATTCGTAATTTATGTTCTGGCGTCGTTCGTGCAAATACATCGACTTTTTGAACGTGCTGAGCTAATTCTTCATCTGACATAGCATCAATTTCTAATCCTTCAAGGACTTTTTTCGTATGCTTTAAACCAACCTGCTCGCCAATGGCTTGCGCTGTATCTTTATGGTCTCCGGTAATCATTTTGACGGAAATACCTGCTTCTTGAGATTCTTTGACGGCTTGAATGGCACTTTCTTTTGGCGGATCGATGATGCCTGCCAGTCCAGCAAACGTCAATCCTGACAATGTTTCATGTGTCAGTTCCTGTTGTGACGTAACTGTCTTATAAGCGAAACCTAATACCCGTTGTCCTTTTTGCGCTAATTGCGCAGCTTGTGCTTGCCAAGCACCTTTTTGATTATCAGATAACGTAGAAAGTTGTAACAATACTTCTGGCGCACCTTTGACATAAATAATTGAACCTTCTGCTTGCGGATGGCTAGTGGCCATGTATTTATAACTTGAACTAAACGGAATTTTCTTTTCTACAGGGCGTAAAGACAGTTGATCCTGATCAACATATTGTAGTAAAGCTAACTCGGTAGGATTCCCTTGTAAGTCGGCGATTTTTTGTTGGTCTTGTAATTTCAATTCTTGACAGTTAGCCATAATCTCTTTGACAATGGTCATTTCTTCAGTCACTACATCCATTACCGTCATTTCATTTTTAGTTAGCGTTCCTGTCTTGTCTGAACAGATAACTGTCATTGAACCTAATGTTTCAACGGAAGGCATGCCTTTAATAATCGCATTTTCTCTAGCCATCTCATGAACACCCATCGATAAAATCATCGTTAACACAGCAGGTAAGCCTTCTGGAATCATTGCTACAATTAATGCAATCATCGCAGAAAATAAGAGGCTCCATTCCATGCCATGACGAAAAGTGGTAAAGAAAATCAGAAACACGATCAAGACCATAATCCCTTGGAAAATTTGCTTGTTTAATTGGTGCATTTTCCGCACGAGCGGCGTTGTTTTTTGATCTACTGACTGCAACGCGTGATTAATTTTTCCAACTTCAGTAGAATCTCCTGTTTCTACTACAACGCCTAAGGCTGAGCCCGCTTGGACAAGAGTTCCAGAAAAAGCCAAATTCTTTTGATCGCCTGTTGGCAATTCTTCATTCAAGGAACCGGTAATTTTCTCCACGGCTTCTGATTCGCCTGTCAAAATTGATTCTTCAATCATCAGATTATGAACATCAAATAAGCGCAAATCTGCTGGGACTACATCGCCAGCTTGTAACGTGACTACATCTCCCAGAACCAATGTTTCAGAAGAAACGGTTGTTTTTTGTCCATCAATTAGAACGACTGCCTCTTGGCCCATCATCTGTTTCAGGCCGTCTAATGATTCTTCTGCTTTACGCTCTTGCCAATAACCGACAAAGCCATTGACAAGTACCACTAGAAAAATGATACTTCCTTCGACCACTTCGCCTGTGGCAAATTTTAGAATTGCGGCAGCGAGTAAGACCACCATTAGTAAATCTGTAAAATGTTTGGCTAGCTTTTGCCACGTTTTCAGTTGTTGTTTTTCTTCAATTTTATTTGGACCATTCGTTTGTAAACGTTGCTGACGTTCTTCGCTAGAAAGACCCGTTTGCTTCGTCTTAGTCTGCTCGATTACTTTTGTTGAGGAAAGTTGATACCATTTCATTTCGTGTACCTCCTATTTACTTGATACCTTTATTATAGAGAGGATTTTCTTCACAAAATGGTCGATAATTTCAGTGGCCCCTGAAAAAAATGGGGCCGAGATTATTAAAGAAAGGAACAACCCGCATTTTAGCGGGTTGTTCCTTTCTTTTAAATATTTTCTTGTTCGACCACCAATTGACTTTTGCCAATTAACGCTTTAACATCAATAATTTCACCATTTTTACGTCGGTCTGCTAACTCAACTGAGGTGGTAAACAACAAGTCACTAGAAGAGTTCAACGCTGTTTCAATGGAATCTTGGACTACGCCGACGATAAAGCCAACGCCGACGACTTGCATGGCAATATCATTGGAAATGCCAAACAAACTACATGCAAGCGGAATTAACAACAAGGAACCACCAGCAATTCCTGAAGCCCCACAAGCAGAAACAGCGGCGATGATACTCAACAATAATGCTAAATAGATTGGCACGGACATGCCTAATGTGTGGACTGCCGCCAATGTCATAATGGTAATCGTAATGGCTGCGCCGCCCATATTAATCGTTGCGCCCAGCGGAATAGAGACCGCATAAGATTCTTCATTTAAATCCATTGCTTTCGCCAATTCCATATTAATGGGAATATTGGCCGCAGAACTGCGTGTAAAGAATGCGGGAATCGCACTTTCCTTTAATACAAAAAAGACTAACGGATACGGATTTTGCCGAATATTCCAAAAAACAATCGCTGGATAAACGACTAAAGCAACCACGGCCATCGTACCAATTAACAATAATAATAACTGGCCATACTTAGCTAACCCTGCAATGCCTGTGGTTGCCACCGAATGAAACACCAATCCCAGAATCCCAATTGGCGCAATGCCGATAATCATTTGAACGACCGTGGTAATCCCTGTCGAAAGATTGGCAATCACATCCTTGGTAGCGACCGAACTTTGGCGTAACCCAATGCCGATTAATGAGGACCAAAATAAAACAGATAAATAATTGCCTTCAATCATCGCTTGAATCGGATTTTGGACAACGCTTGTTAACACATTGCTTAAAACATCACTAAGTTGCGTTGGGGCTGCTTGCGCTTCCTGCGCCGCCTCCAAGACAATCTTAACGGGAAACAGATAGCTTGCCGTCACGGCAACAACAGCTGCCAAAAATGTCGCTAACAGATACACAACTAAAATTGATCCAACATATGTTTTCGCCCCAGCCTTTTGTTGGGCCAGCGACGCAATAATTAAGACAAAAACTAAAATCGGCGCAATTGCTTTTAAGGCGCCCACAAACAATTCACCAAGAACGCTGATGAAGGTCCATTCCGGCACCAAGAAACCCAAGGTGGTTCCAATCACAATCCCTATCATGATTTTTTGAATTAACGATAATTTCCGAATCGCTTTGACCATTCACTTCACGCTCCTTTAAAATAAAATACAGTTTGGGACATACTACCATAATTATTAAGATAAAAAAAGAGTGTTTCTCAAAAAACTTTCATTTTTCGAGAAACACTTGGTCAACTCATCAATTTCGTCTATTTTTCTGAAGACTTTTCCGCTGAATGTTCTTTGTTTTTATGGTGATGATGGTGATGACTTTGTTTAGAATACAAGTAGGATTTTGCTACGACCGAAATAAACATAGCCATAATCCCCAAGCCTACTGTAGCATAAATCATGGTGAAAATTTTTCCCAAGTCAGTAACTGGATGAACATCTCCATAACCAATCGTGGTTAACGTCATGAAACTTAAATATAACGAATCTAATGGCGACAATTTTTCCACTGTTGAATAAAAAATAGTCCCACTCAACAACGTGGTTGCCAGTAAAAAGAACAAGGCACGAGTGTCTTCTTTTTTTAAGATACCTAAAAAAGATGAAAATAGTTTTTTGACAGAAATAAGTAAAGATAGCAAAAAAATGACCTCTTTCTATTGTTAATCTCTTCTTAACGTTAGCACTTTTTAGATAAAGTTCAACTTTTTAATTGGTGTGGTTAAAGAAAATTTATTTTTTTGTTATTTATAATACACTTCATCTAAAAACAACCCTTGTGCAGGAGCCGTTTCACCTGCGCCTTCTCGGACTTTTGTTGCGAATAATTCGTCAATTATCGCTAATTCTTTGGTGCCTGCACCAATTTCTAAAAGTGTCCCAACGAGGATGCGGACCATTTTATGCAAGAAACCATTGCCCACAAAAGTGAACTGTAACATTTCGCCGTTTCTTTCAATCGTAATCTTTTCAATCGTTCGAGTAGTCGATTTTTTGGTTTTTTTCAATGCCGAAAAACCAATAAAATCATGGGTCCCTATTAATTTTTGGCAAGCTTGTTCCATTTTTTCTTGATCCAACGCTTTGGGAAAGTGAAAACTATGATACCGTTCAAAGGCATTAGGAATTGGGCTATTCCAAACATAGTAGCTGTATTGTTTGCCTGTGGCGTTATACCGTGCATGAAAACGTTCAGGCATTTCTGTAACTTCTTTAACAACAATATCGCCAGGTAAATATCGATTTAAAAAGGATAACATTTCGGTTGTTGTTAGTGAACTAGTCGTTTTAAAATTCGCTACTTGACCACGTGCATGTGTGCCGGCATCCGTTCTGCCTGAGCCAATAATTTCAATCGGTTCACCCGTCATTTGTGTTAAAATACTTTCAATTTTCCCTTGAATCGTTTTCTCTGAATTGCCTAGTCGTTGCCAACCTGAGTATCTTTTACCATCATATTCAATGGTTAATTTTATGTTGCGCATGGGCGAAGCTCCTTCGTATTCTTTTTCTCTCTTATCATAGCAGAAATAAGTGGATTTTTCTTCTTTTCCAAGAATGAAACACCTCTTTTCTATAGAAAAGAGGTGTTTTATTTAGTTTAATCCTGCAATTTTCAATTCTTCAACATTCGCTGCTTTAGCATTTTCAGTCACTACGGCTTTAAATGTCACTTGGTCGCCCTCTTTTAAGAATAGCGCCAGCGGACTGTTATTAGTTGTTACGCTAAAAATGGTTTTTTCATCTTCTAGTAAAAATGAAACTACCGTTTGCGCTTCCCCAGCTACTACTGAGACACGAGCTACTTTACCTTGCATCGTTTTCAAGTTGGCTTTGTCTGTATTTTCATTGTTACTTCCTTTGGTTACTAACTCAATTCGATAAGCGTCTAATGCGCCTTGTGCCGTGTCTGCATCAATTACAATATCATTATCTACAGCATTTATATAGACATATTTTTTGAAAATCCCTTTACTGTCCATTAACGAAACAATCCACGTTGGCACACCATCAATGTTATAAAGGACTGGCATACTAGCTTTCCATTTCTTTTCTGGATAAATTTTTGAGGCGATAGAAATGGCGCCATCACTATCCATAATGCCGACTTTAGTATCACGATAATACGTAACTTGGCCTGTTCGGGCATTGATTAAGGAATAACCTAAAGCGGAATCTTGGTCTTTTTCACTACTTGTAAAGTCCGTAAAATAAAGCAACTGGTTCCCTTCCTTGTTCATCATCGGCGTAATTTGTCCTGATGCATAAATACCATTTTCAGTTGGAATTTTAACATCTTTTTTGGCACCAAACATTGTCTGGTTCCACCAGCCTTGACTGTAACGACCAAAGAATTCATTTAAGCTATTCGCCGCTGAACTAGTAATCGGCGCATCAACGAAACTTGGAGCTTTTTGACTGTCATAAACGTTAACTTCTCCTGTTGTAGCATTTAATACCGCCGTTTTAAATTCATTATAGTGCATGCGACCAGAAACCCCATACTCTTTGTAAAGCGTTTGAATATAGTAAGGATTCCCTTGGTCGTCCAGCTCTAAATTGATTGTGCCCGTTGCTGCATAACCTGGATAAGCGGAATAAATTTTTCGTGCGGCATCTTTGCCAAAGTAAGCTGAAGGAGTATAAACAATTGGTTTTTCTACAAATTCTGGCTGTGCGTTGATATCTGTCGCACTAATGATGAAATAGCCAGGTACTTCCCCCAGTTTTAGCCATTTAAAGAAGCCATTAAATTCGACTGTTGCTACATAAACATACTCGCCATTGACAACTTGTGCCGTTATACCATCCAAAGTAAACATATTGGAATTGGGAATGACAGAAAATTTCTGTAACATTTTTCGTTTCGCCGTTTGTGGTGCAATCGCAATGGGTGTTTCTTTCGCCGAAGTTAAAACTTCAGCTTTTTCTTCCGTTTTTAAAGGAATCGTTTGATAAATTTCATCAATAGAAGAGATTCTGGTAATACTACTGACAATAGTCAACAAAATCATTGCCAAAACGGCAACACCCAAAATTTTGCCAGACCAGTCTTTGTTAGCCGTTTTGGTGGTATTCTTGCCTACTTCTTTGCGGCCCTTTTGGATACCAGGAACTTCGACTTTACTAGCTAAGCGTGTACTTAATAACACCCCACTAGCAATCACTGCGCCAATCAAATTAATCCACAACACAGTTGAAAGATTTTTACTTGGCAAAGTCACAAATAAAAAGATACCTAACAAGAGCAGTTCCATCACCATTAATAGAATAGTCCCTTTACTCTTTTTCCCTTTATTCGCTACAATTTTGGCGCCATTCGCAACTAAGATCCCGATACCAAAAAATAACGTTAACCCAATAAAATTAAAAAACATTCACTTGCCCTCCTCATAGATAAGTAAAAAAAGTGCTCCCACGCATTGTAGAAGCACTTCCTGTGATCCATTCTATTATAACGTTTTCTATTTTTACTGACAATATCGTTGAAGCAAAATCAGTCGGAAGGCTTAGAGTTCTGAAGAACGTTTATTTCTCTGGCTGAATATAAGGAACGATAGGTGCGGTCACGCCAATTGAAGCCCCACGAACAAAAGGTTCATTTTGTAAGGCTTTGAAATTTTTAGTTTGTCCGGTGAGCATGACTCCCCAAATAGGTAATTTTTCGACTTTTTTATTTTTATTTTGTTGGATAAACTTTTGGCCTTCTTGGTTGTCAGCAAACATGGGGGATTTTTCTAAGGTTTCAAAAAAGTGTTGCTTGTCGTTTTCAGGATCAAATATTTCGTTTTGATCGTCCATGCTTAATTGAAAACCATAAGGCAGCGTACCAGAAGGACCCTCTTTTTCATTAACCGTTTCGGAGTAAACATAGAGCCAAACTAAGTTGACATTGCTCGGCAACATTTTGCAGACTTCTTCATATGGATAAGGTTTATCAAAAGAAATCGCCACTTCCGCTACTTGGTTTTCCATTTTATCTAATTCACTTAATTCGTTTTTGATACCACCATAGTAATTGGTAATCGCTGGGTTATAAAAAGATGCTACTTTCTGCTTGGTTTGTCGGTTGTATTCATAAAAATTCTTAGAAGAATAATAGCTACCAGGATAGACTTCATTCCAGTCAATCGAATTTCTGAAAAAGCTATATCTGCTACGTAAATTACTCCACTCCACCGTGTAACCATCAATATTTTTTGAACGATTAGTTACAACTTCGCCCCCAAAAGGCGAACTATTAGCAATTACTTGGGAATCTAATTGAGTGTTTGGTGAAGCAATCATTTCTTGATCATTAATTACTTCTAGTAAGGCCTGATAGTTTTTCGTCGAAAGTTTATCCATTCCCACAAAAAAACCGACAAACAATACAGCAAAACTAACAACGGTTATAGCACCAATCACGATAAATTGTTTTCTTTTCGCTTTACGAATACTTTTTTTTAAATCCACTTCTATTCCTCCAGTTCTTTTTTTAATTTTTGACGTGTGCGATACAATTTTTTGCGAACATTTTCAACAGATAATTCTAAAATCAACGCAATCTCGGCATACGATAATTGATAATAATATTTCAAAAGTACTAGTTCTTGTTCCTCATCTTTTAAGGAATCAATCAATAATAATAACTCTTGCCCTTCCATTTTTTCTATTGATTGCACAGGATGGCTGTTTGCCACAAAAGTGCGTTCTCGTTTCTTTTTTCGATACATCGTAATGTAGTAATTAAATGTTACTCGGAAAAACCACGGGCGTAGATTTTCTGATGTAATTTCAGGTAATATTGAAAAAATCGTTGTATACGTTTGCGACACTGCATCTTGTGCATCTTCAAGACTTGCTCCTCGGCGAATCAAGACTTGGATGACTTCTTGCCCCAAAGAAAATAGTACTTCGTCAAAATTTGCCTCCTTTTTCATCTGATTTCTCCTTTCACTTATACAACGTTTCAACTAGGGAAAAAGTGGACAGTCCTTCGTTCATTATTTTTATGTATTTTTTCTCTCAATAAAAAATACTCCTGCTTAGGCAGAAGCATTTTTTGTTTTTGCTTATTTATCATTTTCCAATGACTAATCTTCGTGTATAAACGGCTTGCCCAGAATGCATCACTGCATCATCAATCACTGAAACTAAACGCACTTGTCTAGTCACCGGCGGGGTCCAATTTTTATCAATCACGTCTGACAATTGTTCTTCTTTGATTTGGTCTAAATAGCTTTTGGTAAGTGCCACACTAGCAGCCAAATAGTCACTAAGCAATTGCTTTTCTGCCACCACGACTTTCGCCGCTTCTTCTGGTGTGTGATGCCAGTCTTCTGTCTCATCTGGCAAATCCAAGGCAAATTTTTCTGTCCAGTGTTGGCTAAGCCATAACGGTTCACTATGATTAAGTGCGGAAATTTGTAGGTCTAATTCTCTGGCTGTGTGCCACATCAGCCAAGTAACAGACTTGATTAATGGTGCGGGCATCGTGTTTGCTTCGGCAACGGTCATTTGCGCAAGTGTTTCTTCAAAACGTTCGTGCGCTCGGTCAAGGGTTTCACTAGAAAGTTGAGTGACTTTCATAAAAATACCTCCTTTGTGTTGGTGCCTGTTCTTTCGTTTCTATTTTCTATTATACTGCAAAAGAATCCGTTGTAGTTCTTTTTTGGCTGCGGTATCTGCGGAAAGGGTAAATGTTTGAATAGGCCTTCCATTTTCTTGCCGATTGCCTTTATCATCCATCTCATAAAAACCATCTGTAAAAGAACCACTACTGTGATATTCATAAATTTCACCATCATCACCAAGTAAATATTTTATAATTGGTTTTCCTAAATCAGCAACTTCATTATAGCCTGCTGCTAAAGCCGAAGTCATTACTTTATCAGACCGGCCCAAGGTGCCATCTTTCGAAGTATAAAATGTTACCCCACCCAAGGCTTGAATAGGGTAGCTATTTTGTCTAGATGAATCTTGCCGCTGAACTAAAATAGCTTGCCAATCTGGTGTTAATGCATACCAATCACCTTTACCACTAGCTCCATGATCAAAAAATCTAGTGGTAACAGCCATTCCACCAATTTCTGCTCGCTTACTAGCCCAGAGCAGAAATTCATTAGTTATTGCTCGCTTCTCTGACTCCGTATAATTCCTTTCGTTTAATCTTGTTGAACTATTTTGCTGTGAACTCATTGTTTGAGGTATGGTTTTCAAGCTCTCTTTACTAATTTTTGTTGTTTGGGTTGTTTTGCTGGAACTTTTTGTTTGTTTTTCAGAATTTGTCCCACCAGTAACAATAATAAAAATAAGTAAGCCAATAATGACTAGTAGCAGTATAATCACAACAAAGAAGTATTTATTTTTTTGGTGACGATGATTAAACATACGCTTTAACTCCTTTTCTAAATCAGTGCTCTATTACTTTATGACAATCTGATCCGCCACTCGATTCATACTACTTAAATCACCCACATCAAAAAAATTTTTCCAAATTTTATTCATATTAGCTTGTCCCAAGTTTATCGCTGTTGGTTGAGCGGATGAATTATCCAGTTTCGTTTTAACAACATAATAGTAAATCATTTCCCCATCACGTCCGAACGCATAGATTTGCGAAGGAACACCGCCAGCACCTTGTATATTTTTTCCAGTTGCAAAAAACATTTGATCATTTTCACTAGTATTATCACTTAACTTACTACTTACTTTGGTTAACGTTATAGTATTCATATTGGATAAAGCAATCTCTTGAACTGATTGATTCGAATTTTCTTGAGCTGGATAGCCATTAAACCGCCATCCTGAAGGCGCACCCAAAATAACTAACGCCGCACGTTGGCTAGTGGAGAGTTTTTTTACTGCTTCTGCAGCCACATTTTCTTCATCTGAAATAGTAGTAACTGCTGAACTACTTTCACTTTCTTTCACCACTGAGGTACTTGAATAACTGCTAACGGTCTTTGTAGAGGAAGATGGTGTTGCATCTACTTCTTCTACCGTCTTTCTTTTTAAATTTGTTTGCCCATTCACTAAGATGAATACTAATAATCCAATAATAACAATTAATAATCCAATCACTATTCCTAAATACTTGTTATTATGATGTCGATCACTTCTCATTAAAAATACTCTCCTATCATATAGAAAGGTAATATTTCCTTTCACTTATTCTACTAATGATTATTTTAACACAATCATTAAACAAAAAATGAAAAACGTCTGTTTCTTTCCTTTCATTTCTTCAAAAATAACACCCCCCTAAGTAAAAAAGAATTGACAATTCTCGTAGTTTCCCTTAGTATGTGGAAAAGTACCTTTAAGATAGTCCGAGAGGCTAACAAGGCAAAGTTCTGTAAAATTCTGTATTTTTGTATAGTGAATGATACGAGATGTCTTGCCCTTTTTTTGTGTGCAAGGCTTTTTTTGCGCGGTGCTTAATCAATTTATTTGGGAGGCAACAAAGTGGAAAAGAAAAAACGTGAAGTGAAAGGTATCTCATTTACCAAAAAAATGGTGATTTCATTGGTGGGAGGTTTAATCGTTGGGCTCGGCTTTTTATTTTTAAGAGAGCACCTTATTCGCAGCAATCAAGGCGCTGTGTGGCAGACAATCAATCAGATTCTTTTCCAAGATATTTCAGATCCTGAAAAAGGACAATCTGCGATTGGGCTTTTCTATATTATTGGTCAACTATTTATCAACGGCCTACAATTAGTGATTGTGCCGATGGTCTTTACTTCAATTACTTTAGCCATTTGTCATATTACCGATACGCAAAAATTAGGACGAATTTCTTATAAAACAATTTTTGGCTTTTTATCGATGTCACTGATTGCTCTATTAACGGCAGGAATTGTGGGCTATAGCGTATATTTAACTGGCGCTTTTAATGTGTCGTTATCTGAAACGCTAGCTCCTGTCGAAGTAAGTACAAGCGGCAACCCATTAATGGTGATAGTCAATGCTGTCACGAAAAATATCGGTTCTGCATTTAGCGACAATGGTGCGATTTTAGCTGTTGTTGTGTTGGCAGTGATTACTGGTTTATGTATTAATGCATTAGGGGATAAAATTCGTGTTTTCAAAAAATTAATTGAAGAAGTCAATGCGATGGTCACGTTATTTTTAACCTTTGTAATTACTAAATTTGCTCCTATCGCCGTCTTTATGTTGTTAGTTCGGACGTTTGCTTCTTACGGGATTGATTATTTAAAACCAGCGTTAGTCTACGTCGTAACAACGACAGCGACGCTCTTAGCCTTTTTGATGATCGGTTACCCATTATTTATCTTATTTGCGACAAAATTAAATCCTGTTCCTTTTATTAAAAAGATTATGAAAGTTGTGGTCTTTGGATTTTCTACTTCTTCTTCGGCAGCCACTTTACCGTTAAATACAAAAACAACGGTTGAAGAGTTAGGTGTCGACAGCGATGTTGCCGCCTTTGTCTTGCCGTTAGGAATGACTATTAATATGAACGGCACAGCGATTATGCAAGTAATTGCGGCTATTTTTGTGGCGGGCGTAGCTGGTTATGAAGTGACACCAGCTAATATTGCCTTGATTGCCATTTTAGCTTTAATGTCATCCATTGGTACACCGGCGGCACCTGGCGCTGGCGGGATTATCCTTTTCACTATTTTAACTGGTTTAAACTATAACAATGAGATTGCGATTGCGACGTATTCATTGATTTTAGCCATTAATCGTCCAATCGAAATGCTCGTTACTAGCCTAAACGTGGTTGGTGATAGCGCCACTGCGATTTATGTTGCACATTCGGAAGATTTGTTGGATGAAGCCACTTATCTGACTGATGTCGCTGACTTGCAAAATGCGGAAGCGGAGTAATTAATGAAAAAGCAGACTTCTTGTATGGAAGTCTGCTTTTTTATTATGTTTTTAGTGAATCCGTAATTTTTTACTTCTTCGATTTACTTTTACGAAAAACTAAAAGACACCCACTGGCGATAACTAGAAGACCAATAATCACAAGCGCGATCGATTTCTTTTCTCCTGTGCTCGGTAAAAATTGGCTAGCTTTTCTGAAACCACCTTGGCTTGATGGCTTAACTTGTTTCGTACCAGTTTGATCAACTCCTGTACTAGTATTTAAGTGTCCATTATTCCCCCCCATTTTTTTGCTCCTTTTTATTTTCCCCACTATTTTTCAATGTTAATTGCTTCACTGCCGAGCGTAGCTCTGCTTCTGCTTGATCTACTTCTGCTTGCGTTGCTGTTGTTTGATCTGCCACAGTTTGTGCTTGTTTCAACGCTTCACTGTAGACTTTCCAACTGCTTGCGGTGTAGTCTTTTTCTTGGTGTTTCTCGTTTTCTTTGATGATTTTCAACAAGTTGGTTTTATCTACTTCTTTAGTTGGCACTTTTGCCAATTGCTTCACTGCCGAGCGTAGCTCTGCTTCTGCTTGGTCTACTTCTGCTTGCGTTGCTGTTGTTTGATCTGCCACAGTTTGTGCTTGTTTCAATGCTTCGCTGTAGACTTTCCAGCTACTTGCGGTGTAGTCTTTTTCTTGGTGTTCTTTTTGTTCCTGAATTAATTTTTCTAACGATTCTTTCGTTACTTCAGGAGTTGTTTTAACTGTGATTGAACGCGAGCTGCCATTTAACCCCGCACTATTTAAAGTGATAATATTTTGGTCAACAGAAATTTCTGGGTCCGCTGCGACTACTTCAAGAATGCCCTTATCAAATTCAATAGAAACGGATGCATTATTTTGTAAAGGATTCGCAAGAGTTAAGCGATAAACACCGTTATCAATTTTTTCTGAAATAATCGACATTGGATCATACGCATACAGTCCTGCAATTTCTTGGTCATTATTCCATGTATTCATCATGACATAATTACCTGCTTCAATGGCTTGTAAGCTTGCTGTATTTTCTAGAACAGTATAGCCTTTGTTTTTAGAAAGAGCTGCGATTTCTTCATTCGTTTTCCCAACCACTGTTAAATATTCGTAAGTACCATTTTCAACAGTCTTGCCATAATTTTTACTAATTTTAGCAAATGTATTTGTATAGGTTTTATCATTAACAAAGTATTCGTTAATATCTCCGTAGCGACCAGAGCGTTCTTCTATTTGAACATCAAGCGTATTCATTGAATTAGGAAAAACATAGCCAATGTTATTCAATGGATTCGCTGCGCTTAAACTAATCCAAGAATTATCTTTGTCTGAACCTTGGTTAAGCTTCACTTCCTGTGGATGAATCATCCGATTATCGAGGATTGTTTCAATCGAAGCATCTGTCGTACCAGTAATGCCACTTCCCAAATTAATGATTTGACCATCTAATAAGAACCAAGATTTTTTAGCAACTAAGTTCATTCCTTCATTACTTTTATCTAAAAACATTCCTATAGAGGCAACCTGTCCATTATTTGAGCCACCTACCCATGACTGGGGACTGCGTTTCCCTGTATAAGCACCATTTGCCAATTCTCTTGTGTCAACTGTCGTTCCTGGTAATCGATATGGATCGATCGTTGCCCAGTATCCTTCATCAAACTGAGCAAAGTCTTGATTGTATAAATAAAGCATGCCGTCTGCTGTATGCCAGCCTTTTTTATTTTCCGTATTCCCAAATTCATAGTTTCCGACACGTTGTGAATACATACTGATACCCACCGCATATTCGTTATTTTTCTGTAGGACTCGATCCATCGAACCATATACATTTAAAGATTGCATTGGTGTCGCTTGGGCAGGTGACGCACTATTCACCACATTTTTCAAGTCAATTAACGCTTCAAAATCTCTTGGTTTTTTAAAGAAATGATAGTATGACCCACTTTGTTGAAGCCATGTTTGGATAGATGTGTAAATGTCATTTCTTAAATTTTCTGGGGCAAATTTTGCAATTAAGGTTAAATTAGCTATTGTTTCTTTACCCGATTCAAACTCTGTAGTAAAAGGATTCGTTTCTGGCGCTCTGGAAATACTTCTACCAGAAACCATCGATGGCATTTTTCCATTCACCATCAATTGTAAGTAACCTTTATCAACAACATTAAATAAATTACTAATGTTAGGGTCATTCATCTCCCAGTCGGAACCTTGTAAAATAGTCTGAATTCGTCCAAACCCCTTTAGCAACTCATTCCCGTAACTGCCGTTGTACGGAAAATAACCATGTTGAATCAAGGAACCATCAGGATATAAGCCATCACCAGAGGAAACACTTTTTAAAACGGACGGAACAGCTTCTTGTACTTGTACTAGGCGTTGATTATCTTCTAACAAAAGTCCAGTACCTAAAACGGTGATTGAAATATCTGTTAAGTTAGCCCCTGTTGCACGATAAATTGGCCATTGTATGTTTGGATCTTTTGCATATAGCATCAGCGGAGCAGTAAATTTATTTAATTTTTCTGCATCTGTATTCAATAGGTCATCATGTAATAAAATCAATGTATCTGTTAGCGGCTGCGCGGAACCAATTTGCCAATCCCACCAGTTACCTGTGTAATACGTTCCATTGTATTTTTTTGTATCAATCATAAATTCAATGCCTTTAACAATCGCATCATAAACTTCCGGTTTTTCAAAAAGCTCACTTGATGGTTCATAGTAGCCTAACGCTAGTTTTTTAATATTGGTAAATTGAGTCGTGTAATCAGCAGACACTGTATCCGATGGTTTTCGTTCCCACAGATACCCACGATCTGCTGCTTGATTAAGCGTTTGCCATAATGCTAAACTCTCCGTAGCAATCTGGGCACGATACTGTTGCACATCTGCATCGTTATCATACTGCGTTGTACCTAACAATCGCATTTTCCATTTTGCTCGCATTTCCGCATATTGTTTATTTTCTGCTACAACAGTCACAGGAATTGTATCACTAATTTCTGTTCCTTTAATTTTGACTGTTACCTTCGCTTCACCACTCTTAACTGCTGTTAAATTACCCGTTTGGTCAACCGTCACAATGGTAGGATCACTACTCGACCACTCAATCTGATCCTCTGTGATATCTACTCCAGCTGGTGACACTTCAAAGGCTAGCTGTTGCTTTCTTTTTTCACTAATAGTCAGGTTCTCTGTTAAAAGTTTAATCGCTTCTGGCAGTCGTTTTTTTCATATGCTTCAAACGAAATAATACTTGAACTGTAAAATTGCTTATTTGTGTGTTGCCACATTTTCATCTGCTGATATTTTACAAAACGTGCTTGTACATTATTGCCATCAATATATTTTTTAGTAGGTTGGCCACCTTCCCCATTCTCTTCTTTAAAGATAGATTGATAGCTTTCACCATCTGTTGAAACTAAGATTTCATACACAGGACTTTCTGCATGCAACTGTAAAACGAGTTCGCCAATGTTTTTTACTTCACCCAAATCAACAATTAACCATTGTTCATCTTGCTTATCAGCGGACCAGCGTGTTGTTTCATCGCCATCAACAGCTTTTTCGCCAACAAATTGAGGGTATTTCCAATTCTCTCCAATTTTTCCTCCTTCTACACCAGAATATGTCACTTCTTTTTGTAAAAATAAATCAGTTATTTCTTCTGCAGATGCACTCATCGCAGTTAGCGAGAAGCCTGTAAGCATGAAAGCAACAACGACTATTATTTTTTTAATCATATTTTTCCCCATATCTTTCTATTTTTAAGCAACCAATCCGACTTTTCCAAACACTTTTTTCTGATAATTTAATCAACTTCCTCCTCTACTAAGTATTCTATATAAAAATTAGGCATGAAAAGACAACCTAAAGTAATTACTTCAGACAGACTTTTCATGCCTAGTTTTCCCTAGTCACATGAAATATTATACATGTTTACGCTTTCACTTTAAGGTAGTTTTTGGTTACTGTCAATAGCGTTTTCTTCATTGAAGAGCTTATTCAACTTTTCACGTTAAAAATATTGATTTTTATGATAATCCCTTAATTTTTTCTCATTTTAAAATAATAATCATGGGTGCTGAACCTGTTTCTGAGGCACAACAATTGGACAATTTTTTTGAAAAAACGAGAGGAATGAGCATTGTTTTTTGCCATTCCTCTCATTTTTATTTATTGTTTGAACGGTAACGTTGCTCTCAAACCAGTTTGATTGAATTTTTTTATTTTCTATCAGACAAACAGACTAAAGATATTTTACTTCATATATTTTTCAAGCAATGACTTGATTCATAGAAATTACTGAGCAACCAGCCTACTTCCTATTTATGATACGGTTCCCCTTTCATAATCCGAAAACCGCGATAAATTTGTTCCACTAATACCAAACGCATTAACTGATGTGGATAAGTTAAGCGGCCAAAAGAAATTTGTTTGTTACTTCGCTGAAGGACTGAATCACTGAGACCTAAGGAGCCACCAATGACAAAGGTTAGATTACTTTTACCACTAATCCCTAATTGTTCAATTTCTTTTGAAAATTCTTCACTAGATAATTGTTTGCCATTAATGGCTAAAACAAAGACGTATTCGTTGTCATTAATTTTCCCCAAAATACGTTGGCCTTCTTTTTCTTTGACTTGAAGCATTTCAGCGTCACTGAGTTTTTCCGGGGCTTTTTCATCTGGAACTTCAATGATTTCCATCTTGGCATAGCTATTTAAACGTTTCAGATATTCATTAATGCCTTGAATCAAGTATTTTTCTTTCAGTTTTCCGACTGTTACTAGTTTAATTTTCACCTATTCCACTACTTTCTCGTTTTCTCTTCTTTCTTATTTTAGCACGAAGTTTAACTACTTTCCACAACGTTTCCACATACTTATACACATATACACAGAGTTATCCACAGAAGAAACTAAAAAATTACTTTATTTAACAGCTTTTTCAATACAAACACATATTCGCCACTGATTTGTCCACATTATCCACATTCTGTGGATAACTTTCCTGAAAACTGTACACAGAGTTATTCCCGATTTGTTCACATTTTTCTGTGTATAACTTTTTCATTCGTATTTTTTCTGTAATTTTTCCCTAAGTTGTTCATAAAAAATTCAAAGCTATTCGATAGACTAAAGGAGTAGGAAACAGATATACTTAATATAGAAAATTCAGATGCACTTATTGGGAGGTTATTTTATGCAACGAAAAGATGTTACACCTAATTCAGATAAAAAAAGTTTATTGCAAAAATTTGGGATTGGTTTAGCTGGCGGCTTACTTGGTGGCGCCCTTATTCTAGGAGGCGCTTATTCTGGGATTATTCCCACACCCAACGGCGGAAATAATGCGGCGACGACGACGTCCACTAATCATGGCGACACAAAAGTCAGCAATGTGAGTTACAATGTTTCTAGCGATGTCACAAAAGCCGTGAAAAAAGTTCAAAATTCTGTGGTTTCTGTCATTAATATGCAAAGTGCTAGCAACAATTCTTCGGCAGATGATCCTTTTGGGGGATTGTTCGGTGGGAATGAAAGTACTCAAGACTCTTCCGGCAACAATGGTAACGATTTAGAAGCAGCCAGTGAAGGTAGTGGGGTTATTTATAAGAAAGATGGTAAAACGGCTTATGTCGTGACAAATAACCACGTCGTGGATAAAGCACAAGGATTGGAAGTTGTTTTATCTGATGGTACCAAAGTGAAAGGCGAGTTAGTCGGAACCGATGCTTACACGGATTTAGCCGTGATTAAAATTTCTTCCGACAAAGTTGATCAAGTCGCTGAGTTTGGGAATTCTAGTAAAATCACAGTCGGTGAGCCTGCGATTGCGATTGGTTCCCCTCTAGGTTCTGATTATGCTAACTCTGTCACACAAGGAATCATCTCTTCTGTGAATAGAAATATTACCAATAAAAACGAGTCTGGTGAAACCATCAATATTAATGCCATTCAAACCGATGCTGCTATTAATCCAGGAAACTCTGGTGGTCCACTAATCAATATTGAAGGACAAGTCATTGGAATTAACTCAGTAAAAATTGTGCAATCAACTAGTCAAGTGAGTGTTGAAGGGATGGGCTTTGCCATTCCAAGTAATGACGTAGTCAACATTATCAACCAATTAGAAAAAGATGGTAAAGTGACGCGGCCAGCTCTCGGGATTACGATGTCTGATTTAACAGGCATCTCTTCACAACAACAAGAACAAATTTTAAAAATTCCAGCTTCTGTAAAAACTGGCGTAGTGGTTCGTGGCGTTGAAGCAGCGACCCCTGCTGAAAAGGCTGGATTGGAAAAATACGATGTTATCACGAAAGTTGACGGCCAAGACGTAAGCTCTACTACAGATTTACAAAGCGCGCTTTACAAGAAAAAAGTTGGCGACAAAATGGAAGTGACTTATTATCGTGGTTCTAAAGAAATGAAAGCAACCATCGATTTAACCATTGATAAGTCAGCTTTAACACAACAACATAATCGCAGCAATCAATAAAAGAAAGAAACGACCTGTTGTCTGAACAACAGGTCGTTTCTTTCTTTTATTCTCCTACCGCAAATGCAGAACCAACTTCTGCATCAAAAGGCAATTCTAAGATTCCTTTTTTAGCAGGTGCATTTGGTAAACGTAATTCTTTTGCTGAACAAATCATTCCAAAACTTTCTTCCCCACGTAAAACCCCTGGCCAAATCATTAAACCATCAGGCATCATTGCGCCTGGTTTGGCCACAACTACTTTTTGTCCTGCTTTGATATTCGGTGCGCCACAAACAATTTGTAAGATTTCGCCGTTGTCTACTTCTGTTTGTGTGATAGATAAATGATCTGAATCTGGGTGTTTTTTACATGATTTGACAAAGCCGACCACAATTTTAGGGGTGTCGTCTTTTTCAAGGGTTTCTGAAAATCCCGCATCTTTAATCGCTGTATTGACTTTTTTGATTTGCTCGTCTGTTAAAGTCACTTGGCCGGTGCCATTAATGTCACCTAGAAGCGCTGAAGCATTGAAAATATTCCAAGCTACCACTGTTTCTGGCGCCTCAACTAAACTTACACGTGCCACATCCCCGACACGTTTTACTTGGTTTTCCGCACCTTGATCGTCCGCAACGATGACAAGTAAGACATCGCCAACGTATTCTTTGTTATATGCAAAAATCATTTCTGTTCCTCCTCTGTCGTTTTCCTGTCTTATCTTATCAAAAATTGACCCCTTGTGCATACTTTTTTGTCGAAAAACTAAAAGACTTGGAAAATATGTCGCTACGACTTATTCTCCAAGTCCTCAATTTTGAGTGACAAGCCGCTGATCCTTTGAAAAAACAAAAGAAACGTTAGGTCAACTCTCTATTCAATCAATAACTTTTTTTGCTTATTTTTCTTCAGAGTGAACAATTAAGACATCGCAAGGGGCTTGACGAATAATGTAGCTACTGACGCTTCCCATGACCACACGTTCGACTGCGTTTAATCCTGATTGTCCCACCATAATTAAATCAACATTGTATTTTTCAGGTAATTCATGACTCATGACTTCTTTGGGTGAACCAAACATGGTAACTGTTTCAACATTATGAAAATCAACGCTTTCAGCATACTTTTTACAATCGGCCATTAATTCTTCCGCAGCGGCTGTTTCTTGATCAATTAATTGATCATTTAACGTCGAATACCCCATCATTGTATACACTTGATTTTCTAAAATATTTGCAACAATGACTCGGCTTCCGTTTCGACGAGCAACCTCAATTGCACGTTCATAAGCTAAATTGGCTTGATCACTACCGTCTACGCCGACAAGAATATTTTTATACATTTGTTCTTCCATTTTCGTCACCTTCCCGATGGAGGCTGATCTAAAAGGCTTCTTTGACTAAGAAACTAGAGTCAAAAATGAATTTAGGACCCTTGCGCAGAACGCCCTTTTGTCCAGCTGATTCTCTCTTAATTTAATGGTTCCTCTGGTTCATGAAAATTAGCCTAAGCTAGTTAAAAATGCACTGATTTCTTCTTTTGTTTTTCGATCTTTATTTACTAAGCGTCCTAACTCTTGACCGTTTTCAATTACGACAAAACTCGGAATACCAAAAATATTCCACTCGGCAGCCACGTCAATAAACTGATCACGGTCGACTTCGATAAATTGAAAAGCTGGAAATGCTTCTTCAATTTCAGGCATGACTGGTTTAATGAAACGACAGTCTCCGCACCAATCAGCAGTAAAGAAGAAAACATTTTTACCTTTTTCAACATAAGTTGCTAGTTCTTCTAATGAATTGGGATAAATCATTTAAACATCCTCTACTTTCCGTAAACAATTGTATTAACTGTTGATTTATCCAAGCCACGTAATGCTTGTAACAACATTTCCCGCGCTGCTTCATAATCCGCAATACTAAACATTGTTTGATGCGTATGGATGTAACGACCACAAACGCCGATGACTGTACTTGGTACACCATTATTAGTTGTGTGCGCTGCCCCAGCATCCGTTCCGCCTTTAGAAACAAAATATTGATACGGAATATTGTGTGTCGCAGCTGTATCTAATAAATATTCACGTAAGCGAGGCAATGTGATCAAACCTGGGTCGAAAATCCGTAATAACGTTCCTTCACCTAAATGACCATACGTCCCTTTTTTCGTATGAATATCATCTGCCGCTGAACAATCCACCGCAAAGAAAATATCTGGATTAAATTTATGAACAGATGGTTTAGAACCACGTAAACCAACTTCTTCTTGTACGTTTGCTCCAGCAATTAATGTGTGGCCTAATTCTTCATTTTGTAACGTTTCCAATGCATCTAATACCAACGTACAACCATAGCGGTTATCCCATGATTTACTGATAATATTTTTGCCATTGGCTGTTTTAATCGTTTCTGTTTGTGGAACAATGGAATCCCCTGGACGAACGCCAAAGCTTTCAGCTTCTTCTTTTGAAGAGAATCCTGCATCAAATAACACATCAGAGACTTCTAATTGTTTTTGACCACTCGTACCACGCAACAAGTGTGGCGGAATAGATGAAGAAATACATGGATAGTTCCCTTTACTTGTTTTTAACGTAAAACGTTGTGCTGAAACAACATAGGGATTCCAGCCACCTAAAGGAACCACTTGGAATAAACCATTATCGTTAATTTGAGTTAACATGAAGCCAACTTCGTCCATATGGGCTGCTACCATTACGCGTGGCGCTGCTTCCACTTTTGAACGTTTAATCCCAAAAATACCACCTAAACCATCATATTGGACATCGTCCACTAATGGGGTGATATGTTCTTTCATGTACGCGCGAATGTCGTCTTCAAATCCGCTGGTTCCTTGTAATTCAGTTAATTCCTTGATTCGTTGAAATGTTTTTTCTTCCATAGATGTATGTCCTATTGCTTTTGATTTGTTGGAAATTACGCCAACCAAGCGTCACTTTTTCTCTAAAAAGTCACTTTATCCTGTCGATAAAAATAGGTACTCCTTTCATATGATTTCACTCTTATTATAACGCAAATACTAGAAAATGCACATCGCTTTCTCTTTTTAAACGTGACAACGAGAATGCCCTAAAAGAATGATTGAAAAACTTTTTTTATTTCTCAGCGGCCCCTTCTCTATGGTAAAATAAGAGTGATACTGACAAAAGTAATAGTAAGCAGAAACCGACCAAGGGAGGTCATACAAATGAACGAAGAAAATGAGTTGACATACTTTAAAGGCGGCTTAGCGCTAGGCGTTGGTCTTGGTTTAGTAGGCGGCATTGCCTCAACCTTGTTCTACCATAAGAAAAAAACAATCTCCGCTGATCTCGTCTTAGAAAATGTAAAAGCTGCTTTTTTAAAAGAAGGACCGATTGAAGGTTCGTGGATTGAGTTTGAGAAAAAGCCCTTGCGGAAATTCGCCATCCACTCCAAAACATATACTGGAGGAATTTGCCGCATTGAAGACGACGGCATTGTTCAATACGAATTCACTGCAGATGCCTACACAGGAACTGTCATTGACATTCAACGATTAAAAGATTAAAAAGATTGTTACAAAAGCACTTATTTGCTTTTGTAACAATCTTTTTTTCTTCTCATTTGTTTTTTGTAAAAGGGATGTTTATTTTATGTCAAAAAAATCAAATCAATGATGAATAAATACTCAAAAATCGAATGCTTTCTGCATGGAAATCAGCTTAAATCTTTACTTATCAACGTTTGTCCACTTTTTTCATAAAAAAGATTAGACATTTTTTAAAAATTGATAAAAGAATAATCATTTCTAACGATTTTTTAATTTCTCCTTTTCATTTTTACATTATACTGAGAGTATTGCTAAAAATGAAAAGGAGCGTGTCAAATGAAGAAATCTGTTTTATTTACTTCATTACTTGTATTATCAAGCTTAGCTTTAGCGGCCTGCGGCGGTGGCAGTGACGATAAAGGAGCAAGCAACGGCGGCAGCGACAACCAAGTATACACAATGGTTGAATCCCAAGAAATGCCTAGTGCCGATCCGTCCCTTGCGACAGATGAAGTGAGTTTTACCACTTTAAATAATGTCTACGAAGGAATCTATCGTTTAGATAAAGACAACAAACCCGCGCCTGCTGGTGCAGCCGAAAAAGCGACTGTTTCAGAAGACGGTTTAGTTTACAAAGTTAAATTACGTGAAGAATCAAAATGGTCTGATGGCAAACCAGTTACTGCTGCAGATTACGTTTACGGTTGGCAACGAACAGTGGATCCTGCCACTGCTTCAGAATATGCCTACATGTTTGAACCAGTAAAAAATGCTGAAAAAATTTCTAAAGGGGAACTACCTAAAGAAGAATTGGGCATTAAAGCAATCAATGATCATGAATTAGAAATCACCTTAGAAACAGCAACACCATATTTTGACGATTTATTGGCTTTCCCTTCTTTCTTGCCGCAACGTCAAGATATCGTTGAACGTTTTGGTAAAGATTATACAAAGAGTAGCGATAAAGCAGTCTACAATGGTCCGTTTACGCTAACTGAGTTTGATGGTCCTGGAACAGATACTAAATGGTCTCTAACTAAAAATGAAGAATATTGGGATAAAGAGACTGTCAAGTTAGATAAAGTCGCTATCAACGTGGTGAAAGAAGCCCCAACTGCCTTAAATCTTTATGAAACCGGTGAAGTGGATGATACGTATTTATCTGGCGAACTGGCCCAACAAATGCAAAACTCGCCTGACTTGGTCCAATTAAAAGCCGCTTCTTCTTTCTATTTAGAAATGAATCAAGCAGATGAAAAATCACCATTGACCAACGCAAACTTACGTCGTGCTATGTCTTATGCCATCGATCGCGATTCATTAGCTAAAAACATTTTAGCCAATGGCTCTCTTCCTTCACAAGGCTTCGTCCCTGTGGATGTCGCGAAATCACCAAAAACGGGTGAAGACTTTGTTAAAGAAGCCGGCAGCGACAAATTAGTCAAATACGACAAGAAAAAAGCTGTGGAATACTGGAACAAAGCGAAACAAGAACTTGGTGTTTCCAACTTAACGGTTGATTTAATGGTAGACGACTCTGAAGGCGCTAAAAAAATGGGCGAATATCTTCAAGGATCACTGTCTGATACTTTGGAAGGCTTAAAAGTAACTGTGACGCCTGTCCCTATGGCTGTTCGCTTAGATCGTACCTTAAAAGGGGATTTCCAAATCGCTGTTCGTGGTTGGAGTGCCGACTATTCAGACCCAATTAACTTCTTAGATTTATTAGAAAGCTCAACTTCTAATAACCGTGGACGTTACAGCAATCCTGAATACGATAAATTCATTGCTGCGTCCAAAACCACAGATGTTAACGATCCTGAAAAACGCTGGGAAGATCTAATCAACGCTGAAAAAACAGTAATTGCTGATATGGGTGTTGTGCCAATTTACCAAAAAGCAGAATCACACTTACGTGCACCAAACGTGAAAGAAATTATTTATCATCCAACAGGTGCTAAATACGACTTCAAGTGGGCGTATAAAGAATAATCACTCGATTAAATTTAGAAAAAGATTTGGAACAATAGCGATTTTGGCTATCATTCCAAATCTTTTTTATATAATTCCGACTAAAGAACCTAACAACCCAAAAATCACAGTAAAAATAATTAAAGCAATCGGCGTGCGTCCTTTTTTCAACATAATAAAACAAAACAGCGTAAACACTAAAGGTAATAAATTGGGCATGATTGTATCAAACAATTGTGTTTGAAGGTCTAACTTAGTATCTTTCAAGCGAAAAACAAAAGTTGTCGTTAATTGTACACTCTTCGGAATCAACGCGCCCACCACGGAAATTCCTACAATTGTTGCTGAACGAGATAATTTTTTAGTACTTTCGCTTAAAACTGAAATTGCTTTGACACCCATTTTATAGCCTAGATTAATTAACCCAATTTTGGCAGCCATATACGGAATATTAAATAACAACAAGAAAACAATTGGTCCTAAGATATTGCCTTCTAATGATAGTTGTGAACCAATCGCTGCTGCAATCGGCAAAACGGTTAAATAAAATAACGCATCCCCAATTCCGCCTAACGGGCCCATCAACGCTGTTTTAATCGCTTGAATGGATTTTGGTGATTCTTTTGACTCTTCCATTGCAATAATCACACCATGCATGAACGTCACCAATTGTGGATTCGTGTTCATAAATTGTAAATGATTTTCCAAAGAAAGAGCTAAATCTTCTTTATCACGATGGATCTTTTTCAATCCTGGAATTAATGAGTAGGTCCAGCCGCCTGCTTGCATTCTTTCATAATTAAATGAAGATTGTAGCAGATACGAACGGAACATTATTTTTTTTAACTCTTTTTTTGTTATTACTTTTTCGGATATCGTATCATTATATGTTTCTTCAGATGCCATCTTCTTCAAACCCTCCATTATTATTTGATGCAGTGACTGTATTATTTCTTTGTGCGTAAAATTCATATAAAGCAATTGCGACAGCTAAACCTGCAACCGCTAATGTATCTAATCCTAAATAGGCAGCCATAACAAAACCAAAAATAAAGAACGGTACGTAGGATGTTTCCCACATCGTTTTTAATAACATGGCGAAACCTACTGCTGGCATCATACCACCTGCAACGCTCAAGCCATGAATACTCCATTCAGGTAGAATAGAAATGAAACTAGATGCTTTATCAGCACCAAAGAAAATACATAAAAACACTACAAAAAAATAACAAATGAATAAAACGATTGGGACAAAACTAGACAATCTTTCGATCCCTCTTGTATCTGCTTTTTTTGCATAAGCATCAAATTTATGCATAATTGGTGACATCGCTGTATATAACAAGGTAATTAACGCTTGCGCTGCAACTGCGAAAGGAACAGCCAACCCTACGGTTACTTGTGGGTCAGATTTTGTGATAATTGCTAACGCTGTTCCAATAACTCCTCCAATTACTACGTTGGGTGGTTGCGCACCGCCGATTGCTACTGCACCAATCCAAACTAACTCTAGCGTTGCTCCAGTGATTAACCCTGTGTTGACATCTCCCAATATTAAACCAACAATCAGCCCTGTAACAATCGGACGATGAATATGTGTCTGTAAGACAAGCTTATCAACCCCTGCTATCCCAGCCCAAATTCCTACCAAAATTGCCTGTACTAACATTTTTTTCCTCCTATTAGACTTCGTCTACTTTTTATAAACTGTTTCACCATTTACTAAGGTTTCTAACACTTCGTATTTCTCATCAATAATTGTAAAATTACCTAAAAGCCCTAGTTTGATTTCTCCCATAGATTCGTTCACATTCAACAAACGAGCTGGATTTTTCGTGACTGAATTAATAGCAATCACTTCTGGAAGTAATGCTTTTTCAACAAGGTTGCGAACCATATTATTTAAATGGTTCGTACTTCCAGCTAACTTGCCATTCGCTAAACGGACCACATTTTGTTCATCAATAACCATTTCGATCCCTTTTTCTGGTTTTGGATAAACGCCTGGTTGACACCCTTTGGCCCAGATAGAATCTGTCACAGCAATTAAATAGTCCTTGCCTTTTAGTTTGGCTAACACACGTACTAATGAATAATCAACATGTACCCCATCAGCAATAATTTCAGCAAACGTTTCTTCACTATCCAAAGCAGCAACTACTGCGGTTGGTTTCCGGTGACTGATATCTTCCATTCCATTAAACGTATGGGTAAAACTTTTTGCACCTGCTTCGACAGCTGCCATTGCTTGTTCATAGGTCGCAGCCGTATGGCCAATTGAAATGACTACATCATGTTCATGACAATATGTAGTTAAGGCATTCTCTACATCATTTTCTGGTGCCAACGTCATTAATTTTATGTGCCCTTTTGCTAACTCTTGCCATTTTTTAAATGTCTCAACGGATGGTTTTACTAATAACTCTGGATTATGAGAGCCACGAAATTCTTCAGAAATCATTGGTCCTTCCGCATGAATCCCTATGA
This sequence comes from Enterococcus sp. DIV1315a, assembly GCF_051712325.1. NCBI lineage: Bacteria > Bacillati > Bacillota > Bacilli > Lactobacillales > Enterococcaceae > Enterococcus > Enterococcus sp. DIV1315a. Next base: position 2,366,297 of record NZ_JBIOOS010000001.1, read on the forward strand.
TTTGTGCCCCGTTGGTTCCTTGGTCTTCCTCAATAAATGAACCAATCACTTCAAATGAATGTTCCAAGTCTTTTGGAAATGTGGTTGACGTTGTTGGTAAAAAAGCTGTAATCCCTTCTTCTGGAAGGTAAGCTTGCCACTCTTTGATAAATTCATGATTGGCATGATTGGCATCCCCACCATGCCAACCATGATCATGAATATCAATAAATCCTGGAAGAATGCGATTTTCTCCGTATTCTTTGTCGACAGCTTTTTCATTGTACGGTAGAATTGCAACAATTCGTTGTTCTGACACTTCCACTTGAGCTGGTTGAAATTGTTCGTTAATCCATACGTTTTTACTTTGAATAATCATTCTTCCCACTTCTTCTCTTCAAAATTATTGTCCAACATTACTTTTTTATGAAAATAATGCATCTAAACTTTCTTCTGGCGTTGACGGGACACGTTGAATCGAAAGTTTAACACCTAATTCTTGTAGCTTTTTAAAGGCGTCTACATCTGTTTTATTAACCGCAACAGCGGTAGCTACTTGTTTTTTGCCTTCTTCCATATGCATATTACCAATGTTTAATTTTTCGATTGGCACACCACCTTCTACCAAGCGCAATGCATCAACAGGATTATCAACTAACAGAAAAATCTTTTGTCTTTCTGAGGCTTTATGAATGACCTCAATCGTTTTCTTAATGGAGAAAAAACGGGTTTGTACTTCTGCAGGGGCCGCCATGTTTAACAATTGTTGGCGCATTGTATCCTCAGAAATTGCATCATTTGCGACTAAAATTAAGTTGGCGCCTAAAGAACCGTTCCATTGTGTTGCGACTTGACCATGAATCAAGCGGTTATCAATTCTTGTTAATAAAATATTCGGCATAGTGCTTCCTCCTCTTTTCTAATTGGTTAGATTCCGTCTGCTTCTTCTTGAGTAGTTGCTTGTGGTTGTTCTAGTTTTTTATGAACAATCCCGTCTCTGGCTGAATCTGTGACCATTGAAACAAAATCTTCTACGTTCGTGCTGATTGTGCGTAATGCAAGCCCTTCAAGAACCATCGGTAAATTTGTTCCTGCTAACACTTCAACATTTTGATAATTACTTGCGACAGTCATTGAAATTCTAAACGGTGTACCCCCTAAAAGATCAGTTAAAATGACCACTGCTGGACACGTCTCCAGCATAGAGTCAACGGCTTTACGAATGTTTGACTCTAATACATCAAGCCCTGTATCATTGAAAAAAGGGACCGCCTGAATATTTGGTTGTTCTCCTGCAATCATACTAACTGATTGATGCATTCCAGTTGAAAATACCCCATGTCCCGTTAAAATAAGACCTATCATTTATTCTTTCTCCCCTAACTATTTACTGAGCTTACTATTTAATTGGATAAGCAGAACTTATTCCTCAAAGAGTGTAACAATTCTTGTAACAATTGAGTATGCTTTCCCATGATTTTGGACGATGATTTCTATTTAAGAACATGTCCCTATACAGATACAAAGCGTCCCAACTTAAAGATGCTTTTGAAAAAATGCTCGATTACAACCGTTAACCCAAACGAGCCAACAAATGTACCCATATACAACACAAGAATAACCAAGCTGACTGGTTGATTGGTTAAAAACGGATGGACCAGTTTCAAGACCAATTGAAAAACAAAAACATTCGCTAAATAACTACGATACGCATAAGTGGCTATCCATTTAACCATTGGTAAAAGACGAATCTTTTTGGCTATTCCTTGTGTTCCCAAATAAAAAACCAACCCGATAATCAGTAAACTATAGGCACTTTGAAGAAGATCCAAATAAGGTAGATCGTTCGGTGTCATCTGTGTTCCATCAAATAAATTCCCTTGGACTGCCTGCCAAAAAATAAAAAGAAACAACAGAAATAGCGCCACTCTCGTCTTTTTCAAGAAAGTAAAAATTTCCCCTTGATACTTCGCTGTGATGACCCCGAAAATACCATAAATGAGATAACTAAGCCCTGAACGATCTATTAAGTACCAAAGAGAAGTTTCTGCATATGGAAAAATCATTTTCTGGTACCAGAAGCACCAAAGGATATGCGCACCGATTGTAAAAAAGACAATTGGTAAAATCACTTTTTTGTTTTTTGTAATTCTTGTTGCCAACCAAATAAAATACGGCATAAATAATTGGAATTGCAACATCATTACGGCATACCATAGATGTGCCGCGCCATCACCACTGAGAACTTTTCCTAGAAATCCTAGGGGCGTTTCATAGGGCATTCGTTGTTGTAAACTAGGAAAAGCATATAGATAGAGACTGGACCAGACCACATAAGGAAGCACCAATTCATAAAATTTTTCCTTTAAAAATTCAAGATACGATTTAGCTTGACTCTTTAACACCATGTTGTAAATAATTGCAAAAATAAACATGGGTGCCGAATATTTAGACATTCGGTAAAAACTACCGATTGAATTCATTGCTTCCGTTTGCGGAGAATGTATCAACACATATGATAAAACCGTTTGTAAAATAACTGATGCTACAGCGAAAACTTTTAAAAAATCGCTGATATTCAGATTTATTGGTTGTCCTTTACTCATGTACGTCCTCTTTCTTTCAATAATTTAGCGTGTAAGTAGGCGCTCTGATTAAGAACTTACTCACACGCTATTCACGCTTCTTTGATTTACATTGCTAGCGATTCATAATTGGCTAACAAGATGCCGCGTTCTTCAATCGCTTCTTTGACTTCTTGGGACGTTAATATTTCCACTTCACGAATTCGAGGCATACAATACCCTGATTGATTTTGTAAAATAGTATCGATAAACGCAGGATGACAATTGATTTCAAAGACCTCTCCTTCACTAAAAACAACCATATCAAGCAATTGCAAGATGGTTTCAGTTGAAATCGCCTTGTCATAAAATTGGTACAACATTTCATCTGGCGTGCGAACATCCTGATATAACTCTAAATAGTCTTTTGTTTCAATACTTCTTGAAGCGTTACGTAAAGGTAATTGATATTTGCGAGCAAGTGCCAAAGCTACGCCTAATAACTTTTTATTTTTTCCGTGAACGTTATGATGAGAATCAATATGATCAGGGCGTCTGCCACTTTTCATAAATGAAATAATTTGAGCATCCCATTCGTTATAAACCTCTTCTAAATTGACTTTTTCTTCAAAAATCGATTGATGCCAAAAATAACCAGCTTCATCTACTAAGGAAGGAACCATTTCTCGAGGTAAAATAGGTTTTGCTTGGTTCAATGTCAATGTTAAATGGACACCAATAGCTAAAGTCGGTGCACTGATTCGAGCACTCTCCATGGCCTCTAAAAAATAAGGAGAAGTTGGTAATGCGGTTGTTGAAGTAACCACGCCACGTTTGTGTGCTTCAATGATTCCTTGCGTTACCGCTGGCGTGTAACCAAAATCATCAGCGTTGATAATTAATTTTTTATTGCTCATTTTTCCCCACTCTCTCTTCTGTTTCATGAATTTTTAGTTGTTTCTCTATTGATTGTAGCTAAGTGACGCCTTTTTTTATAGCTAGTTTTCTGATTGAGTGCTATAATCTACAAATAAGACCATGTCCCTAAAAAAGGACATTACGTTCACAAATGACAGGAGGGATCAGCATGATGTTTTTAACCTATGATCCACAATTAAATCCAACAGAATTAGAGATTTACAAGTATATTAGCCACAATATTGAAAAAGTTCCTTATATGACAATTCGAGAATTAGCAGATGAAATTCATTTCAGTAAAACGGCAATCTGGCGTTTTTGTCAAAAATTCGAGTGTGAAGGCTATACAGATTTTAAATTTAAATTGAAGAATTATCTAAGCGAACGAAAAAAAACAGCCCAACCAAAATCTTTAGATGAAACAATGCTGATTCATTTTTTGCAACGCTCATCAGAAGAATTATTAGAAGGACGGATTGTTCAAGCTGCGGAATTGCTGGCAAAAAAAGAATTTGTTCTTTTTATTGGCGAAGGAACGTCCAAAGTCCTAGCTGAATTTGGTGAAATTTATTTTTCCAGTATCTACAATTTATCTGCTTCTGTATCCCACCTTTTTTCCCATCCCGTTAGCAAATTATCCGAAGAAACGGCTAAAAAAGTGGGTGTTATCGCCTTATCAGTTTCGGGTGAAACACAAAAAGTTCGGCAAAATATTGATTATTTTATCGAAATGGGGATTGATGTAATTGCTATTACAAATAGTGAAAAAAGCACGATTGCTCAACTTTCAACAGTCACGATCCCCTACTATATAACAACCGAGAAAAGTTCCATTGCAGACGTAACGTCCCAACTACCTGCACTATTCTTAATAGAAAAGTTGGCGAAAACTGTTTCAACGATGTTAAATGAGTGTCCATAATCACTGCAAAAAAAGGAAGGAACTAGCCATTCGTTTTGCTAGTTCCTTCCTTTTTAATTCTTCTATACTTATTTATACTGACACGTTTCTAAATGATCATTCACCAAACCCGCCGCCTGTAAAAAGGAATAGACTGTCGTGGCACCTAAAAATTTAAATCCTCGTTTTTTTAACGCTCGACTAATCTGTTGCGATAATTCCGTGGAGGCTGGAACCTCTTCTGGGTGCTGCCAGTGATTAACGATTGGTTGCTGATCGACAAAGTTCCAGAGGTAGCGATCAAAGGACCCAAATTCTGCCTGAACTTCTTGAAAAACTTGCGCATTCGTGATGGTCGCTTGAATTTTTAAACGATGACGAATCACACCAGGATTTGCTAGTAAAGCTAAAATTTTTTCCTCATCATATCGCGCAATTTTCCGATAATCAAACGCATCATAAGCTGCTCTGAGCGTTTCTCGTTTATTCAAAATAATCGCCCAGCTTAAGCCCGCTTGCATACTTTCCAAGGTCAATAACTCAAATAACTGTTGCTCTTCATGAACTGGACGTCCCCATTCATCATCATGATAGGCTTGCATCTCTTCAGTTGTATTCGTTGCCCAAGTACATCGCTCCATTGTCCTGCCTCCTTTTATTTGCTAAAAAAGATGCGAACAAAGGGTACTGCCTGTTGTTCCACACCTTTTCTTATTCCTAATAAAATGCCCAGAAGTTTAACGCTTCATTCATCACTTCTTCGGCTGTAAATGTCCGTTTTGAATGGCCCTTTTCTTCTGAATCGTTTGGATCATTAATCCAGAAATCGCCTTTTTCATCCACACCACTCATCACCATAATGTGACCAGTTGTAGTGAAATAGCCCGGTTTTACAGAAATAATGACTGGATGACCTTCCTTCAAGAAAGCTGCCACTGTTTCAATATCCCCAATTTCTTGACAGTTATAGCCTTTCATTTCAGCATATGCACTAAAAATAGACCACGCCGTTCCTTGCCCTTCCATAAAGAAGTCATTTTTTGCCCAAGCTAATACATCTAGTGGGGTAACTTCTTGGTGATCCATGTATGAACCAACCATTGCAAGCGACACAATCGCACAGCCATTAATTTCGATTGTATTCGGCTTATCTACATTGCCAAATCCGTACGCGGTGTCTTTCCATTTAGCATCTGTCTGCAATTCTAACGGCAAATCCAGATGTCCATCATATTGCTTCTTTTCAATTTCTTGATTGACCTGTTGTCCATAGCTTAAAGGTTTGACTTTTTTCTCAATTTTAACTGGTGCTGGTTCTTTTGTTTTACTTGATTCAGCACTAGCTTTGACATATGAATCATCAAACCAACTTGAAAACCCACCTGATTTCATCGGCGAAAACTGCGCTAACAACCCGCCAAAGCCAAACGATACCAACAACACCGTGAGAACTTTTTTTTGGTAACCTGATGGTTTTTTTGACATACTATTCATCCTTTTCTATCTATTGACTACATCCGATAATCTTATGTATTTCTTATATGCTCACACATTATACTACTTTCTTTTTCGAAAAACAGAAACGTTGGTAAATTCTCATAATTATTGAAGGCGAACATATTTTCTTGAATTTTATCACAAAATTAGGTAAAATACAGGTAATTAGTCATTTGAGTTTTATTCTATTTTATTCGTAAAGGAGGCAGAAGAATGGATCAACATAAAGCTACCATCAAGAGCATTTCTAAACTGATTACGCTCTCTTCCCAACATTTCTTTTCGGCATTTTTAGAAGATTCTCAAGATCAAAAGAATAAAGAAAAGGAACGCAGTGCGCTTTTACAAGAGCTCCAAGTCGCTGCCGCCCAAAAATCCTTAGTGGTCTTACAATTGAAAGAAGTCCCTACAGCGCATAAATTCGAAACGGTGATCGGCTGGATTGTCTCAAAAAATATTTCGGACAATATCGTCGTTCGTTTACAAACGGATGAACAACAGTTGCGCATGATTCCTGTTGCTTCTGTCATGAAAGTCAGCACGTTAGCCAATCGTCACCAACGTCAAATTCACTAGAATATTGAAGTCTTTATAAAATAAATGGAAACCACCAACCCTGGCGATTGCAGGTTGGTGGTTTCTTTTATTTATGACTTTAGTCAAAATCCCATGAAACTTCTGACTTAGGACTCAACTTATTTCTTAGGAACAAATAATTGCGGTGCTACTTTTGCCAATAAGCCTAGAACTAGACTTACATATAAACAATTGACGACGGTACTTGTACCGTTTAGAACAAAGGAATAGAGATATGGGCTCATTCCTTCTGGTGCATACATGCCCCAAACCAATACACCCGCCCAAAAATGCCAAAACCAGCGGGCGAAGACTGCGACAACACTTCCTAAAATAATCGTACGAATGGCTGATTTTAAACGATTCGCTTGAAAATACAGTTGAATTTTTCTAGCGAATACGCCACCCATTCCTCCAAACGCAAAAGCAAAGGGATATTCAAAAATAATCTGTGGAACGGACAAGAAATTTTTCATGGCTGTACCGAGAATAATATTTAACATGCCCCAAACAAAGCCTGCTGCAACTCCAGGAAGCAACCCACGACGAAACGAATAAAGAACTAATGGAACCATTCCCAACGATAGGTCCAAGCCACTATTGGCAAATTCAATCGGTAAAAAAGAGAGGGCCATTGCCATTGCTGCGACGACTGTTCCTTCTACCCAAATACGTAAATCCATTTTTCTAGCCAAACAAATTTCCTCCTATGTTCTGACGCTCTCAACCACTAATACATCGTTATTTTACCATAGAGACTTTAGAAAAACACGTTTGTCGAACAAGCAAAAAATAGCTGGACCAACGTTTAAGGGAATCAGCTCCTACTCAAACGCATGCCAGCTACTGTTTATCCATTAATCGTCCCGCTCAGTTGTCAAAATTTTACCAGAATGAGCATCGATTTTTACCTCTATTTTTTGTTGGCCCTCTTTCACTTTCACTTCCCAATAGGTGATTCCTAATTCTTTCTCTAACTTCCAATCTGTTGCCTGGCCGACTTTCGCTTCTTTTTCAGCCAAGGTTGTGGCTTGTTCTCTGGAAATGATCTTTGTTAAATCAAGTGCCTCTTCTTGCATTTTAACGCCATTTTGTTCATCGGCATCCAAGGTTTCGACTTTTTCTTTTGTGAATTCGCCTGTCTCTGCGTTCACTTCAACTTGATATTCTTTTTGCTGATCCACGCCTTCTATTTCATAAAAATAACGTCCAAAATCTGTATCTAACTGCAGACTTGTTATTTTAGCTTCTGGATATTTTTTCTCAAATGCTGTCGTTACTTTTTCTAAAGAGACAGCTACCGCGCTTGTCTTCTCTGATGTCGTCGTTGCTTCTTGTTGTACGGATGAACTTGTTTCACTAGTTGATATTGCTGTTTCTTTTTGTTCATTTGTTGATGAAACAGCAGTAGGCGTTTTGGGTGTACAGCCAGCTACCAAAAAGAGTGCCAAGCCAGTCAGAGCGCCATAGAGTATTTTTTTCATTAAACAACCTTCTTTCCTTTTTATCATTTTATTATACTTGATTTCTCATTCAAATCATAGCTACAAAAAGAGCCCTACTTTAGTTGATAAAGTTAGAGCTCTCTCAGCCTTCATGGGCTAACATAAAAATTTCACCGAAATCATTCTCTTGTTCAATGTGCCAAATGCGTTTTTCACTATTATAGACAAGCGTTGCCAAAATTTCTTCTTTTTGGTATGACGTATTTTTCATCTTGCTAAGTGAATCTTCCACCAAGTAAATAGGAATCCGATATTCTTCTTTATCCACTTCTGTTTGTTGGAAGCAAAAAATAACACCTTCTTGCAAGATACCTTTCATATTTTTAAGTAATTCAGGACTTAATTTTTCGACAGGCGTATTTCGTTTAAAGAAGGCCTTTTTCTGATTCACTTTCTCTAAAACAACACGTGTAATTTTATCAGCAAAGATTCTATAAAATTCATCAATATAACGATAATAGACACGCGTCATCTGATCTGCAAATTCAAAAAAGACAAAATCATTTTGTAGCTTATAAAAGAAAGGCGAATGCAAACTATTCTTCATGTGTCCAAAATAAAGAAGTTCCGAAATTTCTAATGGCGTTAGCTCTTTTAGCATCGTCACATCGGAAAAGTCAATCCATTTAATCTCTTCAGTCATCCAACGACGTTGTAGCGATTGAAAATAGCGATTGACGCTTTCTTCTCCACGAATAATTTTCAAGCCTGAATGCATATCGTATTCGCCAGCTTCGGCAGAAGGATCTAATAATAGTAAGTTCTGTGGATGATGCACAATTGAACGAACAAAATCGGAATGGGTAATTCCTTTAGATAAAACCGCATTGCTGGTTACATCTATATGTACATAAATTAAATCAAGCAAATTCCCATCTCCCCTCTACTAGCCTCCTTACCATTTTACAATATTTTCAAAAGAAAAGCTTGTTTCTTTTACTTTAAAATTCCATTACAAAATGAGGATTTTTTTGAAAAATCAATCGATTCAGTTGTTTTTTATTAAATCAAGGTCCGGTCTGCTTACCTATTCCCCAAAGAAAATAAATAGGTTTTTCAAATAAATTGTGGTAAACTTGATACATTAAAAGGAGGGAGAATATGCGCCCAAAAGAGAAAAAAAGAGGAAAAAATTGGTTAATCAACAGCTTATTAGTTTTACTATTTATCATTGGCTTGGCCTTAATTTTTAACAATCAGATACGTAGTTGGGTGGTTCAACAAAATAGCCGCTCGTACGCCGTTAGCAAGTTGAAACCAGCTGATGTGAAGAAAAATATGGCTCGTGAAACAACGTTTGACTTTGATTCAGTTGAGTCCTTGAGCACAGAAGCGGTGATGAAAGCCCAATTTGAAAACAAAAACTTACCTGTGATTGGTGCCATTGCGATACCAAGTGTCGAAATTAATTTGCCTATTTTTAAAGGATTGTCAAATGTCGCTTTATTAACTGGTGCCGGGACCATGAAAGAAGATCAAGTCATGGGGAAAAACAATTATGCCTTGGCTAGTCATCGAACGGAAGATGGCGTTTCCTTATTTTCACCTTTAGAAAGAACCAAAAAAGACGAACTCATTTATATCACTGATTTATCTACTGTTTATACATACAAAATAACTTCTGTAGAAAAAATCGAACCAACCCGTGTTGAGTTAATTGATGACGTTCCTGGTCAAAATATGATTACCTTAATTACCTGTGGCGATTTACAAGCAACGACGCGAATTGCTGTTCAAGGAACATTAGCAGCAACGACGCCTATTAAAGACGCCAACGACGATATGTTGAAGGCTTTCCAATTGGAGCAAAAAACCTTAGCCGATTGGGTGGCTTAATAAAAAAATCCTTGAAAAGTTTTGACACTTTTCAAGGATTTTTTGCTTTATTTCATCGCTTGACGTTCTTGCTGTTTCAGACGAGCAAAACCATAACGGATACCTGCAAACAATAAAACTAACGGAGATAAGAAGACAGAGATCATTAACCATTCACTTGTATACATACTACTAAAAGATAAATGATACGTGACAGCATACACTAGCGGCAGACTCATTATCAACAATAAATAATACAAACTCAATTCAAAAACATAGGATAAATAACTACTGTTCATCTTACTTCCCTCCTGTCTCTTTTTCCCTGAACAATTTGTTAACACTATTGTACCAAGGGGAAACAGAAAGTACTATCGGACTATAGTCCTAATCTTTCAGCTGTGCTTTTATTTTTTTCAACCATTCTGAGGTACCTGCTTCCACTAAGCGGTAAGTTTCCTCAAAATCACCAGTATAATAAGGATCAGGTACGTCCATGGTTTCTTTACCAGCCACAACTTCCATAAATAAATGAATCCGCCGTTGCTCTTCTTGAGGAGCTAATGCTTTTAAATCTGCCACATTATTCGCATCCATCCCAATGATATAGTCATATTTTTTAAAATCACTTGGCTGGATTTGTGTTGCCCGCATTCCTTGATAGGAAATTCCTTGTTGCTCCAAAATTTTTCTGGTTCCCTTATGTGGCTGACTGCCAACTTCCCAGTGACTAGTAGCTGCTGAAAATACTTGAATAGTCGATTCTAAACCAGCTTGTTGGACTTTCTGACGAAAAATCGCTTCTGCCATTGGCGAGCGACAAATATTGCCTAAACAAACAAATAACACAGTTACCACAACGTTTCACTCCTTCATAAAACTTTTTATCCTTCACACATTACTCATTGGCTTCTTGTTCATACAAATGATAAGCCATAAATTCTGTATCTTTCGCTAAACGGAATAATTGCGTCGCCATTTCCAAAGGAGTCTGAGGATATTCCTCAAGAATCCATTTCGTTAAGACGCCGCTACATCCATAAGAAAAGAAATTCGCATAAAATTGTTTGTCTTTATCTGTTAAATGGTTCTCAACATCGACTTGTTCAAATAATGAAATAAATAAGCGATTGGTCGAAGCGGAAAAAACATTAAGAAGAACTTCTGAATCTGAGGTCACTGTTGTATAGTAAAAATGACTCTTCTCTTTAATCGCTTTTAATAACTTCAGGGCTTGTTCCTCCCAGTTTTCCAAACAAATATCTGTTTCCAAGTAAATCAATGCATCGTGACGATAAATCCAACGTAATAAATCATATTTATCTGTAAAGTGATAATAAAATGTTTGGCGATTCAAGCCCACTTTTTTAGTAATATCTTGGACACTTATTTTACGAAAATCCTTTTGTTCACATAATTCTATTAAAGCTGAAGCGATTGCTTGTTTTGTATCGTGCGTTCCGCTCATGCTGATTCCTCCGCTCCTAATATGTATATACCTCTATAATTGCAAAAAAATGGCCAGATTACAATATTTTCAGATACATTTTATGCATATATTTAAAATTAAATGAATAAAAAAAGCGGCAACTAACGATTTTTGTTAGTTACCACTCCTTGTTATCAATTATTAATAGGTGACTATTTAGCCTGGAAAACGCCATACAACAGCGCGGAATCCTGCTGGTGGTGCTGGTGACCAGTTAGAGTTAGAAGAAACATAACCAGAACCTCCTGGGTTGTTCGCTTCAACGATTTGGACACTTCCACCACTTACACCTGTAACTAAGACAGTATGCACGCCACCAATCCAGCTATCTGGACTATAGGCACTTTCATATTGAACAACATCGCCTGGTTGTACGTTACTCCAGCTAACTTGTGTTGCGCCAGAAGCAACATAGCCACTGTTTGGACCACCATAACCGAAGTTAATACCGCCTGCCGCTAACCAGCGACGAACGGATACTAAACATTCGCCTGGCTGATTCCAACCTGTTGCATAAGAATTACCAACATCTGCTAAAGCTGCATTAATTGCGGCTTGTTTTCCTGAAGTCACGCCACCATTCCCTGGTTTTGCTTCATTGCCTTTTTCAGGAGTCGTTGGGTTAGTTACAGGAACTTCTTTTTCTTTTTCAGGTGCTGCTGCCACAGGTGTTGTTACAACACTTTCTGTTTCAGTACTTGAAGTTGTTGTTTCTTGCGTTGTGGTACTTTCAGTAGTTGCTGATGATTCTACTACTGGTGTTGCGGCTTTTTCTTCAGCGGCTGATGCTGCTGCCTCATTGGCTGCTTTTGTTGCTTTCGCTTGCTCAGCTGCCGCTTTTTGTGCTGCGGCTTGTGCTTGCGCTGCCGCTTGTTCTTCTGCTTTTTTAGCAGCTGCACGTTGGCGTGCTTGCTCTTCTGCTAAACGTTTTTCCGCTTCTTTTTTCTGTTTAATGAAGCTGTCTTTTTTCCCTTGTTCTTCAGAACGTTGTGCTTCTAAATCATTTTTAGCCACTTCTTGTTGAATCTTCAATGTTTTTAATGATTCTGTTTTGTCATTTAATTCTTTTGTTGCTGCTTCTAATTCAGCAATTTGTTTTTCAACATTCTTTGTTTTCTTTTCAACAGTCGCTTTGTCTTCTTTTTGTTGTTCTAGTAATTCATTGTTGGCGCTCATCATTGTTGAGACCGCTTGAACACGACCAATTGCATCTGCTACTGAATCTGCATCTAAGACCGCATCAATAATTGAATCACTTTGACCATTCACTTGGACATCGCGCGCTTGTTTTGTCATTTGTACTTCACGTTTTTGAATACGGACATTCAAATCAGAAATTTCACTATATAATTTAGATACTTCTGATGATAGCTTGTTCTTTTTAGCTGTTAATGTATCGATTTGTTTGGCCGTTTCAACCATATCATTTTCAATAGCGGCAACTTTTGCTTCTGCATCTGACATTTGGCTAGTTAACGCATTAATTTTTTGATCTTGTTGTTGAATCTTTGTATCGTATTCATCTGCAAATGCTGCGGATGGTAACGCTACGCTTGTTAAGGTAATGGAACATACCATTAGAGCCGATAATACACTTTTCTTCAATCTGTTGTCCTCCGAAAATCCTTTTTTGTTAAGCTTTTTTATTATTTATTAAAATTTGAATAAATTTCTCTTTTTCAACGATAGAGCAATTGTAGCATAGCTGTATGTCACTGAGATAATATGGATGTTACAGTAATATTTCAATTTTCTTCTTGTAAATGACAAAAAAAAGCTTCACTTTTTTCACAACTTTCTTCATGGCTCCAGGGTAAGCTTCTCATTGTTTTGTTATTTAAAGAAAATAAAAAAAGCGAAAAATGCTAACAAATGAGCATTTTTCGCAAACGAACAAAATTTCCAATTTTTATTTTACGGAAAACAGTTTTTTCAGTGGATAAGATAAAATAACATACCACACCATGTTCAATAGCAATGTAGGGCCCAACACACGCGTAATAAATAAAATTGGGCTGACATCCGCTAAATGAAAGGCCACTTGAATCAGTACCGCAATCAGTTCATACAACGTGGTAAAAATAACGATCCCAAAAAAACCAGTTAGTAAATTTGTTTGAATTACTTCTTTAAATGTATACATCAACATAACCGAAATCGTCAGTGCAACTGTATAAATCCCGATAATGCCAATGTAGTAGCTATCGCAAATAAAGCCTAAAATTAACGAAGTAATTAATAGATAACGTTTAGAAAAATTAGGAACGGCAAACATAAACGCAAGTAATAACAGATGAGAACTGGCAAAGTAAACATTACTTGTCCACGTTTCAAAAGACTTTGTTAAATGAGCATCAATTAACATTAAGAAAAACAAGAGAATAGGTGTGACGTATTTTAAATACTCTTTCCGAATCATTCGCTTTCCCCTGCCGATCTTTTCACGACCGTCACAACAGAGATACCATAGACATCCGCATAAGGTTTCACATACACTTCACGATCTAAACCAAAACTATCTGGTTTCACTTTAATAACTGTCCCTACCGCTAAATCGGCTGGGGAATTACCACCTAAGCCAGAAGTCTGAACGACATCGCCTTCTTTCAGAGTGGCATCGCCAGTTAATTGTGACACAATTAATGCATTTGTCTTATTGTCGTAATTTTTAAGTAAACCAAACGATTCGCCATTTGCGGAAGTTACTCGCACAGGGAAATGGTTTGAGTTAACATTTTTAGACGTTAGTAGTTCCACTTTTGCAGTCGTTGCATTGACTTCAATAACACGCCCCACTAACCCTTTTTGCGCCATGACCGCCATGCCCGCTTCAATGCCGTCATTGGTTCCTTTATCGATAATTAATAAGTCTTGCCAAGTATCCGGCGAACGCGTAATGACATTCGCAGTTACTTTTTCATAGTTGGCCAACGTTTCGTTCAGATTCAATTCTTGTTTTAAACTATCAATTTCACGTTTATAGTTATTGTTTTGGACAGCTAATTCATTATAGCTATCAATTTTTTCTTTTAGACGTTCGTTTTCTTTAAACGTGTTAATTAAATTGCCCATTGAAGACAAGCCATTTTCCACCACACGAGCTGGAAAAGAAATCACACGATCCACCATACTAACGCTATTGTTGACACCACCTTGAACGACATTGGTTTTGCCTTTTTCAGAACGTTGCGCAGCAGTTAAACTAATAATGGTTACTAAAATAATGACTAAAATTAAGGTAATGATTATATTTTTATTTGGATTAAATTTTTTCACAAAGACACCCCAGATATTCTTCAGACTGATAGTATTAATTTTACCACTAATTGACTATAAACAAAAGAGTTGGCGATCGTCTTTAGCTTTTTTTATCATTTCTTTTTTAGGGCTTGTTTTCAACGAAAAAACCAACGAAAAGAAAGGAAGCTTCCTTGGTTTTCGTTGGTTTAAAAAGAAATTATTTTTCTTTGTTTTCTTCGTTTAATAATGCTTTTCTTGACACGTTGACACGGCCTTGTTTGTCAATTTCAGTTACTTTGACAAGGACTTCGTCGCCTAATTTCACGACATCTTCAACGTTGTTCACACGTTCGTTTGCTAATTGAGAAATATGGATCAAGCCATCTTTGCCTTTAATTAGGTTAACAAACGCACCAAATTTTTCAATGCGGACAACTTTTGCTAAGTAAACTTGACCGACTTCAACTTCTTTGGTTAATTCTTCAATAATCTTGATGGCTTTTTTAATCATTTCAGCATCTGATGAAGCAATACTTACGTTACCGTCTTGATCGATATCAATCTTAACACCAGTTTCATCAATGATGCTGTTGATTGTTTCGCCACCTTTACCAATGACATCTTTAATTTTCGCTGGTTTAATTTGAATCATTTCAATTTTCGGTGCATATTGACTTAATTCTTCACGAGGGGCAGCAATCGTTGTTGTTAATTCTTCTAGAATTTCCATCCGTGCTTTCTTCGCTTGGTCTAATGCTTCCGTTAAAATTTGTTCTGTAATTCCTTGGATTTTGATGTCCATTTGTAAAGCAGTGATTCCGTCTTTCGTTCCCGCTACTTTAAAGTCCATATCGCCAAGGTGGTCTTCTAAACCTTGAATATCTGTTAAGATTGTATAGTTTTCACCATCACTAACAAGACCCATTGCAATACCTGCAACTGGCGCTTTAATTGGCACACCCGCATCCATTAATGCTAATGTTCCCGCGCAAATACTTGCTTGTGAAGAAGAACCATTTGATTCTAACACTTCTGCTACTAAGCGGATTGTGTAAGGGAAGTCTTCTTCTGATGGAATAATTTGTGCTAAGGCACGTTCACCTAACGCACCGTGACCGATTTCACGACGACCTGGTGAGCCCGCGCGTCCTGTTGAACCAACAGAGAATTGTGGGAAGTTATAATGATGGATGAAACGTTTGCTATCTTGGACACCCAACCCATCGATAATTTGATGTTCCCCTAAAGGCGCTAATGTACAAACGGATAAAGCTTGTGTTTGACCCCGAGTAAATAAGCCAGAACCATGCACACGTGGTAAAATACTTACTTCTGATGATAAATGACGAATTTCGTCTAATTTACGGCCATCCGGGCGAATCTTATCGATCGTGATTAACTCACGTACAACATCTTTTTCAAGATCTTCCGCAATTTGTTTCACTTCTTTTAGTAATTGTGCTTCTTCTTCGTGTTCCGCAAATTTTTCAGCGTAAACTTCTTTGACTGTATCTTTTACTTTGTCAATTTCAACTTCACGTGCTAATTTTTCTTCCGTCATTACGGCTGTTTTCATTGTATTGTAGTACGCATCAAAAATTTCTTTTTTAAGATCAGCGTCCACTTGTAATAAGTCCACGTCCATTTTTGGTTTACCTACAGCGGCAACGATTTCTTCTTGGAACGCCACTAGTTCTTTGATGGCATCAAAACCGAAAAGTAAGGCACCTAACATATCTTCTTCTGATACTTCTTTGGCACCACTTTCAACCATGTTGATGGCTTCTTTTGTTCCAGCAACAGTTAATTCAATATCTGTTTGTTCTGCTTGTTCTACCGTTGGGTTTAAGACATATTCGCCATTAATACGACCAACGTCAACGCCAGCAATTGGTCCGTCAAACGGAATATCTGAAATTGCTAACGCTAAGGAAGACCCAAACATTGCAGCCATTTCTGGTGTACAGTCTTGCTCCACACTCATAACGATGTTCGTAATTTGGACTTCGTTACGGAAGCCTTCTGAGAACATTGGACGAATAGGACGGTCGATTAAACGAGCGGTTAATGTCGCACGTTCACTTGGACGACCTTCACGTTTAATGAAGCCGCCAGGAATTTTTCCTACCGCATACATTTTTTCTTCATAGTTTACAGTTAATGGGAAAAAGTCTACATCTTTTGCTTCTTTAGAGGCAACAGCAGCACTTAAAACGACCGTATCGCCGTAACGTACTAAGACAGCTCCATTGGCTTGTTTGGCTAATTGGCCGATTTCTACTTCTAGTGGGCGGCCGCCCCAAGTTGTTTTAAAGACTTGTTTTTCTGTCATAATTCTTCTCCTTTACTCTTGCTCTTTGGAAAAGTCAGACGGCTACTAAACAAATGAAAAAGTAACAAGTCGTTGCTGCTCTTTCATTTGGTTAGTAGTTCCTAAAAACTTTCCAAAGAGGACCTTCAATAGTGACAATAAGATAAAAAGCGAGATTCTGATTGAACCTCGCTTTATACGTAATGATTAACGACGTAATCCTAAACGTTGGATCAATTCGCGGTAACGTTGGATGTCAGTTTTACGTAAGTAAGCTAACAAGTTACGACGGTGACCGATTTTTTTCATTAAACCACGGTAAGAATGGTGATCTTTTTTGTGTGTACGCGCATGTTCGTTCAATTGGTTAATGTCTTCAGTTAAGACAGCAATTTGTACTTCTGGAGAACCAGTATCTCCTTCATGACGTGCGTATTCTTTAATGATTTCGTTTTTTCTTTCTTGTGAAATTGCCATTTGTTCCACCTCTTTCTCTATTATTCGTCTGATCACTGAGTGAAGCGTTGGTGACTCGCTAAACCAAGTGATAGATGGTGTGTTTCCACACAAGCTTACTTTACAGGAAACACCGCTAAAATGCAAGCTTAATCTCTATTATTCGATAGTTTTTTTAAACAATCTAGCCCCTTTTTTGGTGATTTTGTGATACACTAAATGGTGGTAAACAACTGATTATTTCAGCGCATGAATAAATAAAAGAAGAATTTTTTTATGTTTCAAAGGAGGAACCATTGAATGATTACAATGAAAGATATTATTCGTGAAGGGAATCCCACACTTCGTGCTGTGGCAGAAGAAGTGCCTGTCCCTATCACTGAGGAAGACCGACAATTAGGCGAAGACATGTTGACTTTCTTAAAAAATAGTCAAGATCCAGTCAAAGCCGAAGAATTACAATTACGTGGTGGCGTTGGTTTAGCTGCACCACAATTAGATATTTCTAAACGAATTATTGCTGTCCATGTTCCTAGTAACGACCCAGAAAACGAAACGCCTTCATTAAGTACGGTAATGTACAACCCTAAAATTTTGAGCCATTCTGTGCAAGATGTATGTTTAGGTGAAGGGGAAGGCTGTTTATCTGTCGATCGAGATGTGCCTGGGTATGTCGTTCGCCATAACAAAATTACCGTCAGTTATTTTGACATGGCTGGCGAAAAACACAAAGTTCGTTTAAAAAACTACGAAGCGATTGTGGTTCAACATGAAATTGATCATATTAATGGCATCATGTTCTACGATCATATTAACAAAGAAAATCCATTTGCTTTAAAAGAGGGCGTTTTAGTCATCGAATAAAGGAGCGTGGGACAAAAATCACTTTGGATTTTTGCTCCACGCTCAAAAACTAATAAACGGCGGGAACAGAAGCAACTCCTTCGGAAATAAGCCGAAATTCTCCAAAAATTAAAGAACAATTTTCGGAAATTCCTTCTTATTTCTCGGAGTTAAACACTTCTGTCCCGACCTCAAATGGCCTTCATTTCTTTTAAGGCTTTCCAAATGCCATCATTATCATTTGTATCTGTGACCATCGTAGCCACTTTTTGAATGGAAGGACTCGCATTGCCCATTGCAACGCCAATTCCTGCATGGCTTAGCATTTCTCGATCATTTTCGCCGTCCCCAAAGGCAATGATATTTTTTGCATCAATGCCCACACGTTTAGCTAAATACGTTAACGTAGCTGATTTTGAGCCATCTTTAGGCACAACATCTACGCTATGTTGATGCCAGCGAATAAAGCGAAATTCTGGGTATTCTTCTTCAAACGTACACTGATCTTCTGCGTCATAAAAAGCTAGCGCTTGGTAAATATCATTTTGACGATAAAAGTGTTCATCATAAGCAGGTGAATGAAAATGAAAAGAGTTCATCGCAATTTCCACTTTTTCAGCACGGTGCTGGTTGCTCTTCTTAATATCATCTAAGCCCACACAAGCAAATCCTAAGCCGCGTTGATCACTGTCTTGTGCCAAACGTTCCAACGCTTCAGCATGCAATAAATTTTGATAATATTGCTCATGATCCACAAAAGCCGCGGCGCCATTACATAATACGTAATTGGTAAAATCTAAATCCCAAATCACCTCTTGCGCCATATAACGACTTCTGCCAGTTGCCAGCGTAACTAAGTGTCCTTGCTCCCGCAATTTTGCTAGCGCTTCTCTCGTGCTATCCAATGCTTTCTTCTCCGAATTTAACAACGTCCCATCAATATCAAATGCAAAAAGTTTTCTTTCCATCATTTCTCCTTATTCGCTCGCTTTCGCTAAATATTTACTGCCTTCTCGTTGTGCTAAAGGACTCAACACTAATTCATTCATCAATTCCTCGACCCATTGCGGATTCGTTTTACTATATTGGCGTAAGGACCAGCCAATCGCTTTTTGAATGAAGAACTCCTCTGTAGTTCTATCATAAATAATCGCCTTTTTCAACAGGTCCTGATTGGTCTTTTCTTTCAACATCAACTGTAAATTCAGCGCAACACGCCGATTCCAGAAATTTTCAGCGCCATAAAAAAGGGCAAAAATCGTTGGCAATTCAGTCAGATGCAACGCCACCCACGACCCAAAAAATTTTCGCCAAGCATCCACACTATCCCACCACGCTTTTTGTGGAACATAGGCTTTAAACGCTACGACCTCTTCTAATGAAAATCTCCGAACATTTTGAAGGGCTAAATCAATAGCGACATACTGATATTCTCGTTCTGTTTTTTGATAGTAAGCCTCAATCTCTTGGCATAATTTTTCCTTTGGCCACGTATGACTTTCTTTTAAAAGTTGTTTACTTAACGCTTGACGTTCTGGGGCGGGGATGCCTGCAAAAACAAATTGGTGTTTCATATAAGCAGACATTTTTGCTGCTGTTTCTGGGTTCTTCTGAAATTGAAGTGTGTCCATTCCTTCGCTCCTCATAATAAAAAAACTATACTAAAACAGTGTACCATGTTTTAGTATAGTTGGTTGGTCAATTAATCAAAATACGTTAAGTTTTTGTTGTCTTTATCTAACCAAGCATAGCCGAGACCCATAATTAAGCCACCACCGATAAAGTTACCGATAAAGGCCCAGAAAAGATTATGAATAACATTACCAGCTGTGAAAGCTTCAATTGCGCCGTTTGAAGCAAAGTAAGCTAAACTGAAGGCTGGGAAGTTGGCAATCACGTGTTCAAAACCAAGGAAAGCAAAGATAAAGATAATGAAAATAATGGCCGCGACTTTGCCGGCGTCATCTTTCATTCGCATACTCACTAATACGGCTGTATTAACCACAATATTGGCGAACATAGCTTCAACTAAAATTTGCAGGGTGGTTTTTTCTAATTTTCCAGCAATCGACGTAAAGAAGAAACTATCTTTTGGTAAATCTTGGAACGGCACCGTAAGTGATACCAAGAAACCAAATAAGACACCACCAATTAAATTGAATAAGATACAGGTAAATAAAATTTTTGCAGCTAAGGAAAAGTTGACTTTTTTACGATAGACGCCAACAGTCATGTACAACATATTCGAGGTACCAAGTTCGGCATTCATATATAAAATCATCACAAGTGACCAACTGAACATGAAGGCGTAAAGCATTTTCCCTAAACCATGAGAAATTCCTTCTCCTTTAATTGCGATTGCAAAAGCAACGGCTGTTCCCAACGTTAAAAATAGACAAGCAAGCATTGCACGAACAGCGTAGCGGGAAAAGCTGTTTGAGAATAAATTCACTTTCTTGTCGATGGATTTATCAATTTGTTCAAACAATGGTGAACCAGACTTCATTGTAAACTCCCTTTCATTCCGTTTTCAACTTATATTTTCAAAACATCTCCCCTTATTCTAATGAGGAAAAGTGTTTTTGTCTACCTTTTTTTCATATTTCACTTTAAAACCTTGACGTTTCCTATCCTATTAAGTATACTAGATTTTGTGTAAAATAATTGCAGCAGAAGAATAATAACTCGTCAACAGTTCATTGCCAAACTTGGTTCAACTGCGTAACCGCGGCTGCAAAGGCGAAGGTTGAAGAATGAACTGAACGAATATGAATTTTTCATCTAATTATTTTACTCCAAAAAAACATTTATTTATTGGAGGAATTTTTAATGTCTCGTTATACTGGACCATCATGGAAAGTATCTCGTCGTCTAGGTATCTCTTTATCAGGTACTGGTAAAGAACTAGCTCGTCGCCCTTACAAACCAGGACAACACGGACCTAACAGCCGTGGTAAAGTTTCTGAATACGGAATGCAATTAACTGAAAAACAAAAATTACGTCATATGTATGGCATGAACGAACGTCAATTCCGTACGTTGTTCATTAAAGCAAGCAAAATCAAAGAAGGTAAACACGGTGTTAACTTCATGGTTTTACTAGAACAACGCTTAGATAACGTTGTTTACCGTTTAGGTCTTGCAACTACTCGTCGTCAAGCACGTCAATTAGTTAACCATGGCCACATCACTGTAGACGGCAAACGTGTTGATATTCCATCATACCACGTTGAAGTTGGTCAAGTGATCGGTGTTCGTGAAAAATCTCAAAACATCTCAACAATTAAAGAAGCGGTTGAAGCAACTGTTGGACGTCCAGCATTCGTAAGCTTTGACACTGAAAAATTAGAAGGTAGCTTCACTCGTTTACCAGAACGTGATGAACTTTACCCAGAAATCGACGAAGCACTTGTCGTTGAATACTACAACCAAAAACTTTAAGATTTCAAAAGGTCGAACTTCGGTTCTTACCTTCTTTCAAAACCTTGCCTTTCTTGGCAAGGTTTTTTTCTTTGCCCTCTTTACAAAATTGTTTACTTCCGCTAAACTATTGTTAACCAAACAAAAATAATTGGTTAACAATAGAAAGTGAGGCTTCTTATGAATAAAGCATCGTTACGCTCTTTAATTTTAGCAGCAGAATTCGCTGTGATTATTGCTGTACTTTCACAATTTACAATTCCATTGGGGATTGTCCCCTTGACTGGACAAACGTTCGCCATCGGCTTAACCGCTACCGTTTTGGGCAAACGAACAGGGACCTACGCTATTTTAATTTACTTCTTATTAGGATTAATTGGTTTACCCGTTTACGCTGGGATGTCTAGCGGGTTCGGTGTACTCTTTGGACCAACTGGCGGCTATTTAATCGGCTTTATCTTTAACGGCTTATTAACTGGTTATATTTTAGAAAAAACAACCTTTAACTATACTTGGGCCATTATCGCAAATATTGCCGGCGCCTTAGTTACCTTAGTTTTCGGTATGATTTGGTTGAAATATTCCGCAAATCTACCGTGGCCAAATGCTTTCGCGGGCGGGTTTGCTCCGTTTATTATTCCTGGTATCATCAAGGCTGTCGCAGCTGCTTATGTTGTTATTTTAATTCGCCAACGCTTTATGAAACGTTTTTTAGCACACCTTTCTTAAGGGGAAAACTTTTTTCTTTTCCTTGTCTGTAGTACACTAAAAGGACAAAGGAGTGAAGTCCATGTCCTCATTATTAAAACGATTGGTTCAGTTGGTTTTGCTAGTCGGCGCTGTCTTGCTGATTCGACACTATGTGTTCTCCCCTGCTGCGGTGAATGGCTCTTCAATGGAACCAACACTTCATAACAACGACCGTTTATGGGTGACCTCGATTAAAAAGCCACAACGCTTTGATATTATCGCTTTTCCTAGCCCGCGCAACGGCCAACGAGTAGCCAAACGTTTAATTGGTTTACCTGGCGAAACAGTCGAGTATCGCGATGATACCCTCTATATTAATGGTGTATCACTCAGTGAAGATTACTTAGCAAGTGCTAAACGAAATGTCTCTAAAAATGAAAATTATACCCAAGATTTTACCTTAGAGACCTTAGAAGCCACCCAATCCCTGACCGTTCCAGAAGGCATGTATTTTGTCTTGGGGGATAATCGCCCGCGCTCAGATGACAGTCGTTACTTTGGCTTTGTTAAACAAGAGAGTGTGGAAGGTGTTTTGACTTTTCGTTATTATCCGTTAGATAAAATTGGCTTTCCATAAAAATAATAAACCGCCCTCAAAAAGTTAGACTTTTTGAGGGCGGTTTAGCTTTTATTCACGTATTCTTGTTAAGGTCCAGTCACAAGATTCCACGTAACCGCGGCCTTGTATTGTTGCCCTTTAATACCTTGATTGGCTGGCACTTCAAGTTTGACATTATTGAAGGTGAAGTCCAACTGGTAAACATTACTACCTGTGAATTGCTTGTTGGCAATAATACTCGTCGCCGTGTTGTTGGCTGTTAAGCTAATGGCACTCGTGGTACCGACCGCATTTTTCAACTCGGTTGGTTGATTGTAATTGGTGAAGCTAGAGACAGGTGCCGCCCCTAATAATAAGCGGGTCGCTGTAGGCAAGCTGTCTGTCGCTGATTTCGGTTGCGACAGTTGCGCCGTTAAGCTCCAATTTGGTTGAGTCTTCTTAATTCGGACATACGGATTCCGTGTACCATTACCGTAGTAATCCGCGGCTTGTTTCAAGCTGTGTTGTTGCTTACTTCCTGCAACGCCCACTTGGCCGAAGTCGAAGGTTGGCACACTGATGAAGCCTTCGGTCGTTGGTGTAACTACTTCTTGATCATTTGGACGAATTCTCACGAAGTTGTCCACTGTACTGTCTTTAATACCACCAAACACTACAACTTCTGCTTTCAAAACAGTGTTTGGTCTCCCTGTTGCGCGAGTTGTGAACGCAATTGAAACTTTTTTGCCAACAGGAACGGCATTCGGTACAGGAACCCCCTCTGTCCAAAGTGTATTAGTTACTGGGATTGATTTTGTCGTTCCTCCTTCTGGTGTCACTTCCATAAAGGACGGGATTGTCAGACCAGCTGACCAATTGGGACCTTTTTTCAAGGTGAGATTTTGTAAGGGTGCTTTGCTGGTATTCGTGATCGTTGTTGTCCAAATTACATTGGTATTCGTATCGATCACTTCTTTTGGTCGAGTTAATGTGACACTAGCCATCGGTATTTCTTCCTTATACATGGCGGTCATATCATCATTGCCATCAAAAGTCGCATTGAACGTTGGTGTTGTTGTTTTGTTCAACGTACTTGGCTTGGTTTTCCCTTTATACCACCCTTGGAACGTATAGGTCTTGCCACCTGCAGTATACGTCGTTGGTAAAGCTTGTGCCGCTGTGTACTTGAAGGTGTTACTGTTCATTGGTACTTGGTTGCCTTGGGTGAAGCCTGTTGGTGCAGTGATTTTGGCACCGTTGGCATCGACAAAGTTTTCGGTGACTTGTTTCCGTGTGACTTTATAGTTCATGGTTTGTTTGAAGTCTTGTGTCCCATCAAAACCATGTAAAACGATCTTATTCTCTGGATTTCCTGTCGCACGAGCTACAAGTAATAATCTTGGAACAGTGTTTACTGAGCTACCGACACCAAATGTTGCTTTTATTGAAAATTTATTATCTATCCCTTTTTTAAAGGATTTATCTATCTCATTTAATTGGCCCGGACCACTATTGTTAAACACTGGATCAGTCCCGACAAAGCCCACTGGATACACAGAAACAGGTAATGTGGTATTCATTGTTTCAATTTTGTCCACATATTTTAGTTCCGTTGTAATATTCCAGTCGTTGATTGCATAACTACGAATATCATAAATATCGCTAGGAACTTCATCAAAGTTTGCTGGAATATTAACTCTTGATTGGGTCGTAATAGTATAGACATTGGCTTCATTCGTATTTTTAATACTTACCAGTGGATTCATGGCGCCCGTTGTCACATATGTCTGGTCTACCGCTTTTCTTAGTGTCTGTGTGTAGTTTCCAGAAAACGTTAACGGTTCATTGAAAGCTTGTCCTTTTTCATCGACAAAATCTGCATGGAAACCTGGATAAACCCACGTATCTTTGGGAATCATTTCCTCATACACCACATTTAAATCATCATTATCATCATACGTCACCGCATAACTTGGTGTCTTCGTTGTTTTTAAAGTCGCTGGTTTGGTTTTACCTTTGTACCAGCCTTTGAACTTGTAGGTTTTTGTGCCGACTTTGTAGGTATCTGGCAAGGTACCTGCTTGTTTGAACGTATAATCATCACTTGTGATCACCGTTTGTTTTCCTTGGGTGAAACCTGTGGGCGGTGTGATTTTGGCACCGCTTGTGGCTACGAAGTTTTCGGTAACACGGCGGTTTTCTAAATAATAATAAACAGTTTTATCTGGGGTAGCTAAATTGTAAGTCGCTCCTACGTTACCAGAGTAAACACCCATTGCATAAAGTGTCTCAGTCGTATCCCAGTTCCAATAATATTGTTTGGTGTTATATGATGTATTACTGGTTTTACCTAATTCATATGCATTTGTACCAGGACTTGAACTAACAACCGTACTTGGATTTACAATATCTTTTCTGACCTCATTCGCAAGTGGATATTTCGTTTTATCCCCTGTATAAGTTGCCGTTGGTGAGATTGAAATGGTGCGATAGTATTTCGGAATTTCATGTGTAACACTTCGTGTACCATATGTGGTACCTTCCACAGACTCTGGTAAGGTATAGACTTTTTGTGGAATCGTTAATTTTTTAAGATTCGTTGTCGTTACATTGGTTCCTGTAATCGTTGAAAAAGGTGTTGTTGTACCACTTTTCGTTGTTTCAGACATCGTTGCTTTCAATGTGAAATTAGCAGGATTGATTAAATTACCTTTTTCGTCTACATAGCCAAAAGTAATTTCTTTGCTAGGTAATGTATAGGTTTTGGTGACTACTTCCTCATACACCACATTCAAGTCATCATTCCCATCATACGTCACCGCATAGCTTGGTGCTTTGGTAGTTGTCAAGGTACTTGGCTTTGTTTTACCTTTGTACCAACCTTTGAACTTGTAGGTTTTACCACCTGTTGTGTAGGTGTCTGGTAAGGTGCCTGCTTGTTTGAAAGTGTACGCTTCACTATTTATAACTGTTTTCTTACCCTGAGTGAATCCCGGGGGTGGTGCGATTTTTTGTCCACTACTATTAACAAAATTCTCATAAAGTTTTTTGTAATAAATATAGTAGGTAATCGTTGCACTATTATTTCCTGCATTAAATTGTCCTGTTGTTCCCACAAGATTGTCACTAAACATAATATTAGTACTTACTCCGCTATGAGGATTAAGATTAGTTATGCGCCACGTCTTACCAGTCGCTTTAGTAAAGTTATATGCTGAAATATCATAGTTGCTTCTCGTATAAGTTGTTGATGTATATGCTCTGGAAGTCATCACACCTGTTCGGCTATCTGGAAATGTTGTTTTAGGCGGCGTTAACACAATTTTATCAATTCTATTGGTGGTAGCTGTAGCAAAATTAATCGCAATGTCGTTACTAAAGAAAAGCCACGAACCCCCATTACTAGTGCCTACAGTTTTTAGTCCTGTATTAAAACTATAAAGTCCATTGCCAGCGTTTGTCATAGTTAAAGGATATCTTAACAGTGTTCCTTCAACTTTAGAGTTGGTTGATTTAAATAGTACTGGATTCATGGAAAGGCTCATTTGTTCCTTACTAGACTGTCCATCCTCATCGTAAAATTTTAAACTCCCTTTTAAACCTAAGTTACCAGCAAATTTATCCACATATGTCATTTCATTTCGTCTATTGACTGCACCAAAACCATTAAATCGAATCGTGGAATCGATATATTTTTTTTCATTGTGTATACCAGAAGTAATTCTTGTCTGAAAATACAACGTTTTGATATACCCAGTATTTCCAGAAGTTCTCCCGTGTAGACGATTAATAAATGCAGTGACCGTCCTAGTGGACTCTGTCCAAACAAAATATTCGCCACCACTATTGGCATTATGAGAGCCTTCCCCTAGAACTACATTTTGTTCCTCGGGGCCAACTTTAATAATAACTGAAGTGGGTCTAGTCATTCCTGCTGCCAATTTTGATTCAATTCGAATCGGACCAACAATATCTGAATTTGTGTCATCTGTTGTAATATTTTCAAATTTCAACCGATAATCAACTACATCATTGAGACGAACCGTAGTTTTATTCGTTGCCCCTGTAGCTGCCCAGACAAATGCCCTAGGCATAATTTTCGCTTGAACACTGGATGGTTCAAGTATATTTTCTTCTTGAACGATTTCCGTTTTTTCTTTTTGTTCCGCTTCTTTCGTTTCTTCTTCCTGACTCGTGTCAGTCGTTACTTGACTATTTTCCGTACTGGCTTTCGTTGTTTCTTCCTTCACGCTACTGGCTTGCGTCTCTTCCTTGGCACTACTTTCGGCGGTTGGACTACTTTCAATCGTCACGGTTTCCGCAACTGCCGTCACACCAGAAAAGGCGTTAATTACTAAAGAACTACACAAGCCAATGGTTGCTAATCGTTGCCACTTAGTTTGCTTCATGTCGTCCCTTCTTTCTATGTACGATTCCCGCCAAGCCAATTAAGACTAAGCCGAGAATGCTCAAATTTGCCTGACTCTTGCTCCCTGTACGAGGGAGCGTTGAGCCAGTTGTGGTGGTCTGTGTCGAACCACCACTTCGTTGATCTCCTTGCAGAGGACCAGCTGGTTCCTTGGGATCAGCAGCTGGCGCATCTGTTTTCGGTGGGGGATCTTTAGGAGCGGGTGTTCTCGGATTTTGGTAAAATTCAATCCCCACCGAAC
This sequence comes from Enterococcus sp. DIV1315a, assembly GCF_051712325.1. Classification (NCBI taxonomy): domain Bacteria; kingdom Bacillati; phylum Bacillota; class Bacilli; order Lactobacillales; family Enterococcaceae; genus Enterococcus; species Enterococcus sp. DIV1315a. The sequence goes on from NZ_JBIOOS010000001.1 coordinate 2,393,769, forward strand.
TAGAACCACCATCAGACGCTTCAACATTTATAAAAAAACTAGGAGAAGATAGTAGACACACAATCATTAAATAACGCTTTTTTTTCATTGAAAAACCTCCTTTTGAATTTAAGTATCTCTCACAACCTTTTATATACCACTATGATAGCAAAGAAAAGGCTCTTCAAAACAACAGTTTTTTCCAGTTGATACCCCTTATTTCAACAAGTTCCTTATATATCGTGTCTTTTAAGCTACGTTATTTAAAGGAAACAAGGGAAAACAGTAAAGACTATCCCCTTTTTCAAAAAAATCATCTTTAATTTCTTAAATTTCCATCACCTAAACTAAAGAAAAGCTCACAATGTTAGTGTTTAAAACTAACATTGTGAGCTTTTCTCATTTTTGACGATTAGATAATTCGATAAAATAACACTAAAACACAAAATAACTGTCTGTTTCTCTTATTGGGCAACAGCTAATTGATACAATGGCAGGAGTTGTTGATAGGTTGACAACATATAAGCGCGTGCTTTTTCAGGGTTTTGCCACAAGGCACTATCTTTGGGAATGATGCGCCCAATTTCAAACTCACCTTTTTTTACATCTCTAAAACGAGTTAAGGCTTTTTCTAAATCCGTTTCTGGCAGCGGAGTAATTTGAGGAACCGTGTGATCCAAGGAAACATACGTATCTTCTGGTAATGCTTGGAATAATTGCTGATTCTCTAAAAAGGCTTGCGCAATCTGCTTTTCATTTTTAGGATTATCAATGAATGACAACCACATAAACACATAGTCGCCCCAAATGCCTAATTGAAAATGCGGCTGCATTTTATACCCGCGCTTATTCGGACTAAGTGCTGACCAAGTATTTTCTGGTGGATACACGGTGCGACGGCGATGTTGCGCAATATGGACAAACAACTCCGTTCCTAGTTCAGGCGCTAGTTGTTCGGCAAAATACGTATCTAATTCTTGAAAAATAGGTTGAATTTGCGCACGGATAACCGCCATTCGTTCATCTAATCCAGCAACTTCAAAGGCTGCGAATTCTTTTTCTGTAAACATCAACATTTCTCTAATTCCTCTCTTAACTTGTCTTCCGCTTCTATTTTTGTCGATTTTGCCATGTTTCCAGTGTCATCCCACGATAAACATCTGTGACAATTTTCCCTTTACTAATTCGAGCATTGGGCAGTGTTCCTTCGTAGGTAAAACCAATTTTCTCCATGACACGACCAGAAGCTGGATTGTCTTGATCATGTAAAGCAAAGATTCTCATGAGTTTCATTTTTGCAAAACCCAGTTCAACTAACGCCGTCGCGGCTTCAGGCATGTAGCCTTTGCCCCAAAAGGCACGGTTCAAGACATAGCCTAATTCTCCAATATTATTGGTTTCATTGACCCGCAAATCAATCGTGCCAATCATTTTGCCCGTTTCTTTCACTTCAATCCCATATTTTCCTAAAGGTTCTCCCATAAAATATTTAGCAATGTTTTGTCGTGTTTCAGCGATTGTTTGGTTTTTCAAAAACACATAGCGGACCGTTTCCTCATCTGAAGCATATTCGTACATATCTTCTGCATCGGCTAATGTGACAGGTCTTAAAATCAAGCGTTCGGTTTCAATTCGTTGGTTTTCTGCAAAAATCAATGGATAATTCATGAGCAAAACTCCCTACTTTTCTACATACTTTACCGAAAAACAGCGAAACACGCAAGGAAAATCGGCATTTCCCTTGCGTGTTTCTTTAATTAGCGTTTAAGCGAATGATGGCAATGATCGTCTGAACAGCTTTGGCCATTGATTCAACGGTAATGAATTCATATTGCCCGTGAAAATTCTCGCCACCTGTAAATAGATTAGGCGTGGGAATGCCCATGAAAGAAATCTTAGAACCATCTGTCCCGCCACGAAATTGTGTGATGATTGGTTCAATGTCACAACTTTCCATTGCTTGGACGGCCAATTCTACAGGCGTCCAATCTTTTTCGATGATTTCCTTCATATTATAGTATTGGTCTTGGAAAGTAATTGTTAGTCTGGGTTTATCCGCCAGCGCATTTAAACGTTGGACTTGTTTTTCCAAAAATTGCTTTCTCGCTTGAAAGTTTTCTCGATCATGATCCCGAATGATATAGACAAGTTCTGCTTTTTCAATACTTCCTGTAAATTTATTGAGTAAATAAAATCCTTCATTTCCACGTGTTTGTTCTGGCACTTCCTTTTGCGGTAGTGATTGATCAAGTTGTTCGCCTAATTTAATGGCATTTACTAACGAACCATAGGCCGTTCCCGGATGGACACTGGTTCCCTCAATTGTTATCACAGCTTGAGCAGCGTTAAACGTTTCATACTCGAAATGCCCCACACGGCCACTGTCGATCGTATACGCAAAAGCGACTGGGAAGTTCGGTGCATCAAATTGATCGGCCCCGCGTCCAATTTCTTCATCTGGACCGAAGGCGAGCCAAACATCCCCCCGCGCTACTTCTGGATGTGTCAAAAAATACTCAACAGCAGCTAAAATCTCGACAATTCCCGCTTTGTCATCTGCTCCTAAAAGTGTGGTTCCGTCTGTAGTAATCAACGTTTCCCCTTGATACTCTTTTAAATTGGGAAATTCAGCAACCGATAAAACGATGCCTTGTTCTTGATTCAAGAGGACATCTTGGCCATCATAATTAGTGATGACTTGGGGACGGATATTTTCTGCTGAAAAATCCGCCGTATCCAGATGTGCAATCAAGCCGATGCTCTTCGCTGCAGGTTGGTTACCCGGCAACCGTGCCGTTAAAAAACCGTTTTGTTCGTTATAATGCACATCGGCCAAACCTAATTCATGAAGTTCTGTTTCAATCATTTTGGCTAAAACCACTTGACCGACCGTCGTCGGTGTGGTTTGACTGTTGGCATCTGAACGGGTGTTAACTTTCACGTAAGTTAAAAATCGTTCGACTAATTTTTCCATTTTTTACTCCTTCTTCCTGAATCATTCTGTTAAATAGGCATTGCGCAAGTGGAAATAATCCCCATACAAGTGATAACTAATGCCTTTCAATTTAGGATTGATTAGATAATTTGAGGCACTTTGATACAGCGGTACTTGGGCAGCATCTTGGTTCAACAAGATGTCTTCCGCTTCTTTGTATTCTGCAAACTGTTTCTCTGGATTATTGGCATTAATTGTTCGCGCATCTTCTACCAGTTGGTCGTATTTGGCATTATGATAATTGCCATAATTGTAACTTGATTCTCCTGCATATAAGTTAAAGTAAGAGTCTAATTCACTACTGCCGGCAATCCAACCTGAAAGAGACAACTCATAATTTTTTTCACGTCGCGATTGGTTCACATTATTACTTGGTTGCGCTGAAATGGTAATTTCTAAACCTGGCAGATTTTCTTGCAACTGACTTTGAACATATTCAGCAATTCGTTTTCCTTGATCTGTGTCTGCCGCCAGCAATGAAAGTTTCACTTTTTTACCGACATCCGCTTGGGCTTTCGTCCATTCTGCTTGGGCTTTTTTGACGTCATTTTTCAAATATTCGCCACTGTAAGCTCGGAAATCTTCATCTGTTTCTGGATTCGCATAAAGTTTACTTGGAATCAATCCGTTGAGGGGTTTTGACCCATCGTTTAAGACACTTTGTGTTAAGGCTTCTTTATCAATTGCTTGGCCAATCGCTTTTCGTAAATGAACATTCGCTAATGGCGTTCCTTCTTTTTTGTTGAAATCTAAGAAGTAGTTGGCCACATCTGGATGACTGACATAGCCTGGATCCTCTTGATATTGTTGAACATATTGTCCGTTAATGCGAACTAAGTCTAGTTCATTCGCTTGATATAAGTTAATCCCAGTATTATCTTCTTTGATTGTACTAACCGCAACTTCTTCCAGTTTCACTTGATCCGCATCATAGTATTCTGGATTTTTTTTCAATGTCCAAGTATCTGAAGTCGCATCCCAATTGGCTAGCGTAAATGGCCCGCTATAAAGTAAATGTTCACTATCCAAGGCGTAATCTTTGCCTTGCGCTTCGACAAATTTTTGATTTTGTGGCGCTAACCAAGCAATCGAAACGACTGCTAAGAAGGAAGGTTGGGCCTGTTTTAATTCAACAATGAATTCTTTGTCATTAGGGGCTGAAATCCCTAATTCATCGACTGACTTTTCACCGTTGCGTATTTCAAAACTATTTTTAACACTGTCTAGTAAATAGGCATTCGGTCCAATCGTCGCTGGTGTCACCAGTTTTTTCCAAGAATAAACAAAATCTTGGGCCGTGATTGGCTCGCCGTTGCTCCACTTAATCCCCTCCCGCAAGGTAAAGTGGTACTTGCGCCCATCGTCACTAATCTTGACATCTTTAGCTAGAGCTGGCACCGTGGCACTATCATCATCAAACCGATAAAGGCCTTCAAATAAATGTTGTGCCATTGTAAAGGTATTTTTATCTGTTGTTTGTGTTGTATCCAATGTTGAGATTGGTGCAGGTGAACTAATACTGATTTTTTGTTCAGCTGCTAAATTTCCCGAATCTACTTTCTCTGCCGCTTCTTTGGTTCCGCCACATGCGGCTAAAAGAAACCCTGTTGCAATCAAACCTACTACTTTTTTCCCCAATTTCATGTTGTTGCCCCCTCATATTTTTTAAACAAATAAAAAAAGCATTCGTCCTAAAAAGGACGAATGCTTATGCAATCGCGGTACCACCTTTGTTGATCTCTTCGCTAAAAAAGATCCGCTCGTTTCCAGTACAATCATACTGTAGCGCTATAACAGGCGCACCTGAATTGGTTTAAGCAAACGGCTTCAACCAACCTGTTCAAAGGCCATTTCCCCTTTAACGTCACTACCTCTTCTCACCAAACGAGGCTCTCTGCAAGCTATTTTAAAAAGTACTTTCCTTCTCATCACATTTTGTTCTTTTATTTGTTTCATCAATCATACTGATTTACGGATAGTTTAGCAAACATTTTCGAGGCCGTCAACCACATTTTTAATTTAAAACTTTTTTGTTTTTCATCAAGAAGGTCGGGACAGAAGTGTTTAGCTCCGAGAAATAAGAAGAAATTTCCGAAAATTGTTCTTTAATTTTTGGAGAATTTCAGCTTATTTCCGAAGGAGTTGCTTTTGTTCCCGCCGTTTATCAGCTTTTAAGCCTAGGAAAAAAATCCAAAGTGATTTTTGTCCTAGGCTTTTTTTTACTCTAATCCTTTTTTAACATCTTCTATCATCAAATGCATTGATTCTAATCCACCACCGCTTAGATACCAAACATCTGGTTGAAGCATAATGACTTTATCATTTTTACCAGCATCGGTTTTTTGAATCAATTCGTTTGCAGCGACGTTATCTTTTGAATCGTCGCCACCAATTGCTTTGGTGCGATCTACCACAAAGAGAATCCCAGGATTTTTTTCTAAAACATATTCGTAAGAAACACTTTGCCCATGAGTGGAAGCTTCAATCTTATCGTCTGCTGCTTTGAAGCCAAATGTATCATGAATTAAACCGAAACGAGAGCCTTTTCCGTAAGCGGAAAGTTGTCCTTCGTTAACTAACACAACAAGCGCATTATTCGCGCTAGCTTCTGCTTGTTTTTTTACGTCAGCAATTTCTTTTTCTAAGCCAGTTATTTTTTCTTTAGCTACCTCTTCTTTATCAAAAATAGTGCCTAACGTTTCGATATTTTGTTTCGTTGATGCCCAAGGATTTTTGGCATCTACAGCTAAGTAAATGGTTGGCGCAATGGCTTTTAATTGTTCTTGATAATCTTGTTGACGACCAGAAATAATAATCAAGTCTGGTTTTAGTTGATTGATTTTTTCTAAATCTGGTTCTTTAATGCCGCCTGCTGATTCAACTTTTTGGTATTTTTCTAAATACGCAGGGATATTTTTGGTTGGCGCACCTACTACGCGGTCACCGACACCTAGTGCGTCCATTGTATCCAAGGAACCATTATCAAAAACAACGACTTTCTGAGGATTTTTGGGAACGGTTAATTGACCATTGGTGTCTTTGACTGTAACTTCCGTTTTGGCTGTTGTTTCCGTTGTTGCAGAATCTGCTGTTTTTTTATTTGTTTGACAAGCACTTAACATTAACAGTCCCATCATTGAAACTGCCATCATTGCTAAAAATTTCTTTTTCATTCTTTTCCTCCAAAAACGTTATTTTTAAATTGCCCGATTTAGTGATAAAGACAAAAGCGTTTTCCTTCAATTTCACAAATCCGGATATTCATTTCATAAAGATCATTTAAAATACTTGTTTGAATAACTTCCTCTGTTGCGCCATGCGTATAGAGCTTGCCGCCTTTCATGGCGACAATTTCATCTGCATAGCTTGCGGCAAAATTAATATCATGTAGAACAATCAGAATTGTTTTTCCTAGTTCATCCACTAAGCGTTTAAGAATCTGCATCATTTGAACCGCATAATTCATGTCGAGGTTATTTAAGGGCTCATCCAATAAAATATAATCGGTATCTTGGGCTAAAATCATGGCAATATACGCCCGTTGTAATTGCCCTCCAGAAAGGGTATCAATGTATTCTTCCGCCATTTCAGTTAAGCCCAATTGTTCCAGTGCTTCTGTTACTTTTTCATGGTCAGCGCTTTTTAAGCGACCTTTGGAATAAGGAAAGCGGCCAAAATTGACCAGTTCTCGCACAGTTAATTTAAGTTGTACACCGTTGGCTTGTTTTAAAAGGGCAATTTTTTGTGAAAAAGCCGATTGCTTCCAGGTTTTTACTTCTTGCTTGTCCAGATAAATTTCCCCGGTATCTTTGGGAATTAAGCGACTCATCATGGCTAGCAGCGTGCTTTTCCCAGCGCCATTTGGCCCAATAAAGGCCGTTAATTTGCCTTCAGAAATAGGTAAATCAATGTCTGAAACGACAAATTTATCGCCATATTTTTTTGATACATCACTCATCTGGATCATGTGCGTTGCTTCCTTTCTGCAATAATTTTCCATATAAAATAAACGCCCCCAACAAATTGAATCACGACACTGAGCGGGGTATTCAAATGAAAGACCTGTTCAACCATCAATTGGCCGAACACCAGTAAAAAGACTGCTATTAAACTCCCTGCCACAAACAGTTCTCGGTGGCGATAGGTTTTCATGAATTGATAACTCATATTGGCCACGATAAAACCTAAAAATGTAATCGGTCCCACTAATGCTGTTGATAAGCCGACCAGACTACTGATCAAACACAACAACACTAATTGAAACTGATTCACAGCAATCCCCAAATTCTGGGCTTGATGGTTCCCTAAATGTAAAACGTCTAAACGGTAACTTTCCCGCCAAAGTATCCCACAAATTATGAGTACCGCCACACCAACGAAAACGAGATACTGACTATTGACGTTACCAAAACTGGCAAACAACTTTCCTTGGAGTAAATCGTATTCGTTAGGATCCATAATCACTTGTAAAAACGTACTAATACTACTGAAAAAAGTACCTAAAATCATGCCAATCATCAATAATAAAAATAAATCGGATTGATTTTTGCGTAATAGAAAATACGATAAACTAGTACTTAAAAACACCATTAAAAAGACGTTCATCAAAAACGACCCAAGACTTACTTGACCTAACGCTTGTGCGCCTCCTAAAAGAAAAAATAACACCGTCTGCACAAAGACGTACAAGGAATCCATCCCTAAAATATTTGGCGTTAGGAAATGATTTTGCGTGACTGTTTGAAAACTAATAGTTGAAAAAGCCGCAGCGATTCCGACAAAAATAAAAGCCAATAACTTTTTGCCTCGTAACGCCAAAGCAAAGGACCAATTGCCATACGTGTTATAAGTTAAATAACAAAGACTCACAATTACTACGGCAGCTAAAAGCAAAAGTAATGAAAGCCATTTTTTTAAAGGCCGTTTCATTGTTTGCGCCCCCTTAGTAATAATAAAATGAACAAAATGCTCCCTAATGTTCCGACAACCACGCTGACAGGAATTTCATAGGGGGCAATCAATACTCGTGCTAAAATATCACAGATTAACAAGAACAAACTCCCGCAAATCCCAGTTAACCACAAGGTATTTTTCATATGATCGCCATAACGTAAAGACACGAGATTAGGAATCACAACCCCTAAAAACGGAATATTCCCCACCATCAATAAAACGATGGCACTTGCTAAAGCAACCAGCGTCAAACCTAAAAACTGAATTCGCTGGTAATGGACGCCAAGACTATTTGCAAATGCTTCACCCATACCAACGACAGTGAAATGATAAGCAAATAAATAAATAACAAACCACAAAGGAATCATTAAGAATAACCATTCATAATTCCCTTTCATAACTGTGGAAAAATTTCCTTGTAACCAAGCAGACATATTTTGAACCAATTGGTATTGATAGGCAAAAAATGTGGCAATTGAACCTAGAATGTTACCAAACATCACGCCCACCAAAGGGACCATCACTTGATTCTTACTTGGTAATAATCGAATGAGCGCTAAGAATAATAAGGTCCCGCTTAGCGCAAAAATAAAAGCAATTGCCGTTCGATAGAGAAACGGAGCTGTTGGGAAAAATAACATTGCAATTAAAATACCCAACCTTGCACTATCGGTTGTTCCAGCGACACTAGGAGCGACAAATTTATTTTGTGTGAGTTGCTGCATAATCAAGCCAGAAATACTCATCGTACTACCAGCAATGATTAAACTCAACGTGCGGGGAACACGGGTGGTAAATAAAACAAATTGTTGCTGCGCATCTAATTGAAACAACTGAGAAAGTGCAATGTCCTTCACCCCTATCACTAATGACAATAAGCTGAAAAGTAATAGTAGAACAAACAAACCAATCTTTTTCATGAGAAAACTCCATTTTTATTTAATTGAGAATGATTCTCATTCTTAGTTACAGTGTATGAGAAAACCATCACAAATGCAACCACTTTTTTTCCTTTATTAAAAACTTCTTCTCAAGCCGACTGACCAACGACTTATCTAAGATATGCTATAATGGAGGGAAATGTTAGGAAAGGAGTGTTACTGAATGGCGAATGATGACTTACAACAACGTCTGGATAAAGGAATGTACGGTACGCCCCTCGTTAATCCTGAAGAACAACACAAATACATGGGCACATTTCGTGAACGCTGCCGTCTCTCCATGACCGTCGCTGAAATGAAAGATGCACAGAATCAACAACATTTATTAGAAGAATTAGCGAAGCATCCTGAAGTTACAGTACTTTTAAATGGCGAAATCTCTTCTGACCTGCAAAGTACCTATATTAAATTATTAAATCAGCATGGCGCAACCTTTAAGATTGTTAACAATTTTGTGGAGAACAACCCTGACTCTCTCGGCTTACTGTTAGCTGAAAAACACGCAGTCGATGAACCTGTGATTGACGTTACAGAAAAATATCCTCAAGCAACAGAAACGCCAAAAGAAGAGCCAACAGCTAAAAAAGGCTTTTGGCAAAAACTATTTCACTCATAAAAAGCTCAAGGAAAGTTATGAGCGCTTCCATTTATAATAGAATTATGCTATTATAAAGATGAAAAAGAGAGGTATGCGGGTACATACCTCTCCTTTATACCAACACCAGTTATAAGAACTGGTGGCTTACGGAGTTAAGTTTTTATTACTGTTTAACCGTTCGGCCTGTCAAGCTTATGAACGGTTATTTTTTATCGTTTTTCGTTGCTTCAAGGATACCGAAAATCAGTAGTGCAACAAACGCTAATCAGCTGAACAAAAGCAACTCCTTCGGAAATAAGCCGAAATTCTCCAAAAATTGAAGAACTATTTTCGGAAATTCCTTCTTATTTCTCGGAGCTAAACGCTTTCGCCTTAGCCTCAGAGCAAAACTAATCATCAATTCCAATGCCGCTTCGATTGACAAAAAAATGCTCCTTTCGTTAAAGTGCATCGGATACACATAGGCATCACCTGCCTCTCTAACTCAGAGCCACCGTCATACAACTTTCATTGGTAATAGTTTTAGTATAACCTATTGGGTTCACCAAGAAAACGTTTTTATAAAGAATACCGCCAAAAAATCTATTATGAATTTTTTGGCGGTATTCTTTTTTTATTGAACCACTTCTGGGTATAAAAGTTTTAAAACGTCCATTGTTAAACGGCGTCCTTTTCCAGCGTAAGGATACACATGCATGTGCATGGCTGGATTAAAGTTTGCTTCGATAATCCCGTACGTTAAGCTATCACGTGTGCCTTTTACGTCTTTGTCAGGAATGATTAAATCAATGCCACAAATTTTGGCTCCTAAAGCAGCTACGGCCTCAATGGCGATTTGTTTATAACTATCATCAATGACATCGGTCATATCAATCGAATCCCCGCCCGTGCTAACATTAGAATTTTCTCGCAAGTACACGATTTGCTCTTTTTCTGGCACAGAATAGATAGTTAAACCTTGTTCTTTCAACATTAGTTTTTCTAAATCATTTAACTGGATTAACTCTAGTGGTGCACGGTGATTGGTCCCCCGCAATGGATCACTATTTTTAGCGGCCACCAATTCTTCTACAGTGTGTTTGCCATCTCCGGTAACATTGGCTGGCACGCGCAACATGATGGCTTTTACATCATTATCTAACACAAAGAACCGATATTCTGTTCCAGGTAAAAATTCTTCAATTAAAACCGCTGTGTCCTCTTTAAAAGCAATCCGTAACGCTTCCGTAAAGTCTTCCAACGAAGCTCCTTCTTTAAAAATCGTAATTCCTAAACCGTAATTCGTTGATTTTGGTTTCACGACAAACGCTTTATTGGCGTAGCGTAAATGTGCTTCTTGTGCCTCAATAAAAGATGAAAATTCTTCACCGCCAGGCACATGGAAACCTGCTGCAGACAAAATTTTCTTTGTCACGGTTTTGTTTTCCATAATCAATGGTACCACGTAGTTATCTTTGCTAGTCATGTTGGCATTTTTGACGTATTCAATGTGCTCGCCATGTTGCAGTTTCAAAAATTGTTCTTGTTCATCTAAAATTTCGATTTCCAAACCTTTTTGAATCGCATCAAATAAGAAAATTTGTGTGGATAATTCCATCTCACGGAAACCAGCTAATTGATAAGGGCGTTCAAAGGCCATACTTTGATATTGGTTTCCAAAAATATTTCCCAGTTCACTGTTGGAGTTTTCTTGAATAATCGTCCACATTTTGCCAGAAACGGTGTCTTGTGGATTCCGCAGTTGTTGATAATACTTACCGACAACTTCTTTGCCTTTGCGAATGCCTAGAGCATCTAACATATCAATCATTTCTGAAAAAATCCGATCGCCTTCTGCAATTAACTTAATCGTTTCATGAGGATGACCAAGAGCCACTTGTTCATTAAAAATATCGCCAGTTTTTACCCATTCATCCGCTTCTTCTTTTTCATCTGTCCACAATAAATACAACATGAAATAATGTAAGAAATCCACGGTATCTTCCACAATGCCTAAACGTGAAAAAGGATTTAAGTCTAAATTACGCAACTCGATATAGCGAATACCTGTTTTAGGCAGATCAGACATTTGTTTCCCGCCACGTAAGCGCACAGGCGCATAAAATTCTTTTTCTTCAGAAAGTAAACCATTTTCCACCATGCGATGAATATCTTCTAAATAGCGTTCCAATGAGGCATACGATACTTTCACATTGTCATGATTTCTGTAGCCATACGTACTATTCCGAATACTGCGAATGGGTTCTTGCGGTTGGTCGTCATAGACTCTAAAGTAGCCGTCTTCACTAACTGGTGAAGCCCCAAAAAGATACGTAATTAACCAGCGATAACGTAAAAAGTTACGGGCAACTTTCATGTACACTTTCGTTTTAAATTGTTTGCAATCTGTCACTTCGGATTGTTCATCATATAATTGCTGAATCAGGGCTTGGTCATATTCAAAATTAAAATGAATTCCGCTGACCATTTGTTTTCGTTTGCCATACTCTTTTGCCAAATAACGACGATATAACACTGCATCATATTGATCTAATTTAGCAATTTTAATCTCTTCATCTTTTGTTGGTAATTGTGGCGGCATACTTAATGGCCACAACATTTCATCTTCTGGAATCGAACGACGAGCAACATCGTGAATGGCATCTAAAAAACGAAGCATTTCTGTGCCGCTATTTGCTACAGGCGTGATTAGTTCTAATTGTGTTTCACTAAAATCTGTTTGAATATATGGATGATAAGAACGGTTACCAAAAACCGTGGGATGATCAGTTGTCGCTAAAAGCCCTTCTCGTGTACTACGTTGGTTTTCTTTTTCTAAACCAAAACGAGCCATCAATACGTAAGGACGAACATTTTTCTTTTGCATTAATTCTCTATAATTCATCTTGTCGCCTTTCTTTCTACAAACTATCTGTTTCTCTTACTATTATATAGGAAAATGAGTAAATATGCTGTTTTTTTGAACGTTCGCTTGAGAATTTTCGAGACACTTTTAGAGAGCGCCTTTTTCCGTTATACTGAAAACAACTAGTTTATAGAAAGTGGGGATTGCCCATGAAAAATCGTGCATTACTTTTAATTGACTTTCAAAAAGGCATCGAAAGTCCGTCGCAGCAATTGTACCGTCTGCCAGCAGTATTGGATAAAGTCAATCAGCGTATTGCTGTCTACCGCCAACACCATGCGCCCATTATTTTTGTTCAACATGAAGAAACCGAATTACCTTTTGGCTCAGACTCTTGGCAACTTTTTGAAAAGCTGGATGCACAGCCCACAGATTTTTTCATCCGCAAAACACATGCGAATGCCTTTTACCAAACAAATTTAAATGATTTATTGACGGAACAAGACATTCAAACGTTAGAAATCGCTGGTGTCCAAACCGAGTTTTGTGTAGACACTACAATTCGGATGGCTCATGGTTTAGGCTATACGTGTTTGATGACACCGAAAACCACTTCCACCTTGGATAATGGACATTTAACCGCGGCACAAATTATCCAACATCATGAAGCTATTTGGGCTGGCCGCTTTTTGACTTTTTTGCCTTCAATAAATTGAGGGCTTTTCCAAAAAATTGTTTGTTCACTATGTTTTCTTGTCGTATTTCATGTTAGTATAAGGAAAAAGTGTTCAGTTGATTAGTTGAAGATTTAGAGTGTGGGACATAAGTCGATTAGGCTTGTCTCTCATGTTCTGTCTTTTTTTATGTCATCATTCACTAAACTAATAAATAATTGGAGGTATTTTATGAACAAATTTTTTACAGCCCAACGTTTAAAAGACACCGCCTATGTAACAGTTGGTGCATTCATTTTGGCCATTTCAATCAATGCGGTCTTATTGCCAAATAAACTTGTCGCAGGCGGAGCCAATGGCATTAGTATTGTTATTAATTATGTTTTCGGGATTAGTCCCGCCATTGTTCTTTACGCCATCAATATTCCTCTTTTAGTGCTTTGTTTCTTACTTCTTGGGAAAGAGGTCGGTGTCAAAACCATTTATGGCAGTCTTATTTATCCATTTTTTGTAGGAATTACTTCAGGGATGCCTGTTTTAACACATAATATTTTTCTTGCAGCATTATTTGGCGGTATTATTACAGGTGCTGGCCTAGGCTTGGTTTTCCGTGGCAATGCTTCAACTGGTGGCACAGCAATCATTTCACAAATTGTCAATAAATACTTCAAAGTTTCCTTAGGTATTGCTATTTTATTCGTCGATGGTTTAGTCATTTTATCAGCAATGTATGCTTTTAATGCAGATATTGTGTTATTCTCTTTAATTTGTTTATTTACAATTGGTCGTGTCGTTGACATGATTCAAGTTGGTCTGGTTCGCTCGAAGAATGTGATGATTATTTCACCAAAATATGTCGCTATTCAAGAACGCTTATTACGTGAACTAGATAAAGGTGTGACCTTGGTGCCAATCGAAGGCGGTTATCGAAGCGCGAAAGGCATGCTCTTAATGACTGTCATTCGTGAAAAAGATTTTCCCCGCTTAAAAGAAGCCATTCTTGAGATTGATGAAGAAGCCTTTTTGATTTCAATGAGTGCGAGTGAAGTCTACGGAAAAGGATTTAGCTTGAAAAAAGTAGCTGATTCTTATGGCGTTGAAGCTACTAATGCCAATAATTTACAATAGTTTTTTGTAGGAAAAGAGCCGCAAAATCTGTAGAGATTTTGCGGCTCTTTTTACATCTTCATCCAGACAGGTTCTAAGCTATTGCCATCCAAATCTTGCACTTCTAAGCCATACATTTGCTCTTCTGGTATTTCCATATCAACTCGGTAGCAGTTGCCTCCGTTAGCTTTGGCGGTTTCGCCAAACTGTTTTACAGCTTCGGCACTCTCTAAACTAAAGGAAATTAATGCTCCACTGGTTGTTTGCGCATCAATAATTTGCTTTTCTTGGATAAATTTCCCATAAAAATCATGGTTCAACAACATAATCCAAAATTGATCATCCCACATCATCGAACTAGCTTCCTCTGTTGAAAATTCCTCGTTCTTTTTGAATCCAAGTTTTTCATAAAATGCTGTAGAACGTTGGACATCCGCTACTGGGAAGTTAACAAAAACCATTGTGCCCATGTGATTCATCCCTTTCTTTTAATCATCTACGACAGCTAAGTGTGCGTTGCGACAAAATCAACAAGCTTGTTTGATTTATACTAGCATATTCATAAAAGAAATGTTACTAAAACGTTTTCTTAAGGTAATTCTCGATAAGCCAAGTGCTGAATGATTTCACTATGTTGTGGATAATCGTTTAACAATTCCGCTTGAGTAAATAACTCGAAGTCTTCAAACTCAAAGCCTGGTGTAACCACACAACTGACTAACGCAAATCCTGTCGCTACTGTAGAGCCAAAGATTGTGCCGGCAGGAACTGAGAACGAAAGCTGTTGTCCTTGAACTAAGTCTTTCCCTAACTGAACAGCTTGATACGTTCCATCAGGAAAAATACAGTGAACGGTTAACGGCTGACCATCGTGAAAAAACCATAATTCATCCGCTTTTAAACGATGAAAATGTGACGGACTTTCTGTATTTAATAGAAATAAAATCGCTGTATGCAACGCCCGTTCGCCTCGTTTGGTCGGAATCAATTGTTCACTTTTATTGGTTTGTTTAAAATAACCGCCCTCAGGATGCGTTTCTAATCCTAACTTCTCAATCCACATTTGTTCTGTCATCTTCTCCCTCACTCCTTCATTTTTTCAGAAACAATTTAGGAAGAACTTAGAACATCCGTCCTAATCCTAAAATAAACGGCGGGACAGGAGTAGCTTCTTCATTCTTGAAGCTAAATACTCCTGTCCCACGTTCTTCCCAAACCTGTTATTTTCTACAACTAAACATCTTTTAATAAGCCTTTAAATAAGCCCATTGCGAAATCGTTGGCATTGAATGGTTCTAAATCGTTAATGCCTTCACCTAGACCAACTAATTTCACTGGCAAGTGTAATTCATTCCGAATAGCAATGACAATACCACCTTTGGCTGTTCCGTCTAGTTTGGTTAAAACTAAGCCAGTGACATCGGTTGTTTCTTTGAACTGTTTGGCTTGTGTCATCGCATTTTGCCCAGTAGTTGCGTCCACGACTAAGAGAACTTCGTGAGGCGCATCTGGAATTTCTCGTTGAATGACTCGTTTGATTTTTTCTAATTCCTTCATTAAGTTGACTTTATTTTGTAAACGACCTGCTGTATCCACTAGCAAAACATCGGCCTGTTCTGCTTTGGCACGTTCTACTGCATCGAAAACGACCGCTGCTGGATCGCCGCCAGCATTCCCACGTACAACTTCAACGCCAGCCCGTTCGCCCCAAACAACTAATTGATCGATGGCGCCCGCTCGGAACGTATCGGCAGCGGCCATTAAAACTTTCTTTCCTTCCAACTTGTATTGATGGGCTAATTTACCAATGCTGGTTGTTTTACCAACTCCATTAACACCGACAAATAAAATCACGGTTAAGCCATTTGGCTGTAAGTTAATTGCATTATTTTCATTAATTCCTGCTTCTTCATACAAATCAACCATTTTTTCAATGATGGTATTTTGAACTTGAGCTGGTTTTTTCACGTTTCGCAGTTTCACTTCTTGCCGCAAGGCTTCTGTAATTTTTAAGGATGTATCAAAGCCTACGTCTGCACCAATTAACGTTTCTTCTAATTCTTCAAAGAAATCTTCATCAACGCTTCGGAAATTAGCAAACAATTCGTTCAACCGTTGACCAAATGTTTTACGCGTTTTTTCCAAACCTTTTTCATATTTTTCTTGGACTTGTTCTTCTTTCGACTCTTCAATTTCTTCTGAAACCTGCGTGTCTGTTGGTTCTGCCAACGGAGTCACGACGCTATTTTCTTCCTCAGGCGCTTCCACAACAACTTCTTGTGTTTCCTCTGTCAGGATTTCTTCTGGCTCTTCATCTAACGCTTCTTCTACATCAGCTAATTTTTCCATTTCAGCGTTATCTGTTAAATCGGCTGTTTCTGCAACTTCTTCTGCTGTCGTTTCTGGCGTTATTTGCGCCTCTTCTGTTGCGGTTTCTTTTGATTCAGCAGGCGCTGATTCATCACTAGGTGTTTCGTCTACTGTTTCTTCAATTATCTCTTGTTTTTCTTCTTCCTTTTTTTCAGCGGAAAAAGCTTTTTTAATTTTATCAAAAAATCCCATTCTTATTGGCCTCCTTCCAACGGCGTTAAAATATATTTTTCGACCGCTTTGGCAACGCCATCTTGGTCATTCGTGTCTGTGACGACATCTGCGGCTTCTTTAACTAATGGAATCGCATTTGCCATGGCGACACCTAAGCCAGCGTATTCGATCATCGGTAAATCATTTTCTTCGTCCCCTAGCGTCATGATTTCTTCTGCACGGATTCCTAAATCTTTGGCTAACAAGGAAATACCATAGGCTTTCGTAATCCCTTTTGGCATAAATTCTAATAAGTTATTTCGCGTTTTAATAATTTCAAAGCGCTCATAAAAAGAGGCCGGAATTTCCTTGATGCGTTCATTTAAATACGCTTCATCAATCGCAACAACAACTTTGTTATAAATTCGATTCGGGGTTAACTCTTCTAATTTGTAGGACTCAAAGGTTAATAATTTGTTTAGAGAACTATAAATTGAAGGATAATTAGGTGCAGAAGGCAGTTGCATCACGACCTCATCGGATAAGACATCAAACGGCATGTTGAGTGTGGTTGCTAATTGGTACAGCTCATGAATCGCTTCCAAGGGCATCAATGTTTTCTCAATAATGGCCCCTGTATCATTTTTTTGAACCAATCCGCCGTTAAAAGTAATGCTATAATCGCCTTCATCTTGTAAACCTAATTCTTCTAAGTAAGGACCAATGGCTGCCAAAGGTCGACCTGTGCAGATAACAACTTTCACGCCTGCTTGTTTCGCAGCCATCAGTGCTTGTTTATTCCGTAAAGAAATCTCTTTTTGGCTATTTAATAATGTTCCATCTAAATCAATAGCAACTAATTTTATCAAACGTTCGCTCCTCCTTGCTTCTGGCTAATTGCTTTTTTCAATTGCGCCACCTTCTTTGACCTCTTCCAAGCGAACTGAAACGATTTTTGAAACCCCAGATTCTTGCATAGTCACGCCATATAAAACATCTGCGGCTTCCATTGTCCCTTTACGATGCGTCACCACAATAAACTGTGTGCCATCTTCAAATTCGCTTAAATAATGGCCAAAACGAGCAACGTTGGCTTCATCTAAAGCTGCTTCTACTTCATCTAAAATACAGAACGGAACTGGTCGAACACGAATAATTGAAAAGAGTAACGCAATCGCCGTTAATGCCCGTTCGCCTCCAGACAACAAGCTTAAATGTTGTAATTTTTTCCCTGGTGGTTGCGCCTCAATCTCAATCCCTGTATTCAAGAGATCCTCTGGGTTGGTTAGCACCAGTTCTGCCCGTCCGCCACCAAACATATTGGGAAATACCACTTTGAACTGGCCACGAATTGCTTCAAAGACTTCTTTAAACCGTTCTTTCACTTCTTGGTCCATTTCATCCATGGTTTCAAATAATTGTTCTTTCGCATTTAATAAATCATCTCGTTGACTGACTAAAAATTGATGGCGTTCATCGACTTGTTCAAATTGCTCGATGGCACTTAAGTTAACAGGTCCTAACCGCTCAATTTCTTGTTTTAGGCGTTTCACTGTTTGCTGTGCTTGCGCTAAATCATCGATTGGGAAATACGCTTCATAGGCAGCTTCAAAGGTTAAGCTGTATTCTTCCTGTAAGTAACTTAATGAGCTATCTAATTGCATTTCTGCACGATTTTTTAGGACTTCAATTTGTGTTTTATCTGCTAAATACTGTTGTTGGCGTTTGTTTTCTTCCGCTAATTTTGTATCTAACTCGTCTACTTCTTCTTGCAACGCTTGTCGGTGACTACGTGCCGTTTGTAAAGAGGTTTGCAACGCTGTTTGTTTCTCCGCTAATTGCGCGACTTGTGCCGCTAAGCCTTCTTCGGTTAACTGGTGATCGCTAGAATGGCTACTTAGTTGTTGTAGCTGTTGACGGATGGCCGTTTCTCGAATCAACAATTCGTCCAATTGTTCTTGTTTGTCTTGCTTTTGACGAGCAAAATGGGCACATTGTTCCGCCGCTACTGCTTGTTCTGCTTGAACTGTCGTCAAGCGTTCTTGCGCTTGGGCTTTAAAGGTTTCCATTTGGCTAGCTTCTTGTTCCACTTGTTTCATTTCAGCATCTAAACGTTCTTTCGTTGCCGTTAAGTTTGCTTGTTGCTCTGTCAATGTGGCTTTTTTCGTTTGATATTCGGTTAAGAATTGATGCAATTCCCGTGATTCATATTCAAACAGACGTTTTTCTTTTGTTAAACGAGTAATCGTTTCTGTTTGATTGGCTAATTTATTATCAATTTCTTGTTGTTTTAAACGATTTTGTTCACCAGCAGAGCGCAACATTTCTGCACGTTCCGTGGCTGTTTTCACTTCTTGCGAGAGCGCTTGGACTTCTTGTTCTACACTTCTTAGTTGTGTTTCTAATTGAGTCATTTGTTCAGTAATTGTTTGAAGTTCTTGCGCTTGTGAAAATAGGCTTCCTTGGTTGCCACGTTTATTGGCTCCCCCAGTCATCGAACCGCCAGGATTCATCACATCGCCTTCCAATGAGACAACGCGATATTGGTAATTGACTAATTTTGCTAACTGGTTGGCACTCGTTAAATCTGCCGCTAAAATCGTGACGCCTAAGAGATTTTGAATAACGGTTTGTACTTGTTCTGGATAACGAACTAATTCACTGGCAATCCCCACGAAGCCCGGTGCACCAGCCAAACGATTCTGAACCATCGCCGATACAGAGCGCGGCTTAATGGTAGTCAATGGTAAAAAGGTTGCTCGGCCACTGTGTTGTTGTTTTAAGAAGGTGATGCCTGCTCGACCATCTTTCTCATTTTCCACAACAATATGTTGCGCCGCACCACCTAAGGCCGTTTCAATCGCCAACGTATATTCTTTAGGCACTTCAATTAACTCAGCCACTGCGCCAACAATCCCAGTTAGTTGGTTTTTGTGACGCAATACAGCTTTCACGCCTTGATAGAAGCCAGCGTAATTTTCTTGAATTTCTTGCAAACTTTTTTGGCGTGCCTTCGCTTGTTGCACTTGATTCATCGCTTGGTACATATCATTTTGACGCTGTGCTAATCGTTCACGTTTGGCTTCAAGCGTTGCTTTCAACGCAGTGTATTCTTCCAGCTGTTCTTGTAAGCCTTGTTTTGCAACTTTTTGCTCTTTTTCTAGCGTCTCTTTCATTGCGAGAGCTTCAACCATCTGTTCTTCTAGCGCTTCGTGTTTTGCTAGCGATTGTTGATTTTTAGCTGTTTCTTGTTGATATTGTCGTTCTAAATATTTTAAGTCATTGGCTGTATTGGCTTGTTCTTGCATGACTTCCACATACTGGCTGCGCAATTCCTCCATCAATTCTTTAGAAGACTTACTATATTTTTCCACATCTTTCGTTGCCAAAGCCAATGCTTCTTTTAACGTCTGACGTTGTGCCGTTTTTTCTGCGATTGCTGTTTCCAGCGTCTGCAATTCTTCTCGATAACGAACAATTTTTTCGGCCGTTTCTGCCAATGTCTCTTCGTATTCGCTTGCCGTTTGGGAGGTGTGTTTGGAACGTTCAATTAAAACATTTTTTTGTCCTTCTGCTTGTTTCAACGCTTCTGTCACTTGTAATAATTGTTGTTGTTCCGTTTCAATTTGTTCATCTAAACGATTGCGCTTGCTGCGTAAACGTACCAATTTGCCTTCTAAGTCATGGACTTGCTTACTTGCGCCGGCTAACTTTTCTTCAATGGCTGTTAATTCTTGCGTTTTCGTTTCCCAAATAGCTTTTGCTTCTTGAATTTCGGTCACAGTTAAATTGACATCAATTTCGGTAAGTTCTTCTTTCAAAGCTAAATACTTTTTAGCCGCATCTGCTTGGGCGGCTAGAGGAACTAATTGGTCTTCCAACTCGTAAATGATATCTTGGACACGGCTTAAGTTGTCCTCAGTTTCGAAAAGCTTTTGTTCAGCCTTTTTCTTCCGTTGTTTGTATTTTAAAACGCCCGCTGCTTCTTCAAAGATCCCACGACGGTCTTCAGGTTTACTATTAAAAATCGCTTCAACTTTCCCTTGTGAAATAATTGAAAAAGATTCTTTGCCTAACCCTGAATCCATAAATAAATCTTGAATGTCTTTTAAACGGCACGCTTGTTTATTAATAAAAAAGTCACTTTCGCCCGTTCGTTTTAAACGACGGGTGACACTAATCTCACTATAATCCAATGCTAAATAATGGTCGCTGTTGTCTAACGTCACGGTAACTTCCGCAATATTTAGCGGCTTACGACCTTCCGAACCGGCAAAGATAATGTCGTTCATTTTGCCACCGCGAAGGTTTTTCGCAGATTGTTCACCTAATACCCAGCGAACAGCTTCCGTGATATTACTTTTCCCACTTCCATTCGGACCAACCACTGCTGTCACATCATCTTCAAATTCAATAATGGTTTTATCTGCAAATGATTTAAATCCTGTAATTTCAATTCGTTTTAAATACACGAATATTGCTCCTTCCAGCCTTACTGAGGAATACTTTTCAGTGCCCGCTCAGCGGCATCCTGTTCAGCTAACTTCTTCGATTTTCCTTGGCCTAACCCAATGAGTTCACCATTCATGTAAACTTCAGTGAAAAAGGTGCGGTCATGAGCAGGGCCTTCTTCTTTAATTAAGCGATATTCAATTGAAACATCGCCTTTGCGTTGTAAAACTTCTTGTAATTGTGTTTTGTGATCCATCTCATGTGAAAAAGCACCGGCATCAATTTTCGGAAAAATAACGTCTTCAATAAATTTCTTGGCTGCGCCAAATTTTTGGTCTAAGTAGAGGGCACCTAAAAAGGCTTCAAATAAGTCACATAATAATGATGCACGTGTTCGTCCGCCCGATGCTTCTTCTCCTTTACCTAATAAAATGTAGTTGTCGAAGTGACATTCTTTCGCAAATTTGGCTAAACTATCTTCCCGAACGATGGCTGCGCGCATCTTCGTTAATTTTCCTTCTAGAAGTTCTGGGAATTTTAAATACAAATATTGTGAAACAATTAATTCTAAAACTGCATCTCCTAAAAATTCAAGACGTTCATTATCGGATAATTTTAAATAGCGATGCTCATTCACATAGGATGAATGAGTAAAAGCTTGCTCTAATAGATTGACATCATGGAAAACAATGCCGTAACGTTCTTTTAACTCTGTTGTTAACTGATTGTCCATTCTCCACATTCCTTTACATTTATTTACACCTTGTTTCATTATACTTTTTTTTTCACTTTTTTTAAATGGTTCTATTCAGAAAAAGCCTGTTATTCACTGTGTTCTCATTATTTTTTAGAAAAAAATAAATAAATAGAGCTATGACTGAGATAAAAGCGTTTGTTTACGTAAGAGATAGAAAGAGCGTGGGACAAAAATCACTTTGGATTTTTGCGCCACGCTCAAAAACTGATAAACGGCGGGAACAGAAGCAACTCCTCCTTATTTCTCGGAGTTAAACACTTCTGTCCCGACCTCGTTCTATCTCTATTAAATCAGCGGAACGTTGTTTAACGTTTTTCCGCAGTGACACCCACCGTTGCCCATGGATTATCTTTCGTATCAACTGCCCAAGTAAAGTCAACTACACGGTCGTTGACAGGCAAGACTTCATTTCTGTAAAGCGTTGGGATTACAAACGCTTCATCAATGGCATACTCTTGCCAATCGTAGAAGGCTTTTTTACGTTTTTCTTCATCAAATGATGCTTTTGAATCAATCGCATCAAGTAATTTAGTATTTTCTTCTGACTCAAAACGTGTATAGTTAAAGGCTGAGTTTGGACCATATAAGCCGGTTGGTGAAGGATCTGAACCTGTGCCCCACGCGCCTTGATAGATATCTACTTCTGGGTCATCATTTTTCAATTTATCATAGAAGGCTTGGAAATCAATTAAGCGTCCTGTTGTATACGTTACGTTTAAGCCAATTTCTTTCCATTGTTGGACATAGTAATCAGCAAGTGGTTGTGCAGTTTCGCCGCCTGACATTGAAGCAAACTTGATTTCTAGTGGTTTGCCTTCTTTGTCTTCGCGAATGCCATCGCCGTCTACGTCTTTATAACCAGCATCGTCTAATAATTTTTTCGCTTTGTCTAAATCAAGCGTATAGCCTTTCGCTTCGCTATCATGCAAGCTCTTGAAGACTGGTGGGATTAACGTTGTTGCCCCTGTTCGTAAGCCGTTGTAGAATTTTTGGCCGACTGCATCATTGTCAATTGCATAGCCCATGGCTTGACGTAAGCTTTTATCTGCCATTTTAGCTTTTGGATTGTATTTCACTGTATTGGTTTCTTTGTCAAACGTACCCATTTTAAAGCCAATATACGTGTAGGCTTGTTCGGGACGTCCTAAGATTTGATACCCTTCAGTATCTTTGTATGTTGGATACGTATCTGTTGGCATTGATAATGCAATATCGTATTGTTTCGCTTTCATCGCTTCTACAATGCTCGCAGAAGGAACAGATTTGAACACTAATTTATCTAATTTAGGTTTGCCACCGTAGTAATACTCATTTGGTAGGTATTCAACAGATTCACCTGTCACAATATTACTCATGTAGTATGGTCCAATAGTCACAGGGTTTTTACGAACTGCATCGCTTGACTCCATGTCTTTGACAGCAATTCCTTCAAAGGCATGTTTTGGTAAAACTGAACCCCAAACACCGCCACCTAATTGTTGCATTCCTGGGTGAACTTCTTTATAAGTGATTTTAACTTCTTTATCATTGACTTTTTCTATGCCAGAAATGGTTGGCGATTTACCAGCATGGTAGTCTTCCATACCAACAATATTCGTAAAGTTATCATCATAACGAATCCCTGTATAGTCTTTATGACCAATGACTTCATAAGAGAAAATCACGTCATCTGCCGTCACATCTTTACCGTCAGACCATTTCAAATTGTCACGTAATTTAATGGTTGCTGTATTGGCATCTTCATCTAATTTCAGATCCGCAGGACCCCCATCGACAATCTTAAAGTCTGCATCATTGTTAAATAATGGCTGTACCGTTGGAAGCATGTATTGTGCATCATAGTTGTCTTGATAAAATTCTTGCTGGAAAAGTCCTTGGAATTGTGTATCCATAACTACAGCGACATCTAATGTCCCGCCATCAATTGCTTTTTTATCATTTTTAACAGCGATTGGCATTTTTGAAATGTCTTCTGTTTCCGTTGCTTTATTGCCCCCGCCTTTATTGCCGCCACCACATGCAGCTAACCCGAATACTAACACAGAAGCTAACGTGATTGCACCTAAAATCCGTTTCTTGTTCATCTCTTTTCCTCCCTCATTTTTTGGCTAATTAGCCTAATCGTTGTCGTGCATCTGCTGAGCGCTTAAATGCTTGTCCAACATAGTTTATACTTAACATCAAGACTAAAATTAGAATTGATGCAGGTAACCAAACCCATTGTTTATTGACTAATACATCCCCACTGCTGGCGTAGCCAATTAAGGTTCCTAAACTTGGGACACTTTGTGGTAACCCGAAGCCTAAGAAAGTTAACGTTGTTTCGATCCCGATATTGGCCGCGA
This sequence comes from Enterococcus sp. DIV1315a, assembly GCF_051712325.1. Lineage (NCBI taxonomy): Bacteria > Bacillati > Bacillota > Bacilli > Lactobacillales > Enterococcaceae > Enterococcus > Enterococcus sp. DIV1315a. The sequence goes on from NZ_JBIOOS010000001.1 coordinate 2,417,938, forward strand.
AATTAATCGTTAAGTTCGTAATAATTAATGAACTTAAATTCGGCATAATTTCTCGAAACATAATTTTAAAATCGCTTGTTCCCATTGTCTTAGAGGCACTAACGTAATCTCGGCGCCCTTCAGATAACGTTTTACTGCGGAACAACCGCGCTTTTCCAACCCAATAAAACGCACACATAATCCAAATAAAGGACCAGATACTATATTTAGGAATCACGGAAACGAACACAATAATAATTAACATAATTGGCAAAATCATAATAAAATCCACGATACGCATCAAAATATTATCAATCATGCCTCCATAATAACCGGAAATAATCCCTAAACCGACCCCGATAATAGACGTAATAATCGTAATGGCAAAACCGATTAAAATCGAGTTCCTAGCCCCGATAATCAATTGTCCTAAAACATCACGACCCCCTTCATCGGCACCTAAAATGAACTTGGTGCCATTCATTGTAACGGTACCTGGTTCCGCATACTTATCTAAAATACTTACATGCATAACGGCACTTTGGTCTAACACTAACGAACCGATAAAAACGGCTAATAAGATAATGACCAAAAGGATTAAAGAAAACATCGCCATTTTTTCTTTGACGAATTCTCGCGCAATCATCCGAAAGCCCATTGGTGGAATACTTTCTTGTAAGACTTCTTCTCTTTTTTCTTCTGTCAATTCCATTTTTATCACCCTTTCTTCGTGTTTTTTCTACTGAATTCGAATTCTTGGATCAACAATACTCATTACAATATCAGAAATTAAGGTTCCGATAAGGGTTGCCAATCCCAAAATCAACACGAGAGCGGTAATAACGGAATAGTCACGTTGAATGATACTATCAATAAATAATTTTCCAATTCCTGGGAAAGCAAAAATCTTTTCAATAACGACTGATCCGGCAATCAAAGCAGTAATTTCATAACCTAATTGAGAGGCAATTGGTAATGCTGCATTTCTAAAAATGTGTCGATTAAAAATTTTATTCGTTGGCACTCCTTTTGAACGAGCAGTACGAACAAAGTCCATGTTTTTAACATCAATCACTTCACTGCGCAAATATTGAATAGTGACCGCTGTCCCTAGCAACGCTTGAGTGACCCCTGGTAAAATTAAATGCTTCAGTTTATCTAAATAATACGGCCACGTTCCCTCAGCCAAACCAACAGTCACGGTTCCACTCGTTGGGAACCAGTCTAAGCGATACCCAAAAATAAAGAGCATAATCAAGGCAAAGATGAATAATGGCACGGCAAAACTGAAGAAGTTGTAGATAACCACCATTTTGTCAAACCATGAATTTTGGTAACGGCCAGCAATTAAACCGAAAGGAATGGCGATTAAATACGTGATTATAACTGACACAGCGGCCAATGCAATCGTATTCCCCACCCGACCAGCAATGAGCGTGGACACAGGTAACTTAAAGATAAAACTATGCCCAAAATCTCCATGTAAGGCATTGCCAATCCAACGGAAATATTGTTCGTACCAAGGATCATTTAACCCGGCAGCTTCGCGCATGGCTTCAATCACTTTCGGGTCTTGGTTCGGATTAATCAATCCTGTAAACGGATCACCTGGCATCATTTTAGCCAACAGGAAAATCAAGACACTTAAAATAATCACTTGCGGAATCATCAATAACAAACGGCGTAAAATTGTTTTCCACATTATTCAGCACCTCCATTTTTTAACGCTACTTGGTGGGTTGGACTAATCGCATGTAAGTTATAAACCCGCCCATTTTCATCATAATAGTCTTTATGATTTTCCCGATACTCTTGCTCAACTCTTCTTCGTTCTTCTTTGTGAGCTTCTCGGTTCGCTACGTCAATTTTAGGAATTGCTGAAAGTAAGCGTTTGGTATAAATGTGTTGTGGATTAGTGTAAATATCTTGGCGTGTACCGATTTCTACAAAACGGCCTTTGTACATAATGGCAATGTTGTCACACATATGTTTAACTACGCCCAAATCATGGGAAATAAATAAGTAACTTAACCCATATTCCTGTTGAATGTTCTTCATAAAATTCAATACCTGTGCTTGCACAGATAAGTCCAGTGCTGAAACAGGTTCATCTGCAATAATTAATTTGGGACTGGTAGCCACCGCTCGGGCGACGCCTAAACGTTGGCGTTGTCCACCAGAAAATTCATGAGGATATTTGTACAACGCATCTTCTGGCATCCCCACAATGTCCAACAAACTTTTGACTTTTTTCTTTTCTTCTTGGTCACTTAACCGTTCAAAATTTCGAATTGGTTCGGCGATAATATCTAGTACTCGTTTTTTAGGGTTTAAACTTGACATCGAATCTTGGAAAATCATTTGGACATCTTTGTTGTATCCGATCGCTTTTCGACTTCGCGGCTTGGTTACATCTTGTCCTTGATAAATAATTTCACCATTTGTAATTTTTTCTAAACCAATAATTGCTTTTCCTGTCGTTGATTTTCCAGAACCCGATTCACCAACTAACCCATACGTTTTACCTTGTTCAATCATGAAATCCACACCATCAACCGCCAAAACATGATCAGTGATTCGATTGAAGAAGCCGCTGCGAATTGGATAATGAACTTTTAAATCTTTAATTTGAATAATTTCTGTCATTACGCTTCCCCTTCCCCGTCTCTAAAATGAAAATGTTTATAACATGTACAACGAACATAATGATTCGGTGCAACTTCATGTAATGTTGGATTTTCTTCATGTTCCGATGCATCAATCCAAGGAATTCGTGGGGCAAACCGACAACCTTTTCTAGGTAATTTGGTTAACGAAGGAACAATCCCTTCAATCACATGAAGTTCTTCTTCATCTGAATTCTCTTGGGGAATGGACTGAAGTAAGGAACGTGTATATGGATGTTTCGGATGACTAAACAATTCTTCAGCAGTGGCTACTTCTACAAACTGACCCGCATACATAACCGCTACACGATCAGCCATTTCCGCAACTACACCTAAGTCATGGGTAATTAAAATAATGCCGCTCCCTGTTTCTTCTTGTAAATCTTTTAACAAATCGAGAATTTGTGCCTGAATGGTAACGTCTAAGGCCGTTGTTGGTTCATCTGCAATTAAAATCGGTGGTTTACACGCGATTGCAATGGCAATAATCACCCGTTGGCGCATGCCGCCAGACAATTCATGAGGATACTGTTTCCCGACACGCTCTGGGTTGGGAATCCCCACTTGATCTAACAGTTCAATGGCCCGTGCTTGTTTTTGTTGTGCAGTCATTTTGGTATGATACGTGAGACTTTCTTTAATTTGGTCTTCAATTCGCATGAGCGGATTCAGTGCAGACAACGGATCTTGGAAAATCATCCCAATATCGTTTCCTCTGACTTTGTTGTACAATGTTTCATTAAACGTAGTTAAGTTTAAATTGTTGTATAAAATTTCCCCAGTAATTTTGGTATGATTGGGATCATGTAAGCCCATAATCGTTGTTGCTAAGGTACTTTTTCCACAACCAGATTCTCCGACGATTGCCAGAATCTCATTTTTCTTCAATTCAAATGAAACATCATCGACGGCATTATAATAATCATCTTTAATTCTAAATGCTGTTTCTAATCCTGAAACCTCTAGTAATTGTTCATTTCCTTGCATCCATACGCACCCCTTACGTCCTTTCAAAAACATTATATAAATTAACTAATATTTAATGATAGCACTTTCTAATTTTTATCAATGTTAATTTACAGCTCATTGTTTTTTCATAATTTTATAGAATTATTCCATAAAAAGCAAGATAAAATAACTTTTTTCGCAGTTATTTTTTTACATGTATGATTTTTTTTACAAAAATATGTGTAAAAATAGCCTTATTGCTTAATAAAATAACCATTATGTACGCAAAAAAAGTCGATTAACAGGAATGTTAATCGACTTTGTCTTATTATTTTTTATGAATTACTCACAATATAATCTACAGCGGCACCAACTGTTTCAATTTTTTCTGCATCTTCATCTGAAATCTCTGTTCCAAATTCATCTTCAAGTTCTAAAACAAACTCCATTACGCTAATTGAGTCAGCGTTCAAATCATCTTTAATGTTTAATTGATCTGTTACTTGATCCGCTTCAATATCAAAGTGGTTTGAGATAATCTTCGCTACTTTTTGAAGTACTTCTTCACGAGTCAACTGTATTCACCTCCACTGCTTTTGAAAAAAGGTTCTTTCTTTTACTAAAACGCTAAGATACATTGTACTCACAATTTGGGTATTTGTCCATCTTTTTTTCATTTGAGTAACAAACTGATGTCAAGACAATTGCAAATTACTCTACTTTGCCTTCATAATATTCCACTAATTGTGGGACAACTTGGGTTTCTAACATTGTATGAATTTGACGAATGGTGTAGCGGACGGCATCAGGACCCGTGGCCCCATGCGTTTTAATGACTGGCGCTTTTAAGCCAAATAAAACCGCCCCCCCATGTTTTGAGTAGTCCATTTCGTCTTTCATGCCACGCAACGCATTCTTTAATAATAAGGCGCCCATTTTTCCTTTGACACCTTCAGAAAGAATCGCTGTTTTCAGCAAGCTCATCATGTTCATAGCTGTGCCTTCGATGGATTTTAAAACGGCATTCCCTGTGAAGCCATCTGTCACCACCACGTCAGCTACGCCATTTAATAATTCTCGTGCTTCAACGTTTCCGACAAAATTAATCGTTTCATCTGCTGCTAACAATTCGAAGGCTTTTTTCGTTAATTCACTGCCCTTTGTTTCCTCAGTTCCGTTATTTAATAGACCAACACGAGGATTCTGAACGTTCCGAACTTTTTCAGCATAGAATGAACCTAAAACGGCATACTGAACCAAATGTTCTGGTTTATTGTCTGCATTGGCTCCTAAATCTAACATGTCAAACCCTTTGTCTGGTTCTCCCATGACAGGTAAAGTTGACATCAAACCGGGACGTTCCACATTTTTGATGCGGCCGACAATGAACAGACCCGCTGCTAATAGCGCTCCGGTGTTGCCTGCAGAAAAAATCGCATCGGCTTCCCCATTTTTAACTGCTTGCGCTGCTAAAACCATGGAAGCAGTTTTCTTACGACGGATTGCTTTAACTGGCTCATCGTCACTAGCAATTTTTTCATCGGTATGAATAATCGTAATGTTTTTTTCATCGGTGATGTATTTTTTTATTTCGGCTTCTTTTCCATATAATTGAAATTCAATGTCTGGGAAGTCTTGTTTGGCTAGCATAACCCCTTCAACAATTGCTTGTGGGGCGTTATCTCCACCCATTGCATCTACAGCAATTTTCATGAGTGATTCCCTCCTACTTTTTTGTTTCCTAACAAGTATAACATATTTTTTTCAAAGAAATACGCATTGGCTTTTACTTTCTGGCTTCAAAAATTACCTCTTCTAATCGAAAAATTGGGCTGCCTCATCTTGGGGTTTCACTCGATTGGCTAAGCCTTGATAAACAGGATATTGCCACCATTCTTTCACTTGCCATAGGGCACTTGCTTCTTGGCGCGCAACTTCTAAAATGTTAAAGTCCGTCACGATATCTCCTACCGCAAATTGAGGCACCCCTGATTGCCGTGCACCGAACACTTCCCCAGGCCCGCGAAGTTCCAAATCACGCTCACTCAAGACAAAACCATTGGTGGTTTCTGTCATGATTTTCATACGCTCAACGCCCATTTCATTTTTCGGATTGGCCACTAAAATACAATAAGAAGCACTGGAGCCACGCCCAACACGGCCCCGTAACTGATGTAACTGTGCTAACCCAAACCGGTCCGCATCCATAATTAACATCACTGTGGCATTTGGTACATTCACGCCAACTTCAATAACGGTGGTAGAAACCAATAATTGCAGCTGATTGTCTTTGAACTCCTGCATAATGTCATCTTTTTCTTGGTTTTTCATTTTACCATGTAGTAATCCCACTTGATATCTTGGGGAATAAAAGCTTTGCATATGTTCAAAAATTTCTGTTGCGTTTTTCACATCTAAGGCTTCTGATTCTTCAATCAATGGACAAATAATATAGGCTTGATGTCCTCGATCCAGTTCTTTTTCCATCCATTCTAAAACAGTATCTAACTGCGGCGGCCGAATCCAACGTGTTTCGATTGGAATCCGTCCAGCTGGCATTTCATCAATGATTGATACATCCATTTCGCCATAGGCTGTAATGGCCAGCGTTCGAGGAATCGGAGTGGCCGTCATAAATAGAACATCTGGTTTTAAGCCTTTTTCTCTTAATATTTTTCTCTGATTCACACCAAAACGATGTTGCTCATCGGTGATTACCAAACCTAATTGATGGAAACTGACATCTTGTTGTATCAAAGCATGGGTCCCTACCACAATGTCAATCTCGCCATTGGCCAGTTCTTCGAGAATTAGACGACGTTCTTTCGTTTTGGTGGAACCTGTTAATAAGGCCGTTCGCACTTCTAATGGATCAAACAACTGCTGTAAGCTTTCCATGTGTTGCTGCGCTAAAATTTCAGTCGGAACCATTAACGCCCCTTGAAAGCCAGCGGTCATGGTGGCGTATAGCGCAATCGCAGCCACTACCGTTTTCCCACTCCCCACGTCACCTTGAAGCAATCGTTGCATATGCTTCGGACTTCGCAAGTCTCGACAAATTTCATTGGTCACTTTTTTTTGGGCGCCTGTCAATTCAAAAGGCAGTCCTTGGGTGAACGTTTTTAAGCGATCCACGTCATATTGAATAGCTAAACCATTTTTTTCCGCTTTTTCTTGTTTCTTCAATCCTTGCATTTTAAGTTGGAAAAGGAAAAACTCTTCAAAGACTACTCGCCGTTTAGCTTGATGGCTTTCTTCTGGATTACTGGGAAAATGCATCGCCCACATTGCTTCTTTTCTAGGCATCAAGCGGTACTTTTCTAATAAATCATTCGGTAAAATCTCTTCAACCAGTGAACCATACTCTTCAAAAGCAGTGCGGATTAACTGAACCAACGTGCTTTGGCGGACTTTTTTATTCACATGATAAATGGGGGCGAAATCTTCATTGTCTCCTTTAGAAGCTAAGATTTTCATGCCATTTAATGATTTTCTCTTGGCATCCCATTTGCCATAAACAGCAATTTCTTCGGAAAGAACTACTTTGTCTTTTAAAAAAGGTTGATTGAAGAAGGAAACATTAATGACCGCATGTTCTTGCATCATTCGAAACGTTAACCGGCTCTTCTTATAACCGTACCGACTAACGACTGCTTCCGAAACCACTAGCCCCTTTAGCGTAACTTTTTCCTGATCCTGAATCTCACTTAAATCCTTTTCTTGGATATCATCGTAGCGGAAGGGATAATACGTCAATAAGTCTTCAATTGTAGCAATCCCCAGTTCTTGTAAATTTTCAGCACGTTTTGGGCCAACACCGGGCAATACGCTGACTAAATCTGTGATGTCCATAAAATCCCCTCCTCATTAATATACGCAAAAAAATGGATCATTCATTAAATAGGCTGGTTCATTAGCCCTAACTAATGAACCAGCCTATTCGTTTTTATTTTTTCATCACGAAAACCTATTCTGCTGAGAATAAGTATGGATACACAGGTTGTCCACCTTCATGAAGTTCTGTTTCTAGTTCATCGTTTTCAGAAACTAAAATAGCGATTAGCTTTTCAGCTTCTTCAACCGAACCATCTTCGCCGACAATAATTGTCACGATTTCAGTGTCTTCATCAATCATGCGGTTCAACGTGTCTAATGATGCATTAAAACGATCTGCTTCAGAAACGACGATTTTACCATCAATCATTCCTAAGAAGTCATCTTTTTTAATTTCAACGTCATCAATGGTTGTGTCACGAACAGCTGTGGTTACTTGACCACTCACAACGCTGTCTAACATTTCCGTCATACTTGCTTTGTTTTCTTCTAATGATTGTTGATCATTGAAAGCTAACATTGCTGTCATTCCTTGAGAAATGGTTTTAGATGGAACAACCGCTACTGGTACATCGGCAACTTCTGCTGCTTGATCAGCCGCCATAAAGATGTTTTTGTTGTTTGGTAAAATAATGACTTGCTCTGCATTCACTTCTTTGACTGCTTTTAAAATATCTTCCGTACTTGGGTTCATTGTTTGGCCACCACTAATAATGTAGCTTGCACCTAAACTTCGGAATAATTCTTGAACGCCTTCACCGGCTGCAATAGCAATCACAGCAAACGGTACGCGAACTTTTTCAGTCAACGCTTCTTGCTGAGCATCGCGTTCAACTAACGTTTCATGTTGTAAACGCATATTGTCTACTTTTATTTTTACTAACGAACCAAATTTTTGGCCGTAGTTCATCACTTCACCTGGATGCTCAGTGTGTACGTGAACTTTGATAATTTCGTCATCGTTAACGACTAATAGAGAATCGCCTAGTTCATTTAAGTAGTTTCTGAATGTTTCATAATCAAAAGCGCTGTCCACGGTTGGGCCTTCGCCGATACGAACCATAATTTCTGTACAATAGCCAAATTTAATGTCTTCTGTCGCAACGTGGCCACTAACACCACGATGATGTTCAGCATTAACCATTTCGTCCATTTCGGCAGGACTTGGTTCGTACGTTTCAGTTGGTAAAAATTCACCACTAAGCGCTTCTAAAAATCCTTCATAGATAAATAGTAGTCCTTGACCCCCACTATCTACAACGCCGACTTCTTTTAGGACAGGTAATAAATCAGGTGTTTTCGCTAAGGCACGTTTAGCGCCTGCTACAACAGCTGTCATAACTTCGATACAGTCATCTGTTTCTTTCGCTTTACGTTCACCAGAACGCGCCGCTTCACGAGAAACAGTTAAGATTGTTCCTTCAACGGGTTTCATCACTGCTTTATACGCTGTTTCTACACCATGTGTAAAGGCAGCGGCCAAGTCTTTGGCGTTTAATGTTGTAACCTCAGGAATTTGTTTTGAGAAGCCACGGAATAATTGAGATAAAATAACCCCAGAGTTTCCACGAGCACCCATTAATAACCCTTTGGATAACGCACCTGCTAATTCTCCTACTTTTTCAGAGCGAGAATCGGCCACAGCCTTTGCACCACTGGTCATTGATAAGTTCATATTTGTTCCTGTATCACCATCGGGTACAGGGAAAACGTTTAATGAGTTGACATATTCTGCATTTGTGTGCAGACGAGTCGCACCTGCCTGGACCATTTCCTGGAACTGACCTGCGCTGATTTCTGTTACATTCACCTAAAAAATCCTCCTTCAGATTTACCGCTAACGGCAACACACGACTTCCTTGTGCAATTGCATCGTTGACAGTACACTACCTCTAATCCGGTAATACACGAACTCCTTGAACAAAAACGTTAACTGAATTCGCAGTGACACCTAATAATGTTTCAAGATTATATTTTACTTTTTCTTGGACGTTACGAGAAACTTCAGAAATTTTTGTACCATAACTAACAATCGTGTAGACATCCACTGCGATTCCGTTGTCTTCTTGACGAACAACGACACCACGTGAGTAATTCTCACGACGTAAAATATCGTTTAAGTTATCTTTAATTTGATTTTTGCTTGCCATTCCGACAATTCCGTAAATATCTGTCGCAGCTCCGCCAACTACTGTAGCGATCACATCATTGGTAATCTCAATGGTACCTGCGGGTGTTTGAATTTTTACAGCCATTGATGAAAGCCTCCTTATAAGAGCACATTCGCCCTATTTTCTTCCATAACATTTTATCATATCCAGCCTTTAATTAAAAGGAAGTTCGTCAGATATTATAGACCCTTCCTCATAATTACCAACATTTGTACAATTTACAACGTTTGTCGTGCATTGTCAATGCAGAAAAAGACAAAATTCGACTTGGTTCATTGAATCTTGTCTGCTGATTTTAGAGGTTTTTCATGGCTCTCACTGAGACTAAACATCTTTCTCCATTACTCATTTCGACAATCCGTTCGCTTTTTATAACTTTACTTATATGCTTGCGGTTGATTAAATATGATTTGTGACAACGATAAAAGTCATTAGACTGTTCTTCAATCTCCTTTAAGGAACCATAAAATTCAATTTCTCCGTTTTCAAAATGTAAAACGATTTCATGCGATACGGAAGAAGATTCAAAAAAAATGATTGTTGCCATATCTACAGACCGAATGGTATCGCCGTCCTTAAATTTAAATAATTTTTTTGTATCTCCACGTTCACTAGTTATACGTTCATGAGCCAATTGAATATTTTCACAAATTTTCTGCTGTAGATGTTCTTTGTTGTCTTTAATGATATAATCCAGCGCTTCCACTTTATACGTAAACGTCAGATAGGACAGTTCCCCATGTGTTGTGACAAAAACGATTTTACCTAAATTATCGTAGTCTCTGATTTTAGCTGCTAAGGTTAATCCTGACATTTCATGTTGTAAATCAACATCTAGAAAATATAACCCAATTATTCTAGACTGACTTTTGACAAATTCAAGTACTTCTAACGGATTTCCTGTTGAAAAAACCAGTTCCATATCAAGACTTTCCATCATTATGTAATTTTTAACATAGGTTTCCAACATTTGTCGTTGTCGCCAATCATCTTCGCAAATAATAATAGAAATCACCTTATTCGCACCTCCTATTGTTTTCAATCGTCAATTTTTGAGTAAACCATCCATCACTGATGGATGTAGCTAGTTGAACATTATTTAGGGATTGAAGCAATTCTTGAACATTACTCAATCCCATTCCTCTATCAGTGCCTTTTAATGAAAAACCGCGTTGCTTAAGTAGATGGAATTTTGGTAAATTTTTCCTACATGAATTTTGGATAATAATATGTACAGCAGAGGCATCTTTATATACAGCGATTACAAGCTTACCCTCACCTAAAAATTCGATTTCTTCTATAGAGTTATCTAAAAAAATACCTAGTATTCTAACCAAAGAAATTGAATCAATGGCTAATTCTTCAATTGGTTCAGTCACTTCTAACTGTACATCCATTCCTTTTTCTTGCGTTGAAATCAACTTAGACACAAGGAGACTTTTAACTTCTCTTACTCGAATGTTTCCAATCGCTTCTAACTTGAACCCATTTTGGTCAATGCATTTTGATGCTTTCTTTATTTTACTGAAATAATAGTCATTAAGACTCTCGTAATCTCCACTTACAATAAAATCTTCTAATGAATTTAGGATATTTTTATAATCATGCCGAAACTTCCGAATCTCCTTGAATTGTTTCTCCATTGCCTCCATATATCTCTGATTTTCTAAATATTCTGTTTCCTTCTGTTGAATATCATATTTATTTTTGAGCGAACTAAGATACACAATAAAAGAAATTAATGAAACGACTAAATAGAGCGTGAGAAAGATTGAATTTACTACAATTATTTCCTTGTTATTCCCCAAATATTTTCCTAAAATCAGGCTGGTATAGTAGATAATCATTGTGCCGATTCCTATCAAATTAAAAAGCAGAAGACATTCATTGATAATAGAAAACTTTTTTTCTAGTTTTTTTATCCCCTTTATCATTAATATCGTCAGAATTACTGATAGTGCTAGCCGAAATGTACTATGTAAAAACATGGTTAAATTACTTGAAAAAATTAGTTCTGTGCCAAATATTTTTTCCTTTATAAAGGATACAAACTGACCACTTATAGCTGAAATAATGACGATATAAGAATTTATACCTAAAACTTTAATAAGGCTTTTAGAGATAAAAAAATAACCTAAAATTATTATACTCAAATAAATCCAAGCAAATCCATACATTCCTATAGCAGAAATTATTTTGCCATTCAAAATTGCGATAACCATCAAGCCGAAAATACTATGTAAAGTAATTTTTTTATTAAGCTTTACTACTTTTGACTTTAGATAATTAAAGAACACTTGAAACACTACCGTGATATTACTTAGAATAAAAAGAAATCTCTCCAAATTAAAACCTCCTTATATTTCAGTTAATAAAAAAAGTATATACTCTAATAAAAGACAATTCAAGCTTTCTTTACAAGTGAAACTGAGAAAAAGTAATTTTCAGTGCCCGACTATTACGCTATAAACAAAAATTGTACACTCGCTATACTGAGTGTACAATTTCAATTACTTTTTTATTTATCAAAATAAATGTTTTATACATGAGAGTTGCGACAAGATTTTTTATACTCATCTAACATAATATTTCCCAGATTTAAACGCTTTTTTGAAAATATTTATAAGTTTATCTCCACTATAAATAAACACGCCCCCTTGATAAACACTTTTGCCTAGAAACGCTAAAATCATAGTAAAGACCAGATTAATTCCCATCGCTACTGCAAAAGCATTTAACGATGCATCCCCCAGCATATAACGTGCGTACATGACTATCGGTGATAGATACGGTATATAAGATGAAATGATAGTCGCTTGGTTACTTCCTAATCCAGTTGCAAGAATCATTACCATAAACATCGCAATAAATAAAGGAATAATCAAAATATACATCAACTGTTGAACTTCCTGAACAGAGGAAACAACAGAACCTAAAATAGCAGCCGTAACAGAATATAGCAAATAACCTAAAACGAAACATATGACAGCTAAGATGATTGCTTGACTATTTTTGCCCTCACTCAAAAAGTCAAATACTCCTGTACTATCTCCAAAAATTCCATAAGATGCATACGCAGCCCCCAAAATTGCTGCTGCTTGCGTTACCCCAACTAGCCCAATGCCAACAATTTTACCAATTAAATGCTGAACTGGTGTAATTGTTGTGAGTAAAATTTCCATAACTCTTGAACTCTTTTCCACCGCAATGTCTTGGGCAACCATTGTAGAAAAGAGCATAACTGCAATGTAGAGAATAAAACCAACAATATAAACTAGTATTAATGTTTGAACCGAATTATCTTGATTTCCAGCTAAAGATTCTAAGGATAAACGTGTGCTTTCATTCAAAAACTGTTGTTGCGTCGCATCAATATTTAATTGATTTAATTTAATCGATTGATTTACAGTGGTTACAAGACTTTGTAATTGTTCAGACACATTATATTGGAGAGCTCCTTCGTAATAAATTTTTCCTTCGTATAGACCAGCGCTACTCTTTTCAATTTTCAAAATGGTTTTACTCGCTCTATCTTTCAGCTCTTTCTCAGCATCTGATAACTTTTGACCGCCGTCAACAAAGTTCAGATTGGTACCTTTACCAACTTCTTTCAGCATAGTAACAGTCTCTTGATTATTTGAAACAACAAGGATGGTTTCTTTACTTGGTTCCTCTTTTTTTAGAATCCCTTCATAATTCATTCCCAAAAATGTCCCTACCATCAAAACCAACAGTATAATAACAAACACTTTTGACACGACTTTTTGTTTGTATGTTTCTAAAGCAATCGTCACTATATTTTTCACTTTACTCACCCACTCTTTCTAGAAAAATATCATTTAACGAAATTGGCTCAATTCTGAATTGCTGAATATTTTCTGATTGAAAAATAAATTTTTGAATTTTCTTCGCAGTACATTCATCTTTTACATAAAAAGAAATAACATCATTTTCTTCTTTATACGATTCTATTTCAAAATCTTGTTTTAATATTTCTCTGTCAAAATCAGCCTGAACAATCACTTTTCTTTTATCCGTTTCATCTTTGATTTCTTTTAAATTTCCTTCTAAAAGAACCTCACCCTTTTTCATCATACAAATGTTTTCACAGATTTCTTCTACGTTTGCCATTTGATGAGAGCTGAAAATTATCGTAGCACTATTTTCCTTCAAAAAAAGAATTGCTTCTTTTAGTTGATTCGCATTAATCGGGTCTAGCCCAGAGAATGGTTCATCCAAAATGACAAGCTTGGGTCCATGAATGATCGACGCAATAAATTGAATCTTTTGTTGATTCCCTTTTGACAATTCACTAATTTTTCGATCTACGTTCTTTTGTATCTTAAAAAAATCCAGCCAAAAGAGGATACTTTTTTCAATTTCTTTCTTTTTCATTTTACGGAGCTTCCCAAAGAAAGTTAATTGTTGTCTCACCGTTCTTTTCGGATATAGGCCACGCTCTTCTGGAAGATAACCGACCTCTTTAGCATCAAAGCGATCAACTTTACGTCCCTGCCATGTTATTTCCCCTTCATCAGGAGAGTAGATGCCTAAAATATGGCGAAAAATAGTAGTTTTACCTGCACCGTTTGCGCCTAAGAAGCCGTAAATTTCGCCTTCTGGAATAGTCAAATTGATTCCTTTAATAATTTCCTGCTCATTCATTTTCTTTTTCAACTTTTTAATTTCTAAGCTCATATTTTCCCTCTTCCTGTTAAACAATGGTATAGCCATAATCCACGATAATGTTTTGACCTCTAATTGCTTTACTGCGATCTGATAACAGAAAATCAATGGCTGCAACAACATCTTCCAGTTGAACAAATTTCTTTAGTGGGATTTTTTTTAGCAATTTCTTTCCTTCAAAAGATTCTGTTAATAACTGCTTATTACTTTGATTTAGAATATATGATGGGGAAACAACATTAACTTTAATATCTTTTTCCTGATCCTTCTCAAAATCCAAAGTTAAATTTTTAGCTAATTGAATCAACGCCGCTTTAGATGGACCGTAATCTATTCTCTGTTCATGCCCAACCACACCATTTTGAGAACCAATCAGAACGATAGCTACTTGTTCTTTAAATAATGGATACAGTTCCTTAATCATGAATACAATAGACTTTAGATTTACAGAAAATGTGTAATCCCATATTTCTTCATCAATACTATAAAAACTTTGAAAAGGATTAATCCCTACTGAAAATAATAGACTATCTAATTTTATCCTCTCGCATTCAAGTTTTTTTCTTATTTTTCGAATGTTGTTTAAATCTGTTACATCTGCAATAAATTCTTGCTTAATAAAATCTGGACAACTAGTATTCTTGACTTTATCTATTCCCCAAAAATTATATTTTTCTTTATTTTTTTCTATATAAGACCTACCTAAATATCCAGCAGATCCCACAACTAATAAATTTTTCATACTTACTCTCCTTCGTATTCTCTTAAAAGAACAACTGTATCAGCTGTATGGCTCCCATCAAGATAATAAAAAAAATAATAACAATATTTGCTAAAGATAATAAAATTTCTACTAGCCTAATGTCTTTTTTCTCTTTTTTGATCCATGATTTAAAAGAACTCATATAGTCTTGTGAATCAATCAACAAATTAACAATCCAATATCCATCTGTTTTTATAAAAGGTAGTAAGTTAATCAAAATATTAAAGCTATTTAAAAAAAAGAGCAGTATTAATATACGTGAAGAATTAACCAACATTATCAAACAAAGAATCCCACTGATCATCATCTGAATCTGAATACCACCTATCATAATTTTTAATTGCTTTTTCTTTGATAGTTGTTCAATAAAATTCACATTCGTGTAAAACATAAATAAGAAAAAATATCTTAACAAAAAACCAAAGCGAAACTGATTCGAACTGATATATTTTTGATAATAGTAATAGTGTCCCAGCTCATGAATCATAGTGATTATCAATTGACCAACATACACAACTACCAGTGTCCTCCAGTCTACTCGCTTCATCTCAGTAAAATAAACTATAAGTTCTTTTTGAAAAAAAAATGGCAAAAGAATCACACCTATTAGGGTGAAAGCAAAACGTATCTTTGTTATAATCGTCGCATCCATAAATTTAAAAAAAACTAAAAAAAATGATTTAGATATAGAAAAACCTTTCAACTTAATATCTAATAACTTTCTTTTTCCTGCACCAAAAATAAAATTGTCAATTGCTGGATCATTCGTACTATCCCCCGATTTATATTCTTTTAAATAATTAATCATATCAATTGTTGATTGGACCATTCGTTCATTATTTGTATTATAGATATAGACACCTTCATCACATTCTATATACTCAAAAAGAACTTGATCTACTTTCAAATAACGTACATCAAGCATATGCGTTCACCACTTTAGCTATACGCCTTATTATTTGTAACATCTTTTGATAGTTTGTATAAAATGATGGCATCAATGTCAATCCATTGTCTTCATCAGAATTAAAATATTGATAACATAATATCCCTGTCTGTTTTAATGACTGAATAATCAAAGGTAGTGCTTGTTTGTCATCTATTGGTATTGCAAACATACAACCTATTCCTCTAAAAGAAATACCATATACATTTAACTCTGTTAAAATAAGTTCATTTAAATTTTGGATATTTTGCACAATTTCTACTTCATGTTGTCGATAATAATTTAAAGTTTCATATGCACTGATCACACCAAGTAAATTACCATTCTGCGTCGAAAAATGTTCTAATTTTTCTTTTTTCAATTCACAAACAATATCATTTGATAACAAAACAACTCCAAACGGTAACATACCATTATTTATTCCTTTACTGAGATTTATAATATCTGGTTTAAAATCTAAATAATGAAAATAAAATGGTTTTCCGGTCCGATAAAAACCAGTTGCCACTTCATCAAAAATAACTATTATACCGTATTTTTTTAGTAAACTTCCTAATTTATTCAAGAATCGAATTGAAGGCATTTTTATACCTGCAGAGCCCAAAACAGGTTCAATAATCATTGCACTATATTCATGGTGATGATATTCAATATGCTTAAAAAAATTCTTCTCCTCTATATCATTCTCCGGAGATTTTATAAATTCCATATTACTCAGTTTAGGTGAATAAATGTCTGTTACTTCTTGATCTAACCCACTGATTGACATCCCTCCCCAAAAAGTACCATGATACCCTTGAGAAAAGGCTAGTATCTTTTGATTGCTTTTATTTATTTGACGCGATATTTTTAATGCCAGCTCGGTACATTCAGACCCACTGTTTGTATAAATAACCTGTTCATAGAATCCTTCTTTATCGGCAAATGTTGCAAGTTTTTTAGCATATTCTTGATAAACTGGGTGATGAAAAGAATGAATATCTAGATAAGTTAAGCTCTTTGATAGTTGTTCAGTGAATCGTTGCCTGATTATCTCATACAATTCTTTTTTATAGCCTAAATTTGTATTCCATAATCCACTTCTTAAATCCACAAATCTCTTCTGCTCTTCATCAAATACATACTCCTCTTCAGCTCGAACAATAGTAGTTTTATGTTCATTCACTTTTGTAATATCACCCATCGGGACTAGATAATTATATTTCATTTTTTTGCACCTCCATCATAATATAATCAGGTTGTTTTTTTATGATTCTTGACGTATAGCCTAATTGTTCACCTAAATGATTTACTTGATCAATGGTGTAAATATTCTTTATTGAATAACCTAACTTTCTACTTCCCTTAGCTGTTTTTGTGTAAATGTTATAGATGAACTTTTTTCCTTGGACAAAGTTTCCTGACATAAATAATTGATCGCTAATCTTATCAATAGAAACCACTCCATCTAATTTTTTTATCTGCCCTGGATTAATAAAATCAAAAATAATCTTACCTTTACTATTTAACACTTTCTTTGCTTCAGACAAAAAATTTGAAAAGATTTGTTCATCAAACAGAGAAACAGAAGTAGCAGGGATAATAATATAACTATACTTTGATGTATGATTAAATTGAGTCAGTTTTTCAATCCCTCCAATATATACACGAGATTTTTCTTCTTCATTTAGAAATTCTAGCATCGCTTGCTCTGGCTCAATTCCGTAGATATCAATCCCATGAGCCAATAAAGGCTTCAAAACACGTCCATTTCCTGTTCCAATTTCCAATACTCGATCGTTTTTAGAAAGCATATCTAGATAATATTCAATATCACCACTTATAGATTCACATGCAACTGCTTCATAGTATTGTGCAAATTCTACTTCTTGATAAATATTATTTATTATATCTATTTCTTTACCATCCCTCAGTTTTTCTTTAAATGTTCCAAAAAAGACTGTTTCAGCTTTATACACTAAACATCAACTCCTGCTGCTCTTTAATTAATTCATCTGTGATTTCTCCATTCTTACTTTTGGCTAATTCAACACAATTTTTCATTTGTGCCTCAAAAATTTCTACAAATAATTGATTAACTTCAAATGTTCGATTACTTGGTACATGTAATGCAAAATAAGTCTCTCTAGTAGAAAAAACTACCCATTCACTGGGATAATTGCCTAAATTAATAGAATCGAATTGATGTTTATTAAATGGTGTAATAAAGGTTAGATGTGCATCCTTTATTGATGCAGCAATACTTACTAACAATGGATAAATTTCATAAAGTCCATTTTTTTTATTCTTATGACTAATTCTACTTTTCCCTAGTTCTATTTCTGAAAATGTACAGTTTATTGATGAAGATACTTGTTTTTTTCTTTGATAATCCAAATAAACTCCATCTGAAAAGATAAATAAACCACGTTCTAATCCGAGTGATAATATTTGAGAATAATCATAAATTCCACTCTTCCTTGTTTCCCAGAATACAGTCCCATTTTCTTTAAATTTCTGTAACAATTTATCTAGCTCTTTTTCGGAAAGCACCTCTAATTCAATATCTTTCGTAAAAGTTCGTAAAGAATTTTTGAACGTGATAATACCAGGAATTTTGCTATCAAAATTTTTTTCCAATTCATCGATATATAATCCATAATTAATTGCACAATTTAGATATACTGAAGGATGAAGCTTCTCTGCATCTTCCAATTGTTCAAAATAAAGATGTTTAATCATGTTCTTTTTAAATATTCTTGGATAAAGACCTGTGAAAAGTGCCATTAAACCATTTTTTAAAACTTGTTCTGATCTGTCTATCTTTTTTTCATAAAACTTAAGTTTATCTCTATCAATATACTGCTTAGTTAGAGAATCTCCATCTTCTATAGACACAGAATGAAATATCGTTGTCTCACTAAATGCATTTAAAAAAGAGATAATTTTAGGCAACCGCTTTGATTTTGAAAAATTGACAAAAATATAGTTTGTATATTCTTGAAACTCTACGTATTCCAATAAATCTAAAAAAGTGTTTGTATCAAAATTATATGTATCAGTACTCAATTCTTCTATAAAAGCACCTTCTCTCATGATATCAGACAGCGCTACATCTTCAATATTTTTTAATACATAGTTGCTTTCTTCTACTAACGTTATTCCAATCATTTCTTCCACTCCACTTTTATTTAATATTTAACTAGTTTAATTATAATGGCCTAATACACCCCGTTTACATTTTCTCTTAACTTCTTAAGTTTTGGTCCCTATTGTCTTTTCTAACATTTACGACTGCCCAAACGTTTAAAGAACTTCAATTTCTAACGAATAAGTTAAAGAACACATAGTTGAAGAAAAAAAATATATATTCTTTCACACCTCATATACTTTAAGTGTGCACAATAAAAATATTTAGGAAAAGAGGAGATAATAGTATGAATAAAATTAAGTTTAAGGAAACAGAAAAAAAGGTAATCAATAGCTTTTGGCATGGTGTAGGTGTAGGTATTGGTATTGGTGCTGCAGTTGTAGTATTAACATAGGGAAATTTTAAGTTAAAAAAACAGGTAACAAAGTAAAATACTACCTGAATATTATTGAGGTGTTAACGTTAGTACGCTTTTGATTCTTGTATTTTTTAACTCAGTAAAAGAAATACCCATATTTAGACTACTAGGAGGTGAGCCAACATGAAATGGTTTTTCCCATCTCCAATCATCATTTTGCCAATTTGGCGATTTTAAGAAGTAAAAAACTATAACTAATATTTTTTATAAAGGAGAGATAATAATGAAATTGATTAAATTTGTAGAGGTAGATCACAAGACATTAAATTCACATGGCACTGATTTTTGGACTGGGGTCGGTATTGGTGCAGGCCTTATTGCAGCAGGTGTAGGTCTTGCTGCATTGACTTAATTAACTAGGAGGAAACGATATGAAAATCAAAATGACTGAATGTACAATTAAAAATCTAAATTGCGGTTGGTGCATGGGAGCTGGAGTACTTGCTGGAGCAGGTGCTAGCGTTGGTATAGCAATCATTATCACATAAGTATAAATAAAAAGGAAGAAGGTGTTCCTTATATGAATCAGAAGTACATCACTGTACTACTATGTTTACTATTCCTACTTGTAGCAATGACGATTTTCGTTAAGCCTGTAGCTATAAAAGCAATATTAGCCATTGCAACAGTTATTTTTAGTGGATATTTTTATTCTTCGTACTTATCCAGTGTGTCTATGAAAGTGAAAAAATAGGAATATAAAAAATCAGTGATTTTAAATTGAAATCACTGATTTTTTATATTCCTATTTTCTCACTAAAAATCTTCTTGCAAATCAGTGCCTAATATGATAAATTAAGTTAGTATGAGCTGAATATTATCGCTCCAAGATCAAGGCAAAGGAGGAAACTTAAAATGGCAAAAGTATGTTACTTCACTGGTCGTAAGACTTCAAGTGGTAATAACCGTTCACATGCGATGAACTCAACAAAACGCACTGTGAAACCTAACTTACAAAAAGTTCGCGTATTAATCGATGGTAAACCTAAAAAAGTTTGGGTGTCAACTCGTGCTTTGAAATCTGGTAAAATCGAACGTGTTTAATAAACTTAAATAAGCAAAGCTGGACGTTCGTTGTTCGGCTTTTTTTATTGCATAAAAAAAAGAGGTTGGACCTTCATCGCATTGATGAAGGTCCAACCTCTTTTTACTTGTCTTTACTTTGAATAACCGCAATCATCCCTGCATCGAAGGAAAAAGCAGCGGCTTCTTCGATAAATTCATTACTTGCATACGATGTTGGGTAAGGAACATCTTGATTGGTTAATAAATATTTACTGCGTCGTAGCGTCAAGTTTTCTACAGGCGTCAAACAGCAGTAGGCCAGATATTCTTTATCTGGCTCTTTCGGTACGATATACGAACCAGGGGCGTAATACTGGATGCTATTTTGACGATCGCATAGACGGATTTGGCGAAGTACACCTTGAAATCGTGGTTCAAAGGGTAACCAAAGATTGGCTAATAAGTGGTCAATTCTGCCCCCTGTCGCACCGATAATCGTCATCTCTGCTTGTGGAAATCGTTGTAAAGCTTCTTGAAGCGCTAATTGTGTATCTGTATCATCTTTTTCAGCAGGTGCTTGAATGAGTGTTTCGGCAGTTTCTTGGACAAAATGGTATTCTTCTCGTGATAATGAATCAAAATCGCCCACCGCTAATTGTAACGGTAAATCGGCCTCTAATAAATGGAGACAGCCGCGATCAATACCTACGAAATAATCATACGTAGCTGGTTCAATGGTTGGCCAATCACTTGGATTGCCCCCAGCTACCAGTAAGACACGACTCATTTGTCTAGCACTGCTCTCAGTGCATCGATTCGTTCTTGAGGATTTTCAGCATTATAAATGTAGGAGCCTGCAACAAACACTTCCGCACCAGCTTCTTTGCAGCGTGCGGCAGTTTCAGGAACAATCCCGCCATCGACTTCAATTTCATAGGTGTATCCTTTTGTTTCTTTCCATTCTTTTAATTGAGCAATTTTTTCTAGTGAGTTTTCAATAAATGATTGTCCGCCAAAACCTGGATTGACAGTCATTACCAAGACTTGATCTGCCAAATCTAATACATTTTCGATCATCGAAAGTGGTGTCCCAGGATTGATGGTTACGCCAGCTTTCACACCCGCATTTTTAATCATTTGTAAGGCACGATGAATATGGGGTGTTGCTTCTTGATGGACGGTAATAATATCCGCACCGGCTTCCGCAAAAGCATTGATATAATTTTCAGGTTGTACAATCATCAAATGAACATCCAATGGTAGTTTTGTCACTGGACGAATCGCTGAAACGATATTCGGTCCTAAGGTAATGTTGGGCACAAATTGACCGTCCATGACATCAACATGAATATAATCTGCTCCTAATTCTTCTACTAAACGGATATCTCTTTCTAAATTGGCAAAATCGGCACTTAAAATGGATGGTGCTAGTTTCATTTGGCTCGCTCCCTTTATATTTGCTATGATTTTTTCTTATAAACAGGTCGTCGATTCTCGATTTCCATTAAAAACTGTAAATAATTTTCGTAACGACTCGTCGCAATGGTTCCCGCTTCCACTTGACGTTTCACTTCACAACCAGGTTCTTTGTGGTGCATACATTCACGAAACTTACAGTGAGAGGCCGCGGCAACAAATTCAGGAAATTGCTTTGGTAATTCCACTGCTTCCATCTCCAAGAAATCGATGGCACTAAATCCTGGTGTATCAGCGACCAAACCGTCGTATAACGGAATCAATTCCACGTGACGGGTCGTATGTTTGCCCCGTCCTAAAGATTGGGAAATTTCCGCAGTTGCTAGTTGTAATTCTGGTGAAATTTGATTCAACAATGTTGATTTTCCAGCGCCTGATTGTCCCATAAAAACAGTCAACCGTTCTGGGAAAAAGCGTTCTAATTCTTTGGTGGCTTCTACGTCTTCCGAAGCGATTACCGCATAACCTAACGCTTCATAAATCTGTTTAATTTCAGTGACTTCTTGACGTTGCGGCTCATCTAATAGATCAACTTTCGTTAAATAAATAACTGGTTCTATATCCTTATACTCTAAGCTGACTAAGAAACGATCCAACAAATTAAACGAAAAATTTGGCGAAACCATACTCATGACAACCACACCTAGATCCACATTTGCAACAGGCGGGCGCACTAATTCATTTCGTCTTGGTAAAATTTCCAACACATAACCATCTGTTAAATTATCGCTTTCAAAAAGTACTTCATCTCCCACGAGTGGCGTAATTTTTCGATTACGAAAATTCCCTCGCGCTCTTGTTTGATATGTTTCTCCATCTGCGTATACATAATAAAAACCGCTTAACGCTTTTCTGATTTGACCTTTCAGATAAACCACTCCTAACTACTTTCGAATATACAGGATAGTGGCAGAGAAATCAAGGGAACCTCTCGATTCTATTAATTAAAAAGAGCCTAGGACATAAGTCGAAATGACTTACCTTCCTAGACCTAAATCTTAAGATAAATGGCGAGACAGGAGCAGCTTCTTCTTATTGCTGAGAAACACTATTTGAAAAGCAAATAGATGTTAAACAGTACCTACTTGGTTCTTGAAGCTAAACACTCCTGTCCCAACCTCTTGTCTTAATTACTCGTACTACTTTCACTAGTGGTGCTTTTTGAATCATTTGCTTTTGAATAATAAACTGTAACAGAGTCGCCTTTTTTGACTTTGCTGCCAGCGGATGGGCTAGTTCGTTCAACGACTTGGCCATCGCCAGAGCCAGATAATCCTTGTTCATTGATTTTAAGGCCAGCGTTATTGATGCTGTCTTCTGCAGCTTTTGGCGAATAACCTGAAATATCAGGAACAGTTACTGAGTCACTGCCTTTGCTGACATGTAAAGTAATCGTGTCATTTTTCGGATCAACAGCGGTACCAGAAGCTGGTTCTTGACTAATCACGGTATCTTTTTCAACTTTGTCGCTTTCTTCGTCCACTCGTTTAATTTGAGATTCTGGGATACCTAAAGCAATTAAGCGACTTACCGCATTATCGTAAGAAATTCCGCTATAATCAGAAAGTGTCACTTTGTCGCTACCTTTACTTACATATAACGTCACTTGGCCATTTTTAGGTGTCACGGTGCCACCTGGTGCGGGGTCTTGCGTAATGACTAAACCTGGTTCTACCGTATCGCTTGCTTGGTCGACACGCGTAATTTGAGATTCAGAAATGCCTAATTGTGCCAATGCATTTACTGCATTTGTGTAAGAATAACCGGCGTAACTAGGCAAAGTAACCGCTTCTGGTCCTTCACTGACCGTTAAAGTGACGTTGTCTTTTTTCGGATCAACTTTTTTACCTGCAGCTGGTTTTTGTTTAATAATGTTATCTGTAGACACAGAATCACTGTATTCTTTTTTTGTTGTAATTTGGTCTTCTGAAAACCCTAGTTTTTTCAAGGCTTCGACAGCAGATTCATACGATTCGTTTGTATAATCGGCCATCTCAATTTTTTCTGTTCCAGAGCTGATATATAAAGTAACAGATCGGCCTTTTTTCACAGATGATTTTGCTTCGGGGTCTGTTTTGACCACCTTGCCTTCTTCAATCTTATCATCGGGAATTTTTTTGGTTTCACTATCGACTTTCAGCCCGGCACTTTGTAGCGCTTGTGAAGCGTCCGCTTTCGTTTCATTTGTAACATCAGGAACTTCAACGTCTTTACCACCCGACATTGCAAAGGCTAAGCCACCTATTGCTAAAGCAATTAATGCCGCAATTGCTAAGCCAATCCACAATTTTTTGCGGTTTTTCTTCGGTGGTTGTTCAGCTAAAATGTCATCTGCGATATCTTCTGGAACTTCGACAGGCGTTGTCTCTTCCGGTTCAGCGATGTCTTCGGGAATCGGAGTTAATACTTTCGTTTCTCCTAATAAAGCCGTTGGTTCCCACGCAGGTTCGTTTAAACGACTGGCTGACAAGGACGTGTATAAGTCTTCTGCCATCTCATTCGCTGTTTTGTAGCGATCGCTTGGGTCTTTTGCTGTTGCATGACGAACCACATTTTCCAATGATTGAGGAATCCCTGGATCAAACATTTTGACAGAGGGAATTTCTTCTTGAAAATGTTTTAAGGCAATCGTTACGGCTGATTCACCATCAAAAGGTACATTCCCTGTTAGCATTTCATAGAGAATAATTCCCACAGCGTAAATATCTGATTGGTTGGTCGCCATGCTTCCGCGCGCTTGTTCTGGCGATAAGTAATGCACCGAACCTAACATTGTGTTCGTTTGCGTAATTGACGTTTCTGACAAGGCAATCGCAATCCCAAAGTCAGTAATTTTGACTGTGCCGTGTTCGTCAATCAGAATGTTTTGCGGTTTTAAATCCCGGTGAATAATTCTATGTTCATGTGCCATTGCAACAGCAGATAAAATTTGTTGCGTAATGTCCACAACTGTGGAATAAGGAATTGGGAAATGCGTTTGGATGTACCGTTTTAAGTCCATTCCTTTCACATATTCCATGACTAAATATTGTAGTCCATCTTCTTCGCCTACATCGTACACACTGACGATATTCGGGTGAACCAGCTCAGTTGCGGCTAGTGCTTCACGCTGAAAACGTCGGATGGCGGCTTGATCGTTTTGGAAGTCAAAGCGCAAGACTTTTACTGCAACGTCTCGGTCTAAAATTAAATCGTGTGCTAAATAGACGTTGGCCATGCCGCCGCTTCCGATGCTGCCAATAATGTGATATCGACCATTCAGCTTCTTGCCGATTTCTATCATTGGTTTTCCTCCTTCTGTTCGTCAAAGTGTATCACTAACACGGTAATGTTATCTAAACCACCTGCTTCATTTGCTTGGGCAACGAGTTGGCTTAATTTGGATTCTAAGGGATCTGACGTCTCTAAAATTTCTAAAATTTTTGTCTCAGGAACCATATTGGTTAAACCGTCCGAGCATAACAGTAAATAGTCATTAGGCAGCCATTCATGATTGGTTACATCGACTTCGACAGTACCAGGCATTCCCAAAGAACGTGTTAGGACATTTTTTCGTGGATGATTTGCAGCCATCTCACGAGTAATCTCCCCTGATTTTACTAGTTCATTCACTAAAGAATGATCTTCTGTTAATTGTAACATGTGTTGGTCACGAACTAAATAAGCACGACTGTCCCCCACATTTGCTAAGACAAATGAATCCGGTAAAAGGATGGCACCAACCACGGTTGTCCCCATTCCTAAATACTCTGGTTTCGATTGTCCGCGTTCATAAATTTTTTCATTTTCCTTTTGAATTGCTTGAATTAACCACTGTGCAGATTTTTCAGCTGAGTCGACAGACGCATTGGACCAACTCTCACCTAAATTATTGACTGCCATTTGGCTAGCGACATCACCTGCTTGGTGACCACCCATGCCATCTGCTAAAACAGCAAAGGTTATGTGTTGTTGGTTCTCAAAAACGTTGGCATAATCTTGGTTCGTATTTCTTTTGCGACCGACATCTGATTGAACGTTGATTTCCAAATTATTTCACCTCATTTGAACTAACTTTCCGCATACAGCAAATAAAGAAGCCATCTGTCATGTATTGATGGGGATACAGAACCAGTTCTTGCTCTTTTACTACTGCTTGGACGTTTTCATTTGCAACAATTTCAATTTTTTCAAATTCAGGGTGTTTGGCTAAAAAGGCTGCCACCACTTCCTGATTTTCTTCTGGCGTAATAGTACAAGTGCTATAGACCATTATACCCCATTGTTTTAGTGTTGGGGCAACACTTTCTAAGATTTCTAACTGAATTTTAGGTAAATTTTGAAAATCATTGGCCGTTTTATGGTATTTAATGTCTGGTTTACGGCGCATTAGCCCTAAGCCTGAACATGGCGCATCAACTAAAATCCGATCAAAGGTTTCTGCGGGAAATTCTTCGGCCACTTGTCGCGCATCAAGCTTTTCTGCTTGGACGACATCCGCCACATGGAGGCGTTGCGCATTTTCATTAATTAGCTTAATTTTGTGCGCATGAATATCTAAAGAAGTCACACGACCACCTGCTTCAGCCTCTAAAAAAGTTGCGATATGAGTCGTTTTGCCACCAGGAGCCGCACAAGCATCCAAGACACGATGATGCGGTTCAATTTGCATCGCTGGAGCCACGAGCATAGAGCTTTCATCTTGAATGGTTAAACAACCGTTAATAAACAGTTCACTGCCAGCTAAGTAGCCTTTTTCAGCGACAACACCATAAGGGGAAAGTTGACTTTCCTTCGCGGTAATCCCTGTTTCTTGTAGTTCTTCCAGCGCTTCTTCTCGTGAAATAAACCGTGTGTTTACTCGGCCACTCGCATGGCTTTTTTCAAATAATGACAAACCCAACTGCCGTGTTTCTTCTTCGCCTAATTGGGCAAGTAATTTTTCTGTTAACCAACGTGGCATGCTAATTTCCGTTGCTAAACGATCAACTGGATCGCTAATTGCGGCCAAACTAGGTGCTCCATTTCGTTGGAACGCCCGCAGCACGCCATTCACGAATTTACCAATCCCAGGATTGCCACGACGTTTGCCAATTTCAACCGCTTCATTAATGACTGCATGATCAGGCACTTTATCTAAATAAAGTAATTGATATAACGATAAAATCAATAAATTTTTCACCCAATTATCGACTTTTTGCGGTTTCTTAACAAATGGTGTTAAGTAGTATTCCAACAATAATTTGCGACTAATTGTGCCGTAGACAAGTTCTGTAAACAAGCGGCCATCTTTCTCGCTTAGTTCTGATTTTGTCATCATTTCATTAAGTAAAAGATTGGAGTACGCCCCACCTTTATCCACACGTTCGATGGTTTCTAAAGCAACGTATCGAACAGAACGTTTTAATTTCTTGGGGATTTTTTCAGCCATTTTTGTTAGTCCACCTTATCTTTTTCTGCGACATTTTGACCAACGCCATTTAAAAATTCTTGAATCGTTAATTGACCTTTACCTGCTGGTTGCAGGCGATCAATTTGAAGAACTGTCCCTTCGCCACAAGCAATCCATAGCGCTTTTTTACTACGTTGGATAATCGTTCCTGGGGCGCTGGTTGTTGTTTCAGTCAGTGGTGTCACTGCCCAAATTTTCCAATTGGTCCCTTGATAGGTTGTGAACGCTGTTGGCCAAGGACGCATACCACGCACTTGGTTATCAATTGCCTCAGCAGTTTTTTGCCAGTCAATTCGTTCTTGTTCCCGGGTAATATTGGGTGAAAAAGTAGCCTCTTCTTCCACTTGTGGAATAGGCGTGATTTCGCCAGCAATTAGCTTGGGTAACGTTTCTAATAAAAGTTCTTTTCCTAGAATGCTTAATTTTTCAAACATGGTGCCTACATCGTCTTGTTTCGTAATCGGAATTGCACGTTGCGATAAAATCGCGCCAGCATCCATTTTTTTCACCATTTCCATAATCGTGACGCCTGTTTCTTTTTCTCCTTCAATAATCGAGTAATGTACAGGTGCGCCGCCACGATATTTTGGTAAAAGTGAGGCATGGACATTAATCGCACCTAGTTTGGGCGCTTTTAAAATTTTCTCTGGTAAAAATTGTCCAAAGGCTGCTGTCACAATTAAATCTGGTGCTAAGTCAATCACTTTTTCCATTTCAGGAGAACCTGAAATTTTCTCTGGTTGTAAGACTAATAAGTTATGTTTTAAAGCTGCTTCTTTGACAGGCGTTGGGGTAATCACTTTTTTTCGGCCAACTGGTCGATCTGGTTGCGTGACAACCGCTTGAACGTCATAGCCTGCCTCGATTAAACTTTCTAAAATCGGAACAGAAAAGGCTGGTGTGCCCATAAATACAATTTTAGTCATCAAAATGTTCCTCCATATACGCTTCTAAATCTTCTGGTGCAATTTTCTCAATCATTTTATCGATAAATAACTCGCCATTCAAATGATCAATTTCGTGTTGAAAAGCTCGAGCTAAATAGCCGTAAGCCGTAACTTCCATTTCTTCACCTTCACGGTCAAAATAACGGACAGTCACTTCATCTGCTCGTTCAACGGTTCCATATGTTTCTGGAATACTTAAACAGCCTTCCACATCAATACTGGTTCCCTTTTTTTCAATAATCACTGGATTAATTAGTTCAAAACGACCAGATTCTTCATCGATTTCAATCACTGCCATTTGCAAATTTTTACCAATTTGCGGGGCTGCTAAGCCAATCCCATCATGGGCCAGCATTGTTTCATACATATCCTCTAGTAACTGCACAATTTCATCGGTAATAATCGTCACAGGTTGAGCCTTCATTTTTAAGTGTTCGTTCGGGTGAATCACAACTGGATAGCGCATAAGTGCTCCTTTCAAAGCTGTATTTTTTAAATAAAATTCATGGGTTCTGCATCAATGGAAAGCTTTAAACCACGAGCCGTTGCTCGTTGTGTATCGGTCAAAATTTCTTTCAATAATGGTTGGAGCATTGGTTCTTGTTTATACTTGATAATCACTTGATAAAAGTACCGATTATTGACACGCATAATTGCGTTGGGCGTTGGTCCCAACAAAATGGCTTGCGGCGATAAGCCTTGTTTTAATTTCGTCGCAATTTGAAACATTTGTTTCGCTGCTTCATTTTCTTCAGGATGGCTAGCCGTAATTTGGACCGTAAAATAGTACGGCGGATAATCCCCACGATGACGGATATACATTTCTTTTGTATAAAAATCTTCATAATCTTGGGCTTTTGCCAATTGTATCGCATAATGCTCGGGGTTAAAAGATTGAATGATGACTTCTCCCGGTTTTTCAGCACGACCAGCTCGGCCACTGACCTGTGTCAATAATTGGAAGGTCCGTTCACTGGAACGAAAATCGGGTAAATTCAAGGCGGTATCAGCATTTAAGACACCGACTAACGTCACATTTGGAAAGTCCAGTCCTTTGGCAATCATTTGTGTGCCTAATAAAATATCCGCTTGTCCTTCACCAAATGTTCGCAAAATCTTTTCATGCGCACCTTTGCGACGGGTCGTATCAACATCCATTCGGAGAATACGACTGTCTGGTAACAACGTTTGTAATTCTTCTTCTACTTTTTGTGTGCCTGTTCCGTAGTAGCGAATTTTATCTTGGCCACAGTTAGGACAGCGATAAGGAATCCGTTCTTCATGCCCACAATAATGACATTTCATTGTTTTACTATCCATATGCAAAGTTAAGGAAATATCACAATTCGGACACGGCAACACATAGCCACAATCGCGACACATCACAAATGACGAATAGCCACGGCGATTAAGTAGGAGAACACTTTGTTCGTTTTTCTCTAAGCGTTCTTGGAGTTTTTCTTGCAACGACATGGAAAAAGAAGAGACATTGCCATTTTCTACTTCTTGCCGCATATCCACTACATCAATCGTAGGCAAGGTTGCCGCTTGATTGGCACGCTGTGTTAATCGTAACCGCTGATAAACATTTTTTTGTGCGCGAGCGCGTGATTCCAAGGACGGCGTGGCACTACCTAAAACAACAGGGCAATGATGGTACTCCGAACGCCAAATCGCTAAATCTCTCGCGTGGTAGCGGGGGGTTTCTTCTTGTTTATAACTTGCCTCGTGTTCTTCATCAATAATGATCACACCGATGTTTTCGATTGGCGCAAAAATGGCAGAACGCGCGCCAACCACCACTTCCGCTTCTCCTCGTTCAATCTTCCGCCACTCATCGTATTTTTCACCTTGCGATAAGCCACTGTGCATTACAGCAACATGTTCGCCAAAGCGACTTTTAAAGCGTTGCACCATTTGCGGAGTTAAAGAAATTTCAGGGACAAGCATAATGGCTGTTTTGCCTTGGTTAAGAACTTCTGCAATGACCTGTAGATAAACTTCTGTTTTCCCGCTTCCTGTAATACCTTCCAATAAGTAGGTTTGGCTTTGCTGTTCTTGGACCGATTGTAAGATTGTTTCCACAGCCACCTGTTGTTCTGCATTCAAAGATAACGCAGTCGTTTTTTCAAACGTCTGATTAGCAAACGGATCACGATACGCTTCTTTTTCAATGAACGTTAACCAGCCATTTTTGGCGGCTTCATTTAAAAGTGCGGTACTGAAACCTAATTCTTTCATTTCCTTCACAGCGGTGACTTTTTCAGTGCCCAAGCGTTGTAAATAGTAAAGAAGTTGCTCTTTCTTCTTAGCTCCCTTGCGTAACCCCAAACGAATTTCCTCTAGTTGTTCAAATTCCTTAGCGGCTTGAATGAAGCGGACCATTTTGACTTTATTTCTCGTCGTAACTTCGTAGCGAATATCGACTTTTTGCTGTTTACGCAACGCCATTAGTTGAGGCAAAAGCCCACGTTCTTGCGCTTGGTCCCACGAAATTTCCTCTAAACCATAAAATAACTGATCTTGTAATTCTTCAGAAAGCTCATCCGTTAAATAAATATATTTTTGGTAATCGGCACGCATTACGCTAGGTAACATGGTTTGCAAACAAGTGATTTTAAAGGCAAACGTTTTTTCCTTCATATAATCAGCTAAAGCCAACATTTCTGTATTTAAGACAGGTTTTAAATCCAACACCGCCACTAGTTCTTTCAACTGAACATTGGTTTCGTCAAGAACCGTTGCAGCCATTGGTTCAATGGCTAAAACAAACCCTTGAACATGCCGATTACCGTTACCAAAAGGCACTTCTACACGCATGCCGACAGCCAATTGCTCATTTAAATTTTCAGGAACTAAATAAGTGAATGGTTGATCGGTTTGCATCGTTGGTACATCCACAATAACTTTGGCTACTTTTTGCATGGTGCATCCTCCTTTTTATGTAAATTCTCTTTGCCTATTGTACTAAAGATTGACTGATTTGTCTTGTGTGTCTCGCTGGCACCTTTCAGAATAAACGAAGAGAAAGCCTCTGAAATAGACAGACGGCTTTCTCCATTCGTTGACAATCATTCAATTAATTTTTTTCGTCACGTAAACGGTTTTCTAATTCTTTTTGTTCTTGTTCACGTTGGCGTTTGCGTTCTTCACGTTCAATGCGTAGACGTTCGCGTTTTTCTTCAGGATTTGGATCACTGATCACTGTTCCTGCTTCGATTTCTTCTAACGCACGACCCACACTTTTTACAGAATCAAAGGATTCAACGGTTGGTTGAACGCCTTCATCTAATTCATGCGCACGTTTGCTTGCTAAAATAACCAAAGAATATTTTGAAGGGACTTCTTTTAACAATGAGTCAATTGACGGTTTTAACATCATAAGGCTACATCTCCTCTAACATTTTAATATATTTTCCAATTACACGGTCAACACGGAAGTGCTCACTCGCGATAATGTCTTTAATTCGTTGCACGGCTAAAGGAACTTCATCATTCACTACCGCATAATCATACAGCGCCATCATTTCGATTTCTTCTCTGGCCACAGCCATTCGTTCTTCAATCACAGACATTTCGTCTGTTCCGCGGCCAATAATTCTTGATTTTAATTCCGCTAAATCGGGGGGTGTCAAAAAGATAAATACGCCATCAGGCACTTTGTCTTTGACTTGTTTAGCCCCTTGGACTTCGATTTCTAAAAAGACGTCTTTGCCTTCATCTAGCGTCTGGTTAACATACGTTAATGGTGTCCCATAATAGTTACCAACATATTCCGCATATTCCAACATTTCTCCAGCTTCAATCATCGCTTCAAATTCTTCTCTTGAACGGAAATAGTAATCTACTCCATCCACTTCGCCTTCTCGCTGTTTCCGAGTGGTCATTGAGATTGAATATTGAAAATCATTTTCTTCACTGTCGAAAATAGCCTTTCTTACAGTCCCTTTCCCCACTCCTGAAGGACCTGACAATACGATTAATAACCCGCGCTCTGACATAACGACTTCCTTTCAAAACATAATTTCACAGTATTAGTTCTATTTTGCACTTTTTTTCTGCAATTTTCAAGACTTTCTTGGAGATTCACTGAAAAAATAACATTTCTTCTTTAATTTGGCTTTCATAACTTGTTCTTTTTTTAAACAAATTACCTAGAATTCCTATACAGGCAGCCATTTTTTAAGTAAAATGAAGTGATGACTCCTTTAGGATGAAAAAACGTGAATAAGAAAGGACTGAGAAACATCGCACGAATTAAACCATTTACATTGTTTCTGCTAGGCTTAGTCGTCAGTTGTGGGGCCTTTTTTGCCCAACCTACTGTGACTCACGCAGAAGAAGATATTACCGCGATTGCTAAAAAAATGGGGACGACCCTGAAAGCGGATGGCATTCCCAAAGCAGCCATCGTTGTTGATGCTGATTCTGGAGAAATTCTCTGGTCGCAGCAACCAGATTTAGCGTGGAATCCTGCCAGTATTGCCAAAGTGATGACCATGTACTTGGCCTTTGAAGCAATGGAGCAAGGAAAATTTACAATGGATACGACTGTGACTGCTACGCAAAAAGATGTCGATATTTCTAAAATATATGCCATTAGTAATAACAAAATTACGTTAGGTGTTGCTTATCCAGTCCGTGAACTGTTAAAAATGATTGCTGTCCCCTCTTCTAATGTGGCAACTCTCATGTTGGCAAACTTAATTTCAGGGAACCAGCCTACTGACTTTGTTCATTTAATGAATCAAAAAGCGGCTGAATTAGGGATGACAAATACTACCTATTACAACTGCAGTGGAGCGCAAGCAAGTGCCTTTAACGGCCTGTATCAAATGCAAGGAATTGACCCAAATGGCGATAACGTCTCTACAGCTAGAGATTTAGCTTCACTAACCTATCATTTTCTGAAAAATTATCCAGAAATTTTAGAAATCACCAATAAACCAGTGGTGAAAACAATGGTCGGCACGCCTTACGAGGAAACGTTTGAAGCGTACAATTATTCTTTACCAGGCGCTAAGTATGGTTATCAAGGCGTGGATGGTTTAAAAACAGGCTCTAGTCCAACAGGCGGCTTTAACTATATTGCGACTGTCAAACAAGGAGATTTCCGTTTAATTGAAGTCATTTTAGGCGTTGGTAATTGGCAAAACCAAGATGGTGAATACGAACGGCATGTGGCTGGTAATGCTTTGCTGGACTATGCCTATACGACATACGAACGCAAAAAACTTTTAGACAAAGGACCACAAACCATTGATCACAAAAAAGTCACTTTGGCTAACGATTTATACGGTGTCATTCCCAAAGGCAGTCAGCCTACCTTTAAATTAGTAGCAGGGCAGGTGCAAGTCGACACGCCTTTGACATTGTTAAATAGTACTGTTCAAGCGCCGAAAGTGGCTTACCAAGAAGTTAAGCCAAAACAAACAACAGCTGAAGCTGCGGAAGAATCAAACGAACATTCTGGGGATACCACCGTTGCAGAACCGAATCATTTTATTCCCAAATCGATTGCCACAAGTGTTTTAGTCCTTTTCGGGCTGATTTTCTCAGTAATTACCCGTCAGCTTCAAAAACGTTTAGAACGTCAGAAAAAACACGGCAAAGAAAGCAGTAAAACTGCATCCATGCGGACAATCTTTTTAAGTGCCGCAGTTCTTTCTTTCCTATGCGCCGTTGGCTTGTTTCTTTTATTCTAATTAAAAAAAATACCACCAAGCGTGAAATGCTTGGTGGTATTTTTTATAAGCCCATATTAGAAAGCGTATTGACCACGTTCATCAATTCATCGCGACGACGAACTTGTTTGTCGACAGGGCCGTCAACTTCTTTCACGTCAATGCGAACAACAAAGTGACGATTCAAAGTAACAAACGTGTCTTCGTTAATTTGGATATTTAACTCTGTTTCAGAATAGCTTGCACAAGCATCTTGCCAGACGTCAAATGGTTCTCTGTCTGAAGCGACTTCTGTTTTTACCACAGAACGACCACTTAATTCTTGAAAGGTTACATCATAAAATTTAGTCATTGCTTTCACCTCTGTCATTTATTCGTTACTTCTATATTATAGCGTTTTCTGGAAAAACACGAAACCATTTTCTCTATTCGACATTTTGAATTTGTTCACGAATCTTTTCTAAGGTTGTTTTCATTTGAACGACACTATTTTTTATTTCAATTGGACTTGATTTCGAACCAATCGTATTGACTTCACGGTTCATTTCTTGAATTAAGAAATCTAGTTCTCGGCCCACTGGTTCTGTTTCGTCAAGCAACTGATGCAACTTATCAATATGGATATCCAAACGATCCAATTCTTCATGAATATCGCCTTTTTCCAATAAAATGGCCATTTCTGTTAATAAGCGTGTTTCATCCACTTGGCTACCTAACCATTCGTTTAATTTCGCTTCAAAACGTTGACGGTATTCTTGTTCAAAAACGCCCACAAACGCTTGCAGCTCTTGAATTGATTGGGTCAACACTGCTACGTAGTCAAGCAGGACTTGTTTAATTTGCGTTCCTTCTTGCACACGGCTTTGGTCAAGACTAGCGATGGCTGCTTCAAATGCTTGAACAAGAAATGGTTCAAATGTCTGATCAACGATTTCTGCTTCCACTATTTCGACAAAATCATTTTGCTTTAATAAATGGTTGACCGTGTCCCCTGCATCAAACGTTGCTTCCGGATAGTTTTCCTTTAAATGTTGATCTACCGAAGTTAATAATTGATCAATTAAGTCCCACTGCACGCGCACTTCTTTTTGATTGTTGCCGATTTTTTGGAGATTTACATAGACTTCCACACGTCCACGTTTTAACGTGCGTTTGATTACTTGCCGAATCACCAGTTCATAGGCATTCAGTTCCTTGGGCATACGCAATTGAATATCTAAAAACCGCTGGTTGACACTTTTGACTTCGATATCCAATTGATAATTTTCATTTTGAATGGTCTTTTTTCCAAATCCAGTCATACTTTTCATTGACAGGGTGCTCCTTTTACATGGATTTAATTGTTTTGCTTAATTCAGCAAATTCTTCGTTAGTTAAGGTGATGCCTTTACCCATTTTTTCGTGATCAGGGGCCCACTCACGCAAATCAAATTTTGGTGGACGACCATTCCAACTAATTAAATTCAATTCTTTACGCCAGCCACGAGCATTCTCAGATAACACAGCGACTTCTTCTAAAATTTCATATGAAAATTCTTCTTTCATAACATTCACTCCTTGTTAGTATTCCTTAGGTTATTGTACCATCTTTTCCTCGACACTTAAAATACACATCTCTTTTCTATCACCCTGTCTATATAAACATACGCAACTTTTTCAAAAAATCAGTAAAAAAAGCGACAACTGCTCGT
Organism: Enterococcus sp. DIV1315a; assembly: GCF_051712325.1. Classification (NCBI taxonomy): domain Bacteria; kingdom Bacillati; phylum Bacillota; class Bacilli; order Lactobacillales; family Enterococcaceae; genus Enterococcus; species Enterococcus sp. DIV1315a. Next base: position 2,453,713 of record NZ_JBIOOS010000001.1, read on the forward strand.
TTCAATCGTGTCAGTCACCGCTTCTCTGTTTATTCTTTTTCTGTATAAAGATCCACCACTTCAAAACTTTGGCAAACTAACAGCATGTCGGGATAAAATTGTAGCTGATAGGGGGCCAGTTCTTCTTTAAAGAACCGCGCATGCTCTTCATACCAATAATCCAGCGTCAAATCTCCTTCACCTTCCGCTTGTGCAAAAGATTCTGAGACCTTGTTCATGGGCATAATTTCAACTTTGGTTGTTCGAATAATAGCCAGCGGTTGAGACTGACCATCTAAAATTATGTCGTATTGACCAGCTTTAGGGAGTTGTTCTTCTTCCATCTTATAAATATCTAAAGAAGAACATGTCGCTGTCTTACGACCAGAAACAACCAATTGACCCAAACGATTACCCATCTCAGAAGAGCCATCACCAAACATCCACACATCGGGCATCAACATATCTAATTCATGTTTATCTAAAAAGTTTTGCCAGAACACTTCTACATTTTTTAACATCCTTTGCTCTCCTTTTTATTTTTACTTCACGCAACCTTCTTTCACTAATTATACATAACTGATTGCTTTTCTCCTATACTATTTTTACAAAATGAAAACTAAAATAATGACAGTAGTATTTGGACAGAAAAAAAAAAGAGAGCGTGGGACAAAAATCACTTTGGATTTTTGCTCCACGCTCAAAAACTTATAAACGGCGGGAACAGAAGCAACTCCTTCGGAAATAAGCCGAAATTCTCCAAAAATTACAGAACAATTTTCGGAAATTCCTTCTTATTTCTCGGAGTTAAACGCTTCTGTCCCGACCTCATCTTTTTATTTTGCTTGTCGTTCTTTGATTTTCGTAAGTAAAGATTGAACATGCTGGCGTGCCGAAGCTTCATCTTCTTGAAGCATCTTTTCCGATAAAATAAAGGAACCGCCCACTGCTAATACTTCTTTTGCTTCCACATACTCTATAAAGTTTGTTTCATCAATCCCACCAGTTGGTAAAAATTGAACATCATAAAACGGGCCACTTAAACTTTTGATGGCTTTTAACCCGCCGTAAATATCGGCTGGGAAAAATTTAACCACTCGTAAGCCATACGCCAGCGCTCGCTGAATCTCCCCAGGCGTAGCTGTTCCTGGAAAAATAGGCACCTCATTTGCCAGACAAAAATCAATGACTTCTGGAACAATCGCTGGGGAAACAATGAACTGTGCACCGTTCGCTACTGCCTCTTGGGCTTCTTTCAAGGTTCTAACAGTTCCTGCGCCCACAATTAAATTCCCTGAAGCAGCAAGTTGTTTGATGGCAGGCAAGGCCAGCTGACTCCGAAAAGTGACTTCAATAAACGGTAATTCGTTTTCTACTAAGACTGATTCTACTTGTGGCAAATAGCGTAAATCTGTTGCAGTGTATAGTGGTAAAAGTTTACATGTCGCTAATTGTTGATACAGTTGATTTTTTTCAACTTTTGTTTCCATTCTGTCACTTCCTATTTTGTTTGGCTTTGGTTGCTTCGTACAGTCCTTGAATATAGGTCAACCCCATTGCTCGATCATATAAACCATAACCAGGCATCGCTTTTTCATCCCAAATTGCCCGCCCATGGTCAGGACGAATAACACCTTCATACCCTACGTCTACCAGTGCTTGCATTAATTCCGCCATATCTAACGAACCAGCGACACTAGGATGCGCCGTTTCTTCAAAACGATGCTCACCTAAATACTTCACATTGCGGAAATGAACAAAATTAATTCTGTGACCTATTTCACGAATCATAGCAGGCAAATCATTCGTCGGATCCGCACCAAGGGAACCTGTACAAAATGTAATCCCATTTGCTGGTGAGTCCACTAAGGAAAGGATTCGTTTCAAATCCGCTAAATTTTTAGTGATTCTTGGCAAACCAAAAATTTCCCAAGGTGGATCATCGGGGTGAATCCCCATTTTGATATTTTCTTCTTCACAGACAGGAATCACACGTTCTAAAAAGTAGCGCAAATTTTCGACCAAATCTTCTTCTGTTACGCCGGCATACATAGCTTTCAATTCTTGAAATTGTTGCAAACGCTCCTCTTCCCAACCTGGTAACCGGAATCCTTTTGACTGACTGTGAATTAATTGATACATGTCTTCTGGCTGCATGTTCTCTACCACAGCTTGATCAAATAACAACGATAAGCTGCCATCTTCATTCTCATACGCCAAGTCCGTTTTAGCCCAACCAAAAATAGGTTTGAAACTGTAGCACACTAAGGAAATTCCGCATTTCCCCAAGTTACGTAACGTTTGGCGATAATTATCAATATAGTGGTCTCGTTGATCCGTTCCCGCTTTAATGGCATCATGAATAGCGACACTTTCAATTCCTAAAAGTGCTAATCCTTCTTGTTCCACCGATTGTTTAAGTGCCTGAATTTCGGCTACTGTCCAAACATCACCTGGTAGTTTATTTAACAAGGTACCGACAACGCCAGTAATTCCTGGAATCTGTCGAATGTGTTTTAACGGAATGGCATCGCCTGCTGCTCCGTACCATCTAAATCCCCATTTCATTGCTTTCACCCTTTACTACATTCTTAAAAATCATCGTCCTCATCCTCTTCATCCTCAAAGGAAGTCATAGAAATATCCCATGCTTGCACACTTTCTTTGCCTTGCGCAACAATCGCTTGCGCCGCTTCAGCAATCGGTGTGCCCAATAATTGATGGTTTATCGCTTCTAAGACCATTGGTAGGTTGGTACCACTCACCACAAAGATTTTCTTTTGTAGTGCTGGTTCGAGTTCGTTAATCACCAAAACTGCCTGATTGTAAGGACTCGCACTTAATAAGTCAACCATGACCAACACGCCATCCCCTTGTTGGACGTTCTCAATCGCTGTTTTAATTTGCCCGCCTAGTGCTTGGACATCGTCTCCACTATTTAGATTAACGGTTTCGATATTTTCGGTTGCGCCCATAATCACGGTAGCTGCGTCTTTCGCACCGTCACTTAGTGCACCGTGTGTAGCAATCACAATCCCTAACATAAAAGTTCCTCCTTCAATTCAGTGGCTTGAGTCATTATTTCAAACAGTCATGCAATGACTCAAGCGACTGACCTTTTTTATAAATTAAATTTGCCTAAAACCTCTTTTAAACTAGTTTTTGGTGCAGAAGGCGTTGCTTGGAAATAAATATCTTCTACGCCATACACCTCATGTAGTTCTTTTAATTTTTCGGCATCTTCTTTGTTTAAATAAACTGATTTGGTTACTAATAAATCTTTTTCTGGATTTTTCTGTGCGATACCGCCGATGTTTAACTCCTTCATAGGGACTCCGTGTTTTACTAAGTCATAAATTACAGAGACGGTTTTAGCGATTAAAATACAGTTGTACTCTTTGAATTGGTATTCATCCCAATAAAATTTGGCTTTTTCCGGCGTAATGACAATGGTTTTTTGTCCTGTCCGACTGCCTGCACTTTTGTATAAATCACGCATAAATTTATCCTTTGCCACCACTTCATCGACAACGAAAATGGAATTAACGCCACTTTTTTGGGACAAGGTCACCATCACTTGTCCATGAATTAATCGTTCATCTACTCTTGCTAAATTTACTACGCCCATCTGATTCACGTCCTTTTCTTTTTATAAAATACCGACTGTTGCTAAGACAATTAAAATACCTGTTAACCACAATAATGCTTGCGTAACTTTCAAGCCTTTTTTCGTATAGAACCAATACACGCCCATTACGACAGCTAGCGGCAAGAGTCCTGGGACAATCTGATCAAGGATATCTTGGACCACAAACTCACGGCCAGAAAGTTTAAATTGAAGAGTTGAAGAAACTTTGACATAATTACCAGCTAAAATTCCCATCATGAACAACCCTAAAACAGATAACATTTCAATGGCTTTTTGAATCCCAGCACTTTGCATTAAGCCTGTGGCATTCCGCCCCATTTTAAAGGATTGTCTCGCAAAGAACACACCTAACAGTACTTGATAAAGGGCAAACGCGACAAAGGGGAAAATCGCACCTAATGCGCTACCTTGTTGCGCCCACGGCACCGCAATCGCAATAAAAATATATTGAACCGTACCTGAGTCAATCGCATCACCAATCCCCGCTAACGCGCCCATCAAGCCAGCTTTGGTGTTATACATTAAATCATCTTGCATCATGATTTCGCGGCCTTCATGTTCTTCTTTGGCCCGCTCTTGTTCCATAGAAGCCATCAACCCAGTAATGACCCCGCCGCCCCAACTTAATTGCGTATTGAAAAACAGCAGTTGACGCATATAAGCGGCTTTTAATTGTTCATCGTCTTTATATAATTTCTTTAAAAGCGGCATCATTGCGTACAATAACGAAGGCGCCAAGTAACGTTCAAAGGAATGGGGAATTTCATTGGCAAAATGCCAACGGAGATAGGCTTTTGTAACATCTTTATTGGTAATTTCTTCTGGTGCTAAATTCGTTGTTTTCGGCACGACTTTTTCTGTTGTTTCCGTCATTTCAGTTCCTCCTTTTTCTTTTAAAACCCGTCATCGTAATCGTCATCATCATCAAAATCAGTGGTGGCACTGGCGGAACCAGCACTTTCTGCTACAGGTTTGCCTTTTTGGACTTGCACAAAAATTAACGCAATAATTACGCCAAAGATGGCATACGTTACCATGGTAATTTCCAATGACTTAAAGACGATACTCATGAAGTATGCAAGGAAAAAGAAAACCAAGAAATCTTTTCGACCAATGACATAGACCGTTGTCGCAATCCCAATTGCGGCTAAACCACCACCGACTACTTCTAACACGTGAATCACAACGGTTCCTTCTAATGCTTTAATAATATCGGCAATGACTGGTGCCCCTAAATAAAGAGCAAAAAAGACTAATGGAACGAATAAAATAAATGAGGCAATCGTTGGATACCAGATAATTGAGCGGGCAATTTTTTTAGAATTTAGTTCAGCCACCGCACGATCGGTATACTTCCCTAAAAACGTGTTAATAAAGAAACGGAATTGATATAAATAACTTCCTAAAAGACCGACAGGAACCGCTACGGCGATAGCCGTTTCCGGCTTCAAATTCCCTAGCAACGCAACTGGCACAGCAATCGCTGCCGCAATTGATGGTTCTGCTGGCATAGAGCCACCTGGTGAAAAAACACCCATGTAAATCATTTGTAATGCTGCGGTGACGATCATCGCTTTCGGGACATCGCCCATCACTAAACCTGCTACTAACCCTGTCATTAAGGGCGAGAAACGCAACGTTAACGTTGCTCCTCCTCCAAGCCATCTGGACATAATTGCTGCCACCCAAAGCGCCATTATCAAACTTTGTAAAACACTTAACGTTTCCATAGTTCCTCCTTCTTATCCTTGGTTTTGGATATACTTTTCTAGCTCTTCAATCCCTTGACGTAAACGTTCTTCCGAAATCTCAATAGGAATTAAATGAACCTTTTCTTTTGAATCAATAAATTGAACCATTGCATCGAGTACTGCTTCTTCTTCTGGGTAAAGGCCCATTTGTCGTAACGACATGGGCAAGTTTAGCTCTTGATAAAAGGGGATTAATGCGTCTATGATGGCCCACCTTTTTTCCAATGCTAATTGATAGAAGATGCCGTAAGCTACTTTTTCGCCATGTAAATAGTCATGACTTTTTGGTAAAAATTTACTCATAGCATCATGCATGGCGTGTGCTGCTGCATTGCGGGCGTATTTGTCACCGAAGCCGCCGACTAATCCAGAAACAGCGAAAACAATTTCTGAAAGATGGACAAATTCAGGCGTGAGTTTGCCCTCATCCATCGCTGCTAAGGCTGCTTTTGAGTCCCGCATAATCGCTTCTTGCGAAAGCTTGGCGGTCGCTCCCGCTAATTGTAAAAAGGGTTCCCCTTGCAAATGGGCTTGGCGTAAAATGGTCTCTGATTCATACCATTTCGCTAACGTATCAGCTAAACCAGCGACAAAATAATCACGGGGCGCATCCAGAAGCAACTTAGGATCAGTGATTAAAAACGCAGCTTGGCGAAAGAAATGTTCCGTTTTGCCTTCGGCCGCGCCATTTTCTTGATACATCACAGCTAACGGTGTCCACGGCGCACAGTTACTAGCCAAAGTGGGGACCAAGCCAAAATTCAGATTGTTTAAATGGGCGCTGTAGCCCACTAAATCGGCTAACTTACCGCCGCCGACTCCCAGAAGAAAGTCAATCTGGTGTTCCTTTATTTGCTGTGAAATTTGTTCGGCGCCAAAATAACTACATTCTCCTGTGTAAGTGTGATAGAAGAATTGATACTCTGAATCTGCCAAGAAGGGCAAAAATGGCTGAGCTTTTTCAAAGGATACGGTGCCATGCACCACCAAAATTCGTTGGGTGTGATATTCCTTGAAAAGTGACGGCACCGAAGCTAAGGCGCCTTCGTGGTAACGATAAAATTGCGGTCCAACTTTCACTTTTAAATCAGTTAACATGCTCCTCCTCCTTCTTAACTAACGTAACGACTGACTTCTTGCACTGCCCGTTGAGGTAAAATACCTTGCACCACGTCTTCCACATCTTGCACGCATTTTTCTCCCATCGCTTGCAGGCATTCCCTGGTATAAGCGGAAGTGTGCGGCGTCATTACTACATTTTCAAACGCAAGATAAGGATGATTTTTCCGACCTGGTTCCTCTTCTAAAACATCTGTCCCAAGCCCAGCAATTTTGCCCGATTCTAAGCCGGCAATCATGGCTTCTTCATCAATCAAGGCGCCTCGTGCGCTATTGGAAAGATAGACGCCGGCTTTCATCTTGGCAATTTCCGCCGAGCCAATCATGTGATAACTTTCTTCAGTTAAATTGGCACATAAACAAATGATGTCTGCTGAAGCTAGCAACGTATCTAAGTCTACTTTTTTGGCTCCATAACTTTGCAGATAAGTGGCGGATTTATAGGGATCATACGCTAACACGTCACAGCGAAATCCGTTTCGTAACGTCTCAACGACACAACTTCCTGTGTTCCCAACACCAATGACACCCACAGTTTTGTTAAATAACGTCCGACCGACAAAATTCGCTCGTTTTTCCCATTGATCTGCTTTAACGCTGGCATCTGCAGCCACGGTTTGCCGTAAAACAGCTAGTAAATTTGTGACATTGTTTTCCGCCACGGCATCTCGTTCTACTAAAGCCGGGATGATGGAAACAATTGTGTCGTGCTGTTTTGCAGCGTCTAAATCGATGTTGTTATACCCAATACCATGGCGAGAAATCAGCAACAATTCATCTTTATGTTCAAAAAATTCTTTCGTGAAAAATGGCGTCACGCTAGCAATAATAATCGTATATCCTTGTAAACGTTCCGCTAACTCTTTCCCACCAATTTCACTGTCGACTGTAAAATGCTTCACGGTGCCTATTTTTTCTAAGCGCGTCAAGTGTTCAGGAAAAATTTGACCAAAACTACTGGAATTCACTATGGCAATTTTTTGTTTTTTTAACATGACTAAACTCCTTTACTGACTTTTTACGACTTCATGCCCGCCAAATCCTTGTCTCAAAGAAGCGACCACTTTGTTTGAAAAATGATTTGCTAGCATACTTTCATTTCGAGTAAATAAGGACAACGCCGTAGTTGGGACGGGCATCTCCAAACGCAATGCTTCTTCAATCATCCATTTGGCTTCGCCATTTGCTGCCACTTTCCCTTCTAGATTGGCTAACGTAGGATTTTCCGCAAAAACCTCTTTCGCTAAGCCCATCAAGCGAGCTTCAATAATCGAGCCGTGATTCCACACATCGGCTACTTTCTCCAACGCAAAATCATATTCAGCAGCTTCTAATAAATTGAATCCTTCGCCCATGGCTTGCATCATGACGTACTCAATCCCGTTATGCACCATTTTCAAATAGTGACCAGCTCCTGATTTCCCAGCATAAAGATACCCTTGTTCACAAGCTAAATCTTCAAAAAATGGGGTTAACACCTTGACAGCTTCAGGCGCACCGCCAACCATTAAACACGCTCCTTCCCGCGCTCCTTTGATGCCACCAGAAGTACCACAATCAATAAAATAAATTCCTTTTTCCTTAGCAAGCTGAGCATTCGCGACACTATCATGAAAATTTGAATTGCCACTATCCACAATGATATCCTCTGGTGCTAATTGCTCTACCAATTCTGCCACTAATTGATTGGTAATCTGACCAGCGGGGGTACTTAAAAAAATCACCTTCCTTTTTTTAAGCGCTTTCAATAATTCTGACAACGAATCTACAACGGAAAGCCCCTGCTCTCTAGCAGTCGCTCTTGCTTCCTTTGTCACATCAAAGCCAATAATGGGCCAGCCTTGTTCGTGAACATTTAACGCCATGTTCAAACCCATTTTCCCAAGTCCAATAAAGCCAATGTCCATTTTTCTTTCACCTGCCTCTTTTGATACTTCAATCATAAAGGATAAAAAAAATAATGTAAACGATTACACTAATTAAAAAATATTTTTTATTTTTTAGCAAAAATCTTGCCTACTCAAAAGGTAAAACGTTTTTATTTTTAAGGAGCTTTCATACAAAAAACACAAGTAAATCTCTTGGTATCACGTTCTTTTTACTGGCTACTTTCTTTAGTTGAGAGAAGTCTTTTCAAGACCCCTTCATTTTTCAGAAAAAAGATTATTTATTTTTTTTGGGCTTTTTTTAAAGAATTTCTTTTTTGTGGAGAAAAAGAGAAATTGTATTTGTCCTCTTTTTCCACTATAATCAGTCTATACCAACAATGAAAAGGCATTCATTCTATTTTAAAAAAAATAAGATTGGAGGAACGTGTTAATGAAAAACCACTATTTGGATCAACGGATTCGGATCAAAAAACCGAATTTGAGCCTCACAGAAAAGAAAATTTCCGATTACTTTGTTCATTCTGAATCATTATTGACACAAATGACGTTAGAAAGTCTGGCCAACGAAATTGGCGTCTCCCAATCTTCCGTGTATCAATTTGTAAAAAAGATTGGCTATTCTGGGTTCCAAGAATTTAAAATTGATATTGCTAGAAATTCTAATTATCAGCCGACTTTTCAAAACGTCAATAGCGTGAATGGCGCCGATGATATTTCACCAGATGATGATAGTATTACCATTGCTAAAAAAGTCTTACAAGCCAATATTTATTCCCTCAGTAACGCCACACAGTTCTTAACAAAGGAGCTGTTAGATAACGTGTTGGCTTTGATGTACTCTGCCAAAACGCTTCACTTTTTTGGGCAAGGAGGCTCCTCGATTGTGGCTTTTGATAGTTTCCATAAATTCATTCGGACCAACTATCGGTGCAACTACATTTTTGATTACCACATGCAGTTAAGTTTTGTCACAAAATTAACCAGTGAAGATTGCGTGTTTATTTTTTCCCATTCAGGCAAAACCAAAGAATCAATCAACCTAGCACGACAAGTTAAAAAAACCAACGCAAAAATGATTACGTTAACCGGTAACAGCGGTTCAGAGTTGGCAGGCTTGTCCGACGAAGCAATTATTGTCGTCACCGAAGAAGGCTTGTTTCGTGCGGAATCCTTGGCTTCACGGATTAGTTACTTAACGGTAATGGATATTTTATATACAAATACGATGTATCACAATTTTGATCAAAATGCCGATTCCTTGAAAAAAATCCGCGACAACATTAGCACGACTAAGACCGATCCGCATTATTTGTCGTAAAGATCTGAATGGTGCTTATTTTTGTAATATCGGTCCTCGCAAATTGGCTTTATACCGTGACTCTACATTTTATGAAGCAAGTGAACTATCATGGAGGTATTTCAAAAGCGACCAATTTTTTGGTCGCTTTTTATCTTGTGGGTAAAAATAAGTTAGAAAAAAGAACTTGGGGGTTATGTCCAAGTTCTTTCTAAATCTTAAGACAATTAGTTAATGCACGTGTTGTCTTAGCTTCATTTTAAATTTGCTTATTTCGTTCATTCCGTTACTTTAAATTGTTCGGACACATATTTAGCGTAAGTTTTATGTTTACTTACTAGCTCATCATGTTTTCCTGAACCAGTTACTTTCCCTTTTTCAACAAAGTAAATGCTATCCGCATCCACAATTGTCGACAATCTATGGGCAATAACCAATGTCGTTCGGCCCTCCATTAAATTGGACAATGCCTCTTGAACCTTCATCTCAGATTCTGAATCTAGGCTAGCAGTAGCTTCATCTAACATTAGAATCTTGGGATTCCGCAAGAATGCACGAGCAATTGCAATACGCTGTCTTTGTCCTCCAGAAATTTTAACGCCACGTTCACCGACTTCCGTATTCAATTTATCTGGCATTTCTTCTACAAATTTTCGCGCATATGCTAGTTCCAAGACATCCCATAGTTGTTCATCTGAGAAGTTTTCTTCTAATCCATACGTTAGATTATCTCTGATTGTCCCTGCCATAATCGCAGAATCCTGTGATACAAAGCCGATTTGACGACGATAATCTGATAATTTGATATCTTTTATGTCAATATCTCCAAATTTAATTTGTCCTTCTGTAGGTTCATAAAACCTTTCAATTAAACTAAAAATCGTCGATTTCCCGCCACCTGATGGGCCAGCAAAAGCAATTACTTGGTTTGGCTGAGCAGTAAAAGAAATGTCTGTTAAGATAGGTTCCTCTGGTGCATCTTCATAAGAAAATTTTACATTTTTAACTGATAAAGTCTTTTCCGATAAATCAATATCTTGTCCACTTTCAAAGTCTTCAGGTTCTCTAGATAACAATTCTTGCACTCGTCGTGTTGATCCTGCTGCTTTAGCTACTTCAGAAAATAACGTCGCAATGATTGGCATGGCACCAATAAGATTAAATAGATACATTAAGAAACTCATCAATGTTCCGATTGTCATCACACCAATGGCAATTCGATGCATCCCATATGCTAATAGCCCAAATACCATACTCATAAAGACCATCATCATAATTGGTTGCATAGATGCATCAAATATTGCTTCTTTTTTCCCTACATTAAATAACCGATCCACTTCATTTGCAGCACGAACCTGCGCCTGAGATTCAGCATTAGAAGTTTTGACTAAACGAATTTCACTCAACGTTTCAGTAGCAAGTCCATTAAATTGACTCATAGCATCTTGGCGAATGTGACTAACTTTTGAACCAAATGCCATTACTGGAATCATACAAAGGATTACAACAGGAACAGCAATTACCATAGCAAGCGACATATGCCAATCCATTTTAATCATCATATATACCGTACCAATAACTGTAATCACACTGGCAACTGTTTGAGGAAAAGTAACGGCTAACAATTGCTTAACTTGATTAGTATCATTTACGACCCGGCTGGATATTTCACCCGCTTTAACAGAGTCAAAATAAGAAACTTTTAGAATAGTTAATTTATTCCATAAGCGTTTACGCATATTTTGGATGACATTTTCACCAAAAATACCTAAAATTGTCCCTCCTAATGCAGAAACGAGTGCTGAAAATATAAATAATCCAACAACTTTACCTAATAAACTATAATCTACTCCCTTTTGAAAATTATTGACTAAACTTGAAGCAAGTTTTGGAACGTACACTTGGATACTAGAAGAAATCACAAGAAATATCATCCCAATGCCAAGCAGTAAATAGTTAGGCTCTGTCATCTTGATTAAGCCTAAAAATTCTTTAAACGAAAATTTTGTTTTATCTGCTCGGATAGAATCATGACTATTTTTGCCGCCTCCACCTACTGCCATTATCTTCTCCGACCTCTCTTCCATCCTTCAAAGCCACCGTATTCACCATTGAATTCACCAAATCTACCAAAGCCATCATGTCCCATCATCTGTTCTCTAGCTCTACCATATCTAGCTGATATTTTTCTGAAATGTTCCCAATTTTTATCGTCGCCAAAAATTGTTTCAATTTTATCTAAAAATTCTTCACTAGAAATATTCTTTTCTATACGTTCTAAATAATTATTTAAAGACTCTAGTTCCTCCTCTGAAAAGCCCTTAAACATTTCTTCATTAAATCCATTAGAAATATTTCCTTGAGTACTTAAACTTTCTCGTCCCTTATCGGTCAATACAACGAATGTGACCCGAGCATCTGATTCATTTTTGACTCGTTTAACTGCTTTAACAGACTCTAATTTTTTTATGATTTGTGTCACACTAGAAGGTTTTATATCTAAATATTCAGCGATTCTTCCAGCTGTTACATTTTCTTCAGAAGCAAGCAATTTTAACGTTTCAAAAGTGTTATCTGGTTTCTCCTCTATGCTAGAAGCAAAGATTAAGTAAGGTTGTTGAGCAATTTTTAATAGTTTATTTAAAATATCTGTTTTTTTCATAATTTCCTCCAAAAAATTTATTTAGTTTATATATAAGCTAACGAACTAAATAGTAATCTATTTAGTTTACTTTGTCAACAACAAACTAATTATTTATATGTAGATATAACCAAAATGAAAAATAGCATACAGAAATTGCCGATTTGTTTTATCGATTCATCTGTTCCTCTACTTAAAAATCTATTTGCCGATTCAATCATGAATACTAAAAAACGCTTGGCACAAGCCAAGCGTTTTGATTCTCTCTTTACATCGAACCTTTAAAAACATCTTTATTCTTAGCAAAATAATCAACACCAGAGTAAATGGTGAAAATCAAGCAGGCATATAGCATGATTTGATCTAGTGGTAGATGGAGTGCTGAAAATGGAATGTTGTTAATGAACAGTAAAATAATTGCAACCATTTGGGTAGCTGTTTTTACTTTTCCCGGCCAAGCTGCTGCCATTACTTCGCCATGTTCGACTAATAACAACCGTAAACCAGTTACTGCCAATTCACGACAAACAATAATTGCTACAATCCAAGCGGGTACTTTGCCTTGACCAACTAAGACGATAAAGGCGGTCATCACTAGCATTTTGTCCGCTAATGGGTCCGCAAATTTTCCGAAGTTCGTCACCAAGCCTTGCGCACGGGCAATTTTGCCATCCAACCAGTCTGTAAAACTAGCAACTGCAAAAATAATCGCGCCCACTAATTGGGTAACGGCTAACGTTGTGTCGCCAAAACTAATCGTTCCCCAGTCCATCGGCACCGACACAATAATAATAAAAATCGGAATCATAAATATTCTTAAAACTGTTAATTTATTTGGTAAATTCACTTCAATTGCCCCTTCCTTCTCCTATTCTATTTTACGTTATCTTGCTGGCAGTGTCACGAAAAAAAGAAAAGAATCTGGAATAATTGCCGTTTGACAGTTTATCCAGATTCTTCTTACACCATTTCTAACGATACGTAATCCCTAATGTAACATCCTTACGAATTAAAACTGGCGTTTTTTCCAGTGTTAAATCGGCGCCATCGACTTGAATGGCGACGTTATTTGAGGCGCCTAGGATCAGTGTTGCATTGGCGGCATTCGCAGGTAAAGCTGTTGTTTGGGTCTCTCCTGCTTGCAGGGTGTGTTGGTACGTATAGTTGCCATCGACCATCACGCCAATCCAGCAAGAGCCTTCAGTCCCTTTAAAGGTAATGTTGATTGGACTATTCGCATCTTTAACCGTTGCAGTCACTTGATTGTTGGCATCACTCACCACAGCCACAGCTGTTTTCTTCTCTGGTTCGCTTGAAGAAGACGGCGGTGTACTACTTTGTGTGCTACTTTCTGGGGCTTGACTTGATTCTTTGGGTTTTTCCACACTGGCACTAGTTGCCGGTGTTTGAATAATCGGTTCGGCTTTTTGATCTTGCCACATAATATACAGCACCACGACCGCAATGGCTAAACCAATTAACGAAAAGGCAATGGCTGGTAAGTTCCGCAGTAACCAACTGGATTGCTTTTCTTCGTCATGCAATTGCTTACGTGACCCTTCAAGCTCTTCATACACTGGCTTGGGTTCTTCGACAATTGCTGGTTCTTTGCCATCATAGATATCTACCAATTGATTGCCATCTAAGCCGACCGCACTTGCATATTGGCGGATAAACGCCCGCACATAAAAGGTGCCTGGTAAGGACTCAAAATCGTTTTGTTCAATAATTTCTAAATATCTTTTTTGAATTTTTGTCATTTGTTGCAGTTCATCAATTGAGATGTTCTTCTGCAATCTTGCTTCTTTTAGTGTTTCTCCAATATTTACGCTGGCCACTCGTCCATCTTCTCCAGTCTATTTTGTTAATTTATCGATTGTCTCATCAGTCTTTTTCAATTGCCAAGGAAAACATTCCCGTCCTTTAAGAATACCACAAAAGAAGCCAACTGAGGATAACAAAATTGAAAGATTTCAAAGATTTTTCTTTTTCTTAAACAGTTGGTTTATTGCTCGGTTTCTCCTTTAGGATACATGTAGAAACGGCTCAATCCTTCTTCACGAATAAAGGTCTCTGCTACTTGGCGGACGTCGGCTAATTGAATGCTTTCAATGACTTCAATCTTATCAAACAGCGTGGTTTCCCCAAACAATGATTGTGAAAATTGGTTGGCGATATACTCTAAAGAGTTTAAGGATTGGAAATATTTACCAATCATTTTTTTCTTCAATAAGGACAAATTTTCTTCCGTTAATTCTGGACTTGTTGTGGCAGATAATAAAATAGCTTCAATTCGTTCTGCTAAGACTTCTGGTTGCTCACTATCGCCGCCAATATCCGCAAAATGGAAACTGCGATCTAAATTAAAGTCATAACTAAAACTATCATCTAACAAGCCTTCATCATAAAGAGCCAAATAGTTTTGAGAGGTATTACCAAACAATAATTGTAACAACAAATTCACGGTGACTTGATATTTCATTAAGTCACGACCCGTTGTTGGCACTTCATCTAAGCCTTTCAAGCCAACAAGCACTTTTGCCCGTGTGACTGCCATTTCAATGGCGCTCTCTTTGACAATGTCAGCAGCTGTTTCTTCAGGAAAATGCCGACGAATAGGTTGGGCGGCAGGAAACTCTTTCGCCGCTTGGTTTTCACGAATGAACGCCATTAACGCTTCGGGGTCCATTTTTCCTACCACGAATAAGGTCATATTACTTGGATGATAAAACGTATTGTAGCATGTATACAAATCTTCTGCGGTAATCTCCGCAATACTTGCCACTGTACCGGCAATATCAATGTGCAATGGATGTTTCGGATAAAGGTTGCCTAAAATCCCAAAGAACAAGCGCCAGTTAGGATCATCTAAATACATTTGAATTTCTTGTCCGATGATGCCTTTTTCTTTTTCGACCGTTTCCTTCGTGAAATACGGCGATTGCACAAAATCAAGCAACGTTTCTAGATTTTGTGTCACTTGATCCGTCGTTGAAAACAAATAACTCGTCTTCGTAAAACTGGTAAAGGCATTCGCTGAAGCCCCTTGTTGCCCAAATTTTTGGAAGACATCGCCATCTTCTTTTTCAAACATTTTATGTTCTAAAAAGTGGGCGATTCCGTCAGGTACTTCAATCATTTCCTCTTGACCAATTGGCACGAACGTATTGTCAATGGAACCATAATCGGTCGTAAACAAGCCATACGTTTTTTGGAAATCATTTTTCGGTAATAGGTAAACTTTTAACCCATTCGCCAGTGTTTCTGTATACAATGTTTCTTTAATTTGTGCATAGTCTTTTTTAATCATTTTCCGTTTCTCCTTCCAAAAAGAAGATCGCTTGAAGTTCCAAGCGTTTGGCCACTTCTTGGATTTCTGAAATAGTCACGGCATTGATCCGCGCAATCCATTCCTCCGCCGTCAGCATCGTCTGTGGCATTAATTGGTTCAAGTATTCTTTTTCCAGCCACGCGCCTGCATTATCTAACGCTAAGATATACTGATTTTTTAGCATTGCTTTCGTTTGTTCAATTTCTAATTCGCTAATCTTACCTAAGCGAATATTTTCCAATTCTGTCGAAATCAAACGCAAGACCTGATTCCGATTTTTGCCATCGATTCCTGTTTGAACCGTCATGAAGCCACGGAAGGTGTCGATACTACTAGAAGCATAATACGCTAAATGCTCTTTTTCACGGACATTCATAAATAATTTAGAATGCGGGAAACCGCCAAAAATCCCATTAAACACTTGCAACGCAAAATAATAGCTATCGCCATAATAAATATCCGTGTTGTAAGCCAAGTTTAATTTCGATTGGGCTAGCACCTCACGCTCGGTCCGCTCTTCAATCACGTTGCGAATCGGTTGATTGTAGAAAATCGCGGCTTTGCCTTCTTCACGAGGTGTAAACGGTAATTGCTTGAATAATGGCACTAACTCCGCCTCATTGACATCGCCTAAAACAAAAATATCCACTTGATCTTCCGCCAGCATTTTTTGATAATATGCCGCTAATGACGCCGCTGTTTCCTCAGCTAACGCCGCAACGGTCCCGAAACTAGGGATTTTTTGATCCTCCGATTGATTAAAATAGACACTTTGAAGCGCCAAAGAAGCATAGGTTTGCTTGTCCTCCACAATACTTTCCAAGTACGCTTTCAAGTTCTCTTTCTCCCGTTGGAAGGTTTCCGCCTCAAATTGGCCCGCTTGAATATTGGGGGCAAAAATAATTTCCTTCAAAAAGTCCACCGCTTCGGCGAGAACCTGACTATCCTGTAAATAATGATCATTGACAATGTTCATAGAAACATTAAACCAATGTTGATTGCCTTTTTTGGAAACGCCAATCCCAAAGCTGGCGCCGTAAAGCTCCGCCAAACGCTCACTTAACTTGACTTGATTCGGGTAATTCAAGCTGTTGGTTTCCATCAAACTGGACAACAGCGTTCTTTTTGTAATGGTTTCATGATTTAATCGTGTATTAAAGCGGACTAAAAGACGCACCGTTTTATATTTTTCTGTAGGAATGACGTGTAAATTCACGCCTTTAACTAATTGAACAGACATTGCCGCATCGCTCCTTCATTTGCTTCATCTTACCTAAAGAATGCTGTGAAATATATGTATCGCGTAAATTCTAAAGCATTTTTTAATGTTTTTTCCAATAGCTCCATTATAACACAGCTTCAGGTGCTTTCTGAATGATAAGAGTTTTTCAGTTCAAATTTTCAAGAAGATTCGGTATACTGTTTTTAAAGTGAGGAGGGAAAAAAGAATGATTAAAGAATTTAAAGAGTTTATCATGCGCGGGAGTGTCTTAGACCTAGCCGTCGGTGTTGTCATTGGTAGTGCGTTTACAGCGATTGTGACACAAGTGGTGGAAGGCTTGATTACCCCGTTAATTAGTCTGATTTTTGTCTTGACGACTGGGAAAAAGAGCGCCGACGATGCATTGGGTGCCCTTGTTTATAAAGTCGAAGGCGTTGAATTCAATATTGGTAGCGTGATTAGTGCACTTATTACATTTTTAATTACGGCCTTCGTCCTCTTCTTGATTGTCAAAGCGGCCAACAAAATGAAAAACCGTGGCAAAAAAGAAGAAGCGGCAGAAGAAGAAGTGGTACCAACGAGCGAAGATTACTTAAAAGAAATTCGCGACTTATTAGCGGCGCAAACACCGCCTGCTGAAACTGTCAAAACAGACAGCACTTTCACAGAGAAATAAGCAAAAAGTCATCCTAAGGGGATGACTTTTTTGTTTGGACTTACACAGATGGTCCTGCGACGAGGTTCCATGTGATACTGCCTGTGTAGGCCCCTGCTTTAATATTGTTGGCTGGTGTTGTGATGTTTAAAGCTGTATTAAACAGTGAAAATTGCCATAATCCTTGGCCTTGACCAGCTGCTGCGTTAGCCATTAATTGGGCTTCTCCATCTAAATCAAGGGTCCAATTTTGCGGAGCAGCCAGTTGTGGTCTGACTTCTGGCGTAGAGACTGCTGTCGTCAGAGCTACATAACTATTGCTTGTTGCCTCGTATTCCAAATCAAGTTGAGTAATCAGCGCCACTTTAATGTTGCCTTGTAAGCTTTCAGTGCCTAATTTCAGGCCATTAGATTGGGCCGTTAAATGCCAACCTTCTTTGCCGCCGCGTACGTCACCAACACCAATCATTTCTGTATGGCCGTTGATGGCTTCTGGGTCTCTTTGGTTAAGAATTGGTTTCGTTAAATCATCTGAAATTGATAATTTCCCAAAATTAAATTCGCGAGGAATAAACAGTAAATCGAAGTTACTGTTTGAGCCATTCGGGTCTGGGTCAACGGTATTGGCATCGCCGTTGCCATCTGGCAATGTTCCGCCTGCAAATTCTGCTGTGACTGGCGTATTCCCTGTCGTAGTCGCCTGTACCGAAAGTGGTGCTAAACTTGCGCCAACAACTGCGCTACCAACTAATAAACTTGTCATCATTTTCTTTTTCATTTGTGTTCTTCTCCTTTACGATTGAATGATTATTAGAGGGCAGACCAGCAGCAGTTACCAGCTGATGGTCCGTCCTCTGTTTTTTGTTGCTTGTGCTTAGATTGATGGTCCTGCGACGAGGTTCCATGTGATGTTTCCTGTGTAGGCACCTGCTTTGATGTCATTGGCTGGGGTTGTGATATTTAAAGAAGTATCAAACATTGTAAATTGCCACAAACCTTGTCCTTTCCCTACCGTGGCATTCGCAAGTAGCACAGCATCTCCACCTAAAGAAATTGAAAAAGTTGTTTCATTCACAATTTCAGGTTTGGTAACTGGGTCGGCAAGATTAGCAGCTTGAAAATCATATGTTTGAGTTTCCACATTATAGATTAATGGATATAAATTAATGTTACTAGTTGTAATACTGCCTTCTAAGCTCTCCTCACCGAGCTTCATACCAGTCGATTGAGCAGTCACATGCCATCCTTCTTTCGTTCCTCGTACATCGCCTACACCAACAGATTCCACATGCCCATTAAATCCTTCATCTCTTTTATTAAGAATCGGTTTGGTTAAATCATCAGAAATCGACAATTTTCCAAAATCATATTCTTTGGGAATAAACAATAAATCAAAGTTGCTATTTGGTTGAGTTGGATCTGGGACGACTGTATTTGGGACGCCGTTGCCATCTGGCAACGCGCCGCCTTCAAATGCTGCTGTGACTGGTGTATTCCCAGTGGTCACCGCCTGTGCTGAAAGAGATGCTAAACTTGCGCCAACCACTGCGCTACCAACTAATAAACTTGTCATCATTTTCTTTTTCATTTGTGTTCTTCTCCTTTACGATTGAATGATTATTAGAGGGCAGACCAGCAGCAGTTATCCGCTGATGGTCCGTCCTCTGTTCTTTTGTTGCTTGTGCTTAGATTGATGGTCCTACGACAAGGTTCCAAGTGATGTTACCTGTGTAGGCACCTGCTTTGATTTGTTGGTAAGGAGTTGTGACGTTTAACGATGTGTCTTTAAAAACACCTGACCAAGTTCCTTGCCCTGTACCAATAGAAGCTGTCATTAACGTAGTAGCTCCGCCACCAATCTTCATACTTGTTCCACTAAAGCTTGGTGCCGTTGAATCACTAGCAATATTAATTCCGTTTAAATTAGCTAATGAATCATATATTTTAGCCTCATCATTGTATACTGCATAATACGGTTTCAATCCAAAGCTAATTTCACCGTCAAGTTTATCTGTACCGTTACTCATTTCCACAATTTCACCTGTCACATGCCAGCCTTCTTTAGTACCACGAACGTCACCCACCATAACAGCTCTATATGCTGTTGAACTTTCCTTGATAGAAGACAAATCTTCTCCAATTTTTGACAGAGGAAAATTAAAACTTTTCGGAATGGTTAATAAATCAAAATCCTTATTTGATGTACTTGGATCTGGATCCATATTCCCGTCTCCATCCCCTAAACTATTATCATGGTCTGGCAGTACACCCCCACCAAACTCTACCTGCACTGGTGTATTCCCTGTCGTAGTCGCCTGTGCCGAAAGTGGTGCTAAACTAGCGCCAACGACTGCGCTACCAACTAATAAACTTGCCATCATTTTCTTTTTCATATTATGTACATCTCCTTTAACTGTTCTGAATTTCCAGAGCGCGTGGTTCTTTTTTTCTGCGCTTCCGAAGCTATAGCCTTATTATACAAGAATCTGCCCTCTTCGTAATTTTAAATATTTAACAGCCATTCGTAAAAATTAATGATTCCTTTAAAACCAAGCGTTTCTCTTGATTTCAAGCTTTAATTTCAGCACTTTTTGATATTTACAAATGTTATTTAATGATTTTTTCGTCAAATTCGTTTAAAAAACAAGGAGAAAACGTCAAAAAGTAAGAGTTGGACCTCTACTTTTTGACGTTTTCTCCTAAAATCTTATACATTTACCGGCGGTTCTTGCGAAAAAACCGTCAATTTTCATTTAATGACAGCCGTTTTTATATTTGTTCGTCACTAAGACTTACAATTTACGGCGACGGGCGAATTCCACAAATTTAAATTTGTTTAAGCGGTGACGGGATTCCGTATAACCAAAACAGCGGGTATCTTCCAAGTTCATAATACTGCGGACCACGACGACATGATTGCCTTCCACTTCACCAATCAGCTGCTTGTCCATCTCTGTGAGCGGTTCCACAGTAATTTCTTTCTGGGCGTAACTAATCGCCAAGCCAAGGTCGTTTTCCAGATAATCGAAAATCGAATCTTCGGCACGGTGCTTCGGCAGTTCTGGGACAATCTCTTTAATCAAGTAATCAATATCTAAAATATCGACTTCCCCTTCAATCTCCCGTTGCCGAACTAAGCGCCACACAGGGGCCCCTTCCGTCCAACCAGTCAACTGAGCCAAGTTGCGCTCCACAGGAATTTCTTCTAAGGAAACCACATGGGTATGACTTTCAATATGCTGCGTTTGTTGCAACTCCTTGTAACTGGTTACCCCTGAAATAGGAAAATTAAATTTTTTAAAGTTGAGCACAATCGAGCCTTTGCCTTGTTTTTTCTGAATGTAGCCAGCGTTAATCAGTAAATTCAAGGCTTTCCGAATTGTTTCACGGGAAACATTGTAAGTTTCCACTAATTGATTTTCACTAGGTAATAAATCGCCTGGCTGATAGTCGCCTTGGACAATTTGTTGTTCTAATTCTAAAAATATGTCATGAAACTTGTTCATGCCAATCCTCCTCTACCAACAATTTCTTTTCTAAAAGCATAGCATATTCCCTCCGAAAAACCTAGAGCTGGTCAGAAAAATCCCCCGCACTTTCTGCCTTGCTTACGCCACAAACTCCCCCAGCCAAACCACTGATTGACCGCCTTTTTTTCGGACCCAGCGCAGTCTGTTGCTGCCCCCTTCTGGAAAAGTTTTCCCAAGAATCTAGGGAAAATCCTTGTAATTCTGATTCGTTCATACTATACTGTAGTCAAACACAACATGTCTATACAAGTTTACAAGGAGGCGCCAAACATGACCATTTTAGAATTAACATTCGCAACGAACCAACTAACGACGACTTTTTTTAACCATAAATTGGAACCGCTTCACCAAAAAACATTCCCTTTTGAAGCCTTGACTATCGAAGAATCGGTTCCTGAACTGTGCCAATTGATTGTGGCAGAGGCTGCGCCGATTCTGGGGGGGATTGTGGCTGATTTCCCAGCGGACTTCTTTTCGCCAGAGGAAACGTTGGCGCTGGTTCCGCAAGCGGTGATTCAAGCATTCGCGGAACAGTTGAACACGCCACTTTTAACGGCAGCCGAACAAGCGGCGGCACCGAATCTGCTGGCAGCATTTGAAGAAAAACGGCAGTATCTGGCTTGGCATTTGGACTATTATGGCTACGTGCCTGGGAAAAATGAATATGCGGTGGAGTCCCTGTTAACTGTCGGCAATGGCTTTTTAGGCTTGCGCGGCACGACACCTGAGATGACGATTTCTGATGATCATTATCCAGCGACCTATATTGCGGGGCTTTATAATACAGCGGCTTCGGAAGTTGCGGGTCAAGTAGTGGAAAATGAAGATTTCGTCAATGCTCCTGACAACCAACACATCGCTTTAAAAATTGGCGATGCCACTGACTGGTTAACGATTTCCCCAGACACGCTACAACAATTACACCGTCAATTGAACTTGAAAACGGGGTTGTTTGTCGCAGAAATGATTTTGAAAGATGCGGACAATCAGCAAATTAAATTAACGACGAAAAAAATCGCCAATATGGCACAGCCGAATGACTATCATCTGCAATATACGTTTGAGCCGTTAAACTTTTCAGCCCCAATTACTTTGAAAACCGTCACGGATGGCAGTGTCTACAACTATAACGTGGCGCGGTATCGCAACTTAACAGCGAAACATTTTCAGGTGACAGCATTAAGCGCGCAGGAAAACAAAACCGTGATTGAGGTTTGTACCAATCAATCCAACTTGAGTGTCCGAGAAACGGCCTTGATAACCGGTGATTTTTTTGAAAAAGAAGCCATTATGATTCAAGAAGAAGCGGAAAAAATCGCCCAAGTGGTGACCGTGATGGCGCACCAAGGAACGCGCTATACGCTAGAAAAACAAGTCTTTGTGCAAGCCAGCCACGCCGAACAAAGTTGGCAAGTACCGTTTACGCCGAAGGACTCTTTTGCGGCCGCCGCTCAGGAAAGCGCCCGCGCTTGGCAAACTCTTTGGCAACAAGCCAACATTACCGTGACAGGCGATTTGATGTCTCAAAAACTTTTACGGATTCACAGTTATCACTTGCTGGCTTCGGCTTCGCCTTTTAGTAACCAAGCGCAAGCATTGGACGTCTCGATTACCGCCCGAGGCTTGCATGGTGAAGCGTATCGTGGACATATTTTCTGGGATGAAATTTTTATTTTACCTTTTTATATTCAACATTATCCTGACACAGCGAAACAATTGTTGCTGTATCGTTACCACCGATTAGAGAAAGCGAAGGAGAATGCGGCGGCCAGCCAGTATCGTGGCGCAATGTATCCGTGGCAATCAGGGCGTGATGGGCGTGAAACCACGCAAAAACTTCACTTAAATCCGTTGAATGGACATTGGGGCGAGGATCATAGTATTTTGCAACGGCATGTGTCCTTAGCGATTGCTTACAATGCTTGGTTGTATTGGCATAGTACACAGGATCATGAATTTATGAAACAATATGGCGGCGAAATGTTGTTAGAAATCGCTCAATTTTGGAACAGCGCTGCGACGTTAGATGACGCAACAGGACGGTTCTTTATTGATAAAGTGATGGGACCTGATGAGTTTCACGAGGGCTATCCAGACCAAGCGGAAAGCGGCTTGAAAAACAACGCCTATACGAATTTGATGGTGGTTTGGCTATTCGAAGAATTAACCAACATTTTGGCACTTTTCTCTGAGGAAGAACAGGCACAACTTTTTGCCAAAACGCAGACCACTTCGGATGATTTAGCCCGCATGCAGCAAATTCAAAATTCACTGGAAATTGAAGTTAATTCTGACGGTATTATTGCGCAATATGAAGGGTATTTCGGCTTAAAAGAAATTGACTGGGCGGCGATGAAAGAGAAATACGGCAATATTTACCGCATGGATCGAATTTTAAAAGCCGAAGGAGAATCTCCCGATGATTACAAAGTGGCGAAACAAGCCGATACGTTAATGTTGTTCTACAACTTAGACAAAACTCGGGTGGATCAAATTTTAGAAGATTTAGGGTATCAATTGCCTGCGGATTATTTGGAAAAAAATCTTTTGTATTATCTAAAACGGACGTCTCATGGTTCGACTTTGTCACGAATTGTTCATGCCCAATTGGCAGAAATGGCGCAATTCCATGAGCTATCTTGGCAACTTTATCAAGAAGCGTTGTATTCCGATTATCGTGACATTCAAGGTGGCACGACCGCTGAAGGGATTCATACAGGGGTCATGGCTGCGACGATCCACGTTACTTTAGCGACGTATGCAGGCGTTGACACGCGCCAGAACGAGTTATCAATTTGTCCAAACTTACCTGAACATTGGCAAGCGCTGACGTTCCAGTTTATTCATCAAGGCGTGACGTATCAATTTTCATTAACACAAACCAGTGTCACGATTACAGCAGATAGAGACACACAATTATTGGTTCAGGGCGCGTTGATTCCGTTAACCGCCGAACGACCAAAAGAAGTACATTATCAATAAAGGAGCGAACCACAATGACGATTGGATTTATTTTTGATTTGGATGGTGTCATTACAGACACCGCCAAATTTCATTATCAAGCTTGGAAAGCGTTGGCCGATTCGCTAGGTATCCCCATTGACGAAACCTTCAACGAAACATTAAAAGGCATTAGTCGGATGGATTCCTTGGACCGCATTTTAGCCCATGGCCACCGTGAAAATGCGTTTACTCCAGCAGAAAAAGAAGCCTTAGCTCAGCAAAAAAATGACCACTACGTTCAATTATTAGAACAATTAACAACAGAAGATGTTTTACCTGGTGTCGTGCCATTGCTACAGCAAACCCAAGCACGTCACATTCCCTGTGCCGTGGCTTCGGCTTCAAAAAACGCGCCTCTGATTTTGGAAAAATTAGGCGTGCGCGCGTACTTCGCCACAATTGTCGATCCCGACTCGTTAAGCAAAGGCAAACCTGATCCTGAAATCTTTTTAGCCGCCGCTGACAGTATTGGCGTGCTACCGCAAAACGCCATTGGCTTTGAGGATGCCCAATCAGGCATTGACGGCTTGAAAGCCGCGGGCATCTATGCCGTCGGCTTGTCGGCCAGCCAACCCTTAATCGGAGCCGACATGCAAGTTTCTGAAATGACTGAACTAAGCGTTGATGCACTGCTCAATCGCTAAAGAATGACAAGAACCTTTAGCAGCAGGCACCTCTTTTCATCTACATTGTATCTATGCTAGAATGTAGATGAAAAGAGAGAGATGCGTCAACATACCTCTCTAGTGTAGAGCCGTTTGAGACGGTGACCAATTTAGTTATAAAAAATAACCGTACCGGTCAAAGTAGACGGTTATTTTTTCTTGTCATTTTTAACAGCTTTTATAATTTCACGGATTAACGCTAAATTTATTCGTACTTTTCGGGAAAATGTGCTATAATGAAAACGAAAAGAGAGATATGCTTCAACATACCTCTCTGGTGTAGAGCCGTTTAAGACGGTGACCGATTTTGTTACAAAAAATAACCGTACTCGATCAAAGTAAACGGTTATTTTTTATTGTCATTTTTAAGCAATTTCACAATCAGCGCAATCAAAGCAATGGTAAACATACCAAACCCTAGGATCGTCTGAATTGTTTCATATGCTGACAACAGGCCTCTCCTTTCTGTAAATTTTGGAAGTACGCTCATACGCACCACCTCACTTTCAGATTAGATAGCCACCGTGTTAACTTCTCTACACTTAGATTATACCATGCAAAACTAAAAAATAATTAGTTTCAAATATATTTTTTTAGGGAAATGTGCTATAATGAAAACGAAAAGAGAGATATGCTTCAACATACCTCTCTGATGTAGAGCCGTTTAAGACGGTGACCGATTGTATTATTTAAAAATAACCGTACTGGTCAAAGTAGACGGTTATTTTTTATTGTCATTTTTAAGCAATTTCACAATCAGTGCAATCAAAGCAATGGTAAACATACCAAACCCTAGGATCGTCTGAATTGTTTCATATGCTGACAACAGGCCTCTCCTTTCTGTAAATTTTGGAAGTACGCTCATACGCACCACCTCACCGAAAGAGGAAAGTCTCTGCTCCTACGCTTCTCACTTTGTTGCGATGCTCGTCGCAAAGCGCATGTTCCTTTGCGCTTGCCTCCGCCTTAACTTCTCTACACTTATCGTATATCATGAATGCCTAATAAATATTCAGGTTACAATATTTTTTTAGATAAAATGATTTAGAGAAAAAACCGCCCACATCAGAAAAATGATGTGGGCGGTTTTTTGTAATTATTTATTTTTTGTTTCAAATAACGGACTAACTGGTTTGTTTTCGTGGATACGTTTAATCGCATCTCCGATTAATTCACCAACGCTGACTTCGTCAATTTTTGCAATTTTACGATCATCAGATAGGTATATAGAGTCTGTTACAACTAAGCGTTCAATTGCTGAATCTTCAATACGTTGTAAGGCTGGTCCTGATAAAACGGGATGTGTACAAGAAGCGTAAACGTCTTTTGCTCCGGCTTCTTTCAATGCGTTTGCAGCAAGAGAAATTGTCCCCGCTGTGTCAATCATGTCATCAATTAAGACACATGTTTTGCCTTCCACATGACCAATGATATTCATTACTTCTGCTACGTTCGCTTTTGGACGACGTTTGTCAATGATCGCAATTGGTGCTTTTAAGAATTCTGCCAATTTACGCGCACGCGTTACACCACCATGGTCAGGGGAAACAACAACGACGTCATCGCCTTGAATGCCGTGTTCGATGAAGTAATCGGCAATTAATGGTGCACCCATCAAATGATCCACTGGAATATCAAAGAATCCTTGAATTTGGACCGCATGTAAGTCCAATGTCAACATTCTTGTTGCACCAGCTTTTTCAATCATGTTTGCAACAAGTTTAGCAGTGATTGGTTCCCGGGCACGTGCTTTACGGTCTTGACGTGCATACCCATAATAAGGCATAACCACGTTAATTGTTTTAGCACTCGCACGTTTTAACGCATCAATCATGATTAATAGTTCCATTAAGTTATCGTTAACAGGGCTACTTGTTGATTGAATGACGTAAACATGTGCACCACGAATACTTTCTTCAATATTCACTTGAATTTCGCCATCACTAAATTGTGTTACAGAGCACTTTCCTAGCTCCACACCCACAGCATCCGCAATTTTTTCTGCTAAGGGACGATTAGAGTTCAAAGAAAAGATTTTCAATCTTGGATCAAAATAATGTTTCGACATTAGAACCTCCACTTTCTATTTCAGCCAATTCGTTAAAACTGAACAATACTTTCCTTCTAAAATAATAGTAGTCCTAGCCAAATAAATCAAGAGATTTTCTGTATTTCATACAAGATATTCATCAAAAGTCGCTTTCTTCTAACTATTTTATCGTATTTGTCTAAAAAATGAGGATTATTTGAATAAAGAAAGGTACTCGCCATAGCCTTCTTTTTCTAAATCTGCCACTGGCACAAATCTCAAAGCTGCCGCATTAATGCAATAACGTAAGCCACCTTCTTGGAGTGGGCCATCAGTGAAAACATGCCCTAAATGTGAATCCGCTTCTTGACTGCGAACTTCTACTCGGTGCATGCCGTGACTAAAATCAGCTTTTTCTTTGACGCCACGTTTTTCAATTGGTTTGGTAAAGGATGGCCAGCCGCAACCAGCATCGTATTTGTCCAAGGAGCTAAACAACGGTTCGCCACTAACAATGTCTACATAGATTCCGTCTTGGTAAAAGTTATCATATTCTCCTGAAAAAGGGCGTTCTGTTGCGTTTTCTTGTGTGACGGCATATTGAAGATCCGTCAAGGTTTGTTTTAATTCTTCTTCTGTTGGTTTTGTCATTCTGTCCACTCCTTTTCTTCTGTTCAATTTATTGGGTTCAATGATACCACGTTTGCCAAACAGGCACCTAATAGTTTGCATAGTAAAAGACAGTCCTTTCTTTTTTTGACGAATGAAAAGGACTGTCTTTTATTAGTTGAATTCTTTTAGTAGTCGGGCTACTTTGGCAATTGGTAAACCCATAATGGCGTAATAATCGCCAGCGATTGCTTCAATTAGTAATGCTCCTTGTCCTTGGATACCATAAGCGCCTGCTTTGTCGGCATATTCTGCGGTATCTAAGTAAGCATGGATTTCCGTGTCTGTCAGTGGATAAAACGTTACGGTTGAATGAACTGTCGCGGAGCGCTCTTTTTCCCCTTGTTTCAACGTCACACTTGTATACACGTCATGTGTTTTGCCACTTAGGAGGCGCAACATGCGATAACCGTCTTCCCGAGAAGTCGGTTTGCCGAGGATTTCTCCCGCCAATGCCACAATTGTATCGCAGCCAATGACTAGTGCTTCGGGGGATTGTTCTGCTATAGCCGCTGCTTTTTGGGCAGCCATTTGCGCCACATATTCTGCTGGTAAGCCGTCTTTACCAACAGTTTCATCGATATCGGCTGGTGCAATCGTAAAAGCTGGGACCACACGCTTTAATAACTCCTGACGGCGAGGAGATTGGGATGCTAAAATAATTTGCATAAATTGATGACGCCTCGTTTCTTTTTAATGGGGGTCTTGAATGCGTTTAAACATTCGTTCCATATCTGAATTCGTAAAATGAATCAGCACCGGACGTCCATGCGGACAATTAAACGGATTTTTGCACAAGGCTAAATCTTTTAATAGCACGCGTGCTTGTTGCTCATTGAGGTAATGATTGGCTTTGATGGATCGCTTACAGCTCATCATAATGGCAGTTGCTTCACGGAATTTTTTCACGCTGACCGAGCCAGTTGTTAGCAACATGTCAATCATCTCGCGAACAATGCTTTCCTCTTCGCCTGCAGGATACCAAGTTGGATGCGCCCGCACAATGAAACTATTTTGTCCAAAGTCTTCCAAATGGATGCCGACTTCCGCAAGGGTTTCTTTCTGCTCTTTAATTTTCAAGGCATCGCTATTTGGATAATCAATAACGATTGGTACCAATAGTTCTTGTAAATCATCACTGACTTCGCCAATTTTTTCACGGAAATACTCGTATTTAATTCGTTCTTGGGCAGCGTGTTGGTCGATAATAAACAGGCCATCTTTGCTTTGTGCGAATAAATAAGTTCCATGCATTTGACCGAAGTATTCTAGCTCAGGAAAACGTTCTGTCGGTCGTTCTTCTTCCAACTTGTTCAGAGCTTGTTTCAGTTCTCTTTGACTCGCAGCGCTATTGGCATCGAATTCCGGGTGAAGTTTCATTTCTTCTTGGAAAACCTCGTCAGCAGCCTCTGATGAACGCAGAGAAGGTTCTGAATCAGATACTTCAGTTATTTTCGTTTCTTCGGCTATTACCTGTTGCTCATTACTAGCTGTTTCCCAATGATTTTCGGAATCGACAGCTGCCGAAGAGGTTTCGTAAGCTGATGTTTCTTCCGCTACACTCGTTGATTCTGGCACTGGCGGCGCAAATGGATCGTCCATTGGGTCCACTGCTCTTTCTGTCTGGTTGACAGCTTCAGGGGCGCTTGAGACTGGTGTTTCGTCTGTCGCATGTTCCGCATAGAAGCGACCCGTTGCGGGATTATAGCTTAAGCTGCCCGGTCGTTGTTTTACCGCAGGTTGTTCAGTCGATAGAGGAATTTCCATTTGTTCGGCTTTAGGTTCTGGCGGTAGTTTCTTTTTAAAACGCAAATTGTCTGCCGCATTGGGAATCAACTGTTCTTGGCTCAACACTTCTTGAATCGCCTGTTCAATTAATGCCATTAAATCTTTTTCTTTACTTAAACGAACTTCTTGCTTAGTAGGATGGACATTGACATCGACTAACAGCGGATCCATTTCAATTTCTAACACAGCAATTGGAAAACGCCCCACCATTAGTTTCGAACCATAGCCGGCTACAATTGCTTTATTTAACGCGAAATTTTTAATATAACGACCATTGATAATCGTTGATAAATAGTTGCGGCTGGCCCGTGTGACTTCTGGCAATGAGACATACCCTGTCAAAGTAAAATCAAGGTCTTTTCCTTCAATTTTCAACATTTTCTTTGCGGTACTAATGCCATAAATCCCGGCAATCGTTTGTTTTAAATCACCATTGCCTGTTGTACTCATCATTTTGTGGCCGTCATGAACTAAGCGAAAAGCGACTTTAGGGTGACTTAACGCCAGACGATTGACAATGTCACCGATATTGGCCAATTCCGTTTGGATCGTTTTGACGTATTTCAAACGAGCGGGCGTATTATAAAATAAATTAGAAACGGTCATTTTTGTGCCTTTACGGAGGGCTGCTGGTCGGTTTTCTTCGACCTTGCCCCCTTTTAGAATCACATAGCTGCCTTCTTCTTCCTCAGCTGTGGCAGTTTCGACAATCATTTCAGAAACTGAGGCAATACTTGGTAAGGCTTCGCCTCGGAACCCCAAGCTGCGAATTCGGAACAAATCATCTCTTGTATGAATTTTGCTTGTGGCATGGCGTTTGAAGGCATTCAGTACATCTTCTTTGGCAATTCCTTCACCATTATCAATAATTTGAATGGTTTTCAAGCCAGCTTCTTCAATAAAAATATCAATTTGGGTGCTTCCTGCATCCAGTGCATTTTCCACCAATTCTTTGACGACAGAAGCGGGACGTTCAACAACTTCACCAGCAGCAATCTGGTTGGCTAGTTGTTCGGATAGTTCTTGAATTTTCCCCATTTCACGACCTCCTAACCGGTTCGGTTCCTAATTAGATACGTTTTTGCAATTGATGAAGCATGTTTAACGCATCTAGTGGTGTCATTTCTAATAGATTCATTTTCTTCAATGTGTCAATGACACTTAATTCTTCTGTTGAAACTTCTTTAAATAATGAAAGTTGCTCGGTTTCTTCATGGACTTCTGAAACTTCTTCATGATGAACTGAACTTGGAATCGTTGTTTCTTCCGCTTCTAAAGCGGATAAAATGGTGGCTGCTCGTTCTAAAAGTGGGCTTGGTAAACCAGCGATTTTAGCAACATGTATCCCATAACTCTTATCAGCAGGTCCTTCCATCATTTTATGAAGAAAGACCACTTCGCCATCTTTTTCGACAGCGCCCACGTGAATATTCTTCAAGCCTTTTAAGGTTTCATCTAGAACAGTTAGTTCATGATAATGTGTAGAGAATAGCGTTTTGGCTTGTACTTCACGATGGATATATTCAATGATGGCTTGCGCTAGCGCCATCCCATCATAGGTTGCTGTGCCGCGTCCTAATTCATCAAATAAAATTAGGCTGTTAGGCGTGGCATGCCGCAGTGCTTGGTTGGCTTCCATCATTTCTACCATAAAGGTACTTTGCCCTGCAATTAGATCATCAGAGGCCCCAATCCGTGTAAAAATTTGATCGAAAATTGGCATTTCAGCACTTTCCGCTGGTACAAAACAGCCAATTTGCGCCATGACCACCGTCAAAGCCAATTGACGCATGTAGGTACTTTTCCCTGACATGTTTGGTCCAGTAATCAAGAGAATATCTGTTTCTGGGTTCATGCGGATACTGTTTGGAATGTATTCTTGGTGCCCTAAAACTTTTTCCACGACTGGGTGTCGTCCTTCGACAATCGCCAAATTTTTCGTGTTACTTCTTAACGTTGGTCGAACGTATTGATACCGTTCACTAATTGTTGCAAAAGATTGTAAAACATCAACCGCACTAATGGTTTTAGCCAGTGTTTGCAACCGATCAATGTTCGTTTTCACTTGTTCTCTCACGGCCAAGAACAATTGATATTCTAGTTCAACTGATTTTTCTTCAGCTTCTAAGATTAAACGCTCTAATTCTTTTAGTTCGGGCGTAATAAAGCGCTCCGCATTAGCTAATGTTTGCTTACGCTCGTATTTTCCTTCTTCTAAATTCGCTAAATTTGACTTAGTGATTTCAATGAAATAACCAAAGACACGATTGTAGCCAATCTTCAAGTTTTTAATCCCTGTTTCTTGGCGTTCTTTCGCTTCTAACTCCGCTAACCATTGCTTACCATTGCGCATGGCATCACGGTATTCATCTAATTGGTCGTTATAGCCGTCTTTAATAACATTTCCTTCAGTAATTTGTAAAGGGGCTTCTTCATTAATCGCCGTCGCAATCAATGCCACTAAATCTTCAACGGGGTTTAAGTCGACTAACAAATCATCCCATTCCCCTTGATTGATCCCGACAATTAACTGTCGAATCGTTGGTACTTGTTCTAAAGAGGTCCGTAATTGAATTAAATCACGCCCATTCACACTGCCGAATGCCACGCGTCCTGCTAACCGCTCTAAATCATACACGTTCGTCAATGCTGCTTGCAAATCTAAGCGTTCAAAATAGGCATTTAATAAGGATTGCACCATTTCTTGACGCGCCTTAATTTGACGTTCCTGAATTAGCGGACGATCCAACCATTGTTTTAATAAACGGCCGCCCATAGCTGTTTTCGTTTCATCTAATAGCCACAAAAGAGTCCCTTTTTTCTGCCCTGTTCGAATCGACTGACTCAATTCTAAATTGAATTTAGAATAATGATCCATTTTTAAGAAATGATCTGGCTGATATTCCACAGCTTTCTGAATATGGGACAAGCTCCGCTTTTGGGTAACGGATAAATAAGATAATAATTTGCCTGTAATTTCAATTTCTAATGGATTAATCAGTTCATTGGTTAAAAAACTAAACTCGGCATTTTCTTCCACCGTTTCTTGTGTCGAAAAGATGATGTTTAAACGTAAACTTAAGTTCTCTTTTAACGATTCAGGAATCCCTGAACCTAGGACCATTTCTTTTGTTTGCAACGCAGAAGCTTCGTTTAAAACGCCCTCTTCATCAGCCAAGACTGCTGTTTTTAATTCGCCTGTACTCAAGTCTACATAGGCAAAACCGAACTGATTACCATCTGTTAGCACAGCGGTTAAGTAATTATTGTCTTTGGCTTCCAAGCCTTTACTATTCATCACCGTTCCTGGCGTTACCAACTGGACCACTTCTCGTTTGACCATGCCCTTGGTAGTCTTTGGATCTTCCACTTGCTCACAAATCGCTACTTTATAGCCTTGCTCAATCAACGTATCAATATAGCCTTGCGCGGCATGATAAGGAACGCCACACATAGGAATCGGATCATCCGCATTGCGGTTACGACTGGTTAACGTCAATTCTAAGATTTGCGCTGCATTGATAGCATCTTCATAAAATAACTCATAAAAATCACCTAAGCGATAAAATAAAAACGCATCCTTGTATTGGGCCTTAATGGATAAATATTGTTCCATCATGGGTGTATTTTTTGTCTTTTGTGGCATTTAATTCCCTTCCTTCTCTAGCTCTTCGTTCACGCGGTATTGAATGAGCGCCGTGACATGTTGGACTAAGTCATTGGCTTCGATCAGTTGTTCGCGGTAGGCTACAACGAGTGGGTGCTCATCAAACTCTTTTGTTTTCGCATCAGCTCGTTGAATGGCTTCTTTTTCAGCAGTTGGTTTGCCATAGTGAGCAAATTGAACCGCATCTTTTTGCGCAGCTTTAATTTCTTCCACTAATTCTGTCAGCTTTTTGTTTTTCTTTACCTTTTCTTCAATCGCTTGGTAGCGCTGAATGACTTCATCTTGTCCAATTAAATGTAACAATTTTTCTAATTCTTTATTACTTTGTGCATCTAAATTCAACGGCTCCATTTTTTTCACCTTCATCTTTCACCGGCACTTTTTCTATAAGAGCAGAAAAAGTTAACCTCTTAATGATCCGAGATTAACTTTTCTTCTATTATTCTTGAAACGGGCGATCTTCGCTAATCTGAATCGGCTCAATCATCTTCGCTTGGCCCGTTTGGTCATCAATCTCTAAAATACAGGCAGATAAAATCGTCCGCCCTGTTTCGACTACCTCAAAGCGCTTCGGCAATGCTGTCATAAACTTCTCAATAATCGGTTCACGCTTCATTCCTAAAATCCCATCATAAGGTCCAGTCATACCGACATCACTTAAGAAGGCTGTCCCTTTCGGTAAAATCCGAGCATCATTTGTTTGAACATGCGTATGTGTTCCAACAACGGCTGAAACTTGGCCATCTAAAAACCAGCTCATGGCTTGTTTTTCGCTCGTCGTTTCGCCATGAAAATCCACAAAAATGAGCGGTGTCCGTTTGCGAGCGATAGCCACTAGCTCGGCGGCTTTCTTGAAAGGATCTTCCAATGGCACCATAAATGTGCGGGCCTGTAAATTAATCACCGCTAGTTCCAATTGATTGACTTTCACAAAAACCATTCCTTGACCAGGCACATCTTCTGGAAAGTTCGCTGGACGAACCATTTTCTTCGCATCATCAATGAATTCAAAGATATCCTTGTTGTCCCACGTATGGTTACCCATCGTAACAACATCGACACCATCTTGCAAAAATTTCTTATAAATCTTGCCAGTAATTCCTCGACCAGATGCCGCATTTTCACCATTGGCAATGGTCACTTGTGGACGATATTTCTTCTTTAATTTAGGGACATACGTTGCTAAGGCTTCTCTTCCTAAAGAACCGACAACATCTCCTATAAATAATATACGCAAAAAGGTTCCTCTTCTCTTTTTAACATCTCTTGTTTATTATAGTTGTTTTCGCTTTGAAAAGAAAGTTTTGGTTTTAAAAGATTAAAAAAAGTGTCTCAACGAACAATCCTTGCAATTGTTCGTTGAGACACTACACGCGATACTTATTCGCTTTTTATTTTATTTCGCATAGTCTACGGCACGTGTTTCACGGATAACCGTTACTTTGATATGTCCTGGATAATCCAAGTCATCTTCAATTTTCTTCCGAATGTCTCGAACTAAACGAACAGATTCTAAATCAGAAATTTCTTCTGGTTTCACCATGACACGAACTTCACGTCCTGCTTGAACAGCAAAACTTGAATCAACGCCTTCAAAACTATTAGAAATATTTTCTAAGTTTTCTAAGCGGCGAATGTAGTTTTCTAACGATTCACTACGTGCACCTGGACGGGCTGCAGATAACGCATCTGCGGCTGCCACTAAAACAGAAATAACTGAGGTTGCTTCCACATCACCATGATGCGAGGCAATGGCATTAATAACTACTGAATTTTCTTTATATTTCGCAGCTAATTCTGCGCCAATCTCAACGTGAGAACCTTCAATTTCATGATCTAATGCTTTCCCAATATCATGTAGTAAACCTGCACGTTTGGCTAATTGAACATCTTCGCCTAATTCGGCGGCTAAAACGCCAGCTAGTTTTGCTACTTCGATTGAATGGTTCAAGACATTTTGACCATAACTTGTTCTGAAACGTAAACGGCCTAAAATTTTAATTAAATCAGGATGTAACGTATGAGCACCTACTTCAAAGGCTGCTTGTTCTCCGTATTCACGAATCCGTTCATCCATTTCTTTACGTGATTTTTCTACCATTTCTTCGATACGAGCGGGATGAATCCGACCATCTTGGATTAATTTTTCCAAGGTCATTCGAGCGATTTCTCGTCTGATTGGATCAAATCCAGATAACACAACCGCTTCTGGCGTATCATCAATGATTAAGTCAATCCCTGTTAATGTTTCCAATGTACGAATATTACGTCCTTCACGACCAATAATGCGACCTTTCATCTCATCATTTGGTAAAGTGACCACGGAAACAGTTGTTTCAGAAACAGAATCGGCGGCGCAACGTTGAATTGCTAGGGAAAGCAAGTTCTTCGCTTTGCGATCAGATTCTTCTTTGGCACGTTGTTCTGACTCCTTGACCATCAAGGTTAGTTCATGATTCAACTCTTCTTCTGTTGACTTCATAATAATCGATTTTGCTTCTTCTTTTGAAAGGGAAGCAATTCGTTCTAATTCTTGATGTTGCTGATTAATTAAGTTTTCTACTTCTTTTTCTCGCTCATCAATTAATTGCTGTCTAGCACCAAGTTTCTCTTCTTTTTCTTCCAGTGAGCCTTCACGTTTTTCAAGAGAGTCATCTTTACGATCCAACGTTTGTTCCCGTTGAATTAAACGATTTTCTTGAGATTTAAGTTCTAATCTGCTTTCTTTCAACTCACTTTCAATTTCTGAACGATACTTCTGGTTCTCTTCCTTAGCTTCTAGCAATGCTTCTTTTTTCAGTGTTTCTGATTCTTTCCGAGCGTTCTCGAGAATACTCGACGCTGAAATTTTTGCACCATTTATTGCTTTATCATGACGTGACTTTGCAATAACAAATCCTAAACCAAGACCGACAATCAAACCGACGATAGCGAGGAGAATATTTAAAACCATATTTCCACCTCCATACTATCTTTTTGTTAATTCATATCTTGTAGTTTTTTGATAAACTAAAATCAATTATCAATATGCCTACTTGCATATTTGTGCATACACACAATTTTATTCTAATGTTTGTCGCGAAAGGTGTCAACTTAAAAAAGCCCTTTCTTTTGGAAAGGGCAGCAAATATTAGACAACGTCACATTTTTAGGTTTCCGCCGTCACGAATTGTTTAAATTTTAGAACAAACGCCGCATAGTCTGCTGTTTGACTAAGCTGCTTGATGTGGATGGGTTCGGACATGGACAACAGTCTATTTAACAATTTAGTTCTAAACAAAAAAAGACAACACCTGTCCTGTTCAGTAAGTGTTGTCCTTCTTCTTAACGAGTCGTATTCACTCGTTATCTATTCATCTAAGGGTAATTCTTCTTGACCTTCTGCTTCTTCTGTAATGGTTGAACCGTCACCGATGCCGTATGCATCACGGACCAATTTAGACACTTCTGCCATCATTTCAGGATGATCCGCCATGTATTGTTTGGCATTTTCACGGCCTTGGCCAATTCGTTCTTCTTTGTAGCCATACCAAGCACCACTTTTACTGATAAGGTCTTTTTCCACAGCCATATCTAGTAATTCGCCTTCTTGGGAAATCCCTTGGCCATACATGATATCAACTTCTGCCACTTTAAATGGTGGCGCCACTTTGTTTTTAACGACTTTAATTTTTGTGCGGTTACCGACGATGTCTGTTCCTTG
Organism: Enterococcus sp. DIV1315a; assembly: GCF_051712325.1. NCBI lineage: Bacteria > Bacillati > Bacillota > Bacilli > Lactobacillales > Enterococcaceae > Enterococcus > Enterococcus sp. DIV1315a. The sequence goes on from NZ_JBIOOS010000001.1 coordinate 2,490,300, forward strand.
TTTTAACTGTTCTGCACGACGGACTTCTAGACGAACCGTTGCGTAGAATTTCAATGCACGTCCACCAGGAGTTGTTTCAGGATTTCCGAACATCACGCCAACTTTTTCACGAATTTGGTTAATGAAAATAGCAATTGTTTTTGTCTTATTAATTGAGCCTGATAATTTACGTAGTGCTTGAGACATTAGTCGAGCTTGTAAGCCGACATGGCTCGCTCCCATCTCACCATCAATCTCTGCACGAGGAACTAACGCAGCAACCGAGTCGATAACAACGATGTCAATCGCACCACTTGAAACTAAGGCATCGGCAATCTCTAAGCCTTGCTCGCCCGTATCTGGTTGAGATAAAAGTAATTCATCGATGTTAACGCCTAGTTTCTCCGCATATTGAGGATCCAATGCATGCTCAGCATCGATAAAAGCGGCTGTTCCACCATTTCGTTGCACTTCTGCAATTGCGTGTAAAGAAACAGTTGTTTTACCTGAACTCTCAGGACCATATACTTCAATAATTCGGCCACGTGGATACCCACCTACGCCCAATGCAACATCTAACGCTAAAGAACCACTAGGGATAGTTGAAATTTTTTGATCAGCTTTTTCGCCTAATTTCATAATAGAACCTTTCCCAAAGTTCTTTTCAATTTTTTTCAGTGCGGCATCTAAAGCCACTTTACGATCATCTGCCAATGGATAATCCTCCTTTAATTTATATAAACTTATTTTTCATTTCCTGTTAGTAGGTCTATCATATCTCTTTTGTACCAAAAAAGCAAGAAAAAACCGAACAAACATTCGCATATTTATTTTTTATTAATGATTCGTCGCCGCAAAAGATCTAACCCTCGCATAACCGCACTCTGTCTAATATAATTTCGATCACGGTTAAAATGGAAACATTCTACAACAGTTGGTTGGCCTTCTTCCGCCAGCCCAATCCAAACAGTGCCTGTCGGTTGACCTTCGATTGGGTCACCAGCGACCCCAGTAAATGATAAACCATAGTTAGATTTAGCTAACTGACGCGCTTTCTCTGCCATTTCTTTGGCACACGCTTCACTTACCGTGCCATGTTCTTCTAAAAGTTCATGAGAAATTCCTAAAAAGTTCTCTTTTGTTTCTTGCGAATACGTCACGAAGCCTCCCTTAAAAATCTTCGAAGCACCCGCAATTTCCCCCAGTGTACTTTGGAATAGGCCAGCAGTGAGGCTCTCAGCAGCCGTGACGGTTTGTCCGTTTTGTAATAACAAATCCACTGTTACCTTGGCTAAACTATTGTCATCCCCATACCCATAAAAATAGTCTCCCACTTTAGCTAAAACCTTTTCTTCTGTCGCTGTTAATAATTCTTCGCCAGCTACTAAGTCTTTTGTTTTAACTGTTAAACGAAGTGTCACTTCATTAGGCTTAGCATAAGGCGCAATGGTTGGATTCGTTTGGTGCGCAATCAACGATTGAATCTCGGTCACCAGCTGTGATTCACCAATCCCATAAAAACGCAAGACTCTTGAAATCAATTGTTCTTCTTGTGGAAACGCATCAATCAATAAAGGTCGTGCCGCTTGTTGGAACATCGGAATTAATTCATTGGGTGGTCCTGGTAAGAGCAAATAGCTTGTTGTGCCTTCTGTTACGAAAGAACCAACCGCTAATCCTGTCGGGTTTTGAAGAACTTGTCCACCTTCAATAGCTAACACTTGTCGTAGATTATTTTCCGTCATTGGCCGCTTAGACTGTTGGAAAAACTGGTGCAAGCGGTTCAATCCTTCTTGATCTTCTACTAATGATTTATGGAGATGTTGTGCGACAACTTGCTTGGTTAAATCGTCTTCTGTAGGTCCTAGCCCTCCACAAAGGACAATTAAATCACTTCTTTGTTCTGCTTCTGTTAGTAGCGTTTCTAAGCGGCCGCCGTTATCACCAACAACGGTCTGATAGTAAACATCGATGCCTAGCGCAGCTAACTCTTCTGATAAAAAGGTGGCGTTGGTATTCACTACTTGTCCCAGTAATAACTCTGTTCCGACTGCAATGATTTCTGCTTTCATTGATTTCCCCTTCTCTAATAACATACGTAGTTAAACTCACTTTCCATTTTAGCACAACAAAATTTTTACAAAAGAATTTGAGCTTCAGGAAATAATTTTTTTATCAGGAAATTTATTAATTATTACGAAAAAAATGTTCATTTTCTCACAATACATTGTATAATAACGTTATATCGAAAGGAGAGAAATGAATGAGTGTAGTAGTAGGACTTTTGGGTCTATTAGGGTTACTTGTCAGCGGGGGACTGACTATCAAAGCATTAATCAAGAAACAACCGAAAAAACAATATGGCTATGCCGCATTAGCAAGTGCCGCTCTATTTATTGGTGGGGTTGCCACGACAGATTCTTCCCCAACGCTTTCACTTGATGCAGAGAGTGTTGAAACCGATGCCAATGGCTCAGCCACCATCAAAGGCGAATACGACGGCAACAGCAAACTAACGGCCAATGGCAAGGAAGTAAAAACGAAAGACAAAACGTTTGCTTACAAAGTAAAACTGTCCGATGAAAAAACGCAAAAAATCACCTTTGTGGCTGAGAAGAAAGATACCAAAGTTGAAAAATCAGTCGAAGTCACACCGTCAAAAGAATTTATTGCGAGCATCACAGATTCTGAGCAAGAATTGGCCAAAACAGAAAACGCCTTAGCTTACGCTGAAAAACAACCTTCTCAGAAAAACTATGATGAAGCCGCAACCTTAGTATCTTCATTAAGTCAAGAATACGAGGAATACAATGATCGCCTTGAAAAAATCAAAGAAGCAGTACCTGTTGATGAAGCAGTTACAACTGCTGAAAAATCCAAAAGTAAAAGCGATTATCAAGCAGCTGAAAAATTAGTAGCTGCTGCCCCAGTTGGCAAAGAAGGATTTCAACAACGTTTAGCGACTGTTCAAACCGCTATCGCTGAAAAAGAAAAAAATGAACAATTAGTCGCCAGTGCGACAGCCGCTGTTGAAAAAGCTGAACAAGAACCAACCAATGAAGCTTACTATAATGAAGCGATCAAACAAATTGACGCTTTAAACTCCCCAAATCAAGCTTTAACAAAACGGGTAGCCGTTGTTAAAACTCAATTAGATGCCCACAAAGAAAAACAACGAAAAGAAGCAGAAGCTCAGAAACTAGCCGCTGAAAAAGCGCAAAAAGAACAAGCCGAAGCGGCAGCAAAAGCGCAAGCTGAAGCAGAGGCGCAACAAGCCGCACAGGCGCCGGCGGAAGTCGAGACGGCTGCTGCGGAAACACCAAGCGGTAACGCCTTAATTAAAGGGTCACGTGGTAAAATTTATCATGTACCAGGGAGCAGGTATTATGATCAGACTACTAATCCAGTAGCTTGGTTCTCTACTGTTGAAGAAGCAGAGGCAGCAGGATACCGAGCACCCAAACAGTAAATACATTAGCAATAATTAATCAAACAAGAAAATGGGGCCTCCGTTAAAACAACGGAGGCCCCATTTTCTTGTTTTTTATTGATACACACTAATTCGTTGATTTGGGTGTGCATTACTTTCCACTTCATCTAACATGGCAACGGCGTAGTCTGCGTAACTAATGTAGCTGTCACCTTGACTATTGGTTGTTAATTCTTCGCCAGCGACTTCATAATGGCCTGTCGCAGGACCATCAGCATCAAACATGGCTGCAGGACTAATATAGGTCCAGTGGATGTTTTGAGCTTCTTTCAATAAGTTTAAAGCTTCACCCATCGCCGAAGCTAATGGCTGAATTTCTGCTGGGAATGATGGTGTATCTTTTAATTGAGTTGTGTGTTCTGGGTCCACATACAAGGTTCCAGCGCCCCCAACGACAAACAAGCGCGTTTTTTGATTGGTTAAAATCTCAATCAAATGCTGGGTAGATTTTGGGAAATCTTGCACATCAGGGAATCCTAAGGCACTAATTAATACATCAAACGCTTGAATATCTTCTATTGTTAATTGATAAACATCTTTTTCAATGGTCGGTGTGCCATCTGTTATTTTTGAGGCATTACGAATGATGGCTGTCACGTCCATCCCGCGACGTTTAGCTTCTGCTAAAAGTAATTGTCCTTCTTTTCCTGTTGCTCCTAATACTGCTACTTTCATGTAAATCATCCTTTCATTTTTAAATAGAACTAAAATAGTTACATTTAATGCTTTAAAAGTAGAGAGATTACTTATCTCTCTTAACTTCTATTTCATGAATCACATCTGCTAAGGTAATGCTTTTTAATTCTTCTTCCATTTTTTGTTGCACTTTAGTAAATTCAGTTTCTAGTACCGATTGGATATTTGCCCCAACGGAACAGTTTGGATTAGGATTTTGATGAATATTGAAAATCTCTCGTTCCAATTCAACCGCTGTATAAATTTCATACAGTGAGATCTCTTCTGGTTTCTTTAATAAGGTATTTTTATTGGCTCCACGCATGGAATGAATCAAGCCGGCTTTTTTTAACTGACTCATTAGTCGTCGAACAACGACTGGATTCGTATTCACGCTCGAAGCAATGTATTCAGAAGTCACTTGTTCTTGAGGACCTGTTTCAATCAAACTTAAAATATGAATCGCAACACTTAATTTCGTTGACATGGCCATGTCTAATCACTCCAAACTAAATGTAACGTTATTTGTTACATTTAAAGAATACGCTGTTTCGTTTTATTTGTCAATGAGAAACCTCTGACTATTCAAAATAAAAATCATTTGTTGAAACAACACGGGCCCCAAACGGCATTAACGCTAATTTCGCCAATTTAAAGGATTGTTGCCCAAACGGAATACCGATGATTGTCAGACAAAGCAATAAGCCACTAATACAATGTCCAATTGCTAATGGTAGTCCACTGATAATCAGCCAAATAATATTTACCACCAAAGATACGCCGCTATCACTATACACGACTCGCTTTTTAAACGGCCAAAAGCTCAACCCCGCTAATTTAAAACATTGTAAACCAATCGGAATACCGATAATTGTAATACACCAAATCACGCCTGCGAATAGCCAAGATAAGCCACCAAAAAAGCCGCCAAAGATGAACCATAAAATATTGCCAAGTGTTTTCATTCTTGTTCCTCTACTTTCCTCATTAAAAATTATGTATGTGAGTAAGTATACCACGAAAGCTTCTTTTTGTTTCAAACAATATTGTAAGGTCGCTGACTCGTTAAAAGACGAAGACGCTATTTCATGATACAATGAAGAGACTAACGATAAAGGAGCAGACTTCATGGACTTACATTTAACCGTTGATCTAAAAAAAACAAAGACACTCATTGATTTAGCCGATCAGGCCCACTTAATCATTGAACAAACAACTAAATTACCGAAAAAAGAGGCAGCGATTCTTTTCTTGCTAAGAGATAACCAACTAGTTGCTTTAGGACTTGCTGAAGAAAAAGCTACATATAAAGAAGTTTCTTTTGATCACTCGATTTTATTGAAATCGACTTGGGACACAGAACTTGCCTATTTAGCGCAAGCTTTCCTAGATGATGCGAAAGAAAGTGGTTTAACATTGGAAGCGACCCCAACGACAGTCAAAATTCCGAAAAGTGCGGTAGCGACAGTGACTAACTATAAAGAAACAGTCATCTTTATCTTGGAACGTTTTGGCTACTCTCTGTTTAAAAAAACGGCGCCGAAGAAAGCCAGACCAGCCAAAGCACGCCACAAATGGACAAAAGAAGTCAGCCAAATTCCTTTTTATATTGATACTCGACAAAGCAAAGCAACTGTTTTTTGGCAAAAGCGCAATGAAATGCTTATTAAAGCTGGCGCGACAATGATGCCCGAAGCCCCTTTAAATAAAGACGGGTCTGTCGGTTTCTCCGCTAGATTTGGTGAAAAACTTCGTGATGAACGCAAGAGCCAATTTAAAGACTTTGTCACAACGGAAGATATCGTCTTAAAAAGCGTTAATGAAGTCGGCTTGTTTCTCTATTTTGCTGGAACAAACAGCTGGTTAGAGCTAGTTGATGAGAACGGCAAAACCTTAAATGAATGGACTGTGGTGGAATAAACCTTATAAAAAATGTCGCACCTGATTTTTATGATTCAGGCGCGACATTTTTTTAATTTAAATAACTTTTTGCTATCGCTTGATACTTATCAATCATATCTAAATAATTATCAATTTCGACATATTCGTCGACTTGGTGTGCAGTAGTGGTCACACCTGGTCCAAAGACAACGCAATCAAATGTATTGTCTGATTTAGTAAATTCAGCTAAGTCTGTGGTCCCAGCGCTTGTCACTAATGGTAATGGTTGATCAAATTGGGCTTGAATGGCTTGAATTAACGCAGAATCTTTCTCAGCTTTTACAGGAATTTTATTGTAATCAATCGTTAATTCTAACTGATGTTTTTCTTTTTTGTTCAATTCATCGACAATTTTTTGTAATAATGCAATGACTTGGTCGTTGCTGAATTCTGGAATTGAACGGATATTCCCTTGCAAGGCTGCTTGACCTGGAATACTGTTCACTTGTGTGCCACCTTTAATGACGGTTACATTGTGAATCGTTCGACCTAATTCAGGATTTTCATAGTTTGCTGTGACTTCCGCCATTTGTTGGTTTGCTTCTGTAATAAATTCGTTCAAATTATTAATCGCGTTAATGCCTTCTTCTGGCATCGAACTGTGGGCTTCTTTTCCGTGTGACACAACAGAATAGTTAATTGAACCCATGTGCGCATACATCAAGTTATAATTGGTTGGTTCTCCAATGACTAAGGCACTTAAATCATCCGCATAGCCTTTTTCAGTTAATTGGCCAGCACCTAGCTCACCGACTTCTTCACCAACTGTACCTAAAAATTTAACCGCTCCATTTAATGGAACTTCCTTTTCTTTTAATTCAATCATTGCTAAAACCATTGCGACTAAGCCGCTTTTCATGTCCGTTGCGCCACGGCCATACAATTTATTTCCTTCAATATGGGCCGCAAATGGCGGGAAAGTCCATTGACTTTCGTCCCCTTCAGAAACCACGTCCATGTGGCCACTAAACCCTAAGATTTTTTCTCGGTTTTCACCTAAATAAGCAACCAAACTACTACGATTTGGTGCATAAGAAACAAGTTCAGAAGGAATCTCATATTTCTTCAAAAGATTTTGTAAATAGATTGCCACTTCTTCTTCGTTTCCATTTACAGATTTAATTTTAACCACATCTTGTAAAATACTAATTTTTTCTGATTTTTCCATTGCCATTCGCCCTTTCTTGTTATGCTTAATTCTAGTGTACGCTTCTCTCAGTAAAACCGCAACTGACTTGGTTAGGTCAGTAAAAAACACGCGACATTTCTTAAAACTGTCGCGTGTTTTTTGCTGAGTTTATTTTAAATAATTAGGCGCTGCCAATTCATTCTCAATGACTTGATTAGGAATCACAAATTCAGGGGTGCCCATATAGTAAGGCGCAATCTCTCCTTGAGGAAACACAATCACTAATTGGTGTTTTTCATTGATATAGAAAGGTTGGTCCTTTTTAATTTTTTTGAAGGGTTGAACATCACTGGGGGCATCCTCTTTTTCGGACCAGTATATTTTATTGCTATCGTTCTTCATTTGGTCTGCTATTTGTTGTTTAATTTCACTACTAATGACATCAATGTAAAAATCATTTTTAAAAATTAAGGGGAGTGAAACGACAACATTGGCTCGTTTGTCGATGGTGTCATATTTCGTTGTCGTCGCAGAACTGCCTTTAATTTCTGTGAAGGTTCGTTTGACCACTAGGAAGCGACGGTCGTCCACGACTTTTTCATAATCTCCAGTGACTGAAACACGAGAACCATCAAACAATTGCCCTTTGACTTGTTGAAATTCTGTTTGGGCTTCTTTCAAGTATTTTTTGTTGAGCGTGTCGGCTACTGAAGATTCTTGGGATGTTTGGATTTTAGGGACATCGATGTTTACTTCACTTTCCTGTTTTTTCGCTGTCAACGTTTTGATGGTGACTAATTGAACAATTTTATCTAACACAGGAATGTTGCGGGCTGCTTCACTAAAACCTGGAAACAAATTGACTGATAAGACAAAGCCACAAGCCACTACTAGACTACTTTGCAGTGAGCGGTTTCTAAAACGAAGCCAGGTGTACCGCTTTTTCTCTTTATGAAAACGCGCTTTGACTTCCGCTTGTAGATCCGTTGGCAACGGTTGTTGGCGGTATTCTTTTGAAAAGTTTTTAACAACACTTTTTACAAAATCTTCCATTATTTTTTCGCTTCCTTTCTTTTACTAATTCAATAGACTTCGGAGTTCATTCAAACTGCGGTACATCTTCGTTTTAATCGTGTTTTCGTTAATATCCAGGATCAAGGCGATTTCTTTTAGCGTAAATCCTTCAAAAAATTTTAATAGAATAATTTCACGATTGGGACTATCTAATTGATTAATAATTTCTTCAATTTCTAAAAAACTGCGTTGGGGATTATTTAAAAGGGCTAACACATGTTCATCTTTTTCAATATGAACAGCTTCTCGTTTCTTTTTACGCCAATAATCTGTCGCTACAGAAAGCAGAATTCGAAAGAACCACGCGTCAAAATCATTAATATCGGGTCCTTTTTGGATGGCCTTCAGTGCCTTTTCAAAGCTTTCTTGAATCACATCCAAGGCATCTTCTTTCGAATGTGTATAGTTAAAGGCAATGCGATACATTTTTTCATATTTGGTATCCACAAGCGTTTCTAACGCGCGAATTTGTTTTTTTCTTTTCCAACCATCGAAAACCATCGATTTCTGGAACCTCCTTTCCTGTACACTTATATAGACGAATCACAAGCATAAAAAGTTTCAACTTTTTTATTATTTTTAATTTTTATATTCTAAAAGAAAAAGCGTGGTACAAAAATCACTTTGGATTTTTGCTTCACGCTCAAAATCTGATAAACGGCGGGAACAGAACCAGCTCCTTCGGAAATAAGCCGAAATTATCCAAAAATTAAAGAACAATTTCCGGAAATTTCTTCTTATTTCTCGGAGCTAAGCGGTGCTGTCCCGACCTTGTTTTCTTCTCCCGAGTGCGGTCTTAGTGCACTCAGCGTTTTAATAAAATGCGACCAATCAACAGGACGTGGTGGCGCTAACCAAATAATTTGAGTAATCTCAGGCCAATCGACAAAATGAATATCCGATAAAATTAATTGTACACTTTCATCTACATGTGCTTTGAAAATGATATTCCATTCCGTAATTTTTTCAATATTTTTTTGTATCATACGATTATAGGCTTCACCAAAGGAAAAGTCGACACACAATGTAATCGGAGCCAAAACTTTTTTCAATGGTAACGCATCCACCATTAACAACAGATACCGATAAAATAAAAACTGTCTGGCATCCCAAACAGCGGGATTCGTTTTTTGTTCTTGAATAAATTGTCGACTAGCAGAAAAATACTCTGTATACGTTTCTGCAAAGTAGGTTATATCCATTTTGCGATAACTATAGTTTGCTTCTATTGGAAAATGGAACAATTTAAAATGTACGATTGTTACTTTTTGTTCAAAACCTTGCAGGACTTCCTCGGAAAGCTGAAATTGTATTTTTAAATAGCTTAACAAGTCACGATTCAATTGTTGAATTTCTGCAAATCTTTGGCAAAGTGCTGCTGAAGCTACTTGAAGCCACTCTTCAGCAATTAAAAATAAGAGTAAATAATTGCCTTCGTTTGTTCGTTGTGGTTCTGGGATTTGAAGACTCTCTAACCAATTGAAAACATTCTGCTGATTGTCACCGGCTAATTGTTTTAACACTTGCGAATCTACTTTTTTCTCTACATAAAACTGTTGCTGCGTTCGTACTAAAGAAACCGCCAAAAAATGAAAACATTTAGCTTGTGCATAGCCCGCACGCTGATTAAGATGAACCTTCTCAGAAAAAAATAGCTCAAAGTTCCGAATCTGCTCTAAAACTTTTTTACCGTACAATGAAAAATCACGTTGGTATAATTGTAAAAAAACCAGTGTTGTTACTTCGCGTAAATTGGTTTCATTTCCCACCAAGTGAAATTCTTTATTAATTGTAATTTGATAATTTTCCAGCATTTTCTTTAATTCCTTGAACTCCTTATAAGCCAATGTGTGACTAACAAAGTGTTCTAACGCAAACTCATTCACAGAATCAAAACGCTGAAAAAAGAAATCTTGAAACATAGCAAAACGTAACGACTCTTTAATATAGCAATCAATCAAAGTATCGGAAGTTTCCGTTCCTGATTCATTAAGAGTTAAGAAAATACCATCGCTCACAATTTGAAAATCCTCTGATAAACCAAATTCAATAAAATCGGCATTTAATTCAGCGACCGTTTTGTTCACGATAAATTCAGATAATTCTAACTCCTGCATTACGGTTTCTTTTGACTCTGTTAACATCGGTGCATTTTCCAGTAACTGAAATAAGGCGATTTTTCTTTTATCCACTTTATTTAAAAACATCATCAATATCATAGACTTCTCTCACATCCATTTTTTTCCCATACAATCCATTTCCTGAAAGAAAGTACCCAACCGCTGCTAAATAGCTTTCAGATTCTTCATCGCCGCCTGCACCAAGTCCGTTAGGAAAGACAAAATCTTTATTCACTTGTAGGGGATGAGCCGTTGTTTCTTTTGTTTGTTTCTTTTTTTCTTTTGACATTGCCGGTTTCTCCACAGGTTTGTCTTTTTTCTTGGGTGAAGGCTTTTTTTCTTCAGAAGGAACCGTAGTTTTTTGATCTTCCGGAGGGGTTGGCGCAGGTTGTTCCGGTTCTGACTTTTCCTGAGGGGTGATTGATTCTGGTTTTGGTTGAATTTCTTCCGTTGGTTCTAAGGGATTATAAATAGGTGTCGCCAATGTTTGAATTGGTTCTATTTCGACAGCCGTAAAAATTAGCAAAGAACTAAATAAAAAAAGATACTTTTTTCTCATGGCTTCTCACTCTCTCTACCTCTACTTTATGGGAAGCAATTCCTTGTAAAAGTACCTTTACTTTTACAAGGAAAACCCTTTTTGTCAATAGATAGCCCTTTTTATTACTCAGATTGTTGTTCTTCCTCTTTTTTCTTTTTACGATACAAGAAGAAAATCAATAAGAGCAGCGCTAGAATGATTAATGCAATCAGTAGATACAACCACCAATTGGTTCCTTTAATGGTTACGTCTTTTTCATTTAATTCTTTAGCGACGTCCCCAGAAATAGTAAATTCTTTTGTAAATTCCCATTTGTACAGGTACCGTTCTTCACCATTGGCGCCTTTGACTTGATAGGTGCCCTTTTCATCTTTTACACCATAGGCCGTTGATTTCAAGACATATTTCCCTGGCGTTAATCGTTCCCCTTTTAAAGAAATTGGGTAACTAAAGTTAGAGTTTGGCGCCACTTGCATATCCTCAGTATCGGATTGGTAAAGCGTTTCGCCTCCTTTTGAAACAGTGTTGATTAAATGTAATTGGTTTAAATAGGCCGCTTGTGGGTTTTGTAAAGAAACATTGATGACGTTTCGCGCGTTGACTTGTCCTGGTTTAACCCCCAGTAATTTTAAATCTGGTTGAACCTTTGTCTCATTTTGCTGAAGAATAATAGCCACAACATAGGAGTATTCATTATTAATAGCTAACCCTTTTGATTGGTCCGCAGAAGTCGTGGTTTCTTTCTTTTTCTCTTTGAGTGTTATGCCGCCAGCCATCACGCCATCAAAAGAATCTTTAGGCATCGTGATGGTTAAAGGTAAGGTCTTTTGGGAATGCTTCGGCAAGATGATTTCTTTCGGTGCTTCCACATAATCTTTTAAGTTAAAGCGTAAAGTTTTGTCAGGTTTGATCCCGTTTTGGCCATATTCTACTACGCCATTTAAATTCGTTGTCGCTGAGTTCACCGTATTTTCAATGGTAATGTCTTCATCTGTATCATTGCGTAACTGAATTTCTACGGTTTGTTTGGCACCAGGCGCCATTTTTAAGTCAAAGTAGGTTTTTGATTTATCCACTTGATTTTCGGGAATTGTTGGTGTGACCGCAAAATTAAATTCAGAAGCGTGCGCCTCCACGCCAATCCAGCCAAATAACATACAAGCGATTACCGTTGCATATACTTTCCATCTGTTCATATTCATTCTCCTATATCTTTCATTCTTTGTTGTATTATAAGCACCAAAAGACCGAAAGATAAGCCAAAAAATTTTTGACTTATATCCCGATCTTGCGTGTATGCTGTCGTTCTTAGTTTCCTGTGTTAGCAGGTGTATCTGTCAAAGTCCAAGTAAAAGTTGTCGTGTATTTTTTCGCATATTTTGTGGTTGAACCAGGTACTTCTAATGAAATACTTGTTTTAGCGGCATCTACACTATCGCCCCAGCTCATTAAGTACGTGCCCGCACCTTCTTTATCGCCAGCAGCCATGACCACTGATTCAGCCCCAGTTGGGTTTAATTCAATCGTAGCTGGCGCTGTCGTTGGTTTTGCAGATTGTGAAGCTGAAACCACGCGTCCGTTGCTTAAAGTTACTTTGGCCGCTGTTAGTTCTTGGTTGGCTTCAGTTTTGAATTGACCATTTTGTTTTACTTTTAACGTCCAACCTGTTTCAGTCCCACGATTATCTGAGACTTGAACAAAGTTCGGGCCTTCTTGATCGGCACCAGCGTTATCTTTGTATTTTTGTGTTTCTGCATAGTAGGTCATATTTTTTGAGGTAATCGTTTGTTCCCCAAAAGATAAGCTAGATGCATAGTCAATGGATAACGGACCTGCTGTCCCTGGCTTAGGCCCTGTCGGATCAGTTGGATCAACTGGCGTAATTGGTTTATCCGGGTCTGGATTCGTCGGATCAACTGGATTCGTTGGGTTCGTATTTGGTGCAAATTGAATCGCTCCGTTTGTTTGGTATTCACCACCGTCGACTGCTAATGCACTCATTGGTACAAGTGCCAATGCGCCTAAAGTTGTGGTTGCCATCAATGTCATTACTTTTGTCTTTTTCATTTATTTCCCTCCATTATTTACTGGTACATCTGAAAGTAGCCAAGTCAATGTTGTTTTATATTGTACTGCATCCTTAGGGGTTTTCCCGGGAACAGTTAGTGAGATTGCCCGTGTGATTGTGGCATTTACTTGCTGTCCTTGTTGATTTTTTTCGGTCACTTTTTCTGCTTGTCCCCACAGCGTGATCCACGTTCCGGCGCCGGTCTTTTCTGGGGCTTGCATGACAACAGTTTCTGCGCCCGCAGCATCTAATTGAATGTTTGCGGTAGCAGTTGGCGGCAATACGTCCGTCGCATTTGAGCGCACACTGGGCTCAGTAAAGGCGACGGTGGCGCCTGTTAATTCTTTGTGTAATGTTTCTGCATTACGAAATTGACCATTTTGTTTCACTTTTAAAACCCAGCCAGCATTGGTTCCCCGTAAATCACTTACTTGTACATAATTAGCAGTTGCCAATTCACTTGCTGAACCATCTGGGTTTTTATAGGTTTGCGCTCTGGCAAAATACGTTTGATCCTTATTCGATATCTCATTACTCCCAAAATCCAAACTTGAGGCATAATCGATGGAAAGTGGCCCAGGTGTGCCTGGATTAGGTCCATCAGGATTCGTTGGATCGACTGGTCGAACTGGTTTTTCTGGATCGGGATTTTCTGGATTCACTGGATCCGTCCCATCTGTGCTTGGGGTAAAAACAATCGACTGTTCGCTATCAAAAACGACCGTCGCCGCTTCAGCAGGAACAGTGGCACCAAGCAACATTGTTCCGAATAACAAGGAGTAGACGACTGTTTTTTTCATTTACTTAGCCTCCAACATTCGTTGGTACAGATTTCAATGTCCATGTTAAGGTCGTACGATATTCTTTTGCTAATTTAATCGCTTTACCTGGGACATTTAATTTCACGGCAGTAGCACCTTCTGTCGCATCTTTCCCAAAACGATAGACCCAAGTCCCCATTCCTTTGCCATCTTCTGCTTTGACTAATTCTACTTCTGTTCCGGGAACAAAGGTATGTGCTGCTGTTGGTGTTGGCGCGTATGCGGCATCAACAATCGATGTCACACCTGCATTGGCAATCGATAAAGCGGCCCCCACTAATTCTTCATTTTGGGCTGTTTTGAATTGCCCATTTTGTACAGCGCTTAACGTCCAGCCTTCTTGTGTCCCACGTTTATCCGTTACCTGAACATAGTTGGGACCTGTTGTTCCATCTTTAAATGTTTGAATTTGTGCGTAATAATCTTTCGTATCGGAAGTGATTTTTTGGGCGCCAAATTGAAAGCTTGAAGCATAGTCAATTGATAAGGGGCCTGCAGTCCCTGGTTTTGGTCCAGTTGGGTCAGTTGGATCTTCTGGTTCAACTTTTTCATCTGGATTGGTTGGGTTAACTGGCTTCGTTGGATCTGTATCTGGTTCAAATGTAATGGCGCCATTACTTGTATAGTTCACGTTAATGTCTTCCGCAAATGCTTGTTGTGTCGCTAGGACACCGCTAAATCCTACAATCCCTACTACTGCTAATACTGTTTTTTTCATCTTCTCTTCTCCTTTTAATAAATAATATGCCTATAGTGATAAGGCTGATTCCCAAATAAATAAATGGTGCTTGATTGGTGGTACCTGTCGCTGGTAATCTTCCTTGTCGCGACCCATATACGCCAGAAGAAAGGACGGATGAAGCGCCTCCGTCAGCTGGCTTGGTGGGTTCGGTCGTTGTGGAAGAATTACTAGTCGCTGTTGTCGACTCTTCTGTGGGATATTCATACGTTCCATAAAAGGAGACAACACCACTATTTTCATAAGCTGCTTCCCCAAACGCAGTGTCTGAATGACAGAAGCTGAAAAGACCTAAAAAACAACTAAGCAAAAGGTATTTTTTCATCTCACTTCTCTCCTCCTTGTTATGGTGCCATGACTAATGACCATGACAATGTCCCTTTGAATTCGCCAACTTTTTGTTTCTCGACTGGCACAGATAGTTTAAGTCCCCGTTGGTTTGCCGCACCCCAACCTTGGTTAATTGTATAACTACCTGAACCGGAGCCTTCATTTTCTGTAACAACCGTATCTCCTTTATTGAGTAAAAATTCTCCTTTGTCTGTAACCAATGACAAATCTTCCAATTGATCTGTGCCGTTCGTTAAGGGATTCGTTACCTGAACATTCAGTTTCCAAGGCGTACTTTCTGTCCCGCGTGTGTCTTGAACGACTAAATCATCTGAAAGAGTTGGCCAGTAAACTTCTGGCTTGGCAGAAATTTTTTGTTTGCCAAAATCAATTGTTTTAGGTACTTTTTCTAACGTTAATTCACCTGAAATAGACACATTGACTTTTTTATTTAACGTTTCACCAGCTTCTGTAAATTGATAATTGGCTGGCACCGTTTTGGCTAATTCTTCTGGTTTCGCTTGCTGAATGGCTTGGAAGGTTGCGGCATCAAGACTTGGTGTTTGATTGGCCCGACCATCTGCGAAAATCACCGTTGCTTGTGTCCATTTTGCCAACTCGTCTGAATTCGTTAAGCCATTTGCTTCTTTTAATTTCAAATGCGCACTTGTCGCATACAAGGCAAACGAACGATCTTTGGCAAGGACACTTTCATTTTTCACAACAACTAAATGAACCGTTTTGTTTTGCAAATTATCCCCTGACGTCCCTGCTTCTAATTGAATATCATGTGTCCGCGATACAGTTTTTTCTGCTAACGGCGCTTGAATTTGTGGTAAATCCGTCTCTTTTAATGAGGTCTTGAAAAACGGCCGACCTTTTGCACCGAGCATTTCTATTACTTTATCAACAGTCGTTAGTTGCGCTGCCTCATCTTCTGTGACAATCACCGATTGCCCCGAAAGTTCCACTTTATTTGAAAATTGAACTTTCACCTGATAACTGTAGTTCATATTCGTCGCTTTCCATGAAAGCGGGATGGTATCTTTTTGCTCTGGAATTTGCTCTATCGAGCTCCCAACTTCACTAGATTTAACCGTTCCTTGGTGCAACCAAGAACCTGTTACTTCGTCAGGAAGGAAGCTTAGGGTTGGTGTTAAAGCACTTGAGGTCGGAATCATCAAACGTCCTTTTTGAACTTTTTGTCCAGCTACTTCGGTGCCCCACGCTTGTAAGGTTAATGGCGCATTGCCGGCTTTGACCTCTTTTACATCATGAGAAATAGTACCTGCACCTGCCACAATTCCAGGCGTTTCCACTTCATAATCGATGATAGAGCCAGGAATTGCTATTCCATAGCCATTGGCGCCCTTGGTCACATCGTTATCGCCAATAAATGTTTTTCCAGTCGCTTTTTCAATCCCATGAAACGTTGTTGGCGTAAGTTTTGTAGCATTATTGACCGTTGGATTAATCGTCAAGACCTGATAGGCTTTGACATTTCCAAACCAAGTCCCTATGCTATCCACCAAAGCAGTTGTATCTGTCGTTGGTTTAATCCATAAAAGTTCATCTTTTGTTGGATCGACAGCTTCAAAATCCGCAATGTTTACCTTACCTGTACCAGGAATTGTTTCTAATGTTGCATGATCCTGAACCGTTAGTTTGCTAGCTGAAATTAAATTGGCCGTGTTGGTAATCCCAATTCCTGCATTTTTAGATAGATGAATTGATCCGAATTCATTGTAAGTCGTACTATGATTCGCGGCAGTAGCAGAAACGCCATTTTTGATGTTCCCACCATTAGCCATTAATTTAATGCCATTGATGACATTTAATTCCGTAAAGTTGACAACGCCTAAGCCTGTCGCATTTAGTGGTTCTGTTTGATAATTATTGGTGCCGTCAACGTTAGTCCCAAAGTTAAAGGCCACTTTATTTGAACTAGCATTCACAATTGCATTAGTAAAATTATCTGTTGATGAACCACCGGATAAACCGTTAATACTAACTGCACCTTGAACATTTGCGGTAACATCACGTAAGATTTTTCCGCCACTGATATTGGAATACTGTGTCGCATATAAATTTCCAATACTAGAACCCGTTGCTTGAATATTCATTGTAATCTTGCCGTTCTTGGTATACGCAGCATTGGTTCCACCATCACCGTAAATGCTGGCCCCATTTAGAGATTCCACACCTGTTTTAGTGAAAATATTTAAAGTAATTGTGTTTGATTCATCCGTTCCTAGTGTCGTATTTTGACCATAGGGCCGACCACCAGTAATGTAGGTATTACCAGGCAACTTAAACTCTCCGTTGTAGTTTCTTAAATCAATTAAGAGTTTGGCATTTCCAAGAAGTGAGCCTGCATTGGTAATCCCACCTGAAAAACCGTTCGCGCCTGTCCGAGGAGTTCCTGAGAAATTTCCTCCGTAGATGCGATTGTCTGAATTACCAGTAATTGTATGGCCACCGCTTGCTCCATAAGAAGCGCCCATTGAAGCATTAATTACTCCTTCATAAACCGTTACACCGACATTCCCAACATTTTTGGCATCATTCCAGCCACCGCCTGAAAGAAACCAATCGACTTGACCATTATTAACGATTGTTTGACCGTTCCCATAAACTCTAGCTGCTTGATAGCCTGTTCCTTCTAATGTGTCAGCAATCCCGCCATTCAATGTGTTAGAAGTGTTTCCTTCAACGACACCTGAAAAAGAGCCACCATATGTCCAGCGAGCAATGGTATTATTTAAAACAGTCTTAGTATCTCCTTTTATATAAATATCCCAAGTATCATTACTAGCAGGATAGCCGCCGCCACCAACAATATCCCAGCCTGAACTATACCCACGACTTTTATCGGTCGTTGAATAATCTAAGCTTGTCGGTTTTGCGCCTGAATAAGCCATACCATCGCCACCTAAAGACCCATCACCATTCGCTGTTCCCACTTCAATTGTTGTATTTCCTTCAATATAGCCGCCTCGGCCAGCTGCAGTTGAATAAATTGCACCATTATTAAACGAACCGCTGACTAATTTAGAAGAAATATTTCCGAAAACTTTAAAAGCTGCTGCCGATTTGGCTAATTCTGCTCTTTGCTGTGGTGTATAAGCATCATACGTTGCTTCATTTGAGGCCCCAATTTGACTCTTGTTAAATTTCGAAACATTGTTACCAGCACCGCCGTTAAAATCATTAATACCACCAGCGGAATTCGTTCCTGCTGTAACCACATTCGTAATATCTCCGATGATCGTTCCAGAATATTGGTTGCCTCCTTCAAAATCTGCACGACCCGCACTATACAACTGTGTATTTAAATTTGTAGTAATTCCATCAGTCGTACGATTCGTTCCTATATCGCCACGGGAAGAGCCACCAATAAAACGTTGACCCGCTGTATACCAACGGCCATATCCAGAAATATCGTTTGTTACTTTTCCACCAATATTTCCGTATTGAACACCGCCATAATACGTACTTAATTGGAAACCTGTAGCAGCATTCGTAATCGCAACCTTTGTTGAGACGTTACCAGTAACATTCGCTGTGTTGGTTGCGTTGGTCCCATAACCGCCCCCATAAATTGAAGCAATTCTGCCACCAGAATCATTGACAACCAATGAAGTATTCCCAGTCACTGTCCCAATATTGGCGCCCCCACTTAATGTATTTAGTCCGCTCCGTGTATTGTTAATAACAATCGTAGGATTTCCAGCTAAATTACCACCATTTTGGTTTCCGCCATAGAAATTCCATGTGCCTGTACCTGTACTATTTACTGTTAAAGTTGGGTTTCCTGAAACATCTCCTGTATCCGTTCCACCGTATACGGTCAGACCGTTTCCACTAGAACCGCCATTCAAGTTCAAACTGTAACCATTTAAATACATATTCGTACCTGTATAGTTTAGATTTCTCAAAGTGATGTTTGAGCCAAAATAGATATTTTGATTAAATCCTAACGTCTTAGAACCCGTTGGCGCCGTTTGATCCATACTAATCGGATCCGCGCTGTTTCCAGTAATCACTAAATGATTGACCTTGCCTTGCAAGGCGTAAAAGGTCATATTACTTGCCGTAACGGTGTCAGGAATCACTTTAGCGGTGGTCGCCGTACCCGTTGTAATATTAGTTCCTATATAAAGAGTGAAATCGCCATTGTTCCCCTGTTGATACAAATCAAACAAGGCTTCTTTCAAACCAGCCTCTGTCGATGCATATTCTTTGTACGCTGCTCCATCTCCTGCTGGACTTGGCACAACAATCACTTTTGTTTTATCCGCAGGAGCAATTGTGTCCGCAATGGACTGATCAACTGAAACAGCTCTGGCCATGCGTGTCCGTTTCTGTTTAAAGACAGCTGTAAGTTGTGTATCTTCTGAAAACTCTAATTGAAGAAGTTCTTCATTTGTATATGTTTTTCCTTGGTAAGACCAGCCAACGAAAGTCGTATTTTCCTCACTATTCGCCCATTTTGGTAATTCTTCTGTCCGAAGTGGCTGATTTTTTTCTTTTACCACTTGATAACTTTTGGCATCATTTTGAAACAAAGCTTGATCCGTTGTTTCAAAGGTCAAGGTGATTTGCTTCTGCTCTTCGCTTGGTTTTGTTTCTGTGGAAGAGGTGGTTACTTTTTCTGTGATAGCACTAGATTCCGTCATTGATGACTGTTCTATAGAATGTGCGCTGCTTTCTTTTGTTGCTTCACTTGTACTGGTTTCTGCTGTTTTTGGCTGTGTCTGCGTACGTTCCGTTTGTTGCTCCCCTTCAATCGCCCACGCTGAAACAGATAAAAATGGTTGTACAAGTAAACAAGTTGCCAATAAAACAGCGATTTTCTTTTTCATTAACTTCATCACTCCTCCCTCGAAGTAAACTTTCCACAACCAACCTATGGCTCAAGTATACGAAGTTTTCTTCTGATTTTTTTAAAGATATTTTCTTAATTTCAAAAAAAAAATTTATTTTTTAATTTTCTTTTTGTTAACTAAACGAATTTTTTGCTGTTTTTGTACGATAAAAATGTTAATTTGTTCACAAAAATAACAAAAACGTTGTTTTTAACATTAAAATTAACAAACGAGTTCGTAGTATAGCACGGATTTTTTCTCATGTAAACATCATTAAATAAACATTTTTGTTTAATTTATACATATTTCTCAGCTAAAAAAATGACAAAAATAAATAAACAGAGGCCTTAGAAATATTTCTAAGGCCTCTGTTTATTTATACGTATTCACAAACTGGACTGTTTCTTGGTAACATTGTTTAGCTTCTTTTTTTTGATAGTCGAATTGATATTCGTGGGTGATCGTTGCTTTCTTATCTTTGAAAAAGAGAGCTGAAACTGGAACATTTAAAGTTTTTAACCGCTGAACCAAGGCTAGTCCTTGCTCTTGGAATGAAAAACTATTGCCATCTGTTAGATACGTCGGGGGAAATTCTTTGGTGACTTTATCCACTAAACTCACTTCTTGCAGTTCTGCACTCGTCTGCCAGTCTTTAGTGCCGAGCAAGGACCAAGCCACTGTTTTAACGAAAAATTTCATAAAACGATTATCACTTTGTTGGTTGGCCATTTGTTTCAAATCCACTGGACCACAATACGAGAGTGTGCCTTTTAAATGGCTAGCCGGCAACGCTGCAGTCATCCCTAGTTCTTTGGCATAGTTGGCATTGGTTTGAACTGTTGCATATTGTAGAGCAATCTGTGCACCCGCACTGTCCCCGCCAATAAAAAGCTTAGATAAATCTAACATGGGATACGCTTGTTTCTTTTCTAATAAAAATTGAACAAGTTCATTGACCTGCTGGAGCTGGCTTGGATAAGGTGCATCTGGTGCTAATTCATAATTCATTGAAATAAAGGCAACTGAGGAATCAGCCACTAAACGTGTCGCAAACTCTTTCATCCCAGACTTATCTCCTCCCACATAGCCACCACCATGGACCCATAAAACGACTGGTACCGCTTGTTTTGACGTTTGGGGATAATACAAATCAAAGGTATTCTTTTTTCTTGAAGAAGGGTATGTTTGATTTTCTTGCAATTGGACATTGGGCAATGCTTTATCATAGGAAGCTGAATCTTTTATTTCAACTTCACCTGCGAATAACTGGTTGATGACCCAAGCGCCTGGCTTAGGAGATAATTGAAAGGCGAGAAACACGCCTAAGCAAATAACCACAAGGATTCCTAACAACCAAAGGATAAAACGTACGATTTTTCTTTTCACTCTATTCACCTGCTTTAATTTGTAGCAAAATTATAGCATGTTTTTTAGCCAAAGCGTTTATTTTGAAACAGCTTTTTTAGAATTTGATGTACTTTTATCATTTGAAATGCTTTCTTAAAAGCTGTAAAATGAACAAAATGACTTTAACCTTTAGGAGGTTGCCAAATGAAAGCTCTGATTTCCATTGATTATACGAATGATTTTGTCGCCACAGACGGAAAACTAACCACTGGTGCCGCTGGACAAGCTATTGAAACGGCCCTTGTTCAACAAACAAAGCACTATTTTGACAATGGCGATTTTGTGGTTTTTGCCATTGATGGGCATGACCCCCTAGATCACTATCATCCTGAAAATAAACTTTTCCCACCCCACAATGTCTTAGGAACTGACGGGCGTAATCTGTTTGGCTCGCTAGCTGATTTTTATCAAGCTCACAAAAATGAGGCAACCGTTTATTGGATGGACAAACGGCACTATTCTGCTTTTAGTGGCACGGATTTGGACATTCGGTTACGAGAACGAGGAATTACAGAGCTTTGTTTAACTGGTGTTTGTACAGATATTTGCGTGTTGCATACGGCTGTTGATGCCTATAATTTAGGCTATCAATTAATGATTCCCGAGCATGCCGTTGCTAGTTTTGATGAACAAGGACACGAATGGGCATTACGCCACTTTAAACAAACTTTAGGAGCAACCATTCTATAAAAAGACTGGTCAATCCGACCTATCTATATTCAAAAAATCCTGTGAACAACACAAACATACTAAGAGTAGAGGGGAAATTCATCGACGGATGAATTTCCCCTCTACTGCTCTTTTAAGCGTATAGTTGTAAGTGAAAGGATGACCGAACATGGCCTCTTGGGCTTCGAGCCCGTGTGAAGGAAATTAGGAACGAGATGAATCAGTGAAGAACCTTTCAACACTTTTCAGGAGATGAAAATCATGTATGTACTTGCTTTAGATGTCTCAATGGGAAAAAGTTACGCCGTTATTTATCATGAAACTACTTGTCTTTTTGAACAAGAAATTCTTCACGATAAAACACATTTCAATGCACTTCTTCAAGAAATCTATGCTCTTCCAGAACGACCACAGATTGTTTTTGAAGCAACCGGGGTTTATTCAATAGCCATTGAAACGTTTTGTCAAAAGAATCATTTCACTTATTGTTTATTCAACCCTTTAGAAGCAAAAAGGCAACTGAATAGTGACTTACGTTCAGTAAAAACGGATAAACGAGATGCCCATCGTCTCGCACAAACGCACGGTCAATTTCTGCGGAAACAAAAACAAGCACAATCAGAAATCTATGAACAAACACGTGATTTAGCACGCTTTTATCAACAAATTGAAAGTGACATTAAACACATGAGAATGAACCTTCATACCGCTTTACAACTACCATTTCCAGAATTCGAACAGGTTATCAAAACTCGCCTTAAATCTTGTCGAACTTTTCCCTCATCCCGATTACTTGGCACACTTAAGTCAAAACAAGCTGAAAAATGTGTTAAAGAAAATACGGATAAAAAAATTTCCAATCAAAAAGCCTTGGCTAAAGCACAAAATTCTTATCCAGCAGAACCTATTCAAAGCATTTCTGTTCAAAAAGTCGTGTATTATGCCCGACAATTGAAACAATTACTGATGACGAAAGATCAACTCACCAAACAGCTAGTTGAAACTGCAAAACGAACAATAGAATTTGATTTCTATCAAAGTATCCCTGGAATTGGGGAACTTTCTGCAGGACTAATTATTGGTGAACTAGAGAATATTCGGCGTTTTACGAGTTAAGCGGTCTAGCTTGTAAATTTGTAAAGTAACCGATTTGCCAGACAGAGATAACTGTTTTGCTAGTTCTATTGGATTAGCTAGTTCTGGGCGGTTGCCGTTGTCTCTCGATTGTTTCTCACTGAAAATAATGTTACAACTCTTTAACGCTTCTTTCTAAACTTCAAAGCCTAACTTTTGTCTGTCGTCTATGCTACTAACTCGTGCATATCCGATTTTATCTTGTCAAGTTTATCCAAATTATTGGATTGTTGTGTCTTTAGTCTCCGCATATTGAAAACCTCCTAAGTATATATTTATTGTTACATCTATATAGTAAGGCTTACTAATTGGGATGACTAATAAATTGGACAAGAAAAAAGCTTATAATGGTTGGAGTTGTGAGGCTTTGCGACAATAATGTATGATTTGCTCTTTAATGTTTATTTTCAAAATATTATTTAATAGATAATTGCTATAGTTAATATTTGCTAACATGATATAATAAATACAAATTGAAAATATTCATTAATTTAGAAGATAAGGAGTGAAACAGGAAATGAAAAAGGTGGATTTTCATATTCACACATTACCTAACAAGTTTAGCGATGTAAATTTTGAATTTTCATTTGAGTTTTTAGAGTCTTACGTCAACGATATGAGGCTAGATGCAATCGCTATCACTAATCATAATCTATTTGACATCAAACAATACGAAGACATAAAAAGTAAACTTCCTTGTATTGTTCTTCCAGGCGTCGAAGTAGATATTGATAACGCCCATTTATTAGTTTTATGTCCAGAAAATAAGGTAGATGTGTTTAATGAACAATGTTTAAAACTGAATGAGTCCATTAATGATAATAAAAAGTGGATTGATTTTGAAGAGTTCGAGGAAATTTTTTCTAATTATGAAGAATATCTTTTGATTCCTCACTACAAGAAGAAACCAAAAATAAATCAGACCACGCTTAAAAAATTTGGTAACAACATTTTTGCTGGAGAAGTAAATAGTCCAAAAAAATTTCAAGTTGTAAAGAATAACCCTAATGACCTAGTGCCAGTTTTATTCAGTGATTTAAGAATATCAAAAGATAATTTAAATGAGTATCAAAATAATGAGAGAAATAAAAAATTTCCAATCAGACTAACTTATTTAGAAATTGAAGACATTAATGTTGGAAGCTTAAAACTAATTCTTGGAGATAGAAGAAATGTATTTTTGTCTAGCAGTAAAAATGATGATTTATTTCAAATTTTATCTGACGGAACTGTAGCATCTACAAAATTGAATTTAATTGTAGGAAAACGTTCTTCTGGTAAAACATATACGTTAGATCAAATTATTGAGTCTTTCTCATCTGAAAACGTGAAGTATATAAAACAGTTCCAGATTACGAATGAAAGTACTGATAAAAAATTTGAAAAGGTTATTAAGTCCAAGCAAGAGAATATTGTGGAAAACTACTTGTCTCCAGTCAAAAATCTCATCACAGAGATGATGGAGATTAGTCACAATTACTCCGATGAACTAGAAAAATACCTATCATCATTAATAGATTTTGCAGAACAAGAGTATTTAAATGATGAGTATTCTAAACAAAGATTGTATACCGAAGTTAAATTTAACCCCCTAAAGCCTTCTGAACTCAAGAAAGTGATTGATTCATTAATTAACTTATATACTACAAAAACCTATAAAGAAATGATTTCAGAATATATTGATGAAAGTAGTTTGAAGCAGCTTTTAGATAAAGCAATTATTAAATATAAGTATTTGTATTTGGAATACAAGTTAAAAATGGAGGTAGATTTAATTAGTTCAGAGGTTAAAAAGGCATTAAGGAATAAATCATCAAGAAATCTTATTGATGAAGTAGATTTCTATAAAGCGTACAAGCAAGATGAAATCGTTCGCAGATTTAACCGAACTATTAATGCTTTAAAAAAAGAAAGTGTTATTAAGGAAACAAAGTTAAATAGATTTAAGTCTATAGTAAAAAAACAACCATTCGAAAATACATCAGAGGTAAAAGCGGCTTTAAAAACAGGTACTGGAATTGCAACTGAATTTAAGAGTTTATATGAACAGCCTTTTCATTTTATTTTGTCCTTAAAAGATAAAGGTATTCCTGAAAGTGATTTATATAAAGCCCTTTTCAAAATCCAATATAGCGTTGTAAATAAAAACGGTTCTCCTATTTCTGGAGGAGAAAGAGCAGAATTCAATTTGTTGGATAGTATTGATGATGCTAGGAATTATGATGTTCTACTCTTAGATGAACCCGAAGCATCATTTGACAATGTTTTTATAAACGAAAGTATAATCCCTAAAATAAATGAAATAGCAGAGAATTCAATAGTATTTGTTGTAACTCACAATAGCACTATGGGTACACTGATGAACCCAAATTATATAATTTATACTGATTTTGACGAAGATGAGTTTGGAAATGGAGTAGAAAAGGAAGAATGCTATAAGGTTTACACAGGAGCATTTTCATCAAAGGAACTTAAATCTCAGTGCGGAAAAACTATGAAGAACTTTGTTGCATTGATTTCAACTATGGAAGCAGGAGAAAAAGCATTTAAGAATAGGAGAAGAATATATGATAATCTTGAAAATTGAAGAAGGAAATCCCACATTTTCTATCGATGGGATAAAATATGAAAATATCAATAAAGTTAATAAAAATGCAATACTCAATCTAATGAAAGTAATATATGAAAGCGAACTAACAGATATTTCTGATTTTTGTAATACTGATATAGAAACGATCCAAAATCCAGCTGATAAAATTGTATATGAAAATATATTAAATAATTTAGAGGATTTTATTTCTAAAAGAGATGTGCTAAAGAAGGAAGTTAATGAATTATACAAGGAAGTAGATTCTCTATAGCAATTAGTATTTTTTGATTTCATCTTGGTAAAATGTTGTATCTTCGAATACTATTTCACTGAATGAGCTAATAGAAATAAATAGACCTTCTTTTACGAAGGTCTATTTATATGGGCGAGTCCATCTCATTTAGTATTATTATTTGTCCTTATGAAAGTTAACACTTCTGTCCCACGCTCTTTTTTATGCTCATTTTAACTCCGAGCCTGCGGATTAGTGATAACTAGCATTCACAGAATAAGCAGAGACTGCTAGCTGATAGAAATTAGCTACTCATAAAAGAGTGGGAAAGCCCACTTTTTTATAGACCAATGACCGTTGCAAAGAAAGGAACTACTAAAACAGTAACTACGCCAACCACTACGACAGAAATACTAGCCATAGCAGCCTCTGTTTCACCCATTTCTATGCCAACTGCCACACCTAGGGCATGTCCGGCCGCACCTAAAGCTAAACCTTTGGCGATTGGATTGTTAATTTTAAACCATTTCAATGCAATTCGGCCCAAGGCATAGGTTAGTACACCATTGAAGATTACAGTAAACGCCGTAATGGAAGCAATGCCGCCAACAGTTTGAGAAATAGGTACGGCAATCGCTGTTGTAGCTGCTTGTGGTAAGATTGAGGCCACTAAATGATTATCCATGCCAATCACTTTTCCTGCAAAATAAACAGCCACTAGCGAACCAAAAGAACCAATTGTTAACGCCGTTAAAATTTCTAACCAATATTTTTTCAACACGTCTCTCTTTTTATATAAAGGAATCGCAAACGCTACTGTCGCAGGCTCTAGAAAGAAGCTGATATATTTGCCACCTTCATTGTATTGCTCGTAACTAATTCCTGTTACTTTTAAAACGACAACGCCTAAAATCATCGCAACGAATAATGGCGTAAATAAGAAGAAACCTTTACTTTTTTTAAACAACCAAGTACCTATGCCAAATACAGCTAATGAAATAATAATGCCAACATACGGATTCATGCGCGAACCTCTCCTTTCGCTTTCTTCGTTGCTGCGGGTTCTTTTTCTTTTCGAGCATCTTTCATATGCAATAAAAAGGCGCCCGTCCAACCAGTCGTTGCTAGTAACGCTAGTGTCGCTACTAAAATAACAAAAACAATTTGAACGCCAAATTGTTGCATAATCCCTAAAGAATTAACTAAGGAAATCCCTGAAGGAACAAATAAAAATGTAATAACCGTTGATAAGCTATTACCTAGCCCTTCCACTTGCTCCAATTTAACAACTTTTGTACATAAACCAATGAACAATAACACCATGCCAATTACTGAAGCAGGCATTGGTATTGGAGAAATGAACGCCAAGCCGTTGGCGATTAACATAATAATGGCAAAAACTGCTGCTTGTTGTAAAAATGAATATACTTTCTTTTCCATGCTTCTTCGCTCCCTTTTGTCTGTTTTCTATGGGTTAAGTATATAAAGAAAACGTTTTTTTAAGGGCTTTTTTTCATGAAATGCCAGAATTTCTTCACCAAATGCAAAAATCACCACTTGAAATGCATTCGACATTTCAAGTGGTGATTTTTTAACTTAAGCCAAGTTTTTCTTTAAATTCTTTGACGTATGAACGGCTAACAGGTACTTTTGAGCCATTGGTTAAAATTACTTGCAACGTGTTATTAAACCACGGCTGAATTTCTTGAATTTTTGTTCGATTCAAGATGAAACTTCGATGCGTTTTAATAAAGAGCGTGGCAGGTAATTTCTGTTCGATACTGTTGAGGGTCCCTGTCATCTTGTAGACCTGTTGATCTACAAAAATGCTCAGTTGCCGTTCTTCGACAGAAACGAGGTAAATATCTTCTGGCGCCACAAGATAAATGCGGTCTTCCCCTTGAATAGGTATTGCTTCAGATTTTGGTCCTTTTTCGGCAGTGTTTTCTGGGACAGCTTGAGCCATTTCTTTCGATGCTTTTTCAATGACTTGTGTTATTTTTTCTTCTTCAAAAGGTTTCAAAATATAATCTTTTGCATTCACTTGAAAGGCCTTTAACGCATATTGATCATAGGCGGTTGCAAAGACCAAGTAGGGCGCTTTTTTAAGATGGGTTAATTTTTCCGCTAAATCAAACCCGCTTTCATCGGTCAAATGAATATCTAAAAATAACAAATCTGGCTTTTGATCCATCATCTCTTCCATTGCCTCCGCCACAGAATCCGCTTCTGCAACGCTCGTCACTTGCGGATGTTGGGAAACAAGATAGCTCAATTCTTCTCGTGCTAAGGGCTCATCATCAACGATTAATACGTGCATCTAATTCCTCCTGTTCCATCGGGATTTCTAAATGAACATGGCTCCCGCCTGTTTCTAAATTTTCAATTAAAAAACAACCTTCTGATCCATAAAGGTTCGCCATTCTGCGGGACAAGTTTTCCAGTGCCGTGCCGGTGCCTTTTTCCGAAGTCACTGTTGTCTTTCCTAATAGCAAGCGGCGTTCTTCAGGAATCCCTTGCCCATTGTCATACACATCCACATGTAATTTGTGTTGTTTTGCTTTGACCACTACCCGAACTTGATTGTTCTCCTTCCGGCTGCCAAATGCATGCTTGATGGTATTTTCCACTAACACCTGAATCGCATACGGCGGTACTTTTTCTGAAGCAACCGCTTCTTCCACGTCAAATGTTACTTGATAACGATTCGGAAACCGTGCTTGTTCTAATGACAAATAGGCTTTTACTTGTTCTAGTTCTTGTGAAACTGGGATCGTAGTTTGCACGGCTCCCTGCAAGTTGCCTCGAAAGTATTTGCTTAATTGGAGCAATAGTTTCCGCGCTTTTTCACTGTCTTTCCGCATTAATGCGGAAATAGTATTGATGGCATTAAAGAAGAAATGCGGGTTCACTTGCGCTTGCAAGGATTTAATTTCAGCTTCTTTAAGTAATTTTGATTGTACTTCCGCTTCACCTAATTCAATTTGTGAAGAAAAAATTGTCCCAAGACCTTCTGCTAACTGTTCCTCGACATGCGTTAACTGCGCTGGATCCGTAAAGTACATTTTTAAGGTGCCAACAATTTGCTGATGGGAAAATAATGGAATCACAATCGCCGCTTGCAACGGACAATTAGGGTCCGAACAACCAACTTCTTCTTTGGCATGCGCGATGGTCATTTGGCCCGTCCGTAACACTTCCCGAGAAAGCTCCGTGATGACTTCTAGCTCTGGAATATGATGGTCGCTTCCTGCGCCAACATGAGCTAAAATTTGATGACTGTTTGTCATGCTAATCGCACTGACTTTTGTATAATGCTTAATAATCTCCGCAACTTTTTTGCTGGAATTTTTATTGAGTCCTTCTCGAAAATATGGCAGTGTTTCCGCTGCTAATTCCAAAACATCGTGCGTCTGAACCGCTTTGGCCTGCTCTTCTTGTTTCAATGTCGTTGTTAGAATCGACATAAAAATGAACGTTCCTACGCTATTTAACAAAATCATCGGCAGCGCAATAAAACGAACCAACGTGGCCCCATCCGCTAGATCACCGCTGAAAAAGAAAATAAAAATCATCTGAATCATTTCCATGCACGCTCCGACAATGGCAGAAAAGCCGGCAGACGGAAAAACAGTTTGCTTTGCCATGCGGCTCCCTAAAAAACCGGCAATTAAGCCAACAATTAAAGAAGCAGGCACATAAAAGAAACTATGCCCTCCACCTTGAATAACCCGATGAAAGCCAGCAATTAAACCAACCGTACTGCCGACAATCGGACCACCCACTAATCCAGAAACGCCAATTACTAACGTACGCGTATTCGCAATGGAAGCATTGCTGCTTAAATAGGTTAGTAAATTATTGGGAACAATCTGATTCTTAGCGATTTCGATACCTGTAAAATTAGAAATAATAGCAAATAAACCAAAAATCAAAATCAACTGAACTTTTGAAGACATTTTTTCACGACTTAATAAAACACGCTTAAAATAAGGCACATTCACTAAAAGAAAGGCCAGTAAAATAATTAAGCCTACCCGTTCCATCATTAAAATAAATAATTCGACCACACCGGCACCTCCTTCCTATTAACTATACTATAAATCAAGGAAAAGAAAAAAATGAAGCTTCTCAAAAAAGAGGCTTCATTTTTTCTATTCATTAAAACGCAGGAATATTAGCGCCTTTAGAATTTTTCTTGATGTATTCAGCAACTTCTTTTGTTGTCATCGCTTCTTTTAAAACCTTGATCTTTTCGCTATCTTTTTCGCCTTTGCGTGTCACAACTTGTAATGCGTAATGTTTACTTGCTTCTTCATCTTCTAACAAGATCGCATCTTTCGTTGTTAAACCAGCAGGTTCTAAGTAGGCTGGGTAGCAGAACACCATAGCGATGTCTTTTTCATCGTAGGCTTTAGCTAAATTCAGTAAATCAATGCTTTCAAAAGTGATGTTTTTAGGATTTTCCACGACATCTGCCACCGTGCCGTTAAAGCCGACACCTTCTTTTAATTTAATCACGCCGTTTGCATTTAAAATTGCTAAAGCACGACCTTCATTGGTTGGATCGCTAGGAATCCCCACTTTGGCATTTTCAGGTAAATCTTTCGCATCTTGGTATTCTTTTGAATAGAAACCACCAGCAAAATAATAAATCGGTTGCACAGCCACTAAATCAGCTTTTTTCTCTTTGTTAAACATTTCCATGAAGGGTTGATGTTGCGCAAAATTAGCATCCGCTTCGTCATGTTGCACGGCATCGTTGTAGGCAACATTGTCGCTCACTTCCATAATGTTAATTTTGTACCCTTTTTTCTCAGCTTCTTTCTTGGCAATCTCCAAGATATCTTTTGAAGATTCCAATTGCACGGCAACGGTAATCTCCTTGTCTTCTTTCTGGTCTGCTTGTTTATTTCCCCCACAGGCAGCTAAAATAACTGTTGCAATAACAGCGAATGTTGCTAAATAAAACTTCTTCATTCTTTTGTCCTCCTACTTTCTTTTGTCTAGTTTTTGGGCAATGAAGTTCCCAAGCATTTGTAAAATGAAGACCAGTGCAATCATAATCACAATGGCAACATACATAATACCGTATTCATACCGTTGATACCCGACACGAACTGCAAAATCGCCAATCCCGCCGCCACCAACAACACCCATCACCGTGGAATATGAAACCATACTCACTGTCGTGGTTGTGTAAGCAAGGACCAATCCGCTACGTGCTTCCACCAATAAAAAGTGCCAAATGTATTGGACTTTCGAGGTACCTAACGAATTAGCTAAAAAATAAATTTCTTCTGGAACATCCAACAGCACTTGTTCAACCAAGCGAGCAAAAATCGCGATCGCAACAATACTCAATGGCACAGATGAAGGAATTGGGCCAAACGCCTTTCCTAAAACAGAACGAGTGACTGGAATCAACGCAATCACAAATAATAAATAAGGAAACGAGCGAATAACAGTTACAATGAAATTTAAAACCCAGTACAGCCAAGGTTGATGCCCTTTGACTTTCGGATTAGCCAAAAATAGTCCTAAGCCTAAAGGCAAGCCGACAAGCAAACAGATAGCCATCGAAATCGACATCATAATCCCTGTTTCTTTTAAACCAACCAGCATAGATGGCCAATATTCGGCAAAGGTTTCTGAAAAAGTCATGGGCGCAAACTCCTTTCCACTTTTTCTAAATAGGAAAGCGGTTCTTCCTCATATTGCTGAGGATTATTCAGAAATTCGCCAATTAGCTGACCTTTTTCCATCACTAAGATACGATTACATAAGCGCTTCACGGTTTCTAATTCGTGACTGACAAAGAAAATAGTCGGCCGGAATTCCTGATGCGTCTTATGTAATAGTCGAACGACACTTTCTGTATTTTCTTCATCTAATGAACTCGTTGCCTCGTCACATAATAACCATTTTGGATTACGGCTCAACGCTCGAGCAATAGAGACACGCTGTTTTTCCCCACCAGAAAGCTGAGCAGGATACGCTTCTGCCTTATGGGCCATATCAACAAACGTTAATAAACGCTCAATTTTTTCAGGCTGTTTCTCTTTTAAAAGTTTCAAAGGCAACGCAACATTATCATAAATTTTCAAATTTTCTAACAAATTGTAATGCTGAAACACCATCCCCATTTGTTGTTGCTGCTGGCGAACTTCTTTTTTAGAGAAGGTTTGAACATTTCTGCCATCAATACGAATCTCCCCTTCACTCGGTTGTTCCATTAAATTCAACAAACGTAACAACGTGGACTTGCCAGAGCCACTTTTCCCAACAATCCCAACGATTTCTCCTGGTTGGACAGAAAAGTGAATATTTTTTAACGCGTGTGTCTCTTGATAGACTTTCGACACATTCACTAACTCAATCATGATTACCTCCTAAAGGCCGACAAACAAACTATAACAACTAAAAAAACTGTATAACAATTAAAGTAATTCTGTGAAACGATTTAAAAAAACTATTACGAATTAAAAAATAACACACGTTTCGAAAAACAGTGTTATACCAGAGATGTAACTACTTACATCATCTACTAAAACAGAAAAAAAAGCAACCTTTTTATTTGTGAAAAAAACACTATCTGTTTTTTGTCTGTATTATTTTGTACAAATGAATTAAAAATTTCCTGTTTCTACAGCTATTTCCCCACGCTCCTCTAAAAAAAGACATTCTCAGAAACGAGGCATCCAAAAAGGGAAAAGCGCTCGTAACGATAATGTCTCTAATGGTTTACTTTTTAAATACAACTGTTTCTTCGACAGTAATTCTTTCAGCTAATGATTGAATCACTGGACAGTTTGGGGCGACAAGCTTCAAACACCGTGTCGCCCGTGCTTGAAAGGCTTCTGGAACAGACACATAAAAGAGAATCGTCACCTGTTTTAATGGTTGTGCGCGTCTCTCTACTTCTCTTGAATACGTGACTTCTATTTTTTCAAACTCAAAGGGAATGTGCGAATTTTCCAAAACGGATTGATACACGTATCCCCCACAAGCGCCAATTGCCGAAACGAGCATTTGAACTGGCGAATATCCCTCTTCTTTTGCTAACACCCAGCGCGCTGTTTTCGTTTGTAATTCAAATTTTTCCACACCACGAATAATCGTCAAACGTTCTACCATTGCCATCTTCACTCCTTTTTACTCTTTCTTAAAAGATACTACAAAACAGCTCTAAAACAAACATTTCTAACTTCTCAACTTAGCAAGTCCTAAAAAAAACAAAATTCTCACTTGACAAACAACGCAACACCTGATAATATACTTCCGTTCAAATCGTAACCATTACGATTTATATTTTATAAATCCAAAAAGAAAGGAAGTGCCTTATGGCTAAAAAATCAAAAATTGCTAAAGCAAAAAAACAACAAGCAATGATTGCAAAATATGCGCCTATTCGCCAAGCCTTAAAAGAAGCTGGCGATTATGAAGGTCTTAGCAAATTGCCAAAAGATGCTCATCCAAGTCGCTTAAAACTCCGCGATCAAACAGATGGGCGCCCACGTGGCTACATGCGTAAATTTGGCATGTCTCGGATTCGTTTCCGTGAATTGGCTCACCAAGGCTTGATTCCTGGCGTCAAAAAAGCAAGCTGGTAACTCATTATTTCGATAAAGACAACTAGCGAGGACAGTCGCATTTGGGCTGACCTCGCAGCCCCCTTTATCTTTTATACGCAATTAAAAAAATCAAATTGGAGGACGGTACTATGCGCCAAACCATTACGTTAGCTTGCGCTGAAACTGGCGAGCGCCTTTACTTAACAAGTAAAAACAAACGAAATACACCAGAAAAATTACAGCTGAAAAAATATTCACCAAAACTACGGCGCCGCGCACTTTTCACTGAAGTCAAATAACAGGAGGAAAACTTGATGGGCATTCCAATCACCATTGTTTCTGGCTTTTTAGGCGCAGGAAAAACAACCTTAATTAACCATGCGCTTGCGCAGTCACCGTTTCCTAAAGAAGAAATTATTATTATTGAAAATGAATTTGGTCAAACAGGCGTTGACCACGCATTACTTTTACAAACCACGGAACGAATTATTCAATTAAATAACGGTTGCATGTGTTGCAGCTTACGAGGAGATCTTCTTGCCTCTTTATCAGCAATCTTAGAAGTGTACCAAGAAGAACAACAAACCGTTGCCCAAGTCATTTTAGAAACAACGGGTATTGCTGATCCGCAACCAATCATTCAAACAATTTTAACGACCCCGCACATCAAAAATCATTTCTATATAGACAGTCTCTTAACGGTCGTTGATGGGCATCATTGGCAACAGCAACTTCAAGAAACCGAAGCCATCAAACAACTGGCCTTAGCAGATCGCCTCTTTTTTTCTGTCAAGGAACCAGCAGACAGCACTCAGCTACCAACGTTCCAAGAAACCCTTCGTACCATTAATCCTTTTGCTGATATTTTATCCTTTCAAGCCAACGAGCCTCTTTTGGCTAGTGACTTTTTTCAATTAAATAAGTTTACAGCAACACTTACAGAACACGAAATGACTCATTCCCCGCATGAGCACGCCCACGAGCATCATCACCATACCTTTCACTCCCTCACGCTAACGGCGTCCTCAGCCCTCAACGAACCTCTTTTCACTCGTTGGCTTGATTGGTTAATGTATACGCATCAGGAAAAGTTATACCGTTTCAAAGGGATTCTCGCCTTACAGGAGCATGACTTGGCCATTGCCATGCAAGGCGTCAACCAGCAAGTGGCCTTTCAAATGACGAATCAACCCCCTCAAGAAACGACAATTGTTCTGATTGGCAAAGAATTAGAGACAAAAAAAATTCAAGAAACCTTTCAAACCCTCAACAAAATAGCTACTCCGTAAATTATTTTTTACGAAATGGAGGTCCTATATATAATGGAAAAAACTGACTTATCTAGCGCTTATCGTCGACTGAAAAGTCCCAACATCAAAACACGAAAACGCGCACTTAAAATCATTAAAGAACATAAGCGCAATAAACAAAAGAAAATTGCGTAATTCACTAAAGGAGCACACCTATGAAAAAATTTACTCTTCCCCTGTTAGCCGCCTTATCGCTAATCCTTTTCGGCGCTTGCGGCAAAACAAACACCTCTGATAAAACCGCTGACGGTAAAGAAAAACTATCCATTGTCACGACTTTTTATCCTATGTACGATTTCACTAAAAATATTGTAGGCGATGAAGGAGACGTCAAATTGTTAATCCCTGCTGGTTCTGAACCACACGATTATGAACCATCCGCCAAAGATATGGCTACCATCCATGATGCGGATGTTTTCGTTTACCACAATGAAAATATGGAATCTTGGGTACCCAAAGCTGCTAAAGGCTGGAAAAATGGAGCCCCGAACGTCATTAAAGGTACCGAAAACATGGTCTTACTTCCTGGCAGTGACGAAGACGGACACGACCATGAACATGGCGAAGAAGGCCACCACCATGAATTAGATCCGCATACTTGGGTTTCACCCCATCGTGCCATCCAAGAAGTTACAAACATCAAAGAACAATTAGTCAAACTTTACCCTAAAAAAGCCAAAACATTTGAAACAAACGCAGAAAAATACTTAACAAAATTAACGGCCTTAGACAAAGGGTTCCAAACAGCTTTGAAAGACGCTAAGCAAAAAAGTTTTGTTACCCAACATGCTGCATTTGGTTATCTTGCCTTAGATTACGGCTTAAAACAAGTGCCAATAGCTGGTTTAACACCTGAACAAGAGCCAACTGCAGGGCGCTTGGCAGAGTTGAAAAAATATGTCACAGACAACCAAATTCGCTATATTTATTTTGAAAAAAATGCCAACGATAAAATTGCTAAAACGTTAGCTGACGAAGCGAATGTTCAATTGGAAGTCCTAAACCCGCTAGAAAGTTTGACACAAAAACAAATGGACAATGGCGAAGATTATCTTTCTGTAATGAAAGAAAACTTAACTGCTTTGAAAAAAACAACAGATACAGCTGGGAAAGAGGTTCAGCCAGAAACCTCTGAAAAAACAGAAAAAACCGTGGCTAACGGCTATTTCAAAGACAGTGAGGTGGCTGAGAGAACACTGACAGATTACGCTGGAAATTGGCAATCCGTCTATCCTTTATTAAAAGATGGCACATTAGACCAAGTCTTCGATTACAAAGCGAAACTGAAAAAAGATAAAACACCAGCCGAATACAAAACCTACTATGATGCCGGCTATCAAACCGATGTCGACCACATCAACATCACTGATTCCACCATTGAATTTCTGGTCAATGGCAAACCACAAAAATTCACCTATAAAGCAGCCGGTTATAAAATTTTAAACTATGCAAAAGGCAACCGTGGCGTCCGTTTCCTTTTTGAAACAGACGATGCCAATGCTGGGCGGTTTAAATACGTCCAATTTAGCGACCACAACATTGCACCAACGAAAGCCGCTCATTTCCACATCTTCTTCGGCGGCGATAGCCAAGAAAGTCTGTTCAATGAAATGGACAACTGGCCAACGTATTATCCAAGCGACTTAAGCAAACAAGAAATTGCCCAAGAAATGATTGCGCATTAAACATTCAAAAGAGAGGAGGTAGCATTAGCTAAAATGCTACCTCCTCTCTTTTTTTATTTAGTCAAGCACACCATGTTCTGCTTCAAACGTCGCTAACAACTGGCGCACTTCATCCGTTGATTTTGTATTCATTAATTGTGCTCTTAAATCACTGGCACCTGGAAAGCCTTTGACATAAATTTTGAAGAAGCGATGCAGCCCAACGATGGAGCGAGGCACCAATTCTGCATACTTGTCTTGCAAATCCAATTGTAAACGTAGCAAGCCCAGCAATTCTTGTGGCGTATGCGTTTTGGGTTCTTTTTCAAAGGCATAAGGATTTTTAAAAATCCCCCGGCCAATCATGATGCCATCTACACCATATTGTTCTGCTAATTCTAGGCCCTTTTGACGATCGGGAATATCCCCATTAATCGTAATTGTCGTTTGCGGTGCGACACGGTCCCGAATAGCCATAATTTGCGGAATGACCTCCCAATGAGCATCCACTTTGCTCATCTCTTTTCGTGTTCGCAAATGAATGGATAGATTCGCAATGTCTTGCTCTAATAAATGCGTGATCCATGCCTCCATTTCCGCCATTTCAGTAAACCCAATGCGTGTTTTGACACTAACAGGTAAGCCACCTGCTTTGGCGGCGTCAATCAATTCAGCCGCGACTTCTGGGCGCAAAATCAGCCCGCTGCCTTTTCCACGCTCAGCCACGTTGGGCACAGGACAGCCCATATTTATGTCTAATCCTTGAAAGCCCATCTCCGCTACGCCGATACTCATTTCACGGAAAAATTCCGGTTTATCCCCCCAAATATGTGCCACCATCGGCTGTTCATCTTCTGTAAAAACGAGGCGCCCGCGCACACTGTCTTTTCCTTCAGGATGACAATAACTATCTGAATTAGTAAACTCTGTAAAAAACACATCTGGTGCTCCAGCTTCTTTCACGACATGACGAAAGACCACATCAGTGACGTCTTCCATCGGTGCTAAAACAAAAAAGGGCTTTGGCAATGTTGCCCAAAAATTCTTGCTCATCTTCATATACTCCGTTTCTGATTTTTTCTTTATTTTCAACGACAATTGTCGACATATTCTGGTGCGAAACATTGCTATTATACAGGGAAATGCACGAAGAATCAAAAAAGGCATACTTAGAAACAAGAAAACTGTCTGAATCTGCTCGCTAGAATGAGTGATTCAGACAGTTTAATCTTTTTACGGCTTAACTACGTAAGCCACGCCCTGTTTCTACAAGGTACCAACAAATGCCATATAAAACGACAATAAATAAGATTAAAATGGTCATAGAAATACCAATTGGCACATCTTGAACCCCTAGGAAACCGTAGCGGAACCCAGAAATCATGTAAACAATCGGATTAACTTTTGAGACAGCTTGCCAAAATGGCGGCAACATGGAAATGGCATAGAAAACCCCACCCAAATAGGTTAAAGGCTGTAACACAAAGGTCGGCACAATCGATACATCATCATAGGATTGCGCAAAAATACCATTTAACAAACCAGCTAAAGAAAAGAGAATCGCTGTCATCAATAAAGTCATGATGACCATCAGCCAAGAAACAACGTGCAATGGGACGAAAAATAGAGAAATGATGGTGACTAACGCACCGACCAAAATACTACGACCAACGCCACCAATCACAAATCCCCAAATAATCACATGAGTTGGAACTGGCGCCACGAGAATTTCTTCGATATTTTTCTGGAATTTTTGTGAGAAAAAGGAAGATGAAACATTGGCGTACGAGCTTGTAATGGCTGACATCATAATTAAACCTGGCACGATAAATTCCATATAAGAAAAACCGCCCATGTCGCCAATTCGCCCGCCAATCATTTTCCCAAAAATCACAAAATATAAGGACGTCGTAATCACTGGCGGTACCAGTGTTTGGACCCAAATCCGTAAATAACGGTTGGTTTCCTTCACAGCTAAACTTTTTAAAGCAGTAAAATACAGACTAAACATGTTGATCCTCCCTTTGGTACGTATCCTCGGTAATCTTCAAGAAGAGCTCTTCCAAACGGTTGGACTTATTCCGCATTGACAATACTTTGATTCCTTGTTGACTTAGCTGTTCAAACAAGTGATTGACTCCTTGGTTTCGTTCCACTTCCACCGCTAACGTTAACTCGTCCTCAAATATGCTTTGATAGCCTTCAATAACTGGCGCCTGCGTATAAGGTGCTAAATCAAAAATAAACGTTTCGAATTGTAATTTTGCTAACAAGTGCTTCATGCTGGTGTTTTCAATCAATTCACCAGACTGAATAATCCCAATGTTGCGACACAACATCTCAGCTTCTTCTAAGTAATGGGTCGTCAAAATAATCGTGGTTCCCTGCGCATTTAACTCTTGTAAAAAGGCCCACATTTCACGGCGCAATTCAATATCGACACCTGCAGTTGGTTCATCTAAAATCAATAACTTCGGCTCATGCATCAGCGCGCGAGCAATCATTAACCGACGTTTCATTCCGCCAGAAAGCATTCGCGCCCGCTCGTTCCGTTTTTCCCATAAGTTGGATTGTTTTAAATATTTTTCACTCCGTTTCATGGCTTCTTTACGAGACACCCCATAATAGCCCGCTTGATTGACCACAATCTGTTGGACCGTTTCAAACGGATTGAAGTTAAACTCCTGCGGCACTAACCCAATCTGTTGCTTCGCCCGCACCATCTCCGTATCTAAATCATACCCAAAAATTTTGACTTTCCCCGAAGTCTTATTAACTAACGAGGTCACAATCCCAATCGTCGTTGATTTTCCTGCGCCATTCGGTCCCAAAAGAGCATAAAAATCGCCTTCTTCGACTGTTAAATCAATCCCCCGCAACGCTTCAACACCTGAAGCGTACACTTTGCGTAAATCTTGTATCACAAGAGCATCAGTCATTCGTAACTCTCCTTAATGTATAAATATTCATGAGTATTATTGTAACACTTCTCGATAAAAACGGGGGTTATTTTGATTAAATTTCACAGTTTTGCTTAGTTATTTTTCAACAACAAACTAGCCAACGATTAACGTGTTTATTTTGATTTAAAACTGTTTAAACAGTTTCAAGAACGTTAAACTCCTTTCAAATCAAGGATTTAGAGTTCTCTTTTTTTGGCACAGAACTTGCTTTATATAAAAGTGAGGTGAAAAGAATGAAAAGAAAATTTTTAATTGCTAGTCACGGAAACTTAGCGAAAGGCTTCCAAAGTTCCTTGGATATTCTCGCAGACAAAGGAAAAGAGCTGGCGGTCATCAATGCCTATGTGACTCCTGAAGACTACACGCCAATTATTCAAACGTTTCTTCAGTCCCTTGGCGCAGAAGAACAAGCTATTATTTTAACAGATTTATATGGTGGTAGTGTCAATCAAAAAATTGTTCAAGAAGTCATGACGACAAAACCAGACAATGTTTTTATCATTTCCAATGCCAACTTAGCCATTGCCTTGTCGCTGATTTTCTTAAAAGAAGGCGAAAATCTAACCAAAGAAGATATTCAAGCAGCAATTGCTGAAGCACAAATTCAATTCGTTGAATTAAACCCATCAAATGAAGAAGAAAACTTTTTTTAGGAGGAAATTAAAATGATTACACAAGTACGAGTAGACGACAGATTAATTCACGGCCAAGTAGCCGTAGTTTGGACCAAAGAATTGAATGCCCCCTTATTAGTTGTAGCGAATGATGAAGCAGCCAAAAACGAAGTAATGCAAATGACGTTAAAAATGGCGGTCCCTAATGGCATGAAACTATTAATTCGCTCAGTTGATGATGCGATTGATGTCTTCAATGATCCTCGTGGCAAAGACAAACGAATTTTTGTAATTGTGAACAGTGTAGCGGATGCTACTAAAATTGCGAAAAACGTGACAGATATTGAAAGTGTGAATGTTGCCAACGCTGGCCGCTTTGATAAATCAGATCCAGCCACCAAAACAATGGTTTTCCCAAGTGTCCAATTAAACCCTGAAGAGTTAGAAGCTGCCAAAGAATTAGCCAGTTTGACTCACGTGGAAAGCTATAACCAAGTACTGCCAACCAACTCAAAATTAAGTTTAAAACAAGCCGTCAATTAAAAGGAGGAAATGAACAATGCTTATGCATGCAACAATGGCAGCCTTAGCTGTATTTATCTGTTTTGCTGGGAATTATTTAACTGGTCAAAGTATGATGGAACGTCCCTTAGTCGTTGGATTAGTCACAGGAATTTTAATGGGCGACATGAAAACAGGGGTTCTAATGGGGGCCTCTTTAGAAGCAATTTTCTTAGGAAATGTTAATATCGGTGGTGTTATCGCAGCGGAACCTGTAACTGCGACTACTTTAGCCACAACGTTTGCAATTATTTCAAATGTCGAACAAAAAGCCGCCATGACGTTAGCCGTACCAATTGGGATGTTAGCCGCTTTCGTGGTGATGTTTTTAAAAAATGTCTTTATGAATATCTTTGCTCCTTCTCTTGACAAAGCAGCACGTGAAGGCAACCAAAAAATGGTTGTGACACTGCATTACGGAACGTGGATTATTTATTATTTAATCATCGCTTCGATTTCATTTATCGGAATTTTAGCAGGAAGCGGGCCAGTAAATCTGTTTGTTGAAAGCATTCCACAAAATTTGATGAACGGCTTAAGCGCAGCTGGCGGACTTTTACCTGCCGTTGGGTTTGCTATGTTAATGAAACTGTTATGGGATAATAAATTAGCCGTCTTTTACATTTTAGGCTTTGTTTTAACCGCGTACCTACAATTACCAGCCGTTGCGGTGGCGGTCATCGGGACAGTAATTTGTGTCGTGAGTGCCCAACGGGATGTAGAATTTCGCGACATTCTAAAAAGAAAACCGGCGGCGTCTTCTGCGATTGAAGGCAGCGCGAAAGAAATCGAAGAGGAGGACTTTTTCGCATGAAGTTAAAAGAGAATTTATCTAAAGAAGAGAAAAAAATGATGCGCTCTGTTTTCTGGCGTTCTTGGACGATGAATGCTAGCCGGACAGGAGCTACACAATACCACGCAGTGGGTGTCATGTACACTTTACTCCCAGTTATCAATCGTTTTTATAAAACCAAGGAAGAACGGGCCGAGGCATTAGTGCGTCACACCACTTGGTTCAATGCAACCATGCATATCAATAACTTCATCATGGGGCTCGTTGCTTCGATGGAAAAACAAAACAGTGAAGACGAAAACTTTGATGCTAGCTCTATTACAGCAGTTAAAGCCTCACTAATGGGGCCACTTTCAGGCATCGGTGATTCCTTCTTCTGGGGCATCTTACGTGTTATTGCTGCTGGTATTGGGATTTCATTAGCCAGCACTGGTTCGCCATTAGGGGCGATTGTCTTCTTACTTTTATACAACGTCCCTGCGTTCTTAATTCACTATTATGCGTTGTATAGCGGCTATTCAATCGGTGAAAGTTTTATCCAAAAAATGTACGAATCAGGCGGAATGAAGATACTCACAAAAGTATCAAGTATGCTAGGCTTAATGATGATGGGCAGTATGACTGCTTCAAATGTAAAATTCAAAACGATTCTTGAAGTTTCCGTTAAAGGAAGCGAAGACGTAGTTAAAATCCAAGACTATTTGGATCAAC
Organism: Enterococcus sp. DIV1315a; assembly: GCF_051712325.1. Classification (NCBI taxonomy): domain Bacteria; kingdom Bacillati; phylum Bacillota; class Bacilli; order Lactobacillales; family Enterococcaceae; genus Enterococcus; species Enterococcus sp. DIV1315a. Next base: position 2,532,297 of record NZ_JBIOOS010000001.1, read on the forward strand.
TATTCGTCGGTATCGTACCATTAGCCGTGACGTTACTTGCTTTCTGGCTATTACGCAAAAAAGTCAATGTTAACGTGGTGATGTTTGGTATCATGTTCTTAGGCATCTTGCTAGGATTACTAGGCATCTGTTAAAATTGAAACAATAAACATTTAATTATTAAACACTTAGAGCCTGAGACAAAAATCCAAAGTGATTTTTATCTCAGGCTTAAAAGCTGATAAACGGCGGGAACAGAAGCAACCCCTGTCCCGACCTCTCTTTTGGAAGGACGATGAATCATGCGCTTGGAGACCTACCAACACTTAGTTGATATTTTAGAAACCAGCAATACCCCGATGAGCACACAAGAAATTGCCACAAAAATTCAATTAAGCCGCTCGGTAACCAGCTTATACTTAAATAAATTATTGGAAAAAGGTGAAGTCCAACAAACGGGAAAAAAACCCGTTTATTGGCAATTAACCCGTGCAACAACCCCCACGACCGATGTGTTTCGACAATACATCGGTAGCCAAGGCAGCGCCAAAAAAGCCATCGAACAATGCAAAGCCGCTATGTTGTATCCCCCATTGGGTATGCCTTTATTAATCCATGGAGCCAGTGGCGTCGGCAAAAGCTTTTTGGCAAAACTGATTTATGAGTATCTAAAAAACGAACAAATCATTGGCCTGGAAAAATTCTACACCTTTAACTGTGCCGATTATGCCAACAATCCCGAATTGCTATCATCCATTCTCTTCGGCCATACCAAAGGCGCATTTACTGGAGCTGAATCAGAAAAGCAAGGACTCTTGGCCCAAGCTAATAATTCCGTACTCTTTTTAGATGAAGTACATCGATTATCCAACGAAAACCAAGAAAAACTCTTTCAGTTTATGGATACAGGAACCTTCCGCCCCATTGGTGAAGAAGGAAAAATGGTGCATTCCAAGGTTCGACTACTATTTGCGACCACCGAAAACCCGAAAAAAGTCTTATTACCAACCTTTTATCGCCGAATTTCCGTAATCGTCTCACTTCCGAACTTCAAAGAGCGCCCCATTCGAGAACGGATTGCGATTTTAAAAAACTTATTCCACCGAGAAGCGAAACGAATGACCAAAGACATCAACGTGGACGAAGAAATCTTTACGGCATTATTAGAAAATGACGAACCTGGTAACGTGGGGAGCTTATCCAACAAAGTGCAGCTCCTTTGCGCGTCACAATTACGAAAAACTTTGCCCAATCAACCTGTCGTCATTGGCGATGCGACTCAACCAATGATTGCGATTCCTTTAGACAAAGAAGTGTTAGAAGAAGACACACTTTCTTCCGATATTTTCGCAACATTTGAAGCCTTATTTACAAAAGAAAAAACACTGGTCCACTTAAAAACTGAACTGACACAATTCATTAAATATTGTTTAGACGATGAAATAACCTTAGAAAATGATTATTTTTTACAAAACCTAGTCACGGAAGTCCAAACCAAAAACAAACTAATTATTAACCAACCTGAACAAACTGAAAAACCGATGAAAGATGTTGCCAAATTGCTGAAAATTTTACCGCCAATATTTAACGAAACAATGCTCCTTCCAGTCCAAGCACAGTTAAAAGAACACTATCCGCGAACGGTTTCCCTCGTGAAAAACTTAGTCAGTCCGCTGCCAGAAGAATACCGTTTTTTTACAGAGGTACTCTTATCTGTATTACTCAGTGGGGAAATTTCTGAAACGATTCCTTACCAAGCGCTCCTCGTGGCGCATGGTGAATCGACTGCCACAAGTATTCAAGCCGTTGCCAACAAATTATGTGGTACCTATATTTTCGATGCGATTAACATGCCCTTAACGTCCTCCGTACGAGATATCGTCGCCGAAGTTAAAGACTGGCTTTCTCAGCGGGACACATCACAAGGCGTCATTATGCTCGTCGATATGGGTTCTCTGACACAACTTTATAAAAGTTTGAAACCGCAAATTCTTGGAGAACTCTTGGTGATCAACAACCTGACCACTGCCTATGCGTTGGAAATTGGTCATCAATTAATGAACGAACAACTTTTCTATGGTATTGCTAAAACCGCTGAAAAAAAATTTAAAACCGATGTACAGTACTTTGAAGGCTTTTCAGTGGAAAAAAATATCATTGTCTCTAGTATTTCAGGTCTGGATATTGCCAAGCAAATCAAACAAATCTGTCAAAAATACCTGTATACTGATATTAAAGTCATTACCCTAAAATACAAAGATTTGGTAAACACGTTAGACATTGCCAACGCCGAAGAAAATTATTTAAAAGAAACCTCGCTCATTTTGACGACGTCCTACTTAGACAACCATACGAATGTTGCTAGCGTGAATCTCTTAGACATGTTAGACGAAGATGCAGGAACCCAGTTGATGGAACCTTTCCAAAACTTGATGCATCCCAATAACATTGATAGCATGATTAACGAATTTGTTCACTTCTTCTCGAAAGAAGGCTTGTCAGAAAAACTAGAATTTCTAAATCCTGACGTCATTATTAAACAAGTCGAAAATGTTACAAAAAACATTGAAAAACGTTTCGACCTCACACTCAGCGGCAAAATGAAATTTAACTTAATGATGCACAACGCGCTCATGGTAGAGCGGACAATGCTCGGCGTTGAAGACTATGAAATCCCTGCTAACCTAGAGGAACTAACCATTAACCAAAAACCATTTTTCCAAAATGCTAAAAACATTTTCTATACTCTAGAACAGTTTTATCGAATAGAAATTTCCAACTGGGAACTCTATGTGATTTATGAAATTTTGTCTTCTCGGTGAGGGGGGATGGGAAAGAGCTTGGGCCGTAAGTTATTTCGACTTATGGCCCAAGCTCTCTTTACTAAAGGATCTCAATAGATGTCCTTTTTATTTTTCTTCACTAACAGCAAATCACCGATTCAAACTTTCTCCATTTGTAGAAATAACCTCTTTATACCAATGAAATGAATCTTTTTTACTTCTTTCAAGCGTTCCATTCCCTGCATCATCACTATCCACGTAAATAACACCATACCGTTTAGACATTTCAATGGTTCCACATGAAATGATATCGATGATTCCCCACATAGTATAGCCTAAAAGCTCTACACCATCAGCAATTGCTTCACTCATTTGTTGTAAATGCTTTTCTAAATAGTCAATCCGATAAGGGTCATGAATTGCGCCATCCTCTTCTACTTGATCATAAGCACCTAACCCATTTTCAGCAATAAACAGCGGTAATTGATAGCGATCATACATCTCGTTTAGAGAAATTCTCAAACCAATTGGATCAATTTGCCATCCCCAGTCACTTGTTTCTAAGTAAGGATTTTTCATCCCGCTTAGTAAGTTTCCGCTGGTAATTTCATAATCAGGACTGACACTAGTTATCATTGACATATAGTACGAAAATGATAGGAAGTTTACTTTATTCTCTGCTAATAATTCTAAATCTCCAGGAGCGACTTCTATCGTAATTCCTAACTCATCAAACATTCGCTTTGTATAGCTAGGATATTTTCCTCTTGCTAAAACATCCGTATAAAAATAATTCTTATAGTTCTCATCCAAAATGCTTTGCATTACATCTTCTGGCTTACAGGTCGCAGGATATGTTGTAAATCGTGCAATCATTCCACCAATCATTGGTTCGCCTAGTATTTCTTTTGCAGCTTTAATTGCTCTTGCATTTGCCACGAACTGATTATGTCCTGCTTGAAAAATACTTTGGTTATAGTTTTCTTCTTGATCTTCAATAACGGCACATCCATTGTATGGATTAAATCTATTACAGTTAATTTCATTAAAAGGTAGCCAATAGTCCACTAAATCACCTAAACGCTCAAACAATGTACGTGCATAGACTTCAAAAAAATCAATAGTCTTTCTACTTTTCCAACCACCATATTTGGTCACTAAATTAACTGGAATCCCATAGTGAAGCATTGTAGCAAAGACTTTCATTCCTCTTTTTTGGCATTCAGTAAATAGATCAACATAAAATTGTATTCCTGCTTCATTAGGTCTCTCGTCATCTCCATTTGGATAAATACGCGACCAATCAATGGATGTTCGGAAAATATTCATCCCCATTTCTTCAAACAACGCTAAATCCTCTTTATATCTATGATAAAAATCAATCCCTCTTCTAAAGGGATAATTGCGATCGCCTTCTGCAACTAGCGCTTGCTCGAAACGCTCACTGGTCATATTAATATCTCTGTTTCGATTCCGTTCCTCACGGTTCCAGTTAGGGTCAAAGTAACGCATCGATTGTGTATCCACACCTTTGCCATCTTCTAAATAACCACCATCTGCTTGACCACTCGAAATAGCCCCGCCCCATAAAAAATCCTTTGAAAATGTGTAAGTCATTTTACTTTTCCTCCAATTCATTACGTAAATACTGGTCCTTATAAACTAGACCACTCGTTATAATAAAAGCTAAAATAAAACTAGTCACTGCACAGACAATTGCAAAAATAAAATTCCATTGATTCGTTGGATCAATAAAAATAGGCAATGTCGTAATTCCTGTTGGCGCAAAAGTCATTCGCTTAACATTCAGAAAACCCGCAAGTAAACCACTCATTGCACCAGCAATAATCACTGCTAAAAACGGTTTTTTATATTTTAAATTCACGCCATACAAAGCTGGTTCGGTAATTCCTAACAGTGCAGTAAATCCTGAAGAAAAAGCCAACCCTCGTACTTTCTGACTCTTTGCAAAGCGACCTACAGCAATTGCTGCGCCTGCTTGAGCAAAATTAGAAACTAAAAACCCAATCCCTAACATATCAAATCCATTGGAACTGATAGATTGTAAAACGAGAGGAATTGTTACCGCATAATGCATCCCAGTCATAATGAAGACTGGCGATAACGCACCAAAAATAAATGGTAGCACCCAAACAGCATAATTTTGAACTAAATTTAAGACAATTCCTAATCCTTGTCCAACCCAACTTCCTAATGGACCAATAATTCCCAAAGCTAAAGGAATCATAATAAAAAATGTCACTAATGGCCGCAAGAAAAACTTTACTGACTCAGGACAAAAACGTTCGACATAACGATCCACATAGGAAGCTACCCATATAATTAAGATAATTGGAATCACAGTTGAACTATAATTAGCTAACGTAATTGGTAAAAAGCCAAACATCTTTAATGGTTTACCTTCACTTACCAATGAAACAAAGGTCGGATGTAGCAGTAGCATGCCAATAATTGTTCCTAAATAAGGATTCAAACGAAACTTTATTGAGGCAGAATAAGCAACTAAAACAGGCATAAAATAAAAAGCAGTATCGCCAGCAAATGTCAAAATTTGATAAGTACCACCTGCAGGATCAATTAAATGGAACAAATCTAAAAGCAACAGTACTGTTTTTATCATTGCTGCAGCGGTGATTGCAGGTAACAGCGGTGTAAAAATACCTGTAATTGTATCTAATACTTGTGGAATAATCCCTTTTTTTGATGGTTCACTTGGCTCGGCCATTTCTTGATGACTCAGATCACTTTCAGACTCAGTTGACAGCAACTGAGTAAAGTGTGCATAAACAGTTCCGACACTTTGACCAATAATTATTTGATATTGTCCTCCGGTAACAATACTGCCCATTACGCCGTCTAAATCATTTATAGACTCTTGCTGTATTTTCTCTTCATCATTTAGCGTTAAACGCAAGCGAGTTGCACAATGAGTAACACTTTTCACATTTTTGGCTCCGCCTATGTTTGACAAAATGCTTTGACATAATTTTTGAACATCCATCAATAACCCTCCTATTCAACTTGTATTTCAATACTTGTACAAATATCAATCACTAGTTATACTTGAATTATACAATTATAAAAAACGCTTTCAATAATCGTTTTCCAGAACATTGATAACAAAAGGTAAGGTGATAAAATTGTTAAATCAACTCCCATCAGACTTATTTCTGTTAACCCACAGCGAACACCATTATTTAGAGGATCCCAATTATCATAGCCCTATTTATGAACAACTAGACAAAATTCTCTTACATGATCAAGAAGTCTATCAGTTTCAATTACCAAATTTAAAACAAAACCTTATTGAAATTAGAAGAGATTCGCGATTCACAGATGTACCATTACATGTACATACTAATTTAAATCTTAATTATGTCTATTCTGGAAGCTGTCATTATCAAGTAAACGGAACCGAGGTATTACTAAAAGAAGGAGATTTATGCATTGTTGATCGGCATGTTCTTCGCTCAAAAGGCAGACTAAGTGAAAAAGATATTGTCTTTAATATTAGTCTAAGCAATGACTTTTTTTCACGAGCATTTATTATGGGCTTAGGTGAAACAAGCATTTTAAGTACTTTTTTATTTTCAGCAATTACTGAAAATAACCACCATGACGGCTATATGATTTTTCAGAATAACCATAAGAATACAATTGCTTTTCTCAATCAACTAATTTGTGAATATTTCCAAAATGATACTTTTAGTAAACATGCGATAGAAGCACTCTTTTCATTAATTTTTATTCAGCTTATCCGTGATTATCAGAAGAATTCCACAAAGAAAGTTGCCCCTATTAGCAATAAAACCAGCCATATGTTAGAAATTATCGATTATATAGAAAAAAATGCTCGCACCTGTACATTAAAGGAAACCGCATTATTATTTAATTACCATCCAAAATATTTATCTCAGTTAATCAAACAGACTTTCAATAAAACCTTTAAAGAAATTCAAACAGAACAAAGGATGAAAAATGCGATACAATTATTGCGTTATTCAGAATTATCAATCGCTGAAATCTCTCAAAATGTTGGTATTTCAAACGTAAGCCAATTTTATAAAAATTTTTCAGCTCTCTATATACTCTCTCCTAATGAATATAGAAAAACATTGACGAAACACTGAAATACTCACTTACTCCATTAATGGTATAAAAAAAACACTTTCTATCAACAGAAAGTGTTTCAATAAATATTTCGTTTAGGCAGCGCTGTTTCCTGTAGTGTAAACGAACAAGAAAGTGAACAAAATGGACACGCCAACCATTATTAATTTTTTCGTTTTGTCGGGGTCCTCTTGAAGTAGCCATTTAATCAACAGACTGCCCCTAATCCGTTGACTTGCCTTCTCTTTTTCAGTCGCTGACTTTGTATACCGCCAACCACAAAAGTGCCAACGAAGTAAATTGGCGTACCAAGCCCGATAGTTTTTAGATAGAAAACCACCACAGATAAACAACGCTCCTAATAAAATATCTAAATACAACCAAACAACAAATGTTAACGGAATATCGATTAATGAATAATTCTTCACTTCAATCACTTGATCTTTCAAACCAAATTGATGAATAATCCGTTCTTGGTATTCAGAATCCGTCTCCGCTTCTTCTTTTCCCCCAACAACTTTTATGGCTGACTCGACGCCCATACCTTTTATAAAAGCTTGCTTGGAATGACAATACTTACATTCCACCACTTGATCAGCGGTATCGTGCCATTTAAACGCATTCGCCCCACAACTTTGACAAACCACACTACTCATTTTTTGCCTCCGATATTTGTTATTTTTTATGGTTATGTTTCATTACTTAATGATACCATTTTTTGGAGAATTCGGCTTATTTCTGAAGAAGTTGCTTTTGTTCAGCTGATTATTTTAAGACATAGCTAGTAGGCCATAAGTCGAAAAGACTTATGGCCTACTAGCTTTATATAACATCTTTATTTCTAATTAATTCACTTTTTTTTCCGCCCAATCTGCTGAATATTGTTTTCCTGCGACTAGGTCATACTGAATCAATTCATAATCATGAAGCAACTCTTTTTGCTCCTTCGTAAGATCTTTTTCTTCTGTCGTTTTATTTTGATCACTAGCAAATACTTTTTTACCATTCTGAACGTTTTGACTACCAGAATTAGGGTCAATTGTTGTAGCTGGTAAATTATTTGTCACTGCTGTTAACAAGGCATAAAATGGCGTCACTTTAATATTAGCTTGCTCGAGCGCCAATGAAGAAAACATATACGGAGATACTAATGAATAATTTGGCAGTTTTCTTTGTTGTTGTGCATATTTATTGTTATATACGAAATAATCTGTTTCTCGATACAACAAAGGATACTTCGCTAAATCTTGTTCCTTATAGATACCTGGTAAATGATCTCCATACCAAACAATTGTAATTGGTTTTTCAATTTTATCAATTTCTTCAATAAATTTCTGCGTTGCTTGATCTGTATAATTTAAACCTTGAAGATAGGTCTTCATTTGATTTCTATTGCTTTCTGAGACACCAGCCCCCTCGAAATCAAATGTGTCTTCTTTGTAGTAATTGTTATACGGCATATGATTTTGCATTGTAGATAGTTGGATAAACTGAGTCTTACCTTCCGTTGCATTTATCGCATCAACTGTTTCTTGATAGGCTGCTTCATCTGAAATATAAGGATTCGCTTCAATCTTTTGTGTATAATTCAATCCATCTGGACTTCCAATATAATGAAATTTATCAAACCCAAACTTTTCAAATACATTTAAACGACTGTAAGTATTTGCAGAAAATGGATGAATTGCCACAGCTTCATCAAATAAATTTAAAAAAGTAGGCGTCTTTTTTTGCTTGTTCACTAACTGAGTGTAAGGCACAGGCAAGGTAGCCCCCAAGTTACTTAAATCCATCCCTGTCAACGATTGCCACTCCATGTTTGCTGTACCTCCACCATAACCTGAGGAAAGCATTAAACCCGATGTTGTTTCTTTAGATAACTGTGTAATAAACGGAAATGGATTATTGTTCAAAGTTATATCCTTCAATCGAGACGGATCACTGAAGCTTTCGCTAAGAGTAAAAATAACCGTTTGCTCTTTTTGCCAATCCTGACGCTCTGAATTTATTTTTTTAGCCTCTGCATCATACTTTGCCATAATTTTTTTAATGTTCTCTTGTGAGTATCCAGAGGGTTCCTCCATAATTTTCACATCAATATTACTTAAAAATTGGATGACTGGACCATTAATCTGTGTCCCACGTCTTTGATTATAAAATTGACTATCAATACGAAAAAGCTTAAACACCAAATTAGGCAGCGAGTTCTGATGGTTAATGAAAAAGACCCCTGAAAAAAACACTAAAATTGAGACAATTCCTAATACTCGTTTTTTTATGTTTATTTTTAGATGATAGGTTCTTTCCAAACGTTTTTGTAGAATCCAAGAATAAATTCCTACTAAAACTAAACCAATGACGCTAACAATAAGAATGACAGGATTTAGCATATCTAAAATTTCACTAATACTGTTTAAAAAAGCTAAATCTGCCGGTAAAATTGGTTCAAGTCTATATTTAATTTTCAAAACTGTCGCGATAGTTAAAACAAGATTTATCACTAAGGTAAACGCAAACGCATACCAAAATCTATTAATCAATAAAATAACTAACATTAAGAATGCCATGATTACGATTACGTTTAAGAAAACTTGTGCTTGTCTATAGATAAAAATAGTAAAAATAGAACGAAGTGCTATATCCTTCGATCCGTAATCTGCAATTAATAACAATTGCATAATCGTGAATAAGTAGAAAAATAGCGCACTATAAAATAATCTGCGGTAAGCGCAGACCCAGTTCCATAACTTACTTAATTTCAATTTTAGTTGTGAAAAATTTTCTACTCTTAAATTCTGCTCAATTTTACGATATAGCGGAATTTTTTGTAAAAGTAATACAACACAGCTAGAAAGAAGTGCTACTATCAAATAAGCAATAGTTAAATAGATAATTTGTTTTGCCCAAACAGTACCAGATTTCACCTCTGTTTGAACAAATTTCTCAGAAACTAGACGTGTAACAATTGGCCAGTTTACTAAGATTTGTACAACTAATAAACTTGTAGATAGCACATTAAAATTTAAACGCAATAAGGAAAATCGTTTATTTACATTTTCTAAAAATATAAATAAAGAAATCGAATAGTACACGGAAAAAAGAGACCAAGGAACATTGAATCGAGTAGCAGTACTTGTTCCTTTGTTTAAAAATAGAGAGATATGTGTCATTAATAAGACTAAACTTGCTAATATTACTATTCCAAAAGTCACCTGAATAAATTTCAAATGATAACGAGGAAGAAAATTAAACCGATAAATGGTGTAGCCAACTAAGTAAAAATAAATTAAAAGTAAAATGCTATTACCGCTAGCCATTCCCCAAATATCTTTTCCAAAAAAAGTTGGTAAAGCGATTAAAAAGAATGTTAGTAGTGACATGGTCCATTTGATTTGTTCGTTCTTTAACCGATCTAAATACTCGTATAAATAAGGGCTTAATAAAAACAAAAGCAAGTAAGCCGTAGCAAATGGAAAAATATTTTGACTAATTGGAAAGAGTATCGTCCAATAATCACGTATATTTAATGAAAAAGAAGCCAAAGACAAATTTAAAACGAGTGTTCCAAAAACATATAATAAATAAAAATTTGCAAATTTAGCTAGCGGCTTGGTTCCTACTGATTTTTTTCCGTGGTACCCCATATATAAAGCCAATAAATTCCCACCAACTGCAACTAATCCTAATGCTACTGAATAAAGATAAAAACGCGTACCATTTTGGTCATATTGTGGAATCGCTGTACCCGAAAATAATACACGTTGAACAATTATAAAAATACATGCCATAATTGGTGTAACTATTGGGTATTTTTTTGATTCTATCATATTTTCACCTATCTTTAATTTAAAAAAACCGTCCAAAATGGACGGTTTATAATTTTAGTTTCCTCATTTGGAAAGTGTCTTTCAAAATGATAATTGAGTGGTACTCGATTTCCAAGGAAATCTTCGTCCCAGATTGTTTTCGTAAGCGAACACGTTCGCAACGACTCCAAATAATTAACGTTTTGAGAACTGTGAAGCTTTACGGGCTTTTTTAAGACCTGGTTTTTTACGTTCAACCATACGTGCGTCACGAGTAAGTAACCCAGCGCGTTTTAAAGCAGAACGGAAACCCTTATATATCAACGTTTACAATGGTTTTTCTCACCATCTTTTATACTTTAGAATACAGTCTTAAATTCTTCAATTTACCTCAAATTTTCAAAATCCAGACCCAAAAATAAAATGGCTTTTAGCCACATGTATCAAGGGATTAGATAACATTTCAAAAATAAAATAGACCCAATTTATTAAAATATGGGAAAAATTTCTATGTTTCCGAATAAAATAAAAAAGCCTAAAATTAAGGCTTTTTTATTTTTACCTCTAAATCAAGTTTTCTGCCATTAACTCTGCTTGTGTAATCACTAAATCAATGGTTTCTAAATCTGTCTTAAATTTATTTTTTCTCAAAAAACGTTTGATTTCAACTCTCATTCGGGCTTTCTCAGAACTACGTTTTGTCCAATCAATTGTCATATTTTCTTCAATAGTTTTAGCGATACCTACTGCAATATCTTTTAGAACTTGTTCATCTTCATCCGAATTTTTAGAGATAACATCATAAAAGGCTTTTTCTTCGACTGTCAAGCCTAATTCTTCGCCCTCTTCTTTCATTGTCTTCATATCTTTTGCCAATTCAATTAATTCACGAATGGCAATTTCAGAAGTAATTCCTCTAGTATTGTATTTATTTATGGATTTTTTCAATAGTTCAGAGTATTTTTCTGCTTGGACAACATTCGTTTTTTGAATAGACTTAATTTTTCCAGCTAATAAATTTTCAAGTAGTTGTAAAGCAAGATTCTTCTGTGGCATTTCTTTAATTTCTTCTAAAAACTTGTCAGACAAAATAGACAATTCAGCTTTTTCTAATCCTAGAGAATCGTAAATATCCACAATATCTTCCGTTACAACAGACTTAGAAATTAATTGCTTCAGTTCTTCATCGATTTGTTGAGGAGATTTTACTCCATCTACAAAGTTTAATTTAATTAAATATACTTTTACAGCTTTAAAAAAGGCAATTTCAGCATTGTATTGTTGGACTTCTTCTTCTGTCACACACAAAGCATACGCTCGAGTGATTTCCGTTACTAAATCTTTAAATCTCTTAACATCTTCAACATCATCTAATCCTAAAATATAGTTTGCAGCATTTGTAATAACTTGTAATTTTTTCGTATAATCTGTTGAATTAAAATCAGAATAATCGAACTTATCTAGAATCGTATTGGTAATCAAGTCATATTTTTCTTTGACTAAACTCACAGCGACTTGGGTATCAATACCTGCTTGTTTTTGGTCATTTGGTGTATACTCTTGTAGAGCATTTTTCAAATTCGGTGCAATCCCAATGTAATCTACAATCAATCCGCCTGTTTTGTCTTTAAATACACGATTCACACGAGCGATTGCTTGCATTAAATTATGACCTTGCATTGGTTTATCAATATACATGGTATTCATGCTAGGAACATCAAAACCTGTCAACCACATATCTCGAACAATAACAATTTGAAGTTCATCAGAATCATCTTTCATTCGCTTCGCTAATTTATCACGTCTTGTCTTATTCCCAATAAAAGGTTGCCAATAATCTGGGTCACTACTTGAACCTGTCATTACAATCTTAATTTTCCCTTTATCATCATCATCAGAATGCCAATCAGGACGAAGTTTAATTATTTCTTGGTATAAATCAATCGCAATTCTTCTAGACATTGTAACAATCATTGATTTACCGAAAGAAGCCTCTTGTCTTGTTTCAAAATGTTTCACAAAATCTTGAGCCAATTTTTCTAATCGAGGTTGTGAACCTGTGATAGCTTCTATCCGACTCCATTTTGCTTTCGTTTTTGAAGCGACATCATCTTCTTGACCTTCCACAATGTCTTCTACTAAATCGTCTATATCTAATCCATCAGGAAGTGATACAGGGATGATTCGGCTTTCATAATAGATTTTTACTGTAGCTCCATCTTCTACCGCTTGGGTCATATCGTATACGTCTATATAATCCCCAAACACAGCTTTTGTAGACTTGTCTGCACTAGAAATAGGTGTTCCTGTAAAACCAATGTAGGAAGCGTTAGGTAACGCATCTCGTAAGTATTTAGCATATCCGTATTTGATTGAGCCATCTTTTGCATTAACATCAGCACTAAAACCATATTGAGAACGATGAGCTTCATCTGCCATTACAATAACGTTTCGTCTATCAGTCAATACATCCATTTGATTGCCTTCTTTAGGTGCAAACTTTTGCATGGTACTAAAAACGATGCCACCTGCATTGACAGACAGTAATTCTTTTAACTCATCCCCATCATTGGCTTGTTTTGGTGTTTGACGTAATAAATCACTCGACTGACTAAATGTTAAAAACAATTGGTCATCTAAATCATTTCTATCCGTTAAAACTACGACAGTTGGATTATCTAATTCTTGCACCAATTTCCCAGTATAAAAAACCATTGATAGACTTTTACCTGAGCCTTGGGTGTGCCAAACAACACCAATTTTATTATCTCCATTAGTGCTAACTGCACGTTTTGCTTCTTCTACTGCACGATTCACTGCATGATATTGATGATAAGCCGCTAAAATCTTAATCGTTTTATCCCCATCAGTTTTAAACAAGATAAAATGATGCAGTAAATCAAGTAATACTTCTGGATTACACATCCCCTTGATTAGCACTTCTAATTGACTACTAGCTGTTCCGTGTTCCACTTTTCCATCAATCGTTCGCCAAACCATGAAACGTTCTTCATTACTTGATAAAGTTCCTACTTTTGCTTGCACACCATCACTAGCAACCATAAATTCATTAAACGTAAGTAATGAAGGGATTTCTTGTTTATATGTTTGTAATTGGTTATAAGCGTCTGAAATACCCACGGCTTCATCCGTAGCATTCTTCAATTCAAACAGCACAATAGGTAATCCATTGACAAAGAGAATAATATCCGTTCTTTTTCGTTGATTGTCTTCTTCCACGATAAATTGATTGACTGCTAAAAAATCATTGTTTCTTGGCTCATTAAAATCAAATAATAAAACGCGTTTTGTAACATTGCGATTACCTTCTCGTGTAGGAATTTCAATTCCATCCGTAATGTATCTATGAAAAGTCTGATTATTGACTGCCATGTCGGGATGTTTATGGACAGTAATTGTCTTTATTGCATCATTAATCACTGCCATTGATACATCAGGATTAATTGCTACAAGAGCCTCTTTCAAACGGTCTATCAAAACAACTTCTTTGTAATCTTTCCGTTTAGACATCCCACTATCTTCTAATTCTTTGGCAGAAACAGAAGTGTATCCCACTTCTTCTAACCAACGCAAAGCAACTAATTCTAACTCATTCTCATTAAAACGGTATTCTTCAGCCAAAAATTACACCTTCTCATCTTCTGGTAGTTCTATTTCACCTGATAATAGTTTGGGTAGTAATGCATCTCTCATTTCTTCAAGATTCTCGATTTGATTCCTTAAATTCATAATTTGCTCACTTATCCCTGAACAAATTTCACCATATTGATTAATTAAATCAACTGCACCAACAAATTTAAACCCCATTGCTATACTTGGTTTTATACGTTGTCTACTGCCTGTTGACCCAGTAGCATTATTAACTAAGAACCTATTAAATGCGGTTGACTTGCATAAAAAATAAGTATAAGTTTGTAGATTAATATTTTTACAATCTAATGCTATAAACTCTGGTGAGCAAACATTTAAATAACTTTTATTTAGTTCTGTTAACCATACTCTTTCAAAATTTGGATTCATTTTTGAAAATAACACTGTAAAATCTGTTATTTTGGTTTTATTACTTTTAATAGTATTTACATTCTCTATAACAGGAAACTTTTTAGAATCAAAATTAGGAATGCTAAAATGATTTACTTTTTCCACTTCGGTTTTATTTGGATTAAATGTTTCTTTTATCTGAACAACTAAATCTGACAATTTTATTATTTCCCATCCTTCAGGAATTTCACCTAATTCACTATCAACCATCTTTCCACCACTGGATTTATATGGATTTCCATTTTTATCAGGAAATTCAAAATCAACAAACCATCGTTTGAACAGTGTAGAGGCTAGTTCTTCAAGATTAGAAATAATTTGACTATTTAATTCAATTTTGGAATCAAGCTGTTTTATAAACTCTACTATTTTAATCTGATATTTTATATCTGGCACCTTAATTTTTAGCTTTGATAATTCGGAAAATGTAATTTGAGGAAAAGTACCTGACCTACTTTCGGCTATTCCCTGAAGATAATTTATTATTGGTTTAGATGTTAAATAGTAATAAAGATATTCATTTAAAATAGTATTACTTATACACCTTAAAACCATCAACTTTGTTGATACAACATATTTATCCTCGTCGATACCATTAACTAAACAATATCGACCATTCTTAGGACGGATTTCGCTATACAAAATATCGCCATTCTTAATACTTTTTTTTGCTTGGCCCGGAAGTTTGCTAACTTCCATATAGTCTTGTTTTATAATCTTTCCTTTCTCAATATCACTCGTATTTAAGAAGATTATTTTTTTCGAAGTAATTTTTTTTGTTTCTGAAACGCTAACCAATATATCCTCTATTTTTAAAACCTTATAATTCATACCCAATGCCTCCAAGTGCTTTTCGGATATCTTCTTCTAATTGATGAGATTGGGTAAATTGTTCAGATAATAACGTAGTCAATCGCTCCATCTTTTCCTCAAACGGCTCAGAATCTTCTATTTCATCTTCTAAACCGACATAACGACCGGGAGTTAAAATATAGTCTTGTTTCTTAACTGTATCTATTGAAACTGATGAACAAAATCCTGCTACATCAACATATTCTTTGTCATTTGTTCCTTTCCATGCGTGATAAACATCTGCCACTTTTTTAATATCTTCTACACTAAACTCTTTTGTTGTTCTATCAACCATAAATCCTTCATTTCTAGCATCAATAAATAAAATTTCACCTTGATGATTTCGTTCATTTTTCTTAGCTTTAGATTTTGACACAAACCATAAACATGCAGGGATTGGTGTAGAATAAAACATTTGGTTTGGTAAAGTCACAATACATTCCACTAAATCATTTTCAATTAGATTTTTACGAATTTCAAACTCATTTTTTGTCGATGTAGACATACTTCCATTTGCTAATACAAAACCTGCCGTTCCCTCGGGTGCTAATTTAGATACCATATGTTGAATCCAAGCATAGTTTGCATTTCCTGAAGGTGGTGTACCATATTTCCAACGAGAATCTTCTTGTAATTTTTTTTGCCCCCAGTCGCTGATATTAAACGGAGGATTAGCTAAAATATAGTCCGCTCTTAACCCTTTGTGCAAATCCTTGTGAAAAGTGTCCGCATTGTGTGTACCAATGTTTCCATCAATCCCTCTGATTGCAAGATTCATTTTACATAATTGCCATGTGGTCGGATTAGACTCCTGTCCATAAATTGAAATATCTCCAATTTTCCCTTGATGTTTTTCTACGAATTTTTCTGATTGTATAAACATACCTCCTGAACCACAACAAGGGTCATAAATACGTCCCTTATAAGGTTCTAACATTTCAACTAGTAGTGAAACTACTGAACGTGGCGTATAAAATTCTCCACTACCTTTTCCTTCCGCACTTGCAAACTTCCCAAGAAAATATTCATAAACTCTACCTAGAGAATCAGTTTTTCGATTTTCTGAATCTCCTACTTTAATATTTGTAATTAAATCAACCGTTTCCCCTAATCTCGTTTTGTCTAATTGAGGTCTTGAATAATTTTTAGGTAATACATTTTTCAAAGATGAATTCTCTTTTTCTATAGCAATCATCGCTTCATCAATCGTTTCGCCAATTTTTGGCGTTTTGGCATCACGATTGATTTTTTCCCATCTTGCTTTAACAGGTACCCAAAAAATATTATCAGCTAAATATTCATCCTTATCCTCAGGGTCTGCATACTCATCTTTGGTTAGTTCTTCATACTTTTCTTCAAAGCTATCTGAAACATATTTTAAAAATATTAATCCTAAAACAACATTTTTATACTCTGAAGCATCCATGCTTCCTCTTAATTTATCTGCGGCTGCCCACAGTTTATCTTCAATTTTAAGTTCTGCTGAAACCATCAATACTTCCTCCTGTTTAGTGTCATACTCTATTATTATAACAGTTTTTAAGCCAGTTTTGGATAATAAAAAACCTAATCTAAAATAGACTAGGTTTATCTGTTTGAAATTTTTGAGACATATGATAATGCAAAGCAATTGCTCTTGAAGTATCTTCTGTATAAATTGAAAAATCATAATTTTTTTTTAATTCATCCATCAATAATTGTAATTTTTGATTGTGTTGTTTTGGATAATATTTCTTTTTCATTAGTTGATGAAACTCTTTTTCAATATCTCTATAATCTCGTTTTCTACTCATAATTAATATCATCCTCTTTTATCAATAATCAGTATATCTATAAATATCTATAAATCAACTACAATGTTTTAATTATCTAAAAATAAGTACTGCCTTCAATATTAGGTAGTGATTCTATAATAGTTAGTTCATTTTCTAAGCTATCTAAAGTTTGAGCAATAATTTTTTCTGCGGTATCTCGATATACCTGATTTCCCACACAATCATCAGACAATGACTCTAATGCTAGTAAAGAGAAAACAGCTTGTTTATAGCTTAGATTACTTGTAATAACAGTTACGCATTCATTCATAATAATAGCCTCCATTCATCTTAATGGTCCTGAAGATTATCATCCAAAGTTACTATAGTCAATAAAAAAATACGATTTTTCTATTCAATCAAATATTTCTTTGTATAATTAATTTAAAGAAAAAATAGTCTTAATGTTTCATCTCCATCAGGTATGATAAATATTTTTATCTCTAAATTTTAGATAAAAACCACTTAAAAAATGACCCTCAAAAAAATCAATAAAACCAAGGTTTTTCTACTTGTTGACAAAATCAACAGATTGTTGTTATATCAACGTTTTAAAGCACTATTTTTCAAAAAACACCTGTCAGATGCAACGAAAAAAATTTTATGGGGAATTATACACTTATTGTTGTCTGAAAGGTGTTTTTTGTATTGAAGATTTTCCTAAACTATACTTAAACGTTTATATATCAATGTTTACATATAGTTTTTCAAATTCTAAAACTGGTACAAGTAAAATTTTTATCTTGCCGTCAGATTATGATTTAAAATAATATACACAAAGTCATTTTACTATTTAAAAGTTCAAAATTATTTTACAGATTCCTACAATCGATTCTATGCTGCTTATTTTGCGTTCTAAGACGTTTTAAATTTTTATGTATAATTTATCGAAAACAATTTCTAACACTCTCTAGAGAGAATATATGCTGTTTAAAACACATTTAGAGTTATTTTATTATCTAAAAACTTCATCAATTCATTTTATATAATATTATGTATATTGTTGTTAGATAGAGGTTCTTATAGATTGTCTAAGTACTTTCATTTAATAAATAAAAAAAGATAAATATAGAATTTCGTTATATATAAATACCTAATCACTGATAAAGAGTAAATTTTAGCTATTTTACCGAACCTAGGAACATCAATTAAGTAAGCAAGATGAAATCTCGCTGGCACTAAAAGATAAATATTGATATATCAATGTTTTACAGCTATTTACATTACACTATTATTTAATGTAAATAAGTTGTTGCGTATTTATATGTGTGAAAACAGATAGTTTCCCCCTGATTTCTATCAATTTTCCCAATATTTCTAGAGGTAAACGATAAGGATTTTCTTAGTTCAATACGCAATTTTTATACTTCATTTATTACTTATAAATTATTATCCTAGAAGAATACTGTTCTGTTACTCCTAGTTCTTGATGTAATCCCTTAGTTAACTTTGTTCTTTTTAAAGAATATTTATTGATAATATCTGCCCTAACCTTATTATACTGTGGACGAATACTAGCTATCTTTTTTTAATCTACTGAATTTAATGTTTTAAAATCTTGACAAAATTACAAGTTCTCGTTACAATGAATTTGTAGTAAAGGTACTACAAGTTTACGGACTTTAAAAACCGACTTAATTCGAGTTTACGGACTCATCAAAACCGACTTAATTCTTAAGTACTAAGTTTATGCTTAGTACTTTATTTTTTGCGAGGATGAAATGGATAGATTACAACTTTTTGAAATAGAACCTACCTACATTGATTTTTTAAAACAATATGATGATAAAATACCGAATCATGATTATGATACACATGATAAATTATATTGCGGCGTAGTATTAATAATTAATGATTTAAAGTATTTAGTTCCATTATCTAGTTTTAATAAACGACAAGCAACCAACCTGCTTATAAGAGATAGAACAAGAAATAATCGTGTTATTGCTAGTTTACGGTTCTGTTTTATGATTCCAGTTTTAGATGAAGTAATCAAAATAAAGGATTTTTCTGAAGAAACTGATACTAACTATGTGGCTCTTTTATCTAAAGAATTACGTTATTGTAGAACACATGCAAACGAAATATATGCAAAAGCTTTAGAAGTATATTCTTTTGGTACTGATGAAACTCATCCTCAATATATCAATTGTTGTAAATTTAAAGTATTAGAGTTAAACTGTAAATACTATAATAATATTTAAAAGACATTTTTTATGTCTTTTTTATTTATCTAATTATGATAAAACCTACCTTTTACTCATTTCAACATAAAATAAAGTCCTCAGAAATTATTCTAGGCAGCAAATTTTAGCTATTTTACTAAACCTAAGAATCTCTATTTAATAAGCAAGTCAAAGACTTGCTACTACCTAAAAACAAGAAAAGAAAATATCCTCTTTTTAAATTTCAATATTCCTATTATAAGTAAGCAAAGCGAAGCTTTGCTAATACTCAATCAGTATGTATGATTATAAAACCTACATGATATACACCATTAATATTGAATTGGAACTTTCATGAAGAAAACCCAGTTTTTCTGGTAAAACTTATTAGGTTTTATAATCATACCTCAAATAAGAATAAATAAATAATAAGTTCTTTGAGGTATGATTGTAAAAGTTATGATTTACCCCTAGTTTTATTGAAGAAATCGAATGAAAGTTACAATTCAATAAAAATAGGGTATAACTTATACAATCTCTTCAATAATTACTAATTCTTCACGTATATGATACTTCTACTCTTAATTTCATTAGATATTTTATAACTGTCTCGAATACTATTTGTTACTCTGATAAGCTCTAAATCATAGTCTTTACAGATATTCGCACGACATTGTTTTACCAAATATTCAGCATCTTTCTTTGTTTTTTTCTTTAATAGATATTTATAAACATAAAAAATTATATCTCTTTCAGCTACATAGCCCTGGGTTTCTATTTTTCTTAAAATGAATTTAGCTATTTTCAACTCATTTTCCTTTTTTGATTCGGATAATAAATTTTCATCTACTTTAATTTTCTTAGATACTACAGTGGTTTCTCTTTGCTTAAATACATTACTAGCAATATCTTTTCCCAGAATTCTAGCAATTCCTTCAAAATTCAAAGCACTCAACGTGTAATTATTATCATATAATTCTTTAGATATGTTCTCCGATTTTTCTATGTCAGCATTTTTAAACTCTATAAAATTTGTATGATGATATTTATTGCGAGTTATTTTTTCATAAGAATTTTCTGTGTATTTTTCAAATAATTCAGTAGGTATTTGTGATTCTTCTAGCTTTTCAATATTTTCTGTAATCGCCAGTTTGTTAATTACTCTTTGTATTCTTTTACTATCATACCTTGTTCCCAGAACAATATTTATTTCTTTTGCAATATTTTCACTTGTTAGGCATAGTAAGTGTCGAACTTCCCCTGTTTTAAAATCTTCATACATATACTCTGAAAGCATATCCAACAATGCGATAGATATATTCAAATCACTTCCTAAAAACTTTCTAAATTTAGGGTATTCAACAGCTAATTTTTCACTCTTCAATACTTTTCTAAAAAAATGAATTTTATCAATTTGTTCTGCTGATTCAGAAGTTCTATCCAAACTACTTCCAGTTAAATATAGTAATAAATCGATGGATTTACAACTTCCTTCATACCCTGTTAGATTTAACAGTTTAGAAATTACTCGCAAAATATCTAAATTGGCAAAAGAATCCTTATTAAACCGATGGTAAATTTGAGTGCCATCTTCCCATTTTATTACACTTGCACTTGGATTTTCATCTTTTTCTAAAATATCATGAAACGGTTCTGATTTAGGTAGTTCTAAAAACTCTCTCATATCAATTGTTTGCCTTAGTATCACTCGTGCATTTGTGTAAGAAGGATAAACCTTAGAAATTTCTGAATCAAATTTATCTAGGATGATGGCTCTTGCTTCATCAATAGATTCTTGCGTATTTTCTTTAATCAATTGCCAAACCAGCTTTCTATCTTGAATTTCATATTGTTCGTTAGAAATTTCTGATTTTACTATTTTATTTATTATTTTTTTCGTTGGAACAATATCACTTGTAAACTGTTTTACATTTAAAAGATTGGAAAAATGAACTTCTTCATATCCTCGATTACTTCCAAAAAATAAACGGTTAGGATTGGAACATTTTCTATCAGCAGATGGGAATAAACGAAATAATTTAGTATAGATATTCCCAATCAGTAAATAATCTTTTACTGATTCATTCAACACAAAAACTACTCTAAATTTATCAACTATTGCTTCTTTATCAGAGAAGGTTCGATACATGAAACAAGCATTTTGTTTAATAAAGTCATGATTTCTTACATAGTCATAAGTGGTTATACCGTATTTTTCTATATCTACTTTAGAATTATCAAAATCAAGCATAATCAGTTGTTGCTGTTTAAAATTAATCGAATGAATACGTTCAGAGAATTCTTCTGTTTCAAAATACGTTGCTAACATACTTGTTTTCCCTTGATTAGCAATACTTTCAGCAATATTTTCAATTTCTTTTTTCTTTATTTTTTTATATAAAGTATTTTGAATCAATCTGATTTCATTAGGATTAGGTTTACTCCTTCTTTGAATATCTTCCATACACAATTCAATTTTCATTCTTATAACTCCTCCTCGAATAATTTACCATATTTGAACTGTAATAGTTCCTCTAATCCACTTAATTTTTCTTCACTTATCGTTCGTTGTCCTTTTCTGAAATTATGTAAATTTTGATAGTGAATCCCAACAGCTTTAGCTACACTAGTCATCTTCACTCCATAATATCCTTCTAAAGTATCTAACTGTCCTTTTACTTTTTCTTGTCTTACAATCGTTTCCTCTGTCAATTTATTATTTCTCATATTTATTATCTCCTTATATAATTATTAGTTATCTAATCACAGCTGGACCTTACCATCATTTGAAACTGAAGTAAAGAGTAAATATTCTATTCAGACAACAAAAAATAATTAGTGTATGTTTATTAAAAATCGTCTTTTATAACAACCCATTTTTCTACGACTTTTTTTAATAGATAAAAAGAACTTAATAACCTTGATATATCAAGGTTTATTCAAATAATATATTTGTCTACATACTAAAAAAACACCTCTCAGATTCATTTAAGCGTAGAATTACCCACAAAAATTTTTTCGTGTCGTTTGAGAGGTGTTTTTTCAAAAATAGTGCTTTAAAACGTTGATATAACAATAATCTATTGATTTTGTCAACAAAGAGAAAACCCTTGATTTTGTTGACTTTTTCGAGGGTCATTTTTTAAGTGTATTTTTACAAAAATTTGAAGATAAAAAGAGGCATGATTTACTCATACCTCTTCAATGAATTTATTTTAAAGTTCTTCTAAAAACATCATCATGACTTCCAGTAGCAAGCAAATAAAATATCATTTCTATATCATTTACTTCATAAACCAAGAGCCAATTTCCACCTTCAATATGCAATTCTCTTAATCCTTGATGGGAACCACTCAATGAATGGTCATTGTAAACTCTTTTTAAGGTTTCTGTGTCATCTTTTTCAATTAACCGAATCACTTCTGATAACTTTTTCATATCGTAATGTTTCTTTTTTAAACGCTTAACATCTCGTTTGAATTGGGGTAAATATTCTGCTTGTCTAGTCATCTAGTCCTAAATCCTCTA
The DNA here is from genome assembly GCF_051712325.1 of Enterococcus sp. DIV1315a. Lineage (NCBI taxonomy): Bacteria > Bacillati > Bacillota > Bacilli > Lactobacillales > Enterococcaceae > Enterococcus > Enterococcus sp. DIV1315a. The sequence goes on from NZ_JBIOOS010000001.1 coordinate 2,555,417, forward strand.
TCAAACTTTCTGCATTATCAAATCGAACACCTAATCCACGTCTTTTCTCATTCAAAGCAATTTCAAGATTATTCGTAGCTAAATCAAAAGGGATGGCATTTTGAGCAATCACTTGTTTCAAATAAATCTTGATGCCTGTTGATAAATCCATTCCTAATGCTTCAAATACATCTTTTGACTGTTCTTTTATTTCTTCATCAACTCTAATATTAATATTAGCCATTTTCTATCACCTCTTTACATTCACATTGTAACACATTGTGATAACTATGTAAAACAATATTCATCTTTACTTTAAAATACTGGAAGAATCTTAATGATTTTTGATGATAATTTCCACTAAAAAAGAGACATGAATAAAATCATATCTCTTTTAATAATTCTTTTTCTTTAGTAGCCATATGTTTATCCCAGAGTAATTTTACTATTTCATCAGAATCCAATAAATATTCCTGTTCTTTTTCTGAACACTTAGCAAATTCTTTATACAATTCATTGGCTATACTATTTACGACTATCTGTGAAATCGTCACATTTGATTTATAGAAAGTCCTTTTCACTTTATGAAGGACATATTTTTTCTGAACAAATTTATCCATTTACTTTCAACACACCTAAACTTTCATTTGCCTTTTCTCGATAACTGGCTAGATTGTCATTTGTTAGGGGGGATATATAAATATATTCTGTTTCTTCTAACACATTCCCTTTTTCATCAATAATGCTATACTTCCCATCTTCAGATTCTGTCATTGCTGATAATCCATTGTCGTTATATTGCTGAATAGTATGGGCAAATGGTTCTTTGATAATTTCACCAGTATTTACATTAATCAAACCATATTGCCCATCTTTTTCTAATTTATAAGGAGCAATTCCATTGATGTTCGGTTTCTTAATTTCAAAGGCAAACGGTTCTTTTATTACTGTTCCATCGGATGAAATAATCCCTTTTTTTCTTGGTGTAAAATCAATATTAGATGGGGTCGAGCCATCAGGTGTTACTTTTTCATTTAAATCTTCAAAAACATAGTTTTCTGCTTCACCAATATCTCCTAAAAATTCACCATCCCCAATTGGTTTCTCAATCCCATAGTCAACAAATTTAACAATTTCTATATTTGATGGATAATTGTAACTTGTATCAGAATCTAAATCATAAAATGTCCAAATCGCAGGGTCATCAACTAAGCCAGTTGTATACTGTCTGATAAATAGACGATTTTTATCGTTTATATTTGTTGCTGTATCTAATTTGACTGTATTGATTGTTTTAGTGGCTATATCTTTTTCACCACTACTGTTATCACCACTATCTTTCAATTTTGCATCATAAATCTGAACAGAAGTGTCATTAACTGTCTTGCTATCATTCATTTGTTCAAGAAGTGTGAAATAGCCATTTTTATTTATATCGCCTGACATACTACCATAAGCCGTATAAAACCCTTTTTCTCTATAATCATTTGCTAAATAATCAACAGTAACTCTTGAAGAAAAACGATAGGGAATTATTCCATATTTTCCAGAAGTTAGTGTATTAAGAGATGCAGGATTATCAACTGTTCGTTCTCCTAACCGAATCCCTTTCAAATCACCATTTTCATCTAAATAAGTAGATAATATTTCATTCTCATCTTCTATTGGAACTTCTTTTCCTAAAATTACATCCATTTCAGTTTTCAATGAATGTGCCAGTTCATCTCGTTTCTTATCAGCATTTAAAATAGAATTTTTTTCATTTAATGATGTATCATAAATTGTCCAATTATATGAACTGTAATCCCCAGTTTGTGCAATAACTAAACCATTTTGAACATAAATCGTATCGTAATCTGTCGCTGTTTTTGATTGAATAATTGATTCTTTTTCTTTAGTATGGGGTGTTGATTCTACTGTGGATGATTGAACTTCTTTACTGTCCTTAGTATCTTGCACTTTCCCACACGCACCTAACATACTCAAGGATAACAAGCCAAGACTTGCCATTTTTACCCATTGTTTCATTTTATTCACCCCTTCTGTTACTTTTTATTAAATAAACTAATCACAAATACTACTCCCACAATAAACAAAAAGGAAATAAACAAGTGTTGGAAAACAAAATCTAATACATGTATTAGAATTGTTATAGCAATCACTAATAATACTAGCCAACCAATGCATCCACACCCTTTTTCCCTCTCGTCAGGTACTTCTATCATTTCTTGAAAAATACGTCCACCTTTAAGTGCCATTTTTTCAATCCTTTCTAGCTTTTTAATGACGTAAAAATCCAAGGTTTTTTCTGCATAAAAAAAGACCAATCTATCAATCTTTAAAACATTGATACACTCGTCTTTGTCTGTCAGTTATTTTTTTAATAAATTATCGGTAAAAAACCTTGGATTTGTACCGATGAAATGCTATGTTATACTACTAAATTTTATCGTTTGTCCATTAAAATAGCAAGTACTATTTTCTTGATAAACCTTCACTTCTAGCCAAATTATAGACTGTTTTTACACTAACACCACATTTTTTAGCGATTTCATTTAGTGATAATTCTTTATTCTGATATAGCTTCAAAACTTTCTTTTTCGTGTTATTTTTAACTTTAGGTCTCCCAAGTTTCTTGTTTGAATTCGCCAATGCTTCTTTTGTTCGGATACTGATATTTTCTGCTTCAAATTCTGCAATAGCAGCTAAAACGGTGAAGAATAACCTTCCTGTGGCTGTTTTCGTATCTACACTCTCTTGAATACTTTTTAGATGAATTCTTTTCGCATTTAATTCTGACATTAAGTTCACTAACTGCTTACTAGACCTACTTAAACGAGCTAAATTATAGATAAGTAAAGTATCTCCTGTATCTAAATTTTCTAACGCTTTTTCAAGCTCTGTTCGCTTCTCTTTTCTTCCACTTACTTTTTCAGAATAAATAATATCTGGTTTATACCGCTCTAACGCCTTTTTCTGGACTTCTAATCCTAAATCTTGTGAACTAGTGCTTGTTCTGATATATCCAATGACTTTATTTGTCATCCTGCAAAACCTCCCTTCTTTCTTTAGTTTAATCGCTTCTTTTCTATACAAAAACACCCTAGTATCACATAAAAAAATGGATACTAGAGCAAATTAGGACTTTTCTATCATATAGAAGGAATACAATTATCTATTATTGAATCTATTTATATGACAATGATAATTCGTCAAGGTACATTTATTATTACATCAAAAATAACAATTGTCCAGAAAATCAATCCCCCTTTACTTTTCTATTATTTCTCTTTAAACACTTTATTTTTCTACCAAAAATGCTTTATTAAAGAAATATTCATGTGCTATAAAATTGATTTCTAAAAGGTACTTGCTATAATATGCACCAAATTAAATAACAATCCAAAAGGAGGTCATGGATAATGACAAATGGAACAAGTCAAGGACTATTCGTAGTTATCGCAATTATTATTTTTGGTATTTTTGTAGGTATTAGCTATTTACTATTTAGAGATACTTTAAAACCTAGTTTATCAGGAATATTTACGGATAGTTTAGAACAGGCTGATGAAAACTTAACAGGTATTACTAACCAAAAATATTTAATTTACTCAAATCTAAATGGCGATAGTGTTGTTGGTTTAAATTCAAAGGCATACAATTCTGATGGCAGTATTAAGAAGAATTTCAAAACCATTACTTTACCTAATACCATTAGAGAGAAAGATTTAGTAACCATAGACTTTATAAATTTACGAGGAAAATTTAAAGGGGTTGAAAAAATAGTAGGAAATACTAATTTAACTACAGTTACATCAGTGACTAATGATACTCCGAACCTTGTATAATTAGATTTAAGTCAAACTAAAGTAACTAATTTAGGAGTTCAATATTTTTTAAGTGATAATAAAACAGTTAAAAAATTAACATTAGGTAAAGAATTTAATAAATTTGGATATGGTGCTTTTCAAAATTCTGCATTAGAAGAATTAGTTTTAACAAATACAACTCCTATTTCTGATATTCAATATATTGCGACAGCCCCTAGAAAACAACTAACAGTGAAAGCCCCTAAAGAGTTAGAAAGTCAAATAAAACCATATGAAAGTAGTTTGAAAGAAGTTATTTATTATTAAATCAAACCGTCAGGAATAACTCCTGATGTTTTTTTCTATTCCCTACCTTTTCATTGTCAACAAATTTTACACACAACATTCAAATTTCCACTCTCTATTTTTTGATGCTATAATTTTTTATGGGAGTAGTGAAAAAGGATAGTCACGAGATGGATACTTACGAGAAGTAACTATTTTTTATTAGAAAATAGACCCCTCCATAACCCCTTCATCTCCAATCTTCCTACCCTTCATAATCCCTTCATAAACCCTGCATAAAGATAATTTTAGAGTTCCTAGATGAGAACTATTTGCGAACTTTTGCGAGAACTTTTTTAAAACTCTATCATTTTTGAAGGAATTTTTGAAAAATTCAATGGAAACCTCCGTGAATTTTTTTAAACAGCAGCTTCATGAAAAATTTTTTAACTATGTCACTTGGACAAGACTACTGAAATGAGTGTATGAATGGAATGGATACTTACGAGAATAAGATATGTTGATGGATAGTTTTGAAAACAATCAATCAAAGAAAATAAACAAAAAAAATCATTGGAGGGAGTGGACTTGAAAAAATATATTGTCAACAAAAGAGCTATCAGTAACGAAGAATTACTACAACTAATTATTGCGTCTAACGGAATTTATGAATCTACCTTGGAAAAACTACTACAATGCAACAGAACTAGCCTAGAAGCTCGTTTAAAAACACTTGAAAAGCATAAATGGATTTCTAAAAGGAAGCTATCTAAACACTTCTATTACGCTAAAAAGTTTGATTTAGCCAATTTAAAAGAGTTAGATTTACAAGCTGATGCCTTACAAAAAATGTTAACATTAGGCTTCAGAACAAGTAGCGTATCAATCACTACGAATCAGCAAAAACAAGTGAAGGCTTCATTTCACAGTGCTGTAAAGAAAATATATACGCATAAAAATTTTAGTCAAAAACCCCAAGCTTTTCAATTATTTCAGCAATGCATATCTAACGAAAACAAAGAATTATTTTCAAATTTTATCAATTACCATCATGTTGAAATACCTATTCAATTTTCGAGTATTTATGATGAGAATCAACTAATTTATACTAAATCTTTAGATTCTTTAGATATTATTGCAATTCCTACCATGCAACAATTACCTGCTATCAAAAAGAGATTGAAAGATTTTAGTAGGTATCGAGTGAAGAACAACACCACATTTATAAGAGATGATATCTTAATCTATATTCAAAGTTACGATAGTTTCTTTTTCTATACGAAAAATGACCAGCAACAATGGAATTTATATCAAATCGACAGTCTATTTGAATTCATTTTTTACTTGGCTAATCATTTTAAGTCTTCTAAACAACTGACTTTTTCAAATGACAAAGAAGAATATAAGGCATTAGAAACACTCTATATAAAAAGCAGTGAAAATAGAAAACAATATAATACAATAGCTAAAAAGAAAGCAAAAAAAGAAGCACAGTCTTAATTGATTGTGCTTTCATGATTTTTACTACTATTTTCTAAGTAAGTTTTTGCTATAGTTTCTAAATTTTTAAAATCCAAACATCTAGCAGATACTCTATCATCAGGAAATTGGTATTTTCGTTCATATAATTTTATTGCCATTTCTTCAATTCTTAATTCTCTAATTTTTTCTATTTGCTTATTTAATAAATCTATATATCTAGATTTTTCAATCTCACTATCAAAATCTCTATACGTATCCATTTTAGAGTTTTCAATTTTTTCAATTAATTCTTTAGGTACTGGAAACATATAATTTAAATTGATGACACAATATAAATCACCTACACCACCAGTTTTTTCATTATCTGGTTTAAAAACCTTTATAAAGTCAGCACTGTTACGCAATCGTAAATGTCTTTCTTGTGGATGAGATACTTGAGTAACATAGACTAAATTATCCAATTCAAACAGTGGAGAAAAAAACGGCTTCAGTAGTTTCCTCCCTCTTACATCATAGTATTCAGAATTTGGAATTCTTGGTTCTTCTACTCTTAAAAAATCCAAATAGTTTTTATCAACTTTAATCCATTCCAACATACTTATATTCTCCCTATAAAAATAGACCTACGAAATTGTAGGTCTAACTATTAAAACAGTTTTGGTAGGCTCTGTAACCTCTATTAAAACAGTTTTGGTAGGCTCTGTAACCTCTATTAAAACAGTTTTGGTAGGCTCTGTAACCTCTATTAAAACAGTTTTGGTAGGCTCTGTAACCTCTATTAACTACTTACATAATATCATAGAATTATATTGACTACAAGTAGTCAGACCTAAAAAATATACCCCTACTACAGAATTATCCTTACCTAGATACCTTAAAAGCCACCCTAGATATTATTGAAAAGGATTAAAATTATCTAAACTAGATTGAAGTTCTTCTTCTTCAATTCCTATGTATCGAAGAGTTACACTTTGAGAACTATGGTTCAGAATCTTCATTAAGCTTGATAAATCTTTCGTTTTCTTATAATAAGTATAGCCAAATGTTTTTCGCAAGCTATGCGTTCCGATATAATCTAGACCGAGCGATTCAGCAGTCTTTTGCATAATTTTATAATACTGATGGGTAGCTAAAGGTTTCATATTATTCCTAGGAGACGGAAATAACCACTTACTTTCTCCATCGTGTTCCTCGTTTAGGTATTTAATGATTTGATTGGTCAATTGCATTAAATTAAGTGTTCTCTTTTTTCCTGTTTTTTTCTCTACAATATCAGTTTTTAATTTCCCTTTCACATCATCAACTTTCAGATTCAATATATCTGATATTCTTAATCCTGTAAAAATCCCAAACACGAAAATTGTATAATCTCTTTGTCCATGTTTGTTTTTCAACAATTCTGTGGCAAATTTATTCAATACCTCTTTATCTTTAATTGCTTTCACATTAATATTTTTTTGTACCATATTTTCCCTCCATAAATGCTTATTTTATGGATACTTTCTATCTCTCATAATATAAATCTATCCATCTTTGCTAAATCACAATCTTAGGTATTGATAGAATAGGATTCGTGATGGATAGAAATGTAAAAAGTATCCATTTCAAGGACCTTTATAGCATCATAAATGACGGAGGGCAAATTTGTAGAACATCCTCGATATCTACTCTAAAGCGAGGTATAATCGCTGCACACTTCTGAAGAATTGGAGCGATTATATTGGCTAGAGTAGAAAAATATATCAAGAAAAATGGAGAAACTGCTTATAAATTTAGAATTTTCCTTGGCTTAGATTATAATGGAAAACAAAAATATATTAAAAAGTCTGGATTTTCAACAAAAAAACAAGCATTAGAAAAATTAGCAGAAATTGAAGGGAAAATAGAATCTGAACAAAAATACATTCAGATTTCATTCCAAGATATGTATAACGAATGGATAATCGATTACAAAGATTCAGTCCGATTGGTCACATATCATCGAACAATTGATTTATTTAGATTAAAAATACTGCCCATTTTCGGAAAAAAATACGTTGATGAGATAACCACAGAGTTTTGCCAACTGACACTGAATAAATGGGCAAAAGAATATGATAGGTTTAAATCGTTAAAAGGATATACTCAACAAGTCTTAGATTTAGCAATTAAAAAGGATTTAATTCAAAAAAATCCTATGCGACTATGCACAATGCCAAAGATAAATAAATCTCGAATGAATATTGCTAATACTGTCGAATTAACAAGCAGTAATACTGAAAATTACTACGATAAAGATGAATTAAATAAATTTTTGACCACATTAGAACAAAATTATGATTATATGTGGTTTACGGCTTTTCGTTTATTAGCTTTCACTGGAATCCGAAAAGGTGAATTAATGGCTTTAAGATGGTCGGATATACGTCATGATAGCATCGTTGTAAATAAATCAATGACAATGATTAAACGTGTTGCTTATGTATCTGATACTAAAAATGAAAATAGCAATAGAGTCATAAGCATTGACCCTTCCACTTATAATATTTTAAAAACTTGGAAAGAGAAACAACAGGCACGCTATATTAATGTTAAAGACAACCATTTAGTGTTCACAAGAGACATTCCATTAAAACATGAAAAAGACCAACCATTTGACCCCGACTATTTGAATCGTTGTATGAAAACTGTTGTTAAAGAAAATAAAGAAATACGAGAAATCACAATCCATGGTTTTAGACACACTCATTGTTCATTGTTATTCGAGGCAGGAGCAACGCTCAAAGAAGTTCAAGACCGATTAGGACACGCTAATAGTGATATAACTTTAAAGATTTATACTCATGTCACAACCAAAGCTAAAAGAGAAACTGCAAATAAACTTGCTTTATACTTAGATAGCTAAGAAGCTAGTTCATACGAATTAGCTTCTTTTTTAGTTCAACAAAAATAAATTTTCTATTCACCTATTAAAGGCTTTCTATACATATTAAACAAACGTAAGACACATAAAACACCATGTTTTACGTCCCAAAATCAAAATCCATTATTGTATAACAAATTTACGCAGTCACATTCCCTAACATTGCTAAAAACATAGTAAATATTAGAATTAAATAAAATTTAAAAATAACAAATTTTTCCAAGTCTGAAAAATAGTTTACATAGAAAAGGGTCTGTAAAATAGACCCAATTTTCAAGAAATTCAACTAAAAAAAGACACCATCCAAACGGATGATGCCTTGAAATCCTTGATATAATAAGGATTAACGTTTTGAAAATTGACTTGCTTTTCTTGCCTTTTTTAACCCTGGTTTTTTACGTTCAACCATACGTGCGTCACGAGTAAGTAACCCAGCGCGTTTTAAAGCAGAACGGAAGTCAGGATCTACTTGTAACAATGCACGAGCGATTCCGTGACGGATAGCTCCTGATTGTCCAGCATAGCCACCACCGTTTACGTTTACGATTACATCGTAAGCGCCTTTTGTTTCAGTTACGCCAAATGGTTGGTTGATAACTTCACGCAAGTCAGCATGTGGAATATATTCTTCTACGTCTTTTTTGTTTACAGTAATTTTACCAGTACCTGGTACTAAGCGTACGCGGGCAACTGCATTTTTACGACGGCCTGTGCCGCTATATTGTACTTGTGCCAATGAATTTCCCTCCTTAAATTAAGTTCGTGATATCTAATACTTCTGGTTGTTGTGCAGCATGTGGATGCTCAGCTCCACCGTATACGTTCAATTTAGTAAATTGTTTACGTCCTAAAGTGTTTTTAGGTAGCATACCTTTTACAGAAGTTTCGATAAGACGGCGAGAGTTTTTGTCGCGTAATTCACCAGCAGTCACTGATTTTAATCCTCCAGGATACATTGAGTGACGGTAGTAAATTTTGTCTGTAGCTTTTTTACCTGTTAATTTTACTTTATCAGCGTTAATTACGATTACGAAATCTCCAGTATCCACATGTGGTGTGAATGTTGGTTTATTTTTACCACGTAGTACAGAAGCAACAACTGCTGATAGACGTCCTAAAGGAACATCTGTTGCATCTACTACGTACCATTTACGTTCTACTTCGCCAGCTTTGGCCATATATGTTGTACGCACGTTTCTTTCCTCCAATTTTGTTTTCGATGTTTGACATACACTTGAGTTTCCGGGGCTCATTGTGGGGCAAACAATACCATTTAATATTTTACCTTCAATCACTGATAAAGTCAATGTTTTTCTGCGCTTTCAGAAAATAGATTTTCACTTATTTTTTTGTGCCTTTTAAACAGAAAAAAACCGCCAACGTCAACGTCAGCGGCTTTGGGAGTTGTTTTAAATTATGCGTCAATACCAGGCGCTTTGCCAAGTTTGGCTTGTAACATCCAAATATTTTTTTCGATGTCTGTTTTGTTTGCGATGAAAATGTCTTGTGTGCAGTCGTCGCCTTCTTCACCAGAAACTTCGATTCCTTTTGCGTAAAGGTCTGCTAAGTAACGGTAGCCTGCTACTAATTTTTCCATACGTTCTGGAATGGTGCGGTCCCAGTTACCAATTTCATCTTCAATTTTTGTATTTTCTGCGAATTCACGCAATGTTGAGAATGGAGAGCCGTCCAATGTGATTAAACGTTCTGAAACAACATCTAATTGCTCATTGATTTGATCCATGTATTCATCCATTTGTGGGTGAAGTGTTAAAAATTCAGGTCCACGCATATACCAATGTGTTTGATGAATTACCACGGAAAATTGGCTTAAATCTGCAACGAGTTGGTTCAAAATTTCTTTTGTTTTTTCAAATTTCATTCTTTGTCATCCTCCTAAATATTATTTCTACACTCTTAGTGTAATATGAATTGTGAAAAAAGTACACTGAAAACCTTTCTTTTTTAAAATTATTATCAAATTATAATAATTATAATTAAGAATCTAATTAATTTCCTGAAATCGCTGTTTTTTCATCCGCAGTGACGACTTTTTGTTCCGCTTGAGTGAGGATCGTGTCGAGTGCCTCCGTCAACTGGTCAGTATCTTCTTTTCCTGTGACGAAAGCTAAAAAAAACTGATTCAGTCTCAGTTGCTCCGCTGCCGGCAAGTACCATTGCCCTTCTACTTGCTTAACCGTTAATGGCAGTTCAACTGGCTCATGGCTGACATTGATTTGTTGGATTTCTTTTTTTAAAATGGCTAACGTGTGCTGCATGTCTAGCGCTTGTGTCGCCTGTTGCGTTTGCTGAAGAAGAGCAGTGGTTGTATCTTCAATCGCCGTCACAAAATCTAAGCCCTTAATCTGAAAAGTGATTGTCGCTTGCCCATTCAATTCTTTCGTGGCTACTAGTTGATATGACGCTTTTTTCTTCACTTGAGCCAGTAATTCTGCGCTAAGCTTCTGGGCTTCGGTCTCGGTGACTTCAGCGTTCATTTCTTTTAAGCTATTGAAAAATTGCTTCTGGAACTGTTGACGGCTCGTCTGCAAATGCTCCGCCAAGACTTTCGGTTCACGAAAAGTTTGAGAGAATGTCGCTGGCTTTTCTTGATAAATAAAGTAATCTACCAACTGTTGCGCTACTTTTTCGCCGGAACGAGACGGTGCACTGCAGCTTGCTAACGCCCCAATGAATAACAGAAATAGTGGTAGTAGCTGCTTCTTCATTCCTCATCCTCATTTCCTCAAGTCTTTGTCTCTCTTCTAGTTAAGCAACTTCTCAGCCATTTGTCAAAGCTATTTACTATCAATTATTTGCGGAATTCTGCTAATTTTTGATAACTTTGTGCTAAAACTTGTTGGGTTTCTTGAAAAACAGGATACAGTTCTTGATAAACTAGCAATTGATCCGCCCGTGGCGTGACCGTTTCATGAATCAGCACCTGTTGCGCCGCTGCTTGTAAATTTGGTAACTGCCCTAAGCCTTGCCAACCTAGCAAAACAGCGCCTAATGCCGAAGCTTCGGTGCTATCAGTGAACGATAACGTTTCTCCCAGCACATCAGCCATGATTTGACGGAACACAGGGGAATCAGCAAAGCCGCCTGTCGCTCGAATCTCCTGAACGGGTCCACCGAGTTGTTTCAAATCTTCTAAAATGGTTTTTAAATTGAAACAGATGCCTTCCACCACCGCTCGAGCTAAATGTCCGGCATGGTGATTTTTGCGCAAGCCAATAAAACTTGCGCTCGCCTCTGCATTCCACAACGGCGCTCGTTCACCAAGCAAATAAGGATGAAACAGTAAGCCATTTGCCCCGGCTGGCACGGTTGCAATTTTGGCCATAATTGGGTCATAGAGATTGGTCCCGTTTTGGAGAGCTTGCTGACGTTCTTCTGCAAAAATCGTTTGGCTCGCCCAATCTAACGCAACTGCACCATTACTACTTGCGCCACCAATCACCCAGTGCTGTTCATCTAGAGCAAAACAAAACGTGTCACCTTGCGGATGCAAAAAAGGTTCCTCGACAATATACCGAAGTGCGCCGCTCGTACCAACGGTCAAAGTCGCTACACCCATTCCTAGCGCTCCCAAACCTAAATTAGACAATGGACCATCCGCGCCACCAAGAACTAAAACCGTTTCCTCCTCAACACCAAGCATCTCTTGCCAAGAAGGCGCTAATGCTGGAAAAATGAACGTTGACGGGGCAACTTTTGGCAACTGTTCCTCCTCAATAGATAAATACGCTAAAATCGACGATTCCCATTGTCGCGTGTGAATATTAAATAAACCCATTCCTGAAGCACTACTATAATCTGTCCAGTATTCGCTAAAGAAACGGTAAAAAATGTAGTCCTTAATCCCAATAAACTTGGCCGCGCTCTGCGCAACGGCTGGCTGATTTTCCTGCAGCCAGCGAATCTTGTACAAAGGCGCCATTGGATGAACTGGCATGCCTGTCAATTGATAAAACAATTGGGCCGCTGGCGTTTCTTTTAACGCTTCCGCATAATCAGATGCTCGTGTGTCAGCCCAAGTAATCACTTGGGTCAATGGGCGTCCTTGCGCATCCATGGCAATTAAGCCATGCATCGCTGAAGCAAAAGAAATGAGCCCAATTGGTTGATTCTTCACTTGTTGTGTGACGGTTCGAATACAGTTCACCACAGCTTGGAACAGCGTTTCTGGGTCTTGCTCCGCCATTCCTTCAGTCTCTTGAATTAATGGATAACGCACATAGCTAGAAGCTACGACTGTGCCATTTGCTTGAAAAGCCACTGCTTTGGCTTGCGTGGTGCCAACGTCGACACCAATCGCTAATTTTTCCATTTGATTCCCTCATTTCTTGTTTCTTTTATTATTCCTAACAAAAAAAGATTTGTCTAGTCAAACGAAAAAGTTTAAAAAAAGCGTAGTTTATTTTTAAGGAGGTAACCTATGTTTTTCTTGAGTCTCTTTTTGATTGGTGCCTGTTTCGGTTCTTTTTTATGCTTAGTGGCGGAGCGCTTACCAGTAGGGCGTTCTTTGTGGTGGCCCCCTTCCCACTGTCAAGGTTGCCACCAGCCTCTACAACTCTATGAATTAATTCCAGTTGTTTCGATTTTGCTGCAGCGCTTTCGTTGTCGAAAGTGTCAACAGCCAGTAGCTAAGTGTTATCTTTTAGCAGAACTTGTCATGGGCGGGTTAACCGCAAGCTGTTTTTTTGCTGGCCTGACGATTGATGCTTTGATTCTCTGGTGGTGGCTGACGAGCGCTTTCACATTATCCTTGATTGATTACTGGTATTTAGTGGTTGAACCGAAGATTCTTTATCCTAGTTTTTTTGTGCTTTGCTTGCTGAAAATTGCGGGTCAGCATTCGTTTTACTTACTGACTGGTCTTTTTTGTTTTTGTTTTTTCCAAGCCGTCTTACATTATTTTCCGGAAGCCATGGGACGAGGGGATCTTTTGTTACTGGGTTTGTGGGGCTGTTTTTTACAGGTACCTCAGTTGCTGATGCTACTATTTTTTGCCAGTAGTTATGGCCTAATCTATGGCTACAGCTGTAAATTTTTGGGGTATCCAGTTGAACAGACACTTCCCTTTGTCCCCTTTTTAAGTTTGGGCTTACTCACAATCAGTTGGCTATAGCAAATAAAAAAAGCCGTAAGGAGCATGCTCCTTACGGCTTTTTAGGGTTTATTTATTGATGTTTTTCATCGCATCTTCAGCAGCCATTTGTGCTTCAATGTCTGAAATACTATAAACGTTTTCGCTAGCTACGCCAACTTCTTTTGGTTCCATGTTACGGTAACGAGCCATACCAGTACCAGCTGGGATGATTTTACCAATGATAACATTTTCTTTCAATCCAAGTAATGGATCTTTTTTGCCACGGATAGCAGCATCTGTTAACACGCGTGTTGTTTCTTGGAAGGATGCAGCAGATAAGAAGCTGTTTGTTTCCAATGACGCTTTGGTAATACCAAGTAAGACTGGACGACTAGTAGCAGGGACGCCACCAGCAACTAATGTGTCGTAGTTACGGTCTTTAAATTCTGCGATGTCCATTAATGTTCCTGGAAGGATTTCAGTGTCACCTGGATCCATTACGCGGATTTTACGTAACATTTGACGAACCATTACTTCGATATGTTTGTCGCCGATTTCTACCCCTTGCATACGGTAAACACGTTGTACTTCACGTAATAGGTAGTTTTCAACAGATAAAACATCACGAACTTGTAATAATTGTTTTGGATCGATTGAACCTTCTGTCAACGGTGCACCACGGTGGATGATGTCGCCTTCAGCAACTTTCATACGTGCAGTGTAAGGGACAGTATAGGTACGTGTATCTGTTTTTCCTTTGATGGTTACTTCTTTTTGACGTGTGGCAGGATCTTCAGAAATATCGATAACTTCACCGGTTACTTCTGTAATCACTGCTTGTCCTTTCGGATTACGTGCTTCAAAGATTTCTTGGATACGAGGTAAACCTTGAGTGATATCGTCACCGGCAACCCCACCGGTATGGAACGTACGCATGGTTAACTGTGTACCAGGTTCCCCGATAGATTGAGCGGCGATTGTACCAACTGCTTCTCCGACTTCAACGTCAGAACCAGTTGCCAAGTTACGTCCGTAACAGTGCTTACATACACCATGTTTTGTGTTACATGTAAAGACAGAACGGATGGTTACTTTTTCAATACCAGCGTCCACGATTTCTCTGGCAAGATCTTCAGTGATTAATTGATCCGCACCAATGATGATTGCACCAGTTTCTGGATGAACAACTGATTTACGTGTATAACGACCTAATAGACGTTCGTCTAATGGTTCGATAATTTCGTTACCTTCACGAATTGCTTCGATTTCAAGACCACGGTCAGTGCCACAGTCGTCTTCACGAATGATTACGTCTTGGGCAACGTCAACTAAACGACGTGTTAAGTAACCTGAATCGGCTGTCTTCAAGGCCGTATCGGTCATCCCTTTACGAGCCCCGTGAGTTGAGATAAACATTTCTAAGACAGAAAGTCCTTCACGGAAGTTTGAGATGATTGGTAATTCCATGATTCGTCCATTCGGAGCGGCCATCAAACCACGCATACCAGCTAACTGTGTAAAGTTGGAGATGTTACCACGGGCTCCAGAGTCAGACATCATGAAGATTGGGTTACGAGCTTCCATACTTTCGATCAGTTTTTGTTGGATTTCGTCTTTGGCACCGTTCCAAACGCCGATTACACGTTCATAACGTTCGTCATCAGTAATTAAACCACGACGGAATTGTTTAGTAATTGTTTCAACTTGTTTGTGGGCAGCATCAATGATTGCTTGTTTTTCATGAAGAACCATGATATCGGCAATCCCTACCGTCATCCCAGCATAAGTTGAGTGTTTGTAACCTAAGTCTTTCATGCGGTCAAGCATTTTAGAGGTTTCCGTAATGTGGAATCTCTTGAAGACTTCAGCAATGATATTTCCAAGATTTTTCTTCTTGAATGGTAAAACTAATTCTTGCTCTTTAATGTGTGCAGGAATGTCTGTACCAGCTTCTACGAAGTATTTATCTGGTGTTTGAACAGTTAAGTTATAGTCTGTTGGTTCGTTCAAGTAAGGGAACTCAACAGGCATGATTTCGTTAAAGATGATCTTACCAACTGTGGTGATTAAGATTCGTTCTTTTTGCCAATCAGTAAATGGTTTGTCACCTAAAAGTGTTGTTTGAACCCCAATCCGTGAGTGTAAATGTACGTAGCCATTTTGCCATGCTAAAACAGCTTCGTTCATGTCGCGGAAGATCATGCCTTCCCCTTCACGGCCTTCTTCTTCCATTGTTAGGTAGTAGTTACCTAAGACCATATCTTGAGATGGTGTAACAACTGGTTTACCATCTTTCGGGTTCAAGATATTTTGGGCAGCAAGCATTAACATACGAGCTTCTGCTTGTGCTTCTTCATTTAGAGGCACGTGAACCGCCATTTGGTCTCCATCGAAATCGGCATTATAGGCTTCACACACTAATGGGTGAAGACGGATCGCACGACCTTCAACAAGAACAGGTTCGAAAGCTTGGATCCCTAATCTATGCAACGTAGGTGCCCGGTTAAGTAAAACTGGGTGTTCTTGGATAACTTCTTCTAAGATATCCCAAACTTCATCTTCGCCACGTTCGATTTTACGTTTCGCATTTTTAATGTTTGTCGCAATTTCACGTTGTACTAATTCACGCATTACAAATGGTTTGAATAATTCAATCGCCATTTCTTTTGGTAAACCACATTGGTACATTTTTAAGAACGGACCAACGACGATTACGGAACGACCAGAATAGTCAACACGTTTACCTAGTAAGTTTTGACGGAAACGACCTTGTTTCCCTTTCAACATGTGAGAAAGAGATTTCAATGGACGGTTACCTGGTCCAGTAACTGGACGGCCACGACGACCATTATCGATTAAAGCATCGACCGCTTCTTGTAACATCCGTTTTTCGTTTTGAACGATGATGCTTGGCGCATTTAAGTCTAATAAACGTTTTAGACGGTTGTTACGGTTGATAACACGGCGGTATAAGTCGTTTAAGTCACTTGTTGCAAAACGACCACCTTCCAATTGAACCATCGGACGTAAATCTGGTGGAATAACTGGGATAACATCCATTACCATCCAGCTTGGTTGGTTACCAGAGGCACGGAAGGCTTCTAAGATGTCTAAACGACGGATGGCACGTGTCCGTTTTTGACCAGAAGCTGTTTTCAATTCTTCTTTTAATTGCGCAACTTCGCCATCTAAATCAACGTTATCTAATAATTGTTTCACGGCTTCGGCACCCATAGCAGCTTTGAAGGCTTGGCCATATTGTTCACGTTTTTCACGATATTCGCGTTCCGTTAACAATTGTTTTTTCTCTAATGTTGTGTCACCCGGTTCGATGACAACGTATGAAGCAAAATAAATGACTTCTTCCAATGCACGAGGGCTCATGTCTAAAACAAGACCCATCCGAGATGGAATTCCTTTAAAGTACCAGATATGTGAAACTGGTGCGGCTAATTCAATATGTCCCATACGTTCACGACGTACTTTTGAACGAGTGACTTCAACGCCACAACGGTCACAGACAATACCTTTATAACGGATACGTTTATATTTACCACAAGCACATTCCCAGTCTTTGGTTGGACCAAAAATGCGTTCACAGAATAACCCTTCACGTTCGGGTTTTAATGTACGGTAGTTAATTGTTTCGGGTTTTTTAACTTCCCCATAAGACCAACTTCTGATCTTTTCTGGTGAAGCAAGCCCTATTTGCATACTTTCGAATTTATTTACATCGATCAAAAGGAATTCCCTCCATTTCCTTATTTAGAGAAGCTGAGTCAGCAACTTGTTAGCAAATGGCAAGCATCACTTGAAAGAAGGTCTGACGACACTTGGAACAAGTAATGGCTTGCGCAGTTGCAACAAAGTCGCAGTTGAATCAACTCATCAGAGTGGTAGCGACAAATTAGTCTCTGTCTTCGGCTGTTTCAATTTCTTGAACAACGTCTTGTGCTTCTTCTTTCACGACTGATTCTGCTTCTTTTTCCAGCTGTTTCGCTGATTGTTGTTCCGCAAATTTGGTTAGTGCGTCAACGGTGATTAAATCATCATCGTCATCGTCCATATCGCGTAACTCAATCTCAGCTTCCTCAATGTCCAAGACACGCATGTCTAAACCAAGTGATTGTAATTCTTTCACTAATACTCGGAATGATTCAGGCACACCTGGTTTTGGAATTGGTTCACCTTTAACGATGGCTTCGTATGTTTTCACACGTCCGACAACGTCATCAGATTTGTAAGTTAAGATTTCTTGTAATGTGTAAGCAGCACCGTAAGCTTCCAGTGCCCAAACTTCCATTTCCCCGAAACGTTGTCCACCGAATTGAGCTTTACCACCCAACGGTTGTTGCGTAACAAGAGAGTAAGGTCCGATTGAACGAGCATGCAATTTGTCATCAACCATGTGGGCTAATTTAATCATATACATGACACCAACGGAAATACGGTTATCAAATGGTTCACCTGTACGTCCATCGTAAAGAACTGTTTTAGCATCGCTAGCCATACCAGCTTCACGAACAGTTTCCCAAACGTCTTCATCGGTTGCCCCATCGAAAACAGGTGTTGCGACATGAATACCTAATTGGCGAGCAGCCATACCTAAGTGTAATTCAAGTACTTGTCCGATATTCATACGAGAAGGTACCCCTAATGGGTTCAACATGATATCAACAGGTGTTCCGTCAGGTAAGAATGGCATATCTTCTTCCGGCATAATACGGGAAACAACCCCTTTATTTCCGTGACGTCCCGCCATTTTATCTCCTTCGTGAATTTTACGTTTTTGAACGATATAGACACGAACTAACATGTTGACACCTGGTGATAATTCATCGCCAGCTTCACGAGTAAAGATTTTCACATCATGAACGATACCGCCGCCACCGTGAGGTACACGGAGAGACGTATCACGAACTTCGCGGGCTTTTTCCCCGAAGATTGCGTGTAATAAACGTTCTTCTGCAGATAATTCTGTAACCCCTTTAGGTGTGACTTTCCCAACTAGTAAGTCGCCATCTTGAACTTCAGCACCAATGCGGATAATCCCCATTTCGTCTAAGTCTTTCAACGCGTCTTCCCCAACGTTTGGAATTTCACGGGTAATTTCTTCAGGTCCTAATTTTGTATCACGTGCTTCTGATTCATATTCTTCAATATGCACAGAAGTGTAGACATCGTCTTTAACTAAACGACGGCTCATGATAATGGCATCCTCGTAGTTGTAACCTTCCCATGTCATGAAGGCAACTAAGACGTTTTGCCCTAAAGCCATTTCGCCTTCTTCCATAGAAGGTCCATCCGCTAAAGTATCGCCTTTTTCAACTTTTTCACCTAAGTGAACAATTGGGCGTTGGTTGTAGCTTGTTCCTGAGTTAGAACGACGGAATTTCGTAACCATATATTTGTCTAATGCGCCATTGTCGCGACGAACGCGAATTTCTTTTGCATCGACGAATTCTACGACACCGTCATGTTTACATAGTAAAGCAGCACCTGAGTCATGGGCTGATTTATATTCCATACCTGTACCTACCCACGGAGAGCGTGGTTGAATTAACGGCACCGCTTGACGCTGCATGTTGGCACCCATCAAGGCACGGTTGGAGTCATCGTTTTCTAAGAAAGGAATACATGCTGTTGCGACTGCGACTACTTGTTTTGGTGAAACGTCCATGTAGTCAACTTTGTCTACGGCAACTTCTAAGTTTTCACTTTGTAGACGCGCCATAACAACATCATTGGCAAATGTGCCATCTTCATTTAAAAGTGAGTTCGCTTGCGCTACGATATAATGGTCTTCGATGTCTGCTGTTAAGTAATCTACTTGATCAGTAACACGGCCTGTCGCACGATCAACACGGCGATAAGGCGTTTCGATGAAACCAAATTTATTCACTTTCGCATAACTAGATAAACTGTTGATCAACCCGATATTTGGTCCCTCAGGCGTTTCAATTGGACACATACGACCATAGTGAGAGTAGTGAACGTCACGAACTTCATAACCGGCACGGTCACGAGTCAAACCACCAGGCCCTAAGGCTGATAGACGACGTTTATGGGTTAACTCACCTAATGGGTTTGTTTGGTCCATGAACTGTGATAACTGTGAAGAACCAAAGAATTCTTTGATACTTGCTACCACTGGACGGATGTTAATTAATTGTTGTGGTGTCAATGTTTCTGTGTCTTGAATAGACATTCTTTCACGAACCACACGTTCCATACGGGCTAAGCCAATACGGAATTGGTTTTGTAATAATTCGCCTACTGAACGGATACGACGATTACCTAAGTGGTCGATATCATCGACATTACCGATATCTTCCATTAAGTTGAAGAAGTAGCTCATTGAAGCAACGATATCTGCTGGACGAACTGTTTTTACGCTGTCGTCTGGATAGCCGTTACCAATCACATTTACGATACGTTCAGGATCTTTTGGTGAAAGAACTTGAATCACTTGGATCGTCATTGGTTCAGTTACTACCGCATCTTCACTTGGATAGTAAGTTACGCTGTTTAAGCCGTTGTCAATGTATTCGCCTAATGTTTCCATGATTTGGTGTGTTAAAACCGTGCCTTTTTCGACAATGATTTCACCAGTTTCTGGATCAACTAGCGTTTCAGCTAAGGTTAAGTTTAATAGACGTGTTTTTAAGTCTAATTTTTTGTTAACTTTGTAGCGACCAACGTTTGCCAAATCATAACGTTTTGGATCAAAGAAACGTGCAGTTAACAAGCTACGTGAGCTATCTGCTGTTTTTGGTTCGCCTGGGCGAAGACGTTCATAAATGTCTTTCAAGCCTTCTTCTGTACGAGAATCACTTGCATTTTTGTGTAAATCTTTTTCAATTGTGTTGCGTAAGCTTTCGCTGTCGCCGAAAATTTCGAAGATGGTATCATCTGAACCGAAACCTAAAGCACGAACTAACACAGTTAAAGGAATTTTACGTGTGCGGTCAATCCGAACATAAGAAATGTCTTTCGCATCTGTTTCCATTTCTAACCATGCACCACGGTTAGGAATGACTGTTGAGCCAAAACCTTCTTTGCCGTTTTTGTCCACTTTTCCATGGAAGTAAACACCTGGAGAACGAACTAATTGGGAAACGATAACACGTTCTGCCCCGTTGATGATGAAGGTACCCATTTCTGTCATTAATGGGAAATCGCCGAAGAAGACTTCTTGGGATTTAATTTCACCTGTTTCACGGTTGGTTAAACGTAATGTTACATGTAATGGCGCAGAATAGTTGGCATCATGTGCGCGGGCTTCTTCTACTGTGTACTTTGGTTCTTTTAATTCATAGTCAACAAATTCTAAGGATAAGTTTCCTTGGAAATCATCAATTGGTAAAATGTCTTCAAACATTTCACGAAGTCCCTCATCTAAAAACCATTGATAAGAGTCTGTTTGGATTTCAATTAAATTTGGTAATTCCAATACTTCACTGATACGTGCGAAACTTCTACGTTCGCGATGCTTTCCGTATTTTACTACGTGTCCAGCCAAGCTCTTCACCCCTCTAGTTATAAGTCTATCAAAACACCGATCCGAAAAATTACATTTACGTTACATATATTAAATATATGTAACAAAAAGCATTTTTTGCAGTTTTTAAGCAAAAAAAAACCAAAAATAGAACATGCTTCCGAAAAATTTTCTGGCGTTTCTACTTTTGTTTTCCTATAAAAAACCGGA
The DNA here is from genome assembly GCF_051712325.1 of Enterococcus sp. DIV1315a. Lineage (NCBI taxonomy): Bacteria > Bacillati > Bacillota > Bacilli > Lactobacillales > Enterococcaceae > Enterococcus > Enterococcus sp. DIV1315a. The sequence continues at coordinate 2,576,680 of NZ_JBIOOS010000001.1, forward strand.
ACGGACAATATTTCGCTCCTGCTTCGTCACTTTCAGATAGTTTTTGCTCTATAGATTCTACTACCTTTGTCTAGAAAAGTCAAGGGTTTCTTTAAGGTTTTCTTTTTCATAAAAAGGAGTTTTTTTGTAAAGGGTTTTAATGAAAAAATGCGTAATAAATAATTACGCATTTTTTCAACAACTAGAAAATATATTCAATTATTTGGTCAATTTTCGCCATATCTTTTAATGGCAAATGCTCAATTTGACTTAATTTTCTTTCAGTGAAGTCCAAAGATTTCAGTTGTGAGATCACTACTTGCCCATGGGTTTCTATGTCATCGGGCAACGTATATCGAGTGGGAATATTTTTAATGGTGGAAGTAATCGGGCAAATCACAGCAAACATGGTTTTCCGATTAAATTCATATCTTGACACGACTAAACCAGGGCGTCTCTTCTGAATTTCTTTACCTGCAGCAGGATCAAAATCAATCCATACAATATCTCCTTTTTTAGGAATGTACTTCTTTTCAACGTTCATTAAAAAAGTTCTCTCCCCTCAGGTGCAAGATCATGCCACTCATCTTTTTCATAATACTCACCTTCTGGACCTTCACTAAATGGATCCTGAATTTTAGGGACTAATGTAATTGTACCGTCGTCAGAATACATCACAATATATTCTTGGTCGACTTTTGGTTTTTTACCATTATCAGTGGGTAAAGTTAAAACGACCGAGCTTCCTTGTCTTCTTGATTTAGTTGTTAGCATGAAATCACTCCCTTCGCTTCATTATACTATGCCTTTGCAATGATGGAAAGAATTTTAAATCACACTTAATGTGACTGAGTTTACTATATAATGCGTGTGGGACAAAAATCACTTTGGATTTTTGCTCCACGCTCAAAAACTGATAAACGGCGGGAACAGAAGCAACACTACGCGTTGCTCCGATCTCAACAACTTCTAAGGTGTTTTCTCGACATGCGTCTCGTCACAGTACAGCCTTCAAAAGAGCTACAGCTCTAAGAGTTGCGATGTTTCACTGTGAAGCATGAACAGATGAAATCATCGTACCTACTTGGTTCTCGGAGTTAAACGCTTCTGGCCCGACCTCCTTTTCCCCTATCTTCTATTCACACAAAAAAACGAATGCAAAGATGCATTCGTTTTTGACTAACCGCCACCTAATAAAAAGTCTAGGACATTCATGCCGCCGCTTGTTTGGCTGCGGTAAAGTTCGGTGTAGCCGCATTGGGTACAGCTAATTGTAATAAATTTTTTATTTTGAACATCAAAAATTTTCGCAAAGTTCCCACCTGTTGCTTGAAATTGGTCCGACACATAGTGCATGTTGCCACATTTCTCACAAACATATTGTTGCTTTTCCATTCCCCTCACTCCTTCTCAATAAAACAAGTATAGCAAACGCCTGCTTCATTTTCCTCCATCCTAAGATGGATTTTTTCACTAGTTGACCAAGCCTTTTCCTTTCCGCTACAATAAGCATAACGAATCGGAGGAAAAAATATGTCGACAAAAAGCCAAGTCCTAACTTTATTGATGAAACAAACGCCCGCATTCCTTTCTGGCGAAGAGATGGCACAACGTCTGTCCTTATCTCGCACAGCTATTTGGAAAGCGATTAATGAATTGAAAAAAGATGGCTATCAAATTACTAGCGTGCAAAATAAGGGGTATCGCCTTGAAAAATCAGATGTCCTTTCTGCAGAAGGCATTCAGTTGGCGTTATGGTCACAAACACCGCCTTTAACAATTACCGTCCTAGAAACATCTGAATCTACCATGACCGATGCTAAGCGGGCGATTTTAGACCAGACGCCCGACAATACTTTGATTGTTGCTGACATGCAAGAAATGCCGCGGGGCAGGTTCGGCCGGCCGTTTTTCGCTACGCCAGGTAAAGGGATTTACATGAGCATGGTGCTTCAACCGAACCAAAATTTTGAAGAAATCGCTCAATATACTGTGATTATGGCCGTAGCGGTCGCTCGAGCAATGGATGCTCTGGCAGGCGTTCACACAGAAATTAAATGGGTCAACGACCTTTATTTAAACGGCAAAAAAGTTTGCGGGATTTTGTCGGAAGCCATGAGCAATGTGGAAACAGGGCAGATTTCTAATGTTATCATCGGCATGGGGATTAATTTTTCAATTACAGAAACCGAATTTCCTGAGGACATTCGGCAGAAAGTGACTTCTCTTTTCCCAGAGGGTGAACCAACGGCGACGCGAAATGAATTAGTCGCCAACATTTGGAATCATTTTTATCAAATTTTAGACAAACGTTCAACGAAAGACTTTTTAGAAGAATACCGTCAACGCTCCTTTGTGATTGGCAAAGACGTCGCTTTTACCCAAAACGGGCAAGACTTCCGCGGCGTTGCGACAACCATTAATGGAAATGGCGAATTGATTGTCCAGTTGCCTGATGGCACGGCCAAAACGTTGTCTTCTGGGGAAATTAGTTTGGACCAGATTGGTGAATGGCGTCGAGGTTAAGTGGGGAAATTTAGAAAAAAGCAAGTGGGACATCAGTCGTTTTGACTGATGTCCCACTTGCTTCTTCTGAAGATAATCAGCTGAACAAAAGCAGCCCCTTCGGAAATAAGCCGAAATTGACTTTCTCACACAAGTGTTCGGCATATCTTAATCCTTCCAAGTGTTGAGAATCACGAAGAACGTAGTGATTCGATGATGAACAGAACCTACTTGGTTCTTGGCGCTAAGCACTTTTGTCTCAGCCACATTATCTTGATACCTGATTATTGAACATTAACATCTATCGCTTGATAAAATGAATTAATCGTGTCATTGATATCCCAAACGGCATAAATAACATGGTATCCTTTCCTATCAGCGGGAATATTTATTCTGTGTGTTTCTGTATCATTGACCATAAATCCTTGACCAGGAGGTAAATCTTGACCGATTGGTTGCCCTACTATGCCAATCAGTTCCATTTCGTCCATCGTTAATGGTGCATTAGGATTCCATCCAGGTTTCGTCATATAGTATCTAAAACGATTGGTCTTATGTTTTGCCGTCATCACCCATTTAAAATTATTCTCTCCTGTTGTTATATTACTTTTTACCCAACGAGTGGCTGTTTGTTCATCTAGTTTGGAATAGCTTGCTAAGCCAGCTGAAGGCAACCTTCCATTTAATTGACCCGTGTCTAATAATTTAGTTGGCGCTTCAATTCCTTGGGGTGTCGTGATAATTTCTGGCTGTGAGCTGTCTTGACCAGGTCCCCATCCAAATCCGTTTGCTTCCGCATTTTTGACTCGACTGACTGGGCTATCAACATAGCCGTGTGCATAACTCTGCTGTGCATCTCCTAAAGCAAAAACACTGATCATCGTTGCGCCTACTGCAATTATAAATAACATCATTTTTTTCATGTATATCGCTCCCTTATAAGCAAAACCCTTCAAAAAACATGTAATCTTAATCAACTGAAACATAAAATCTCCACAACATCATTTTTACTTTTTCGATAGCGACCATCAACTTTGTGCACAATTATTGTCGACATATTTATTTTAAATGAACTAGCAATTCAATAGCAACTGTCCGCCTTTTTTACTGAAAAAAACTTATAGCACTCTTATAAAAAATGTTTGTTTTTTAATTTATCATTATTGAACACCAACTATTTATAGCGGTTAACCGAGAACAGCCTTGTACACTTTTTTAAGAATGCTCAAGTACTGTTTTTTTAACTGCTTCACTTCCCCACACCTTTAAATTTATTTAAAAAACAATAAATTTTCTTAAACTTCATTGTGAGAACCGCTGCATAAATTCTATACTTCTAGCGTTAGATAAAATAACCTTGTTAGGTGAGGCTCCTATCCAAACATAGGCTATTGCGCAGAAATGTCGAAAGACACCAATGTGTAAAACAGGAATGGTCGAATTAAGGCTCTTCTAAAAATAGCTAAGAGAAATCTTTACGTTGGATAGTGCTAAAGCTCAGACGATGAGAACCGATTGGCTTGCTGTGCCCTGTTTAGTCGCAAGCGCTTATTTACAATCGATGCTGGCTTAGTCTACTCTTTCAAGGGAAAAAGAAAGGGATTCTCATGCAAACATCGAATAAAAAATTTCCACTTTATGCCCTAACAACGCTTGGTTTTACTTTCCTCACTTTGTTAGTGGCGGCTAGTCCAAATTGGTTTCAACAAATGGACGAAGCTATCTATCACATCAAATGGCAATTAAATGCCCCACTTTTAACAGCGGTCAATCTGTTAGCAAAAACAGCCACGATTGGACCAATGCTGCTATTCTTCTTATTATTGATGGTATACCTTTTACGCAAAAAAGAAAAAATCCTAGCCTTTTGGGCTGTCAGTAACCTATTAGCTGTCGGCTTTTTAGGGAGCGTTTTTAAACATGTGGTGGGTCGGGCTCGACCAAACCTAGGCGCTTTAGCTGATCGAAGCTCTGCTAGCTTTCCCAGCGGACATTCATTGTTAGCAATGGCGCTGGTCTGTACGATTTTGATCATTTTGGCCTATCTTCATGTCGAAAAAACCAAAGGCATCAAAATTTTCTTACTCACTTATTTAGTTTTGATTGTGTTAGGTCGCTTAATCTTACGCGTTCATTATCCTAGTGATGTCATCGCTGGGATGCTCCTAAGTTATAGCTGGATCAACTTTTCATTTCAAATTGTTCAACGTTATTTGCCGACACCTGAACCAGAGGAAGCAGAAGTACCGACACAACGCCGGCGCCGCCATTCTCGTAAAAGAAAAAGTTTATTCGTGGTCTTCAGTTTAACCCTTTTATTTTTAGGCACACTTTCTGTTTCGGCTTACGGCGTCAGCATGTATCGCAATTTGCAAAAAACGGCGAATACCATGTATAAACCAAGAAAATCTTCCACGAAGAGTCCCGATTTAGCCAAAGGGGAACCGGTTAGTTTCTTAATTATGGGAATTGCGAATGACTCAAAACGCAAAACCGATTACCGCTCCAACGCCCTAATGGTGGTCACAGTGAATAATCAATTACAAAAAACTACCATCACTAGCATCCCACGTGACTACTATGTGGAAATGGCTGGCACCAATGGCGAATACAATAAAATCAATGCGGCCCACGTTTTCGGTGGTGCCGATATGCAAATTAAAACGGTTGAAAATGTCTTGCACATCCCAATCAATCATTACTTTTCAATTGATATGGATGCTATGAAGGACCTTGGCGATGCAGTGGGCGGCGTCACTGTTGACAATGCCTTTGCTTTTGACGCTGAAGGGATTCATTATCCGAAAGGCAAACAGCATTTAGGTGGCTGGGAAGCTTTACAATACGCGCGCATGCGTTACGAAGACCCCGAAGGCGACTATGGTCGTCAACGCCGCCAACGAGAAGTTTTAATCGAATTAACCAACAAGCTACTTTCTTTTAACAGCTTGCTAAAATATCAAGAAATTCTGGACGTAATCGGCGAACATGGTGAAACCGACTTGTCCTTTGACCAAATGATGGCAATGCTAAAAAAATACACCCCCGCACTAAAAACGATTGAAACCGATCAATTAAAAGGCTACGATTACACTGGCGATGGCGTGACAGGTATTGAAGGTATTTCTTATCAACTTGTGGAAGAGAGTGAACGTCAACGTGTCGAAAATGCCATCAAAGAACAAATGAACCTCTCTACGAAAGACACTGAACAATCACAATAACGACTAAAAAACAGCGCCCCTTAATGAAAGGGGCGCTGCTTAACTTTGGCTAGTTAGACGGTCATTTCAAAATGTAAAAATTTTGTCACCGTTAGTAACGGCTCTACATCAGAGAGGTATGTTACAGCATATCTCTCTTTTCATTGCTATTATAGCACAATTACCTAAAAAATATATTGGAAACTAATTATTTTTTGTTTTACATAGTATACTCTAAGCGTAGAGAAGTTATGGCGGCGGCAAGCGCACAGGAACATGCGCTTTGCAACAAGAATCGCAACGTTAATCTTCGGAATCCTAAAAGCTGTTAAAGAAGACAAGAAAAAATAACCGTCTACTTTGACCAAGTACGGTTATTTTTAAATAATCCAAAAGGTCACCGTCTTAAACCGCTCTACACTAGAGAGGTATGTTGGCGCATACCTCTCTTTTCATTATTATTATAGCACACTTTCCTAAAAAAATATATTGTAAACTAATTATTTTTTAGTTTCGCATGGTATAATCTAAGAGTAGAGAAGTTAACACGGTGGCTATCCAATCTGAAAGAGAGGTGATGCGTATGCACGTATTTCCGAAATTTAGAGAAAGGAGAGGCCTGTTGTCAGCATACGAAACAATTCAGACGATCCTAGGGTTTGGTATGTTTACCATTGCTTTGATTGCGCTGATTGTGAAATTGCTTAAAAATGACAATAAAAAATAACCGTCTACTTTGACCAAGCACGGTTATTTTTAAATAATAAAATTGGTCACCGTCTTAAACGGCTCTACATCAGAGAGATATGTTGGAAGCATATCTCTCTTTTCTTTATCATTATAGCACAACAACCCTAAAAAGACCATCAATAAAAAATGCCTGAGCCTCCTATTTCAAGGCTCGGGCATTTTTATTTTAGGGACCAGTCACCAAATTCCAAGTGACCGCAGCATTGTACTGTTGTCCTTTGGTTCCTTGATTGGCTGGCACTTCTAATTTAATGTTCTCAAACGTAAAATCCAGTTGGTAGACGTCACTACCTGTGAACTGTTGGTTTGCGACAACACTGGTTGCCACATTATTCGCCGTTAAGCTCAAAGAACTAGTCTTACCAACTGCTTTGATTTGTTCGGTTGCTTCGTTATAATTTGTAAAACTTGAAACATTCGCTGGACCTAACAATAAACGAGTCGCTGTTGGCAGACTATCTGTGGTTGCTTTCGGTTGAGATAGTTGCGCTGTCATCTGCCAATTCGGTTGATTTTTCTTAATTCGTAAGTAAGGATTGCGTGTACCATTTTCGTAGTAATCGGCCGCTTTTTTCAAGCCTGATTGTTGCGTTTTACTAGCAATATTCATTTTTCCAAAATCAAAGGTTGGCACGCTGATAAAGCCTTCTGCTGTTGGTGTAATTGTTCCTTGGGTTGTATCTGTCAGACGTACCGCATCCGCGGCGCTCACTGTCGCAAAATTTCCTGTAACATCAAGGGTTGCCGTCAAGCGTTGGTCTGATGTTCCTGAAATTTTGGTGCCAACAAGCGTCACGTTGGCTGTTTGTCCAGCGGGAATTTCGAGACCTGTTAAGCTGATTCCTTGAGCCCAAGTTGTCGCCGTTACTGGATAAATTTTTGGTGCTTGTCCGTCCAATTGGACAGAAAGTGACGTCGGCGTACCAATTCCTGCAGGCCAAGTAGTCGCTGGCTTCACTGTCAGCGTTTTAAGTGGTGCCAGGCTGGTATTTTTCAGTGTTGCCACCCAATCTACACTATCGCCATTATTCACGACACGGTTGGTGCTGGTCAAAGTTAAAGCAGCAGTCGGCGTTTCTTCTTCATAGACCGCCGTCATATCGTCATTATCATCAAAATCCACCTGATAAGTTGGCGTAGCCGTTGTCTTTAAGGTCGTTGGCTTGGCGGTTCCTTTATACCAACCAACAAACTTATAGGTTTTTGCCCCAGCCGCATAAACGCTTGGTAAAGCTTTTGAAGCAGTATAAGTAAAAGGATCACTGGTGACTGTGACTTGATTCCCTTGCGTAAATCCTTGAGGTGGCGTGATTTTTGCGCCAGATTTATCTACAAAGTTTTCAGTCACTCGGCGATTGGTCGCATAGTAATAGATTGGCTTATTAGGATACATTTCTACGCCTGTTGGTGCCACGCTACTTCGAATTAACGTAGCTTTGTACAAACTAGAGAAACTTTGTGTAGGCTCTTCTTTCCAATGAAACTCAATTATTTTGTATTGATTGGCTTTGACTTTCGAAGCAGAAAAGTAAGGTGGTTGTGCCCCCGCATCATACGGATTACCACTAAACATATTCTCAACACGCCCTGCAACTGGATAATCTAGTCCTTGGTAGTTGGCAGGTTTGGTAAAAGAAATTTCTTGGTATTGTCTTGGAATCGTAATCAATGAATTTTTTGTTCCATAGAAATTCATCTTGGGAGTCAATACATATTCTTTTTGCGGGATCGTCAAAGTTTTAACGTTACCTGTACTGTCGACAGCTGAAACATTACTTAAAAGCGTACTCAGCCCATCGATTGTTTCAACAATATCAGTAGTCACCTGAAACCCTGTCGGCTGAAGCAATTGCCCATCTTCCCCAACAAAACCAAATGTCACCGTATTTCCGCCGTATTTAATTTCTTCGTAAACAACGGTTAAATCATCGTTATCGTCAAACGTTGTATCATACTCAGGCGTTCGACTCGTTTCTAACACCTTAGGCTTGGTTTTACCTTTATACCAGCCTTTAAATCGGTAAGCTTTATTGTTTAAAAAATAACTAAACGGCAATTCCTTTGCCAATTTAAAATGATAAGTATCACTGTCAATCACCGTTTGATTCCCTTGCGTGAAGCCTGTAGGCATCGGTACCTCAGCACCTGCTTCATCAACATAGTGTTCAGTGACGCGGCGGTTTTCTAAGAAATAGTACATCGTGTTATCGGTCGTGAAATAAGCTGGATAAATCTCGGTCGTCGCCATGTTTAAAGTTGCACTAAATCCCGTGTTGGTAACGTCAGGTTGCCAACTACTTCTGTACATACGATAGCTATGAGGCGTCGGTAAATTATATAAACTATAGCGAGTGCCATCCGTTGTTATCCGTTCATCTGCCTGACCACTAATATGCCTTAACAGCGTTGTCGCCAAAGGATAGGCGGTCGTTGAGCCAGTGTAGAATGAACCAGGTGTGACTGTTGGAATTTTATAGCGCTTGGGAATAGTCAACCGAAAATCGGTTACCCCAGAAGAAGCAACTTTAATTTTAGGTACATAGGTTAGTGTTTGGCTAGGAACGGTTAACTGTTTTAAATTGCCTACATTAGCGCCTGTAATAGCCCCCACCTTCTGGACCACCTTATCCTCGACAGTTGTTAAGTTCGCCTGAATGTCTACATTCGTTGGCGCAACAAGCGCCCCTTTTTCATCAACAAAGCCAAACTTATAGGTAACTTCTGGAATAGTAGTGGTCATTTCATCGACTTCATCATAAAAAACATATAAATTGTCGGCATTATCATAAGTGACATCGAACTCTGGCGTCAATGAGGTTTCTAACTTAACGGCTTTCGGGTCCGCTGGTCTTGCTGACCCTTTGTACCAGCCTTTAAACTGGAAATGACGATTCCCAGAAGAGTAACTTGCTGGAAACGCCTTTGGTGCTTTATAGTGAAAATTGTCTGAATCAACCACTGTTTTTGAAAGACTGGCATTATACCCTGGAGGATACGCTGGTAAGCCATTCGGGGTCATGTCATTATAATAAATGTTAACCCGTTTGTTAGGCACATAATAGTAAATGTGATCATCCGTAGTCAGATAAGCTGGTGTGCCGCCTGCAGTAGCCATGTTAAAGCCACGCGCAAACATATTTCCCGCTGGATCATTGTCCCAACTAGCACGAGAAAAGACAAACTGGTTAGGGATACCTGATACAAACATATTCAGCCTCGCGCCTGTGGTTTCCTCATTCGATACTTCTCCTGTAACATTCACCTGTTTCGTCACTGCCATTGGATAGATTTGTCCAGTGTAATTCGCACTGGGCGTGATTTTCGGAACATTATAGAACCGCGGCAAAGTAATCTTTTCATTTTGGATGCCGGAAAAATCATAACTCTTTATGGCTGTATCCCCAGACAAAGCTACTTTCGGCACCGTCAATTGCTTCGTGGTTCCCACATTATTAGTGGCCACGGCCCCGACTTTCGTCAAAGCGCCTTGCATAGTAAACTTCATAATATCCCCAGTAATCGAAACTTTCGCTGGATCAATAAAACGACCACTTTCATCTAAAAACGACATTTTGTACGTCTTCTCTGGAATATCGAATGTCTGCACTGCTCGCTGCGCACGCAGTGATTCTGGTGTATTAACTATTATTGGACTCGTCACTGACGCTTCAACTTGCCCGACTACTTGTTCAGTCTGTTCTGGTAGCTCTTCATCAGCTGGCGGTACGCCTACTTCCGTATCTGCCTCTGGAAAAGAAACGGGCGCCCGTCCTTGAACCCCCTCTGACGGGACTACTGTTTGGCGGTCCTCCCCTTGAACATCTGGGGCCGCCATGGTTTCAGCAATTGCTGGGATGCCATTTAATGAACTGATTAGTAAAGAACCACACAAAGCGATTGCAAATAAACGGTTTCTTTTTTGATTCATGCCATTCTCCTTTTTTATGTAACTTTTTATTGTTATTTTTATTGTCCTATGTATGATTTTTTGTATGATTTTCATTTTATCAAAAAAAGTCCCCGCTGAAATTTCAAATTTTGATACGACAACTTGATATTTTCAATGATTCCTTTCATACCAAGGAGGAGCGGCTGTATTTTGGTAAAAAACAGCCTGGAAATCAGTGGAATTCACCATTTTCTCTCTAATTTCTGCTGATTTTTCTTGATATTTATTGAAAAAAACTCAAAATGTTAGTAATCAGAACTAACATTTTGAGCTTTTCTTCTCTATTCTTAACAATTAGGGAACAGGAAAATCTTTTAAAGCTTAAAAATGACAAGAAAAAATAACCGTCTACTTTGACCGAGTACGGTTATTTTTAAATAATTAACATGGTCACCGTCTTAAACGGCTCTACACCAGAGAGGTATGTTAGCGCATATCTCTCTTTTCATTGCTATTATAGCACAATTACCTAAAAAAATATATTGTAAACTAATTATTTTTCAGTCTTACATGGTATAATCTATGTGTAGAGAAGTTATGGTGGAGGCAAGCGCACAGGAACATGCGCTTTGCGACGAGAATCGCAACGAAGTGAGAAGCGTAGGAGCAGAGACTTTCCCCTTTCGGTGGTGGTGCTTATGAATGTAAGTGCTAAAATCTATGAAAGGAGAGGCCTTTTGTCAGCATATGAAACAATTCAGACGATCCTAGGGTTTGGTATGTTTACCATTGCTTTGATTGCGCTGATTGTGAAATTGCTTAAAAATGACAAGAAAAAATAACCGTCTACTTTGACCAAGTACGGTTATTTTTAAATAATTAACATGGTCACCGTCTTAAACGGCTCTACACCAGAGAGGTATGTTTGCGCATAGCTCTCTTTTCATTATCATTATAGCACAATTTCCTGAAAAAATATATTGGAAACTAATTATTTTTTAGTTTTGTATGGTATAATCTAAGAGTAGAGAAGTTAACACGGTGGCTATCTAATCTGAAAGTGAGGTGGTGCGTATGAGCGTACTTCCAAAATTTACAGAAAGGAGAGGCCTGTTGTCAGCATATGAAACAATTCAGACAATTCTTGGGTTTGGTATGTTTACCATTGCTTTGATTGCACTGATTGTGAAATTGCTTAAAAATGACAATAAAAAATAACCGTTTACTTTGACCAGTACGGTTATTTTTAAATAATACAATTGGTCACCGTCTTAAACGGCTCTACATCAGAGAGGTATGTTACAGCATATCTCTCTTTTCAATGCTATTATAGCACAACGACCATCAAAAGACCATCAATAAAAATGCCCGAGCCTTAGAAAAATAAGAGGCTCGGGCATTTTTATTTTAGGGGCCAGTCACTAAATTCCACGTGACGGCGGCTTGGTATTGTTGGCCAGCCATACCTTGGTTGGCTGGCACTTCTAGTTTGATGTTAGCAAACGTGAAGTCCAACTGATAGACGTCACTGCCTGTGAACTGTTGGTTTGCGACCACCGCTGTTGCGGCATTGTCGGCGGTTAAAGTCACGGTGCTGGTCTTGCCAAGTGGTGTCCTGGTTTCTGTTGGTTGGTTGTAATCGGTAAAGCTGGCAGCAGTGGCCGTTCCTAGCAACAAGCGAGTCGTTGTTGGCAGGCTGTCTGTGGCTGATTTCGGTTGTGACAGCTGCGCCGTTAAACTCCAATTGGCTTGGCTAGTATTCAGGCGTAAATAAGGGTTGCGAATGCCATTGCCGTAGTAATCTGCGGCCTTCTTCAAACCATATTGTTGCTTACTTCCTGAAATTGCTAGTTTACCAAAATCAAATGTTGGCGTACTAATAAAGCCGTCGCCGTCAGGGCTCGTAATTTCTTGGTCTAAGTCTTTAATACGGACCGTATCTTTGGCAGTTAAGCTGCCAAAGTTGCCCGTTACTTCAACATCAGCGGTTAAAACTTGACCAGGTTGACCGGTCACGGTGGTTCCTAATATGTTCATTTTTAATTGACCGCCAGCTGGTAAAGGCTGATCCAACGTGATGGACACTCCTGCACCGGTCGTCCATTGTTCTTTGGTGACAGGAAAAGCTTTGGTGTTTTGACCCGTTCCTTGTACAAATATCGTGTTGGGTGCGCCGATGCCAGCCGCCCAAGTTGCCGTTGGCTTGATTTTAATGGTGGTTAACGGCGCTTCGCCTGTGTTCTTCAGTAGCGCCTCCCAGTAATCCATTGTGGCGCCATTTTCGATTATGTCAACGGCACCTGTTAACGTTAGTTCCGCGGTGGGAATCGCTTCTTGGTACACAGCGGTCATGTCGTCCTCATCATTAAAAGTTGGTGTAAAACTTGGGGTCGTTGTCGTCTTTAATGTTGCTGGCTTGGTTTTGCCTTTAAACCAGCCTTGGAAGATATAGGTTTTTTCACCAGCTTGGTAGATCTTCGGCAAAGCTTTTGCGACAGTGTAGACATAGTTTTCACTGTCCACCACTAGCTGATTTCCTTGTGTAAAGCCAGTTGGTGGCGTGATTTTTGCGCCACTTTCGTCTACAAAATGTTCAGTGACCCGCCGATTTTCTAAGTAATAATAAATGGTGCCATCAGGGGTCGATAAATTATAGTTGCCCCCAGCAGTTCCTGAATAGATACTCATTGAGTAAAGTGTCTTCGTGGGGTCCCACGTCCAGTAAGAACGGCGGGCAGTATAGCGTGTGGCACTTTTTTGGGTCAAGTTATACGCAGTGGTTCCCACTAAACTACTAACAATGTTGTCGGGGTTTTCGATGCCACGGCGCACTTCATTTGGTACTGGATACTTGGTTTTATCCCCTGTATACGCAGTAGTTGGCGAAATCGAAATCGTCTGGTAATACTTAGGAATTTCAACACTCACTTCTTGTGGGCCATAAGTTACGATTGTCCCATCGTCTGGGCGTGTATAGACTTTTTGCGGGATAGCTAATTTCTTTAATTGACTTGCTGGCATATCGATTCCATCAATTGTGGGAAAAGTCGTCATTTCCCCTGTGGCTCCGTCACTTTCACCCATGGTCGCACTTAGCTTAAACTTGGCGGGATTAATCAAGTTTCCTTGCTCATCAACATAGCCGAACAAAGCTTCTCTCGCTGGCAACGTATAGGTTTTCATCACTGCTTCTTCATAGACCACATGCAAATCGTCATTGTCATCATAGGTCACCGCATAACTAGGCGTTTTGGTGGTTTCCAATGTGCTAGGTTTTGCATTCCCTTTGTACCAACCTTTAAATAAATACGTCTTCCCATCACTGCCTGTGTAACGTTCAGGCAAGGTGCCTTCTTGGGTAAAAGTAAAATCCTCCCCTGTCACAATGGTTTTCTTATCCTGCGTAAAACCTTCTGGCGCAGGAATCGCCCCGCCTGCGGGATTCTCAAATTTTTCCGTGACACGCCGCTTGGTTAAATAATAATACACAGGACCCGCTGTTCCTCGTCTTTGGTGCGAACTAGTTGGACCGCCGACATCTCCATAAAAATAGGTCAGTGCATACGTAACGCCTCCTGGTGCCGTAGCTACCGTATATTTAAACGTCTTTTTAGGACCAAACGTCAGCTTATTGGGCATTTTTTCATTGGTTAACTCTAATTCCGTCTCCGCATTGGCGCCCACATAGTTCGTCACTTTGCCCCCAACGTTCGCAAAAACCGTTGGCACTGGATATTGCGTAGTGTCTCCTGTATAAAACGTACTTGGTCGAATGTCCAGGCTTTGATACTCCTTAGGAATAGTAAACGACACTTCAGAAACGCCATAAATATTACTTGGATTCTGGTTATTTGTATCATATTTAAAAGCTGGTGACGTTGGAATAGACAGTAGCTTTCCGCCATTCACAGTGGTGGGCTCAAGGGGGGTTCGTTGTAATTTCTCTTCATAAAACGAAAACGAAGAAAGATTGACCGCCATCGTAATTCGGTCGGGATCAAACAACGTCCCGTCTTCCTCCACAAAGAAAAAGGGAATCTCGCGCCCTTCCACAGAAGAATAACCAATCGCTCGAGCAGCAATTCTTGCCGTTTCCTGTGGCGGCACTGTTTTCGCTTCACTAGCGACCGTTGCCTGTGACTCTTCGGTTGTTTGTGTCGTCTGGCTCGCTTCGTCACTAGACTGAGATGTTGCTACTCCTTGCTCCGTCTCCCCAGTAATCGTTTCCGCTAACACAGTCACACCAACCACTGAATCCATGAACAAAGAACAACTTAACCCAACAACTAGCCATCTTTTCCAATTTACTCGCTTCATCTTGCTCCTTCTTTCTATGTAAAAATTCAATCTATAGTCTCTATAAAGTCCTTTCTTAATCAGTATCCTGTTATTATCGATACTGATAACTAGCATTTTTTTATTTATTTTACCAAAGAACACACCGCTTGAAATTTCAAATTTTGACATATTGAGTGCCGTTTTTTAGTGATTCCTATCCTTTCAAGGCTGAGCGCCTCTGTCCCCTTTGAAAACAAGTGTTATTTTAGCGAAAATCAAGGATTTAAACGCTCTTTTAACGAACTCCAACTATTTTTTTCTTAACTTTTAAACCAAAAAGCTCAAAATGTTAGTAATAACAACTAACATTTTGAGCTTTTCTCATGATAACTTAACTATTTTAAGGACCTGTAACTAGGTTCCATGTAACTGCGGCCTTGTATTGCTGCCCTTTAACACCTTGATTGGCTGGCACTTCAAGTTTGACATTATTGAAGGTGAAGTCCAACTGGTAAACATTACTACCTGTGAATTGCTTGTTGGCAATAATACTCGTCGCCGTGTTGTTGGCTGTTAAGCTAATGGCACTCGTGGTACCGACCGTATTTTTCAACTCGGTTGGTTGATTGTAATTGGTGAAGCTAGAGACAGGTGCCGCCCCTAATAATAAGCGGGTCGCTGTAGGCAAGCTGTCTGTCGCTGATTTTGGTTGTGACAGTTGCGCTGTTAAGCTCCAATTCGGTTGCGTTTTCTTAATTCGGACATACGGATTGCGGGTACCGTTACCGTAGTAATCCGCGGCTTGTTTCAAGCTGTGTTGTTGCTTAGTTCCTGCAACGCCCACTTGGCCGAAGTCGAAGGTTGGCACACTGATGAAGCCTTCGGTCGTTGGTGTGACTACTTCTTGATCATTTGGACGAATTCTCACGAAGTTATCCACTGTACGATCTTTAATACCACCAAATACTACAACTTCTGCTTTCAAAACAGTGTTTGGTTTCCCTGTTGCGCGCGTTGTGAAAGCAACTGAAACTTTTTTGCCGATAGGAACGGCATTTGGTAAAGGAACCCCCTCTGTCCAAAGTGTACTATTTACTGGGATTGATTTTGTCGTTCCTCCTTCTGGTGTCACTTCCATGAAGGTTGGGATCGTCAGACCAACTGACCAATTGGGCCCTTTTTTCAAGGTAAGATTCTGTAAGGGTGCTTTGCTGGTATTCGTGATCGTTGTTGTCCAAATTACATTGGTATTCGTATCGATCACTTCTTTTGGTCGAGTTAATGTGACACTAGCCGTTGGTATTTCTTCCTTATACATGGCGGTCATATCGTCATTGCCATCAAAGGTCGCATTGAACGTTGGTGTTGTGGTTTTGTTCAACGTACTTGGCTTGGTTTTTCCTTTGTACCACCCTTGGAAAGTATAGGTCTTGCCATCTGTAGTATACGTCGCTGGTAAAGCTTTTGCCGCTGTATACTTGAAGGTGTTACTAGTCATCGGTACTTGGTTACCTTGGGTGAAGCCTGTTGGTGCGGTAATTTTGGTACCGTTGGCATCAACGAAGTTTTCGGTGACTTTGCGATTGGTTAAATGATAGTAGATTGGCCCTTCGATTGTTTTATATCTAATATTTCCATCGCTTTCATCTAAACTATTAATACTTCTACTCATAATATTCGGATATTTAACACTAGAATCTATCGTCACATTTATCTCCCACGGTGTATAACTCCTATCTTCCCTCTGTGTTAAAGTTAAATTAGAAATAAGCCCTGCTTCAGTGAAAACATTATCTGGTGCAATCGTGCTAATTATTGCTAGTTTAGGCAATGGATAATTCGTCCCAATTTTCCCTGTTTTATCGTAAAGATTTAACGATTCATAATATTTAGGAAGCTTGATTGAGAAGTCAGAAAAGACATCTCCATTCCAGCCGGTTGTAGTAGGTCGCTCGATAGTTGTCGCAGGAAATATCACCTGTTTAAAATTACCTACCGTTGTACCACTCTGATTGGCAGCAATTGTTTTGTAAGAAACGCTTGGATCTACTCCTGCAGGTCGTCTAAAAGAAATCCCCGTATGATTGTACGTAATATTAATATCTGCAGGATTCGCTAACTTACCATCTTCACCAACAAAACCAAATTGGAATGTCTCTGCAGGAAAATCAAAGGCTCTTACTTCCTCATACACCACATTTAAATCATCATTGTCATCATAGGTTACTCCATAACTTGGCGCTTTCGTCGTTTTCAAAGGCTCGGTTTTGGTTTTGCCTTTGTACCAGCCTTTGAACTTGTAGGTCTTACCGCCTGTT
The DNA here is from genome assembly GCF_051712325.1 of Enterococcus sp. DIV1315a. Classification (NCBI taxonomy): domain Bacteria; kingdom Bacillati; phylum Bacillota; class Bacilli; order Lactobacillales; family Enterococcaceae; genus Enterococcus; species Enterococcus sp. DIV1315a. Next base: position 2,593,602 of record NZ_JBIOOS010000001.1, read on the forward strand.
GTATAGGTGTCGGGTAAGGTACCTGCTTGTTTGAAGGTGTATGGGTCGCTGTTAATTACCGTTTGCTTACCTTGGGTGAAACCTGTTGGCGGTGTGATTTTGGCACCGTTTGTGTCTACGAAGTTTTCAGTGACACGGCGGTTGGTTAAGTAGTAGTAGATTGGTTTATCTACTGTATAATAGGTTCCTCTTTCTTTCACTGTCACATTAGGATCCTCGACAATCTCCCTTAAATAAGCAGGGACTTGAACATCTGCTGGAGCAGCGCTAATTGGTTGGTTAAAAATAAATGATTGAACGCCACTTTTCTTTAGGTCAAACCATCTAGAAATGTTTTTACTTGCACCTTCAATTACATAATTTGTACTATTATTACCTAGGATATTAGGAAGCGGATAGAATGCATCAAACGTTCCATTCTTGTTATAAACACTCATTTTTTCATAGTACCTTGGTGGTGTAAACGTTAAATTAGCCGCGCTATATTGTGAATATTTCCCACTTACTATTTCAAAAGATTGAGTAGGATAAACGATTTCTTTTAAATTATTTTTGGTTGGCGCAACTTTACCTTGTTCAATACTGACTGTTTTCCAACCAGCAACATTGCCTGTTAACAATTCCCCAAACCAAGTGTCATAGGTTAGTTTAATTGTTGAAGCATCTACTCGCTGGCCTGACTCGTTCACGAAGCCGAATTGATAGGTCAGCGCTGGAAAATCAACGGCATCTATTTCCTCATACACCACATTCAAGTCATCATTCCCATCATACGTCACCGCATAACTTGGCGCTTTCGTGGTGGTCAAGGTACTTGGTTTGGTTTTCCCTTTGTACCAGCCTTTGAACTTGTAGGTTTTACCACCTGTTGTGTAGGTGTCTGGTAAGGTACCTGCTTGTTTGAAGGTGAAAGCATTGCTAGTCATCGGGGTTTTCTTATTTTGGGTAAACCCTGTTGGCGGTGTAATGGCTACGCCGTTCGCATCTACGAACTTTTCGGTGACTTGTTTCCGTGTGACTACGTAATTGATTGTTTCTCGGTACGTTGCTGTACCGTCAAAGCCGAATAGTACTGGTTCAGATGGGTTGTTTACACGACCTACAAGCAGGATTCTTAGAACATCTTTACTATCCGAATTTAGAGAAAAAATATTCCCACTACTTTTAGAAAATACACTCTCTATTGTGCGAAATGGATCATAAGGAATATTAAAATTTCCAAACTTTGGTGTGTCACTTGTATGCTGCGAACTATATACGACTGCCCTCATTGTAGAATTTGGAACAACAATGATGTTATCCACATATTTTAGCGTGTTATCAATCTTTAATTGTTCAATCGCATAAACAGTCTGATTATAACCTGCTGGTAAATTTGTGTAAAAATCGTACGGCAAAGGAACTGCTGCATTGACAGCTACTCGATATTGTCCACTCCCTGCATTAGAAGAAACAATTGGATATCTATAAGCGCTTGCTTGATATCGAGTAGGTGTTGTAGATGTTGCAGTTGTCATTAAAAATTTAGTATATGTCCCTGATAACGTCAAATTTTCATCAGCGAAAGCTTTTCCTGTTTCATCCGTAAAGCCAAAGGTTATTCTCGGATAAATTACTTGGTTATTCGGTACCCAACGTGGTGAAATGCTTTTTTGTAGGTCATTTTCACTACTAGTTGCTGGTGTTTCTTCTTGTTCCACTTCTGCTTGCGGTTCTTCTTTCTGCTCTTCTTTCGCTTCTGCTTCTTCTTGTTTCTCCGCTTCTTTCGTTTCCTCTTCCTGACTCGTGTCAGTCGTTACTTGACTATTTCCCGTGCTGGCTTTCGTTGTTTCTTCTTTCACGCTACTTGCTTGCGTCTCTTCCTTGGCACTACTTTCGGCGGTCGGACTACTTTCAATCGTCACGGTTTCCGCAACTGCCGTCACACCAGAAAAGGCGTTAATTACTAAAGAACTACACAAGCCAATGGTTGCTAATCGTTGCCACTTAGTTTGCTTCATGTCGTCCCTTCTTTCTATGTACGATTCCCGCCAAACCGATTAAGGCGAAGCCGAGAATGCTCAAATTTGCCTGACTCTTGCTCCCTGTACGAGGGAGCGTTGAGCCAGTTGTGGTGGTCTGTGTCGAACCACCACTTCGTTGATCTCCTTGCGGAGGACCAGCTGGTTCCTTGGGATCAGCAGCTGGCGCATCTGTTTTCGGTGGGGGATCTTTAGGAGCGGGTGTTCTCGGATTTTGGTAAAATTCAATCCCCACCGAACTAGAACCACCATCAGACGCTTCAACATTTATAAAAAAACTAGGAGAAGATAGTAGACACACAATCATTAAATAACGCTTTTTTTTCATTGAAAAACCTCCTTTTAACTCGCTAGCCTTTCTTGCCCTTTTACACAAGAAAGACGAAACAACCTTTTGTTACTCCTCTATAATAACAAAGAAACCCCCAGCAGAAATTGACGATTTTTTCGCACCCCATGCGAAAATTTTGAAGGTTCCTATTCTGACAAGGGTTACAACAGCTGTTATTTAATAATCGGCTCAAAAAAAGGGCGATTTCGGCAAATTTTTACCAAAATCCCCTGACAAAATTTTAAGATTCCGCTCTTTTTAACAAGAAAAGCTCAAAATGTTAGCAACGAATACTAACATTTTGAGCTTTGTTTGATTGTTTTGAAGTAGGCACCTGAAAAAAAACAGTATTTTTTTCGCCCAGCCCGCTATTTTTCCGCAAGACTAACCAAGTAAGGCGCTAATGAATAGCCCTAAGGCATAGGTGCCATTGAAAACCATTAAGTTTTTAATGGAATGACGGAAACTTTTCGGCTGCGGCAATTCTTGTTTAAACGTTTGAATATTTTTCCAAATGACAGGCAAAGTAGCAAATGTAATTAACACTGGCCATTGATAAATACCACTAATGAAGCCGAATAAAATCACCAGATAACCAGCTAGCGCTAACACTTGAAACAGCACAATCCCTGCTGGGCGCCCGATATAATAGACTAACGTATAACGGTGGTTCTCAATATCCGTGTCTAAGTCCCGTAAATTGTTGGCGAGCATGATGTTAGCAATCGAACAGACCAAAGGCAAGGACGCCACGACAATCGCAAGTACCGCCCAGAGATTGCCGTCTAAGCGAAAGGCGCCGCTAGCAAAATCGACCGTTAAGTAAAAAGGCGGATTGGTGACGACGTTCAAGTAAACGGTTAAGACGAAGATGCCTAAGCCCATCGTGAAGCCACTGAAAATTTCCCCCAAGGGCATGCGGGATAACGGAATCGGTCCATACGTGTAGAAAATACCGATGAAGCAGCAAATCCCGCCTAATACGAGGAAGAGCCAGCCTGTTTGAACCGTTAAGTAAGCACCCACAACGGCAGTGAAGGCAATCATGGCGAAAATCATGTTGCGGACCAGTTGTGGTGAAACGCCTGATTGTCCGATAATATTTTCTTCATATTTATAGACGTCAGATTTGGCTTTTTTGAAGTCCATGTAATTATTAATGGCAGTGGTGGCCATATCAAAGACCACCATGCCAATGAAGAAAACCAGCGTGTTGCCCCACTGGACTTCCCCAAAATAGGTCATTGAAAACAAGACCCCGATAATGAAGGGAAAGAGACTGGCAAGCTTCGTCTGAATTTCCACTACTTTTAAAAACACATTTAAAGACATTTTTAGTCGCTCCTTATTTCAAATCGGCCCGATTACCCATCGTATAGCCAGAGTCTTTGCCGATTTCAAAGTTGCCTTCGATATCTTTGCTGATGTAGACTTTGTCGTCTTTTGTGACGAAAATGGCATCGGTTCCTTTCAGACTTTCGACATATTCTAGTCCTTTTTTGACGCCCATTGAGAAGACGGCTGTTGAGAGACCATCACCATCGATGGATTTGTCGGTGATAATGGTGACACCTGCGATGTCGTTATCAAACGGATAGCCAGTTTCACGATCAAAGAGATGGTGGTAGGTTTTGCCATCGACTTTTAAGTAGCGTTCATAAATTCCTGATGTGACTAAGGTTTTGTTGCTTTCTTTGACTTGACCTAAAACAGTGTTGCGGGCTTTATTCGGGTCTTGAATACCGACTGTCCAGTCCATGTCTTTGCCACGTGGGCTGTGTCCTAAGACGTAAACATTCCCGCCTAAGTCGACGATAGCGGTGGTGACGCCGTTGTCTTTGAGGACTTTCACGACTTCGTCGGTGATGAAGCCTTTGGCAATTGCACCTAAATCCAATTGCATGCCTTTTTCTTCAAGGTAAACGGTTTGCTCTTTGTCGTTGAATTTGACTTTCGTGTAATCGACAAGTTTCAAGGCTTGATCAATTTCGGCTTGGCTTGGTTTGCGGGCATCATCGAAGCCAATGTGCCACATAGAGGTGATTGGGCCAATTGCCATGTCGAAGCCGCCGCGGGAGTCTTTGCTATATTCATAGGCTTTTTTCAACAAAGGATACAGGTCATCTGAGACTTTGACTGGTTTTACGCCTGCTTCTTGGTTGATTTCATCAATTTCTGAACCTGGTTGGTTGACCGTGATTTTATCGCCTAGTTCTTTGACACGGGCAAAGGCTTTCGGTAAGACGTCTTCTTTGCCATCATCGTAGATGCGAATTTGAACGTAGGTACCAAGCATTGTTTGACGGTCAGAGTATGGTTCTGTATTAATTTTCGCTTCTGGTTTTGAGGAACAAGCAGCTGCCACAAACAGCACTGCTAGAACACTCACCATGAGCAGAAGTTTCTTTTTCATAGGATTCCCTCTTCTTTCCTTCTTTAATTAAAAAATAAGTTCTCTTGCATAGTAGCCTTTTTTGGAAAAAATGAAAAGTCTTTCTCTTGGAAATTCACAAATTTCTGTGAAAAAATTTGTGAAATGATGGACAGAACTAGCGAAGAAAAAGGGGCGGGAAAGTCAGCCAACCGACTTTTTCCCAACCCCTCAATGGTGTCAAGTAATTGCTGAAAAGCATTTCAGGAACTACTTCACGATTCATTTATTATTACTTATTTTGTTACGATGTTGTCAACAACGATTTCAGTTGTGTCGCCTTTTTCAGCAGCGTTCACTAATTGTTGTGCGTAGTTGATGAATGAATGTGTGCTGTGTGTTGCACCAGTTACCACTTCAACACCTGCAGGTGAGCCGTCTTCTTCGCCCATTGCTTTAACAAATTCTTTGTTTAATGTTTCGATATATTCTTTTGGTCCAACGCCAGCAACGTCTTTCATTTTGCTTTCGTATTCAGTGTCATCTTTTTTAGATTTGCCGTCAGCGTTCACGTTATCGTAGTTAGATTCAGTCACTTTACCATCTTTCACAGTCATTGAGAATGTTGTGTGGTAGCCGTTTGAGTCATTTTTTTCTTTCAATGAGTACGTACCATCTTTCAATGTTGCCCCATTGTCGATTTCGATTGTGTCTGTGTTACCAGCTTGTGCTGCTTGGATTAATTGTTGTGCGTAGTTTTGGAATGATTCAGATGAATGAGTCGCACCAGTTACTACTTCCACACCGCTTGCGCTTTGTGCTTTAACAAAAGAATCGTTTAATTGTTTGATGTATTCTTTTGGTCCAACACCAGATTTTGCTTTCATGCTTTCTTCATACTTAGTATCTTCTGTTTTAGATTTGCCGTCAGCATTGATGTTGTCATATTTAGATTCAGTGATTTTGCCGTCTTTTACAGTCATTTCAAAGACTGCACGGTAACCATTTTTTTCATTTTTTTCTTCTAATTTATACGTACCATCTTTTAAATCGCCACCGGCAACTTTTTTCGCTGGTGCTGATGATTCAGTTGATTTTTTCGTTTCTGAAGATGCTGCGCTAGAAGAGTTCGTTGTGTTGTCTTTCTTGTCTGCACCACATGCTGCTAAGACTAAACTTGATAATGCAATTGCCGCAAAACCTTTAACAAATTTATTCACTTTCATTGATAGTCACCTTTTCTTTCATGATTTTCACAAACATAAAAAGTTTGTGATACATTACACATTATAATGGTTTTAAAAACGTTGTCAAGACCATCCCCTAAAAATATTTACATTTCGGTCTTTTTTTCATCAAAAACTCATCGTTGGAGTAAATTTGTTGACAATTAAAATTTATATTAGACAAATTCGTGAAATACTTATATAATGTTAGTCGATTGTGTACTTATTAATCATTATCACTATTTTACTACTTACAATATTAAGGAGCGGATTGTCAATGACAAAGCAAAATATTGTCGTTGTAGGTGCTGGGTATGCTGGCGTTTCAGCTACTAAATTTCTAGCAAAGAAATTTAAAAAAGATACGGACGTAACAATCACATTGATTGATCGCCATTCTTACCACACTATGATGACCGAATTGCATGAAGTAGCAGGCGGACGTGTTGAACCAGAAGCAATTCAATACGACTTACAACGTTTGTTCTCACGCAAGAAAAACGTAAAATTGGTAACAGATACTGTTACTGGGATCGACAAAGAAAACAAAGTTGTGAAAACTTTAGCAGGTTCTTATCCATTTGACCAGTTAATTCTGGGTATGGGTGGCGAACCAAACGACTTTGGAACACCAGGCGTGAAAGAAAATGGTTTCACCTTATGGTCATTTGATGATGCAGTGAAAATTCGTCATCACATTGAAGCAACCGTTGCTAAAGCAGCCATCGAACCAGATGCTGAAGTACGCAAAGCAATGTTAACATTCGTTGTCTGTGGTTCTGGTTTTACTGGGATCGAAATGGTCGGCGAATTAATCGACTGGAAAGATCGTTTAGCGAAAGATGCCAAAATTGATCCAGACGAAATTACATTAATGGTTGTTGAAGCAATGCCAACCATCTTAAACATGTTATCTCGTAACGATGCTGCCAAAGCAGAACGTTATCTAGAAAAGAAAAATGTTCAATTATTATTGAACTCACCAATCGTTGAAGTTGCAGCAGATCACATTAAATTAAAAGATGGTTCTGAAGTACCAACGCATACGTTAATCTGGACAGCTGGTGTGAAAGCAACTTCTGATGCCGCTGACTTTGGTTTAGAAGCAGCACGTGGTAGTCGTTTAGTTGCGAATGAATACATGCAAGCAAAAGGTTACGAAGACAAAAACATTTATATCATTGGTGACTTGGTTTATTACGAAGAAACACCAAACACACCAACTCCTCAAATCGTTCAAGCAGCTGAACAAACAGGTCATACTGCGGCTGCCAACATCGTTGCAGATATTAAAGGCGGCGAAAAACACGCCTTTAAAGGAAACTACCAAGGATTCATGGTTTCCATCGGCGCGAAATGGGGCGTTGCCAACTTATTCGATAAAATTCATTTGAGTGGTTTCTTAGCCATCATTATGAAACATATCGTTAACTTGAAATACTTCTTTGATATTCGTTCTGGTTACTACATGTTCCAATACATTATGCACGAAATCTTCCATATTAAAGATGATCGTTCTGTTGCTCGCGGACATACGTCTCGTTACGGCAATGTCTTGTGGAGTGTTCCGCTACGTGTCTTCTATGGTATGGTTTGGTTAGTCGAATCAATGAAGAAAATTGTCGGCAACGGCGATTACTTGAAACCAAGCACTTGGTTTGGTGATGGTTCTTGGTTCACAGATAAAGTCGTTTTCCCATTCCCTTGGTTACAAGAACAAGTAACAACAGGTGCTTCTCAAGCAACTGAAACAGCAACAACTGCTGCAAGTGGTGCGGCGGATGCGGCGGCAAGCGGTGGTGCCGATGCGGCAACACAAGCAGCGCACTTTGGTTTAAGCTACGCTTACGGCGAAACACCAATGCAAGTGTTTGATCACATGCCTAAATGGTTCGAAAGCGTAATGAAATTTATGATGCCAAACCAAGAAGTTGCTTTGTTCATGCAAAAATTCATGACAATCGTTGAAGTATGTATTGCTTTAGCATTGATTGCTGGTTTATTCACTTGGTTATCAAGTGCTGCTACAATTGGTTTAACAATTGCCTTCTGTTTATCTGGCATGTTCTATTGGGTAAATATCTGGTTTATCTTTGTCGCTTTTGCTTTGATGAACGGTTCAGGCCGTGCTGTCGGTTTAGACCGCTGGGTAATTCCATGGATTCAACGCAAACTTGGTAAAGCGTGGTATGGTACCCCGAAAGCTAGATACGGCGGTAAGTAAGCAATCGATAATCGATTGACAACTACGAGCAAAAGCTGAGACACATGTCTCCAGCTGACTATCATAGGATTTAGTATGTGGGACAGCAGTCAAGCATGACTTTTGTCCCACATATTTTCTTTTATATAATATGGTGGCTCAACTGGAAAAGAATACTTCTTTTCCGTTCACTGTGTTATGATAGACAAGAAAAAAACACCAAAGGAGAGAGAAGAAAATGACGATCAAAGAATTCATTAAGAAAAGTCGCTTGAAAACATGGGACGTTATTATTATTGCTATTTTAGTTCTTGGTTCTTTTCTGCCCCTTGTTGTTTTTGCCATGCAAAACCGTGGTCAAGAAGCGGCTACGTATCAAGCAGTCTTGAAAGTAGACAACAAAGTAATCAAAGTCTTTGACTTAAAAAAAGACGGCCCGCATTATACATATAAATACGAAGCAAAAGACGGTGATTACAACCTGATTGAAGTAGATGGTGATCGTATCCGCGTGAAGGAAGCCAACTGTGCTGACTTAGTGGATGTTCGGCGAGGCTGGATTTCCAAACCTGGTGAAACCCCGATTGCCTGTCTACCCCACAATTTGTTTATCACCGTGGAAGCTTCTGATGGGAGTGAAGACGGTAGCTTAATTTATTAAGCACGACAACTATGAGCAAATTACACAAGAATATTTATATTGCTATGCTCGTTGCCCAAGGGGTCATTATTGGCTTAATCGAAAATATGATTCCTTACCCTTTCGCATTTGCTCCTGGGGCAAAGCTCGGTCTAGCAAATTTAATTACCATTATTGCGATTTTCACCATGCGTAAGCGTGATAGTTTTTTCCTAGTCTGTTTACGTTTGATTTTAACGACATTACTGGGCGGTACACTTTCGACCTTTTTCTATAGTGCCAGTGGTGCCTTATTAAGTTATTTCGGCATGTTGCTTGTCAAGCAGCTGGGGCCAAAACGGGTCAGCATTATTGGGATTAGTGCCGTTGGTGGTTTCTTACACAACGTTGGTCAGTTGCTAACGACCTCTTTCTTTGCTCATTCGTGGGCGCCGATGCTGTACTTGCCATTTTTATCTCTGTTTGGGTTACTCTCGGGGGTTGCCATTGGGATTGCCGCTAATTATTTACTACAACATGTCCAGACGTTACGAAAATTCCAACTGAATTATGAACAAACAACGAAACATAAGTGGAGTCAATTTTTCTAATTGAAAACCTGTCCGCCACAATTAAAGGAGTCATCTTATGAATATACATCCTATGTGGAATACCTATCCTACGTTATCAAAAGAATTAACAACTACTCTTCGCTTGATGGAACAAGCGGTTCAAATCGATAATCAAGAGATTCAAGCTGCTGTCCATGACATGATTCATTCTGGCGGCAAATTGCTACGTCCAGCCTACCAACTGTTGTTCTCTTATTTTGGTGAACAGCGGGACCCTAAAAAGGCGACAGCGTTAGCGGCTTCCATTGAATTACTGCATACCGCCACGTTAGTTCACGACGATATTGTCGACGAAGCCGATACGCGTCGTGGCTTGCCAACCCTGCGTTCGCGCTTTGGCAATAGCACAGCCGTGTATACAGGCGATTATCTTTTTGTTTGCTGTTTCAAGCTCTTATCTGATTATTCTTCTTCATTAAAAAGCATTCAATTAAATTCGCGCAGTATGGAAAAAGTCCTGACTGGTGAGCTTGGTCAAATGGACAATCGCTATAATTTCGAGGTAACGATTGACCAATATTTAAAAAATATTTCCGGGAAAACTGCGGAACTGTTTGCGCTAAGTTGTTTTGTCGGTGCCTATGAAAGTGGCACCTCCCAACGTTTTGCCAAACGTTGTGGTGAAATCGGCGAAAATATCGGACTGGCTTTTCAAATTATTGATGATATTTTGGACTATACACAAACTGCCGATGCTATCGGCAAACCCGTCTTAGAAGACGTACGTCAAGGCGTGTATTCTTTGCCCTTGATTTATGCACTTGAAGCCAATCGTGAAGTCTTGTTGCCACTTTTAATGAAAAAAGAAGCCTTGACCGATGAAGAAACACAGGAAATTTATCGTCTTGTCCATGAACTAGGTGGCGTAGAAAAGGCCCAACAATTAGCCACTCATTACACAGAAAAAGCGCTGAAAGAAATCAGCAAACTTCCTGAAACAAAGGTCCAAGCGAAAGAACAATTGTATGAAATTACACAAACGATTTTGACAAGAGAAAATTAAAAAAGCCGCTGGATCCTATTGAGGATTTAGCGGCTAGCTTTTTAGGTGATATCTTGGTATAATAAACACGAAGAGAGCGTACTAGACATACGCTCTCGGGTAGACCGTTTAAGACGGTAGCTTGATTTTAATACGGAAATAAACCCGTCAATCTTCGCTAAAGGTTATGACGGGTTTATTTTTTGTCGTTTTTATTACTGATTTTGACAATTAATGTTGCGAAAGCAATCGCAAGCATCAATGCTTCAAAGACAGTCACTACTATTCCTTTCTAGGGAAAGAGCAAACAAGCAAAAACATTGGCAGTCCCCCTTTTTTTGAGAAATTGCCACCGTCATAAACTTCCTACTTGTGTAGTATAACACATTTATACCTTCCTAGAATACGCTTTCTTTTTTATTTACTATTCGACTTTTCCGTTTCAACTTGCTATAATAAACACAAAGAGAGCGTACTAGACATACGCTCTCGGGTAGACCGTTTAAGACGGTAGCTTTAATTTATTGGTTAATAAACCCGTCAATCTTCGCTAAAAGTTATGACGGGTTTATTTTTTGTCGTTTTTATTACTGATTTTGACAATTAATGTTGCGAAAGCAATCGCAAGCATCAATGCTTCAAAGACAGTCACTGCTATTCCTTTCTAGGGAAAGAGCAAACAAGCAAAAACATTGGCAGTCCCCCTTTTTTTGAGAAATTGCCACCGTCATAAACTTCCTACTTGTGTAGTATAACACATTTGTACTTTGTTAGAAGGCGCTCTCTTTAAAAAAGTAGGAGCCCCAGAGAGATCTATAAAAAAGTGTCCAATTATCTATTAATAGATCTTTGGACACTTTTTTCTTATTAAACAAAGGTTTTATTCTGGCGCATCTTCCAGAGACCATCGCAATACTCCACTATACCTTCCGACTGGATCAGAAGGAAAAATCGTCAACTGAAGTTGTTTGGTCAAATTAGCGGTAGCGTTGCCGCTTCCTTGCAAAATAGGTTGGCTATCTGCATTAATTAGAACACGCTGATTCTTCTCACCATAACTTATTCTTTTGTCGAGTAACTCACCGCTTTCGTTCTTTAACGGTTGTTCTTCTTTTACTTTAATTGTCCACCGACTTTTATCAAGTTTGCTTGTATCTTCAATGCGGATTTCTTTATTTGTAATAGAAGAAATCATTGTCTCTGTTGCGGGAATTTCATTCACACCAAAATTAATTGTATCAGGTAAAATGAGCTTGGGCCCAGCTTCTTTTTGAAGAGTCCGACTGTCTTTTTCTGACTCTTGATTGTTCTTATCTTTTATATAAAAGAAAACCTCTCGATTCAACCAATGTTCAGGAAAAGTATACGTAACTTTATCAACAACCGATTCTGGCGCATCTACATATTTTTTTAATTCTTTTTCTTCCGTGCCACACTTCGCTATTAAAGTTATATTGGTTGATGGATCATGAGAAAATGAAAAAGTAACTTCTCGCTGATTTGTAAAACGTGAGACCAATAGCGGATTTTCTTCATCCATCAATTTGAATTGTAATAACTTCTTTTCACGATAACGATGAATAATTGTTTGCTCCTCTGGAAGAAACATTCCTTGATCTTGTTGGGTCTTAATTGGTTCATAGCCAGCTATTTGGGGATACTGATTAGACAAGTCAAAAGGCGTGGTTAAAATCCCTTCTTTTGTGACTGGTTCATGAATAGCATTATCTTGTTCATTTAAAAACACAGCCGTTGCTTTCCCCACATAATTCACACTGGATGTAGCAGTCGTTTCCTCTAAATTTTCTCCATCTAAAAGAGTTCTTGCACTAAACGGCAAGTCTAATTTTCCACTTGAAATGAGCGCCGTATCGACTGGATTTTGAGTCCCTTGCCATTTCAAGTAAACTTTATATTGTAATACGGTATCGTAGAGACGACTATCTGACAGATTTTCTGTCATAATTTGGACATTTTCACCATCTGTTTGGCTAGTAAATAAATCCGTTAAATCTTCTCCTTTAAAGTCTGTAACTAAGACTTTGTCAAATTGATATTGCTTTGTTTGATTTACTTGGTTCAGGTTAACGTTTACAACCATTTGACTAGGTTTTGTCCACTGATCAATATTGGGAATGGTCTGTTGCACATTTAAACAAACAGCCGTCTCTGCATTTTCAAAATAAGTATCCATTGCGTAGGCTGGTGGAAATTCTGGTTTTGCCAAAAAATCCGTAAAGTAAACAATGGATGACGGCGTTGTGTCATTGTTGTGGACTACAAACGTAACAGTAGAAATACTTTTGGTCGTCATTTCAAAACGCTGGCGAGGGTCCCGCCAAGGTACCCCTGCAGTAACGTTTTTTAGATATAACCAATAATCATCGTCTCCGCCATCCCACGTATCGTAAAGAATATGTGTAGGATTTTCCGCATATAAGGCATCAATTATCGTTCCAGGGTTTTTATAGCCAACATATTTGTTTGAATTTAACCCATAGTAATTAAACGCTGTTTTTATCGTTAAGGGCTGACCATAATTATCAACAAAATCATAGGTAACCAGCATTTCGCCTTTAATCGTAATTCCTAAAAAATAGCTTTCAGTAAAACTAATTGATCCTCCATCCAAATTACTTTTATTCCGTTGTAATGTAACTAATAAATTAACTGCTTTTCCTTCATAGAACCCCACATTTTTTACTAATGCTTTACTTTTATTTGTCGTTCGACTAACTGCCATGTAGTTTGAATACACTTCGCCTTCAATTGGTTCGACGGATGTATTTTCGCCGTAATGCATAATAAATGTGTTTGCCGCTGGTGTAATCGATTGATTTGCCCAATGGAAATAGCCCAGTTCTGTTAATGGTCTAGGAGCAGCCTCTACTTTTTCAACTCCTAAAAAGATCCCTCCAACTATCCACAATAAAATCAATAAATAGTTATGTTTTTTCAATTGAGATTACAACCTCCTTACTTTTACTTGTAAAAAATAAAATAAATATTAAATAACAATTGATATTATTTGAAGATCCAAAGACAATTGTAATAGAATTTCTATGCTGTATCTACTCTAAAATATTTCTTAAAAATACCTAAAAAACGAAAGCTTATTTAACAATCGACTTTCCCGTTTCAACTTAGCATAATAAACACGATAAACATGAAGAGGTCAGGACAGAACCAATTAGTTCCGAAGGCGTTGGTTCTGTTTCTGCCGTTTATTAGGTTGCAAACGTTTAAGACGTCATCTTTAATTATAATCAACCTTCGGTAAAAGTTATGACAGGTTTATTTTTTATTACTGATTTTAGCAATAGACTAAACAGACCGACCATCTTTTTTGATGGTCGGTCTGTTTAGTCTATTGCTCCGCCTTTACTCCTTCTCCGACAATGCTCGCCAGACATCAAATGTTTGTTTTAAGCCTTGGACATTATGAACACGTAAAATTTCTACGCCTTGTTGTGCTGCATACAAGGAAGCAGCGGCTGAGCCAAAATCACGGTTGGCTGGTTCTGGTTCGTTCGTTAAAGCGCCAATAGTTCGTTTGCGAGAAACGCCGTACAGTAACGGATAATCTTGGTAGCGAAAGGCGTTAGGATCTTTTAACAGTTGAAGGTTTTCTGCGACAGTTTTATGAAAGCCAATCCCTGGATCGAAACAAATTTTTTCTAAGGAAAGCCCATATTTTTGGCATTGTTCAATTTTTTCTGTATAAAATTGGTGCAACTCTTCTTTTAAAGAAAGCGATTGGCGTTTTCTAGAATGCATAATCACAACTTGGACTTCAGGATATTGTGCGAGGACTTCTGCCATCCCCGGAGTGTCTAATCCTTTGATGTCATTAATCATTGTGGCGCCAGCTTGGATCGCGGCTTCTGCTACTTCGGGATAGTAGGTATCCACAGAAATCGGCGCTAGAGAAGTCTCACGTATTTTTTTAATTAACGGTAATACTCGGTCTGCCTCAACTTGTGGAGAAACTTCTTCGTAGCCAGGACGTGTGGATTGGCCGCCAATGTCTAAAATATCGGCCCCCGCTTCTAGTAGATGAAGCGCATGTTGATAGGCCACGTCGACCGTTGTGTAGCTACCGCCATCAGAAAAAGAGTCGGGGGTCGTGTTGACAATCCCCATAATTTGGTAATTCTTTTTTAAATCAATCATTGTCACATTGCTCCTTTATCTGCTGAATCATCTTTCGTAAAGCCCGCATTCTAGGACTTATCTTCATTCGTTCACTCGTGGACAACTCCGCTAAGGTTTTGCCTCGGTCTGGTAAATAAATAATCGGATCAAAGCCATAACCGCCTGTACCGCGCGGTTCAACTAATTCACCAGTCAAAGTGGCTTCCGTTTGCAACAGTTTGTCGTCGTCGAGTACATAGACCAACGTGGCTGATAAGGTTAACTCTCGGGTCGACTGTTGCCCTTCAAATAAGTGCAACAGTTCGCGGTTCTGTTCTTCCGGATTGGCTGAATGGAAAAAGCGGCTTGTATGAATACCTAATAAATCAGGAAAAGCAGTTAACGTTAAGCCGCCATCATCACCTAACACTGGGCGGCCAATTAATTGTTGGAAAAAGCGAGCTTTTAGATAAGCATTTTCAGCATACGTAGTGCCAGTTTCTGCAGGTTGTTCTTGACTGGTTGTATACTTTCGATAAGAGACAAGTTGAATAGCGGGGTCCTTAAGTCCTGATTGCATTTCTTTTAACTTACCTTGGTTATTCGTGCCAACAATGATTTCCATTTTCTAACGTATCTCCATTAAAAATTGATTTTTCCACTCTTGTTCTTTAAATAGTCCGGTAAATTGAAATGTTTTGGTGCTACTTTGTGGTGTTTTCACGCCGCGCATCGTCATACACATATGTTCCGCTTCAATGGCTACTGCAATGCCTTTGACGGGAATATTTTCTTGGAGTTTGCGGGCAATTGTCACTGTTAAATCTTCTTGAACTGTGGGACGTTTGGCACAATGTTCTACTAATCTTGGTAACTTGCTTAGTCCCAATACTTTGCCACCTTCTGGCAGATAAGCGACATGTACTTTTCCATAAAATGGCAATAAATGGTGTTCACACATTGAATAAAAGGCAATATCTTTTACTAGAACCATTTCGCCTTCATTTAAGCTATCAAATAATTTATAATCATCAAATTCAGGTTCGGTTAATCCACTAAAAACTTCTGCATACATTTTAGCTACGCGTTTGGGTGTATCAATGAGTCCTGCCCGTTGAGTATCTTCCCCCACTGCTTCTAAGATTGTGGTAACTGCCTGCTCAATTTGCGCTTGTTTTTCCTGCTCCATCTCTACCATTCCTTTTCGCTTACTCGCACTTCTTCTTGATTGCCACTGCGCTGAATCCACGTAGCTATTGGCGTACCCAATAATTGTTCCTCTGCGTAAACATCACTTAAGGGAATCAAAACAAATGACCGTTTTGTTAATTCTTGATGAGGAACTTGTAAGTGGGGCAACGCGACTGACTGTTCCCCTAATAATAAAATATCAATATCAATAATCCGCGGACCCCAGTGAATTAATTTTTTACGTTTCATTACTTGCTCAATCCCTTGGGTAACAGCCAATAACTCTTCAACGATATAGCTAGTATCAATTTTCAATACGGCGTTCAAAAAATCATCTTGGTCTGTATAGCCGTAAGGATCCGTTTCATAAAGTTTTGAAGAAGCCACGACCTGAATCTGCGGGTCTTCGTTTAAATAATTGCGGGCTTTCACTAAATTTGCGTACGGATCGCCGACGTTACTACCTAATGCTACATAGCCAATCATCTATACTTCTCGCTCCATTTCAATTTCAATATTGTCAAAAAGGCCGGGCATCGGCACACTATATTTTCTAATTTTAATGATAATTTTGTTCAATTGTTCTTGATAATCTGCGGAAATATCATCTAAAATAGCACTCGCTAAACCTTCGATTAAATCGTACGAGTGATTGTTTACTCGTTGGGCAATCAATTCATTCACTTCGGCATAATTGACGGTTTGGGTGACATCATCTGTTCGCCCTGCCTCAGCTAACGACAACTGCATTTCAAGGTCGATTTCTACTTGCTGTCCTAGACGTTTTTCTTCTGCCAAAACACCATTTTTTGTGAAAAATTTCAAGTTGTTGATTCTAATTTTATCCATCCTCTAACTCCCTACCCTCTGTTTTGCTAATTTTTTTAATCATAGCATATTTCTTGGAAAAGTCAGTAGTTAAAAGATGGAAAAGTGGTTATTAGTATGATATAAAAAATTACTTTTTATGAATCCAATAGTATAACTTGTGTATTCAAAAAAGAGCGTTGCATCAGCAACGCTCTTTTTTGGGGTTTATTCGCCTTTTATCGCATTGTTACAAATTCTTCTGAGCCTGTTGGATGAATCGCAACAGTATTATCAAAATCTGCTTTGGTCGCGCCCATTTTAATAGCGACTGCAAAGCCTTGTAGCATTTCGTCAACACCGATGCCGATGCCATGCAAACCGACAATTTTTTCTTCTTTGCCGACACAGATTAATTTCATGTCGCATTTTTGACGATATTCTCCTAAAGCGAAGTACATTGGCGTAAAGCTAGAGCGATAGATTTTCACTTGGTCTTCACCATATTCTTCAAGCGCTGCTTTTTCCGTCAAGCCAATTGTCGCAACTGGTGGATGGGTAAAGACCACCGTTGGTACCAAGTTATAATCCAAATATAAATCGGTTTGTCCGTTAAATAAGCGTTCAGACAGGCGCCGACCAGCGGCAATCGCGACTGGCGTTAAGTCGATTTTCCCAATGACATCGCCGACTGCGTAGATGCCATTTTGCGTGGTATTTTGGAATTTATCTACTTTGACGTAGCCTTTTTCATCAAGGGCTACTTTCGTATTTTCTAAGCCTAATTGATCCGTGTTCGGCTGACGGCCTGTCCCGAAAATCACGGCATCTGTCGTGATTGATTCACCATTTTCAAATGTAATAACGTACTCATTCTGCGCCGTTTTTTCAATTTTAGCTGGTGTTGCATTCGGATGAATTTGCATGCCCATTTCTTGATAGCGTTCTACGACTTTTTCAGAAAGCATGTCATCAAAGCTTCGTAATGGTCGTTCATGACGGAAGGCCCAATGTGTTTCTGCGCCTAAGCCATGTAAGGTTCCTGCTAATTCGGCTGCGATGTAACCCGCACCGACAAAGACCACACGTTTTGGCATTTCTTCTAACGCAAAGAAGCCGTTTGAATCTAAGGCATATTCTTCTCCTGGAATACCTAGTTTTTTCGGACGACCACCTGTCGCGATTAAAATGTGCGGCGCCGTATATTCTGTCCCATTGACTTCAATTGTTTGCTCCCCAGTAAACGTAGCGTAACCATGGATACGTTCAATGTTGTTACTGTCTAAACCACGATTATACGCACCATGTAAGAAGTCGATATATTTTTCACGATTTTCAACTAATTGTTTAAAGCTAAAATTTTTGATTTCAACATCAAACCCGTAGCCTGCTGTGTCTCTTTCCATCATTTCCATCATGCTGCTGGCTTGCCACATGACTTTTTTAGGCACACAACCAACGTTGACACAGGTCCCACCAATTTCGTTGCCCTCAATTAAAAGGACGTTGGCTCCGTGCATTCCTGCGCGGTTAGCAGAAGCAATCCCGCCACTACCGCCACCAATAACAATATAATCATAGGTTTTCATTTATTCTGGCTCCCTTTCAATTTGAACTTTCTCCCTTATTATCGCAAAAAATAGCAAAAAAAGACAGTCGTATTACTTACTTTTGTTTAGTTTTCTGCTGCTTCTGTTTCATGGATTCGTTCCGTAAAAGCACTGGGGGAAAGGAATTCAACCGTAGCATTGTCGAAGGGAATTCCTAGTTATGATTGATTTACTTGGTTCATTTAACTACTTCTTGCTAAAATCTTCTAGAAAAAAAAGTTTTTTAATGATACAATTTAATTATTGAAACCTGAAATTATACCACATTTTATCTATATGTCAATTCTTTTGGTTTTCTTTTCAAAAATGACTTTTTCTTTTGAAAAAATCACTCAAAAGCTTGATACCACTCAGTTTTTTTACTTTTGATTTACTTTTGAATTTATTACTAAGGAGGGGACGTATGAATCAATTTATAGAATTAAAAGACGAAATCTTTTCACATCCAAAAGAAAGTTGGCAATTAGAGTACAAAAAATCACAGACTTCTCTTTCCAAAGATATCTGGAGTACATACAGCGCATTTGCAAATACTAAGGGTGGTATAATTATTTTAGGTGTAGAAGAAATACCCAACGGCTATAGAGTTGTTGGCGTTGATAAGCCAGAAATGATCCTTAGGGATTTTTGGAATCTTATTCACGACAAGAAAAAAGTGAGCGCTAATTTATTGAGTAATGAAGATGTTATTACATTAAAAGTTGCTGGAAAATCAATTATACAAATTAAAGTCCCAAAAGCTTCATTTGAAAGAAGACCTATTTATCTAAATGGAAATAAAACGAATACCTACATAAGAACAGATGATGGCGATCGAAAAGCAGATGATAATCAATTTAAATACCTAATTATCGATTCTCAGAACGATATAGATACTGAGCTACTAAATAATTATACCCTGGACGATTTAAACACAAAAACAATTCAAGAATATAGAGAATTACTTTATAAAAATACTCAGGAGCAAAAATACTTAGATTATTCAGATGAAGAGTTACTTATAAATTTGGGTGTCCTGAAAAAGGATAGAATGAACAGCGATAATGTATATAAATTAACAACTGGCGGACTATTATTTTTCGGAAAATATCATTCAATTACAGACAGGTTTAAAAAGTTTCAATTGGATTATTTTAAGAAAAAAAGTTCATTAGATAGCGATTGGTTAGATAGAGTTTCCACAGGTGATATGAACTATCCAGAGATGAATATTTTCTCTTTTTACACTATTGTCATTGAAAAATTCGCTCTCGCAATTCCTGATACTTTTAGACAATCACAAGATATGACTCGCGGTTCCTATAAATCAGATCTATTATTATCACTAAAAGAAGCTTTGGTAAATGTCTTAATGCATGCGTATTATGATTCAGATCATGTCATTAAGATTGCAGATTACGATGATTATATTGAGTTCTACAATCCAGGAGAAATGAAAGTGTCTAAAGAAGAATTTATTCATGGAAGTTATTCAGTCACTAGAAATCCGATTATTTCAACTTTGTTTAGGAGAGTAGGAATTGCTGAGAAGGCAGGGTCTGGAGGACCTAGAATAATAGATGCAGCGACTAAAAATAGTTTAAAAGCACCTGATATTGATACCTATTTCGATGCAACCACTATCAAAATCTGGAAAATTAATATGAAAGATAGCCTAAAAGGTTATACTGATATTGAACAATTAATTATTTTATACTTGATGGATCACGGACAAGCAAAAATTAAAGATATTCAAAAAAATAGTGGGTACTCTGACTATAAAATTAGAAAAACCGTTACCAGCTTAGTCCAACAAGGTACTTTGTTAAACAAAGGAAATGGGAAATCAACGATTTATATGCTTAACTCAACAGAAGAACTTGGTATAATTGCGAACAAGAGGATTTTAAAACGCATTGAAACTGAATTGACTCGAAAGTAAAGATGAGACTATAGCACAAAAAGGAAACCCTCATATGCCAGAGGATTTCCTTTCTTTTAATACATATTCCCAACCACTTTTACTCGTAAGCGGGTTGCATTTTCTGGATGATAGGCGAGTGGTGTTTCTTCCACCTCGACTAACTCGATTGTGCCAGGGACTGCACCCGCAAGTTCAGCTTGTTGGACGGCTTTTTCTTGGGCATCGGCCAACGCCGCATCCCGTTGAATTTTTGAATAGACATAAATTTGTTCGTATTGTCCGCTAATTTGAGCGATAGAGGCACCGATGGCATTCGCCACTGCCCCGTTTTCGTTGCGAATTAGCACTTTAACACCTGTCAATTCTTCGGGGATGATAATACTTCCACCACCAACTAAAACGACCGTCACGTCTGCAGAACTGGTTTTCATGCGATCAATCGCTTCACTGACCAATTCGCCAATTTTTTGGTACACTTTTTCCGCAAACGCTTGGTCTAAATGAGCCACTTTGCTAGGATCACCGACTTGGGCATGGCCTAAGCGAACCGCAATATCAGTGGTCGTTAATTGTGTGCCGCCAAAAACAAGGGCCTCTTGTGTAATACGGTAGCCGACACTATCGGGGCCAACTGTCACAGAACCATCTGGTTGTTCACGCACTAGACTGCCGCCGCCGACACCAATTGACACGATATCTGGCATTCTAAAATTGGTCCGTACCCCGCCAACATCAACGGCCAGTGAAGATTCTCTTGGAAAGCCATCCACTAACACGCCAATGTCGGACGTTGTGCCACCAACATCTAAAACAACCGCATCTTTCAAGCCAGCTAAGTATGAAGCGCCACGAATACTATTGGTTGGTCCACAAGCAATGGTTAAAATAGGAAACTGTTTGGCATACGTTAACGACATTAACGTACCATCATTTTGACATAAGTACACTTGGGCGTGATGAATTTTTTCTTGTTCTAAGGCTTGTTCAAAGCCTTCGCTGGTCACTTTAATTACTTTGTGCAACGCAGCATTCAAAATTGTCGCATTTTCCCGTTCAATTAAACCGACAGACCCAATCATTGAGGAGCAAGATACAGGAACATCTGCCCCTAACACTTCCTTCGCAAGCGCTTGAACAAACAATTCTTGGTCATTTTTTAAAGAAGAAAAAACGCCAATTACTGCGATTGCCTCTACTTCTCCTCGCCAAGACGCCAAAATCCCACGTAATTCTTCTTCGTCCAGTGCAGTCAATGGTTGTCCATCATATTCGTAACCGCCATGTGCTAAAGCATACGTTTCTGAAAGAGTGGCCACTAAATCCTCGGGCCAAGCTGTGTAAGGCAAGACCGAAGCGGTTGCTGGATAGCCCAAACGAAGGACCCCAACTTTTGCTAATTTTTTTCGCTCAACAATGGCATTCGTACATTGGGTCGTGCCCAACATTGCATGTGTGACTTTGGTTGGGTCCACTGCTGATTCTGCCAAGACTTTATTTAAGGCACCGGCAATCCCTGTTTGAATATCATCGGTTGTTGGAACTTTCACTGAATGAATCAAGTTTAATTGATGATCTAAAATAACAGCATCTGTATTTGTGCCACCGACATCGATACCAATTTTATACATTTATTTGTCCTCCTTCGCTACTAAGTTTTCTAGTGGTTGATAATCCATTTCGTAGCCAAAATACCGAGGACCCACTGTTTCGATACCTTTTTTCGTTCGCCAAGCGGCATTCGCTTTCAAACCCATTACTTGGACACGTTTGCCGTATTTCAAGCTTTCTGTTGTCACAGGCGTTAAAGTTTCTAAATCTACCATACAAATCAAATCAGGCGTCATCGCAATCACCTGACCATCTTTCTCGGCAATTAAATTTTCATTTTGAAAATGGACGACTGCTTCTGAACCAGCATCAATGTTTAAGCCACTCAATTTGACACGTCCCAAATTGAAGCCACCTTTTACTTCTCGTTCCACATCTAGAATTTTTCCTTGGAACAATTCAAAGCCATCCGTAACTTCTACTAATGCTTGGCGTTTTTCTTGTTCATCTGCATAGGTACCTCGAATCACTTTGCCAATTTCTTCTGATAATGTCACGATGTTGTGAATACCATAGTCTTGTAATTGTTTGCCTGTCGCGGGATAAATGCTCACTAAAGCACTGGCGCCCATTTCAACCGTTTGAACACGAGCAAGACGTTCTGTCCAAGTATTATCAATCGTTTCCATAATGCCAATATTTCCTTTTTCATCGGTAATTGCCATAGGGGTCGCTGACATCCCATTCAAATGGAACGTTACCATAGGCAATTCTGGAAAGGCCCGACCCATGCCATCACAATCCACCAAGGGAATGCCTAGCTTCGCTGCAACAACAATTGGAATCATTGAATTGACGCCCCCAGCTTCCATTGGAAAGGTTCCCGCAATCGTTTCTTGGTCTAAATATTTTCCTAACTTCTCAAAGACACGGACAAATTCGTCGCCTTTGGGAAATTTTTCAATTGCGACAGATGGGGCACCCATCATTGCGGCGGGTAGGAAAAAATCCTCCGCGGCAATTTCTTCTGGAGAAACCAGTTTGACAGGTCCGTTTTCTTCGATGGCGGACAAAGCCATCATTTTACCAATGTAGGGATCACCGCCACCTCCTGTCCCTAAAAAAGCTGCTCCTGTAGCTATATTCTCAATTGCTTCTGCATCTAAATAACGCATTCTCCGACACTCCTCTTCTTCATTCCATTTCTAATGATTCGGTGTTCGTCTGTTGACGTTTTGCACCGAAATAATAAATAACAAACGATAAAACAATGCCAATTAGCGGTTGGTTAGGCAATTGAGGGGCATTGGGAAAGAAACTCATAATCACCGGAATGCCCCCCACTGCAGCACCAATTAGCCATGAAAAAACACCTAATTTATTCACGCCAGGCGTTGGCTGCCATTTGGTTCGATCGCCTTTGTTAATCAACCAATAGGCAGCAATCATTACACCAGCCACTGGTGGAACCATCGCAGAAAGGACAGACATAATCGGTGTAAAGTAATTTAAAATCCCCACAACTGCTAATAAGGTTCCAATGGCGCCGGCCGCACCGACAGCGACTTTTTCTTTTTCTTTTGGAATATCAAAGACATTAATCAAGGCCAGTCCGCCAGAAAAAGCATTCACGGCATTCGTGGTCCAAGTTGCTAAAATTAGCGCAATAATTCCTAAAACTGGAAAACCGAGATTCATAAAAACTTCCGTGATATCTGCGGTGTTCGATGCAATGGTCAAGACCGCACCAACGCCAATCATCAACAAGCCTGTCGGTAAAATCCCTAATGTGGCCGCTTTAACCACATCTTTACGAGAAGAAACATACTGAGAGTAATCTCCGGCAATTACTGCGCCTAATGCAAAAGAACCGACAGTCATTGAAAGACCTGACATAAAGCTTCCTGCTGTTTGAGGTATATATTGACTAACAGCTTCCCAACCGTTGTTTCTTAACGAAGCCACCAAGCCATAAAGACAAACCAGAACTAACACAGGAACCGCAAAATAATTCAGAATTTTCAATATTTTTATGCCATAAAGAGCCGAAATAAGCATGATAATTCCCCAGATTAAGGAAGAAAGCGACACAGGTAAATCAATGCCGTAAATTTTTAAAAAGTTCGTGAAGGCGCCGCCGCTGACATTGGCTTGCAAACCAAACCAACCTAAGCAAGCAATCGCTAGAATAATGGAAATAATCTTTTGCGAACCTTGAATGCCAAACACTTGAGAAGCGACTTTGACAGAAGGTTCTTGTAAGTCGGAACTTTGAATTCCTTGTAAAATCATTAAAATAACAATAATACCGTAACCAATAAATCCTGTTAACAAAGCTTCCCATAAAGGCATGCCTGCAACTAACGTTCCTCCAATAATTAATCCTGGCACGCTAATCATTGCGCCCGCCCAAACAAATGCTAAGCTAAGCCACGATTGTTGTTGCTCATTTTTTAATTTCATTCTCATTCCTCCTTAATTATTTTTTCAATTATAACGAAAAATCAGTCATAGGTCTTTTTCAAATTGAAAAAAATTTCGAGGAAGTTTTGGCTTAAAATAAAAGCAGACGAGAGCCTGGAACAAAAATCCAAAGTGATTTTTGTCCCAGGCTCTCGTCTGCTTTTTTCATTCATTCGTGACCAAGCGATATAAGATCATCGCCAAATAGACTTCATAGGCTTCGGCGGCGTTAGTCATATCATAGCCGAGCGCTTCATTAATTTTACTGATACGATATTTGACCGTATTTTTATGAACAAATAGGCGTTCGCCGCATTCTTTAAAATCACTACTTGCATCTAGTAAAAACGTCCCTAATGTCATTAACTGCTCTGATTCTTTTAAGAGAGGTTGGATAACTGCTAAGCGTTGTTGGATTGCTTCTTCTCCTGCTTGGAGACACGTCATCATTTGTTGAACTGTACGAATTTCCGCGATTGATAACACTTTTCTTTGTGGATAGACGCGCTTTAAAAACGGCGCGACTTGATTAGCGGTTTGGTAGGTGACACGCACTTCAGTCGTGTTACGAACTTTCGGACAAAGGATGATTTCACCTAAATAGTCCTGATAGTCTGTGGCTTGCAAGTATTCTTTACTAATCGTGGCTTCAGGCTGCTTGTGTAAATAATTACCTAAGAGAACAATCAGGTAATTTTCTGTTTGCTGGACAATCGTTGTTTGGTAATAGTAACGTAGGAAATCTTTCAAATCTTGCTGAATAGCGTGGATTTCTTGTCCTTGTTGCCAAATAGGCAAAAGCCACATCGTTTCGACAGAAGAAATATCAATCATTAATTTTTTGGCTAATTGGTACATCTTATCACTTTCATCGTTAATGATTGCTTGGACTAAGGCATACTCACTGACTTCGTCATAGTTTTTCCCCCATAAATTCAGAGCCATCTGAACGACTTCCACCGCTTGATTCATCTCAAAAGAGGTTAACTGCTCTTCTTCTCGAATGAAGTAAAGCTTCAATGTTTGTCCATCTTTCTGAGGAAGTTTTTGCGAGGTAATGAAGTAGGTCGTTTCTCCCAGCGCTACTTTCTCTTGTGATTGATAAAGTAACTTAGTTAAGGGTAATTTCGTGCTTCGCGGCCAATTGATGGTGCTGATGATTTCATTGGTATAGGTGGTTAACGCAATGTTGACTTTTAAAAAATCGGATAGGATTTTCAAGGTCATTTCCACACTGCGGTTTTGTTCAGGCAAAAGGGAAACTTTTTCCAAGAGGTCCGTTGCAAAAGAAGCCATTTTATTTTTATTGACTAACAATTTCATGACTTCATAAATGACTTCGTTGTAGCGTAATGTGGGATCATTTTTAGGCATTTGGATTAAAATGAAACCTAAAGAATCCGCTAATTGAATCACTTCCTCTGCAACTTTCGGTACGATAATCCCAACGTAGTACAAGATTAGGCCTACTTCGCCTAATTCATGGAGATGCCGAATCGTTTCGCATTGCTTCACCACATCATGACGAATGGCACAAAATGAACCAATCAAAATTTCGCCAGCATGGTATTCATTTGTTTTGTGAAGTTTTTCCGAAAACAAAGACATATCAGAGACTTCTAAAAAAGAAAGAGAAGCAACAGATGTGTCCAATTGGTTTTTACCAGAAAGTACCGTTGCTTCTCGCAAAGACGGTAATTTTAATAAATCATTCACGCGGACACTCATAATTACTCCTCCTTTTGGCTGGTTTATTTTTTCTTACGAATCATATCGCCGACTGCAACAGGTTGCGTCACTTCCATTGTTAATAACATCATGGGATTAGGTGCCCGATCGATCGCTTCACCGTCTTCATTATACATCTCTTTAACGGTTTGGTGGAAATGGGTAAACCCGGGACCATAAAATTCAATTTCATCGCCGACACTGAAAAGGTTCCGTTGACGAATCGTTGCGACTTGCGTCTTTTCGTTGTACGCAATCACTTCACCAACAAATTTATATTGTGGAATTTTACGACGTTCGCCGAATAATTGTTCATTTTCACTTGGTGTATTGTAATAAAAACCAGTTGCTAATTCACGTTGTGCTACTTTCCATAATTCATCAATCCACTCTTGTTGGCAGACATAGTTTTCAGGGTCTTCCATGTAAGAATCGACGGCTTTTTTATACACATTAGCGACTGTCGAAACATAGTGAATGGATTTCATGCGGCCTTCAATTTTAAAACTATCGACACCATTTTCAATTAATTCTGGAATATGTTCAATCATAGACATATCTACGGCGCTCATTGAAAACTCTTCTTCAACTTCCCCTTCGCTGGTTTTGCTCCGACGTTCTGTCCCAAAAGGCATATCAAATAACTCGTATTTCCAACGACAAGATTGAGAGCAACCGCCACGATTGGCATCCCGCATCGACATATGGTTGGATAAAGTACAACGTCCTGAATATGAAATACACATTGCTCCATGAATAAAGGCTTCAATCTCAATGTCCGTATTTTCACGAATCGCTGCAACTTCCTCCATTGAAACTTCGCGCGCTAATACCACACGTTCTAAGCCTTCATTTTTCCAAAATTCTAATGTTTCATAGTTGGTTGCTGAAGCTTGTGTCGATAAATGGATGGGTAAACCTGGTGCTTCTGTCGCACAAATTTCGATTAAAGCTGGATCGGAAACAATCACAGCTGAAATTCCGATGTCTCGCAATTCTCTGAAAAACGCTCCTGCCCCTTCCTGGTTTCCTTCATGAGTGACCATATTGGCAGCGACATAAACTTTCGCATTATGTTCGCGGGCAAAGGCTACGCCTTCCGCCATTTCTTCTGGCGTGAAATTTCCTGCGCGGCTACGCAGACCGTAGGCATTCCCTCCGATATAAACGGCATCGGCACCGTAACGAATTGCGACTTTTAGTTTTTCTAGCGTCCCGGCTGGAGCCAACACCTCGGGACGCTTCAATGTTCGTTCTGTCATTACTTTCATGTTCTTCTTCCCCTTAAATGAATCAATTTATTTTATTGCATCGGCACTTAAATCAAAGAAACCATTGTCTAAGCCACGACCTGTTGGATGTAATTTTTCAATTTCAGCTGTCGCATGAGCTGCTTGATCTTCTGACCAAGTTCCCGCTTCAAGTGCTGCTTTCGCTTCAGCAAATAAGCGAGCAATCGCGACAAAATTTTCACCTGGCGTGTAAAGGCCATCGAGCTTCCATGTACGATAGTGATGGTCATACAAGTTTGTTAACTCATTCATCAAGTTCACATCGTTATTGGCAAAAATATGCGTACCATGACTATCTTCATAAATGGAATAGTGGGTTTCTGGTTTTTTGGGTTCAGAAATAAACAGCCCTTCGTCTTTCGTAACCCCTTTGTCGTTCTTTGTGTAATTGTAGTAATTTTGAATTAATGGGCGTTTCGATTGATGAATACAGGTCGCCCCATAGACAAGAATTTCAGCTGGAACTGCTAAGTTTTCTTCCATTGCGACCATTTCTTCAAAAGGTACTTCCCGAGCTAGGACAGCTCCGATGGCTCCTCGTTTACTCCAAAAATTGATTTGACGTGAGCTCGTTACTAAGGTTTCACCATCATAAACGTAAGGAATTTCTAATCCATCTCGTTGCATAATAAACACAATACCTGGATCACCCAAAGTAATTTTATCGACGTTGATTTCTTTTAAAAATGTCAGATACTCTGGGACTAATTTCATTTTTTCAGGGTGCATAATGCCATTTACTGCAACTAGCACTTGTTTGCCCATTTCATGTGCACGTTTCACAATCTCGCGTTGTTCATCTCGTGTAAAAGATACGGGCAAACGCAACCCGAATGTTTCTTCTCCAATATATAATGTATCCACACCTGTTGCGAGTAATTCTACAGCCTGCTCAACAGATTCTGCAGTTGCAATCAGTTCAATCATAAATATAGCCTCCTTCTTTATGACCGTTTAATAGTATCATACGTTCACAAACTTTAAAAGAGCCTATCTGTATTAAACGTACATTTTTCACAATGTTTCCGAAAAAAATTTTGGTAGAGAAGCGCCATCCGCTTACCTACCAAATGCTCTTTTTTTAATTACTGGTCATCTGTTCTTTGGTCACTCGTTCAAGTGATATTTTCGTTCATAAAACGTTACTACAACGGTGAATAGCCACGCTGCTGCTAAGCCTAACAAGCTGCCTAAAACAATCCCTAAAAAGCGGAATTGAATCAACGTTATCACGTACTGCTGACGAACGAGCAATGACAGCATCAGAGCCATAGGCGTTGTGAAAAATTGCGCCAATCCATAATTACGACGAATAAAATACTCAACGGTCACAAATAAGATTGTAATCACGACAATCGATTCAAAAGTTGTCAAAGCTAA
The DNA here is from genome assembly GCF_051712325.1 of Enterococcus sp. DIV1315a. Lineage (NCBI taxonomy): Bacteria > Bacillati > Bacillota > Bacilli > Lactobacillales > Enterococcaceae > Enterococcus > Enterococcus sp. DIV1315a. Next base: position 2,622,043 of record NZ_JBIOOS010000001.1, read on the forward strand.
ATTAAGCAGAAAAGCGGAAATAACCAATCCAATCGTTGTGCCAAAAATTCGCTGAATATTTCGCTGCTTAATCGCACGTAAATTGTCTCCTTGTAAAATGGATGCACAGGAAACGACTAACCAATACGGATTCTGTAAATGTAAACTTTCGCTGATATATACAGCAAAAAATAAGACAAAGCTATAATATATGCTATCTAATGGCGCTTCTGGATGCCGATAAATTCGTTCCCGTAATGATCGCTTAGTTAGCGGGGCACTGATTTCCTTCTCTGTAAAATGCAACACTAGTGCAAACAAAATAGAAAAGCCAATACCTAATAACATACAGCCACTCATGAACGGAATTTTTGCTAACGGAATACTCGTACTGGCACCCATCGCTGTCACCATCACACCAAAGAAGGCCCCTGGTTTTGAAATATCGTAGACTTCAAAGAAAAAGCGGCCACCAAAACCGACCAGTGCAACAACAATGGGAATAAGCCATGCAATATGGGTCGATAACATGCCTAACAAATTTCCTAAAAAAAGGTAACTACCGACCACAGATAAACGAGTCATTAACTGTTTTAATGGTAGCGGCTGATAATATAAAAAAGTAAAAATACCTAACGAGCCAAAGCTTGAAATCAATAATTGATGATTGATATAGCCCAAAAAAAGAATGCTGAACATAACCAAGCCAGCAAACACTAGTCGAAAAGGATTATCCTTTGGACGCTGATAATGTAGTAATTCTCGAAAAAAAGATTGTTCCATTCCATCACCCCTCCTTATTAACGTAGCACAGAAAAATCAATCTGGCAATTCTCAAAAAGAAATCGCCACTGGAAAATAGAAAAGCCTGGTATAAAAACCCTAAATGGTTTTTATACCAGACTTCGCATCTCATCTATACAGTTTGTAATTCTTTTGCTTCTGTTTTTGGTGCTTTTGGTGCCCGCACATTTAACGTAATTTTGCCTTTGCTAGCACCTAAGGTTACTTTATCCCCTAACTGAATTTGACCGGAAAGAAGGGCTTCACTTAAACGATCTTCCACTTCTTTTTGCAAGGCCCGACGAATTGGACGTGCGCCATATTCTGGATCAAACCCGACTTTACCAATAACTTCAATTGCAGCTGGTGTGATTTTCACTTTAACCTCTTGTTCGGCCATCCGTTTCACGACAGATTGACTCATAATTTTTACGATTTCATGAATTTCCTCTTGTTTCAAGGAATGGAAGACAACCGTTTCATCAATTCGGTTTAAGAATTCTGGACGGAAGGCTTTTTTCAATTCTTCCATGATTCGTTTTTGCATTAATTCATGATTTTTAGAAATGTCTTTCACATTGAAGCCGACATGTTTTTCTTCACGAATCGCTGTTGCTCCTAAGTTGGAGGTCATGATTAAAATCGTGTTACGGAAATCGACTTTTCGTCCTTTGGCATCCGTTAAATGGCCATCATCTAAGACTTGTAATAAAATATTAAAGACATCTGGATGGGCTTTTTCTACTTCATCTAGCAAAATAACGGAATAAGGACGTTGACGAATTTTTTCAGTTAGTTGGCCGCCTTCTTCGTAGCCGACATAACCTGGAGGAGAACCGATTAAACGGCTAGTACTGTATTTTTCCATAAACTCAGACATATCCACACGAATCAACGCTTCTTCGCTGCCAAACATCGCTTCGGCTAAGGCTTTGGCAAGTTCTGTTTTCCCAACCCCTGTTGGTCCTAAGAACATGAAGGAACCAATCGGTCTTGCTGGGTCTTTCAAGCCACTACGCGCACGACGGATAGCGCGTGAAACAGCTTCAACTGCTTCATTTTGGCCAACGACCCGTTGATGTAAAATGGTTTCTAATTCCATCAATCGTTCGCTTTCTTTCTTCTCTAGCTGCTGCAAAGGAACGCCTGTCCATTGTGAAACAACCCCAGCCACGTCTTCTTCTGTTACTTGTGTACTGTAACCAGACAGACTTTTTTCTTTCACTGCAATTAATTCTTCTAGTTTTTCCATCACTTGTTTTTCTTTTTGACGAATCCGAGCGGCACTTTCAAATGATTGGTTTTGAATGGCCTCTTCTTTTTCCGTAATTAAATGAGAAATTTCGGTACGCAATTCATTAATTTCTGAAGGTTGATCTGCCTTATCTAAACGAACTTTTGCTGCAGATTCATCCATTAAATCAATTGCTTTATCTGGTAATTGGCGGTCATTTAAATAGCGAATCGATAATTGAACTGCCGCATGTAGAGCTTCATCTGTAATTTCTACGCCATGATGTTTTTCATAGCGTGAACGCAAGCCTTTTAGAATTTCTTCTGCTTCTTCTGGCGTTGGTTCTGCTACTTGAATACGGGCAAAACGACGTTCCAAAGCGGCATCTTTTTCAATATATTTTTGGTATTCATCCAGAGTTGTCGCACCAATTGTTTGCAACTCGCCACGTGCTAAAGCAGGTTTTAAAATATTTGAAGCATCAATCGCCCCTTCTGCACCGCCAGCACCGATCAAGGTATGCAATTCGTCGATAAATAAAATGACTTGTCCATCTTGATAGATTTCATCGACAACTTTTTTCAAGCGATCTTCGAACTCACCTCGATATTTGGTTCCAGCAACCAAGGCACCCATGTCTAGCATCATTAAACGTTTGCCTTGCATATCTTCAGGGACTTCCCGGTTGACAATTTTCTGGGCTAACCCTTCTGCTATCGCTGTTTTTCCAACACCTGGTTCACCGACTAGGACAGGATTGTTTTTGGTACGGCGACTCAAAATTTGGATCAAACGACGGACTTCGGTCCCGCGACCAACTACTGGATCCAAACTTTGTTCTCGTGCTAACTTGGTTAAATCTCTTGCTAAAGAATCCAATGTTGGCGTCCCTTGTGGCGCATTTTTATTTTGACCATTCCGACGACGTTGTGCGCCATTGGGTTCGGAAACGCCCATTTTTTTCAATAATAATTGACGCATTTTGGATAAGCTTAATCCTAAATTCACTAAAATTCTAGACGCTAAAATTTCTTCGTCTCTTAACAAGCCTAATAATAAATGCTCGGTACCAATCTTTTGAGCCCCTAAGCGCTTCGCTTCATCTCCAGCATAGGCAAAGATTTGTTTGGCTCTTGGTGAATAAGGTAAGTATAAGTTGTTATTCCCCATTGGACTTTGCATGGTGCCATAGCCACTTAAATGCTCAATTTCTTCACGGATGTCTTCTGTGTCAGTATTCAATTGTCGTAATGTTTTTCCGGCAATCCCATTCGGTTCTAAAACGAGTGCTAATAATAAATGCTCAGAACCGACGGATTGATGACGAAAATACTTCGCTTCTTCTTGGGCAATCGCCAGTACGGCTTTCGCACTTTCTGTAAATAGTTCATCCATAGTTATTCCTCCTCATAGCTCAAGCGCTCTAAAAATGAACGCATTATTTGAGCTCTTAGAAAATCTTCGTGATTCCCCAGACCATTCAATGTGCTTTTACTTAAAGCAGCTAGCATTAAATTGCCTTCCTTTTTCGTAATCACTTCTTCTTCATACAATGTTTGAATAAATGTTAGCGCATCTTTTTCTGTTAAGGTTGCGCCAATCAATTGATCCATTTGTTTTAGTAATTGATCGTTATCTGAAATTTGTACTTTGACAATGCGAATATAGCCGCCTCCACCACGTTTACTTTCAACTGCGTAGCCTCGTTGGATGGTAAAACGTGTATTAATTACATAGTTAATTTGTGAAGGAACGCAATTAAATAAATTAGCCATTTCCGCCCGACGGATTTCAATTTTATTACTTTCTTCTAAAATCTTTTTTAAATAAGCCTCGATTAAATCTGACGTATTTTGATTACTCATAGTCTTCCATCCTTCTTCTCTCTTGACTAATATTGACCATTATTATATCGAACTTTGCCTATTAAATAAAGAGGAACGCTTTGACTTTAATAAAAAAATGCAAAACAGGAGGAGCAACCTCAGTCAAACTGACTTAAGTTCCCCTCCTAAAATTGAAAATATGTTATTGAATTACAGGCAGACAATGGCTCCGCCTTAATGTCTCACAAAAGCGTTTCTTCGCCGTAGGCTTGATCCAAGGCTTGCTGAATATCTTCGATAATAGATGTTGGCTCTTCCAAACCAACGTACATGCGAATGTGCGCTGGTGACAAGCCTCTTTTCTGAAGAGCCGCCAAGTTATTGCCTTTAAATACAGGCAAGGCCAAACTTTCAAAGCCACCCCAACTGACCCCAATTGTGACCAGCGTCAATGCGTTCACAAATGTTTTCAAACGTTCAAAATCGGTATCTTTTAAATCAATCGCAAACAATGAGCCATAACCTGTTAAATATTTTTCTGCTAACGCTTGTTGTTGTTGATTCCCTACAAAAGGATGATATAATCGACTGATTCGCGGATCCTTTTGCAAAGCCGACAGCACCGTTTGGATGGCTTGAGACTGATGCGCCAACCGAACGGGCATGGTACGAATACCTCGTAACGCTAACCAAGAATTGAAGGGACTATTGACTGCGCCTAATGCTTGATGACCATGTTCAAAAATTTGATCCACAAGCGCTGCTTTGCCAATGACAGCCCCTGCTACAATATCCGAATGACCACCAATATATTTGGAACAAGAATGAATCACCAGGTCCACATTATGGCATAAAGGATGCTGAAATAACGGTGACGCCCACGTGTTATCAATGACAGTGTATGCGCCAATTTTTTGTGCTAACGCAGTTATTTTTTCTAAATCTAGCAGTTCAAACTTTTGTGAGGACGGACTTTCAAAGTAAATGACTTTGGTGTTTTCCTGAACAAATTGAAAAAGTTCTTCTGTTTCTGCAACGTCTACTTTGGTCAAGGATACGCCAAATTTCTCTAAATATTGCACAAACGAAACAGATTCTCCATAAATTGTATTGACCATTAAAACATGATCACCTTGTTGGAGCAACGTAAACAGCGTTGCCGAAATAGCGCCCATTCCTGAGGCAAAAACTTTACATTTTTCTCCACGTTCCAAACGAGCAATTTTTTTCTCTAAAATTTCTGTTGTGGGGTTGGTGCCACGTGTGTAAACATAATTATTTTTTTCATCTATACTCGCTGCCATAAATTCTTCGTAAGTTGGAAAATAAAAGGAAGAGGTTTGAACCAACTCGGGCACCATCGGATGATACATTTTTTCCATTCCTTTTTCCACTTCACAGCAAATATTTTCATCATTCTCAACATGCATTTCCTTCACTCCTCTTTCTCTACAATGTTTCTGGTACTTCATGGGCTTCTTCTTTTTGATATTGTCGATCTAAGGCTTTTACAAATGGATAATAAATAACGACACTAGCCGCAACAGCTAAAACTTGCGTCACTGCACCTTGCCATTTTCCCACTAAAAAGCCCGAAAACAGAAAGGGCGTAGCCCATGGTGCTTGAATGTTTGTAAACATTGGCATGAACCCAATTTTCATTGACAGAAAGGCAATCAAGACCGATACAATCGGCGCGACCGCAATCGGAATCAATAATAAAGGGTTAAAAATAACTGGGAGTCCAAAAATCAAGGGTTCATTAATGTTGAAAAATGCTGGAACAAACGAAATTTTCGACATGGCTTTCATTCTAGATGAATGTCCGACGATGGCCATTGCAATAGCCAAGCCAATCGTGCAACCAGCGCCTCCAATTGTGGCAAATTGATCGAGCATTTGGACCGTGCCAAAGTTGCCACTTTGAGCAGTTAATTGTCCTAATTCCGCTAAGCTTTGGTTTTTGTCTGCATTCGCATACAAAATAGGATATAGCATGGAATTGATGACAGTTGGATGAATTCCAAACCACCAGAACAGTCCATTTAAGCCAGCCACAATAATAATTGCAAAAGGGGTTCCGATTAAACCTTGCAGTGGCGCTTGAATCACCGCATAAATTAATTGCGGGAAGGAATCCGCAAACGAAAGCCCAATCCCATTAATCAATAAAGCCACCGCTACCACAAAAATCCCAGGAATCAATGCACTAAAAGCTTGGCTCACCATAGAAGGCACGCTTTCAGGCATTTTGATGACTAATTTTTTCTTAATACAGAAACGAGTCAATTCAACCGAAAGAATTGACATAATAATGGCCGTAATCACCCCTTGCGTTCCTAACCAATCAAACGATAAAACTTTCGTCACAACTTCGCCTGATTCTGTGATCACCGTTTTCGGTAAAACGACTACGTAAGCAACAATTCCTAAAATTAATGAAGTTAAACGATCCATTTCGTAACTTTCCGCCAATTTATAGGACATCGTCCCAGCAAAAATAATTCCCATCATGTTGAAAGTTGCTCGATAAGCTGGTGAAATCATATCCGCCCAATCTGCACCGAAAATTCCAGCCATAAAATCGCCATACCCTGCTACTGGAAAATCTGTAATCAACATAAAAATCGACCCAATAATTGTTAACGGCATAATTGCAAAAAAACCATTTCTTAAGGCTTGAAAATAACGTAAACTTGTAATCCTTGAAACTTTAGGCACTACAGCTTGCTCCACCCAGTTTGTTAACTTATCCATTTCACTTCTCTCCTTAATCCTTTGTGATATCCTCATCATAAAGAAACCGCTTTCTGATGTAAATACAACTAACTGATTCTGTAACTATGTTTCATAATTCATACGCTTAAGGTATACTGAAAGCGAAACAAAGTACCACAGAGAGGTGAACCCATTGAATCTAATCGAATGTTTAGAACAAAAAGAACGCTATACATATAACGAAGGGCTAATTATTGATTTTATTTTATCTCATACTGAACGAGTCCTGCATATGTCGATTTATGAACTAGCAGAAGCCACCAACTCTTCAACCTCTACGATTGTTCGTTTGTGTAAAAAAACAGAGACTAGCGGTTTCAAAGAATTTAAAATCCGCTTGTCCCGCGACTTAGAAATTCACTACCAAGCAATCCGGAATGTTGATGCGAATATGCCTTTTTTAGCGCAAGATTCTGATTTACTAATTGCCAAGAAAATTGCGCAGTTAACGACTGAAACCGTTCAATCCACTCAAAAGTTATTAACCGAGGCCATGTTAAATAAAAGCATTGATTTACTTTTAACCGCTGAAAATATTTTAGCAGTGGGTGTCAGTAACTCCTACATTCGCTTAACAGATTTTCAAACAAAGTTATTACGCATTCAGCTATTTATCCATTTAATCCCTTATCAAGCTGAACAATTTTATTTAGCCATCAATGCCACCAAAAATGACGTAGCCATCCTCGTCTCTTACAGTGGTAACACTGCAGAAATCGTAAATGAAGCACGGATTTTTGCAGAAGGAGGCACCCCGATTATTGCCATTACTTCAGACTTGAACAGCCAATTAGCTAAATACGCCACAGTGATTTTGCCCATTCCTAACGTTGAACATGCAGATTTCAAAGTCTCAACCTTTTCCTCTCAACTAGCCATCGAATATATTCTCAATGTCCTTTATTCCTGTATTTTTAGTCGCAATTTCGATAAGAATTACACATCACAAAAAAATACACCTACTTCGATACTTAAATTTTAAACAAAACAAAAAAACAGTACTGATGATCAGTACTGTTTTTCACAATCGGGAAGACAGGATTCGAACCTGCGACCCCTTGGTCCCAAACCAAGTGCTCTACCAAGCTGAGCTACTTCCCGGGCTATGAAGTTAAAGTAATAAAAAAAGACTATCGAATTAAAAAGAAACTCACGTGCACCTTTTTAAAACTTAGTCAATCACTCAACTATGCACCCAAAGGGAGTCGAACCCCTAACCTTTTGATTCGTAGTCAAACACTCTATCCAGTTGAGCTATGGGTGCTAAATATAAAACAATGCCGAGGACCGGAATCGAACCGGTACGGTGATCACTCACCGCAGGATTTTAAGTCCTGTGCGTCTGCCAGTTCCGCCACCCCGGCGTAATGAATTGGCTAAGCGGAAAACGGGGTTCGAACCCGCGACCCCCACCTTGGCAAGGTGGTGCTCTACCACTGAGCTATTTCCGCAAAATGGTGCCGGCTAAAGGACTTGAACCCTCGACCCTCTGATTACAAATCAGATGCTCTACCAACTGAGCTAAGCCGGCTAAATATGCGGGTGAAGGGACTTGAACCCCCACGCCTTGCGGCGCTAGATCCTAAATCTAGTGCGTCTGCCAATTCCGCCACACCCGCAAATGAAATATGAATATGAGCCGTACAGGGCTCGAACCTGTGACCCTCTGATTAAAAGTCAGATGCTCTACCAACTGAGCTAACGGCTCAAAAAATGGAGGTTAACGGGATCGAACCGCTGACCCCCTGCTTGTAAGGCAGGTGCTCTCCCAGCTGAGCTAAACCTCCAAAAACAACAATTCGCGTGGCGACGTCCTACTCTCACAAAGGGAAACCCTTCACTACAATCGGCGCTAAGAAGCTTAACTTCTGTGTTCGGCATGGGAACAGGTGTATCCTTCTCGCTATCGCCACCACACTGGGTGTTGTTTCTTATTGAGTTGAATCTTCATTCACTCAAAACTGGATTGAAGTTTGAATCAAAATAACCAAGTTGCTTTTACTTATCCATTCTTTGGTTAAGTCCTCGACCGATTAGTATTGGTCCGCTCCAACTATCACTAGCCTTCCACTTCCAACCTATCTACCTGATCATCTCTCAGGGGTCTTACTTTCTTAAAGAAATGGGAAATCTCATCTTGAGGTGGGCTTCACACTTAGATGCTTTCAGCGTTTATCCCTTCCCTACATAGCTACCCAGCAATGCCCTTGGCAGAACAACTGGTACACCAGCGGTAAGTCCATCCCGGTCCTCTCGTACTAAGGACAGCTCCTCTCAAATTTCCAACGCCCGCGACGGATAGGGACCGAACTGTCTCACGACGTTCTGAACCCAGCTCGCGTGCCGCTTTAATGGGCGAACAGCCCAACCCTTGGGACCGACTACAGCCCCAGGATGCGACGAGCCGACATCGAGGTGCCAAACCTCCCCGTCGATGTGGACTCTTGGGGGAGATAAGCCTGTTATCCCCAGGGTAGCTTTTATCCGTTGAGCGATGGCCCTTCCATGCGGAACCACCGGATCACTAAGCCCGACTTTCGTCCCTGCTCGACTTGTAGGTCTCGCAGTCAAGCTCCCTTCTGCCTTTACACTCTTCGAATGATTTCCAACCATTCTGAGGGAACCTTTGGGCGCCTCCGTTACCTTTTAGGAGGCGACCGCCCCAGTCAAACTGCCCATCTGACACTGTCTCCCACCACGATTAGTGGTGCGGGTTAGAGGGTTCATAACACAAGGGTAGTATCCCACCAGCGCCTCCTCCGAAACTAGCGTTCCGGTCTCATCGGCTCCTACCTATCCTGTACATGTGGTACAAACACTCAATATCAAACTACAGTAAAGCTCCATGGGGTCTTTCCGTCCTGTCGCGGGTAACCTGCATCTTCACAGGTACTAAAATTTCACCGAGTCTCTCGTTGAGACAGTGCCCAAATCGTTACGCCTTTCGTGCGGGTCGGAACTTACCCGACAAGGAATTTCGCTACCTTAGGACCGTTATAGTTACGGCCGCCGTTTACTGGGGCTTCAATTCTGAGCTTCGCCGAAGCTAACCCATCCTCTTAACCTTCCAGCACCGGGCAGGCGTCAGCCCCTATACTTCATCTTACGATTTTGCAGAGACCTGTGTTTTTGATAAACAGTCGCTTGGGCCTATTCACTGCGGCTGACCGAAGTCAGCACCCCTTCTCCCGAAGTTACGGGGTCATTTTGCCGAGTTCCTTAACGAGAGTTCGCTCGCTCACCTTAGGATACTCTCCTCGACTACCTGTGTCGGTTTACGGTACGGGCAGTTGTTTTCTCACTAGAAGCTTTTCTTGGCAGTGTGACATCAGGAACTTCGCTACTATTATTTCGCTCCCCGTCACAACTTGTCCTTAAAGAGTAAAGCATTTAACTCTACTCAAGACTCATTGCTTGGACATGCACTTCCAATCGCATGCATTCCTTAGCCTACTGCGTCCCTCCATTGCTCAAACAAAAACAACTGGTACAGGAATATCAACCTGTTGTCCATCGCCTACGCCTATCGGCCTCGGCTTAGGTCCCGACTAACCCTGGGCGGACGAGCCTTCCCCAGGAAACCTTAGTCATACGGTGGACAGGATTCTCACCTGTCTTTCGCTACTCATACCGGCATTCTCACTTCTAAGCGCTCCAGCCGTCCTCACGATCGACCTTCAACGCCCTTAGAACGCTCTCCTACCACTACACCTAATGGTGTAGTCCACAGCTTCGGTAATATGTTTAGCCCCGGTACATTTTCGGCGCAGGGTCACTCGACTAGTGAGCTATTACGCACTCTTTAAATGATGGCTGCTTCTAAGCCAACATCCTAGTTGTCTGTGCAACCCCACATCCTTTTCCACTTAACATATATTTTGGGACCTTAGCTGGTGGTCTGGGCTGTTTCCCTTTCGACTACGGATCTTATCACTCGCAGTCTGACTCCCGGATATAAATGAATGGCATTCGGAGTTTATCTGAATTCGGTAACCCGAGATGGGCCCCTAGTCCAAACAGTGCTCTACCTCCATCATTCTCAATTCCGAGGCTAGCCCTAAAGCTATTTCGGAGAGAACCAGCTATCTCCAAGTTCGTTTGGAATTTCTCCGCTACCCACACCTCATCCCCGCACTTTTCAACGTACGTGGGTTCGGTCCTCCAGTGCGTTTTACCGCACCTTCAACCTGGACATGGGTAGATCACATGGTTTCGGGTCTACGACTACATACTCATTCGCCCTATTCAGACTCGCTTTCGCTGCGGCTCCGTCTCTTCGACTTAACCTCGCATGCAATCGTAACTCGCCGGTTCATTCTACAAAAGGCACGCCATCACTCATTAACGAGCTTTGACTTGTTGTAGGCACACGGTTTCAGGATCTATTTCACTCCCCTTCCGGGGTGCTTTTCACCTTTCCCTCACGGTACTGGTTCACTATCGGTCACTAGGGAGTATTTAGCCTTGCGGGATGGTCCCCGCGGATTCCGACGGAATTTCTCGTGTTCCGCCGTACTCAGGATCCTCCTAGGTGTTGTCAGCATTTCGTCTACGGGGCTTTCACCCTTTTTAGCGGAATTTTCCAAATCCTTCAACTATACTAACAGACTACCATATCGGAGTCCTACAACCCCAACAAGCAAGCTTGTTGGTTTGGGCTCTTCCCGTTTCGCTCGCCGCTACTCAGGGAATCGAATTTTCTTTCTCTTCCTGCAGGTACTAAGATGTTTCAGTTCTCTGCGTCTACCTCTAATCAGCTATGTATTCACTGAAAAGTAATATCCTATAAAAGATATTGGGTTCCCCCATTCGGAAATCTCTGGATCATAGCTTACTTACAGCTCCCCAAAGCATATCGGTGTTAGTCCCGTCCTTCATCGGCTCCTAGTGCCAAGGCATCCACCGTGCGCCCTTATTCACTTAACCTTATCAACCTTACGGTTGGGTCTTGATCACTTCTTCTAGCGATAGAAGGTTAATCAATAAATAAGCAATTGAACTTATTAAAAAACTCATTCAACGCGGTGTTCTCGGTTTGTTTTGATTCTTTTTACTTCAATATCCAGTTTTCAATGAACGAATGTTTTGAGAGTAGACCTCTCAAAACTGAACAAAGTAAAGACGAAATGTGTATTTCCGTAATATTCCTTAGAAAGGAGGTGATCCAGCCGCACCTTCCGATACGGCTACCTTGTTACGACTTCACCCCAATCATCTATCCCACCTTAGGCGGCTGGCTCCAAAAAGGTTACCTCACCGACTTCGGGTGTTACAAACTCTCGTGGTGTGACGGGCGGTGTGTACAAGGCCCGGGAACGTATTCACCGCGGCGTGCTGATCCGCGATTACTAGCGATTCCGGCTTCATGCAGGCGAGTTGCAGCCTGCAATCCGAACTGAGAGAAGCTTTAAGAGATTTGCATGACCTCGCGGTCTAGCGACTCGTTGTACTTCCCATTGTAGCACGTGTGTAGCCCAGGTCATAAGGGGCATGATGATTTGACGTCATCCCCACCTTCCTCCGGTTTGTCACCGGCAGTCTCGCTAGAGTGCCCAACTAAATGATGGCAACTAACAATAAGGGTTGCGCTCGTTGCGGGACTTAACCCAACATCTCACGACACGAGCTGACGACAACCATGCACCACCTGTCACTTTGTCCCCGAAGGGAAAGCTCTATCTCTAGAGTGGTCAAAGGATGTCAAGACCTGGTAAGGTTCTTCGCGTTGCTTCGAATTAAACCACATGCTCCACCGCTTGTGCGGGCCCCCGTCAATTCCTTTGAGTTTCAACCTTGCGGTCGTACTCCCCAGGCGGAGTGCTTAATGCGTTTGCTGCAGCACTGAAGGGCGGAAACCCTCCAACACTTAGCACTCATCGTTTACGGCGTGGACTACCAGGGTATCTAATCCTGTTTGCTCCCCACGCTTTCGAGCCTCAGCGTCAGTTACAGACCAGAGAGCCGCCTTCGCCACTGGTGTTCCTCCATATATCTACGCATTTCACCGCTACACATGGAATTCCACTCTCCTCTTCTGCACTCAAGTCTCCCAGTTTCCAATGACCCTCCCCGGTTGAGCCGGGGGCTTTCACATCAGACTTAAGAAACCGCCTGCGCTCGCTTTACGCCCAATAAATCCGGACAACGCTTGCCACCTACGTATTACCGCGGCTGCTGGCACGTAGTTAGCCGTGGCTTTCTGGTTAGATACCGTCAGGGGACGTTCAGTTACTAACGTCCTTGTTCTTCTCTAACAACAGAGTTTTACGATCCGAAAACCTTCTTCACTCACGCGGCGTTGCTCGGTCAGACTTTCGTCCATTGCCGAAGATTCCCTACTGCTGCCTCCCGTAGGAGTCTGGGCCGTGTCTCAGTCCCAGTGTGGCCGATCACCCTCTCAGGTCGGCTATGCATCGTGGCCTTGGTGAGCCGTTACCTCACCAACTAGCTAATGCACCGCGGGTCCATCCATCAGCGACACCCGAAAGCGCCTTTCACTCTTATGCCATGCGGCATAAACTGTTATGCGGTATTAGCACCTGTTTCCAAGTGTTATCCCCCTCTGATGGGTAGGTTACCCACGTGTTACTCACCCGTCCGCCACTCCTCTTTCCAATTGAGTGCAAGCACTCGGGAGGAAAGAAGCGTTCGACTTGCATGTATTAGGCACGCCGCCAGCGTTCGTCCTGAGCCAGGATCAAACTCTCATAATAAAAGTTAGAACAATCTTGCGATTGTTAAGCTCAATTTGTTTGCTAGCATATTGCTTGCTTGTTAAAAATGTTTGTTGTCTTGAATTGAATCAAGACGCCCTACACATTTGGTTCGTCTATTCTTTGTTCAGTTTTCAAAGGTCTACGTTACCTCGCAGCAACTTTTATATCATAACAAACTTTCGTTTGAATGTCAAGAACTTTTTTAAAAAAAGTTTTTTAAGTTGTTTTGCTCGGTTGTTGTTGTCTGTTGTGACAACTTCTATATCTTATCATCTCGCTTGTTATTTGTCAACAACTTTTTTGTTGTTTTTTCAAACTTTTTTCGAGAGATTTGAAATCAAGAATTGTTATTTAATTAGTGATTTCTGAATCGCTCAGCTGTGTGACTCGCCTTGCGACATGTAATAATATACCAAGATTTCAAGCATTGGTCAATCATTATTTTCACTTTTTTTAAACTTTTTTTCAATACCGATTATTATGATTGGTCTAGGTGTTTTCGTTCGTTTTTTACCCCCTTTCATCCTTTTTTGGCTATAGTTTATTAACTTTTAGCAAAATCTTCTAAATTTATCGTAATATATCAAGGATTTTGTCCTTTTTAGCAATTATTTGTTAAAATATGGAAAAGAGATTTTTTTATATATGGAGGAAATGAACGCTTATGAAAATTTTAGTTGCAGATGATGATAAAGAAATTGTAGAACTGTTGAGTATTTACATTCATAATGAAGGATACGAAGTCGTGAAAGCTTATGATGGAAAAGAAACGTTATCCAAATTGCACACAACACCAGATATCGATTTATTAATCTTGGACATTATGATGCCAATCATGGATGGAATGGAAGTAGTAAAAGAACTTCGAAAAGAATCGCAAATTCCAATTATTATGTTAACAGCAAAAACAACCGATATGGATAAAATCAAAGGCTTAGTTGCTGGTGCAGACGATTATGTCACCAAGCCTTTTAATCCTTTAGAAGTAATGGCTCGGGTAAAGTCTATTTTACGTAGAAGCCAAATGCAATTAACCAAAGAAGAACCCGATGAATTAGAAGTCGGCCCATTAATGATTAATAAGGACTCTCACGAAGTCAAAACAATAGAAGGAAAAGAAATTCAATTAACCGCTCTTGAGTTTGGTATCCTCTATCTATTAGCTAGTCATCCAAATCGTGTGTTTAGTGCGGATGAAATTTTTGAGCGTGTGTGGCAACAAGAAAGTATTGTTTCTGCTAAAACCGTGATGGTTCACGTCAGTCATTTAAGAGATAAGATTGAAGAAGCAACTGGTGGAGAAAAAGTCATTCAAACAGTGTGGGGAGTTGGATATAAGATCGATGCTCGTTAAACCTAAAAAGATTGAAAAACAAAAACGAATTACCTTAACTTCTAAAGAAATCAGCGAGTTACTAGCAGAAGCAATTGTGACAATTGTTTTATTACTACTATTAAATGTGTCAATTATGTTCCTTTTAGGACAACTACTTAGTGAAAACTCGCCCTTAGCTGGTGTCATCTGGGCCACTAAGGATGCGGTCGCTAAAGAATTAAATACTGATTTATTTTGGAGCTGGAATAAATTTGTCTTACCTATTTTCTTTTTAGTAGATGCAGCTGTTCTCTATTGGCGCTTAATTCGTCGCTACCACCAAATGCAATTGCGTCATATTATCAGTGAGTTACATTACATCGCTGATGGTAATTACAATCACCGCATTCCGTTTGAATTAAGTGGTGATTTAGCAAAAGTCGTGACGAGTATTAACGGTCTGGTGGATAGTACTGTCGCAGCCATTGAAGATGAACGGCGAATTGAAAAATCAAAAGATGAATTAATTACGAATGTCAGTCATGATATTCGGACACCGTTAACTTCTATTATTGGTTATCTGGGATTGATTGAAGATCGTCAATTTCATAGCCAAGAAGATTTACTGAAATATACGCATACCGCTTACGTCAAAGCGAAACAAATGAAATTATTAGTTGATGATCTTTTTGAATATACAAAAGTCCGTCAACCAAGTGTACCGATTCATACGACGACTTTTGATATGGCACAATTAATTGAACAGCTTGCTGCCGATTTTGAATTGGAAGCGAAAAAGATTAATATGCAAATCCAAGTAAAAGCCAATCCAGCTTCTTTAATGATGGAAGGCGATACGGAAAAACTAGTCCGAGTCTTTAACAACCTTCTTTCAAACGCTTTGAAATATGGCAAAGGTGGCCATCATATTGTAATGGAAGTAGACAAAGTCGGCACCGAAGCAATTATCGCTGTTCGCAATGATGGACCAGCTATCCCTAAACATTCTTTAGATCAGTTATTTGACCGCTTCTATCGTGTCGAAGAATCCCGATCACAAGAAACGGGGGGTACTGGTTTAGGTCTGGCTATTGCACAAAGTATTGTTGCTTTACATGGTGGATATATTTATGCGAAGTCTGATCAAAAGTGGACTTCCTTTATTATTCATCTACCCTTACAGCGTACCAACAAGAAATCAGAGAGTTAATTGACATCCCTGAACTTTTTCGGTATTCTATAGAAAAGAGAAAACTAAGAGAAAAAGTATTTATGGCACTGAATTCCAGAGAGTTTGCGGGGGTGCGAGCAAACATTCATCTATAAAGAAGTCCGTCTCTTCCAGGTGTCCAGCGAAATAAGTTGGAACGGTCTGCAGCCGTTATCTGCAAATCAAGGGCAGTAACATTACTGAACTTGGGTGGTACCGCGAGATTTCCAGTCATTTCGTCCCAAGAATATTTATTTTTGGGGTGAGATGGCTTTTTTGTTGTTTTCTACAACAGTTATTATTGATTATGTACTAATTTTAAGGAGGAAAAAATATGTTAGATGTAAAAATGATGCGTCAAAATTTTGACGAAGTAAAAGCAAAGCTACAAACCCGTGGCGTGAAAGAAGAAATCTTAGTGGAATTTCTGCGTTTAGATGAAAGTCGCCGTGATTTATTAGTCAAAGTCGAAGAAATGAAAAAATACCGGAATGATGTGTCTGCTGAAATTGCTCAATTAAAACGGAACAAAGAAGATGCTACGGCCAAAATCGCGGAAATGAAAGAAGTCGGCGGTAATATTAAAGCGTTAGATGCAGAAATTAATGCTATTGACGAAGAGCTACGTGGGATCACAACTACTTTACCGAACTTGCCAGATGATTCTGTGCCTGTTGGTGCTGGTGAAGAAGAAAATGTAGAAGTACGTCGTTGGAGTGAACCAAGATCTTTTGCTTTTGAACCAAAACCACACTGGGAAGTCGCTGAAAACTTAGGCATTCTAGATTTTGAACGTGGTGCCAAAGTAGCTGGTAGCCGTTTTGTTTATTACAAAGGCTTAGGTGCTCGCTTAGAACGTGCGTTATACAACTTCATGTTAGATTTACATGTTTATGAACATGGCTATACAGAAATGATTACGCCTTATATCGTTAATGACACCGCCATGTTCGGAACTGGCCAATTTCCTAAGTTTAAAGAAGATGTCTTCCAATTACAAGATACGGATTTAACGTTAATCCCAACGGCGGAAGTCCCTTTAACCAATTACTACAACAATGAAATTTTAGATGGCAAGGATTTACCGATTTACTTTACGGCCTTGAGCCCTTCTTTCCGTTCTGAAGCTGGTAGCGCTGGTCGTGACACACGTGGGTTAATTCGTTTACACCAATTTAATAAAGTCGAAATGGTTAAATTTAGTGATGCAGAGCATTCTTATGAGGAATTAGAAAAAATGACGAATAATGCCGAAGAAATTCTGCAAAAACTGGGATTACCTTACCGTGTCATGGCTCTTTCAACAGGTGACATGGGCTTCTCAGCTGCGAAAACTTATGACTTGGAAGTTTGGATTCCCGCTCAAGAGACATACCGTGAAATCAGTTCATGCTCAAACTGTGAAGATTTCCAAGCGCGCCGTGCGATGATTCGTTACCGTGATGAAAATGATAAAGTCCAATATGCGCATACACTCAATGGTTCTGGTTTAGCCGTGGGACGGACAGTCGCTGCTATTTTAGAAAACTACCAAAACGAGGATGGCTCTGTAACTGTACCAGAAGTCCTAGTTCCTTACATGGGTAACCTAACAGTTATTAAATAAGGGGAAGATGAAGGTCGTTGTCTGATATCAGATAACGGCTTTTATTCTACAGAAAAAGGAGCCTGATAAACGGCGGAAACAGAAGCAACTCCTTCATTCTACAGAAAAAGAGGCAGACGTCGAAATGACGTCTGCCTCTTTTAAATTTCAAAAAAATCAGCTTTTATTTTATTGAACAGAATAGTTTGGTGCTTCTTTTGTGATTTGAACGTCATGTGGATGTGATTCTTTCAATCCGTTACCACTCATTTGAACAAATTGTGCTTCTTCACGCAACGCTTTCAGGTCTGCTGCACCGACGTAACCCATCCCTGATTTCAAACCACCGATTAATTGGAAGACAATATCAGAAACGCTTCCTTTGTAAGCAACACGTCCTTCGATTCCTTCTGGCACTAATTTGTTTGCTTCATTGACACTTCCTTGGAAGTAACGATCACTTGATCCTTTTTCCATTGCGCCTAATGAGCCCATGCCACGGTAAGTTTTGAAACGACGGCCTTGATAAATTTCAAATTCGCCTGGAGATTCATCTGTACCTGCTAACATACTTCCTAGCATTACAGCATGTCCACCAGCAGCTAAGGCTTTCACGATATCACCAGAATATTTAATACCGCCATCAGCGATAATTGCTTTACCATATTCTCTAGCTACAGAAGCAGCATCATAAATCGCTGTTAATTGAGGAACACCAACACCAGCAACGACACGTGTTGTACAAATTGAACCAGGTCCAATACCAACTTTGACAACGTCAACGCCGACATCATACAATGCTTTGGTTGCTTCAGCAGTGGCAACATTACCAGCAATTAATGTTGCTTCAGGGAACGTTTCACGAATTTCTTTAATTTTGCGAATAACGCCGGCACTATGGCCATGTGCAGTATCGATAACAATCGCATCGGCACCTGCTTCTAATAATGCTTCCGCACGTTCGAACGTATCACTAGTGACACCGACTGCTGCCGCCACAAGTAAACGACCGTGTTCATCTTTGGCAGCATTTGGGAATTCAATCACTTTTTCAATGTCTTTAATTGTAATTAAGCCACTTAAGCGACCTGCTTCATCAACGATTGGTAATTTTTCGATTTTATGTTTTTGTAAGATTTTTTCTGCATCTTTTAAAGATGTGCCAACTGGCGCAGTGACTAAATGATCTTTTGTCATGACTTCTTCGATTTTGATTTGGTAGTCCGTTACAAAACGCATATCACGGTTTGTAATAATTCCGACTAATTTACGGTTTTCCATTGTTTCTACAATTGGCACACCGCTAATACGGTAACGACTCATTAATTCTTCTGCATCCGCTACTAAGTTTGTTGGTGTTAGAAAGAATGGATCAATGATAACGCCGCTTTCAGAACGTTTGACTTTACGTACTTCGTCTGCTTGTTGGGCGACAGTCATATTTTTATGTACGACACCTAGTCCACCTTGACGAGCCATCGCAATTGCCATATTACTATCTGTAACAGTATCCATACTGGCACTCATCAATGGAATATTTAACTTGATATTTTTAGCTAATTGTACACTCATGTCTACATCATTTGGTAAGACATGGCTTTCTGCAGGGATTAATAGCACATCATCAAATGTAAGACCTTTTTTCGCAAATTTTGTTTCCCAATTTGACATTTTTTTGTCCACTCCTCGACTTAATTTTATATATGAAAATAACAGATAATACTAAGGAAGTCAACTAGATTTGTTTAAATAATCAATGAGGAATAAAGGACAAAATGCCGAAATCGGTTTGTCCTCTATTCAACTCTTCCTAATTAAGGTCCTACTTTCATCGTTGTTCTTTTATCTTGTGTTTCTTTTTTTGTTGTAAAAATCGGCTAAATCCAAAACCGCCGACAGAAAGCAAGGTAATCATTGTCCCTATTTTTTGCACTTTTGTTCTTTGGTAACGGATGTCGACATGTCCTGTACCAGATAAAGAAAGAGCGGCTAAGCCTCCTTGATTGGTTAGGTTCATTTTTTTAGCGCCCGTTTGGTTTTTCATTTGAATCGTGGCTTGATAGCCTAAGTAATAAATAAAAGGAACGGTCACCTTCGCTGATTGCTTCACCACTTGGTAGTCAAATGAAATTTTCCCATAAGGCATTCTAACATTTGTAATGGTTACTTGTTCTGCCGAATAATCAAGTGGTCGTTTTTTCTGTTTCAATAATTCCTGATAATTGATCTCATCTGGCAAATATTCATGGCCCGCACCGATATAAAAAGGCGTTGGTTGCTCATACTCAGCTTTTGTTAACAGGTGGCCTTGTTGTGACTGAATACTTTGATATTGATAAATGCCTAAATTGCTGATGGCAAGGAAAACCAACAAAGCCACGGTCCAAGATTTACGGAAAACGCCCCATTCGTCTTGTGCAATGAAAAAAGCGAGCATTACAGAAAGAATCCCTAAAAACCGCCAAGGAAACTGAATTGTATTTAAAGGCGTGTGGTTCAGCCAGTGCCAAGGAAAAAGCGTGGTAACCATCAATAAGAGTACCAGCGTCAAACCAATAAACCGTTTGTTCTGAATTTTTTTGCTGGCAAGCGAAACCACTGCTACAACAAGCCCCACAAACAAAAGGGTTCCTAGATTCGCTGTTTTCGCGTGAAAAACACTGCTCTTTAAACTATTAATGAAAAGAGAAACAATGGGATAACTTCTTTCGGAAATATAAGTGAGTGGATTGGATGTAACTTTAAACACTTGATTTTTCATTTGTTCAGCAACTGGTAAAAGATAAAAGGCCAGCCAAAGCAGTGTCAGACCTGCAGCCTTCGCTAATGCCCACAGGACCTCCTTTTTAAAAAACTGCTGCCAATAAAACAGAATGTATAACCCAATCCAAATAGAAACCATTTCAATAGAAATAAAGTGAGCCAACCCAATGCCAGTCATCGCCAGCGTTAACAACGGCCAATATTTCGTGGTTCCCTTTCGTAATAAAAACACGCTCGCTAAGACCAACGGAAAAAAGCTTAGCGCCAAAAATTCTCCTAACGCTTGGCGATTAAACAAGTCTTGCATGCGGTAAATAGATAAGCCATACAAAATGGCAAAGAGATAGCTTCTTTTTTTAGAGAGCGCCATTAATCGGCCTGCATAATAAGTAAGACTAAATGTTGCCAAGTTTACCGCAAACACAAAAATCGCCATACTAGCGACAAAGGAAATCCCCAGAACACGCAAAAGCGCAGGTAAATAAAGATACGCATCTGGATAAAACAAACTAGAGGCATAGCCATAGCCTCCCAAGAAAAAATAATTGATTTTAGGAAACCAGTCGTTGTTTTTAATTGCTAATGCGAGACCTTCCACCCGATTTTGATGAAAGCGGAAATCACTTGCTCGTAAAAAATTCTCTTGAAAATAGACAAAATAGAGAGAAAGTCCACTTAATAAGAGAAAACTAATAAAAATGAGTAGCCGCTCGTGTTGACGGCACCAAGACTTCACTTGTTGTCCCATAAGAGGCTCCTTTCTTTAGCAAACTTCTGAAAACAGAAGCCTGGGACACTAGTTTTTTCGACTAATCCCCCAGGCTTTAACTGTTAAAACGCTCTATTGAGAGAGCGACTTTGCTTGTTGCAGTTTCTGCGTCAGCCGAGCGCATTCACAATTGAGCGCGCGCCGTTTATTGACGTGTCATGAAACTACCTTGAATATTGTATTTTTTCTTGAAGAAATAGCGTGCTACAAAGGCTAACGCACCGATTACTAAAGCAATCATCGGATCTAAAATGGGATTGATCACTGGTGGCAGCATCGCTGAACCGGCAAAAACTGCAATCCACAAGAACATCCCACCAAATAGAATGGCGGTCGTTTTTAACCAACCAGGACGTTTGCTTTTGTCGCCACCTTGACGATCAAAACGGTAAACATATTTGTGCATTAGATAGAAAACATAACCCCCAGCCATCGCACCTAAGATATATGTGGTTAATCCGAGAGGTTGTGCGGTTCCTTTTGAAAATAGAGACATCGCCGCTAACATGATTGTTAATAAACCAAGCAATAGTAAGGTATTGTCGAGCCAAATCATCCAGCCCGCTGGTTCTTTGACTTCTGCTGGTTTATTTAAAATTGCTTCCGTCCGTTCTGAAACAGTGCCAAATAACTGACGGGCTGTTTTGCCTGTTTTTTGACCGGCTACTAATTCTGGTAAAATACCGTGTAGAGCCAATGCTAGCTCCTCTTCAGATAAATTAGCCGCTTTTAATGATTTTTTTAAGTCAAAAATGTATTGTTCATTTCTTTTAGTCAAATTCTGTTCTAATTGACGATTCTCAGCCACGATTGCTCGTAATGCTTCTGCTTCCATAGTTGTATCCTCCTCACCCTCATGTAGAGGGAACCTCTTTCTAAACGGCTGAATGGCCTTAAATATGTGGGCTTACCCCAAAACAAATTGCTTGTTGGGCATGGGCCTTTTCTTAAACGTTAAAACGGAACAACATAACATCGCCATCTTGAACGACGTAGTCTTTTCCTTCTAAACGAACACGGCCCGCTTCTTTGGCAGCTTGCATATTGCCATATTTATCTAGGTCTTCATAAGAAACTGTTTCCGCACGAATGAAGCCTCGTTCAAAGTCACTGTGGATAATCCCAGCTGCTTGAGGTGCCTTGATTCCCTTACGGAACGTCCACGCACGAACTTCTTGTTCACCAGCTGTAAAGTAGGTAGCTAAGCCTAACAAATCGTACGCCGCACGAATCAATTGATCTAAGCCAGATTGTTCAATGCCCATTGCTTCTAAAAATTCAGCCTTGTCTTCTTCAGAATCCAATTCAGCAATTTCTTCTTCTGCTCGCGCACTAACCACGATTACTTCCGCATTTTCACTGGTTGCAAAATTACGAACTTGTTGTACATACTCATTGTTGTCTGGATCCGCCACTTCATCTTCTGAAACATTTGCTACATAAAGGACCGGCTTTGTGGTTAATAAGAAAAGAGATTTAACAATTTTCTCTTCTTCTGGCGTAAATTCAATCGTACGAGCAGATAAACCTTCTTCTAAAACTGGTTTAATTTTGTCTAAAACAGCTAATTCTTCCACCGCTTCTTTATCTTTTGCTTTCGCCATTTTAGCCACGCGAGTATAGCGCTTATTGATTGAATCTAAATCTGCTAAAATTAGCTCTAAATTAATTGTATCAATGTCTGCTAAAGGATCAACGAAATCCGCATCTCGATTTTGTTCACGCATGATATTTTCGTCATCAAAACAACGAACCACGTGACAGATTGCATCTACTTGACGAATGTGACTTAAAAACTGATTTCCCAGCCCTTCTCCTTTGCTGGCACCTTTAACAATTCCGGCGATGTCTGTAAATTCAAACGTTGTGGGAACTGTTTTTTTCGGTTTTACTAGTTCTGTCAAGCGTTGTAAACGGGCATCTGGTACTTCAACCATGCCGACGTTCGGATCAATCGTTGCAAAGGGATAATTTGCAGCTTCTGCTCCTGCTTTTGTAATTGCGTTAAATAGGGTCGATTTACCAACGTTTGGTAAGCCGACAATTCCAGCTGTTAGTGCCATTTGTTTTCCACTCTTTCTCTCAGTCTATTCTCTTTTCTATTAGAGGCATCAAAGCATTAGTCTGCTTTTTTCTCGATTACTTTTTTTAATTTTTTAGTAAAATCACGACGCGGCATCATGACAATATGCCCGCAATTCGTGCACTTGATTTTGATATCAGCGCCCATGCGAATGATTTGCCAACGATTTGCTTGGCAAGCATGCGGCTTTTTCATTTCGACAATATCGCCTAAATCATACATGTTCCAAGCCTTCTTTCTTCTCTTACTTATATAAAAATACCATGATTACAATACCATTTTTTACCGAAACTAGCAAAAGGATTTGTGACTTTCTGTCTTACTTTCTCACTTTGCTTTTTATTCCTCGTCAAAATGAATATCTAAAATATCTAAAATTCTAGCCAAATCCGAAGAGGACAAGTACTCAATTTCAATTTTTCCTTTGCCTTCTTTTTCTTGAATTGCTACGGTTGTCCCAAATTTATCCATTAAGCGGTCTTCACTTTCACGAATATAAATGGGTTTTTCTTTGATGGCTTTTTTCGCTTTTTTGCCCTTTTTGCCTTGTGTTTCGTTTAATTCAGCGACAAGTTGTTCTAATTGTCGAACCGTTAAATTGTCTTTAATACAACGATTAGCTAATGGCAATAGCTGTTCTTTGTTCTTCAAGCCTAATAACGTCCGTGCTTGACCCATTGACATGCTTTGTTTTTGAACCATTGCTTTGACCGCATCTGGTAAGGTTAGCAATCGTAAATAATTGGCAATATACGGGCGACTTTTGCCCAAACGTTCTGCGACTTCCGCTTGTGTTAATTTCAAATTTTTCATTAGCATTTCATAGGCTTCTGCTTCTTCTAGCGGATTTAAATCTTCCCTTTGTAAGTTTTCCAAAACAGCAACTTGCATCATGGATTCTTCATCAAATTCGCGAATAATTGCGGGAATTTTTTCTTTGCCGGCTAATTTAGAAGCCCGGAACCGACGCTCACCTGCAATAATTTCATAGCCTTTAACTGCCGATTTACGAACAATAATCGGTTGAAACACACCGGAATGTAGAATCGAGTTTGCAAGTTCTTGTAAAGAGGTTTCATCAAATGTTTTCCGCGGTTGGTAAGGATTGGGACGAAGTTCGTTTAATAGAATTTCTGTCACTTGTTCGTTCTTAACGTCGACATCTTCTAGCTTTGCGATATCTTGAAACAAGGCATCGATGCCTCTGCCTAAACCTTTGCCTTTATTCATTCTCCAACACTTCCTTTGCTAGTGCTTGATACACTTCGGCACCTTTTGAGCGAATATCATAGTCAATGATTGGTAAACCATGACTTGGTGCTTCGGATAAACGGACATTTCTTGGAATAATCGTGTCATAGACTTTTTCACGGAAATATTTACGGACTTCTTCCACGACTTCGGCACCTAAATTGGTCCGAGCATCGTACATGGTTAACAAGACTCCTTCAATTTTCAATTCAGGGTTAAAATGTTTTTGAACCAAGCGAATCGTATTTAGCAATTGACTCAAGCCTTCTAATGCGTAATATTCACATTGAACAGGAATTAGAATCGAATCACTTGCTGTAAAAGCATTGATTGTTAAATGCCCTAGAGAAGGTGGGCAATCAATTAAAACGAAATCATACATGTCTCTTACTTCATCAATTGCTAATTTCAAGCGCGATTCTCGAGCCATCATTGAAGTTAATTCAATTTCGGCGCCTGCTAATTGAATAGTTGCAGGGACAATATCTAAATTTTCACGGCTGGTATGTTGAACCACGCTAGTGATTGGTTCTTCATTTACAAGGACATCATACACATCGTGTGCGACATCTGGTTTAGGGACACCCATGCCACTGGTAGCATTTCCTTGTGCATCAATGTCGATCAGTAAGACTTTTTTGCCTAAGTTTGCTAAACATGCGCCTAAATTTACAGTGGTCGTTGTTTTACCAACGCCGCCTTTTTGGTTCGCTACAGAAATAATTCGTGTCATGTGTGTGCCTCCATCTTATTTAATCGGTTGTTTATTTGGTAATCCAGGTTTTCTGGGATATTTTTTAGGGGTTTCTTTTTTCTTTTGAATCACGACAATGTGACGTTCGTCTGCCGTAATCGGCAAAGTAAAACCAACTTCTTTTTGAAATTGACCGCCTAATGTAGCGATTGCAGGTTTTGCTTCATTAATTTCTTCTTCACTTTTCGATGCTTTTAAGGCTAAAAAATAGCCTTCTTTTTTAACTAAGGGTAAACACAGTTCACTTAAAACATTTAATCGTGCAACTGCTCGCGCTGTAACGTAATCAAACGCGCCACGAAATTCTGCTTTTTGACCAAATGTTTCTGCACGATCATGATACAAAGAAACATTAGCCAAACCTAGTTGATTCACCAACTCTGTTAGGAAAGTAATTCGTTTATTTAAAGAGTCAACAATTGTGACATTTAATGAAGGAAAAACAATTTTCAAAGGAATACTTGGAAATCCTGCGCCTGCGCCAACATCACAAATGGCTTTATCGCTGGCAAAGTCTTCAAAGAATGCCAACGAAACAGAATCATAGAAATGTTTCAAATAAACTTCTTTTTCTTCTGTAATGGCTGTTAAATTCATTTTTTCATTCCATTCTACTAGTAAATGGAAATATTGGTCAAATTGTGTCATCTGTTGGTCTGTCAATTCAATGCCTTTTGCGGCTAATAGTTGTCTAAATTCTTCGGGTAGCATAAAGACTCCTTCCTTTTTTGTGAAACAGAAAAATGTTTCACAATCATCTTTTCCTACTTTAACGCAAATAGCAATTTCTTGCAATGCTTTTCGGAAGATTTTTGCCTGAATGATAAAAGAAAAATCCGCCTTTTTATGTGGTAAAAAGTCTCTATCCACGGGCCAAAATGTTCAATTGGCGGCAACGAAAACCGCCTTTCTCTAAGAGTAAAACAAGCCAATGTTTCATGTGAAACATTGGCTTGTTTTACTTACTATAATCATCGCACTTTATTTGTCGTTCTCTGCGGTAGTCGTATTCTTGGATACGGGGACTTAACCAACCTTTTTTGGCTGTTTTTCGTAATTGATGATCAAATCTCCCTGGTGGTGAACTATCTAGTAATTCATGGGTACGATTATTCCGATTTGCATAATTAAACGATTCACCATTCAAGACTTTTTCCTGGTATTCATTGTTTTTGGCCGCTTGATAATAAGCTGGATTACTAATTAATCTGCCTCGCCAGTCTTCAACTAACACATCCCACTGGGTTACAAAGGTCCCTTCTTCATTCAAAATAAACTCACTGTGAAAATTAGGCGTCAATCGTTTCTTATTAATTAAAGAATAGGATGCCCCCTCAGGGTATTTATTGTGCAAACGAGCAGAGCTTTTTTTCAGCTTCCGCCCACCCATCCCTTGCGGCTTGGCCGCAAAAACATAGCGTTTTAATGCCTGTTCATCGGTGTCCCCTTCTTGTTTAAAAAAATCGCGGATATACGTGATATTTTGACGATCAATATACATTCTTAATTGATGTATCTTTTTCGCTTTCTCTTGATTAAAGCTCCCAAGAAGACCTAACGGATAGGCTTTTTGAACTGTTTTTGCCAACAAATGCCAAAACGTCGCATGCGGTGCAATCGTCTTCGAGAAACGATAAGGTCCTACTAATTGCAACATGCCATGCTGATCCAACACTGCACCTAATTGCCATAACAGTAACGAGAGCTTTTCTTGCGGACGATAAGCCGAAAAGCGAAATAATCGCTCATACGCTGAAGAGCCCACTTCTTCCACTTCAGAAAACAGTTCCGCGACTGCTGTTTTCGCTTGCTCAAGTGGCAAGAAACGCATGTCTTTTATGGCGCTTTCCACTAATCCATAAACAGCTTGGCGGTCCCAGCCAGCGTCAATCGCCGCCTCTACACCAGCGCTCATTGCTTGTTGTAATTCTTGCCAACGTCCCATCTTCTCGCCGCCTTTTTCTATATACTTCTTCTATAATGATAATCCTTTCCCCACAAAATGCCAACTGCTTTAACGCAAAAAAACAACCCGCCCTTTGGGGAAGGGCGGGCGGAGGAGTTA
Organism: Enterococcus sp. DIV1315a; assembly: GCF_051712325.1. Lineage (NCBI taxonomy): Bacteria > Bacillati > Bacillota > Bacilli > Lactobacillales > Enterococcaceae > Enterococcus > Enterococcus sp. DIV1315a. The sequence goes on from NZ_JBIOOS010000001.1 coordinate 2,649,154, forward strand.
AAAAATGAAAAAGTGTTTTGTTAGGGTTTTGTTTATCGGGTATGTTTAAATAATAGCCGTTAAATGTGAAGAAACTATGGTAAAAATGCGCCTTCTTTTCAACAAAATTTTGAAAAAGTCTCTTCAGAAATTAAGATTTTTTTGCGAAGTTGCCCACTGGCTACTCCCATTCAACATATTATATATTTAATATCCATAAAATCACAAAAGAAATATACACAATAATGAATATTTATTCAACAGTTAATAAAACAACCAAAAAAGCGAGTGATTTACACTCGCTTTTTCAACTAAATTAAATGATTTTCTCTTAAAATATCACCAATATACGTATCCTCAAATTTCTTCACAAAGTGTTCAACCATTTTGCGTTCCACGAACGGCATATCCATTTCTGTTAATTTTTTCTTGTCAGATAAATAATAAACAGAGTTTGCTAAGACGCGCAAGTCGTATGCAGAAGCAAACACTTCTGGTACTCCGCGTTCAACCTCTAGCAATTGATAAACAGCTTCCATCGCTGTCCGTACAGAATACTCTGTTGTAAACACCGTATCTCGTTCAGTATCTGCGAAGTTCCCAATGAAAGCAAGATTTTTAGAGCCGTTTGGTACAACTAATGGTCGATCGCCTGGTTCTCTTAACATAAAGTAAGAAGTGATAAACGGCATATACACCGGAATAGTGGTAGCCGATTCTTCTGAAATACGTTCAATTTCCCCTTCTGGGACCCCTAAATGATAAAGTAACTCTTGCGTAATTTCTTGGCCTGTACATTGTTCGATTGGTTTTTTAATATAATTTCCTGGTTTATTAGAAAGTAATCCATATACCCAAGTTATAGATTGTTGATCATTTTGTTCTTTGAAATGCGGTTGTCTATGCATAGCAAAACTCATCATCCAATTAGAGTCTTTGATAGTAATAATACCACCTGTGACAATTTTTCCTGTCCGTAATTTACGATGTGTTAACCGAGAAAGATACGGTTCAATATCGAAATTTTCCCACGTAATCGTTGCTGAGACAAACCAACTTTCATCTGGTAAATTTTCACAGAAAACTTCTGGGTGCCCAAATTCTGGGGATTGTTTTGCTAAGTTTTTCCAGAGATTCCAACTTCCCCCTAGTTCATGAGTAATTGGTGCTGGTGTATGATGATCTCCTTGCGTCGAACTTTCAGTAATTGAGCCATTCGTTACGAAGACTAAATCATTTTCAGTTAAAGGAATTTCTTTGGTTTTGCCCGCTTGTGTCAACAATAATCGCCGAGCAACTTTAGTAGCTCCTTTGATGTCGACTTGGATATCATTGATCGTTGTTTCATATTGAAAGTCTACCCCTTGATTGGTTAAAAAGCTTAGTAATGGTTTCACTAACGATTCGTATTGATTGTATTTGGTAAACTTCAAGGCTGTAAAGTCAGGCAAACCTTTGATGTGGTGGATAAAGCGCATGATGTAACGGCGCATTTCAATGGCAGAGTGCCATTTTTCAAAAGCAAACATTGAACACCAATAGATCCAAAAGTTGGATTCAAAAAATTCTTCGCCGAAAACATCTTCAATTTTTTTGCCAATTAATTGATCTTCAGAAGTCATAAATAAATCAACGATTTCTTTTTGTGCTTTTTTGGATAAAGTAAATTGTCCATCATCTGGGACACGTTCGCCACGGTTATGAATAATGCGGCAATTTGAAGAATTCGGATCATCTAAATCTAAACGGTAAAACTCATCTAGGACAGAGGCATCTTCTACTTCTAATGATGGTACCGAACGAAATAGATCCCACAAACACTCGAAATGGTTTTCCATTTCGCGTCCGCCGCGAGTGACAAAGCCATCATGGGGAATAAATTTACCATCTAAAGAACCGCCAGACAGCGTGAGTTCTTCAAAAATGTGAATATTTTCGCCCTTCATTTGACCGTCACGAATTAAGAAAACAGCCGTTGCTAAACCTGCTAGGCCACCACCAACGATATAGGCACTCTTGTCATCTACACCTTTTGGTTTTCTTGGTCGAGCAAATGCTTCATAATTTCCATTTGTGTATCTCATTCTCGTTTCCTCCTATCATTTGATACCCTCATCATACTGCTACCAAAAAAAATACCCAAAAGATAACCCTTTTTTTTAAGAAATTCTTTGACAAATAAAGAAAATTGTCTAATTTTTAAGCAAGTGAATAATCGTAGATGTTTCATGTGAATCAAAAAAAGAACGAGAAGAAAAATGGCCGCTTTTTCTTCTCGTTCTTTTTATGCTAATTCGTTTACCGTTTCTACTCCAAAAACAGCAACCCAATCTTCCTGAAAATCAGTTACTGCTTTTTGAATGGCGGGCATTGCCAAGCCTTGTGTCACGAGTTCTGGTGCGATAGTGACCGCTTGCGCCCCCATTTGACAGGCTTGATTAATTTGTGCCACGTTTTTAAAACTAGCAGCTAAGATCTTACTCTTTGCGTTCGTCCGTTTAATTTCTGCAGCTAAATGCTCAATAACCTTTTGAGAATCAATTGTTAAATTCTCCATCCTATTATAATACGGCGCTAAATAATCTGCACCTGCCGCAATCGCTAGGTAGCCTTGAAATTCTGTATAAATAGCGGTTGCTGTTATCCGATAATTTGCCTGCTTTAGTTGTTTGATGGCTGCCAAGCCTGCTTCATTGACTGGGATTTTAATGAATGTTTCTTGGCCTAATTGTTGTACAATGGTTTGGGCATCTTCTAGCATCTCTTCTGTCGTTTGACCGACCACTTGGACGTGCAAACTCGCTTGTCCAATCGTTTTTTTGATTTCTTTCATCTGCGCAAAGAAGTCAATTTTTCCTGCTTGCTTAACAATACTAGGATTAGACGTTACGCCTGCCAGTGGTAAAATTTTCTGATACTTTCGAATAGCCTCAAGATTAATTGTATCTAGCATAAATTCCATCTTTTACGTTCCTCCCTTAAACGATAATTATAGAATAGTGATTGTTGTACCAACAGTTATTTCAGGAATAGCTTTTTCTTCAACATATAATGTACCTGGTAATTCAGGTGTTGTTGCGCCATCAAATTTAATAGTAATGTGACCCAATGTGTCTAAATTAGTTAATACTATCTCGCCTACAGCGGTAATCTGGTAAGTTTGTTCATCAATCACTAACGTTTGCTTGTCCGTAATCGCTTCTGTGACTGGCTGAACCTCAATGTTATAACAATAATCTGCTAAAGCATCTGGTGCATCTTTTCCAAATAAGATGACCATTTTTTCTTCTTTAAATAATTCGGCTTCTGGTCCAATAGACTGAACCTTTGTTGTAAATACTGACATTTCCCATCCTCCAAAAAAATTTTTTAACTATACAATCCAAAACTTGCTAACCAAGCAACTAGTACTCGAGGGGCACCATTTAAGAAACGAGAATATAAAACAGAAGGAACCCCGACTTCAACGGTTTCAGCTTCAGCTTCTTCCAAGCCTAAACCCACGGGAATAAAGTCGCACGCGTTTTGTGTATTAATAGCAAACAATGCTGGTAGAGCTAGTTGTGGCGGAATGTTGCCTTTCCCAATTTCCACACCAATTAACGTACCAATTACTTGGCTGATTACTGCTCCAGGACCTAATAAAGGAGAAAGAAACGGCAGAGAACAAATAAAACCAATAATTGTTAACCCCACAATGTTTCCTGCCAATGGCGCCATGATATTGGCAAAAAATTCACCAATTCCTGAACCTTGAATCACACCAATTAATAAAGAAACAAATGCCATAAACGGAATCACTGTGTTGATCATCGTTTGTACGCCTTCACGGGCTGATTGGTTGAATGTCGCTACAACTTTTCCTGCACCCATACCAATTTTCGCAACAAAACTTTGTTGTTCCGCTTTTTGTTCAGTAATTTTTTTACTTGTATCATATTTAAATTCTGTTTTTTTCGAGGTGGGCTTTTCTGTATCAGCAGCAGTTTCTTCTGATGTCAATGTAATCTGTTTCGGGCCTACAGCGGAAACATAAATTGTCTCATTAATGTATTGTGCTAAGGGACCACTTTTGCCAGTTGGAACAACGTTAATAGTAGGAATTCCTTTTTTAGGATAAATTCCGCAACGAAGAGTGCCTCCACAATCAATAATGGCTAATGCGATTTCATCATCTGGAATCGATGTCTTAAAACCATTGACCGCTTCCATTCCTGTCAATTCTACGATTTTATCAACAATTGCGGGTTTCTCGCCGCCACCTGTAATGTAAATAAATTTATGTTTTTCTTCTGTCGGTGTAATCACTAAGGGCCCACCATAACCGCCATTTCCTTTAACTACCTTAATACTATTGTACGTCATCTCACCTTGCTCCTTTCTAATCCACAGCAATCTCTACTGTTTTACTAAGGGTAATTCCTTGTTGTTTGCAAACATAGGCGGTAGTGAAATCGGTAACCCAACCGCCAATAAAATTCATTAATATCCCTACAAACATATAGCGAATCGCTAGGTCCATCGAATTTAGTCCTAACGTATCAATCCCTTGCGCAATCCCTAACCAAACGAACAATTCACCAGGATTAATATGAGGAAAAACTCCATTACTGGTATGACAAAATTGCGCTTGTGCAGCATAATAGCTAGGTTTATAGTATTCTGGTAAAAATCGAGCCATCGTAAAGGACATTGGATTGCCTAACATAAAAGCGGATAAAAAAGGCAGAACTAAATATCGCGTAACAGGATTTTTGGCAGAAAGTTTGGCTACTTTGGTTACTCTTTCTTCTCCTAGAAAAGCAATTAAAGTATTCATAGCTACCATTAACATCAAAACAACAGGTACGATGCCTGTCATCCAAGAAATAAATGTTTCTGCTCCTGTTTGGAAAAGGTGCATAAATCCTTCCGCAAATTTTGTAATATAAGACATTACTCGACACTTCCTTTCAATTTTGTTTGTACTTTATTTTTCCATAATTGCCATTGAATTTTGGCTCCATTAAGCGGCGTTAATGGTTGTGTTTCTTGATAATTGCCAAGCTCAACACGTAAGTAAATTTCTCGTGCATTTTCCATCGCTTGTTGGGTTAATTTATTTTCCTTTTGTACGAGTGGATGGTAATGATCCATATAATGAATATCCTCGTTCACGTACTGAGGTAAGGGATGAAATTTAGCTAGAACGGTGACACCTTGCATCTTTCTAGCAGCTAAGATTTTCCCTTGTGAATCCACAGCAAACAAGATAATCGTGCCTGCTTTTAACTTCCCTGCACGTCGACCAATCGCGACTTTCCCTAATTGTCGCAATTCTTGGTAGTTTTGATTAAAGTGTTTAATCTGTTTCATTCCCATAGCTATCTGAACGAAGTAAGCTGTTAAAAAAAGCGCTCCGAATACGTAGATAAAGCTCATATGATAATCCCCTTCCTTTGCATCCACTCTTTAACTGCTAAAACATCTCGTTGCTTCCGTAACTCATTACGTAAACGTTCGTCTCCTGCGATTGTAAACAAGCGGTCATATAGTTGTAGTAACTCTGCTTCAACAGTGGCCGTCAGCTCTTCTGGAATACCCAACAGCAAAATAACATCAACTTTACCTTCTGGTGTAACCAGTGATTCTTCAAAAACCCCAATCGATAAAATAATCGTTGGTAAGGCTTGATTAATTGTATGGGGAAAGGCAATCCCCGATTCAAAAATAGTTGTTTGTTGATCTTCTCTAGTAAAAATTCGTTCGATAAATTGGGGATCTACTAATTTTTCTGCTTCTAAATCAGCAACCATTTTCTGGATATTCGCTCGGTAACCTTGAGTATTCTCTAATAATTGATAGGTCATATGAATATTTTGAGATTCCACGGAACGAATTTCTTTTGCTCTCTGCCACTCATTTCTGAGCCAAGTATCGTTAAATAAATTAGTTAAATGGATCATCGGTGTTTGTGGTCGAATATTTTTTAAGGGAATGGTTGTAAAAATAGCAAAATATTGATTCAATTCTCTTCTCTCTGCCTCTTCTTCAGAAAAATGGGCAATCTGGACGTCTGGACCCAAAACTTTTTCCAATTGCCGCTGAATGATCAAGGCCGTTCCATGACCTGTACTGCAGATTACAGCGATTTCTTTTTTGGCTCCCGCTTCATAGTTCCCTCTCAATGCTAGCTCAAAATACAAAGCGAGATACCCAAATTCAACCGTCGGCACACAACGATTTAACAAACGGCCCAATTCTTGCAAGCCAATCTTGGCTAATTCATAGGCCAAAGGATATTGTCGTTCAATTTCTCCGTAAAATAAATCGTGACACTCCACATGAAAAACGAGTCGATTCATCACGTTTCTTAAATGATCTTTCATTTCTGAAAACAAGAAGTCCTCATCAAATTCAACAACAACTGAATGATGAATTTTTTTCATCATTTTTTGAAAATAGTCAGCTAAGAGTCCTTCATCAGCCAATAAAGAATTACGAATATGGTTTGTGTTGATGTTAAAAGGAAAGCTGATAAAGGAACGTTCCCATTGGCTTAACGTTACATTATAGGTTATTTCCAAGTGATACATCAGTTCTTCAATCTGCTCGTTATGACGAACATAATCAACATATTCTGGTGGTAGTTCCGTAATGAGTTTTCCAGCTAAAACACGCTGCAAAACAATTGAAACCACTCTTCGTAAAAGAAAACTATCTTGTTTCGCTAGTCTTGTTTCTTTGATTATTTTTTGTATCATTTGTTTGGTAGTTTCATGAAGAAACTGTTCTTCAAAATATTCTTGGACGTAATTCACATGAAGTAAACGTAAATCAAACTCTTTTCCTTCTAAATGAATGCCACGGTTTGGCGTGCCTACAACCGCAACCTGCCAAGGAGCAATCAGCTCTTTCATGCGCTTAATGTCTTTATTAACTGTGCCGCGACTAACGGCGAGTTCTTCGGATAAATCATAAGTTGAAATAAATTGATCTTCTTCTATTAATCGTTTGATAATGTAGGAAACACGCTTGCTTGAAGAATTAAAATCAGATTCCCTTTTTAGCCGTCCAGACAAAACCTCTTCAAAACCTTCAAAGTTATTGATTTCTAACTGAAAGAGATTTTCCTTCTGAATAATTTGGGCGATACCGATTAATTCATCATTCAATGTATCAATGTTTTTACGAACTGTTTGAGGACTTGCGGCTAATTTTTCTTGCAATTCCTGTAAGCTCATTCCTTTGTGATCAACTAGTAATTTTATTACTTGGTACCATCTATTTACTAGCGTCATTTAGTTTTCCCACCTCTATCCTCTTGTTTTACCTCCAGCTACGTTTGTGGTGATGCCTGTAATATAGCTTGAACGGTCTGATAAATAATAGCATACTAAGTCAGCGACTTCATGGAGTTTTCCGCTACGACCTAATGGAATCGTACTTGTTTTTGAATAACCTGCTCGCAATTGCTCCACAGAAATGTTTCGTGTATAAGCCAATGCTTCTTCGTATGCTAAAGTGCGCAAGCCCGTTTCTTCCATAATGCCTGGCGCAATCCCCACGACACGGACGTTTGATTTTCCTAACTCTTTAGCCCATGAACGTGTATAACTGCTGACCGCTGCTTTCGTTGCAGCGTAGGCGCTTTGCCCTTCGGAGCCTTCTAATCCAGCTTCTGAAGACATATTAATAATGACACCTGCTTGTTTTTGTACAAGAATCCGGCCCACTGCTTGGCTCATTAGGTAGAGCCCTTTTTGATTGATGGCTACAATTTTGTCGAATACCTCATCCGATAATTCATAAGGCCCATGAGGATGATTTTTATCCACCAATAGACGAGGAATATTGATTCCGGCATTATTTACTAGGCCATCTACGGTTCCAAATTTTTCCACCACTTGAGCGACACCCGCTTCTACTTCTGCTCGAGAAGTTACATCGACTTTCACAAAGAGTAAATGCTCATGTTGCGTTTCTGATGCTGAAATATCAAAATTAGCGACATAGACCTCTTGCGCTAACAAGCTTTCAACAATGCTGCGACCAATACCAGATGAGCCTCCTGTGACAATCACTACTTTTCCTTTAATTCCTAACCAATCTGTCATTTGTTCCACTCCTATCATTTGTTTGCGCTTTCAGTATAGGTCAGTTTGTGAAATTATTTAAGACAGTCTTTTTTTGCAGTTTAGAAAAAAAAGTAGACTAATTCAAAACAAAAAAACAGTTGCTTCTTCACAATCAATCATCCGTGAAGAAGCAACTGCTTCAAATTTTTATTATCCTTGCACTTTCGCGATTTTTCCTTGTTCGATGTAGACCATCAAAATGCTAATGTCAGCGGGGTTCACACCGCTGATACGGCTTGCTTGGGCAATCGTTTCTGGTTGGATTTTTTGTAGTTTTTGTTTTGCTTCTGTCGCCAAGCCGTTAATCGCTTGGTAATCAATGTTTTCTGGAATGCGTTTTGCTTCCATGCGTTTTAGTTTCTCAACTTTTTCCATGGCTTTTTTAATGTAACCTTCGTACTTGATTTGAATTTCTACTTGTTCAATTACTTTCGGATCGAGCGCCTCTTCAGGTGCGGGAATAAATTGAGCGACTTCTTGATAACTGATTTCTGGGCGTTTCAGAAAATCTCTAGCTAAAATACCGTCTTTTAAGCCAGCAGCGCCTTTGGTTTCCAAAAATGCTTGCACTTCTTTGGTTGGTTTAATCCGATGTTTGCCTAAGCGGGCAATTTCCGCTTCAACAGCCGCTTTTTTGACTAGATAGGCGGCATATTGTTCTTCTTTGACTAAGCCAATTTCATGACCCATTTCTGTTAAACGTAAGTCCGCATTGTCATGTCGTAAAATCAAACGATACTCCGCACGTGACGTTAATAAGCGATAAGGTTCGTTAGTGCCTTTTGTAACTAAATCATCAATCATGACGCCAATATAGCCATCACTACGTTTTAATACAAGAGGCTCTTTGCCTTGAATTTTCAATGCAGCATTAATTCCTGCCATCAAGCCTTGACCAGCAGCTTCTTCGTAGCCACTAGTTCCGTTCGTTTGACCTGCTGTATAAAGATTTTCAATGACCTTTGTTTCTAATGTTGGGCGTAATTGGTGAGGGACTACCACATCGTATTCAATGGCGTAACCTGTACGCATCATTTCTACTTTTTCTAATCCTTCAATAGAATGAAGCATTTCTGTTTGGACATCTTCTGGTAAAGAAGTAGATAAGCCTTGGACGTAAACTTCTTCGGTATTCAACCCTTCTGGTTCCAAGAACAATTGGTGTCTTGGTTTGTCTGCAAAACGAACAATTTTGTCCTCGATGGATGGGCAATACCGAGCGCCCACACCTTCCACAATCCCAGTAAACATTGGGGCGCGGTGTAGATTTTTTTGAATAATTTCATGCGTTGTTTCATTCGTATAAGTTAACCAACAAGGTTCTTGGTTTTGATTGTAGGCACTATCTGGCGTGCTGTAACTAAAGTGGTTGGGTTCTTTATCGCCTGGTTGTTCCTCTGTCACAGAATAATCAATCGTACTTGATTTTACTCGCGGCGGCGTTCCTGTTTTAAAGCGATCGATTTCTAAACCTAATTCTTTTAAATGATTGGCTAAACCAACGGAAGGTTGTGAATTGTTTGGTCCTGATGAATATTTTAATTCACCAATAATAATTTCGCCACGCAAGGCAGTACCGGCAGTAATCACCACTGCTTGACTACGGTATGCGGCACCTGTTGAAGTTACAACACCACGACAAACGCCATCTTCCACGATTAATTCTTCAACAATCCCTTGACGAAGGGTTAAATTTTCTTCTTTTTCAATGGTATGTTTCATTTCTGTCGCATAGGCATGTTTGTCAGCTTGCGCGCGCAACGCACGCACTGCTGGACCTTTACCAGTATTTAGCATCCGCATTTGGATGTAGGTTTTATCAATGTTTTTACCCATTTCGCCGCCTAATGCATCAATTTCTCGGACAACGACTCCTTTGGCAGGTCCACCAACAGAAGGGTTACATGGCATAAAAGCAACCATATCTAAATTAATCGTTAAAAGTAACGTTTTAACGCCCATTCGTGCGGCTGCTAAGGCTGCTTCAGAGCCAGCATGTCCAGCACCCACGACAATAACATCATATGATTCTGCTTGATATTGATTCATAAAAAATTCCTCTCTTGTCTTATTTTCCTAAACAAAATTGACTAAATAACTGTGTAATTAATTCATCTTGGACACTATCGCCGACGATTTCCCCTAAATAATCCCAACAACGGGTCATATCAATTTGAACTAAATCGACTGGCATACCTGCTTCGATGCCGTTAATCACTTCTTGTAACGAAATCGCTGCTTGATCCAGCAAAGCAATATGACGTGTATTAGAAATATAAGTAGCATCTTTTTCGCCTGTTTGGCCGCCAAAGAAAAGATCAGCAATTTTCGCTTCTAACTGGTCTAATCCTGTGTTTGACAACACCGAAACGGATAAAATTTCTTCTGCAGGGACTAATTCTTGTAATTCGTTAGGATCCAGTTTTGTCGGTAAGTCCATTTTATTTAAAAGAATAACGCGTTTTAAGCCTTTCGTTGCTTCCAACAGTTGACGATCTTCCTCTGTCAATTCTTCGCTTTGATTTAAGACTAACAAAATTAAATCCGAATCTGCTAACGCTTTGCGGCTGCGTTCGACACCAATTCGTTCCACAATGTCTTCTGTTTCGCGAATCCCCGCTGTATCAATTAATTTTAAAGGAACGCCGCGAACGTTAACGTATTCTTCAATGACATCACGTGTCGTTCCAGCAATATCTGTAACGATAGCTTTTTCTTCTCGTAACAGATGGTTTAACAAACTGGATTTCCCGACATTTGGTCGGCCAATAATTGCTGTACTTAGACCTTCTCGCAAAATTTTTCCTTGTTTAGCGGTCGTTAATAATTGTTGAATCTGCGCTTTCACAAATTCGGCTTTTTCTAAAAGTAATTTCGTGGTTAATTCTTCGACATCATCATACTCTGGATAATCAATATTAACTTCTACTTGCGCTAAAGTATTTAAAATTTCTTGTCTTAATGAACGAATTAACGCCGACAAGTTACCATCCAATTGGTTCAATGCAACATTCATCGCTTTATCTGTTTTAGCACGGATTAAGTCCATCACTGCTTCTGCTTGTGAAAGATCCATTCGGCCATTTAGAAAAGCACGTTTTGTAAATTCCCCAGGTTCGGCCATTCGTGCGCCTTCACGTAACAGTAATTGCAGTAATTGGTTCACCACGACAATGCCGCCATGACAGTTAATTTCTACCACGTCTTCTCGTGTAAATGTTTTCGGTGCCCGCATCACAGAAAGCATGACTTCATCAATCAATTGATCGTTTTGCGGATCAACAATATGACCATAATGAATCGTGTGCGTGGGGACTTTAGCTAAATCTTTAGTGCCTGACCGATAAACTTTGTTTGCAATAGCAACTGCTTGCTCGCCACTTAAGCGAACAATACTAATCGCACCTTCACCTGGCGGCGTAGAAATCGCCGCAATTGTATCAAATTCCATTGTAGCTGATTGCATAATTAGCTTCCTTTCTTCATAACAACAAAAAAAGCGCCCACTCCTCCTGCATTAAAAAATTCAGGTTGGATTTAGCACTTTCACTGCTTGTTCCTTCGATTTTCTGAAAATAGAATAGCACATTTTATTCTATTTGGCAATTTTTCTTCATTAAATGGAACGAGAAAACGTATCATTGAGTGGGGAATTCTCAACAATACGTTTTCTCATCTATAGGAATTAAAGGAGAGAGCTAGTTTTTACGTTTGCGTTTGATGATTCCCATGCTCGCAAGGAGTGCGACAAAGGCGCCAAACAAACTTGTTGTCACGGCTGAAGACTCTTTTTCACCTGTGCTAGGTAAGAAGCCTGTTTTCCCGTGATTTCCAGTGCCATAACTGATGGTGCTTAGTTTAGGGTGGTAGCCACTACCATTTGTACCGAGGCCATTGCCTAGTGAACCTAAGCCAGAACCTGTTGTGCCTAAACCAGAACCTCCATTTGGATTTGAACCTGTGTTTGAACCATTCCCATTATTCCCGCCAGTTGCGCCATTGTTTCCTGTATTGCCGCCTGTATTGCCGTTATTTCCGCCAGTGTTACCATTGCCTCCTCCAGGATTTGTTGGGTCGGCTGGCGTCATGAAGGTTGTAGCCGTACTGTAATGTCCTGCGCCATCGGTAGCTGTCGCAAGTAAACTTTGTTGAGCAGTCGCTTGTCCCGCTGTTAATTGGATAGCGAAGTTGCCTTCAGCATCGGTGGCACCTACAGCAATCACACTTCTTAATAGTCGGTTACTAATTTGAATGATTCGGTTTGGTTCAGCTGTTCCTTTGATAAGGTAGCCGGCTTTAGACGTTCCTAAAACTGAAGAAACAGTTGGTGCCGCAATTTTAATTTCTGGTTCTCCCGTAATATCGGCTGGCGTCATAAATGTGGTTTTAGGACTCACATTTCCTTGTGTATCTGTGGTTAGTGCGGTTAACGTTTCTTTTTCTGTTGCTAACCCTGCTGCAATATGAACGGAGAAGGTGCCTCCAGTAGTTGTACTGCCACTTGCCAATAATTGTTCACTGCTATTGTAAAATTGAACCGTGACATTTGGATCAGCAGTTCCAGTGACTGTATAGCCATTGGCTTTGTTTCCTTCAACCTTCGTAATAGTTGGCGCCGCTAAAACAACATCCGCTGGAATAACGGCTGTAGCTGGTTGACTTTCATTGCCAGCGCCATCTTTGCTAATAATCGTAATCGTTTCTCCTGGTGTCACTACGCCAGCTGGTAGAGTCACCGTATATTGGCCGGTTTCGTTAGCAGTTGTAGCAGCAATGATGGTTCCGTCTGCGTCACGGACATCAATAGTGGTTTTTGGCTCCGCCGTGCCAGTGATTTCGTAACCTTTATTAGAATTTCCGGTAATAGAATCAATGGTTGGTGTGGCTAAGTCGGCTGGTGTAGTTGCTGTAGCCGGCTGACTTTCTTTCCCTGTTGCATTTTTCGCTACGACAGTTATTGTTTCGTTAGCTGAGGCCTTCCCTGGCTCTAAAGTCACTGTGTATTTGCCATCAGTTCCAGTAGTTGCCATGCCAAGGACTGTGCCATCGGCATCACGCACCTCAACTGTTGTACCAACTTCTGCTGCTCCTACTACTTGATAGCCTTTTGTCGTGCTACCAGTGATTTTGTCAACAGTAGGTGTCGCGACTGATGCATCTGGATCAGCAGGTGTTTTGAAAGCAGTCGGATTACTTTCTTTCCCAGCAGCATCTTTCGCAATGGCAATTAAGGCTTCGTTAGCTGTTGCTGTGCCCGTCGGAAGAGTGATTGTAAAGGCGCCAGCACCATCAGTCGTTCCCGTAGCAATAACTAAACCTGCTTCATTGTGAATCTCAATGGTGACATTTGGCTCTGCCGTGCCGGTTACTTGATACCCAGTGGCAGTTGTTCCTGTAACAGTCGTCACAGTTGGTGCTGCTACGGTTGCATCTTCAGGGACCGTCACTTCCGTTGGTTGACTTTCATTGCCGTCACCGTCTTTTCCAACAACTGTTAATGTATCACCAGGATTAGCGGCTCCCGCTGGAAGGTCCACAGTAAAGTTTCCTTGATCATCCGTTGTCGTTGTACCAATAATTGTTCCATCTGGGTTCCGTACTTCAATGGTGGTATTAGGGTCCGCCGTCCCAGTGATTTCATAACCAGTTGTTGAATCTCCAGTAATGTCACCAATTGTTGGTGTGGTAACATCAGCGGGTGTCATAGCTGTAGTTGGTTGACTCTCAAGTCCAGTATCATTTTTAGCAACTACATTCACTGTTTGTTTCGCTGTTGCTTTTCCTGAAGCTAACGTCACAGTATATTGGCCAGTCGGTCCAGTTGTTGCGGTGCCTAAAACTGTTCCGTCTGTTGCACGAACTTCAATGATGGTGCCAAGTTCAGCGGTACCTGTCACTTTATATCCTTGTGTTGTATTCCCAGTAACTTTGTCGACACTTGGCGGTGCCACTACTTCATCTGCTGGTGTTTGGAAGGTTGTCGGTGTACTTGTATTGCCAGCAGGATCTTTGGCTAACGCTGTCAATGTTTCATTCGCATTTGCCGTCCCAGCTGGAAGGTTCACAGCAAAGGAACCAGTCCCATCGGCAGTCCCTGTTGCAATCACGTTCCCATCTGCATCACGAATTTCGATGGTAGCATTCGGATCAGCGGTGCCTGTCACCTGATAACCAGCAACTGAATTACCTGTTACTCCTGTTACAGTTGGTGCTGTAACCGTGGCATCAGCAGGAACAAGGACTTCAGTCGGTTGACTTTCATTTCCTGCGTTATCCTTTCCAATCACTGTTAACGTATCCCCAGGATTTGTCGTTCCCGTTGGTAGCGTTACAGTAAAATCACCATTCGCATCAGAGGTACCTGTACCAATGACTGCCCCAGCTGGATCACGAACTTCGATTGTTGTGTTAGGGTCTGCTGTTCCTGTAATTTCATAACCCGAACCAGAGTTGCCTGTGATGTTATCAACCGTTGGTGCAGTGACATCAGCTGGTGTTGTCGCCGTTGCTGGTTGACTTTCCGTGCCACTAGCGTTTTTCGCTACAACGCTCAGCGTTTGATTTGCTGTTGTTTTTCCTGGATCTAAAGTCACTGTATATTTTCCGTCAGTTCCAGTTGTTGCAGTACCAAGGACCGTGCCAGCTGCATCGCGAACCTCAATGGTGGTGCCAACTTCAGCAGTCCCTTTGACCTCATAGCCTTTTGTTGTACTACCTGTTACAGTCTCAACAATTGGCGTCGCCACGGGCGTATTAGGATCCGCTGGTGTTTGGAACGTTGTTGGCGTACTTTCTGTACCGCTGGCGTTTTTCGCTACGGCGGTTAACGTTTCATTGGCGCCTGCTTCACCTGCGGGAACGGTAACTGTAAATGCCCCTGTCCCATCGGCGGTACCTGTGCCTATTACGGTGCCTCCTGCATTTCGGATTTCAACCGTGGCATTGGCGTCGGCAGTTCCTTTAACTTCGTAACCTGCCGTTGAATTACCTGTCACTCCTGTGATTGTTGGTGCGGTTACGGTTGCTTCATCCGCTGGCGTTTGGAACGTTGTTGGCGTACTTTCTGTACCGCTGGCGTTTTTCGCTACAGCCGTTAATGTTTCATTGGCACCTGCTTCACCTGCTGGAATGGTAACTGTAAATGACCCTGTCCCATCAGCGGTACCTGTACCTATCACGGAACCTCCTGCATTTCGGATTTCAACCGTGGCATTGGCGTCGGCGGTGCCTTTGATCTCGTAACCTGCCGTTGAATTACCTGTCACTCCTGTGATTGTTGGTGCGGTTACGGTTGCTTCATCCGCTGGTGTTTGGAACGTTGTTGGCGTACTTTCTGTACCGCTGGCGTTTTTCGCTACGGCGGTTAATGTTTCATTGGCACCTGCTTCACCTGCGGGAATGGTAACTGTAAATGCCCCTGCCCCATCAGCAGTACCTGTACCTATCACGGAACCTCCTGCATTTCGGATCTCAACCGTGGCATTGGCATCGGCAGTTCCTTTAACTTCGTAACCTGCTGTTGAATTGCCTGTTACTCCTGTTACGGTAGGTGCGGTTACTTCACTAGTAGTACCTGCAGCAAAATAAATGTTGGATACACCGTCTGCTGTTGCTAATAAATTAACGTCTAAAAGATCTGTTTGAACGACTGTTCCTACAAAACGAGCATCTAAATTATTGGATAAATTTTGAGGTGTTGAAACGGTAGTTGGTAAAGTAACCGTAGTTGCGCCTAGTAAAGAAGCATCCACTAACTCATTCACACCTGAACCACCAACCGCTAATAAAGGCAAAGCACCTGAAACAGCCACGTTTACCGTGCCTTTGACAGGAAGCAAGGCTGCATTTATGGCTGTGGCGACAAGATTACTTGGGATACTGGTTCCTTTTGCCTCCAAAGCTTGAACGGCCGCATTCAAATCTTGTAAGATGTTTGAAACATTTTGGGCTAAAACTAACCCTAAACCATCACTAATTGGTGCGCTAATGTATGAGCCGTCAGCTGCTAATGTTTCCGGAGCTGTAAATGAAGCAGCACCTAAGTTTTCAATGTTATTCACTAATTCCAACTGACGATTCACTTCCGTCAAATCAATATCAACACCAGTTAAATTCCCTAACGCTCCACTGGTAATTTGAGTAATGACATTGGTTAAATCATTGGCTGCATTCAAAACGGCGGTCAAAAAAGTAACTTTTGAAAGATCAATCGTGACATTGGTATTGATTGCTGCGCTGCCTGCTGCAGCTACATTTCCTCTTAACTCAGGAGGAACCACTAACACCGCTTGTTTTTGTCCACTAAACACAGCGGAAGCATCTGCTAAAGCGCCACCAGAAACCGTGAAATTAACTGGTTGATTTTGGTTTGCGGCTGTCCAACGATTACTCGTTGAAGTGCCACTGTCATTATTTGACGTAACATTTGATAATAGTTCGATATCCAAGACCGCTGCTGATGCACTGATTGTGCCAGAGGTAACAGCTATACTTACAGGGATTGCTAATGACGTAAATAATAAACCACTTGATATTGCTAAATTAAGCATCTTGCGTTTTGTCCATTTTTTATGCTGACTTTTCCGATTAAAATCCTCAACAATTTTCTTTTTCATCTGATCGTCCCTCTTTTCTTTAAAATAAACGATAAATACCAAGATCATTAGCTTCCCCTAGTTGTTCATCTCCCCCTTTAGCGATTTAAATGGATTTAACACCTGCAGTTTAGTACATTTCCTCAGCTTTTCAAAATATAATGCTGTGAATTTTTATATAAAAATTTATTTGATAACAAACATCCTGAATATGTTAAAAAACTCACTAATTCATTAGTGAGTTATTATACAATGAGAGGAAAATGAGGAAGTTTATACGTTTCTCCCCAATCATTAAAGATAAATAAATTATTTTATTATAACTTATCGTTTGATAAATCGATAATTAAATAACGGAAAATTTTTTTATTTTTTTGAGAAATTCCACTATTATTTTTTCTGCTTCTTTGACTGTTTTTATCAATTTTATGGCTGTAAGTCATAAAAACTTTACATCAAAAAAATGACTCTAATTTATAACAATTTTTTCTGTTTTTAAGATTTTTTTTATGAAATTTTTTATATTAAAAAAATTTCATAAAAAAAGGCGACAGCCGTTTTTGAACGAATGCCGCCTTTTAGACAAACAAAAACCTGATTCTAAAAGAATCAGGTTTAGGAAAAGCAAATCAAGATTCGCTTCAACTGTTTATCATCGTATTTGTATACTCTGATAAGAATGATTTCGTAATAAAATATACTGTGTTTCGTGGTATTTGTCAATCGCTTTCTTGAATTCTCTTGAGACCTTTCCATAGGCATATAAGGTCAAAATAACTGACCAAATCAGCGTTGTAACTATCTTTTTAATTAAGGCGTCAGCCAATTTAATTTCATTAGTTTATCTAAAAACACCACCAAAATTAAAGCATCTGCACTGCCACCAATACTCCAATTTTTTTCTTTGAATAAGTGATTCAATCTTTCTAAGCAAAGGGTTCCTCGTAACGTTTGTGTCCCCCCTAAAGCAAAATATTCCTGGATTAACGGTTGATATATTTCAAAAATTTGGACATTTTGACTTCGTTTAATCAAATTCGTATCCTCAACATAGAGCGATAAATAAAGGAGCGTATCAATGAGTTTTTGTTGTTGTGTGCCTTGATGTTTTTGATAATAAGGCACTCCCTGTTCAAAGACAGCGGGATAGCCTTGTTGCGCCTCACCACGGATTCCAGTCAAGCCATGCTGAACAAATAGTCGTTCACCCCAAGTTAGTTTTTCTAGCTCATTCGTAGCGAGGTTTTCAAAGTCAGCCAATAAGTCTTGCGTCATTGTTTGAAGCGTTTGTTGAAACAATTGTAAGGTGCAAGGGGTCTCCCAAATCATTAGACGACCACAGATAGCTAAAAAAATACCTAGAGAAAAAATTGCTCCTTTATGTGTATTGATACCTTCTGTTGCCTCAAACATCGCTCGTTCTGCTTCTAAACCAACTTGTCGAATCGTGCGAAAGGTTGCCTCAATCGGCAAATGACGTAGCTCTGTCCCAGCTTGAACGAAGGTTTCAAAATAAGGAGTCAAAACCACACTACTTTCTAAAAAAGTGAAAACATCCATATCTTGATGGGCGCCTGCATCGACTGGATCCACCAAGCCTGGTTTATTTAAACAGGTCACTTCATAGAGTAGTGCCAATTGTGCTTGCTGCGCTAATTTACTCCTTGCTTGCTTTGTCATTGCCTTTTACGTCCCTTCTTCTGCCGTGGCCTTTTCTTGTTTTATATAGTCTAGTACAGCATTAAAAACCGTGTCAACTACGCCGCCATCAAATACATTAGGTATGAATTTTTCTGCTGTGGGTTCTGAAATCAAAGCGGCCAAGCTTCGTGCTACTGTCATTTGCAAACCGACATCGACTTTTCTGCCTTTCGCTGCCAATAACCCTTTAAAAAGACCTGGAAAAGCTAAAATGTTGTTCACTTGATTCGGATATTTGGAAGAACCAGTTGCTAATAAACGGACACCATTGGCTTGGGCGAGGGCTGGTTCAATTTCTGGTTTAGGATTTGCTAAAGCAAAGATAATTGGGTCTTGGTTCATTGATTTAATCAGGGCTGGCGTTAGCACATCCGCTTCTGATAAGCCTAAAAAAACATCCTGATTGACGACAGCGGTGGCTAAATCTTTGTTTTCTACTGATGGTTTTATTACCTGTCGAAGCAAAGCACGTTGGTAAGGATTCAATGTCGGGTCTTCTTCTCTTAAAACACCTTGGCGATCTACTAAGGTGAGATGCGTAATCCCCGCTTGAATACATAACTTAGCGGTCGCTACACCAGAAGCACCAACTCCGTTAATCACCACACGTAATTGATTTAAAGGTTTTCCTTTAATTTTAGCTGCGTTAATTAGCCCAGCTAAAACGACAATGGCAGTGCCTTCTTGGTCATCATGATACACAGGAATGTTCAAACGTTGTTGAAGTTTTTCTTCAATTTCAAAACATGTTGGTGCAGAAATATCTTCTAAATGGATTCCTGCAAAACTATTTTGTAAATTTTCAATTGTTTGAACCATCTCGTCCACTGATTTTTGTTCCAGTGCTAAAGGAATAGCATCGACCCCCGCCAAATTTTTATAAAGTAAAGCTTTGCCTTCAACAATTGGCAAGCCCGCTTGCGTGCCCATATTGCCGAGACCCAGAACAGCTGACCCATCTGTAATAACCGCAATTAACTTACCACTAATGGTCCACTCGCGCGCTAATTCATGATTTTGGGCAATCATTAAACTCAATTCTGCGACACCAGGTGTATACATTTTGGCTAAATCATGATGGTTTAACACCGCTTCTGTTGCTTCAAGACTTAGCACACCAATATTTTTTTGATGAATTGCTAGAACTTCTTCTAACACATTGTCACTTCCTTTCACGGGCTGCCTTTTTTCTATTTGATGAAGCAAGGGTTTGAACAACCGTTATCGTCGCTCAAACCCTTGCTTCTTTATACATTTTCGGAGCACTTGCCCGTTCTATTCTGGCAAGTCAAGTTTGACTGTCACTTTCTGTAACGGTACATCGTAAAAAGGATCTTCGCGACGTCCTAAAAAGTCTTTTCCTTGTTGTGGGAACATCGCATATAATAGGACATCCTCTTCAGATTTTGCGTATTGTTGGATTTCCTTTTCTAAACTATGCAACTCTGGTTTCAATAAATCCGCTGGTCGACAAGTGATTACCTCTTCATCCCCAATGATTTTTTGCTTAATCTCTTCTGCGATAGGTGCTGGTGATTTGCCGTATTCTCCGCGCACATAATCTTTGATTTCATTCGGTATTAAGGAATATCTTTCCCCAGAAATCACATTCATTAAGGCTTGTGTTCCGACCATTTGTGAAAGCGGCGTAACTAGTGGTGGGTACCCTAAATCCGCTCTTACTTTAGGTACTTCAGCTAAAACTTCTTCATATTTGTCTTGTAAACCTTGCTCCGTTAATTGACTTAATAAGTTTGATAACATACCACCAGGCACTTGATAAATCAAGGTTTTCGGTTCCGTATCTTTAACTTTAGGGTTTAAAATGCCTTCACTTCTAAAGCGATCACGAATCGGATTGAAATAGTCAGCAATCTCTGTTACTTTTTCCATATTTAAACCTGTTTCAAAGCCTAAATCTTCTAACGCAATGGCTACAGATTCTGTGGCTGGTTGACTCGTACCACCAGCGAAAGAAGAGATAGCTGTATCGATGATATCCG
Source organism: Enterococcus sp. DIV1315a (assembly GCF_051712325.1). Classification (NCBI taxonomy): domain Bacteria; kingdom Bacillati; phylum Bacillota; class Bacilli; order Lactobacillales; family Enterococcaceae; genus Enterococcus; species Enterococcus sp. DIV1315a. Next base: position 2,669,548 of record NZ_JBIOOS010000001.1, read on the forward strand.
CACCTGCTTCAGCAACTTTTAAATAGGTCATCTCAGAAATACCACTAGTCGCATGCGTATGCACCTCTAAAGGTAAATCAATGGCATCTTTCATTTTGCTCACTAATTCAAAACCCGTTTGTGGCGTCAAAACGCCTGCCATATCCTTAATACAAATGGAATCCGCTCCTGTTTGACTTAATTCTTTGGCTAATTTTACAAAGTAATCGATGGTATGAATTTCACTCGTAGTATAAGAAATCGCTGCTTGACAGTGTCCGCCAGCTTCTTTTGTTGTTTGAATTGCTGTTTGTAAATTACGGACATCATTCAAGGCATCGAAAATACGAATAATATCAATCCCATTTTCAACTGATTTTTCGACAAAGGCCCGCACCACATCATCAGCGTAATGACGATATCCTAGTAAATTTTGTCCTCGTAATAACATTTGAAGTTTGGTATTTTTAACTTCTTTGCGAATTTGGCGAAGACGTTCCCAAGGATCCTCGTTTAAATAGCGGACACAGGAATCAAACGTTGCCCCGCCCCACATTTCTAATGCATGAAATCCTGCCTCGTCCATTGTTTTAATAATCGGCAGCATATCTGAGGTTGGCATCCGTGTTGCAATTAAACTTTGTTGTCCATCCCGTAGCACCGTTTCTGTAAAACGAATTTTTTTACTCACTTGGCTGCTCCTTTCGTGTCAAAATTATTTCTGTTATTTTTTCTTGCATTGCTTCAAGACTGTGACGTCGATTTCGTCCACAGACTTTCGCCTCTTCTTGGCAAATAAAACAGCGCCGTGGTGGCAAGCCTAAATCTCCTCGATGAAGGCTTTTTAGTTCTTCATTTCCCCATAAAACATCTAGGTCCACTAAACGACCATAAGGATGTGTTTCTTCAATTTTGACCATTCTTTGTTTTAATTCTTGTGGGGCTAACGAAACCGCCAAATAATATTCAGGACCTGTTTTTTCATTCCGGTAAAAATTAACAATCGGTACTTGATCCAGCAATTGTTGCTCGACTTCGTCAATTACTTCTAAAAAAACAGCCGTTAAAGTGGGCGAATTTTTTACTTCTCCAGGAATATTCATTGTGGCAGATAAGAGACTAGCTTCTGGTGCTGTTTCTAACAACTCCTTCTGTGTGGCAGCTCTTTGTTCGCGAGCATCCAACATCTCTAAAAGTGTTACTTTTTCCCCATTAAACATTGCGTACCACATCAATTAGACTACCATCTCGGTATTCAATTAACGCAACAACTTTGTCTCCATATTTAATTGGTTCCGGGGTGCCAACAATGTTGTAGGCTTTGTCTTTCAACTCTTCTAACGTAAACTGAGGAACATCTAAGGTTTTAAAACAATCAATTAAGTCTGTTCTTTTTGGATTGATTGCAATGCCGACTTCTGTTACTACGACATCGACACTCGTACCTGGTGTAACGACTGTATTTACTTGCTCGACGATTGTTGGAATCCGTCCACGAACAAGTGGTGCAATCACTAGACTCATTTTACAAGCCATACTTGTATCGGAATGTCCGCCAGAAGCACCACGGATGACACCATCTGAACCAGTAATGACATTTACATTAAAATCTGTGTCCACTTCTAAAGCAGATAAAATAGCTGTATCTAATTGATTAATAACCGCCCCTTTGCTAAGCGGTGAAGCATACATATTGGCATCAATTTCATAATGATTGGCATTTTCTCCTAAAGAAATAGCTGATGGATGATCAAAGTCTTGGACGTCAATAATTTTTTCTACTAAACCTTCTTCCAAAAGTTCCACCATTGCATTCGTAATTCCGCCTAAAGCGAAACTTGCTTTAATGCCATCTTTAAGCATTTGTTCTCTCATGAACCGCGTAACTGCTAGTGAAGAGCCACCTGTTCCTGTTTGGAATGAGAAGCCTTCTTTGTAGTAAGGAGAATGTGTAATTATTTTTGCGGCATATTCAGCAATCAATAATTCTTTAGGATTCTTTGTAAAACGTGTCGCGCCTTTGGCAATTCCATCTGGATCACCAATTGCATCAATTTCTACCACATAATCAACATCTGTTTGTGGAATACTAATAGGGGTATTAGGATATGGTACTAATGTGTCAGTAATGATGACCACTTGATCCGCATATTTTGCATCGACCATCGCATATCCAAGAGAACCACAGGTAGCTTTTCCTTTGGTTCCATTCGCATTTCCATAAGCGTCTGAACTTGGTGCACCTAAGAAAGCTACATCAATATGGATATCACCTGCTGCTACTGCCCGTGCCCGGCCACCATGTGAACGAATCACCACAGGATTTTCCATGATACCTGCTGAAATAGCGGCGCCTACTTTATCTCTCAAACCTGAAGAAGTAATGTTGGTGACTACTCCATTTTTAATGTGTTCGATCAAAGGTTCATGAACATTTGCAATTGAACTAGGTGCAATCGAAATGTTTTTCAGCCCCATGGCGGCAATCTCGGCTAAAACTAAATTCATCACATAGTCTCCTTCACGGAAATGGTGATGGAAAGAGATGGTCATGCCATCTTTTAAACCTGTTTTTTCAATTGCTTCACGAATACTTCCTAAAAGTTTTGTCTCCCGAGGTTTCACTGGTTTAATTGCTCGGCTCGCTTCTTGATAAGCATCAATGTGTGCTAATTCTCCTTCATAAATGCCGTATTGCTCTGCATAAGATTGAGGAATGTCTTTGCCTACTTTATTTACTACCATGTCTATATTTCCTCCTCGGTAATTAATTTAGCCGCCAATGCTAACGCAATGACCCGTTCAGCTCGTTCAACAATTGGTTTATCAACCATTTTTCCATTTACGGAGATAACACCGGAACCTTTTGCTTCGGCTTCCCGAATGCCCCAGATTACTTCCTTAGCATTCTGGATTTCTTTTTCTGTTGGCGCATAAATAGTATTAACTAATGGGATTTGACGAGGGTTAATCACCGATTTCCCATCGAAACCTAGCTGTTTAATCAAACGAACTTCGGCTTCAAAGCCTTCCGTATTGTCTACATCTGAATAGACCGTATCAATAGCTGCAATCCCAGCTGCTCGAGCGGCATGTAAAATCATGCTACGAGCAAAGAATAGTTCTTGGCCATCTGGATGGCGCCGTGTTTTCATATTGGTAACATAGTCTTCGGCGCCTAACGCGATGCCAATCAAGCGAGTTGAACTTTTGGCAATCGCGGGCGCATTTAGAACACCTTCAGCCGATTCGATAGCAGCCATCATTTTCGTTGTTCCTACGGGAATGTCATTTTGCTGTTCTACTTCTGTAATGACTGCCTCAACATCAATGATATCTTGGGCTGTTTCTGTTTTTGGTAAACGAATCACATCGACACCAGCTAAGACCATTGCTTCAATATCTTCTGCGCCACCAGCATCTAAAGCATTGATCCGAACAACAATTTCAATATTGCCATAATCGAAAGTTTTCAAAGCAGAATGGACTAAAACACGGGCAGAGTCTTTTTCTTTTAATGAAACTGCATCTTCTAAATCAAACATGATTGAATCTGCCCCATACAAAGGTGCATCTCTTAGCATTGCTGCGTTCGCTCCAGGGACAAACATCATTGTTCTTCTTAAACGTTCCATGAGTCCAACTCCTTCCAATCATACGTTTCTTTTTCAGCGCCTCGATGTAAAACTGTAATCATCCGAGCTTTGATTGTACAATCTAATGCCCCTTTATCAATCGCCTTGACCGCAACGCCTTGGACATCTAAATGTTCCAAAGTTGTCGTAATCACCTGACGAATTTGATTGCCAAATTGTTTTTCGACACTACTTTCTAATTCAATGGTATTTTCTGTTGATTCAATGGGTTGGACGGTAATCATAATATCACTTGATTCTACTGTCCCTGCAGTAGCATTTTTGATAATCTTCACTTTCTTCACCTCATTAGTTTCTTGTGTTCTACTAAGTATTGATAACTTGTTGCTGGTAAAAACTTCTTGAGTGTCTCTTTGTCGCCTTCAGCCATCGCTTTGCGAACTTTCGTCGCACTAATCAGCTCTCCATCACTCGCTAATCGCGGGACAATGGTTAGCGTTATCGTTTGTCCGAAAACTTGTTGCATTGCTTGATTGTAGACATCGGTCACTTCTGAATAAGGCTCTTCTCCCACATAACGTTGCTGAATTTCAAGTATTGGCGCAATTCTTTCTTTAAATAACGTTGCATCAAGCGTTGCTTGAATTGCAGCTACCTCTAATGGCGCTTTTTCTTTCAAAAAATAGGTAGGAAAAGTCGCAGACGAAACTAAGTAATCTTCTGTAGATAGGACTGTCACATTGGGTAAATGGGCGACCCCTTTTTGCACCATTGCGAAACGTGCTTCTTTTGAAAATAGCGATTTATCTTCAGATAAAACAAACACATAAACGTGCGGACTTTCTTTGGCTGCTTTTTCGACTAAGTACTGATGGCCTTTCGTAAAAGGATTTGCATTCATGACAATGCTACTGGCTGGCCCTGCTTTTTTATGCTGTGTCAGGTAATCAAGATAATCGGCAAAATCTGGTTTGCCTTGCTCCATAAATAGCACCTCTTGATTCGCAACCACTTTTTGAAAGCCTAGCGACTGAAAAATTTGTTCATTTTTTGGTTTTGTATACAAAAAACTGTGTAATTGGTTTTCTTCTCTCAGTTTTTCAAGTAGATGAACCACCAATTGGGTTAACAAATTTTCAGATTGATATTTTTTACAAACGGCCACGCACTTAATCGTTTTGCCTGAAAGCGAGCCAGAGGCGATTAATGCTGTGTCATCATATATGCCAACGGTGTAATCAAGTGCTTCTGTCGTTTGCAATGCGGCTTTTTCCATTAATTCGCGCCAAGCTTGATAAGCTTTTTTATCTTTTTGCAACCAGATTCTTTTCATTGTATATACGCTGCTCACAGCAATAACCTCCTTTATTTTTTAATTGGAAATAATTTTGTTAGTAATTTAGATGCTAGATAAATGATAAATAAAACAACGAAAACGCCGCCCCAACCAAAACCTAACAGTTCAAAAGCAATTTTTAAATCTTCCATGTTAACAGACATGTATTCGTTCTCCTTTCCGTCCTATGTTAAAAAGGCTAATAGTAAGCCACCAGCAATTACAGAAGCGATTTGTCCTGAAACGTTGGCACCAGCAGCATGCATTAAAATAAAGTTTTGTGGGTCTTCATCCGTAGCCATTTTTTGAATAACCCGACTAGACATTGGGAAAGCGGAAATACCCGCAGCACCAATCATTGGATTGATTTTTTCTTTTCTAAATAAATTCAAGAATTTAGCAAAAAGCACGCCGCCGACTGAGTCCATAATAAAGGCGACTAACCCTAAGCCAATAACCATCAACGTATCGACTTTTAAGAACTCTGCATAGTTCATGCTAACGGAAATAGATAGTCCTAGCAAGATACTAATAATATTTACCAATTCATTTTGAGCTGTAATGGATAAACGATCCAAAACGCCACATTCTCTTAATAAGTTCCCAAACATTAAGAAACCAACTAATGGTAATGACACCGGCGCAATTAACCCTGCGACAATCGTAATAACAACCGGGAAAAGAATTTTCGCTGTTTGAGAAACTTCACCGGCCCGATAAGTCATACGGATACGACGTTCGGCTTTCGTCGTCACTGCTTTAATCGCTACTGGTTGAATAATCGGAACTAACGCCATGTAGGAGTAAGCGGCAACCATTATGGCCCCCATGTATTTTGAATGTAAGGTATTTGCTACGAAAATAGACGTTGGGCCATCAGCGGCACCAATAATCCCAATCGAAGCAGCATCGTTTAAATCAAAACCTAATAAAACAGCCATAATAACTGTAAAGAAAATCCCAAACTGTGCAGCGGCACCAAACATCAACATAAATGGATTTTGTAACAATGGCCCGAAATCAATCATTGCCCCAATCCCAATAAATAATAATAACGGGAATAATTCTGTTTTTATTCCAAAATCAAAAAGAACATTAAACGGACCTGGCTCGCCGCCAGCGCTCAATACGCCGGAATTAGGAAAGTTCACTAAAATCGTTCCTAAACCCATCGGCACTAAAAGTGTTGGTTCATACTCTTTTTTTATTCCTAAATACATTAATAGTCCACCAATCAGCATCATCACAATGCGTCCTGGTTCTTGGCCCATTCCTATAACACCTTGAATCAGTGTCTCCACACAAATCACTTCCTCTTCTTAAATTAATTCTAGTTAATTGTTATTAATGGTTCCCCTGGATTCACAATTTGGCCTTGGGTAACATGAATTCCTGTTACCGTACCTGCTTTTCCTGCAACGATTTCATTTTCCATCTTCATTGCTTCTAAAATTAACAATGGTTGGTTCTCGGACACCGTATCACCAACATTGACTAATACTTTTAACACAGTTCCTGGCATTGGCGCAGGCATTGCATCTGCTCCTGCTGGGGCGGCTGGCTGTGCTGCTGACGCTGGGGTTTCTTCAACAGCAGGGGCTGGTGTTTCTGTCGTAGCAACTGGCGCTGTTGGTTGTGGCGCAACAGGTGCTGGTTGTGGGACGCCACCGATTTCTTCCATCTCGACTAAATATTCTTTCCCATCAATTGAAATTTTAAATTTGCGTAACATAATGATCCTCCTCAAGGTTTTGTTTTGAAATTCTTTTGACAACTAGCTGAGACTCTTCTGAAAGCTCTGCAGCTATACTGGCTGCAATAATGGCAACTTCTTTTGCTTCTGGATTTCGTTTTGCGATTTTTTTGATAACAAAACGACTTTCTGGAAACTCTCCTGCTGCGATGGCAGTGGCCACAATACTTACCAATTGATATTCTTTTGGTTCAGCAGGAATATATGCTGGTATATCTATCCATCGCTTTTCCAAGTTATCCGCTTCACGTTGGATAACGCTTTCATTAATCTCGGTATCCTGCGTGTGTTGCTCTTTCTTGAATAAGGACTTAAATAGGCCCATATTGTCTCTCCTTTCACTAATTCTTGGTATACGTTCATTATAGAAAAAACCGTTAAAAAACCTAGTGAAAACACTAGCTCAGATTGTTCTTTTATTGTTTATTTTGTGAAAAAAACTCTGTAAACATTGGTATATAAGCATTTATCAGCCGTTAAGATTCTATTAATATTATATTAAGTTATTAATAAGAATTTGATTGTTGAATTGTTTTTTTGATGTTCTTTTTGTTTTAGGCTATTTATTCTCTGCGAAAGTTTGTATATTCTCACACTATAGACAAACACAAAAAATATTTTTTGTTGTAAACCAGAATACTGTGAAACATTTCTCATGGCTATTCTTTTTTATTAACACCGGTTGTTAACGCTTACAAAAAAGTTCTAAAAAAAGAAAGGAAGAAAAACATGTTACTCACTATTTTAGCTTATGGTATGATTATCATCTTTATGTATGTAATCATGAAAAAGAAATTGTCACCGTTTACATCTTTAGTAATTATTCCTCTTATTTTTACTTTGATTGCAATTGCAACTGGAGTAGCGAGTCCGCCACCTGGTGCTGACGGTGTTGTCCCTGAAGTCAACATTGGGAATTTCGTCTTAGATGGGATTTCAACTACTTCAAAAACTGGTATTATGTTATTATTTGCCATTCTTTACTTCTCTATTATGTTGGACGCTGGTTTGTTTGACCCAATCACTAAAAAAATGATTTACTTTGCTAAAGGCGATCCAATGAAAGTCTTGATGGCTACTGCGGTAGTTGCTGCTGCTGTTTCCTTAAACGGAGATGGAACAACCACGACCTTGATTTGCTGTTCTGCGTTTATTCCCATCTACAAAAAACTTAATATGAAATTGATGAATTTAGGTGTGCTTGTTATCTTACAAAACACCATTATGAACTTATTACCTTGGGGCGGTCCAACAGCTCGTGCCATGGCCGTACTAGAAGTTGATGCCGACATTCTTTCTTATTTAGCACCTGGTATGATTTTATCTGTATTGTATGTTATCTTCTTTGTTGCTTATCGCATGGGGAAAAAAGAACGTGCTCGCTTAGGCGTGACAACGCTTACTGATAAAGAATTGGAAGAAATGACTATTGTTAACGATCCAGAATTATTAGAAATTCGTCGTCCAAAGAATTTTGCGTTCAATGGTATTTTAACGATTGTCTTAATCGGTTGGTTAGTCCTAAGTTCATTCGTTGGTCAATTAGGTTTGCCTTCGTGGATTGAAATGCCACCGTTATTATTATTCCTAGTTGGTACTTGTATCGCTTTAATGATTAACTATCCAAAATTAAAAGATCAAAGCAGCCGTATCAGTGCAAATGCTGGTGATGCTGTGCAAGTAGTTATCTTAGTTTTTGCTGCTGGCGTCTTCATGGGCTTATTCCAAGGTTCTGGTATGGCCAATGCCTTAGCAAATAGCTTTGTTAATATTATTCCAAAACAATTAGCCGGCGCTTGGGGCTTAGTGATTGCGTTCATTTCAGCACCAGGAACATTCTTTATTTCAAACGACGGTTTCTATTTCGGTGTCTTACCAGTCCTAGCAGAAGCTGGACGTTCTTATGGATTTGACAATATGTCTATGGCTTTAGCTTCCTTAATGGGGCAAGCGTTCCACTTATTAAGTCCATTAGTGGCATTTATTTACTTGCTATTACGTTTAACTGGTTTAGATATGGGCCAATGGCAAAAAGAATCGGCAAAATATGCCTTAGGAATTTTCGTTATTTTCGTTGTTACAATTGTTGCTTTAGGTCACATGCCTTTATTTATTCCACAAAATTAAACGTCGTCGCTGAAACCGTAGGAGTACCTTTTCTCCTCGGTTTTCTTTTCATTTTGTCTTTTCTTGCGTTATATTTTCATTTTTAATATTATATTTATTATCTATAAAAATAACCTATAGGGAGGTGCCTCATATGAATCCAACGGTTGAAGCAGTAAAACGGAACTTAGATTTAACCAGCAGTAAACCTCTAAAAATTTGTACCTATGAAGCCTTTAAGAAAACCATTATTTTAGGGGATATTCCTGCAGGTGAACGGATTAATGAAAAAGAATTTTCCGAGCAATTAAACATTAGTCGGACGCCCATTCGCTTTGCTTTACAAGAATTGGTTAAAGAACAATTGGTGGAACATATACCTATGGTGGGTATCGTGGTTAAAGGGATTAGTATGAAAGATGCTTATGAAATTTATGATATTCGTAAATCTTTGGACACTTTAGCAACCATTAAAGCCATGGAACTCATGACACCAGAAGATTTTGATGAATTGGAAGCCTTACTTCTCGAAGGAGAACAATACAATAAAAATAACCAAGTAGATGACTTACTACAGAACTTTTCAGATTTTAATTCCTTTATTTATACTAAGAGTCAGATGCTACGTTTAAAAAAAATTGTGACTGATCTCCATGCTTACTTAATCTATTTCAGAGATATTGCGATTCGTGCCTCAGAACGTCGTAGTATTGCCCTAGAAGAACATTGGTTAATTTTCCGCGGAATGAAAACAAAGAATATTGACCAGATCACACTTTTAACCCATGAACATCTAAATCGTTCGCTTCAATTTATTTTGAAAGAAATGGAACGTCGACAAATTGAATAATCAAAAAAGACCCGCAGTCGCTCGTGCAACTGCGGGCCTTTTTTCATTTTTTTTGTACGCAACCATCTGGCGTAAAGGTATAACCAATGCCCCAAACGGTCCGAAGGTAACAAGGTTCTTTCGGGTTTTCTTCTAATTTACTTCGTAAACGATTAATAAAAACCATAATCGTATTCGCATCGACATCCCCAGTACCCCAAACACTGCTGTAAATTTGTTCTTTAGAGAATACTTGCTCGGGATTCTCCAGAAAAAATTGAATTAATTGAACTTCTTTCGAAGACAATGAAATAGGTAAATCCTTTTTAAATAGTTGATAACGACCATAATCAAAACGGAAATCGCCTACCTGTAGCTCTTCTTTTTTATAAACATTCAATTGTTTTCGAATCATTCGAGCTCGATTCAACGAAGCAATCACCTGAGCCTTAAAAACATTCAAGGAAAAAGGTTTCGTTATATAACTATCCACGCCCATTTCCAAGGCTGCAATGATATCCTCTTCTTCTTTTTTGCTACTAAAAAAGATAATTGGCACTAGTGGATATTTCTCTCTAATCATTTGGACTAAGTAGTAACCATCGCTGTCATGTTCCAAGTTATCATCTAAAATGAACAAATCAAAGGTAACTCTGGACACGATATCTTTTGTTTTTTCAATTGATTCACTTTGGTAAATAAGAATACCTGTTGATTGTAATGCTTTCCAAATCAAGCGACGAACTGCTGCATCATCATCTACAACCAGTATTTTCTCCGTACGCATACCTGTTGCTCCCCCTACGTCTCTTTACAAAACTTTTTCATTTGAATTTACTACTGGAGTAATTACTGATTATCATAACATAAAAAAAGAAACGGAGACGGCTAAAAAATCATTTAACAAAGAAACGTTGGCAACTATTCAGTCCCTGCTGAGAGTTGCCAACGTTTCTTTGTTTGTTTAAAAATACTTCTTAACTGGTTCAACCACTAAATACCGATAAGGTTCATCCCCTTCAGAATGGGTTTTGATTTGCTCATCTTTACTTAGCGTGTGATGAATTTGTTTTCTTTCAAAAGCCGGCATTGGTTCCAAGAAGACTGGCCGCCCAGTGCGTTTGGCTTTTTCCGCGGTGCGTTTCGCTAAACGTTCCAAAATTTCATGACGTTTTTCACGATAATTTCCGACATTCACAACAATCGATAGCTTATTGCTTGCAATGCGGTGAATAAAGACTTGCGCTAAATACTGTAACGCATTTAACACTTTTCCGTGTTTTCCAATTAAGATACCTTGTTTTTCTGTTTCTAAATGGAAGATAATATTGCCATTCTCGCGCGCTATGCGAACCATGGCAGGGGCGTTCAGTTCATTTGAAATATTCGTTAAATACATCGCTAATTCAGTAATAGCAGCTTCGTCTTCCAGATTTTCTAAAGAATGTGTTGATTCCTCTGAGAGACTAGGAATTGCTTCGGTTAATTCCTCAACTGCTTCTTCCACTGCTGTTGCTTCATCGGCAACAACAATATCTTCCACTGTTTCTTCGACCGCTTCTGTGACTTGCTCACTAATCGTTGGTTCCATTGAAATTTGGGCAAGTTTTTTTCCTAGACCTAAAAATCCTTTTTTTCCTTCGTCTAACACATCAATTGTAACATCCTCTTTGGTTAAACCAAGTGCTTGTAAGCCTTTCTGCGTTGCTTCTTCGATTGTATTTCCTTCATAAATCGGCATCTGAACGACCTCCTTTATTTTTTCTTCCCTTTTTTCTTAGGACTTTTTGCTCGTTCAAGCGCTCGCTCCCGTGCTTTGGCTTGACGTGCTGCTTCCTCCCGCTCTTTACGGATTTTGAATGGATTGTTTAATAACAATGTTTGCCCTGTTTGGAAGGCATTTGAGACCACCCAGTAAAGAGATAAACTGCTGGCTAATGAAATCCCCATAAAGAAGATCATCGCTGGCATAACGTAATTCATAATTTTCAGTGAGGCATTTGTTTCTAGTTGGCTCATACTTGAAAGATACGTACTAGCAAACGTAAAGACAGCTGCTAAAATCGGTAAAATTAAATACGGATCCGGCTTATCGAGGCTTAACCACAAGAACGTTCCTTCTTTTAACTCAGGCACGCGTGAAATGGCTTGATACAAAGCCATCATGATTGGTAGTTGAACCAACAGTGGTAAACAGCCAATGTAAGGATTCACATTATTCTCTGCATACAAACGTTGCTGTTCTTCTCGGAATAAGCGTTGTGTTTCAGGATCTTTTGAAGAATATTTTTGTTGCAAGGCCTTTAATTGCGGTTGCAACTCTTGTGTTTTACGCATACTCTTCGTTTGGAAATGCATCAACGGCAATAAAATAATCCGGATGACTAACGTAAATAGGATAATCCCAATTCCGACACTGCCGCCTAATGATAGGAACTTAATCGCTTGGGCAAAATAATAAACAATGTATCGATCCCAAATTCCTGTACTACTTTCACTTACGGGCGCGGTTCCGCAGGCGGATAAAACAAAGACTAAGGTCACTAACCCAGCCATTAATAATAAGCGCTTATACTTCTTCACTACTCAATTCCCTCTCTTACATCTAATATTTTAGCTAAATTTAACACATGTGTTAAATTAGCTTTCACTTCTTCAGACGATAACTTTTCCAATCCTGGACGTGCAATCACGATAAAATCAATTTCTGGAGAGATACGGTCTTTTAATTGAAATAAACTCGCGCGGATTTTCCGCTTCACAGCATTTCTTGTGACCGCGTTTCCAATTTTCTTCCCAACAGAAATCCCCACTCGAAAATGGGCTTGTTGTGGTTTCTCTAAAACGTACACCACGAAACGACGATTTGCACAAGATTGTTTTTTATTAAACACCTGTTGAAATTCTTTTTCTTTCTTGACACGGTAGGACTTTTTCATCGGCATCCCTTTGTTTCTATATTTTTTTACTTCTTAATAATAATAGCATATTTCCGCTCTTTTTTAGTAGCCTTTTCTATAGAATCCTGCTTTCTTTTATTGAAAACAGAAAAAGAACCCTTAGTTATCTTCACATCTTCCAAAAAATTATGGAGATAACTAAGGGTTCTTAGAAATTGACTGTTTAAAAGACCAGACCATCATTAAGCAGAAATAACTTTTCTACCTTTACGACGACGGCTTGCTAATACGCGACGGCCATTTTTAGTGCTCATACGTTTACGGAATCCGTGAACTTTTTGGCGTTTACGTTTGTTTGGTTGATACGTTCTTTTCATGCAATTACACCTCCTGAAATTGTAACTATCCATCAATATATAGACATACTTTGATAGTATAACGAGTAATAGGGTCTTTTGTCAATAAAATTTAAGAAATATTTCCTGAGAAAGATTCGTTTCAATTATCCACAAATTAAATTTTCCTGTGAGTAGCTTGTGGATAGTTTTCCACATTTTTTTCTGTTCACAGCCATTTTTCCACTAGTTTTACACAAAAAAACAGCCTGTTAAAAAGTTTTGCACAGGTGTTTTTCCAGCTGTTGATAAGTTCTTGAAACATGATTGTGTCAAGCTTAATTATTCTCAACTTTTTGTGGATAACTCATTAAACAACCACTTTCTTCCGCAAGTGTCGACACCCTGTGGAAAACTTTTTTCACCCTTGTGTACTTTTTTTCCACATTGAACAATTGCTTGTGGAAAAAGTTTTAAAAAAATGCTAAAATCGACTATGCTCATTCTTTTAAGTTATCCACATTTTTTAGATAACCAAAATTTAAACATATAGGAGGTCACTGT
>NZ_JBIOOS010000002.1:0-53631 GCF_051712325.1 Enterococcus sp. DIV1315a
ATGAACAACTTCAAATTTTTTAATGTAAACCGTATTTACAATGAATTATTCTATCAATTCCCAAAAGTACTTATTGCTAGCGATAAGTACAAAAAAATGTCAGATTCTACAAAAATTGCATACATGCTTTTAAAAGCACGTCTGGAATTTGCTGTTCAAAAAAATCAAGTAGATGAAAATGGAAATGTATATTTTACATTTACTATTAGTGAATTAGGAGAAGTGCTTGATTGCGGTAAACAGAAAGTCTTAGCTATAAAATCACAATTAGAAGAATACGGATTACTTTATCAAAAACAAATGGGTTTTAATAAAACACTAGGTAAGAACAATCCTAATAGACTTTATCTAGCGGAACTTGAAGTAACAGAAAACGATATTTATCAATTGCAATCATTCGATGACACTATGCAGGAAAACGTTGATAAATCAGAGGGTATGAAAATCATACCCACCCCCCAAGAGAAAACAAACGCTAAATCCCTTGGTAAACAAGAGGGTATGAAAATCATACCCTGCCAAAACGTTGATAAATCAGAGGGTATGAAAATCAGTACAGTATTTAATAATCTAAATACAGATACATTAGATACACTAGATACGGAAAAAGACCGATTGCAGCAACAATTATTGCTTGATCAATTTTCAGAAGTTCAAGAGCATACATTTCTTAACAAAGATAGCTTAAAATTTATTGCTGCTTTTGCTAATACTATTCAAGAAGCTCATGAACAAGTAGGAACGATTATACGTGCTAAAACTAAAGTCGAAAAAGAATACAACATTGTTCTGATTGGAGAAAATTATCAAGCTGAAATTGACAAATGTTTGCGTCGTGTAATGCACAAAATCAAAACAGATTCTACTGTGAAAAGTCCAAAAGGTCTATTTTACATGTCTTTTTACAACTTATTTGTTGAATGTGCATTAGAGAAAAAAAGTCAGTTGAGCAAAAAAAGTAATTCCGAAACCCCAGGAGTAGTGACTCATAATTGGGTGGAAAATCAATAAAACACCTTGTGTAGCAAGGTGTTTTACTTTAAATATTACGTTCTACAGTTTTGGGATAGTCTCCTGATGTTTTTTTATCTTCACTTCCTTCTGTGAGCATTTTTACTTCACGATTCATTTGTTCTGCTAAATCCTTGTGCCCATAGATGTTGATTGCATTGATTAATTCGTCTATTTTAGCTAGTTTTTTTGGTGTTTGTTTTTTAATATAGTCTAAAAGTAGTTCTAAATAAGTTAATTGTAAATTAATAAGATATTGATTTTTTGGAATATTTTGTTTCCGAGCTTGTTTCAAATAAGCGTGAGCTTTTTCATATTTCTCTTCGTAAATTAATCTTGAAATGAAGTTAGGGTATGCTAGAAAAGCAACGTATAGAGTTTTTTTATCACGTGCTAAACTATGTTTTAAAGGAAATACATGTTGAAATATATTTTCCGTTTTGGATAATTCTGAAACTGGCAATTCAAATACAATATTGGAAAATACTCGGTAATCATAATAGGTGTAAAACTCTTGTGTTTCAAATTTTTTAGTAAACAATTTGTAAAAGTACTTATAATCTTCGTAAGTGAGAGGTGAAATTTCGTCATAAATATCACAAAAATAAATTTTGATATCTATGTACAAGCTAAATTCAGCTGTACTTTTATTTTCTTTGTTGTCAAGAATAGAGTAGTATTCAATTATTTTCCGTTTATTGAAAATAAATTCTGGATCATCAAATGCATTACTAAGTAAACGCTCAACTTCCAAAATAAAGTTGTTTTGACCTTCTTGTAACTCCATGAATTTTAAAAATTCAGTGGGCGTTACTTCTAATTTTTCCAAGTAAGTCAACCATTCATTGAATCGAATGTTTCCTGTTGCTTCAATTTTGGCGTATCTTGTTGGGCTTTCTCCTAATTCTTGTTGTGTTACTTTCCGATTTTGTCTAAAGGCTTTTATTGCAGCAATTAGTGCAGTGTTTTTTTCCAATACAATCACTCCTATGTTTTATATAAGTAAATAATATTACTGAATTTCACTTATTTTTTTTTAACAATAATTTTCCCCTTTTTCTAAAGATAAATTCTTTTTATATCAAGGTCGGTTAGTTATTAAACAACGGAATATTACGCAAGTAATATAAAAAGCCTTTTTCAACCGGTTAATAATTCTTTATTTGGTTGATTTAGCGCTATTTGTGCTTGATTTCATTGTACTTGATTGCCTATAATTAAAGCAAGCAACAGCTTAAAATAAAAAAAGGAGGGAAAGAGATGTTTGGTTTGTTCATTACATTTATTAAACCTTATGTAAATATTATTGGCGGATAGTACTAATCGTGAAAATATTCAAAATTATATTTGTTATACTTTATAAATAACAAATAATAGCGTATCTGATTTTATGCTATGGTAGAGCCGTGAGAAATTCAGTGAAATAGCGTGGTTTCTGGCATTAAACCATGCAACATAAAAATTGAAATTAAATGAGTTATAAAAAATATTATTAAAAAACCTTGTAATGAATTTAAGGGTGTGCTATGATTTTTTTGTAAAAAAGAAAAAATCATAACATACATACTTAGAAAGTACATTACAGGCTTCTACGCTTGATCTAAGGTGAGAAGTTAGCAGATAAAAAAAAAGAACCCTTCCTCCGGGCTGGTAACCCTTTGGAAGTTAAACAATTCATATGCTTTAGCAGGCATGAACTGTATGGCTCTTTTTGTTGCAACTAATGTCACAACAAGTTGTATTATAGCAATTTTTTGCTAAAAAGAAAACGACTTTCGTTCGATTTTTAGTGATTCATATGGATTTCCTAAGATTAATTTTATAAATTTTTCAAAAAGAGATTCATAATTAGTTATAATAGGCTCAGGTGATATAGTGCTTCAAAGAGGATATTACGCAGTTCACGCGTAGTATCCTCTTTTTTTATCTGTTAACTTGTCAGAAATTTGAATGGAGGTGATGAAAATTGCGAAAGAAATATTTAAAAACTTGCTCAAAAGATTTTATTTACAAAACTCATACTGTTAAAACGTTTGACAATGAGATTTATGTAAATGCGTGGAATGGTGATTTTATTTCAAGGAATGATCCAATGAAAACCTTAGCGGCTAAGGACTTATATTTCTTAGCAAAGAATTTAGAAAGAGACGGAATGATTGTTGCTTCACGCAAAAACGAGTTAGAGCCGCTTAGATTCTTAGAGAAGCCGGTTAAAATCAAACAACATGTTTAAAAATCTTTGTTACTAGTTTTCATTGATTAGTGAAACTTTCTTGTCTTGGAATTACTGCTCCTTGAAAAATAAATACACAAATGCAGAAATAAAAAGTAACTTGGTAACTGTCGCTGATTGCTCTCTGCACTAAAAAAGACAGTGGAGTAGCTTATGACAAGAGAGGCTATTCTAATTCTAGTAATCACACCAGGTAAGCAGTAGTGGGGATTGATCGCTTGTTCCGGCAAGCCAGTTTCCTTTGCGGATGAAATAAACTGATACTTTTTTACTTATCGTGTCAAAAGTTTTGGCTTTAGGTTATGAACTAGAAGGAGGCTCCATTCCTGAAGTTGAGCGAGGTACGCTTTACCTGAAAGCGATATTCACTAATGAATGAAATTTAGTAACAAAAAAAGGAGAAATAAATCATGGCATATATTACGAAACAAATGATTGTTGAACTAATTGACTACATGAAAGAGAACGGTAAAAAGAAATTATTGGTTGAGGATTACATTAAACAAACACAAAATGTGAAACATTGGACAACACAACGAAAAATAACGTTGTATAAAGCAGTACATGAAACGAAAGCTTTATACAAAGATTATTGTCCCATCAAGAGGGAAGAGAAAGAAACACCTGAATTATATATGCGTGTCAGTTTAATCGGATAAAAAACATGTGACGAAAAGAACAAGCTATTGCTTGCGATAATAGATACATTTAGGTACGCTAAAATTACAAATATTAGGAGGAAGAAAAAATGAGTGAAAAACAAGGGTTTAAGTTAAAGAAAAATCAAATTATTGGGGTATCAGTTGCAGCACTACTTTTAATTGGTGGTGGCTCTGTTTATGCAGTGAATAGCCAAAAGAAAGCACAAGCAGAAAAAATCGAGTTAGCAGAAAAGAAAGAAAAAGAGGACTACAAAAAATTGTCGTTACAAGTCGACGACTCAGTGAAAAAAGCATATGACACGCGAAGTGCTAAGGACATTGAAATGGCTGAAACCATTATCAAAAAATTAAAAGAACAGGACCAAAAAGACCCAAAAGCGAAAATGACAAAACTTCATTCGTTTTTAGACTTGATTAAGAAAACAGATCAATTGTTGGCGACTGCGGAAAAATCTAAAAAAGATAGTGACATTAAAGCAGCTCAAAACAGCATTAACGAAGAAAAAGACGAATACTTGAAGAAAGATAAAGAAGCACACCAAAAACGCTTAGATAAGCTTAAGCAAGTAATTAAAGAGCAAAAAGACAAAGAATCAAAAGAGAAATCTGAAAAAGAAAAAGCGCAAAAGGCTGAAGAACAAAAACAACAGTCTGCAGCTGGAAATAACAAAGAAAATGCAACTAATCCGGCACAAGAAAACAAAGCTCAAAATGAAGCAGCAAACGGAACACCAGCTAACAATACAACTGGCCAAGCAGAACAACCACAAGCACCAGCAGTAGAACAGCCAGTAGAACAACCGCAAGCACCTGTCGATAATGGTGGAGGG
Source organism: Enterococcus sp. DIV1315a (assembly GCF_051712325.1). Lineage (NCBI taxonomy): Bacteria > Bacillati > Bacillota > Bacilli > Lactobacillales > Enterococcaceae > Enterococcus > Enterococcus sp. DIV1315a. Next base: position 4,737 of record NZ_JBIOOS010000002.1, read on the forward strand.
TATACACCAGCACCACCTGCAGGAAATGGTGGTGGCGCTGTAACACCGGAACAACCAAACCCAACACCACCAGTTGACAATGGTGGTGGAAACTCTGGTGGTGGTAACACCGGTGGCGGAAATGTGACTCCTCCACCAAGTAATGAATATGATCCTATGACACCAGTTGGGTCAGGTGGATTATTTGGAAGTGCAGCTGAAGCGACAGCTGTTGGACAAGCAAAAGCACTGGAATTATCAAAACAAGGTCAAGGTGATTATAGAGTAGTAACCTGGGAAGTTAAATACACCGATGGACGTAGTGCTGGTTGGACGTATGAGTTAGCTATTTAAAAAATTAATATAATACAAGAAGGCAACGATTGAAGAATACTCAATCGTTGCCTTTTTTGATTTTGAGGAGTGATGAGAAATGTTCTTTCCGAGAGATCCGCCTTCAGAAGAAGTATAAATATAAAAATCTAAATTTTGAGGTGGAAAAAATAATGAAAGACAGACTAAGTAAAGTAAAAAATAAGTTCCTTGTTCTGTTAGCTATGCTGACCATTGCAGGAGCGAATGTTGTACCTTCAACAATCGCTATGGCCGAAAGCTTGGATAATATTGAACAAGTGAATTCTTCTAGTGAGGTAGAAGAGAAAAAGATACCTGAAGAATCGACAGAATCTTCTAGTAAAGTTAATGAATCAACAACGGTAGAAAGCACACAAAACACTCAGAAAGAGTTAGATAAAACGATAGGGGAAAGCATGAATAGTAATGACAGTCCTATTGATTCTACAACTAATTCAAGTGAGGTTACTAATACTGAAACAGTTTCTACAACTGAAGTAACGGAAGAAATACAAGAAAAAGTAGAAAGAACAGGAGAAGAATTAGCCAATCGTGATAATCCTACGGATGTGCAAGGCTTGACAGATAACGAGATTATCTCATTAGCTAAATATTTGTATGGTGACTATGCAAAGAAAGATTCTTCTTTTGGCATGTCAGTAAAAAATGACAAGGGAGAAAGTATTGAAATTCCTTTTGAACGACGTACTCGTTTTGCTCGTTCTGTAGGTACTGAAGGTAATCCGGTATATGCCAGATATGACGTCAGTAAAGGTGCTTGGTCAGCGTGGGGTGAGTTTTACCAACCTTTATACATTGATGGAAAACTAGCTTACTGTGTAGAACCAGGAGTTGTGTTTGTACCAGGTGCAGGATTTACGCAACAAACAACTTTTAATGGCATGACACCAATTCAACGTGAAGCAATCAACACAGTAATGAATTTTGGGGCTAAAAAAGGCGATAGTGGTGAATACATTTATGCTACAAATATGTACATTTGGGAAAAATTAGGGTGGTCAGTTTCAACTTCACTACCTGGTTATGCTAACTATAAACAACAAATTGAAAATAATATCGCTAACTTCAGGATTAAGCCTAGTTTTCATAAAAAAACTTACAATGTTAAAGTTGGTGAAACACTAAAAATTACAGATACAAATGGTGTATTAAACAATTTTTCAATTAAGAACAATCTTAATGCAAAAGTTGAGAAAAAAGGAAATGTATTAGAAATTACACCCAATGCAAACTCAAAAAATGGTGATTTAGATTTATTTAGAAATACATTTTACACAGATAGTCAGTTATTTTGGGTTAAACCTGGATCACAAGCAGTTTCTACCGGAGGAGTAGGAGACCCTACTGTAGGTTTTGTTAAGATTAACGTTATTAAAAATGGTAAAGCCAAAATTAAGAAAGTGGATGATAACGGAAATCCAGTGGCTGGGGCTAAATTTGAATTGAAAAATCTAGCGGACGGCTCTAAAAAAGCAGCTACTACAAACAAAAATGGGGAATTTGAGTCTGTAGAATATGCAGCAGATACTCAATTAGAAATTCGAGAAATTGAAGCCCCAATCGGATACCTATTAGATACAAGTGTTAAGAAAGTAACGATTAAAGCGGCACAAACTACTACAGTGAACTTCACAAATCCTAAAATGACCTTGAAAACAACAGCGACAGACAAAGAAGATAGTGACAAAGTGCTTTCCCCAGAAAAGAATGTCACAATTAAAGATAAAGTGGATTACACAAATCTTTATACTGACGGCCGCGAATACGTTGTTAAAGGAAAATTAATGGATAAAGCAACAAACAAACCATTACTAGTAAATGGAAAAGAAGTGACTTCAGAGAAGAAATTCAAACCAACAACTAAAAATGGCTTTGTTGAAGTAAGATTCACGTTTGACGCGTCAGCTCTTGCTGGTAAAACAGTAGTAGTATTTGAAACACTATATCAAAATAACAAAGAAATTGTTGTCCATGCGGATATTAACGACGTGCCGCAAACGGTCACCTTTGACAATCCTAAAATTACAACAACTGCAGTCAATGAAGAAAACAATGGAAAAGAATTTGATCCCGAAGAAAAAGTCGTATTAAAAGATACAGTGGCTTATGAAGGCTTACAACCAAACAAATTATACAAATTGAATGGTAAATTGATGGATAAAGCAACAAATAAACCGCTGTTAATCGATGGGGAAGAAGTAATCAGTGAAGCAACATTCAAACCCACAAAGGCTAAAGGAACAATTGATGTTACTTTTGAATTTGACGCACGCGAATTGAAAGGAAAAGAACTAGTTGTTTTTGAATATCTAAGTCGACAACGCAGCGATTCAAAAGAATGGTATGACGTTGTTAAACATACAGATATCAATGACAAAGGCCAAACTGTGAAAGTAAATAATCCTCAAATTCAAACAGAAGCGCATTTTAAGGAAGACGGTTCAAAAGTTTCTGATCCTTTAGCAGAAGTTACTATTGTTGACGTGGTATCTTTCAAAAATTTAATTCCAGGAAATACCTATGAATTAAAAGGGAAGTTGATGGATAAAGCAACAAACAAACCATTGTTAATCGATGGGGAAGAAGTGACCGCTAGCAAACGGTTTACACCAACAACGTCTGAAGGTAGCGAAACGATTGAATTTAAAGTAAATGCGAAAGATTTACAAGGAAAAACAGTCGTTGTATTTGAAAATCTGTACAAAAATGACACAGAAATAGCGATTCATGCAGATATTGAAGACGAAGGACAAACCGTTGAATTTACAGAGCCAAAACTAAAAACAACGGCGTTGGACAATGATTCTAATAGCCATTCTGCTGAAGCGTTAAAGGAAGTAACAATCACTGATACTGTTTCTTATTCAGATTTATTAGACGGAAAAGTGTACAACATTTCTGGTGTGGTAATGGATAAGAAAACAAACACTCCACTATTAATCGACGGAAAAGAAGTGCGAAATGAAGTGAATTTCATTGCTCGTGATGGAAAAGCAGAAATCATTGAAGACCAAAACGACGCAACAGATTCTGAACAACCAAGTGACATGGATAAACCAGCACTGAGAGCTGCTGCCGTACAAATTAACCGCGTTTCAGGAACGGTTGAAGTGACATTCACAATGAATGCTGAACAGTTAAAAGGAAAGTCAGTTGTTATTTTTGAAACATTAACACGTGAAAACACTGAAATTGCTGTCCATCACGACATTGACGATGAAGGACAAACTGTTACATTCACTGAACCAAAACTAAAAACAACAGCGATTAACAAAGATTCAGGTGATCACAAAGCGGATGCTTTAGAAAAAGTGACAATCACTGATACTGTTTCTTACACTGATTTAATCGAAGGTAAAACTTATGAATTAGCAGGTGTTTTAATGGATAAGGCGACAAACAAACCATTGTTAGTCAACGGAAAAGAAGTCCGTAACTCATTGAAATTTATCGCACGTAATGGAAAAGCAGAAATTGTCACCACTGAAGCAAAAGTGAAAACTGCAGAAAAACAAAAATCACCATTAGTAACTGGAACAGTGGATCTTTCATTTGAATTAAACGCGAAAGACTTACAAGGAAAAGAAACTGTTGTTTTTGAAACCTTGACACGAAATGAAACTGAAGTCGCAGTTCATGCCGACATTCACGACAAAGACCAAACCATCGAATTTAACAAACCGACATTAAAAACCACGGCTACAATCAACAATGGCAAGCTAGGTGTTTCTGGCGGACAAATGACTATTAATGATAAAGTGAAATACACGAATTTAACACCAGGTAAAACTTACACAGTTAAAGGTAAATTGATGGATAAAACGACGAATAAACCATTTGTCGTTAATGGTAAAGAAGTGCAAGCAGTTAAAACGTTTGTACCAAAAACCGCAAATGGCGAAGTAATTGTTCCATTTACGTTTGATTCTAAAGGAATTACTTCAGAAGTTCACGTGGTTGTTTTTGAAGACCTATATCGTGACAATTTAAAATTAACAACACACGCAGATATTAATGATTTAGCTCAAACAGTTCGTATTGTACCACCAACTAAATTCTTGCCAAAAACGGGCGAACAAAAAGGAATTCTATTTACTATTCTAGGATTCATTTTATTAGCAGGTGCAGCATATCTTGTAACAACTAAAAGAAAACAGAATAACTAATCACAGACAGGAAAGCTCTCTTTTGTGTCTTTTTTTGTGTCTGTTTTTTGTATCTAAAATGTAAGGAGGTGATTGTGTAGTATGCAAGTAGAAAAACAGTCGCAATCAAAGGCAAAAACGTTAGCAGTCAAAAAGTCGGATTTAAGGTTTCACTATAACGGCGCTGGAAATTTAAGCTATTTAGCAATAAAGCCTAACAAAATTATTGAATTACATTTGAACGGCCTATTAGAAAATTCGTTAGTAAATGAATATCAAGAAATCTCGATTATCTACGGACAAAGACAGGTGAAGATACCTGTCGTTGCGGGTAGTTATGAATTCGTAGGAAAAGCAAGTAGATTGCTACGATTTAAGGTTTCACCAATTTGTAGAATATCAAGAGCCGAAATTGAAAACTGGCACAACACGTTTAAACTAACGTAACTATTTACAAGTAAGGAGGGCAATAAGTGAAGAAATTAATTACAGTGTATTCGACAATACTTTTACTTTCTACTGCAGTTCCAATCACTGCTTTTGCAGAAGAAACGAGCAATGAAACGGAAACAATTGAAACTAGTCAAGTAGTAGACGAAACGAAACCAAGTGAAACGATGGAAGCAACAAGTGAGACACAGCAAACTGAAACGTCGGAAACCTCTGATAGCACTGAAAAGACTGTTGAAACAACTGAAAGTTCAGAACAATCAACAAGTACAACTGAAACTGTTCCAGACAGTTCCAAAGAACAATCTGTTGCAACCGATGAAACACAACCACCGATAATTGTTCCAGAAACCACGCCTAGTGTTTCAATGGAACAAGAAATCGTTTCAAGTGAAACACCCAATGAAACAGTCGCACAAGAACCAGCTGTAACAATCCCTTACAGCACAGAAACTATTCATTTTGAAAAAGTGAAAAGTACAGAAGAGTTTGTTTTACAGATCGGTGAAACCGCAAGAGACGTCGCAAAAGACAACGATTTGTTCGCAAGTGTCATGATTGCGCAAGCCATTTTAGAAAGTGGTAGTGGTAGCAGTGAATTAAGCCGTGAACCAAATTACAATTTGTTTGGAATTAAGGGCGATTTTAACGGCCAATCTGTTTCGTTTCTGACAGCTGAAGACGACGGAACAGGTCAGCTATATTCTATTCAATCAAACTTTAGAAAATATCCGAGTTATAAAGAATCATTCGAGGATTACGCAAAGCTCTTAAAAGACGGTGTGAGCTGGAACACAGCGATTTACACAGGAACTCATAAAAGTGTAGCGAAAACATACGAAAACGCCACACAGGCGTTAACAGGAACGTATGCGACCGATACTCAATACAATCAAAAATTAAACGGTTTGATTGAAACGTACCATTTGACTGAATTTGACCAAGAGAAAACAATTACGCCGAGTGAATCAGATTTTCCTGGTTACAACGGTGTAAATTACGATTCAGGAAATAGCTATGCCTGGGGGAATTGTACGCAATATGTATACAACCGAATCACTCAATTAGGAAAACATATCGATCTAACAATGGGCAATGGCCAAGATTGGGCAGAAACAGGACGTGCGCGTGGCTATGAAGTCACAAGAACACCAAAAGCCGGCACAGCTGTTTCATTTCCTGCAGGTGTATTAGGCGCAGACAGCACTTATGGTCACGTCGCATTTGTGGAGAAAGTGAACAAGGACGGTAGTATCTTAATTTCTGAAATGAACGTAAAAGGTTTAAACGTGGTTTCTACACGAACCATTTCAGCTGAAAATACAAGCATGTTGTCCTATGTACAACCTAAATAAGGGAAGGAAATGATCCATGAAGACAGTAATGTTTTACATTTTAGCACCTATGATACTTCCTTTTTTTCTTTTAGGCTCAATAGGAGTTGAAATTATCTTTAAATTAGAAACTCTTAGAAAGAGACTGTGAATGGAGGGAGGGGAAACATGTGTATGTTGTTTTTACAGAAGAATCCAATTATTTACTACCCATAAACAAACGAGTACCGCTGAACGTGGTAGACGATTTTATAAGGCAATTAAACCGGGATTTAGTTGAAAGAGATTTAGTCGAAGAAGAGGTAACGGCAGTGTTTCAACTTTTCACTGAAAAAGGACACTGCGTTTATCAATCTTCTTTTTTGTTACCCAAAAACGATTTTTCACTGTTAGAGATTGTAAGAGAAGAGCTTGAATCAATTAACAATGAAGAAGCTATTCAGTTTTTACAAGTCTTAGAAAGAGAATTCGAGAAGAGCGAGACAACAAAAAGAACTGAGGGAAAATTTGATAAGTCAAAACCCAGCCTAAATATAAAAAAGTACGGATGGGTTATTGCTATTTTGTTAGTGCTGGTTTTAGGTAGTGTAGTTTTTAAACCGTTTAGTTCTAGTTCAAAAACGCCTGAAAACACATATGAACAGTTGATTGAAAAACAACAATTTGTGCAAGCCGGAAAAGAATACCCAGAGCGAAAGCAAGAAATCGAAGAATATTTGTTCAAAAAAATTCAATCTGAAGACGAGCCAAACTTAGAGCCGTTAAAAGAATTCAACAAGAATTTTCCCAGTGTTCAAGGAGATTTTGATTTAGCCATGTTGTCATATGACTATGTGAAAGCAATTGGTATTTACAAAAAGAACCTAGAGACGTTTAAAAAAGACAATGATCGTTTGCCTTTGGTAGGTTATTCGTTTTTGAAAGAACAAAACCTAAAAGAAGCAAAAGAAATCGCTGGACAGACAACTAGCCCCGAGCTTGAAAAATACATTTTAGAATATGAACAGTTCCAACTGGTGATACAAGAAAAAGAAAAGCAAATTAAAGAATTACAGAAGAAACCAACTGAAAACAAGAAAAAAATCGAACAAGCGATTAATGAACTGTACGAAGCAAAAGAAAAACTAAATCAACTATAAAGGAGCATTCAAAATGAAAAAACTTAGCATTAAAAAAGAAGTTATTGCCAGTATTTCCATTTGTGCTGTTATTCTTGCCGGAGGGATAGGATACAGTGCCTATAATAATAACAGTGAGCAAGAGAAGCCAGCTGTAGAAGAAAAAAGTGAAAAACAGATTCCGAAACAGCAAGCAAAGGATTCTTTATTTCCTAAAAAATCAGAAAAAAAAGAAGCAGGAAGTATTAAAAAGACAGTCAAAAAGCAATCGGAAGATAGTAATTTATCTGCTTTCAAATCTGAAACTATTAACGATTTAGCCCAAGAGAAGCAACAAGCGTTTCAAATGCTAGAAAATCAGGTGAAAAAAGAACAACAAGAAGCAAAATCCGAAAAAACAGTGACAGAAGACAAAGTATTACCTTTAATTAATCCAACCAGACCACAGTTACCAGAGCTGCCAGAGCAAAACAACAAGGAAAAAGAAGGAACAGTGAAACCGGACCCGAAACCAACGCCAAATCCAAGTCCTGCACCGGATCCAGAACCGAACCCTACGCCAAAACCAGATCCAACACCGGACCCAGAACCGACACCACCGCCTGTTGTTGAGACCGATTATTCTGTTTTATCAACACTCACGGAACAAGCTTCAGGATTTGATCTATCTTTGTATCTATCTTCTGGTATCGAGCAATTCAAGCTTGAATTGCTTGTTTCTAAGCGTATGTTAGAAGAGCATGCAAGTACACAAGAAGCCGTAAATAATCAAGTGTCACGCCTTCAAGCAGCAATTGATAACTTAGTATTAAAAGGGAATAAAAAAGGTTTACAGGCGACTTATTCTCTTAGTTTATTAATTAAAACCGATATTTTCACGGAAGAAAGTGTCGAAGTATTAAAGACTGCCCAGTCTAATGCCAAACAAATTCTTGAAAATTCAGAAGTTAGTCAACAACAAGTAGACGAGGCACAACAACTACTACAAACAGCTGTCAATGATTTAAAAGAAAAAGAAGAACCAAATCTAAGTCTAGTGTATTTACAAAGATTATTAGATCAAGCATTAGCCATTGATACGACGCTTTACACGGAAGCAACGGTAACAGTATTTAATGAAAAAGTCTCTGAAGTGCAAGCGTACATTGCCGCAAACGATATTACGAAAGAAAACAACGAACGATTACTTGAAGAATTGCAGCAAGCAATGGATCAATTACAGAAAAAAGCAGATATTTCTAAAGTACAGGAATTATTAGCGACAATTAACGGAATTGATCGTGCCAAGTACACAGAAGAAAGTTTAGCTAGCTTGGATCGAGTGAGTAACGAAGTTCAATCACAATTAAATGATGAATTAAGTCAGGAACAAGTAGATTCCTTATATACACAATTAGAAACGGCTTTTAATCAGCTGGAATTGATTCAAACAGAAGAAACTGAATAAGAAAGGAGTGAGAAGCGCCGACTGCGCTTTTTTTAATGAATGAAAAACAACCCTATTTCAATCCGAGCGCCTTGCAGGATTCTCCCAAAAAATCGAAAAATTCAAAAAAGCTAAAAAAAAGTAAACGGTCAAAAAGCTTCCAAAAAAATCCTATCCGTATATTTATTTGGCTTACCTTGTTTGCGTTTATTCTAAGCGGATTACTGGCAATAAGAAACGCGAGTTTTGCAGTGAAACAAGGGAAAATGTACCAGGAACGTATCACACATTTAGAAAAAGAGCTAAAAAAATTGAACAAAAAACAAGAGATACACGTACCTGAAACAGAAGCATTTTTAAGTGGTTTTTTGAGAGAATATTTTACCATTTCGAAAGACCGGATAGAGAACCAAAAACGCTTAGATCAATTACAAGGTTATAGTAAGGAACTAAACTTTCGGGTAAGTTTTTTACCAGTGGAAAGCCAACATGTTGTGTTGCTTGAAAATTATGGGTATCAAGAAATGGGTGACACGTATCTAGCAACTTATGGTTTAACTACACGTTCAGATAAGGGTAAAACGTCACAATCATTAGTTAAAGTGAGGTTTAAGAAAGAAAAAGGCAAATATCACGTATTTTCATTGCCTTACCAATTGGCGTATACACCAGAAAATTGGTACAGTTCTTCTTCAGACAACAAGAAAGCTTTACCTAGTCAATCGATTGATGATCGTAGTGTACAAGAAAACGTGAAAAATTTTGTCACACAGTTCTTAAAAGAATACCAAGCAAATAACACGGATAATTTAAGATATTTAATGGCAGACGTGCAGGGGTTACCTGAAGGATGGTCAGTAGAAGCAAAAGAATTAAAGATTTTAGGTGAAAAAGAATCACCAGTTGTGGAAATGAACTTAATTTTGCAACAAAAAGACACACAGATTACGTATAACGAACGTGTTCAGTTGTATCTAACGACGACAGAAGACGGAAAATACTTCATTGAAAAAATAACTTATGAATAGGAAGTGAAGACATGTTACAGGCATTAGCATTAAAAACCAGTCTCGTAATGGGAGCAGCTTTACCAGATTTTGCAAACTTGCAAACATGGGCGCAAGAACAAGGGCAAGCAATTTTAATCATTGCCATGATTGGTTTAGCCGTATACTTTGCGTTTAAACGCGAATGGGGCAGTTTAATCGGGATGATCATTGTTATTGGATTATTGATTGCTGTCTTGAAAAAACCTGATGAAACAGTCATTGAATGGGTACAAGGCCTTATTGACAAATTAATGAACTCAGGTGGTTCAGCATCAGGTTCAGGAGGATAAATTTATGGCATTAACAAGGGATCAGCGAAAAACAGTTACTTACACAAGTCTAATGACAAGCCCAGCAGCTGTTAGGCTTAGCCTTCCAGCCTTGAAACGAGGAAAAAAAAAGATTGTCTTTCCGTGGGTATTGAACATTCGGCTTATTGTTATTTATGTTATTAGCTTTTTCCTTGTACAGTATTTATTTGGCTCACTAATACAAGTGGTAGGGCGAATCATAAAATTAGCAGATTACGCCCTATCATTTGTTATTCCTTATTTTGTAACGAGAGGAATACTAAGTGTACCAACTGAAGGGAAGCATATTGAACGATACTTGTTTGATACGCTTCCCTTCTTTTTCTTTGTGGTAGTACCTAAAAAAGAAATGTACAAGGGGAGCTACAGAACGAAACCTAAAAATCAAGCGATATTAGTACCTAGAGAGTATGACTAGAAAGGAGTGTGTTCATGAATCCATTAAATGTGTTTAAAAAAGAAGTTGAAAAACCAAAGAAATTTGAATACCCAGTCCTTACTTACAGGACCAACTTAATACTCACACCTAGTAGTGATGTATGGGCTTATTACAAAGTATTTTCTACGGATCTAAATTTACAAGATACCGAAAAAGTAGACACTGTAAAAGACGAATTCACACATACGATTGATGAAATTGGTAAGAAGTACAAAGGCATAGATATTTCACTTTATCCTATGGACTTAGGACTAGAAGAACAGTTTGAAGAATTAGCCCCAGATTTTAATAAAGAAACCCCGGATATTTCTGCGTATTACGTAGAAGAAATGATGCGTAGGATTACAAGTATTTATGGGAAATTGACACGTCCGAAGTTTATTATTGGTGTAAAAATACGTGAATACAATCAAGTTACTTCGCGGTTTGAGAGTATTAAAGGGGGCGCAGAAGAAGTAAAAGAAACAATCTATTCTGTTTTAGGTGGAAGCTCAAAAGATAAAGAAGCAGAACTCAAAAGGTTTGAAGGAAAAGAAGAAGAATTATACCAGGAACTAAGTTCCATTAAAGCCGAACGTATGTCAGAAGAAGAAATGGCCTATTTATTAAAGTTCAATATTTTACGAAACACGAAACACGAAAGAGATGAGGAGGAACGTGTCCAAACATTAAGTGAGTTAACTGAAGCAATCCTTACTCCCAATGAACGAAGAGGTGTTCTTGGTATTGAAACGGAATATGGGAAACAGTACGCTAGTTTTTTACCAATTTCCAAATTGCCAGATTATGCGTTGCATAGTCGTTTATTCTACCGCGCACAGAGTTTTCCTTTTCCTACAGAATTTCATGTCAAAGGGCGTTCTCGACCAGCAGACGGATTTTTAGGAGTGCGTAGTACAGTAACGAACAAGCGAAAAAACTTTAAAGTTGACGCAAAAGAAACGATGGCCGTTGGAGATTCTGCTAGCTTAAATTTAGCAAAAAACATGAAAAAATCAGAAATGATTTTGGAAGATTTAGAAGAAGAAATCACGATATTTGAGTGGTTAGGCTGTTTTGTTGTTTACGGAGATACAGCTAAACAATGCTTGGAACGTGCGAGAGCTTTAAGAAAATACTTCAGAAAACTTGATGTTCGCGTTGAAATTGTCGTAAGCGATCAGATCCAACTGTTCTACACCTTGTTACAAGGCGAAGGAAAAGGGACAAAATACTGGAAACAGACAACCAATTCTTATGCGTTATCCGAATTTTTATTTGGGATAACGAATGAAATTGGCAACCGAACTGGATACCCAATTGGTGTACAAACAGAAGGGAATAAAGCAATTAACCGTGAAAAAGCAGTGAAACAGTCACGGAAACTGGTGAGATTAAACTTAGCAGCGGCCAACCAAAACATTCAAGGTTCGGCTACAGCTGCGCCACACATACATGTCACTGGAATTACCGGAAGTGGAAAATCATATTTAATGTTACTAATGTTTTACATTAGTAATCTTTTCAACATTCAATCTTTATACTTTGACCCAAAAGTTAAATTAGTACAAATGAGAGATATTCTTCTTCAAGATAAAAGTTTCATCAAAAAGTACCCATATTTTGCGAAGATGTGGAATAACTTTCGGTTTATTACGCTAAGTATCAAAGATAAATCTAACTATGGCGTTTTAGATCCTTTGGTTTTCTTACCTGAAAACGAAGCAAGAGAAGTAGCTGAAGGTATTCTTTACCAGATATATGATTTAGATAAAAACGACTTGATTCGATTAGAGGCGTTGGACATGTTAAATCAGCTGGTAGAAGAACGACAACAAGGAAAAAAAGTCGGCATGCAACATTTAATTGATAGACTTCTGGAACATGAGGAATTAGAAGTACGGCGGTTTGCAAAAATACTGCAACAGGAAGTCAAAAATTCTCTGTTAGAACTTGCTTTCAGTGATGGAACAGGTGAAGGAATTAAGTTCGATAAACGTTCCGTGATTCTATCTGTAGAAGGACTGAGTTTGCCTAAACCAGACAAAAGCCCTCAGTACTACGAAAAGCATGAAAGAAAAAGCTTGGCTATTATGCTTTGTGTAGGGAAATACATTGAGTTGTTCGGGAAAATTGACGAAAAAGCCTACACGTATGAATTCTTTGACGAAGCGTGGACATTAACGCGTAGCGCTATCGGGAAAGAAATTATCAATAAAATTAAAAAAGTGGGCCGGTCACAATGTAACGCTTGTGTATTTGGTACACAGTCGGTTGCTGATATTCACACAGAAGATACAAAAGGACAAGTTGGTATGCTTTTTGCCTTTGACGAAGATTCAGAACGTGAAGATATTTTGCGTGAGGTAGGATTAGAAGTTAATCCTAAAAATATTGACCTACTAAAAAACTTAAAGCAAGGGCAATGTATTATGCGGGATATGTATCAACGTACTGGAAAGCTGACCGTTTACAGTTGGTTTGAAGAATGGACCATTGCAAATCAAACAGTAGATCGTACAGCAAGTGGGAACGTCGAAGAAAAATATGCGTCTTAGAGGAGGAATGATCGTGAAAAAGAAATTCATAATCAATACTCTGTTGGTTTCTTTCATGTGTCTGTTTTTCCTAGGCGCTTCTATAGCAAATGCGGATGAAATTAAAATTCAAGCAGTCAATGAATTATTAAGCTCACGTTTTCCGATAGAACGATACCGTGTCTTTTCAAGTAGTAATAAAGGTTTTTTTGCTTTGTTTACGAGTGACATGTTTGTTAATGCTTTGAATGGATTTTCAGAATTGTTATTTGAAGCGACAAAATTTTTGTGGCAGTTGTTTGATTACACTGTAAAAGAACTTTACACCATGAACATTTTAGACCGTTTAAACACTATTATTAGTAGCTTAACAGGAAACATGTGGGACAGTTTCAAAGCAAACTACGTTGGGATTATTTTAACATTTTCCATTTTGTACATTGCAAAAACGTTTTTTATCGAAGGTGCAAAAACAGCGTTTATACAGTTTGGGAAAATTTTTATCGTTTTGTTAATTTCAGGAATATGGTTTCCAAGAAGCAGTGAGTATTTATCGACAATGAATGATTACTCATTTGCATTGCAAGCGGAAGTAATTTCTATCGCAGGTCAAACTGACGCAACAAGTTCTTTAGGTGCAAACAAAGGAAACGACGGAAGCTTAGACACAGCAAGTAGTAATGAACAAGCAACAAACATTATTCGAAATGAATTGTTTAAGCAAGTTGTTTATCAGCCATTTCTATTACTAAACTACGGAACAGTAGACAAGAACAAAATAAATGATTACTACAAGGATATAAAAAATAAAGATATACCAAAAGGAAATGACGGAGAGTACTTGCTAAGTAAGGAATTTAATGCACTAGAAGATAAAGAAAAAATGAGTGTATTAGACGAACTAGCAGACAAAAATCATTACTTAACAGGAGACGCAGCAGCATACAAAGTGATTATCTCTATCATTTCCTTAGTAGGTGTGTTTTTGTATGGACTTCCAATAACAGCCATTGCAGGATTAAACATGATTCTACAGCTAATGGCGATTGTGTACAGTTACATTTTACCAATCGTTGCTTTAATCAGCTTATTCCCTAAATACAGCAATGGCTTGGTAAATTCAATTTTGAACATCGCAAAAATCTTCCTTGGAAAAGGATTTTTAGGATTACTCGTATTAATATTTTCACTTGTTAATCTGACCATTGATTTATTAATACCACCTAGTAGTTCTGTGACAGCGATTGTAAACACCCTTGTAAAAGGGGCTATCTATTATCTCTCATGGAAATACAGGGATAAGATCATTGAAACAGTGGTTAACTCAATCACACAACATAAAGCTACAAATAACATGAACTTTGACATGAAACAGTTTAATCAAAGCATGGACGAATTTGCAACTGGAGAACTGACACCAAACTTAGATATTGCTGATAAATTAGAAGACATTGGTCTTGACGTTGCTTTGAACGTAGCAACTGAAGGAATGTATGGTGTTGCTTCTGAAGCTGGGGCAATTTCAAACCAAGAACAGGAAAGAGAACAAGAAAACGATGATGTTATGGACGTAAATGTTGTTTCAAGTGATCTTGAAACTGAAACTGAAGGTGAACAGGAACTTGAAGGAGAATTTACAGAAATCAACAGTGATGAAATTGAAACACTTCCAGAAACGGAGGATAGTTTCAATGAAACTGAAGATCCTATTGACATTGACATTGACGACGCAGAAATTAACGTGGATGAAACAGGTTCTGAAACAGGTAGTGAAACAACAGAAAATGTTGATATACCCGATGTTGGAGTTAATGCAGATATTGACGGTGAAGCAGGTGGAACAGCAAGTGAAACGAGTCATGAAACAGCGGGACAAATGGCTGCTTATGTTCCAGGACAAGCAAATGACAGTAAAGCAGTAGCACAACTAATTGATCAAAGAATACAAGTTCTTCAAAATGCACCTACAACAAACACTTACAATCACCAAGAGAATAAGCAAGAAGCCACGATTTACAACAATTCAACGCAAACTAAACACGAAACAAACGATTACTCAAAAGAGTTTCATCAGAAATTACGTGTTTTAAGGAGCGCATAATATGTTTAAAATTATGAAAACTCAAATTTTTGTTGTTGTCGCAGTATTGTTGTTGTTCTTAGGGATGATAGTTACAACTGGTAGCGACGAACAAATAGGATTAGGGGGAGCTGACGTTCAAACTGGCGTATTGTTTACCTACAATCGTGAAAAAGTTCAGTCGTTTCTAAACAACTATCCTTACTTGAAGGATAAATTACCTAGTTTTGAACGAGTAGCAAAAAAATACAACATTGATATTGTGTTAATGATTGCTATTATTTTGCAAGAAACAGGAGGAAACAGCCCTGCTTTAATCGAACACAACAATCCTTCTGGGCAAATGATTGGAAGTACCATATTACATTTCAACACGTTAGACGAAGGCCTAGATATGACAGGAAAGACTCTAAACAATCTCATTAATGAGAGAGGACTAAAGACAATTGAAAGTTTAGGAGCAACGTATGCACCTGTTGGAGCGACAAACGATCCAACAGGCCTAAACAATCAATGGATACCTAGTGTGAAGAAATTCGTAGAGCTATTGGGAGGAACGCCAGTTTTAACACCTGGTGGCGGGCCTGCTGGTCAAATCAATAATGAAGTTATTTCAAGAGCCTTAGGCACACGTGTTGAAAATGGCCAGTGTTATGGATGGACCGCTATGTATGTACGTTCTCTTGGAGGTCCTGAATTAATGGGGAGCGGGAAAATGAATGCTTCAGATATTGGAAGTGACTATCCTTGGGAACAATACGGTTTTCAAGTAATATTTGCACCAAGTTTTAATCAATTAAAAGCTGGGGACGTTATTAATTGGCGACAAGGTGGAATTGCTTTAAGCGTCTATGGCCACACTGGTGTGATTACCAGTGTTGGAAAAGACGGACAGTTTCAAACCGTGGAACAGAATGCAGAACAAGGGGAAATTGTAGCACAATACAATCGGTCAATGGATTCGGGAATCATTCAGTCGGTTGTCAGAAAGGTAGTAAAAAAGTAGCACAGGTCATTATGCCATTTAAGGCGGCCTGTGCTTTCTTATTAGAAGGGAGTCATTTACATGCGTAAATATGTAATACCAGTAATAGGTCTTATTTTACTGGCTTTTTTAATTATATCTAATTTTTGGGTATCTATGAGTGAAAAGAAAGTACAGGATAACAAACCTACAGCTGAAACAACTAGTTCATTTGTAAAACCTGAAATCAGTACCAAAGAATCAGAAAAAACTGAAACTAGCGAATCTAAAGAAGTAGAAAAAGAACCTACTGTGGTTCAGGATGAAACATACGCAGTTGTTAGTCAACAAATTCAAGAATTTGTCACGTCTTATTACACATACGAAACATATGGAGACAACTACGAGAAATACTCGAAATATCTTTCAAATGATTTAAAAGAGGAAATCAAGCAAACCTTAGAAACGGAGAAGAAACACACAAACATTGTGGCTTTGGGGAACTCAAAATATCAATCAGGGAATATTTACATTGAAAAGAAAAATGATCAAAGAGCAGAAGGAATTGTACGTGCATCAGTAAAAGTACAACAAGTTGATACAACAAACAACCAATCAAAAACAATGGAAACCCAAAACAATTTACTTATTCGTTTAGATAAAATGGAAAATAAATCTTGGGAAATTACTAAGATACAGCCATTACGAATTACTGAAAATTATTATTAAAATCACGAATTTTAAATAAAAAAATAACATTTCAGAGTGTTTCAATTATCGTTTCACTCTGTTTTAAATTCATATAAACCTTGTCCAAAAAGGATTTTAAATATGTTTCAGTGAAACGATAGTGAAACAACAATAACGAAAGGAGTCGATTAAATGAGCGAAACACTTTCAGTTTCTGAAATTGTAAAAAACACCGGATTAAGCCGGAGTAAAGTTTATCGTTACATTAAGCAAAATAATTTGGAAGGGGTAGAAGAGAAAAACGGAAAAAAATATCACATAGAAGACGTAAACAAGATGTTAAACGAGTTAACAAAAGACGAAAATAGTACGATTTCTTCTGAACAAAAACGTGATAATAAGATAAAAAAGCAGAATGAAACGCAAGAAATAAAAGCGTTGATCCCTTCAAGTATGAAAGAAACAAACACCCAAGATCATGAGGTGCAACAATTAATGGAAACTATTGCAGACTTAAAAGAGCAGCTTTCTCATTCAAGAGAAAGGGAGCAAGATTTACGCCAACTTTTAAATCAAGAACAGCAGCTGCACAACAAAACCCAGCAATCGATGAGGGAAGTACTTGAAAGTTTTGAAAATAAAAACTTATCTATAGAAACCAATCAGCAAGAACCTTTCATTGATCCAGAAATGTTTGAAGATGTAGAAACAGGCTCAAAATCGCCCTGGTGGCAATTTTGGAAAAAATAACAACTTTCTAGTGAAGATAGAAAACAGAGCTGAGAAGTCGTTTTTCACGTGTTTCACGCGAAAAACAAGAGGTGAAACACATACTAATTGGGGTACTAGTTCACATACTACTGATAGTACGCTAGGGGCCCGTTTTCGGCTTTATTTATCAACAATTCTAATGTTGTGCTGCTCGAGACTTCACTCCCTCGACGTAAACTTACGATGGAGTGAAGTCTCGAGCAGCACAACAAAGAATAAGTAAGATAAATAAAGCCGAAAACTAAATAGAGAAAATAACAAAAATAGGAAATATAAATAATAATGGGGATGGGATGGGATGGTGGTGGTGGGGATAAAGGATCAACCCCCTAGCCCCCAATCATGGGGGAATACTAAACTAACACCCTCCGCCCTCTTTCAATAACATTTGAAAGAGGGAACATCAACCCTTCCGCCTGCGTCCCAATGTACTTGGGACTGTCGGTTAAATGCATAAGACAGTGTGTTATTTATAAAAATGATTTTTGGAATGGAGTGAGAGCGTGAAAGAAACAGACAAAACGTATCAGTTACTAAAATTGCTAGACAGATACGGAATTATGACACGTGTTCAGATATTACAACGACTGTCAATTGCTGAGAACAATTTGCGTATTGCTTTGAAAAAATTAGAAGACCTGGGGTTTATTAAAACGTTCAAAGGGTTATCAAAATACGCGCATTACATTACAACAAAAGGTAGTGAATACATCGGTTACTTGAATTTTGGTTATGTACAGGGAGATAAACAACCTAACTTAGCTACTTTACGGCACAACTTGATGATGAATGATGCTATTTCGGAAAGTATTGCTTTGCTACGCAAAGACTTTCCGACCAATGAGCTTACTTTAACAACAGAACGTGAGATTTTAGCTGAAAAGTATTTAACATTGAATCAGCAATACACAGGGAAATGGTTACGACGTGAGAAAGCAGTGGTACGAAACAAGATTCCTGATTTTTACATTTCCATAGAAGTAGACGGACAAATTCGTAGGATATCTTACGAATTAGAGTTGACAAGGAAATCAAAAAAAGCTTTAGAAACGAAACTGAAATGGTATGTTGATCAAAAGCGACAAGGACTGATTACACAAGTTTGCTACATATACGATGACTCGGCCATAGCCGACCATGTAGCAACTAATGCACGACGTTTGAATTTAAACATACAATTTTATGAAATAGGGAGGAAACGATTGTAATGAAAAACACAGAAGAAACTGATTTTTTTGGTTTTGATAAAGAATCTTCAAAAACACAAAATGAAATGTGGGGAGTTGCCCTCTTTGCGCTGATTGCAGCTGTTTTAGTTTTTTTCTTTTTACCTGCAGTCGTTATCTCAGTAGTGATAACGTACTTATTAAAAAGAAAGTTACCAAAAAGGATAGAATTCTTAATTTTTATTTCTTTCAGTATATTTTTGATAATAGGCTTTTCAAATTACGGATACTTACCATTGTTGCAATTTGCAAGTATTTGGAATGTTGTATCAGAACCAATTGTTTCGACAATGTCAAAACTTGTTCAAAATGGACAGCCTTTTGAAATTACAACGATTAGTTATTTGATGTTGTTTTTAACCATTGGGACCTTAACAGGTTTGTTTTTATTACTTTATAGACGTTTAAGTAAAACATGGTTAGTAAATGAAAAAGAAGACAAGAAAAAAGCAGAGATTGATAGTGACAAGTTCAAAAAATTCTTTGAAAATCGTTCAGTGAAATTGGAAAAAGAACAGACTAAATATAGAAACTCTAGCGACACAGCAGTGTTTTTAGGATTAAACCTGTTTCAAAAGAAAGTGCTATTAGATTATAAAGATTTTTTTACTCACTGTTTAATTCAAGGTACTACAGGGAGCGGGAAGTCTACCCTCATGTATTCCATATTAGAAGGTGCTTTGCGAAACGGATTAGGAAGTGTGTACATTGACGGAAAAGGTGATCCTAAAACAGAAAAAGAAATACAGTCCGTTGTAGAAGCCTATGGAAAAAAACTAGTTGTTTTTTCTGATAGGTCCAACATGCACTACAATCCAGTAAGATACGGAAAAGCTACAGCCATTAAAGACCGGTTAATGGCTGTCATGGATTGGAGTGAATCCTTTTATGAAAAAGAAAGTGAAAATATGCTTCAAATGATTATTAACTTTTTACAAGATTATATTGAAGTAGAAAAAACACGTGAAAATCGGCCAGCACAAGGAGATCCGTTACGAATGGATTTAGAAACAATACACAGATTTTTAGATTTAAATGAAATCGGTAACTACTTGTTCCTGGAACAAGCAGAATCCTTTATAAAAGAATGTTCTAGTTTAACAGAAAAAGAAGCGACAGGGCAGTCACTAACGAAAAAAGATTTACCTAGTGTTGCATCGAATAATTCATTGCATGAGAAGTATATTCGCTATTTCTTCAAGAAAAGCGAGCTAACTTATGGTGATTTGGATGAAATTGCAGAAATGAAAGGAGAAGCGATTAAATTAATTCGAGGACTTCGTACTCAAATTGAGCTACTCATTTATTCTGACTTAGGAGATAAATTTATTGAATTAGAAAATCCTCAAATGAATTTGGATATTCTTCAGGAACTAAAAGACGGAAATGTTATCTTACTTTCGTTCAATTCTAATGACTATTCAAGCTTTATCAAAGGAATAGGTCGTTTCGTTATTTCAGATATTGCCCATTGTGTAACGAAATTGTATGGCAGTAATGACGAATTCAAAGGGGCTATAGGTTTCTTTGATGAGTTTGGAAGTTACGCAAGTGAAAAGATTATAGATATCCTTTCAAAAGCGCGTAGTGCGCTTTTTGGGGCAGTTTTGGGCATACAATCCCACTCTGATTTAATCACACTAACAATGGACTTACGAGCAAGAGTTATTGATAACGTAAATATTTTTCTGTTAGGAAGAACCAATTATGCAGAAAACGCTGAATTGTCTTCAAAAACAGCAGGTACGTATGAAGATATTGACAAGACAATTATGACAGAAAATAAAGGTGGAATGTTTAATCGATGGGAAACGAAAGGAGAACGTGGAACAGTAAGAAATGTTCACAAATTCTGGTTTGATCCAGACGAGGTAAAAGACATGCCAAACTGGACGTTTTTATTAGTCGATAAAACAAAGAATAGTTTAGAACCCATCAAAGAAAAGGTTTTTGCACGTAATCCTTTAGCTGGGTTATAAGAGTAAAAAAGTCAGTGCTTTTCTTCTTTCAGAAGAACACCAATAGATTGGTTGAGTTCGCATATGCTCACCTAAGAGAGGAAAAGAACGAAGTCAAGCTTCGTTCTTTTTTCTACGTCGGAGAACCGACGTAGTGATTCAGACGCAAAAGCCATGCGTCTGAATCAGGCCCGTTTTTAGGAAGGGCTAGCGTGTTTGATTTATCAGTTCTCACAGCCGTGTAATTTCTAAGATTCCCTAATCGTCTATCAGTCACTCGGCGAGTATAACCTAAAACATAACCTGTCGGGGGGCAAGGGCAAGTGGCATCGGCAAGCCGACCCTTGCCCCCCGACAGAACATGTTTTCTAGTCGGTTATGCCGAACGACCGATATACGAAAAGGGAATCTAACCAGAATTTCCCCTCTGATCTTTGAAAACTGAAAAGCGAAATCAAACAAACAGACCTTCGTCTAAAAACGAGCCTAATCAAGACCTTAGGGGTTGCACCCCTAACACCCGGCGCCTCACTCTCTCAACCGAAAAGATTGGTTGGAAAGGCGTTGACACAAAAATAGTTATTTATTGGTTGTTTGAAAATAAAAAAATGAAAGAAGGAAAGCAAAATGCTAACAACAAAAGAAAAAAACAGATTTAAAAAAATGGTAGAAGGAAACAAAACGTTTCATTATTCTTATGTCGATAGACTTAGACAAGATGTAAGATATTACGTTAATCAATGTGAATCAGCTGTTAAAGCTAGAGAAAGCATGGAAATCTTAGAATTTATCTACAGTCTATTTTCTGATAAAGAGTTACCTGAATGGTACACAAAATCCGACCTTGAAAATGATAAAAAATCAATTGAAAAATTGGAACGCTGGGCAGCTTAGCTGCTCAGCAACAACCAGAAAGGGCGATTAACATGAAATTTATCAAAGACGTAACGACATTAGAAGAATTGAAACGCGTATATAAAAAGCTAGCTTTAAAATACCATCCAGACATGGGCGGTACTGATAAAGAAATGGCGCAAATAAATAACGAGTATGAAGCCTTATTCAACCAACTTAAAAATACACACAAAAATAAAGAAGGTGTGTACTACCAAAAAGAAACGACAGAAACACCGCAAGAATGGCAAGCAATCATACACAAGTTGTTAACGCTAAAAATGGAAAATGTTTCAATTGAAGTGATAGGTGCATTCTTATGGGTATCAGGGAACACAAAGCCTTATAAAGAAGAGTTAAAAGCTTTAAATATGAAATGGAGCAACAACAAAAAGTCCTGGTATTTAGCCCCTGAAGGATATAAAAAACGTAGTAAGAAAAAATACGATATGACCGATATTCGCAATATGTATGGTTCGCAGGTAGTGAAAGAAGAGCAAGCCAAACAAAAGGTATTAACAGCGTAACTAGGAATTGAATTATATTAGGAAAAAACTAGGTTCTACGTCCAAAGAGGTAAAACCTCTTTGGACGACAAAATAAAAAAATATGAAAAGAGGAATTTATCATGATGAACATTACATTAACTGGAAGATTAGCAAAGGAAGCAGCAATTAAAACGATCCAAACACAACAAGGCGAGTTGAAGGTTGTTAAAACGACATTAGCAGTAAAACGAAGCCGTTATAACAAAACAAAAGAAGAACTTGAAACAACATTTATCAACATTGAAGCATGGGGGAAACGTGCCGAACTATTAGCGAAACATACAACCAAAGGCTCATTAATTCAGGTTTCAGGTGATTTAGTAAATAACAATTACACAGATAAAGAAGGAGTAAAACGCTATGAAATGAGCTTTCTGGTTGATAATATTGAGCTGTTAGAATCAAAAAAAGCGACGGAAGAACGTGCGACAAGTCATATTATGAATGAACAAAATCAACAAATGCCACGAAATGAACCGTTTCACGGTGTAGAAAATACAGAACCGCCTGCTTATCATTAAAATTTATCTGAAGGAGGGAGAAAATGAAAAAGTTAATCGGTAAAAAGTGGCTGCTGCTTACAGCAGTAGCCACTTTTTTATTATCAGGATGCGCAAGTCTTGAACAAAAAGCACAAGATATTTCAAATGATGTTACTGGTAATTTTACTCAAACCATTTCAAACGATCAACGTATACCAGCTGAGTTTGTCCGTCATGTTGATGGCGATACCACGGTTTTGAGGATTGATGGAAAAGAACAAAAGGTTCGCTTTTTATTAATTGACACACCGGAGACGGTAAAACCAAACACAAAAGTTCAGCCCTATGGCTTAGAAGCTAGCAAACGCACAAAAGAGCTTTTGTCTACTGCTTCAGAAATTACTTTTGAATATGATAAGGGAGATAAAACAGACCGCTACGGCCGAGCGTTGGGCTACATATTTGTAGATGGAACATTACTACAAAAAACGCTTGTGAGTGAAGGTTTAGCACGTGTGGCTTATGTAAAAGAGCCAAATACTAAGTACTTAGAAGAATTAGAGAAAGCGCAAGAACAAGCTAAAAGTCAATTGATAGGAATTTGGAGCATTCCAGGATATGTGACAGAAAGGGGCTTTCAGCCATGAAAGATAGGATCTTAAAATCTACAGTACCAGGAGTAGGTGAAGTATGGAAGGTGAATGTGGAGAATGATGTGGAAGTAATTGTTGACCCAAAAGGTTTTTTAACTAAAGAACTGAAAGAAAGAGGATACAAATTTAAATGTACTTCACTTCCTTTGTTAGAGAAAGATTTTTCACCAATAACGAGAACAGACCACAATAGGAACACGTTACTACCCAGCATATACCATGGAGAAATTAATAATTAGCCGTTATGAATTATTGAAAGGTTTTAGTGAGAAATTATAACACAAAATGTTGTTAATAACAACATTTTGTGTTATAATTATATACATAAAGGAGGGATGAAGTTGGCTACTACAAAAAAGAAACCTATACATGTAAATGTTGATGAAAATTTAAAAGAAGAAGCAGAACAATTATTTGATGATTTAGGGTTAAATATGACAAGTGCAATTACTATTTTCTTAAAACAGTCTATTAATGAGCAAGCAATTCCTTTTATGATTAATAAGGGAAACAAAGAGACTCTACAAGCATTAAAAGACATTAAAGAAGGAAACGTTCATGGTGGATTTTCTTCCGTGGAGGATTTAATGGAGGATTTAAATGCTTGAAATATTTTACACGAACCAATTCAAAAAAGACTTTAAGAAAGCAAAGAAACAAGGAAAGAATTTAGAGAAGTTAAAAGAAGTATTAGTACTTTTACAAGAACAGCAAACATTGCCGCCAAAGTATAAAGACCACGCACTAACAGGAAATTATATAGGTACAAGAGAGTGCCATATTGAACCAGATTGGTTACTGATTTATAAAATTGACGGTGATAAATTGATCCTAACTTTAGCTCGAATAGGCTCACATAGTGAATTATTTCGATGAATCGGAAAGATATTACAAATCAATAAAAAACACTACTAAACGACCAGACGAATAGTAGTGTTTTTTTGATTATTCGATTGTACTAAGTAATTTTAACACAATAAAAAATAGTCATGCAAGACCAGGGCGCAACGATCTATACAGACGTGCGCCTTTTTTAGTTCGGGAAAAGGGAATGAATCCGTTGTTCCGCGGCGGTGCGGTAGCCCTTGCTCCAAAACCAACGGATTAACTGCTGCACTCAACACGAGTCAATTAAACGTTCTCTACCCATTCGTTCCGATTGGGGAACGTTTCCTTTTCCTACTCGTTCCTCGCTTAACGGAAAAGTCCATTGACACGAGTTGTTCCTTGTGGGATCACAAGGAAGCGTTCCGCAGTGATTAACATTTCTAGTAGGTATTTCATACCTACTAGAAAACAAAGTCAAGGGCGTTCCGGTCAAAAATCCCTTTTCTGATGTCAGAACAGTGTCACGCGACCTTTTTCGTTTTCAGGCCGTTCATTTTGCAGTGTGTAACGTGCTGCTCACTGTTTGCTACAGTACCACAGCCAATCGAAAAAACAAGGGTATATAAACGAGCAAGCTCGCCCTTGTTTTTTCTTTATGTCTATGGTCCTTCCACGGCACAGCGAGCGACACGAACACACTGGCGAAAATGAACAACCTAAACAAAAACGAAAAAGGGGGTAGACTACACCGTTTGACGAAAAGGAATTTTTGACCGTCCAGCTTCACTTCCTCAAACGCCTAACAAAAATGGTTGTTCAAAACCCAAAAACCTGAATGGAGGTGGTTAAAATGAATGACCCACAATTAAAACTTGACCTAGAAAAGGCACAATTGGAATACCAAAAATTAAGCCAAGCAATCAATGAAAATGATACTGTCACGCTGTTATTAAATTATGGTTGTTTAAAAAATGCCAATGACCGTTTAAACCAACTATCATTTTTGTTGAACCACATTGAATGGAAGGACGTGTAGGAATGGCAGAAAAAAAGAAAAAATATTGTGTGACAATTATTGAAACGTTAGAAGTCGCTGTATATGTTTACGCTGAAAGCGAAGAACAAGCACATGAATTGGTTTCTAACATGTACTACGACCAAGAAATAATCTTAACAGAAGAGAATCACGAAACAACGGAATTTATCACTTAAAACAACGAAAGAGGTGAAAAAGATATTTCAGAGGTATTGAATTATATCCACGAAAAAAGCACAAAAAAAAAAAATCTTTTGCCACTAACAAAAGATTTCTAAAACGTTATGCATGTTTATAATGTAAAACAAGTATAACGTATCTCATGACCTTTGACAAGTGAATTTTCCCAAACCTCTTAATTTTTAAGAGGTTGGGCTAACAAAAGAAACGAGGGAACGTTATGGACTTTCAAAATATACAAACCGTAAAAGAATTGATACACGCACTTAAACAATACAATCAAAATCTAGCAACCACTATTTTTGACGACACACAAGGCTATATAAGTGTAGCATTCAAAAAGGACAAGATAGAAAAGAACGGAAACGACTTTCAATTTTTATGTTTCTATCCTAATTATGAAGTAGCCCTTTATCCAGTCGTGACATTACTTTCTTATCTTGAAAAGCTACCAGAAAAAGCAACCGTTGCGATTAAAGACCCCGACGGTAACTACTCGTCCCTTTATCTAACCATTGATGAAACGATAGATAAAGGGACGAAATACAAGTGGCTAGTAATTAGCGACAGACTTTCTTATGAACGCTTTTACTTAACTAGTCAATTGACTATACAAGAGCAAGCACTGGAAAAGATGTTAAAAGAACTAGAAACCGAACCTAACAATAGACTAGAAGCCATTCACGACTGGCTATGCCAACAAACCGATAAAGACCTTTTGGCTGGTATTTTAAAGGAAAATAGAACATTGAAAGGGGCGGAAGCTTACTGCACTCAAAAGGCCTATGAAATACGTAATGGCAACGGGGCAATGGCTAGTCACATTACTGTTTTTAACTGGGTTAGAGAATATTATACGCTTGACGAACTGCCAACGGATAAGCCAAAAATACAAGCGACAATAAAAAGCGATTATATCAATCAAAAAATACAGCGACCAACACCAGTAGAAACCAAGAATAATAACGAAATAGATTTGTTTGAGGGGGAAGATTTTTAATGAATACTAATGACTATGTAGAGAATAAATTACAACCGCCAAGAGCGTTCTTTGAATGGTGCTACTCTTCTTTTCGGACATATGTATGGAAAAATAAAAATGAAACCATTGTTTCTTCAACAAGAAAACACGATTGGATAATTGAGAAAAAATTGAGAAAGAACTCTCGATTGACCTTTTATGATTCAAGCAGTTGTTTTCAGATTATACTAAGTACAAGTAAGCGAATTGAAGTACAGACCTACAAAGTTATTTCAGAGTATGAAAATGGAGTGCAATGTTTTCGTGAACAGCTAGAATGTATTGAAATATTTTCAAATAATCAACATATCAAGATTGGAAAGATATGTTTACCTGTATATTATGGTTACAATATGGGCATAGCCTTATATCCTAATGAATGGAAAAAGCGTTTAGAACGTGTGTCAGAGTTGAAATATCTAAATTTAGAGCGATTAAACGTTGACAATTTAGCTACCACGTACAAATATAGAACCTTGATAGAATTTGCTCAGAAAATAAATGCTCATAAATTAGCATATGATGTTATGAGTGGTGCAGTAGACATGCGAATACTTACAAAGAACTGTTTAAGGAAGTACAAAACATTTTTAAAGAATACAGACAATAGTTTAAAAGAGATACAGCTGAAACAAACATTTGAAAGCTTAAACATACCAATGGTAAAAGGGATTGAAAAATACGTATTAAAGAGCGACATATCCGATTTTCCAAATGAGATTGGCGCTGTTAAGTTTCAGAATTGGTTAGTAAAGCAAGGAAAGTCATTTAAGTATTATCAAGACTACCTCAATATGTTAACGCTCCTAAAAATAGAAATAAACAAACGTAATCAGTTACCGCCAGATTTAGAAGTCGCACACGATTGTGCAGTGGATAGAATTAATCAGGTGAACTATGAAGAAAGGGATAAAGAAATAAAAGAACGTTTGGAACAATTAAGGAAGTATGAACGAGATATTGATGGGTACACATTTGTGTTACCTAAACGAGCAAACGACATAAAAAAAGAAGGAAAAGCACTAAACCATTGCGTAGCAAGCTATATAAGCAGACACGCAAAGGGAGAAACAACGATTATCTTCGTAAGAGAGAAGAAGAACCCTCAAAAATCTTATTTCACATTAGAGTACAACTACAATAGGGTTGTTCAGTTACAAGGAAAGAAGAATCGACAAAAGGTACCAGATGAATTGAAACAAGCGGTAGACAAATGGGTCAAGGTCATTAAAGATTAAACGTTAGGAATGCTAAGAAAAGACCGTTCTTAGCATTCCTAACCGAAATCTAGGACAAAATCCATTGTTCCGCGGCGGTGCAGTCGCCCTTGCTCCAAAACCAATGGATTTTCTGCTGCACTCAACACGAGTCAATTAAACGTTCTATTCCCATTCGTGCCGATTGGGGAACGTTTCTCTTTTCCTACTCGTTCCTCGCTTAACGGAAAAGGACATTGACACGAGTTGTTCCTTGTGAGACCACAAGGAAGCGTTCCGCAGATTTAAGTTTTTTCTGAAGCAGTTTCACTGCTACAGAAAAAAGGCGTTGGTTCTATGCCATTTTTCTGTCACTCGGCCCCTTCTTGCGGTTATCATTTCTTCAGTGAGCCGGCCTTGTGTACTTGCGAATCATACAACAGCCAGTCGAAAACACAAGGGTAAAATGCACGAGCAAGCTCGCCCTTGTGTTTTCTTTGTGTCTGATGTCTGTTCTCTGCGCACCCAAAACCTCAAACTCACTGAAGAAATGGATCATAACAGCAAACAAAGAAAGGAGAGGACCACAGAAAAATACCGAACCAACGAAGTTCAAAAGAAGCACCCCTTCCTAAATCTTCAAAAAAAATGAGTTTTGAAAAAAATAAAAAACAGAAAGAAGCGAGTAAAAATGACTAGACTTGAACAAGCACAAGGGAAATTGCAACGACTAAAAAGAGAAAGCGAAGAAACACACCGCTTAATTAGAGCGGAACATGACCGTATCCCTTTTGGACAGCCTAACATTATTGGCCGTGGGGACATTTATAAGAAAGTAAATGGCTATCATGATCGTGCAATTAAATTACTGAAGGAACAAGAAAAACAAGAAAAAAGAGTGGAAATGCTGGAAAAGGTAGAAGACTTTAAGGAAAAAAACGAGCTAATTAAAGACGTTCATGTGGTCGGTAAATCAAGTTATGCGACGGTTGGCGCAAAAACAAGCGTCAATAACATTGACTACTTTAAAAATGAACTAAAAGAGCTTGAAAAAGCCAACGAGAAAGCAAAGGCTTATAACAAGACGAAGCCTGCCATTAAGGCGAGAACCTACGGTGCAGCAATCACGAAACTAAAAAATAAAATTGCGACCCTGGAACAAATGAAAGAAGCGGATGAAAATAAGGTGATGAGTGAGAAAACAAAAGAACTGATAGAAAGCGGTGCAGTAACACAATGGAAGAAAAAGCCGATATTCTATTTCGTTAAAGGGTTGCGAAAAGTAGCACTAGAAATTGACGAAAATGGAGATTTCTTCATTTCTAACTATTATCCGGCTTGTACAGATGCAGATAAGGAATTTATCAATAAGTTATTAGATCCTGCAGCTGAAAGCACAAAAAAAGAAACCTTTTGCTGAAGACAAAAGATTTCTAGGACGTTAACTATTTATAGTCATGAATAAGTATAGCGTACCTTAGAAAAATATTCAATGGGTTCCTGCCATAACAATGGAGTTATGGCAAGGATTCATTGCAACTCATAGAATAGAACAATTATCTAACAGTAACGAATTAAAAAAAAATATTGCTTTTGGAGGAATACAAATGAGAAGATTAAGTAATACGACAATGGCCAACGAAACTCTAAAAAAAGAAGCATGGTATAGAATGCTGCTTACCGACCTATCAAGTTCTGTCATTGATGAGTTCATGGAAACAGGGAAATGCCATTACACCAGCAATTACTTTCAAGGTGAAAATATTTTAGTCACCGAAGAAATAGAGGCAATCATAAAGACGGCCGAAAAGAAGTATGGCTTCCTGGTGTACTATGTAACTGAAAATAAAACAGCGGATGGCCAGAGATTTTTATCATTATTCTACGTTGGACGCGATACTAGTGATTGGCTTTACTGTCACAGGGATTTAGAATCTTATAGGCAATATGTGTATGTAGTTAATACGACGAATCCTGCATTTTCAGAATTTGGAATGATTCAATTTGATCCAATACTAGGCAGTCTTTTACGAACTGCATAGATAAAAAAATATATTTTATCTATGCAGTTGGGCTTTTTGGCCCAGCTGAAGCCTAACGTAAGGAATTATAAGAAAGGCGGAAAGCGAACATGGAAATACGTGAATTAACCATAATAGAAGATCCTTGCTTTTACCAATATACGACGATAAAAGAACTTGAATCGTTCAATACGTCTGAATTAACGATTGCTCTTAGTGTGCTTAGAAAAGAGCAGCGTCGCTTGAAAGAAAAAGTGTATCATTCTGGATCTGGCGATCAAGTGGATAAAAAAAACGTTAAATTAATCAACAAGTACAGAGCCAATCTTGAAAAGCTGCTATTTATTAAACAAGGGTATATTCCGGATGCAATCACGCAAAACATGATTGATACATTGATCAAAAACAATAAAAAATCCATACAGAAGATTAAAAAAAGTTGAGTTTAGCAAGGCAATAGAAACAACATTTAATAGAAGAGAGGATGTAAAGCATGGCTGAAAAAATTGATTTGAATAAGTTATATCATGAAAGTAAAAAGGAAAGAACCGAAAAACAAACGAAAATGGAACGAGCGTTAGAAGGAGTCGTGTGTGGTTTTCCAAGAAATACAGCAGATGATCCAATTTTAAAGATTACTATGAGCCAGGAGCATACGAATGGATGAAAAAAGAAAAGATAAAATTCAACGGTTGTTAGCACTAGCAAACGATGCGAACGATGAAGAATCAATGTCTGCATTAGCAAAGGCCCAGGAATTAATGTTGGCCTATGGTATTGATGAAGAAGAAGTGTTTCATTATCAGCAACACCAAAGACAAGAGACAGTTATCGATAAAGTGATCTACAAAGGAAAACCGCATAAATGGGTATACAGATTAGCTGGAATTATTGCAAAGAATTTTCGTGTGAAGAATTACTATCAAAGTTCTTCGGATATAGAATTACATTATGTCGGATTATCAACAGATGTAGAAATTGCAGAAATTACATTTTTGTATGCAAAAGGTAGTGTTGCCTTTTGTTCAAAAGAGTTTATGAAACAACCGGAAATCAAGCGAAAATATAAACGAAAATGGCAATTAAAACAAGACTATATCGAAGGGTATTTGACGGCTCTTAGTTCAGTATTTGAAGCCCAGGTACTTACGAATGGTTACGAACTTGCATTGCAACTGCCTGTTGCAGTCCATGAAGAAGTCTCAAAGCTAGGCTTGGTTAAAGGAAAAGACACCTCACACCAGGTTGAAAACTTAGATGCTTTTCATTCTGGTTACCAGGAAGGCTTGCAATTTAAGAGTAAAGAGTTAATCAACTAATGAATTTATAAATGGAGGAAATAATATGCCTGATTTAGATTCCTACTTAGAAAGATTTGAAAAATATCAGAAGGAGCAAGAAGAATTAAATGAAATTTTTGATCCGGACGATAGTAGGTGCAGAGTTTGTGGATGTACTCAATTTAATGCATGTCCAGGGGGCTGTTATTGGATTGAAGAAGACTTGTGTAGTCAATGTGTCGAATAATAATAAAATAGCCAGTTAAACAGATTTGACAATGATTTTCCTGAATTCTTAAAATATGATACAGTAAAATCTGAAATTAAGAAGAACTCTCTATGTAATATGTATTTTAAGTGGTTGGATGAGAGGTATGTGCTGATACAGGAGTCTAATTTTAAAGAAAGAATGTTTGCGAATGAATTGCTTATGTTTATGTTTGAAAATGTTTCTCCAATTTCATTTTTTAGATTAACTGAATTTTCTTCTTGGCTATATAAAAACTACTACTCTGAGGAAAATTTGAAGAGTTCCATTTTAGAATTTGCAAGAAAACCAGTTAAGTTTATAGGAATTGGCCGAGTCTACAGTATTATTAGTAGTGAAGGCGAAGCGAATGATGAGAATAAATTTGAAGAAAGATTTAAACAAGAGACAGAGTGGACCTACCGATTCATTTCGAATTCAAATCAAAAAATATATAATCCATTAAAAGATAAGAACACTGTTCAGAGGATTACGAACTTGATCAACAAATTATTATCAGACAATTCAAATATACTCAATGAAAAAGAGAAGAGTAAGCTACAAGGAGTTAACGTTGAACTAAAATACTATGAAGAACAAATTTTTGGATAACTATAAAGATATATTTATTAGGTTATTTAAATACTTATTTTAAATAAAGAGATAACGCTTCGAATAAGACACAACCAAGTTGTGTTTTAATCACGAAAAACCAAAGGGGTCAGAAACTTAAAAGTTTTTGACCTATTTGTTTTTTCGTGCTATACTTGGAATTATCAAGGGTCAAAAAATTATGTTCAGAAAAGGTGAGGAAATTTTGTCCATTTATGGTTATTCAAGAGTGAGTACTAGTAATCAAGATTACAAAACCCAGATTCAAAAACTAGAACAAGCTGGAGCAGAAAAAATCTTCAGTGAAAAATATACGGGAACAAAAAAAGAAGGAAGAAAAGAATTAGAAGAACTACTTTCTATTGTAAAAACTGGAGATAAAGTTTTAGTGACGAAAATTGATCGGCTGGCTAGAAGTATTGTTGATTTAAATTCGATTATCTCTTCTTTAAACAATTCAGGAGTGACTATCACCTTCTTAGATAATGCCCTAACCTTTGAGCCAAATAAAAGTGATTCGATGCAAACATTAATGATGAACATGTTAGGGAGTTTCGCACAATTTGAGAGAGACCTAATTGTCACGAGAACACAAGAAGGAAAACAGTGGCATCGAGCAAACAATAAAAACTATCGAGAAGGACGTCCGAAAAGAGTTCTGAATGATAAATATAAACATGCACTCGAGTTAATGGAAACAAACAGCATGCGAGAAGTGGAAAGGAAAACAGGTATTTCTGTATCTACTCTCAAGCGAATCAAGAAACAAGCAGAGGAAGAGCAGTTACTTAGTGATAAATAATTCAGGAGTAGTTATTATGGAAAATAGAGAGAAAATTATTCAGCTGCTGAAGAAGTTATTCGGGTAAATCCTAAAAATAAGTAAGAATTTAAATAAATGGTTATAAGTTATAGTTATAGACAGGAGAAATTTAAGTGATTGCGGACAGTTAGCCAAGAGATAATTAAGACTATATAACCGATTGAAATGTAGTAGTAGCCAAAAAGAATACAAGTTGTTTCAAGGAAATTATGTATTAATCGATGAAAAAACAAACGAAGTAGCTCAAAACGATTGAAAAAGTAAAGGAAATCTTTAGTTGTGTTCTTTCGATGATTTAAAAAAGGATATTAGGAGTCCATTACGTATGAACGTTGGTAGAGTTCAACTTGTCGTATATGGTATAATAAGCAAGTAGAAAGTTTATGGCGGTTGGCTAAACCCAAAAGAAATGGGGGATGCCTATGTTGATTTTTGGCTTTACTCCTGGAAAGGAATAAATGTGTCTGTATTTGAAGCATTAATGTTTGCGATGACTTTCGCAACATTGATTCTAAAAATCAGTGATAAAAACAACAAAAAATAGACCGTCATAATCTTTGGCCAGACTGACAGGTCTATTTTGACTTTTAATTCTTGCCACCGCTTTAAACGGTCTACAGGGGGACGTATTTCGAGTACGTCCTCTTTTCAATACTATTATAACAGTGGCTACTAAAAAAAGCTAGTAAAGTAGATATTAGGATTCAACAAGAAAACGAAGAAGAGGGATAAAAACCATGTTATCAGAAACAAAAGTAGACGACAAAGATATTCTGAAGAAAATAGATACGACAGAAAGTGCAAAATATTTCTCTGAATTATTAGAACAAAATTCAACATTCTTTTTGAATGGAGAGTGGGGAATGGGGAAAACTGAGTTCTTAAAAGGAGTAGAGAGCTATTCAAAAAAAAAATTTATAAATTTAAATTTATGGGCAATTAAAGATGATCGAACTGCTATAAATATTGCTTTTACAATATTACACCCATTTATATATAATGGGTGTAAATTATTATTTGTCGGATGTGTCATACTATCAATATTAGTTACACCAGCTGTTAAAGAAAATCTCTGGAATTTTTTGCCGGGATTTTTAAACAGTAAAATAATAATTGGATTATGTACCTTGGTGACTTTGGGTGTATCAGTATGGCAGTTTTTTAAGTATAAATCAGATTCTCTATATTATAAGTTTTTAAACAGTAACAAAACGAAATTTCTTTTGAAAAAAAAAGTTTTAGTGATAGATGATTTTGATAGAATTTCTACGGAAAATCAAGAAGGAGCATATAAATTATTTAACTGTTTGAATGGTAAATTACCAATTATTTTTGTAGGCGACTATTCATTAATCACAAAAATGGAATCTAAATATCTACAAAAAATCATTAATCATAAAATTGAATTGCCAGTTAGCTTGTATCCTATGAATATATGGGAGAATTACTTTGAAGATCTTAATGAACTTCTATCTACTAATGTATCTCAACATTTAATAAATTTATTTATTGAAGAGAATAGGAATTTAAGAGAAAGAAGAATGTTTCATTATTATGTTGAGCAAGAATTGGTACGAAAAAATAAAAAATATTATGTACAAATAGATCAACAATTAGCAATCATATATTTGTATTTATTTTATCCACTGAAATATATGGAATTACTAAAAGGAATGGACTTGAATGAATGTATAGCTGATGAGGACCTCAAAACCATAAAAGAAATTTTAAGTGAGACAGAGGGGTATCCAAAAGCATTTATAAAAAATAAACAAGGATATTATCTTTATGAAGTAGTAAAAAAACTAACAGAGAATGATGCCACATTAATTTTAAATAGCCCAGACCTTAAAAAAGAAATGGTGGAAAGTGGCAATTTGAATGATGACTTTTACTATTTTGTATCGACCAAATACAACAGAATGGAAACAAAACAAAAAGAGAATCTATTAGATAAGGCATTGGAAAACATTTATGATGACAAAGATTCATCGTTGATATATTTTATTGTAGGTGCTGAGAACAACATAAGATTTAAATATGCAGGAATGAAAGATAGTGAGATTCGTGATGAGTGGTTTGCTATTTTAAACAAATATAATTTTGACTTTAGTCAAAAAATATATTTTTTAGAATATTATTTATCTATTAATTTTTATAAACTCGGACGAATGTATAATAGCTTAGATTTGAATTCCGAAGACTTTACAGATGGCAAAAAGAAAGGATATTATTTTTTAGCTTTTCTTTCAATGAAAAACGAGTGGTACAATTACGACTGGGATGAAAGTTATTGGGAAGCGTTGGAATTAATATATTCAAAAAATTATGTTGAATACTTAATGATTTTAAATAATGTACTCCTAATTGATGTCGATTTTACAACTAAAGAAATTATTGTTTATAATGAAATATACAATGATTTACGAGAAACAAATTTAGAAAATGTAGACAAAGCTTTAGAGAAAATTAAACCTACTATTAATAAACTAAAATTTAAAGGTTATAGCATCCAAATCAAAGAGAAAAGGGTAGTTAATCTTACTCTTACGTAATAGGGAAAGTTTGGTATATATCAGCATAATGTATTTAAGAATTAAACAAAAGTATTGGAAGAAAGAGGCCTCATGCAACTATATAGCGAATAAGGCTTCTTTCTTCATTTGTAAGGAGTCTTGATTTATAACAGTACTACTGATATATAAGTGATATTGACTAGTAAAGACTATGTGAATGGTATCTAATAAATGAAAATCTGTTTAAAATGTTTAGGAAACTTATGGTGAGATGGAAAGGATTTTCACTTCTTTTAAATAATAAACAGGCAGAAAATGCAGATATCTTTATGCGAACAATCTTCGAATTACAGATATGCTTAGAATTTATTTTATTGGAAACTAACCCTAATATAATAAGTAATCGAGTAGCATCGTATAGCTATAATGCCATATTACAACAATTAAAAGCAGTGTGTTCTGGAGAAGAATACAAAAAAAAAGAAAGAGGAACTTTTATCAATACCAATGTAATGTGATAAAAATTGAGGATAAAGATAGAATTAAAAGCTTAAGAAGTGATTTACTTGATATTATTTTAAATTGAGGTTAAGTTAAATTTCTAGTTTTTATGTGTTAGATTTAAAATATATAAGAACTAGAAATTTAAACTACTTCTTAAAATAGAAGAAATTTACACTGAAGAATTACTAACGGATAAAGGTAAGGATCAAAACAGTAAATATATTAACGAATACATTGAAGTGTCGTAACCTATTATTAATAGTAATAAAGGTTACGACTTTCTTGACTTAAATTTTGTGATCAATAAGAGGATGTCCATATCCAGCCTCTTGTTTTACTTCAGTAGTTAAAGCAAAAGATGTCCCGATAACACCTAGAGCAACTAAAAGCAATGAACCTAGTGCTAATTTTTTCATAAGAAAACTACCTCCTTTCTTTTTCATTATATTTATATTAACATGCAATTGCATATATGTTAATATAAGATGAGAAAAAGGAGGTTTAAACATGAAAAAAAATATTCTAGAAGAATATAGAGCTACTAAAAACAAAGGAGAAGATTTCTTACATTGGTTATTGCTTAGGAAATTGAATACCTTTGGAAAAGTAGTTATCGCGATTATATTATGGCTTTTGTGGTTAAAATACGCATTCAATCTAGTATTCATGGTGAACTTTCTAAAAGTAATAGTATTAATTACAATTATTTACTGGTTGGTTGATATCTACTTGAGCGTTAAAAACAAACTAAAAAAATAATGACTGTAGATTTCTGAGCTACTTTAAATTTAAAATAATTCGGAAAACTGAAATTTTGTTGTTGCAAAACAGAACGTTAGTTCGTATAATGTAACTCGAAAGGACGGTTTTTTGCATGAAATTTGATTATTCCAAAGAACCTCGGCGAGATGTTTTATGTATCGATGTAAAATCCTTTTACGCGAGCGTAGAATGTGTAGAACGTGGCTTAGATCCCCTCAAAACAATGCTTATAGTAATGAGTGGTACGGATAATGCAGGCGGATTAGTGCTTGCTGCTTCGCCAATGGCAAAAAAAGTCCTGGGAATTTCTAATGTGACTCGTAAAGATGAAGTGCCTGATCACCCAAAATTGCTTATTGTTCCACCAAGAATGAATTTATATATGAAGAGAAATAGTGAAATTAATAATCTGCTCAAACGGTTTGTGGCAGATGAAGACCATTCTGTTTTTAGTGTAGATGAAAGCTTCATTGATATAACTGCTTCTCTGAAGTATTTTAATTGTGATACTGCTTATCGATTGGCCAAAATTATTCAACGTGTCATTTATAACCATATGGGGCTATACGTCACGATTGGCATTGGAGATAACCCATTGTTAGCAAAGCTGGCCCTAGATAACGAAGCAAAAAATACACCAGGTTTTGTTGCAGAATGGCGATACGAAAACGTAGAAGAAAAAGTTTGGGCGATCTCCCCTATCACTGAATTTTGCGGGATTGGCAAGCGTATGGCAGCTCGTTTAAAGATGTCAGGAATTGAGTCGATTTATGATTTAGCACATGCAGATCCGTACATTTTAAAACAACGTTTTGGTGTCATGGGTTTCCAGCTGTACGCTCATTCTTGGGGTATTGATCGAAGTTTTTTAGGAGAAAAAAGACAAGTTGCTAAAGAAAAGTCTTTTGGAAATAGTCAGGTATTACCTAGAGATTACGCAAGAAGAGATCAAATTGAATTAGTGCTGAAGGAACTTTCAGACCAGGTAGCAACCAGGTTGAGAAATTCAAACTGTCAAACTGAGTGTGTTTCAATTTTTGTTGGTTATTCTAAAGGACAAGTTGATGGACTGGGCAGGTCTGGTTGGCGAAAACAGCTTAAAATCGCTCGTAGCAACAACACAAAAGTGTTAACCGAGCATGTTTTAAAGCTTTTTCGAGAAAACTATGTTCCTGGAATAGACATTCGTAATTTAGGCGTTTCCTTTGGAAAGCTGGTTTGGGATACTACCCTTCAGTTAGATCTTTTTTCTGTTCCTGAAGAACAAATTGTAGATAATCAGTTGGATTATTTGATTGATAAAATACGTCAAAAATTTGGCTTTAAAGCATTGATACATGCTTCTTCTCTTTTAGATGGAGCAACAGCTGTGAATCGTTCGGGCTTAGTTGGTGGTCATGCAGGTGGTAACGTCGGTCTTGGAGGTTAACAAATGAAGAAAACTAAAAAAGAATTTACACCTTATAATGATTATATAGATCGCCCATTTCAGTTGAAATGGCCAACTGCATTTCCTCTAGGTGAATTGCAAGCAGCAATCAAAGAAACGGATGAATTTAATGCACGAGAGGTTGAAAGACTGCCACAGCAATCTCAAGTACAAATAGAATACTTATTAGATCGCTCAATTAAACAAAATAAAGTGCTAGAAATTCAATTAAATTCGTTAGACGAATATGGTCGTGTAAAACCTCATGTTTTCGGAGTTTTTCGTGGCATGGATGAATTTGATGTTGTTTTAATTGGAGATTTTCAAATTGATTTTTATGACATACGCTATATTAAAATTCATAACTTTTTGAAGTGGTCTGCAGTAGATACATTGGAAAATCCTTTCGCAGACGTCGTACTTCCAGAATTATCAGATGAAGAATAAGAATCAATCGATGCTTTTATGAAAGATTATTACGATGATGGAGAATTTTATGAAGAAATTTAACTACCAGGGTGCAGTGATTAAAGACAACAATAAAATAAGTGGCGTTGCATACGTTCAGTGTACGTGTGGGTGTCTTGCGAGCAGAGTGTCAAGTGATTCAGGTAAGTACAAATGCTCGTTATGTAAACGAGTATACGTACTAAAAAGAGAGCTAAAAGTTGCGCTATAATTATTTTATGTTTGCTAAATATTGATATATCAGCATTTATAAAAAAATCAGAAAAAAATATATTCGGATTTATTAACAGATAAAAACCAATAAATTGTTAGTATTGTTCGTCTTTTAATCATGTTTCAAAATGCTTACTTTCTCACATACGATGAAAACCCATGATTTCATGTATCAAAATCCTGTTTTAACATTTTTGACACATGCCAAAAATAAATAGAGCTTTTTGATATGGTTTCTATTGTTCGTTTTTATTTACAAAGCGCAACTTTTCGTACCATTGATCCCGTACCCCCTATACTAGATTATAGAGAACAATCTGTCCGTATTTCTAATATAGGAGCCTTGTTGAAAAACTTTGCAACAGAGCTAGTAGTTGATTATATACAAACATTTGCATATAATATAAAAAAAGAAATGGAGGAATAAGATGAAAAAATCAAAATATTTGGGGTTAATTATGAGTTTTGCTTTGATTTGGCCATTCATGTTTAGTAATAATGTTCAAGCAGCAAATCAATATGGATACCCCGAGGCCCTTTATAATGGTTCTATGAGCAGATGGGAAGCTGACTTAAGCCAAAGTTCATTGTACGAAGGTACTCAGGATATGCAGTTTTATAATTACCCATATTGGTCACAAGATCCATCTGCCAAAAATATGATATATAATACAATATCATTCATACCTGGAGTTGGTAATTATAATTCAGTTGCTATTCAATATCCATCTGATAACGGATCGTGGCGTTCAGTATACTTACTTTATGTTGGGCCTGTCAAAGTTGAATATTTAGAGGTAGATACAAATAATGTTTTATCACCCGTGAATTATGTAGCGGGCGAAGGTGGAGCAACATACAATATTCAAAGTCAACAAATATCAGGGTATCAACTTGACCATGTTGAAGGAAGCGAATCAGGAACTTTCAACTTTTTGGGAGCTAACTATGGTTCAGCAGGCAATCCAAATCTATCTGGTTCAGTGAGATACTTTTACAAAAAAATTGCTGTAGGTGCAGACGTAACGGTTAAATATGTAGATGAATCTGGAAATGAAGTAAGTGCGACGGAGACATTATCAGGTAATATTGGCGAAGCATACACAAGTACTCAAAAAATGATCTCTGGCTATACTTTTAAAGAAATTCAGGGCTTGGCAACAGGAACATTTACAGACGAACCTCAAACAGTCACTTATGTTTATACAAAAGATGTTGTAGAAGGTGCAGATGTAACGGTTAAATATGTAGATGAATCTGGAAATGAAGTAAGTGCGACGGAGACATTATCAGGTAATATTGGCGAAGCATACACAAGTACTCAAAAAATGATCTCTGGCTATACTTTTAAAGAAATTCAGGGCTCGGCAACAGGAACATTTACAGACGAACCTCAAACAGTCACTTATGTTTATACAAAAGATGTTGTAGAAGGTGCAGATGTAACGGTTAAATATGTAGATGAATCTGGAAATGAAGTAAGTGCGACGGAGACATTATCAGGTAATATTGGCGAAGCATACACAAGTACTCAAAAAATAATCTCTGGCTATACTTTTAAAGAAATTCAGGGCTCGGCAACAGGAACATTTACAGACGAACCTCAAACAGTCACTTATGTTTATACAAAAGATGTTGTAGAAGGTGCAGATGTAACGGTTAAATATGTAGATGAATCTGGAAATGAAGTAAGTGCGACGGAGACATTATCAGGTAATATTGGCGAAGCATACACAAGTACTCAAAAAATGATCTCTGGCTATACTTTTAAAGAAATTCAGGGCTTGGCAACAGGAACATTTACAGACGAACCTCAAACAGTCACTTATGTTTATACAAAAGATGTTGTAGAAGGTGCAGATGTAACGGTTAAATATGTAGATGAATCTGGAAATGAAGTAAGTGCGACGGAGACATTATCAGGTAATATTGGCGAAGCATACACAAGTACTCAAAAAATGATCTCTGGCTATACTTTTAAAGAAATTCAGGGCTCGGCAACAGGAACATTTACAGACGAACCTCAAACAGTCACTTATGTTTATGAACGGACAGACGATAAATACAAAAAAATCAGTATCCATAATCCAACAACTCCTAATAACTTCAACCACCCAGCTAAATCTGAAAATCTAACTACACAAAAGAGCAGTTTACCAAAAACAGGAGAACAAAAAGCAGTGTGGTTGACGTCAATAGGTGTATTATTGAGTGTTAGCACCGGTGGTTACCTTTATTTTAGGAAAAAAGTAAATCGTTAGAATAAACACAAGGTTAAATTTGAAACGAACGATTAACATTTTAATAATGGGCTCATTGTCAACTAGTTTTGGTGAAGAAAAAATAATAGAATAGTGTCAAGGAAGAACAAGTTTGCAGAAGAGATTATTTTTCTGCAGGCTTGTTCTTTTTCATGGGATTGAAAAGGGTGGTTCCTAGGGTTAATAGAATTCTTAGCTTGAAGTTAAAGAAGCTTCTAAAGCCATACGCATTTCGTTTCAATACTTTAATGTGGTTGTTTAAACACTCTCAGGAACCGTTAGAATAGGCCTCATCGCCGCAAAGAGGGCAAAAATCCCTTTAAGAGATTTTTGCCCTGATCTATCAACGTTTTAGTCTAAATAATTTTCTGTGTTTAAGCTTCTTAACTTGTTGGGTTTAGATAACAAGTCAATTTTGTACTCTCCAAGAAGATTAATATGATTCCATATAATTGGGGAAGTGTAAGTCATATATTTTTCAATTTTTGGTTGTTCTTTAACATA
The DNA here is from genome assembly GCF_051712325.1 of Enterococcus sp. DIV1315a. Taxonomy (NCBI): domain Bacteria; kingdom Bacillati; phylum Bacillota; class Bacilli; order Lactobacillales; family Enterococcaceae; genus Enterococcus; species Enterococcus sp. DIV1315a. Next base: position 46,046 of record NZ_JBIOOS010000002.1, read on the forward strand.
ATGATCATAAGCTTTTTGAAGATATACCGTATTCCATAGGCTTATAGCATTAATGATTATATTTAAAGCGCTAGCACTTTGAAGTTGTTTTTCTATATCTCGCTCCATAAATTTACCATGTACCCCACATACGCCATATTAAAATTCATAACTTTTTGAAGTGGTCTGCAGTAGATGGGGTCACTGGAACATCTGTACAGAAAATAGCGTTATAAAAGCGAACGAACAGAAATATTTTTATATGTTTGTTCGTTTTTATATTTTATTTTTCTCAATAGTTTTTTACTCATTAAAAAGTGACAATAATGTAAGGTATTTAAATGGCGTCTATAAGTTAATAGATGATAAAATAAATTAAAATTATAAAGAGGTGTAATTTATGGGTAAAATTTTAGGATTAATAGGTATTTTTATACTAGGCATTGGAGGCTATTTTGGATTTAATTATTACAATGACACATACAAGACTTCCACAGCCTATGCTGTCTCTCCATCAGAAGTTCCTGTTAAGGTACCAACAAAAGATATGGATGGAAAAGAAGTAGCAGATAGCTACTCTTATAAATATACGGTTATTTTTGTAAAAGAGAATGGTGACAAGCAAAAAATGAATTTTGAGATTTCAGGAAAAGATCCAAAGCCATTTGAGCCTGGATCATATATAAAAGCAGAAGTAAGTAAAAAAAGAGTGAATGCACCTACTCAAATCAAAGAAAATGAAGTTCCGAATAACGTAAAAGCGGAAATAAATAAAAATTAAAAGTATAATGATTTTAGCTGATTATAGTTATCAAAAATAAAATTTTTGATAACTATAATTTCGTGATTTAGAGAGTACAGAGACGTTTATATAGTAAGTTTCGATTGGAAGCGAACACTAACTTAAGAGTAAAGTTGGTTGTTCGCTTCTTTTTTCATTTTTTTTAGTTTTAAACGATTAATTTCACGGTAAAAGGTTCCTGTAGATATCTGATTTGTTTCAATAATTTCTTTGATTGAATAATCTCCACTTTTGTACATTCGAACTGCAATATCTAGTTTCTTTTGTGGAATTTTAGGACGGCCAATCGCTACCCCTCTTTTTTTACTAGCTTCGATTCCTTCACGGACTCGATCAGCCAAAAGATTCCGTTCTAATTCTGCGATCACACTCATCATTTGTAACATGGCCTTCCCCGTGGGTGTTGAAGTATTCATATTCTCTTTGAGAGAAACAAATTGAATTTGTTTTTGATCCAATTCTTGAATCAAGTTCAAAATATCCAAAGTATTACGTCCGAGTCTAGAAATGCTTTCTACTACAACACTGTCTTCTTTTCGAATCGTCTGAAGAAGCTGCTCAATTCCTGGGCGGTTTCTTTTTGTACCTGTATATTTTTCTTTAATAATCTTCTCTGTACCAAAATTTTTTAACTGATCAATTTGACGATCTAAATTTTGATCGTCTTTTGATACCCTAGCATAACCAATAATCATATAAATCCCCTCCAAATTATATTCTTGCTTATTATGAAGAATTCTCTTCTTTTTGGCAACGGTTTATTATAAACTTTTTTATAATGAGTTTTTGAAAACTGGAAATGCGGACAAATCAAGAACTCAAAATAGACAAATTAGATTCTAAAAACCTATAGTTTTTGGAAAGTTTGGAGGCTTAAATGAAAAAAGGAAAAATTTTTGGTACGTTTGTGGGTGCTCCTTCGGAAGAACAATTGCAATTATACTTCCAGTTAACTGATTTTGATAAAGAAATTATTAATGAAATGAGATTACCTTCTACTAAACTCGGGTTTGCTGTACAGCTAGGGACAGTACGATTTTTAGGAACTTTTTTTACTGATTTTTCAAAAATACCGTTAGAAGTAATAATATACCTGGCTAATCAATTATCTATTGATCCCCGTGAATTTGATTCTTATTCTAGAAAAATGACAATCAGTCAACATGCACAATTGATCAAAGAGCGCTATTCGTATAGAAATTTTCAAGACTCTGATTGCCAGAAATTTCTATATGATTGGCTTTTATCTCGTGCTTCACATACGACTGAAACAACTGAAATGCTCTCAGATATGCTATTGAAAAAATGTTTAGAAGAAAAAATATTACTTCCAGGTGTATCCATATTTCAACGTTTTATTTCCAAAATTGTTGAACAAGCAGAAGATCAATTGATGAAGCAACTCTCTCTTATACCTTCTGAAGAAGAGTCAGAGAAGTTATTAAATTTACTTAGTCTTATGGGTGTGCCTGTTCAAGGGGCATTCACTAAAATGGATATTTTACGAGCTCCTTTAATTGATGAAGGTAGGAAAGAAATCACTCGTGGTTTTCATCGATTAAAGGAATTCCAGCAGTTTCATACGAGTGAATGGGATTTCTCAACTATCCCTGAAGGAAAAGTAAAGCATTTAGCTACCTACGCTTTTAAAGCCAAATCAAGCCTTATTCAAAGAATGAGTATTCAGAAAAAATTAGCCCTTTTAGTTGCTTTTGTGTATGAGTATGAAAAGATTGCTACAGACGAATTGCTTACAGCTTTAATAAAGTATTATGAGTCAATTTTTAGACGAGCAAAAAATAAAGAATCAAAAGAGCGTTTACGAACGTTAAAAGATTTGGATCGTGCAGCATTTACTCTATCTGAAATAGTTGAACTACTTTTAGACGATTCTATTGAAATTGATTGTCTGCGAAGCCGAGTGTTTGACCAATATCCAGCAGAGGATATTGTAAATGCGGTATTTCAAGTAAAGAAACTTGTTAAAAATGAACAAGAACCTATTGCAATCGCAGAATTAATTCAATCCTATCGTAAAATTCGAAAGTTTATTCCTTTGATTATTGAAACATTAACAATAGAAAATGGCCACTATGGTGAAGATTGTATGGCAGTGTGGTGCTTAATTCAACGTAGATTCCCCAAACCAATCACCTTTAGACAATTTGAATCTGTTGAAAATCATATACCAAAGAAATGGGCTTATTATATTCACTATAACCCTAATGAAGTCAATCAAAGTATGCTTATTCTAGGTATTGAGTTACTAATCCAAAGCTTGAATAAACATGATATATTTGTACCTAAAAGTGAAAAGTTCATTGATCCAATGAGTTGTTTAATCAGCAAAGAGACGTGGGAACAGCAAAAAGAAAGTTTACTCTCTCAATTGGAATTACCTAGCTCTTCTGTTGAAGCAATAAAGCAATTAGAAGAAGATCTAAGTCTGTCATATAACGAAACAGTAAAAAAATGGCCCCATTCTGAAATGGCTAGAATTGAAAAACAGGATAACAAAGATAAAATTATCGTGTCTAAACTCCGAAAAACACGTGAAAATAAGGAAGATAAGCAGTTCAAAAATCGCGTAAAAGCATTAATGCCCAAAATTGATCTTCCAGATTTATTATTGGAGGTAAATCAACAACTTGATTTAACCTCCTGTTTCCACCATATTAATGAATCGAATACGCGTATGGATCACCTAGATATTAGTGTTCTAGCAGTACTTTTAGCAGAAGCCTGTAATATTGGCTTTTCTCCAGTATCTAAAGAAGGAATCGAGAGTTTAAAATATGATCGGCTAATGTACGTCAATCACCAATATGTTCGATTGGATACACTGTCAGCAACAAATAAAAAAATTATTTCTGCATACAAAAAACTTCCTATTTCTCTTGTATGGGGAAATAATCAAATGGCTTCGGCCGACGGTATTCGTTATACCACACCACAACGTTCCCTATATTCTAGAAGTAATCCAAAATATTTTGGCCGCGGTCGTGGAATCACATTTTACAACTTTGTTTCTGATCAATATATTGGCTTTCATGGAATGGTTGTTCCAGGAACATTGCGTGATTCTTTGTACTTATTGGATGGTTTTTTAAATCAAACAAGTGGCTTAGAACCAAAACAAATCATGACAGATACAGCCGGGTATAGTGATTTGGTATTTGGACTTTTTGGATTGTTAGGCTTCCAATTTAGCCCACGAATTGCAAACAATCACGGAACAAAACTTTGGCGAATAGACTTAACTGCAGACTATAAAATGTTAAATGAAGTTTCTCAAAACAAAATAAACACTACTCGAATAGAAAAAAACTGGGACGAAATACTTCGAGTAGCAGGTTCTTTAAAGTCAGGAAAAGTGAATGCGACAGAGTTAACAAAAGCACTTCAACGAAATGGTCAACCAACAGAGCTAGGGAAAGCCATTATTGAATATGGAAAAGTATACAAAACAAAGCACCAATTGCGCTATATTTCTGATGAGATTTATGCAAGACAGATTTTAGAACAGCTGAATAAAGGAGAAGCAAGGCATACATTATGTCGCCACATATTTTATGGGAAAAAGGGCAAACTATATCAAACCTATATTGACGGAATGGAAGAGCAATTGACTGCTCTTAGTATTGTGACAAATGCAATTATTTATTGGAATACGCTCTATTTAGAAAGAGTAATTGACCAAATGCGTGTAGAAGGATTTGATTGTTCAGAAGAGAAAATCAATAAATTATCACCACTTCTCTTTGAGCATATTAACTTTGTTGGTAAATACTCTTTTCGATATGATCCTTCCTTGAAAAATGGACATTTGCGTCCTTTAAATACACAATAAAACTAAAATGTTCGTGTTTTAAATCCTACCGCTATTTTCTGCACGAATGTTCCAGAAGAATATTTCTGAAGAGAAAAAGAAAAAAACAAGAAACGTTGATTTAACAGTATTTCTTGTTTTTTTCATGTCTCACTACCGCTATTTTCTGTACGGATGTTCCAGTGACGCCTAGATACATTGGAAAATCCTTTTGGAGACGTCGGACTTCCAGAATTATCAGATGAAGAACAAGAATCAATTGATGCTTTTATGAAAGATTATTACGATGATGGAGAATTTTATGAAGAAATTTAACTACCAGGGTGCAGTGATTAAAGACAACAATAAAATAAGTGGCGTTGCATACGTTCAGTGTACGTGTGGGTGTCTTGCGAGCAGAGTGTCAAGCGATTCAGGTAAGTACAAATGCTCGTTATGTAAACGAGTATACGCACTAAAAAGAGAGCTAAAAGTTGAAGTAAAAAACTGAAGATTTACTACTGTATAGGTATATTCGAATTTATGTTATACTTATTGCGGCAACTTGCCCCGATTGGGGGTGCTGTTTATGTACGAACTTATGTCTTTGGTTATCGCCCCGCTTTTTGTGGGTCTAGTTATCTTACTAGTTGACCATTGGTTAGATGATTAGCAGATAACCATGCAAGTTGTCCTAGCCCACACGTCTATCCGCAAGACGAAAAAAATAGCCCAAACCTGTGACGAGGTTTGGGCTATTGTGCTGTTCATATCGAACTTATGTCTTCCGCATTATTAGTATAACACATTATTAAAGAAGGTCAACAAAAAAGAAACAGCTATGCCCTTCCCTTATTGCATGTTTTTTAGTACAATATTACTGCAAATGCATTAATAACTTAAGAAAGGAAACTTACCCATCATGCCTAGAAAAACCTTTGTATATCCACACCCTATCAACGCATACATTATAAGGCAACTAGGGATTACTGTAGAAGAGTTTTGTGAATTACATGCTTTCTCTCAAGGAACTGTCTCTTCTTGGATTACTCGCAACAAAAAAATTGAAACACTTCCTATCTCATTTATTTACTCTCTTTCTTTGTCGGCCAGTAAGACTATGGATCAGGTCTATTCTGACCTTCTAAAATTGCAAGACGATTATTTACTACACTTAGAACATCACAGACGAACTAAAAAAATTATTGAATGAAAATACTTTTTTACTATCTTACTATTTTACTACAAAAAATAAAAACACAAGAGCAATGTTTGAACAGCATTTCTTGTGTTTTTATTTTATTAAACAGTATCTTTTATTTTTGTTTCTTTTTGTCTCGTGATTCATAAGCTTTCATATACATTTCAAACATTGTACGTTGTTCTGGTTCTAATGTGTTATCTAATCTATCTAACATGAACGATACAATGTCGTCTTGTGTTTCAAAATCTAAAGTATTCTGAAACGCATTTATTCTATTGATGTTACTCTTTTGTATCCTAATTGTACTATATACTTTATTTTTAGCAGGTCGTCCAATTCGTTTTGATCCTGAATCACTTGCTGAACTTTCTTCTTTTGAAAAACTACTTAAATCAAAAGTAGTTTCAGGCTCTGAAATTTCAGTTGCTTTAATTTCTTTTGATTGTTTACGTTCAGGATCCTTATGAAATGTATACTTACTCATTAGCAGTCGTCCCTTCTGTTCGTTCAATTATTTCATCAGATAATTTGTTATACAATTCATGAACTTTTCTATCATGAAAATCATATAATTCCGTATATCCTTCTTCTGATATACCTTTACGATCATAACGTTTTAACCGTTCCATGTGTCTAACAATTGTATTAAACAAAGTTTCATCACCAAAAGCGTCTTTGGCATCTTTAATTATTTGATTATCAATTCCAGAATCGTTTTTCAACAGCACTGGAAGTACCCCAGCAATATCAAAATCAATGTTTCTATAAGTATCATACAAGGTTTGCAAGTATTCCCAAAATGCTTCTGCACCATCAAGGGAACGTTGCTGCGTTTGCAAAACAATTACAATGTAATTAGAAGAATAAAGAGCTGTATCGGTAAATACTGAAAGTGTAGGAGGAACATCAAATATAATGTAATCATAATCATTTTCAATTGGTTTAAGTAATTCACTAAAAAAAGCTATTCGTCTCTCTTTGTAGTTTTTCTCTGTCGGCATAATTGTTAGCTCAAGAAAATCAGGATAATTAACAAAGTCTTTGTGTGAAGGCAATAAATACAAATTAGACATTACATTTACAACAGCTTTGCCTAAATTTCCTTCTTGAATTGCTACCATCATCGTTTCTTTTATAGGTAGTTCTTTATTATTTTGTAATCCATATGTTCTTCGCAACAATTGCGTTGAATTTGCTTGTGGGTCTAAGTCACAAACTAAAACTCTAAAACCTTTTTTAGCTAATTCATACGCTACCATTACAGAATTAGTAGTCTTGCCAACGCCACCTTTGAAATTTCCAAATACAATTTTTTTAACCATACAATGACTCCTCATTTCATAAATATTTTCTTACTACAAATAGTATAACATAAATATTTTCTTACTACAAATAATATTTATGAAATTTACTATTTTACTATCTTACTATTCTACTACATTACTACATTACTATCTTACTATTTTACTATCTTACTACTTTACTATTTTACTATCTTACTATCAAATTGTTTTAATAGAGTGATATTAACCTTTCTACAAAAGGATTTTTAGACGCATTTAATAAAAAATCAAAATATTTTACTACTTTACTACTTTACTATCTTACTATTCTACTATCTTACTACATTACTATTTTACTATCTTACTACTTTACTATCTTACTACTTTACTATCTTACTACTAAAAATAAAAATTGCTTTATTTTAAATAATGTTTTGGTATTCTTAAAAAAAGAACGCTTACTAAATAGATTAATAGATCAATTTTTAATTAAGAAAAGAGGGATCTTAT